>NZ_JAYRYK010000001.1:2475841-4178930 GCF_041916975.1 Sphingosinicella sp.
CGCTTCACTGCGGGCGGCCTTGCGGACCTGAAGGTCCGGACCTGTCGGACACAGTGTTGACGCGGGATGGAGCAGCCCGGTAGCTCGTCAGGCTCATAACCTGAAGGTCGTAGGTTCAAATCCTACTCCCGCAACCAACGTCGCGACAAAAGAAACGCCCTCCGGGGCGTTTTTTTGTTTTCGGCGATATGCGTCCTGCCACTCGAAAGGGGTGCGGAGCGCCCCCGAATCGCGCTAAGGCTTGTTCAAATCCACAAATGCGATGGAGCGAGCCATGCGTGACTATCTGAAATTCTACATCAACGGCGAATGGGTCGATCCCGCGGGCGCCGCGAAGACTCTCGACGTTCTCAATCCCGCCACCGAAGCTGTCGCCGGACGCATCAGTCTCGGCTCCGCGGAAGACGTCGACCGTGCCGTGAAGGCCGCGAAGGCGGCGTTCCGCAGCTTCTCGCGCACCAGCCGCGCCGAGCGGCTCGAGCTTCTGCAGGCGGTCCTCGCCGAATACATGAAGCGCAGCGGCGAGATGGCCGAAGCGATCACCGAGGAAATGGGCGCGCCGGCGTGGCTCGCGAAGAGCGCGCAGGCGGCGATCGGCGCCGGGCATCTGCACACCGCGATCGAGGTTCTGAAAACCTACAAGTTCCACGAGCCGCGCGGCACGACGATGATCGCCAAGGAGCCGGTCGGCGTGTGCGGTTTCATCACGCCTTGGAACTGGCCGATCAACCAGATCGCCTGCAAGGTCGCGCCCGCGCTTGCGACGGGCTGCACGATGGTGCTGAAGCCCTCCGAAATCGCGCCGTTCTCGGCGTGGCTGTGGACGGAGATCCTGCACGCGGCGGGTGTGCCGAAGGGCGTCTACAATCTCGTGAACGGCGATGGGCCGAGCGTTGGCGCGGCAATCTCCTCGCACCCGGATGTCGACATGGTGAGCTTCACCGGCTCGACACGCGCGGGCGTCGAAGTCGCGAAGGCTGCCGCCCCGACCGTGAAGCGCGTCGCGCAGGAACTCGGCGGCAAGTCGCCCAACATCCTGCTCGATGACGAAGGCTTCGGCGATGCCGTGAAGCGCGGCGTCGCGCACGTCTTCAACAATTCCGGTCAGTCGTGCAACGCGCCGACGCGCATGTTCGTCCCCGCCGGCCGCATGGACGAGGCGAAGACGGTGGCGAAGGCGACCGCCGACGCGTGGGCGCCGGGCGATCCGAACGGCAACGCGCGCATGGGGCCGGTCGTCTCCGAGCTGCAGTGGACCAAGATCCAGGGCCTCATCCAGAAGGGCATCGACGAAGGCGCCGAGCTTGTCGCGGGCGGCACCGGCAAGCCCGAGGGGCTTGAAACCGGCTATTACGTGAAGCCCACCGTGTTCGCGAACGTCACCAACGACATGACGGTCGCGCGCGAGGAGATCTTCGGCCCGGTCATCTCGATCCTCGGCTACGACAATCTCGACCGTGCGATCGACGAGGGCAACGACACCGTTTACGGCCTCGCCGCCTACGTGCAATCGACGGACATCGAGAAGGCACGCGAGATCGCGTCGCAGCTTCGTGCCGGGCAGGTCATCATCAACGGCGCCGGCAGCGATCTGATGGCACCGTTCGGCGGCTACAAGCAGTCCGGCAACGGCCGCGAGTGGGGCGATCATGCCTTCGGCGAATTCCTCGAAACCAAGGCGATGATCGGCTACGGCGAGACGATTGCGGCCGAATAGACGCGGTCGAATAATCAGTCCTGCGCGTCCGGCACCACCCGGTAAAGGATGCGCAGCACGACGAGTACCGTGAGCCCGAGCAGCGTGCCGATCACCACGAGCGGCACCTGCCCGGCCCCACACGCGATGCCGACGGCGGCGCAGAGCCAGAGATTTGCGGCGGTCGTCAGGTTCTTCACCTTGTCCCCGCTCACGAAGATCAGTCCCGCCGCGATGAAGCCCACCGCCTGCGCGAGGCCTTCGATTGCGCGCAGCGGATCAGGCTGTGAGTTCTCGCTGCGGTGCGCTTCGAACAGCATCAGGGACGAAATCACGATCATCGCAGAGCTGAGCGCAACGAGCGCGTGTGTGCGAAGCCCCGCTTCATGCCCGCGCATCTCCCGATCGAAACCGAACGCAAGCCCGATCGCGGTCGCGGCGCCGAGCCGTATGGCGATTTCCTCCCAAGTCATGGGTGCTGAATTGCCGTGGCGCGCAAAGGTTCCCCTCGCTATTCGCAGCTTATCAGGAACGCGAGCTACGCGCCGCGCCGATCACATCACATACTCCGCCCGGTTGTGACAGCCGGAGACCCTGAATGTCCCTTCGTACACCGATCTGCGACCTGCTCGGCATCGAACACCCGATCCTGCTCGCCGGGATGGGCGGCGTTTCCTATGCGGAGGTGTGCGCGGCGGTTTCGAATGCGGGCGGGTTCGGCTCGCTCGGTATGGCGGGCACGAGCCCCGCGTTCATCCGCGACCAGATGAAGCGCGTGAAGGATCTGACCGACAAGCCCTTCGGCGTCGATCTCCTCGCCGCGCAGCCCGAAACACTCACCGAGAGCGTCGATGTGATCATCGCGGAAGGCGCGAAGGCGTTCATCGCCGGGCTCGGCGTGCCGACGCCGATCCTCACGCAGCTCAAAGCCGCCGGCATCGTCGTCATGTCGATGTGCGGCACGGTGGGCCATGCCGTGAAGGCCGCGGCGGCGGGCTGCGACGCGGTGATCGCGCAGGGCACGGAAGGCGGCGGGCACACCGGCAAGGTGGCGAGCGCGGCGCTCTGGCCGCAATGCGTCGATGCCGTCGACGTGCCGGTGATCGCTGCGGGCGGACTTTACGATGGGCGCGGGCTCGCCGCGGCGCTCGCCTTCGGATGCCAGGGCGTGTGGATGGGCACGCGCTTCATCGCCAGCCACGAAGCGCACGCGGGCCAGGCCTACAAGGACGCGATCGTCGCCATGCGCGACACCTCGACCACGATCAGCCGCGGCTTCACCGGCAAGACGCTGCGCGCCATCGCCAACGAGACGACAGACTATTTCGATCGGCATCCCGAAGACCTGAAGCCGTTCCCGCTGCAGGTGATGGAAGCGGCGCAGGCGAACCGTCTGGGGCCGATTGCGGGGCTCCTCGATATCGATCCGGCAACGCAGTGCCTCGCCGCGGGGCAGGGCGGCGGCGGCGTCGATGAGATCCTCAGCTGCGCCGAGATTGTCGAGCGCACGCTTGCCGAGGCACGGGTGGCTCTAGGCCGACTCCGCGCGTTCGGCTGAGGCCATCGCCAGCGCGGCGGCATAGTCGGGCGCAAAGCGCACCTTGCCGCTGCGGGGGCCAAGGCCGTTGCGGCGCAGCACTTGCGCGGGCTGCGGCTGCACGTTCGAGAAGATCACCTCTGCGCCGTGCCGGTTCGCCATGCTCACGAAATCCTTGATGCCTTCCACGCCGCTTGCGTCGAGCAGCGGCACCTCGCGCATCCTGAGGATGATGACGCGCGGCGGCTGGCCCATGCGGCGCAGCGTTTCCACGAGATCGGAGGCGACGCCGAAGAAGAACGGCCCCGTGATGCGGAACACTTCCACGCCCGGCGGCAGGTCGTCGCGCTGCCCCGCATCCTCGGTTTCCACTTCGTTGACCTTCACCGCCACCGTGCGGCTCATGCGTTCCATGAACATCAGGCAGGCGAGCGTAACGCCGACACCGATCGCGACGGTAAGATCGACGAGCACAGTGAGCGCGAAGGTGAGCAGCAGCACCACGCGGTCGCCCATCGGCATCGCGCGGATACGCAGCAGCCGCTCGTACTCGCTCATCCCCCACGCCACCATGAACAGGATCGCCGCCAGCGCGGCCATCGGGATATAGCCCATCAGCTTCGTGCCGAAGGCCATGAACAGCAGCAGGAACAGCGCGTGGAATATGCCCGCAACCGGCGTGCGTCCGCCGGCGCGGATGTTGGTCGCGGTGCGCGCGATCGCGCCCGTCGCCGGAAGTCCGCCGAAGAGCGCGGACGCGAGATTGGCCGCGCCTTGCCCCACGAGTTCCTGGTTGGAGCGGTGGCGATAGCCGGTCATGCCGTCGGCGACGACGGCGGAAAGCAGCGCCTCGATCCCCGCGAGGAAGGCGATCGTGAACGCCGCCGGAAGCACGGCGGTCACCTTCGCAAGGCTGAGCGCCGGAATGTGCGGCGCGGGAAGGCCGGAAGGGATATGGGGAAAACGCGAGCCGACCGTATCGACGGGAAGGCCGAGCAGCGACACGGCGAGCGCCGCCGCCACCACGGCGACAAGGAAGCCCGGCACCTTCGGCGCCGTACGGCGCAGCACGATGATGATGGCGAGCGCGCCTGCGCCGACGCCGAGCGTCGCCATGTCGATGGTGCCGATCGCATCGGCATAGGCGGCGAGTTTGGGCAGGAAATCGGCGGGCACTTCGGCCATGCGGAGGCCGAGGAAATCCTTCACCTGCGTTGCCGCGATGATGACGGCGATCCCGGCCGTGAAGCCGGTGACGACGGGGTGCGGGATGAACTTGATGAGGCTGCCGAGCCGCGCGTAGCCCGCCACGAGCAGGATCGCGCCCGCCATCAGCGTGGCGAGCACCAGCCCGTCATAGCCGTGCTGCGCGATGATATTGAACACGACGACGACGAACGCGCCTGTCGGCCCGCCGATCTGCGTACGCGAACCGCCGAGCGCCGAAATGAGGAGCCCGGCGACGACCGCCGTCACCAGCCCTTTGTCGGGCGAGGCGCCGCTGGCGATGCCGAGCGCCATGGCGAGCGGCAGCGCGACGATGGCGACGGTGAGCCCCGCGAGCGCATCGGCACGCAGCCGCGCCATGTCGTAGCCTTCGCGAAGCACGGTCACGAGCTTCGGCGTGAACTGGATGGGCAGGACGTCGCGCATGGGCAACCCCCGAAAATCTCGTGGAATGCCCTCTTGCTAGGCCTGAATTATGGCAAAATCATCCCGGAATGTTCCGGAAAATGTGGGCAGGCCTATCCCTCTTTCGGCGTCCCCGCTGCCCGCAGGATCGCCTTCTTGATGCGCGGATAGGTGCCGCAGCGGCAGAGGTTGGTGATCCCCGTCTTGATATCGTCTTCGGTGGGCTTCGGTGTGTCCTTCAGGAACGCCGCCGCCGCCATGATCATGCCCGGCTGGCAATAGCCGCACTGCGGCACCTGTTCTGCGATCCACGCCTGCTGCACGGGATGGCTGCCGTCTTTCGAAAGGCCCTCGATCGTGGTGACGAAGGTGCCTTCGATGTCGCCGATGTTCACCTGGCAGCTGCGCTGTGCCTGCCCGTCGATGTGCACCGTGCACGCGCCGCAAAGCCCCGCCCCGCAACCGAACTTGGTGCCGGTGAGGTTCATGGCGTCGCGCAGTGCCCACAGCAGCGGCGTGTCGGCCGGCAGGTCAAAAGCGACAGGATTGCCGTTGATGGTGAAGCGAGTCATGACGAGGTGAGATTTAGACGCAGAGGTGCCCGAATGGAACTGCAAACGCTGTCGCTCGCCGTTGCGGACGGAATCGCGCGTGTCACGATGACGCGGGCCGAGGCGCTCAACACCATGACCGAAGCGTTCTGGACCGAGATCGTGGAGGTTTTCGAGGCGATCGAGGCGGACCCGTCGGTGCGCGCGGTGCTGATCGTCTCGACCGGCAGGCATTTCACCGCGGGGCTCGATCTCGAATGGGCCGGCGCGGATCTGCTCGGCGCGGCAGATGGCGAGGTCGCGCGGCAGCGGCTGGCGCTCCGCCGCAAGGTTAAGGCGATGCAGCGGAGCTTCACGGTGATCGACGAGTGCAAGGCGCCGGTGATCGCGGTGGTGCAGGGCGGCTGCATCGGTGGTGGCGTCGATCTCGTCACGGCCTGCGATATCCGCATCGGCACGGCGGACTGCTTTTTCAGCATTCAGGAGATCAATGTCGGCATCGTTGCCGATGTCGGCACGCTGCAGCGCATCCCACACCTGCTGCCGCAGGGGCTGGTGCGCGAGCTCACCTACACGGGGCGGCGGTTCATGGCGGAGGAGGCCGCGCGCCATGGTTTCCTCAATCGCGTGCTCGCCGCGCACGACGAAGCCATCGCTGCGGGCGAGGCGCTGGCGCGCGAGATCGCATCGAAATCGCCCGTCGCCATTCAGGGCGCGAAGGCGGTGCTGAACCGCGGCCGCGACCAGAGCATCGCCGAAGGGCTCGATTATGTGGCGATCTGGAATTCGGCGTTCCTGCCCGGCGAGGATCTCGGCGAGGCGGTGGGCGCGCAGCTGCAGAAGCGCCCGTCCCGCTTCGAGGATGCGGTTTGAAGCGCAGGGCGTGCGCGCCGGAAAGCGCCGGGTGCGGCAAGCTATCGCTTGTTCGCGAATCCGGGCGCATCTATAAGGCGCGCCAAATCGATTCCGTCGGTGCGTTCGCGCGCCGGCTGTCCGTATTGGAACAAGTGGGGGTTTGATGCGCGGATTCAACAGCCGTTTCAGGGCATTGGCAGTCGCAGCGGCGCTGACGTTCGGCGCCGTTCAGGCACAGGCGCAGGATGCGGCGGCTCCGGCCGCCGGCACGGTCGAGCAGGCTGCTGCAGCTCCGGTCGCGGAAACGGCGGCACCTGCCGTCAATCTGGCGAACATGGGCACGGCGCCCGATGCCACGGTGGGTCAGCCGCAGGGCGGCTGGCACATTCAGCCGCAGGTGACCGAACTTGGTCAGCGCGGCTCGGATTTCAACACCGCGCTGCTTCTCATCATGGGCGTCATCACCGCCTTCGTGTTCGCGCTGCTGATCTGGTCGATGATCCGTTTCCGCCGCGGCGCGAACCCCGTCCCTTCGAAGACGACGCACAACGTGCTGATCGAGGTGGTCTGGACGCTGGTGCCCGTGCTCGTGCTCGTCGGCATCGCCATCCCCTCGTTCAAGCTGCTCGCCGCGCAATATGATCCGCCGAAGGCCGATCTCACGATCAAGGCGACCGGCCACCAGTGGTATTGGAGCTACGAATATCCCGATCAGGGCGCCTTCGGCTTCGATTCGGTGATGCTGTCGGATGCGGACGCCGCGAAGGCGAACGAACCGCGCAACCTTGCGGTCGATAACCGTGTTGTCGTTCCCGTTGGCGCCGTGGTGAAGGTGCTCCTCACCGCGTCGGACGTGATCCACAGCTGGGCGGTTCCGGCCTTCTGGGTGAAGATGGATGCCGTTCCGGGCCGCGTGAACGAAACCTGGTTCAAGGCGGAGCGCGAAGGCCTCTACTACGGCCAGTGCTCGGAGCTTTGCGGCACCAAGCACGGCTTCATGCCGATCGCGGTCGAGGTCGTGTCGCAGGACAAGTTCGATGCGTGGGTTGCCGCCCGCCAGGCCGATGCCGGTGTCGAGGTCGCGGCTGCCGCACCGGCTGCTGCTGCGCCCGCCGCCGCTGAGGCGCCCGCGGCTGATGCCGCTGCCGCCTCCGCTGCTGCACCGGAAGCGGCGCCTGCCGCTGCCGCTGAAACGCTTTAAGATCAAGTTCGGGTAGGAACGACACTCATGGCCGAGACCACCGCCGCCCACTACGACGCCCACGGCGATCACGCCCACGCGCATCACGACGATCATCACACGCCGGGCTTCTTCGCCCGCTGGTTCCTGTCCACGAACCACAAGGACATCGGGACGCTGTACCTGATCTTCGCGATCGTCGCGGGTATCATCGGCGGCGCGATCTCGGGCGTCATGCGCCTCGAGCTCGCCGAGCCGGGTATGCAGTACCTGCCGGTGTGGGCGGGCGGCAACGTCGATGCCGCCTATCACATGTGGAACGCGTTCATCACCGCGCACGGTCTCATCATGGTGTTCTTCATGGTGATGCCGGCGATGATCGGCGGCTTCGGCAACTGGTTCGTTCCGATCATGATCGGCGCGCCGGACATGGCGTTCCCGCGCATGAACAACATCTCGTTCTGGCTGATCATCCCCGCCTTCCTGCTGCTGCTCGCCTCGATGTTCGTCGAAGGGCCTGCAGGCTTCAACGGCGCGGGCACGGGCTGGACGGTCTATCCGACGCTCTCGACGAGCGGCCACCCCGGGCCCGCGGTCGATCTTGCGATCTTCTCGCTGCACCTTGCGGGCGCCTCGTCGATCCTCGGCGCGATCAACTTCATCACCACCATCTTCAACATGCGCGCGCCGGGCATGACCCTGCACAAGATGCCGCTGTTCGTGTGGTCGGTGCTGGTCACCGCGTGGTTGCTGCTGCTCTCGCTTCCGGTTCTCGCCGGCGCGATCACCATGATGCTGACGGACCGCAACTTCGGCACGACCTTCTTCGATCCGGCCGGCGGCGGTGATCCGGTGCTTTACCAGCACCTGTTCTGGTTCTTCGGTCACCCCGAAGTCTACATCATGATCCTGCCGGGCTTCGGCATCGTCAGCCAGGTCGTGGCGACGTTCAGCCGCAAGCCTGCCTTCGGCTACCTCGGCATGGCCTATGCGATGGTGGCGATCGGCTTCATCGGCTTCATCGTGTGGGCACACCACATGTACACGGTCGGCCTCGACGTGAACGTGAAGCTCTACTTCACGGCGGCGACGATGATCATCGCGGTGCCCACGGGCATCAAGATCTTCTCGTGGATCGCCACGATGTGGGGCGGCTCGATCAGCTTCGAAACCCCGATGCTGTGGGCGATCGGCTTCATCATCATGTTCACGCTCGGCGGTGTCACCGGTGTCGTTCTGTCGAACGCCGGCGTCGATACGATCATGCACGACACCTACTACGTCGTCGCGCACTTCCACTACGTGCTGTCGCTCGGCGCGGTGTTCGCGCTGTTCGCGGGCTTCTACTACTGGTTCCCGAAGATGTCGGGCCGGATGTACAACGAGGTCCTCGGCAAGCTGCACTTCTGGGTTTTCTTCATCGGCGTGAACGTGATGTTCTTCCCGATGCACTTCCTCGGCCAGGACGGTATGCCGCGCCGCTACCCGGATTATCCGGATGCGTTCGCCTACTGGAACCACATCGCGTCGCTCGGCTACGTGATCATGGCCGTCGGCATGCTGTTCTTCTTCGTGAACGTCATCATCTCGCTGATCGGCGGCAAGAAAGCTGCCGACAATCCGTGGGGTGAGGGTGCAACGACGCTCGAGTGGACGCTGTCCTCGCCGCCGCCGTTCCACCAGTTCGAGACGCTGCCGGAAATCAAGTAGGGCAGCTCTGGTGGCCAGCGTACCCGCCGTCTCCGTCACGCCGGTCAGCGACTTCGCTGACTGGCGCGACTATTTCGCGCTCTTGAAGCCGCGCGTGATGACGCTTGTCGTCTTCACCGGGCTTTGCGGCCTGCTGGCGGCGCCCGGCCATATTCATCCCGTGATCGGCTTCACCGCGGTACTCTGCATCGCGGTCGCGGCCGGCGCCTCTGGCGCGCTCAACATGTGGTACGAGGCCGATCTCGACGCGCGCATGAAGCGCACGGCGAACCGTCCGATACCTGCGGGCCGCATCGATCCGGCCTCGGCCTTCGGCTTCGCCGTCAGCCTTGCGATCGGCGCGGTCGCGGTGATGGCGCTCGCCGTGAACATGGCCGCCGCCGCGCTCCTCACCGTTTCCATCCTGTTCTACGTGTTCGTTTACACGGTGTGGTTGAAGCGCCGCACGCCGCAGAACATCGTCATCGGCGGCGCCGCAGGCGCTTTCCCGCCGGTGATCGGCTGGGCGGCCGTCACGGGCGACGTGACCGCGCTCCCCATCCTCCTCTTCGCGCTCATCTTCCTGTGGACGCCCCCGCATTTCTGGAGCCTCGCGCTCTTTGTGCGCGGTGACTATGCGAACGCGGGCGTGCCGATGCTGCCCGTGACGCACGGGGCGCGCGTCACGCGGGGCCAGATCCTCGCCTACACGCCGCTCCTCATCGGCGTCAGCCTCGTGCCGTGGGCGATGCACCTCACCGGCGCGATTTACGGCATGACGGCGGCTATCCTCGGTGCGGTTTTCATGGCGCTCGCGGTCGCGGTATTCCGCAACAGCGCGACCGATCCTGCCGCGATGCGCCCGGAACGCCGTCTGTTCGCCTTCTCCGTCCTCTATCTCTTCGTCATGTTCGGCGCGCTTGTCGCCGATCGCTGGCTGCTGGCTTGATCGTGGCGGACGACGACCTCCAGAAAAAGCGGAAGAGCCGCAATTTCGTGCTCGGCGCGGTTCTCATCGGGCTTGCCGTGCTGTTCTACGCCATCACGATCGCGAGGATGGGATGAGCGGCGAGCGCGGCATCCACCGCACCGGCCTCATCGCCGGCGGCGTCGCGGTGGCGATGCTCGGCCTCGCCTATGCGAGCGTGCCGCTCTACCGCCTGTTCTGCCAGGTCACCGGCTTCGGCGGCACCACGATGCGCGTGGATGAGAACGCGGTCCCGAATGCGGTCGACAAGGTCATCAAGGTGCGCTTCGACGCGAACATCGCGCCCGGCCTCGCGTGGACCTTCAAGCCCGTGCAGACGCAGGCGACGGTCCGCATCGGCGAGCGCAAGATGGCATTCTATCAAGCCACCAATCTCACCGACAAGCCGATCACCGGCATGGCGACCTACAACGTCTCGCCCGATACGGCTGGCGGCTATTTCATGAAGATCCACTGTTTCTGCTTCGATCAGCAGACGCTGCAGCCCGGCGAGACGGTGGATATGCCGGTCAGCTACTACATCGACCCGGCGATTCTGGAAGACGCGAGCGCGCGCCGGATCGACGAGATCACGCTCAGCTATACCTTCTTCCCACAGGAAGAAGAGACGAATAAGACAGCAGCCAATACGGCCGTGAAGGCGGCCGACGGAACACAGGGGTAAGACCATGGCCGGTGCCAAGAACCACGACTTCCACATCCTGCCGCCGAGCCCGTGGCCGCTCATCGGCGCGTTCTCGGCGCTGACGATGGCGGCCGGCGGTGTGGGCTGGATGCATGAGCAGGCGTGGGGCGGCTGGGTCTTCTTCCTTGGCTTCGCCTTTGTGCTGTTCACCTTCTACAGCTGGTGGTCGGACGTGATCCGCGAAGCGAACACGGGCGATCACACGCCGGTGGTGCAGCTTCATCACCGCTATGGCATGATCCTGTTCATCGCCTCCGAAGTCATGTTCTTCGTCGCCTGGTTCTGGGCTTATTTCGATGCCGCGCTGTACCCGGACACGGGCGAGGCGGTTGGCGGCGTCTGGCCGCCGCACGGTATCGAGGTGCTCGATCCCTTCGTCTACCCGCTGCTCAACACGCTCATCCTGCTGCTTTCGGGCACGACGGTCACGTGGGCGCACCATGCGCTCATCCACGGCGACCGCGAGGGGCTGAAGAAGGGCCTGTGGCTCACGGTGATCCTCGGCTTCATCTTCTCGTGCGTGCAGGCGTATGAATACAGCCACGCCGCCTTCGGCATGGCCGGCAACATCTACGGCGCCACCTTCTACATGGCGACCGGCTTCCACGGCTTCCACGTCATCGTCGGCACGATCTTCCTGATCGTCTGCCTCATCCGCACTTACAAGGGCGATTTCACGCCGAAGCAGCACTTCGGTTTCGAAGCCGCAGCTTGGTACTGGCACTTCGTCGACGTCGTGTGGCTGTTCCTGTTCGTAGCGATCTACGTCTGGGGCAGCGACTTCGGCGCGGCGGTCGTCGCGGGTCACTAATGACTTCGGGCCCGGACGGCGTCGGCGCTGTCGACCCGGTCCGGGCCGCGCTCAAGGGCTGCTGCCCGCGCTGCGGCAAGGGCAGGCTCTACCGCAATCTCCTTGAATTCACGGATCGCTGCCCGGCGTGCGGGCTCGATATCGCCGGCTTCAATGTCGGGGATGGGCCTGCCGCGTTCCTGATCTTCCTGCTCGGGTTCCTCGTCGTCGGTCTCGCCATGTGGCTGGAGTTCGGCGTGCATCCGCCGTGGTGGGTTCATGCGCTGCTCTGGCCGCCGATCCTCGTCGTGCTCACCGTGTGGGGCCTGCGCGTCGGCAAGGCGATCCTGCTCGCGCTCGAATTCCGGAACGAGGCCGCGGAGGGCCGGCTCAGCGACAAGTCTGATCGCTGATGCGCCTGCCGCTGCTGCCCACGCTGATGGTCGCCGTGATGGTGCCGGTGATGATCGGCCTCGGCTTCTGGCAGCTGCACCGCGCGGAATGGAAAGCCGATCTGCTCGCGCGGCTGGAAGCGCAGGCGAAGCTGCCGGTTCTCGAAACTTCCAGCCTTTCCGATGATCTGGAGTTTCGCCGCGTCCGCCTGATGGTGGAGTGTGCCGATCCGTCCGCGAAAGGCCGCAGCGGCAAGAACGCGGCCGGGAAGGTCGGCTTTTCGATGCTGCTGCTGTGCGATGCAGCGGGGCCGATCCTCGTCGATTCCGGCTGGTCCGATCGCCCCGATGGCTGGACGAAACTTGCGGCGCCATGGCCACCCAAAGGCGCGTTCGCCGTCACCGGCACGCTCGTCCGCACGGGTGGCGAGGGGCCGCGCTACACGCTCGTCTCCGAGGCTGCGCCTGCGCCGCTGGAGCCGAGCGCGCCGCCTTCGCCTGAAGATATACCCAACAATCACATGGCCTATGCCGTGCAGTGGTTCGCCTTTGCCGCCACGCTCGGCATCATCTATGCGGTCTACGTGTCGCGGTTCAGACGGGGGAAGTGATGGATTTGCCGAAGGTCGAGGTGCCGACGATCGCGATTGCGGGCAGCACACAGCGCTTCCCCGTGCGGCGCATCTTCTGCGTCGGCCAGAACTATGCCGATCACGCGCGTGAGATGGGCTCGAACCCCGATCGCGAGCAGCCCTTCTTCTTCTCGAAGCCCGCCGATGCGGTCGTCGAAAGCGGCGCGACGCTGCCGTTCCCAAGCCAGACGAGCAATCTCCACCACGAGGTCGAACTCGTCGTCGCGCTCGGCGCGGGCGGCAGCGACGTGGCGGTGGAGGACGCGGCGGCCATGATCTTCGGCTACGCGGTCGGCATCGATCTCACGCGCCGCGATCTGCAGGCTGATGCGAAGGCCAAGGGCCGCCCGTGGGATATGGCGAAAGGCTTCGATGCCTCTGCGCCCGTCGGCGCGTTGACGCCCGGCGCGCCGCCCGCTGCGGGTGCGATCACGCTCCGTGTGAACGGCGACCTCCGCCAGAACGGCGATCTCTCGCAGATGATCTGGAACGTCGCCGAGGTGATTTCCAAGCTCTCCACCTACGTGGCGCTCGCCCCCGGCGACCTCATCTTCACCGGCACGCCTGCCGGCGTCGGGCCGATCGTGGCGGGTGAAACGGTGGTCGCCGAGATCGCGGGCACGGCGCCCGTCGAGGTCCGCTTCTCTGCCTAAATCGATCCTCTGTGGCCGATGCGGTGCCAGCCCATGCTAAAACGAGGGTGCCTCACTGCCATCATTGCCATGATCTTGGTTATTGGCGGAAGTTTCGGCTGGTTTGTATGGCGAGTATCAGACTTTTCTCTGCCGCCCCTGGCACAAGGGATGTCGTCTAAGTTCGCATCCGGCAAACAGGTCTTCCGCGCACGGATCGAGAACAGCTATCCGACTGGAAGTTCCGAGGCCAAGCTTGTGTCTGACTTGGAATCTCAGGGGTTTGAAATCACGACATACCCAAATGGCCGTTCAAAAGCGGAATTGAGCCGCTTCATCGGTTGCGGAAGTAAAGTCTGGTCCGTGTATTGGTCCGCTGAAGAGGGAAAAGTGACAGATATCACCAGCATGTACGGGACCGTCTGCATATAGCCGTGCCGTCTGCAATCGCTGGTTTCAAAGCTACGCCTGATCCCTCCGATCGCGCCCCTCTGCCTTGATGAAGCTGATCTTGCCCTGCGGCTCGATGATCGCCCACGCGACATCCTTCAGCGAGGCGATCCCCGCGAGGCGCATCTCCGATTCGAGCTCCGCGCGGGTCATGCGATCCCGCCGCAAATTGTCCGTGATGATCGCGCCGTCGCGCACGACGACGCGCGGCTCGCCGTCGAGCAGGCGCTCCATGGCGGGGAACATGTATGTGATCCAACTGAGCAGCAATGCGAGGAAGCCGAAGGTGGCGACAGCGAGCATCGCGCCGGTGAGGCTGAAATCATTGTGCGTCACGCCCTGCTGAATGAGATCGCCCATCACGATCATCACCAGCAGCTCGAACGGCGTCAGTTGGCCAAGCTCGCGCTTCCCGAGCAGGCGCAGCAGCAAATAGAGAATGACGAAGACGGCCGAGGCGCGCAGCACGATATCCATCAGGGGCGCACCTCCAGCCGTGTCGCAAGCGCGGCGAGGGGCGTCTCTCCGTCGTAGAGCGTGACGTGGCCCGCGGTGCCGCCGACGAGTGCCGGGTTGATCTGCCCGTCCACCTTGATGAGCAGCGTGTCTCCCGCCGCCAGCGGCGCGTACTCGAAGCGGTAGCCGCCGCGTCCATAGCTTTCGTCGGCCGCGGCGGGGATCATCGTGTTGATCGTCAGCTCGTGCCAGTAGCGCGGAGATACTGCGATCACGGGCCGCGCGATCGCGTTCGCGGCGTCGATGCGCATACGCATTTCGAAAACCATGCCGCTGCGCGCGATTTTGGGCGCTTCCAGCGTCAGCCGCGCCTTCGGCCCGGCTGTGCTCTGCGAGGGGTTCGGAAAGCCGCCGAGCGCGCCTGAAACCGCGATCAGGATGATGGCGGCGAGAACGAGGAACGATAGCGGGCTCGCACTCCGCGGCCAGCGGCGCGTGAGGTGCGTTTCCGAGATGCCGTCTGGGTAGCGGTCGCCCATGTGTCTCTCCGGGGGCACAATCCCGGAAGGGGCGGAAGGTTCCCGCTCAGGAAAGCGCGGCGCCGCCGTATGCTGCGCCCGGGTAGCGCCCGACGAGCAACTGCCGCGCGCGCCGGATCGAGCGGATCGGCGGAAGCGCGATCAGGTCCGCCGATGCGGCGGGGGCAACGGGACGCAGGAACGCCGCGTCGAGCGCCGCGCGATCAATGCCGTCCATCGTTTCTGCCGGAAATCGGCGGCGCAGGTTCTCGCTCTCGTGCGCGCGCAGCAGGATCCGCGCCTTCAGGCGCCGCCCGACGGAAACCCGGATGGGCAGGCCCGCACAGACCTTGATCCAGCTGTTCCAGCTGATGCCCGCGCGGCGCATGATATCGCTCTGCGATCCGGTCAGCGGTGCGATATCCGCCACCAGCGCCGGGTTCACGATACACATTCCGGGGTTGCCGCGCGCCACATCCACTCTCCTCGCTTTCGCGTGTATGAAAGCCGCATTCCCGTGCGCGCCCATATTTTCTGTTTTCCGGGCCATGAAGATCGGGAATAGCGCCGGATTGTGCGCTATTTGTTGCGGTGTCCGCCGCTTCCCGATAAGTCCGCGCGGTCATGCGGTACATCAGCACGCGCGGGGGAGCACCCGCACTCGATTTTCGGGGCGTCACGCTCGCCGGTCTCGCGTCGGACGGCGGACTTTACGTACCGGAAGAATGGCCGGTGTTCTCGAAGGACGAGATCGCTGCGCTCTCCGGTCTCAGCTACGCCGACACGGCTTTCGCGATCTGCCGCCGCTTCACCGGCGATTCGATTGCGGACGCTGATCTCAAGCGCCTGATCGATGAAGCCTAC
This sequence comes from Sphingosinicella sp., assembly GCF_041916975.1. Lineage (NCBI taxonomy): Bacteria > Pseudomonadati > Pseudomonadota > Alphaproteobacteria > Sphingomonadales > Sphingosinicellaceae > Sphingosinicella > Sphingosinicella sp. The sequence goes on from NZ_JAYRYK010000001.1 coordinate 2,491,389, forward strand.
GCGAGTTTCAATCACGCCGCGGTGACGCCGCTCGTCCAGCTTGATGAACGCCATTTCCTGCTCGAGCTGTTCCACGGTCCGACGCTGGCGTTCAAGGACGTCGCGCTGCAGTTCCTCGGCCTGCTGTTCGAGCATTTCCTTGAAGGTGCCGGTCGGCATCTCACGATCGTCGGCGCCACCTCCGGCGACACCGGTTCCGCCGCGATCCAGGCGCTCGCGGGCCGCGAGCATGTCGACGTGTTCATGCTGCACCCGGAAGGTCGCGTCAGCGACGTGCAGCGCCGCCAGATGACCACGGTGATGGCGCCCAATATCCACAACATCGCGATCTCCGGCACGTTCGACGACGCGCAGGCGATGGTGAAGCGCATGTTCGGCGACACGGACGTGACCGGCCGCTTCGAGATCAGCGCGGTCAACTCGATCAACTGGGCGCGCCTGATGGCGCAGGTCGTCTATTATTTCTACGCCGCCGTCCGCCTCGGCGCGCCGCACCGCGCGGTCGCCTTCTCGGTGCCGACGGGCAATTTCGGCGACGTGTTCGCGGGCTATGTCGCGGCGCGCATGGGGCTCCCCGTCGCGCGGCTGATCGTTGCGACCAACATCAACGACATCCTCCACCGCGCGCTCTCCGCCGGTGATTACTCCGCCGGCACGGTCACGCCCACCGCCGCGCCCTCGATGGACATTCAGGTGTCGAGCAATTTCGAACGTCTGCTGTTCGATCTCGCGGGCCGCGACGGCGCCAAGCTCACCGCGATGATGAAAGCGTTCGACGCCGCGAAGATGCTCGAAATCCCTGCCGACATGCGCGCCCAGGCTGCGGAGCGCTTCACAAGCTACCGCGTCGATGAGGACGAGATGGCGCTCACGCTGCGCTGGGCTTCCGAAAAGGCCGGCAACATCATCGATCCGCACACCGCGATCGGCCTTGCCGCCGCGCGCGCCGCCGATCTTGATCCCGCCATTCCCGTCGTCACGCTGGCGACCGCGCACCCGGCGAAGTTCCGCGACGCCGTCGAGCGCGCGACCGGCGTGCGCCCCGTGCTCCCCGCGCGCCTCTCCGGCCTCTTCGACCGCGAGGAAAGCTTCACGTCGCTTCCCGGCGACTACGCCGCCGTCCGCGATTTCGTCACGGCGAGGGCAACGCCCAGATGATGCGTCTCTCGACGCTCGCGAACGGGCTTCGCGTGGCGACGCGCGAGATGCCGAGCGTCGAAACGGTGTCGGTGGGCCTGTTCGCGGACATCGGCTCGCGCCATGAGCGCGCGCGCGAAAACGGCCTCGCGCACCTTTTCGAGCACATGGTGTTCAAGGGCGCGGGCGGCCGCAGCGCACGCGCCATTGCCGAGGCGATCGAGGACGTGGGCGGCGAGCTCAACGCCGCGACGAGCCGCGAGACGACCGTGTTCTCCGCCCGCCTGCTCGCGGACGATCTCGCGCTCGGCACCGGCATCATCGCGGATCTCGTGCGCCTACCGCATTTCGACGACGAGGAACTCGAGCGCGAAAAGCGCGTCGTGCTGCAGGAACTCGGCGAGGCGCGCGATACGCCGGGCGATATCATTTTCGACAATCTCCAGTCCGTCGCCTTCCCGGGCCAGCCGCTCGGCCGCTCGATCCTTGGCGACGAGGCGAGCGTCGGTGGCCTTGCCCGCGCTGATCTGCTTGCGTGGCAGCGGCGCTATCGCCCCGGCGGGATGATGCTGGTTGCGGCCGGAAAGGTCGATCACGACGCGCTCGTCGATCTCGCCGCGGTCCGCTTCGGCGATCTCCCGCACGCCGAACCCACGCTTCCAGAGCCTGCGCTGTTCGTGGGCGGCATTTCGGCGGACCCGCGCCGCTTCGAGCAGGCGCACCTTGCGCTCGGCTTCGATGCGCCGCGCGCGCTCGCCCCCGATTATTTCGCCGCGCGTCTGTTCGCGGAGGCCGTGGGCGGCGGCATGTCCTCGCGCCTGTTCCAGTCGGTGCGCGAGGAGCGCGGCCTTGCCTACAGCATCTACGCCGCGTTGCAGGCCTTCGACGATGCCGGGCTGTTCTACATCTACCTCGCCACCGAGCGGCGCGAGGCCGCGGCGGCGATGGCGCTCGTCCGCGAGGAACTGGCCGGTGCGGTGACAGGGCTCCAGCCCGCCGAGCTTGAGCGCGCGCGCGCGCTCGTGAAGGCCGGGCTGCTGATGAGCCTTGAAAGCACCGAGGGGCAGGCAAGCTATGTGGCGCGGCAGCTTGCACTCTGCGGCCGCCTTGTCGAGCCCGCCGAAGTCGTCGCCGAGATCGACGCGGTGACGCTGGAGGCGGCCCGCGCCGCGGGTGCCGCGATGCTCGCCGGGCCGTCGGCGCGCGCCTCCGTGGGGGCGGCCGAGAAGGCGCTCGCGGCCTGATGGCGCTCGCCACGCTCGTCACCGAACCCTGGGCCGATTTCGGCCTCGTCGACAGTGGTCACGGCCGCAAGCTCGAACGTTACGGCCCGTGGCGTTTCATCCGCCCGGAACCGCAGGCGATGTGGGCGCCCGCCACGGCCGATTGGCGTGCCGACGGTGAGTTCGTTGGCGGATCGGACGCCGAAGGCGGCGGCCGATGGACGCTTTCCCCGAAAGTCCCGCCAAGCTGGCCGCTATCGCGCGGCGGCGTGAAATTCTGGGCCTCGAACACGCCGTTCCGCCACCTCGCCTTCTTCCCGGACATGGCCCCGCAATGGGATTGGATCGCGGACCGTGTCGCGCCGGGCGACGAAGTGCTCAACCTGTTCGGCTACACCGGCGTCGCCAGCCTCGTGATGGCGGCGAAGGGCGCACGCGTCACGCATGTCGATGCGTCCAAAAAGGCGGTCGCCGCGGCGGTGGAAAACCAGAAGCTCTCCGGCCTCGGCGACGCGCCCATTCGCTGGATCATCGACGATGCGCTGAAGTTCGTGGAGCGCGAGGTGCGCCGCGGCCGCCGCTACGCCGGCATCATCCTCGATCCGCCCAAATACGGGCGCGGGCCCAAGGGCGAAGTGTGGGAGCTCGACGAAAAGCTCGCCGCGCTGATGGCGGCGTGCGCCGCGCTGCTGGATGATCGCTCGAAATTCCTCGTCCTCACGGCCTATGCCGTCCGCCTCTCCGCCATCGCCATCGCAAACCTCGCCGAGGAGGTCACCCGCCCGCTCGGCGGAAACTTGGAAGCGGGCGAAATGACGATTCGCGAGGAAGCCCGAGGCCTACTGCTCCCCACGGCGATCTTCGCCCGCTGGTCGCGGTGAGCAAGGGCACGCGTTTCCAAGGCAACGACACGGCGCGTGCATTCACCATCGAAGCGGTTCGAACGCTCGCTTCGCTCGATGCTATCCGGCGGCTTTTTCGTGAATACGAGGCGTCGCTCGATGTCGATCTCGCCTATCAGGATTTCGAGCCCGAGCTTGCCGGTCTGCCCGGCAAATACGCGCCGCCCGGCGGCGAACTGCTGCTCGCGACAACAGAGGATGGGTGCCCTCTGGCCTGCGCGGCGTTGCGCGCCATGCCTGGTCATGATGCGTGCGAAATAAAGCGGCTCTTCGTTCGTCCGGAAGCCCGGAGCATGGGTGTCGGCAGGACGCTTCTCGAGCGGCTCATCGAAACGGCGCGTTCACGCGGTTATCGGGAGATATGGCTGGACACGCTGCCGACGATGCAAGCAGCACAGCAGCTTTATCGTCGCTTCGGGTTCGCGCAGGCAGAGGCCTATTACGAAACGCCCGTCGCCGGAACGGTTTTCATGCGGCTGGAACTGTAAGGGAGCGCAGCGCCCTACGCGTCGTGGCTCACCGCGATCGGCTTCATCTGCCGCATACGCTGCAGCTCGGACTTGAAGCGGGCGAGTTCCTGGCCTTCCAGCTGCTCCTGGATCGGCAGCTTCGCGGAGCGCGGGTTCACGGGCCGGCCGGCGATGTGGACCTCGTAGTGGAGGTGCGGGCCGGTCGAGAGGCCGGTGGAGCCGACATTGCCGATCACGTCGCCCGCGCCGACGCGCTGGCCGCTGCGCGATGCGATGCGCGAAAGGTGGCTGTAGGTGGTGACGATGCCGCTCGCGTGGCGCACCTGCACCTGGTTGCCGTAGCCGCCGTTGCGGCCCGCGAAGATCACGGTGCCGGGCGCGGTGGACATCACCGGCGTGCCGCTGCGCGCCGCGAAGTCGACGCCCGCGTGCATCCGCGCGCGCTTCAGGATCGGGTGGAAACGCGTGCCGAAGCCGGAGCTGAAGCGGGCGCCCGCCACCGGCGACTTGATCATGCCCTCAACGGCCGAGGAGCCGTCGGCGAGGAAGAACTTGGTGCGGCCGTTGTGGACCCAGCGCAGCAGCTCGACGTCGCGCTTGCCGCCAAGCTTCGCGTAGATGAGGTTGCCGGTCTCGGTCTCGCCGGTTTCGGCGCGGCGGTGCTCCACGACCATCTGGAAGCTGTCACGCGAGCTGACGTCGCGCTGGAAATTCACCTTGGGGCTCAGCGCCTTGATGTAGCTGGCAACGACACGGCTCGGCAGACCGAAGGCGCGTGCGGACTGGTAGAGGCTGCCGCCGACATCGCCGGCAACGACGAGCGGGCTGTCGTCGACCGCGATCTCGTCGCGCGTCACGATCAGGTCGCCCGCCTGGCTGCGGTTCACTTCGAGGCGCAGGTCGAACGCGGCGCGGAAGGCGAGCGATTCGAGCGGGCGCGGCTGCGATTTGTCGGTGCGGCGGCCGAGCACGAGATCGACCGCGGCGCCGGGCTTCAGCGATTTCACGTCCGTATGGCCGGCAACGAGCAGCGCCACGTTGGCGACATCCGCTGCGGAAACGCCGGCACGGCGCAGCGCGCCGTTGAAGCTGTCGACATCGCGCAGGCGCGCGGTCACCTCGATGCGCGGGCGCTCCGGCGGCTCGGCGAGCGCGGTGACGCGGGCGGTGGGCTGGTGGAAGGCGAGGCCCTGCGGGCTCTTCGCGAGTGGGGCGATGGAAATCGTGTCGAGCGCGGCGAGCTGCGTGGGGGCGAGTTCGGGCTGGGCGGGCTTCACGATCGGCGCGGGATGGAACGCCACGGTGGTCGCAACGGCAAGCATCGCGCCAAGCGTGCCCATGCCGCGCCACCAGCGCTTCGTGCCGATTTCGGCGCCGAGATCGACGACGATATCCACGCCGCGCATACCGGCCGCGCGCGTCGGCTTTGCAGACGCAAAGGGAACCTGCGCCGAGGGCGCCGGGATCGAGAATGTCGCGCCTTCAAAGGCGCGTGTGGTGGGTTGAAACACGAAGCCCCCGCCCCAATTTTCAAAAACGCAGATGTCACCGCTGGTGCGGTCATTCATCTGCGTGCGACCCATCAATTGGGAAATGGCCGAAAATCGCCCTTCCCGCGAGCCGCAAAGTGTCGGTCATGGTGCTTAATGTCAATTTAACACGGGGGGTTAAGCGCCGTGGCTGCGATGAAGCGACAGGATTCAAGCGGCGAACCGTTGGGCGCATCCGAAACGATTCGTTTCATCGTTTCGTCGCTTGCGTGTGAATAGGATCAGTGACACCATATGTTGTGTGTTGAGGAGATGTGCTGTTTCGTGAGCGCACCGAACCGAAATCGGCGTTCGTCGCACCTCGCCAGGAAGCGTGCCCATGAGCGGCACTGACCGCTCCGTCACCGCCGTTCTCGGGCCCACCAACACGGGCAAGACCCACCTCGCCGTTACCCGCATGTGCGCCTATTCCAGCGGCATGATCGGCTTTCCGCTGCGCCTGCTCGCGCGCGAGGTCTACGACCGGGTGGTGCAGATAAAGGGCGCCGCGCAGGTCGCACTCGTCACCGGCGAGGAAAAGATCGTGCCCGCCGGTGCGCGCTATTTCCTGTGTACGGCCGAATCGATGCCGATGGACAAGGATGTCGCCTTCGTCGCGCTCGACGAGGCGCAGCTCGGTGCGGACGCCGAGCGCGGGCACGTGTTCACCGATCGGCTGCTCCACGTGCGCGGGCGCGATGAAACGATGATCCTGGGGTCCGATACGATCCGGCCGATCGTGCGTGCGCTGCTGCCGGATGCGGAAATCGTCGGCCGCCCGCGCTATTCGACGCTCAGCTACGTGGGCCCGAAAAAGCTTTCGCGCCTGCCCAAGCGCAGCGCGGTCGTCGCGTTCAGCGCGGAGGATGTTTACGGCCTCGCCGAGATGATCCGTCGGCAGAAGGGTGGCGCGGCGGTGGTGATGGGCGGGCTGTCCCCGCGCACGCGCAACGCGCAGGTGGAGCTCTACCAGTCGGGAGAGGTCGATTATCTGGTGGCGACGGACGCCATCGGCATGGGCCTCAACATGGATATCGCGCACGTCGCCTTCGCCGCGCTCACCAAGTTCGATGGCAAGCGCGTGCGGCGGCTGCGTCCCGCCGAAATGGCGCAGATCGCGGGGCGCGCCGGGCGTTATCAGACCGACGGCAGCTTCGGCCCGCTCGCCATGAGCGACGACGACGGGCCTGTTTTCGAGCCCGCCGAGGTGGAGGCGATCGAGGCGCATACGTTCCCCGCGCTCGAGCGGCTGGTGTGGCGCAACGCGCGGCTCGATTTCGGTTCGCTCGGGCGGCTCATTGCCTCGCTTGGCGTGCGGCCGGAGCACGCGCGGCTCACCCGCTCCGACGACGAGGTCGATTTCCAGGTGCTGAAGCGCCTTGCCCGCGAAGACTGGATCATCGCGCGCGCCAACAGCCCGGCGCGGTTGCAACGCCTGTGGGCCGTGTGCGGTCTCCCCGATTATCGCAAGACGGGGCCGGACACGCACGCCCGGTTCATCGCGCGCATCTATGGCCATCTTACCGAGGGCACGGGGCGGATTCCCACGGACTGGGTGGCGGGGGAGCTGGCGCGGCTCGATGATGTGCAGGGCGATATCGAGGTGCTGGCGAACCGCATCGCCGCCGCGCGCACATGGACGTTCGCGGCGCACCGGCCGGATTGGCTCGTCGATCCGCAGGCCTGGACGCAGCGTTCGCGAGAGATCGAGGATCGGCTGTCGGATGCGCTCCATCAGCGGCTGACGCAGCGTTTCGTCGATCGCCGCACCTCGGTGCTGATGCGCGAGCTTTCGGCGCGTGGCCATCTGCTGCCCACCGAGATCGACGAGGACGGCGCTGTCGTTGTGGGCGGCGAGGAGATCGGGCGTTTGACCGGTTTCCGTTTTGAAGCCGATCCGGCCGCGCGGGCGGGCGAGAAGCGCCGGTTGCTTGCCGCCGCGGAACGCCGCCTCGCGGGCGAGCTGGTGCGCCGCGCGGGGCTGCTCGCGGCCTGCGAGGACGCGGCGCTTGCGCTCGAATTCAATGGGTCGCTGCCGCCGCGCATCCTCTGGAACGGCGCACGCGTCGGCTATCTCTCGCGCGGCCCCGATCCGCTCAGCCCGCGTGTGCGGCTCGATCGCAGCCTCGCCGATCTCGATCCCGCCTCGCGCGCTGCCGTGCGTGTTCGGCTCGAAGCGTGGTTCGCCGGGCGTGTCGAGCGTCACCTCGGCCCCCTCCTGAAACTCAAGGCCCGCGTCGACCGAGACGCCTCCCCAGCGCTCCGCGGCCTCGTCGTCCAGTTGACGCAGGGTCTCGGTTGTCTCGCCCGCGCCCCAACGCTCCCCCTCCTCTCCGACCTCGGCGAGGCCGACAACGCGCTCCTCTACCGCAGCGGCGTCCGGGTGGGCGCCACCCATGTCTACTTCCCCGATCTCCTCCGCCCCGAGCCGACACGCTGGCGCCTCGCGCTCTGGGCGGTCAGCAGTGGCCTCGAAACCGCGCCCCCGCCGCCAGCACCTGGGCGGGTTTCCGTACCCATCGACGAAAACACCCCGCGCGCTTTCTACGAGGTCGCCGGCTTCTGGCCGATCGTCACCGACGCCGTCCGTGTCGACATGGTCGAGCGCCTGGTGAAGGCGCTTCACAAGCAGCGCCGCGGCTCCACGCCGTTCGTACCCGATGCGCTATGGATGCAAAGCCTCGGCCTTTCGCAGAAGAGCTTCAGCCAGCTGATGCGCGCGCTCGGCTACCGCAGCGTGCAGCAGGAAGGCCGCACCACCTTCGCATGGCGCGGGGTGCCGGCGAAACGCGCCGCCCCCCGCGCCGCCCCGCAAAATCATTCGCCCTTCGCCGTTCTCGCCAGCATGAAGAAAGGATGATGCCCTTGGTATTCGGACCCGCGCTTCGTCTCGACAAATGGCTCTGGTACGCGCGCTGCACCCAGTCCCGCAGTGAAGCGCAGAACCTTTGCGAAAGCCGCCGCCTCCGCATGGACGGCCGAGTTATCGACCGCGCCTCGGCGCGTGTGCGGCCCGGCGCCGTGCTCAGCTACACGCGCGGCGGGGAGGTCCATATCGTGCGGGTAGAAGCGCTCGCCGAACGGCGCGGCCCTTATTCCGAGGCGCGCCAACTCTACACCGATCTCTCGCCGGACTCAGGTGGATTGACGCCGGCCACCGTCGCTGTGTAGCAGACGCGGGAAACACGCCGTCCGTTTTGAAGGTGACACGCGATGACCTATGTGGTGACCGAAGCCTGCATCAAGTGCAAGTATATGGACTGCGTGGAAGTCTGCCCGGTGGATTGCTTCTACGAGGGCGAGAACATGCTCGTCATCAACCCCAACGAGTGCATCGATTGCGGCGTGTGCGAACCGGAATGCCCGGCCGAGGCGATTCTGCCGGATACCGAAGACGGGCTTGACCAGTGGCTGGAGCTGAACGCCACCTATTCGGCGCAGTGGCCGAACATCACGGCCAAGAAGGATGCGCCCGATGATGCGGACGCCCACAAGGGCGAAGCGGGCAAGTTCGAGAAGTATTTTTCTTCCAATCCGGGCTGATTTCGCTCCGGCTGCGCCTGATTGACGCAGATTCGGCGTAGCGCCGACGTCACTTTTCTGTTATATAAGCTTCGTTGAGCGCAGTTTTGCGGGCTTTTTAGCTCCCTGAACGGCGCTCTTGCTTTGTATAATCAACCGCGCGCGGTCGTACCTGCCGGCCGCCCGCCCGAACGCAGGGTCGCGGCAGGACAATCTGAATTTTCCGTGCACCCGGCCGATCGGGGCACGTCCGCGCTCTTTGAACATCTGACGAAGGAACCAAATCTATGGCAGCAAAGGCACCTGGCTTCAGCGTTGGCGACCATGTCGTTTATCCGAAGCATGGCGTCGGCCGGATTGTCGAACTCCAGGCGACCGAAATCGCGGGCGCAAAGCTGGAGCTCTATGTGCTGCGCTTCGAAAAGGAGCGCATGACGCTCCGCGTCCCCATGAACAAGGCCGAAGCCGTGGGTATGCGCAAGCTTTCGAGCCAGGCGACGCTCGCCGATGCGATGACGACGCTGAAGGGCAAGCCCAAGGTGAAGCGCACCATGTGGTCGCGCCGCGCGCAGGAATATGAAGCGAAGATCAACTCGGGCGACCTCGTGTCGATCGCCGAGGTGGTTCGCGACCTGCACCGAGCCGAGGACCAGCCCGAGCAGAGCTACTCTGAGCGCCAGATCTACGAAGCTGCGATCGGCCGTCTCGCCCGCGAACTCGCCGCCATGGAAGGCGTCGACGAGGCTGCGGCGCAGACCAAGATCGAGGAAGTGCTCATGAAGAAGCTGGCCGGCGCGAAGGCGCAGCAGGACGCTGTGGCGGCCTGAGGACGGCATCTGTTTTCAGTTGAAAAAGGGCGATCCGAAAGGGTCGCCCTTTTTCGTTGCCGACTTTGCGCTTCCCCTGTTGCGGCAACAGAATTTCCCTGCTAGAGCGCCCGCCTTGCCAGTCGGCAGAGCGCAAACGCGCCCTGCTTTTCACGTGCGGTCGTGGCGGAACTGGTAGACGCGCAGCGTTGAGGTCGCTGTGGCCGAAAGGCCGTGGAAGTTCGAGTCTTCTCGACCGCACCATTCAGTGAGCTTGCTGATTCCTTTGCCTACCAATGTCGGCAGCTCATGATGTCCGATTTCTATCGGCAGGTCTTTCCGGCAGCGCGTCTTGATCCGAAATGGAAAGCGAAGAGTGACTTTGGAACCATGGCGAACGGATGCCGCTTTGCGACCTCGGTCGGCGGCACGCTGACAGGGCGCGGCGCGGATGTCATCATCGTCGATGACCCCATGAAAGCAGGTGATGCGCATTCCGAAACCGAACGCGCGAACATCTTCCAGTGGTATACCTCGACATTGACCAGCCGGCTCAACAAACCCGAAGAGGGGGCGATCATAATTGTCGCGCAGCGCCTGCATCTCTGGGACCTTCCGGGTCGGCTTCTTGATAGCGGTGGGTGGGAACGCCTGACGCTGCCGATGGTGGAATGGTGCGACCGTGACGTGTACCTTCCGGAAGGCCACATCCTACGGCGGAAGACCGGCGCGCTTCTGCATCCGGGCCGGGTAGGTCCCGATGTCATTGCACAGCTCCGGCGCGAGATGGGGGAGCGTGATTTTGAGGCGCAGTACAATCAACGTCCGCTGCCTGCGGGCGGCGCTCTATTTAAGCCAGAGTGGATACGGCGTTATGAGGGCAAGATCGGAAAAGGTGCATTCGATCTTATCGTACAAAGCTGGGATACGGCTTACGGAATCAATCAACGCAGCGACTACAGTGTCTGCACGACCTGGGGATTGCTGCGTGGCGATTTCTATCTTCTCGATGTCGAACGCGCACGCCTTCCCTTTTTCGAACTTGAGTATCGTGTCATGCTTCTCAAGCGGAAATGGAAAGCCAATCTTGTCATTGTGGAAAAGCAGGGTTCTGGAATAAGTCTTTTTCAGAACATTGCCTTCGGCCGGCTAGATCACTGGTTGAAACCCCTAAATCCTGAGGGCTCGAAAATCAGCCGGGCTTCACAGCAATCACCGAAGTTCGAGCGCGGGCAGATTTACTTTCCAACAGAGGCGCCTTGGCTTGAGGTTCTAGAGAACGAGCTGTTTTCCTTCCCGCAAGTCCAGCATGACGATCAGGTCGATTCCATTGTGCAGATGCTGATGGGCTACGATCATGGAAATTATTATCCACTGGCGGCCCTTGCACGTCACTGACATTGCGTGATCAGCCCGTGGACAACGCGATTTGCCCGTGAATGGTAGCGTCAAGCACGAACGGCACGGACAATCTTGCATGAAGTTGTCGCGGACTGGTCAGTGATAAAGCCCATGTTGAGGTCGCGGACGACCTTGCTGGCGCCGGGGGCAACCTGCTCGTAGATGGTCTTCACGTTCCGATCGACAAGCGTCCCTGACGGGGCTGAGAGTTCGCACTGAAGCGTGAAATCCTTGAGCGCGAACCGGCTGTTGTTCCGGATCGTGCCGGTGACGGTCATCACCGAGCCGAAGCCCGCTTTCCGCCAGTGTTTGAGTTCGAAAAGAGCAAACTCTTCAGGAAACAGGAGCTGGCGCCGAACCTCTTCCTGTTCCTCGCGCATCTTCGCATCCTCAGCCTCAAGGGCCGCCAGCCTGTCGCGCCACTTCGCTTCTGATGGCGCCATGACGGTGATCTGTCTGTAGAGGGCCATTCTGCCATCGAGATCATATGACGGTAATGCTTCGGCCTGTTTTTCGAGAGCCGCGATCTTCGGAGCGTTTTGGGCTTCATTCGCCTTGGCGGCGAGGGCGTCACGCTCTGCCCTACGGCTGCGTTCTGCTGTTTCGATATCCTCATCGATCAGCTTGATGGCTTGCAGGAGATCATCGTCTGCCGCGGCAAGTCGCGTCTGGCCGTCTTCAGGCCGGGATTTCATAAGGGCCACAATGTCCCGTGCTTCGTTTTCTGGTTTCTTTTCGGTATCTCTGCCCACGATCCCGAACAGCAGCAGAAGGCCGATAACACCGAACACCTTTCGGACACCGGCCGGTGAAAACCCGAGAATCGACCATTCGGGTTGGTAAAAGGAGTACGCAACGATCACCGCTGCAAGAACAACGATGATCCAGCTTGCGAGGCCTATGGCTTCAAGCATGCCTCCCAGCATGAGTGCGCCGAAGAGCAGGCCGAAGGCGACCAGCCATTTGCTGACCCGCGAAGGTCCACCACTGTTCTTTTCCATAAGTCCCCGGATGTGTCGATCTGCGGCAACGATTACATGTACATACTATAGTTGATAAACCGAAAGTATGTAAACGGCCATCTTCCCGCGCATGGATATGCGCAGGCTGGTCGGTGAGAATTTTGCCCGGATACGGCGCGAGAAGGGCTTGACGCAGGAAGAGGTGGAAGCCCTCTCGGGCTTTTCGCAGCAGTATCTCAGCAGTCTTGAGAACGGGCGGCGTAACCCGACGATCATTACGCTCTACGAACTCGCGCAGGCGCTCGGTGTAAGCCATGTGGAGCTGGTAGCGGTGCCGATAGGTAAACGGGCCTAGATTCGAGTTTTCCACACAATCGGTCGATCCGACACCGGACTCTACCACGGCCCGTTTCAAGGCCGACATAATCTACTCAGCCGTAATCCATTGTCTCGTCGCGGGCCTCACGACGATTGGGTGTTCATGGCAACATGACGACCCAGTTTTTCGTCATGGTCTCGGTGACCTCCCATTCGCCGACGAAACCCGAGGGGACGACGAACTGATCGCCGGCTGCAATGGGGCAATGCTGTCCATCCGACGATATCAGTGCGCCCGATCCCGACAGGATGTGGCAGTACTCCTGCTCGTCATAGGCAATCCGCCACCGCCCGGGCGTGCATTTCCACACGCCTGCGGAAAACCGACCATCCTCGGACTCATGATATACCCACAAGGTCGCTTTCGGATCGCCGCTCACGATTCTGTCAGATGCGGGCCCCCCATCGACACCGGCTGGATGGAGCGAACCAAAACAAACGATCGTCATAACAATCTTCCTGTTTGACGGCCTCGACGCCCGCGCCGCGCAGGCCTCGAACAAGACCCTTGCCTGCCCATCAGATGGGTTCTCCGCCTAAGTTGGAGTCCCCGCGGTCGTAGTCGCCCTAGCGGGCTGAGCGGAGCGGAACGTAGTGCAGGCCGCCAAGGCGAAGCAAGATGGCTCCGGTGTGGGCAGGCGATAACCGATCGCGCTGTGCGGCCTGAGGGTGGCGTAATGGCCTTGCCAGCGTTCGATCAGGACCCGTCTGCTTCAAGCACGCCACCCAGCTTGGGCGCCGAAGAATGGAGAAAGACAGTTACCTCCGGCACTCGCGGTCAATGCACAGGTCGTGAGTATCTATCTGTGGCCAGAGCCATAAAACGCTAATCGCGGTCATGTGAAGCGTATTACAGTCACGAGAACTCAGACATTATGCTCCGAGACTCGGCGCATGTTTCGTTTATTGGCATGCTGGCTGCATATGCCTGATGATCTCGCGAGTTCGCTCGAAACCCGCCACTGCTGCCGGATCGGGATCATACCGCATGATGGAAGCGTAGACGCCGATAATGTTGTGGCCGTGGTGATCATAAAAGTTGATGCCGCGCGTCCGACGGGTCGGATCCTCCGAGGGAAGGTCTGTTGCGTATACGGCTGCAACCTTGCTGAGCTGGATATGCGAATGGATGCCCTTGCCTTCGTCGGCATAGACGTCGAGATATCCGGGGTCGGCGATTGACTGTGTCGTCGGGACCTTGCCGTAAAGGCTGAACGCGTGCTCGCTCTGCGGTGATATGACGACACGGACCATCGTGTCCTTGCCCCAGGCGTCGATGGATTTCCAGAGCTGCGCGACAGCGTCGCCGGTGATCCAGGCTCCGATGGAGACGTCGCGCGGCAAGGCGCTTGCGAACGTGAATTCCTTCATGCCCAGAAAGCGGGAGCCGATGGCAACGGGGGCGCCGGGGAATTCGGCCGCGCCCTTTCGGGCTGTTTCTTTTTCCGCATCGGTTGCGCAGGCGGGTTTCGGCATCGTTTCGGCCTGGGCGGGGTGGGCTGCGGCCGTGGCGGCCAGCAAGACGAGTGATACCATGCGGGGGGTGGTGATCTTCGCGTATTCCATTTGGCTCAATCCTATTCTGTCTGTGGCGGCGTTATCTATCGTCGGGTGAGCGCGTGCCGTGGCGCTGGTCCATGGCGACGCGCTCTTCGTAGAAGCGGCGATGCTCGCCGTAGGTGAGACCGGCGGAGAGCGAGGTGTTGAACGCCTGCGTCCACAGCTTGCGCTGCTCTTCGGGCAGATCCCGGACGCGGAGGCGCAGCGCGTAGCGCTGGTCTGCATTCATGGCGCGGTATTCGCCTGCCGTGGGCACGGCGATCCCGCCGGGCGCACCGGGAGGCGCGAGCTTCGCAGCGGGGGCCGGGCGGACGGCATCCGCGGCCAGGGCATGGCGCACCGCGGGCGATACCCAGTCGGGCGCAGATCCCGGAGCACCACCGAGACGGAGGAACTCGCTGGAGATGCCCGGCAAGGACTGAAGAAAGGCGTGAAATTCACGGGCGCTCCGTTCATCGCCGGCCGCGGGGCAGGGCCCCGTGGACGTGTGCTCGCCCGCGATCAGAAGCGCGCGCGGCGTCGCCTGCGTGGCTTGCAGCTTCGGCCCCAGACGCCCGCGAACCTGCGGCTGCATGAGGAAGTCACTTTCGAATGCGATCGCGGGATCGAGCGCGATAAACGTATTGAACGATGCCGGCGCGTTCACGAGCGCATAGAGCGTGAACAGACCCGCACAGGATCGCCCGAAAAGCGTCTGCCTGTCCCGGTCGACCGGAAACCGCTTCGCGATTTCCGGCTTGAGCTCCCGCTCGATGAACGTGAGGAATCCCTCGGCCTCGCCGGTACCGCCGCCTTGCGGTGGGTCAACCGAGACGGAGGGCGTAAGGTCCAGAATGCCGGCTTTGAGGGCATCGGCGCCCGCCGGATAACCGATGCCGACGATGATCGCCGGTTTTCCATCCCGCTGGGCTGCATCGGCGATGTCGCGGAACGCGGCATTATCGGCGGGCACATAGAGAACGGGATAGCCGTTCGCCGGGGCGGGGAGCCGGGGCCGCGATATGGTGATGATATAGTGCCGACCTGTCGTGCCAGACGAGAGTTCGAACGCGTCTGCGCTGTCCGCCGTTTCAGGAACCACGGAATGACGGGCGCAGCCGGAGACCGGCAGAGTAAGAAGCGCGGCAGCGACAAGGATGGGACGCATGATAGGCATATTCGGGATCCTCATCGCGCTTACCGCTTTTCAGGGGTGAGGCTAATGCGCCGCACGATCCTGGCCTTGGAAAGCGCCTCCTCGCTGAAGGGCATCCGGAATAGTTTCTTGTCTGCAAAAAGCTGGATCTGCGCCGCGCGATTCTCCGATTTCGGGTCTTCATTCTGCCCATAGGACAGGAGAACATCGGGTACGACTTCACCGTTATCCCACCGAACCCGGTGCAGATACGCGGCGCCCGCAGCGACGCTCGGGAAACCATCCCTGGTGAGCGGCATCACATCCATGGCGTTCAGAACGCCCTGTCGCATCGAGCCGCCATGCAAGGGAACGCGTCCGTGCGCGGTATCGGCATGGAAAGCGTTGCCCCAGGGGGCGTCGACAGCAAAGCCCAACGCTTCAACTTCCCTGACCGAGTCTTCCAATGCGGCAAGCACGGATGCCCGATTCTCCGGTGTGATCGTGAGCGATTGCCTGACCGTGAGGTCGCCCGGATTTTTTGCGGGGATGACGGTGCCGATCCTGGCGATCTTCAGCCAGAACTGATGGAACAGGAGCGCGCCCCGGCTTTCGGAATCATTCTTTCGATCCCATCCTGCCAGCGCAGTGCATCCCCTTGAGGCTTCGGGGGACAAAGACGGCTGCGTGCACACGCTCAGGATTTCGTCGAGCCAGTCCTCCGCCAC
The DNA here is from genome assembly GCF_041916975.1 of Sphingosinicella sp. Taxonomy (NCBI): domain Bacteria; kingdom Pseudomonadati; phylum Pseudomonadota; class Alphaproteobacteria; order Sphingomonadales; family Sphingosinicellaceae; genus Sphingosinicella; species Sphingosinicella sp. The sequence continues at coordinate 2,507,121 of NZ_JAYRYK010000001.1, forward strand.
GAAGTTGCGGTTGTCGAAAATGACATCCATGGCCTCCGTGGGGGTGACGACGCCGTCGGCGCTGATTTCGCCCATCCGCCGGGTCGACATCACGATACGCATGTTGCGGTCGCGGCTGCGATCCGCCGAGATTCCGGCTGACGAGGTTGGAACGAACGGATCTTCGTCGCCGAAGAGGATCGGATATTGCGGCATCACACGTCCGTAGATGCTGTGCTCGTAGCTGTTGTTCGTGCTCTGGATGATACCGCGCGTCCGCGGGCCGGGATAACGCGAGGCCGGGGCGAGCGACGGCATGCCGTCTCGCATTTGCGCGGAGCACGCACGCCTGGACCCATCGAGAACGTAAAACGCCGCGGACGGATCAGGATAGCGGCAATCCGCGAGCTGGGCATCGCTGAGATCGAGAACCGGTCCCGCTTCCACGAGCCCAAGATCGCCATATTTGTCGCCAGCGATGATGTGCACGCCGCGGCCCCGGTTGTCCTCGATCGCCCTCACGAGTTCGCCGACGTTGCGCGCGCGCCCGGCGGCGAGGAATTGATCGAGCGCGCGGGCGTTGTTGTCGCTGGGCGCCGTGACAACGTACCATCCGGCCGGGCGGCCCTGCGATGACAGCGTGGGCAGCTTGTAAAGCGGGCCGAGTTCGGAAAACGGTACTTCGAATATGCGCTTCGAGAGCGTGCCGTCCTTTTCCAGCACTTCGACCGTAACGCGTTCGATCCTGAGCGGTTTCTGTTTCCCGTCCATCACATAGGTCGGCCGGGTACCGGATTCCTGGACGTTCATGACCTGCAGCATGAACCAGCTGTGGGCGCTGGTCATGCCCCACGCGACATTCTTGTTGAAGCCGATCATCGGCACGGGAAGACCGGAAAAGGCGGCACCGGCGTAATCGAGCTTTCCCGGGATGGTCAGGTGCGCGATGTGAAAGGAATGCCAGTGGTAGGGCATCCACGGCGAATGCGGATTGGCCACGACGATCGCGCGGTCGTTCGGCGCGACATCGCTGCCGTAAGCCCATGCGTTGCTGCCCTGTCCCTTGATGAGATCACTATAGGTCGCGAGCGCGAACTGGACGGTGGGATCGGCATCGGCGTTGGTATCCGCCGTCTTCGCCTGCCATGCGGAGGCGGACGACGTGGCGTAGAGGGCCGTGTGGAACGCCTTCTTGGTGACGCCGATCGCCATTTCCGCACGCAGGATATCGGCTTCGTTCACGACTGGAATGGGCTTGCCTTCGCAGAGGCCCTGACGCTTCGACGCAGGAATTTCGGAAACATATCTGTTGATGCCGGCGACATACCCGCGAATGAGAGTCCGCGTGTCAGCCTGAAGTCCCCGCGCGGACAGGCGCACGACCGCGTCGGAAAGCTGGACCTTGAAGAAGAGGTCGGCATTGAGGTTCTGAGTCGGCACGAAGCCGGCCATCGCCTGTCCCTCCGCGCCGTACCACCGCGAACGCTCGCCGCGCAGCGTGATGTAGTGGTTTGCGATGGAGCACAGCCGGTCCTGAGCGACAGCATACCCGTAACCGAGGCCGAGGTTGTAATAGTCCGGCGCCTTGACGTGCGGAATGCCGTGTTCCGTCCACTGAATTTCAATTGCCGGGCGCGGCGGGGCCGCACCGACTGCACGGCTCTGCAGCACAATCGTCGTCGTCATCAAGGCGCAGAGGAAGGCCCTGGCAGGAAAACCCATTGTGGCTTGACGCGTATTCTCAGGTTGCACGCAGCATGTTCCCAACATGAAGCTTCGGCATAAATTTCGATACTTTTATAAACGAGCGACGAAAGAGCGTGAAGATAGTTATGACATGTACAGAAATATCGATTTTCCAGATAGCTCTCCGACTGACATGGCATTGAACAGCCTCTCGGACGCGTGGCTCCATCATACTGCGGATACGGCGGCCTTGTCGGGTTCGCCCGTCCGCATCGCTTCACGGACGCAGTTTGCGGTTCTTTGCACATGGAGCCTGACGAGGTGACCCGCGCGTAGCGCTTTTCGGCCAAGAACGGCCTCCGCGAGCGCATCGTTTTCATCGTGGGTATCAGGATCCATGCGGCGGTTGGGCAAGACGATCGCCCGATACCGCTCCGCGTGCCTGTCCAGCATATGGCGCACCCGCATCAGCCAGGGGGAGCCGCACGCCGAACACAATGCGTCATGAAATCGCCTGTTGGCGTGCTCCCATGCCGCGAGCGCGCGTTCATCGTCGCTTTCGGCCAGGCGTTCGGTGAATTCGCGAAGCGTGACATGGGCTTCCCGCACGCGTTCTTCCCACGCGTGGTCACCGAGCCTGATCGAGCGCACGACGGCTTCCGTCTCGATCAGAACGCGTATCTCGGTGGTATCCTCCAGTTCGCCCGCAGATATGGGTGAAACCCAAAACCCTCTTTGCCCTTCCGTGCGGACCAGCGCATCGCCCGTCAACTTCACGAGCGCTTCACGAAGCGGGCTGATCCCGACACCGTAATGCCGGGAGAATTTGCCCATCCGCAGCTTGGTTCCGGGTATCAGCACACCCGAGACGATGTCGCGATGAAGCTCCTGATAGATATAGTCCGCGATTGTTCTCGTGTCGGCGTTGTCGTCCGGCCGATCGGAATGATCAATCATCGTCCTATCTCCGCAGCAGGGCCGCGCTTTCGAACCGGCTTCATCATCCTGATTGGATGAGGAGCCGATACAAGACCGTATCGGCTCCTCGTGTGCTGTGCCCTAGAAGCGCTTGGAAAGTGTCAGCGAGACCGTTCGCCCGATGATCGTCGCGTTGTACGTGTCATAGGGTTCCGGGGCATTCGCGACCACGGAGCGGCCGGTGTCGATGAAGGGCGGCTCCTTGTTGAAGACGTTGAGCGCGTTGAAGGTGAGCCCGGCATCGCGGAAGGCGCCGCCGAAGCCCGAGAGGTCGATGCCAAGCTGGAAATCGAACGTCAGCCAGGAGTCGATCTTGATCGGTTCGCTGTTCAGAACCGGAGTGCCGGTGGCCGACGGAACGTAGCAGCCAGCAAGGCACTTGTAGTCGTCCGTGTAGTTCGCGGCGACCGTCATCGAGACCGGGCCCTTGTTCCAGCTGATGCCCTGCCGCGATTTGAACTTGAGCGGGTTGCCGGTGCTTTCATAGACGCCGAGCTTGTCGATAAAGCCGCCGCCCGGCGAGCCTTCGATCTTGTAGCTCGTGAACCGTGTTCCGTTCGCGAACAGTTCGAATGCGCCGAAATCACCCGTATCGAACGCGTAGTTCAGCGACAGGTCGAAGCCTTCCGTCTTCAGGCGCGCGAGGTTGGTTTGCGTTGCATAGATGACTGCGGCAATCCCGCTCGCATCGCTGGTTGCTCCGGGGCCCTGCAGGCCGAGGAAACGTGGATCATCCATCAACGATTGCACGAGGGCGTCATCAGGGTTGAAGACGAGGTTGCCCATGTACGGGCTCGTTCCCGTTGCGAAATAGTTTGTGAGAATGCTGTTCAGCGTTCCGCCGGTAATGCGGACGATACGATCCTTGATTGCGATGTTGAAGTAATTGAGACCCACGCGAAGTCCGGGGACGGACGGCGGCGTGAAATCGAGACCGAGCGTCCAGGTCTCTGCGGTTTCAGGCTTGAGAACAGGCCCCGCGCCACCCGAAACGACCATGCCGGTGAACGTGCAGCTTCCGGTGGCCGCGCCTGGCGTTCCGGTAAAGCCGTTCAGCTCGACGAGTGTCGTGTTGCACGGTGCGGTATAGAAGGAGTTGGCGTAGAAAATCGCGTTGCCGCCGGCCACGGGCTGCGGGCCGTTGTATTGAAAGCGCATCGGCGGCGCATGGAAGGATGTGCCCCAGCTGCCGCGGATGTTGAAGCCCTCGAACGGTGCATAGCGGAAGCCGAACTTGGGGTTGGTTGTCGTGAATTCCTTGAGGTTGCTGCTGCTCGACATCTCGTGGCGCACGGCGCCGGAGAGTTCGAGCGCCGCGATCCCCGGCATTGCATTGGCCTCGCTGACGATCGGGATCGAGGCTTCGGCAAACATCGAGATCACGTCCTGCTTGGTCGTGCCGTATTCAACCGTGTAGGGATCGATGCTGCGATAATTGAAGTTGAGCAGGCCGTTGATCTTCTCCTTGCGGTAATCGGCGCCGAAAGCGAGCTTGACGCTGCCGCCGGGCAGATCGAACAACGTGCCGTCGAACTTCACGGTGCCCTGCAGCACATCGGAATTGAAGGTAAGATCCTCATAGCCGATGAGCTGGTCGACAACGGCTGCGGACAGGGGTTCGGTCGAATAAGGGTTCCACGTTTCATAGCCGAGGCCCGCACAGAAAGTTTGCGCGGCCGTCGGCGTGGCGATCGAGCCGATGTTCGAGGCGTTGAGACCCATGAGCGAACAGGCGATCGAGTTTGGCGCCAGCGCGCCGTTCGGCAGGCGTTCGCGGACACTCGAGTCGCGCAGATAGGTGCTGTAGCGGTGCTGTTTCTCCCGGCTGTAGGAGACGGTCGCGTCGGCCTGCCAGTCGCCGAACATTTCGATCCGGACGCCGCCCTCGAGAGCCAGGCTCTTGACCCAGGTGTCGCGGATCAGGGGCTGGTCGTCGATCACGACACCGAAATTGTTCGTCACGCCCGTGATGTAGTTTGGATTGGTGACGGGGACGCTTCCGTAATAGGCGGAATAGCCCGTACCCATGTTGTAGAAGCCGTCGCGGCGCGTGTAGCGGGCGCCGCCGTATAGCGAGACCTTGTCGCTGACCTCCTGATCGAAGGACAGGAACAGGCTGTGCCGTGCCATCTCGGGAAGGATGTCCACGCCGTTCCAGGGGTCGAAGCTATTGCCGAAGCCGCCTGTCGCGGGGGTCAGGCTGCCAACGGTCAGGCCGGTTCCGGGCCCTTGCGGGACGGTATAGGCGACATTGCCGTTGAATGCGGCATTGCCCGAGAAGATGTTCGCCGCCGTGCCTGCGCGGCCCGTGTAGGCGGGCCAGTTGACGCCGCCGCGGTCCGAGAAGTCGCCGGTCATGCCGCGCTGCGAAGCGCGTACGTTCTCGCGCTTGTTGTATTCGTAGCCGAGCACGAGGTTGCCGTTGTCCCAGGCGGTGCCCCACACGGCGCTCGCCTGATACTCGGTGCCGCCGCCCTCGGTCGTCGTGCCGAGACGGGCGACCGCATGAAGCCCGTCGACCTTGCGCTTCAGGATGATGTTGACGACGCCGCCGACGGCATCCGATCCGTAAACGGCGGAGGCGCCGTCCTGCAGGATTTCGATGCGCTCGATCGCGGCCACCGGAATGTTCGAGATGTCGACGAAGTCGCCGAACTGGCCCGACACCGCAACGCGCCGACCGTTCACCAGAACGAGCGTGGAGAGCGCGCCGAGACCGCGCAGGTTGACGCCAGAACCGCCGCCGAGGTTGGAGCCCTGCGAGCTTGTATCCTGGCCGCGGTTGTTGTCGGAATTGCCGACGCCGCCCGCGAAGTTGACGGGCAGCTCTCGCATCAGCTCGGCGATCGTTGCCTTGCCTGATCGGGCGATGTCGTCCGAGCTCAGTGATTGCACGGCGCTGCCGATGACCGCGGTGCCCCGGATATTGGTGCCGGTGACGATGATCAGCTCATCATCGGTGACCGTATCCTGCGCCCAGGAAGGCGCCGAGCCGGCAAGAATGGCTGCGACCGAAGCCGTGGTGTATGAAAAAATGCGAACCCTGGATTGCATGATAACCCCCCTTATCGCTTGTTGCGGGCACGTCGTGCCGCGCTGCAAAATGCAACGTCTACGTTGTAATTCGTGGAAACCATGGCGCCCCGCTGCCCTGCAGATACAATTTTGCTGTCAGCGAGCAGGCAATGCCAAACCCGGGGCCGGCCTGAAGCCGGACTGGTCACCGCGTGTTATCCGGCCAGACCGCATGGGCTTTTCAAACGGTCGGCGCGCCTCCCCGCGCCCAACATGGCAATCATGCCCGAATATAGGGAATATACCTATCCGGACATAAATTGTCTATACGATAATTCATATGTCAGGTGATCGCTATTTCCGATGCCCGGCGATAACCCGCTTCCTCCGACAGGCGGCGGCACACCGCTACAAGGTCGTGAAGAGCCGGATGCTCGGGGCCCAGCGCGGAATCGGGGCCCGTGAGGCTGAGCACGGCAACGATGTTTTTCTGGAGATCCAGAACCGGGCAGGCGACAGCGCGCAGCCCCGGTGAAATATCGACATTGTTGGACGCAAAGCCGGCACTGCGCACGTCCGCCGCTGCGCGGCGCACCTCGGCGAAGCTTTTCGGTGTCGAGGCGGAGATCGTGTAGCGGGACCCGTACAGAAGCTCCCGCTCGACAAGGCTGCGCGTGGTTTCTTCGGGCAGATATGCGAGAAAGACGAGGCCGGACGGGGAACGCAGCAGCGGCAGGATGCTGCCGAGCGCGAGGGTGAGAATCACCGAGGGATTGGGCTGCTGGATATGGACGACGGTTGGCCCCTGATCGCCGAAAACACTGGTGATGCCGAGCAGGCCGCTGTCGTGGGCGATTCGTTTCAGTTCCGGCTTCGCGAGTTCGAGGATGTCGATGCGCGAAAGCGCCGAAAGTCCGATGCGCAGCGCCAGCCGACCGAGGTCGTAGCGCGTGGTGGCTGGGTCCTGGCGAAGCAGCCCGGCCCGGATGAAGCTGGCGAGATAACGGTGCACATTGCTAGCCGCCATGCCGACCGCGTCGCTGATCGTTTTGAGCGGCAGAGCCTCGTCGGACGCGGCGAGAACCTCGAGAATCCGCATACCGACGTCGATCGACTGCACGCCGCGCCGATTCTCGAGGTCGCTGCCTTTTCGTGCTTTTCCTGCCATGACGCTGTCCTCGCGCTCGCGGTTCATATCCAACGGGCGCGACGCTAGTCGGCTGGGGCGCCGGCGTCGACGGCTTTGGGGGCGGCGGCGAACAGCAGTGCGACGATTCCCGCGATCGCGGAAACGACGACAACGCTGGCCATGGCGGGGGCGAGCCCGTTCGCCATCCGGGTGGACAGCAAGGCGATCGCAACGGGGCCGATGCTGAGCCCGATGAGATTGCCGATCATCAGATTGATGCCCGAAACCAGCCCGCGCATGAGGCCCGGCGTTGCGATCTGCAGCGCGATCGGCGGCAGTCCGAGCATTCCGGTGGCGAAGAAGCCGACGACGCTGAGGATGGCCACTGCCGAGCCGAGCCCGGTTGTCCAGGGTAGCGCCAGAACCGCCACGATCGCGCAGAGGAATGCGCCCGCCATGATGCGAAGCGGTGCCATAAGACCAAGGCGCGCCGATGTGCGGTCGACTGCCCATCCGGCGAACAGGGGCCCGGCCACGCCGCTGACGAGCATCGCGGCGCCGAAGCGCATACCGGCTTCGCCCGGCGTCAGTTCGAAGGTGCGGATGAGATACGAAGGCGCCCACGCCATGAAGCCGTAAATAAGCGTGCTGAGTGCGGCATAGGCCATGAACGTCCAGCCGTAGAAGCGCCGATGCTGAACCAGATAGGCAAGGACGCTGCGTACCGCCGGCCGGGCCTCCGCCTGGCGCCGCGCCGGTTCTTTCACGAGCAGCACGACGGCGACGGCGAGGAGGAGGCCGGGCAGGCCGACGGCGAAAAGCGTCAGGCGCCACGGTGCCGTGGCTGTGCCGGCGGCCTCGAACGTAGCGTAGAGCCAACCGCCGCCCAGCAGCGCGAGCCCCGATCCAAGCGCGCTGCCCGCCGTATAGATCGCAATGGCCCGGCCAAGGCGGCTGCGCCGAACGCCGTCGGCGAAGAGCGAGTAGGCGGCCGGTGTGAGCGCGGCCTCACCGACGCCCACGCCGATGCGCGCGGCGGCCAGTGTCAGGAAGTTCGTCGCCATTCCGGTCACGGCCGTACAGGCGCTCCAGAAGGCGATGGCTGTCGCGGCGAGGCCCCGCCGGCTCACGATGTCGGCGAGCCGACCGAGCGGTGCACCGGCTGTCGCATAAAGAATGGCGAATGCCGGGCCTTGAACGAGCGCGATCTGCACGTCGCTGAGGCCCAGATCGGCCTTTATCGGGTCGACGAGCAGGTTGATGATCAGGCGATCGATCAGTGAAAAGACGTAGCAGGCGGACAGAACGACCACTGCGATCCAGATGCGTGGACTGTCCTTGTCGTGCGGGTTGAGGGCTGCAGAGTGCATGTTTTCCATATTGCCCGTATCGCCTCGCCTGTTCTCGTGAATTCCTCAATGACCAATGTATTTTGATATAGACAATTTATTTGTCAATGGATAAGCAGCGGATCATGGTTGAACCCATGTCCTCCAATCCACGCACCGACCGGCTTCCCCGATTGGGGTTGATCGGCGGTATGAGCTGGCGGTCGACGGCCGATTATTACGCGCAGATCAACGAGATCTCCGAGACCCGCTGCGGCGCGCATCACAATGCGGCGCTGATGATCGACTCGCTTGAATTCGCGCCTCTTCTCGAAGCGGGTGGGCGCGGCGCCTGGCATGAGGTCGAAGCGGAATTCATTGCTGCCGGCAGACGGCTTCAAGCCGCAGGTTGTGTCGCTGTGGGGCTGACGGCCGTCACTGCGCACCGCTGTCACGAGGCTGTTGCCGCTGCGCTTTCGATTCCGGTGCCGCACATATTCGATGCCGCAGCGGCGGAGCTTGCAGCCGAGAATATCCTGCGCGTGGGTCTGCTCGGTACGTCGAGGACGCTTGCGGCGCCGTTTCTGCTCGATCGCATGGCGGGGCAGGCCGCGCGCGAGATCCTTCGGCCGGATGCCGACATGCAAGGCAGGCTCGACGCGTTGATCTTCGAGCGCCTGACACAGGGTATCGTCGACGACGATGGACGCGCGGTCATGGATTCGGCGATCGCCGCGCTGCGCAGCGACGGTGCGGAAGCCATCGTTCTTGCCTGTACGGAACTGCCGCTGCTGCTTCGGCCTGATCACACTGCCGCCGGCATTATCGATGCCGCCGCGCTGCACGCAAGCTTTCTCTATGACACCGCGATGGATGCACAATCATGACGAATGCCGGAACGGCGCGAATTGACCACCTGCTGACCTATGTCCCCGATCTTGGCAGCGCGGGGGCGCTGTTCGAGCGAATGGGATTCTATCTTTCGCCCGTCAGCCACATCGAATCGATGGGCATTGCCAACCGCATGATCCTCATGCAGCCTCAAAGTGCCGGTCAGGCCAATTTCATCGAACTGATGTCGCCGTATGATCGCGGAATATTGCCGATGGCCATGCAAGCGGTTCTGTCAGGCGATGCCGGTATCCGCTCTATGGTCCTCGTTGCGCCGGAGATCGAAGCGTTTCACGGTTTGATGCTGGAGCAGGGTTTCGAGAGCGCGCCGCCCGCCCATGCGAAACGAGAGTGGAAGATTCCGGGAGAGGCTTCGGTTTTCCCTGAGTTCGATGTGATTTTCCCTGTCGACATGGCTTTGCGCTTCAACGCGTGCAAGTACTACAATCTGCATCTCTACCTTCGCGAGGACTGGACCCGGCATCCGAATGGCGCGCTTCGGATCAGGAAGGTCTTGGCGATTGCAGAGAATCCCTCAGAGTTCGAAGTGTTCTCGCGCTTGTTCGGCTACGACGGGCAGGATGGCGAGAACGGTTCACGCGTGTATCCGTCGGGCGACATCATGCTGGAGATTCTCCGACCGGAGACGGTGCATAAACGGTTTGGCGTGGAGCTGCCGCACGCGGGCGCGCAATATCTCGGTTACGAGATCGAAGTGGCATCCCTCGATCAGCTGCGCGACGCGTTGAAGGGCGGCGATGTTCCATTTCATGAACGCGGAAATACGGTGTGCGTGGCGCCGGATGTCGGTCTCGGCAGCCTGATTGTGTTTTCCGGGCCGGAGCGTCTGTCGCTTCATCCCGGTGCGGATCAAAATTGAAAGGCGGATCGATGAAAGCCGGAACCCCAAAGTTCGGCGCAACCGTTCTAGCGGCGACGCTTGTCTCGATATGGCTTTCGGCAGGAGCAGCAACGGCCGCTCCGCTCGAGATACGCTGGACGAAATACGGCGTTCCGCAGGTGACCGCGCGGAACCATGAGGATCTCGGCTACGGCTACGGTTATGCCATGGCACAGGACCGGATCTGCGGGCTTGCGGAGCATGTCATCGGACTGCGCGGTGAGCGATCGCGCTGGTACGGGGCCGATGGCCAAACCATGGCGGGCTTCCTGCGGACGAACAACATCAGCTCCGATCTCTTCTTCCGTGTCCAGCTGTCGGATGAGCTGGTGAAGACGGCGCTCGGTGACCTGAAGCCCGAGACGCGCGATCTCGTGCGTGGCTTTGTTGCGGGCATCAATCACTATGTTGAAAAACTGCCGTCTGCGGAGCGCAAGGTACTGTGCGCCGGGAAGCCGATTCCGACGTTTGTGGAAGCCGATATCGCCCGCGTGATGATGTCGATCGGCAACACCGGGAAGGCGCGGTATCTGGTCCCTTCCGCCGAACTTTCGGGCTCGGCGTGGTCGAATGGAAAAGCGGCGGCGCGGATGACACCGCGCGATGCCGACCCTGTCGCTCTCGCGGAGTACGCCAAGCGCAAGACGGGCATGGGCAGCAATGCCTGGGTCTATGGCGGCGATGTCGTGGCGGGCAAGGGTGCGATGCTCATGGGCAATCCGCACTCGGGCTGGAACGATCACTGGCTCTCGATGCATCAGGTGCGGCTCACGATTCCGGGTAAGCTCGATGCTGCCGGCGTCGCTTTCCTTGGTCTTCCGTTTCCGCTCGTCGGCTTCAACAAGGATGTGGCGTGGAGCATTCTTCAGGCGGCGACGATCACCTGGCACGTCCAGCAGATCATGAAGGTGGACGAAGCAGGGCCGCAGCCGAGCTACGTGAGGGACGGTGTCCGGAGGCCGCTGGAAATCCGGCCGCTCACCATTCCCGTTCTCGAAGCGGACGGACGTGTTTCCGAGCGGCGCTTCAACATGGCCTATTCCGAACTCGGGCCGATCTACAAATTGCCGGCTCTGCCGGGGCGCCCGGAAGGCTGGTACGCCATCACCGACGTGGGCGACGGAAATGCGCGGGGTCTCGACCAGTTTCTTGCGATCGCACGAACCGCGTCCGTTGGAGAATTCAAGGCTTCCGTGGAAGCCAATCGTGGGCTCGGCGCACATCTCGTCGCGGGTGATCGCCATGGCGACATCGCCTATGTCGAGGCGGGACCGGCGCTTGACCTGACCGACGCGCAGATCGAACGCTGCCTTTACGGCGGCGGGAAACTGCCCGAGGCGTTCAGCACGATGCTCCATCCGATCGTTCTCGATGGGTCGCGCAGCGAATGCGCCGTCAGGCGTGCCGATGGTCTGCCGCGTATCGCATCTGCGGAGCGCTATCCGTCGGCTATTACACGCGGCATTATTCACAACACCAACAACAGCTATAAATACTCCGTGTATGGCCAGGAGATGGCGGATTACGGAATCCTTTTCGGCAATCCCCGGATACCGGAATACAATCCCCGCGTTATCATGTCTGCACGCCGGATGCGGGATGTCAGCAGTGACGGCATCGTGACACCGGATGAAGCGCTCGACGTGTTCTTTGACAATCGGAACTTCGCAGCCGAAGAGTGGCTCGACGACATTCTTGCCGTGTGCGCAGACGCCCTGGTGGAGGATGCACGAACCGGCTGCGCGGTGTTGAAGGCATGGGACCGCAAGAACAATGCGGAGAGCCGCGGCGCGATCCTGTTCCATCAGCTTTGGAACGGAAAGCTGAGCCGGCTGAAGGGGCTTCTGCCCGCGACGAACCCGGTTGACCCGTTCCCGAGGCAGACGCTGGCGATCAGCGCCGAGATGCGCGCGCCCATACTGGAGGCCATCGCGTCGGTGGTCGGTGAGCTGAGGGATCTCGGTTTCCAGCCCGGACAGGAATGGGGAAGCGCTTTTTTCGCGAAGACCGGAGGCGGCAATGTTCCGCTGCACGGCGGTTCGATCCAGCAGGGGTTGCTGAACGTCGAACAGGTTCTGCCGCTGACGAAGGATGGATTCCCGGGTGTCGAGTTCGGCACGGCCTATCTCCAGCGCGTGCGGTGGGAAAAGGGTGAGGTCGTCGCCGACGTGCTGCTCGCGCACGGGCAGAATCCGGTCGCTGATTCGGAAAGCCGAACGGAGCAGCTGAAGATGTTCTCTGAAAAGAGACTCTACAGCTATCCCTTCGGCAAGAAGGATCTGGGCAAAGAGAAATTCACGAAGGTCGTACGCCTGAAGCGATGACTTCGGCGGTATACCGGTGTGTCGGGGACGATCGCCACATGAAGGGACGAACGAAAATGCGAATTCGGTCAACGGTGACAAAACTTTGCGCTGCGCTGCTCGTGTCGACGGTGCCTTCGTGGGGCATGGCCGAAACGCGCCCCGAACGTACGGTGGAAATCCGCTGGACACGGCTTGGCGTCCCTCACATCAAAGCCGCCGATTACGAAAGTCTCGGCTTCGGATACGGCTATGCACTGGCGGGCGACAGGTATTGCGAACTGGCTGGCCGTGCGCTGACGTTCCGCGGGGAGCGTTCGCGCTGGTACGGGGCGGATGCGGGCATCACCATCGGGTTCCTGAAAATGACGAACCTGACGTCGGACATTCTCTACCGCACGCAGTTTCCGGATGCGCTGATACAGCGGGCGCTGGACGTTTTGCAGCCCAAGACGAAAGAGTATCTGCGCGGCTTCGTTGCGGGCCTCAACCGCTATGTCAGCACACTTTCTGCCGATGAGAAAACCCGGCTTTGCGGCGGCATCCATATCCCGACCTTTAAAGATTCCGACATCGCCCGTTCGCTGTTGTCCTTGATGGTCATCTCAAAGGGCTTCGAGATCGGCCCGGAGATGCTGACGTCCGGTACGGCCTGGAGCAATGCCGGCAGATCCGCGGAGGCTCAGGCCATTACGCCGGTTTCGATCGAAGCCGGATTCGGCAGCAACGCGTGGGCCTATGGCGGTGATGTCGTCAAGGGTGAGGGCGCTATGCTCTTCGCGAATCCGCATTCCGCGTGGGTGCAGAACGAAAATCAGATTCGGCTCATGCTGCATCCGTTCCACCTGACCATTCCGGGCGAGATCGATGTTGCCGGTGCCTCGTTCTGGAGTTTTCCGCTCCCATGGGTCGGCTTCAACAAGGACGTGACCTGGACGATTCTCGACGCGGGCCAGAGCGTGACCGCGTACGTGCGGCAGTTGATGACCGTGGATACCACCGGCGCGCGGCCGCACTACATAATGGATGGTGTTCGCAAACCGCTGGAAATACGCAAAATCCCGATCGAGGTTCTGAACTCCGACGGCAGCATTTCGGTTCGGACCTTCGAGGCCGCCTATTCGGAGCTGGGGCCGCTATACAAGGTGCAGGCCGGGCCGGGCAGGCCCGCGGGCTGGTACGCCTATACGGACGCGAACGAAGGCAGCGCCTTTGGGCTGGACCAGTTCCTGGCAGCCACCAAGGCGCGCAATGTTGCGGAGTTTGTCAAGGCGGTCGAGGAAAACAGGGGCGTGCCGTCGCACCTGATGGCGGGCGACAGGCACGGCGGCATAGCGTTCGTGGAATCCGTGCAGACTCTGGCGGGCTCTGATGAGCTTCTGCGGCAATGCCATGTCGGCGGCGATTCCGTGCTCTTCAACATCGTGGACGGATCGCGCCGGGATTGTGCGTTCCGTGATACCGACGGGAGACCGTTAAGGGCTCCGCTATCGGCCTATCCGAACATCTTTTCACGCGGCATCATCCACAACACCAACAACAGCTATAAATATACGGAATTCGGCAAGGTTCAGGAGAACCGGTCGCGCTTCTTCGGAAATCCGGACGTGCCCGAAGCCAATATTCGCCATGTGATGTCGGCGCGGCGAATGAAAGAGGTCAGCGCCGATGGCGTGGTGACACCGGAAGAGGCATGGGAGGTCATTTTCGACAATCGCAACTTCGCGGCTGAAGAATGGCTCGACGATATTCTGGCGCTTTGTGCCGGAGCCGTTTCAGCGGATACGAAGGCGGGCTGCGCCGTTCTGCGGAACTGGGACAGAAAGAACAACGCGGACAGCCGGGGCGCGCTTCTGTTCCACCAGTTCTGGAACAGGCTGGTCGCCATGAAGACCGTGCTGCCGGCGAACAATCCTGTCGATCTGCAGGTGAAGCGCCCGCTTTCGATCACGCCCGAGACCGCGCCCGCGATCGTGGAGGCGATCGGCGCTTCCGTCAGGGAACTGGCGGAGCTTGGCTTCAGTGCCGACGCCCCGTGGGGGCAGGCGCTTTACGCCGATACGGCGAGCGGGCGGATTCCGGTTCATGGCGGATCGTATCAGGAAGGCATCCTCAACGGAGAGCAGCCGCCGAAGCTCGAGAAGGGGGGCTTCCCCTACATCATGTTCGGTACGTCCTACGCGCAGTTCGTCAGATGGGAAAAGGGCAAGATGCAGGCCGACGTGCTGCTGACCCACGGGCAGACCGGCACGGAATCGGAAGGGCGCACAACGCAAATGAAAATGTTCGCCAACAAGCAGATGTACCGCTTCCCGTTCACGCAGGAGGAACTGGCCAAGGCGGACATCGTCAAGACCACCGTGCTGACGCTCGACGCCCGGAAATGAGGGTTGCCGATAGGTGCCCGGGCTTGTCCGGGCGCCTATCGGAAAAATCGATATTACAGGGCCTGTCATATATAAATTTACGGCTTTGTGGTTTTGAATAACAAATAATATCGAAATAAATAGCATATTCGTCGGGCGCCTCGGGAGGGCGCCTTCGTCAGCGATGCGAACATCGGAGGGAAGAAATGCGTGCGTTTCAGGCGGTTTTTTCAATTTCACTCGTCGCTGCGGGGGTAAATTCGCCGGCGATAGCGTTCGAAGCGGCACCCGCTCAGCCGGCGCCGGCGTTCGTGGATGCGTGCATGGCACTCAACACGCTGTCACTAGAGCAGGTTGGAGACGTGCCGGGACGCGTGGTCGACGCCTTTGTCGTCAGCGGGAAGAAGACGCCCGAGGATATCCGTATCCGTTACAAGAAGCGCGGGCACTCGCAGGGCGCGCCGACGCCGATGCTGGAGACGTACCCGGATCACTGCCGCGTCGAAGGCTATATGACGCCGCATGTGAAGTTCATCATGCAGCTGCCGCCGCCTGATAAGTGGAACGGCCGCTTCCTGCTTGCGGCCTGCGAAGGCTGGTGCGGGTCGATTTACGAAGAAACGATGATGCCGGGCCTGAACCGGGGCTATGCGGTGATCACCAATGATGGCGGCCACTATGGCGATCCGCCCTTCGACGGCGTGTGGGCCTACAACAATGTCGATGTGCGCATCGACTTCGCTTACCGCGCGAACCACGTGAGCGCGCAGGCCGGCAAGGCGCTCATCAAGGGTTTCTATGGCCGCCCGCAGAAATACTCCTACATCGCCGGCTTCTCGAAGGGCGGCAACGCGGGGCTTCTGTCGGCGACGCGCTATCCCGAAGACTTCGACGGCGTGTTCGCAAAGGCGCCGGTGCCGTATTACCAGTGGAAGAACGCCGCGCACTTCCCGTGGCTTGCACGCGCTGTCTATCCGGATGGCGACACGGCGGTGATGGACTCCGAGAAGCTGCCGCTGATCCACAAGGCCGTGGTTGCCGCCTGCGACACGATCGATGGTCTCAAGGACGGCATCATCGACGATCCGCGCAAGTGCAAGTGGGATCCCATCGCGATCTCGTGTAAGCGGGGTCAGGACGAGGCGACCTGTCTCACGATGCCGCAGGTCGAGGCGCTGCGCAAAGTCTACGCGCCCGCGCGGGACGCCAAAGGCAAGATCAACTTCCCGTGGGGCACCGATCGCGGCTCCGAGATCGACTGGCCTGCCGCGCTCTACCCCGACTCGCCCGAGCCTGCCTATGTGCTCGACGGTGCGCGCACCGGCCTCAAGTACATGGTGTTCCGCGACGCCAAGGGCCCCGACTTCGACTGGCGGACGTTCGACTATGAGTCCGAACTCGCGGGCGTCGAAGAGATGGGCAAGATCCTCGACGCGGACAGCACGGACTACAACGCGTTCAAGGCGCGCGGCGGCAAGATGATCATCGTGCACGGCTGGGCGGACGCGCTGGTGTCTCCGGCGATGACTGCGGACTGGTTCGAGAAGATGCGCGCTGCGATGGGCGGCGGGGAAGCCACCAATGACTTCGCACAGCTCTATGTCGTGCCCGGCATGGTGCACGGCAGCGGCGGCAACGCGCCCTACGAGTATGACGCGCTGACCGCGCTTGAAAACTGGGTCGAGAAGGGCATTCGCCCGACCGAGTTGGTGATGCACGACGAGGCCGACGTTACCCCGCGCCGGTCGCGCCCGATGTATCCCTATCCGACGCTGTCCCGCTACAAGGGCAAGGGCGATATCAACGCGGCATCGAGCTACGAACCCCGGCAGCCATAGTGCCGGGGCGTAAGCCCACACAGAAGTTGAACTCCAATCCATGAGGAATTCCACCGTGCTTCCTTACTCCCGTCTTTTCATTGGGGCCGCGCTTTCTGTCATGGTCGCGGCGTGCACCGCGTCCGAAACCGCGCCCCCTGAAAAATCCGAGCAAGACATTGCCAGTGCTGCCCCGGCGAGCGCCACGCCCGTCTGCGCCGACGCGGCGCAGACGGAGCGGATCCGCAAAGAGGTCAAGGATTATCCCGGCGATCCACTCGCGATCGTTGCGCGGGATTTGCAGCTCTCCGAATTCACAACGGCGAGCGGCATCTTCCCCGAGATGCAGGTCGGCGCCTTGATCAATGCAGAGCAGTTCCAGACTCTCTGGAAGTCAATCGACGGCTGGGGTGCCGACACCATGGTGCGCGTCATCCTCTCGCCTTCGAGCGAGCACGCATTCATCGTGCAGGGCAAGGTTCCGGTCATCAAGCCGGATGCCGAGGAAGGTTATCTCGACGCCTATGCCGACGGCACCAAGGGGCTGCAGTCTCACATCCAGATGAACAAGATTGCCGCGGTCTACGCAACAGACATCCCGACCGACGATCCCGCCTACCGCACGCGCGGCATAAATTTCATGGATCATGACGGAAACAGTGTGGTCGGCGTCTACGCCTCGGTGAAGAAATACGATCCGGATCCGAAGGCCGTGGAGGGCTTCGAGCGCACGCGGGCGCTTGTCGAAGCCCTGCCGCGCGCGTGTCAGTAGGCGGCCGGGCGTGAAGGCGGCAACACGTCGTTCCGGGGCGGCTGCGGGCGTATTGCTGGCGCTGGCTCTTGCGTCGTGCGCTCCGGATAGAGACGCGGACGTTGCCGACCTCGTCCTGACCGGCGGCCAGGTTCTGACCATGACGGCCGATGATGGGCGCGCCGAGGCCGTCGCAGTGCGGGACGGGCGTATTCTCGCTGTCGGCACCGCAGCGGAAATCGCCGAACTGACCGGGCCGGGCACGCGTGTCATCAACCTTGAAGGCCGCGCCGTTCTGCCCGGCTTTATCGATACGCACATCCACAGTGCGGAAGGCAGCCTTGAATTCGGCAAGTGCAAGCTGGACGACAGCGTACTCTCACGCGCCGAACTCACGCAAAGGGTTCGGGCGTGCGATGCTGAAGACCGCGTCCGCAACGCAGGACCCGGGCGCTGGCTGGAAGTGCTCGGGATCAATCCGTCGGGACTGGTCCTTGCCGCGCGCGATCTCGACGCGATGGTCGGCGACCGACCGCTTGTTCTGCGCGGGAGCGATTATCACACGGCGTGGGCGAACAGCCGCGCGCTTGCGGCTGCCGGTATCACGCGCGATACGCGCGATCCGGCGGGCGGGGTCATCGAGCGCGATGCGGCTGGGAACCCGACCGGCTTTCTCAAGGACCCGCCTGCCATCGCGCTTGTTCTCGGCGCCATTCCCAAACCTTCCGCAGACGAACGGCTCGACTTGCTCACGCAGGCGCAGGCGATGCATTCGCGCCACGGCATCACCACGATCTTCGAACCGAAGGCTGGCGAGGAAGAGCTTGCGCTTTACGAAAAGCAGATCGCGCGGAAGCTGCCGCCGCTCAACATTCATGTCGGGCTTGTTTCCGATATCCGCGATACATCGGACACTTACAAACGCCTTGCCGATCTGAGAACGCGTTTCGGCAGCAAGTCGCCGCGGCTCGTCATCGACAGCGTGAAAGTATTGCCGGACGGCGCGATCGAATATCCGACGCAGACTGCCGCAATGTTGGAGCCGTATCTGGATACTGCGGGCAAGCCCACGCGCAACCGGGGCGAACGCTATTTCGATCCGCAGGAATTTGCCCGGTTCGTCGCACGCGTCGAGAAGATGGGCTTCCGCCTGCATGTTCACGCCATCGGTGACTATACGACCCGGGCTTCGCTCGATGCGATCGCTGCGGCGCGCAGAGCGAACGGCGCCGGGGATCGCCGTCATGCGATCACGCATCTTCAGGCCATATCGCCGACGGATATTCCGCGCTTCCGCGAACTCGGCGTGATCGCCAACATGCAGCTGCTGTGGGCCGTGGCGGACGATTACACGGTAAAGGCCGTGAAGCCCTTCGTCTCCGCGGAGACCTTCCGGTACATGTACCCGGCGCGCAGTCTCGTCGATGCCGGTGCCATGCTGGTCGGCAGCAGCGACTGGCCGGTATCCACGGACGATCCGTTGGCCGCGATGCGCCACGCGATGACGCGAAGTGTGGCAGCCGATGCGCCCGTGCTTGAACCCGCTGAGCGCATCGATCTTCCGGTTATCCTGGCGGCCTACACGAGAAACGCGGCTTTCGCGCTTGGTGCGGAACGCGAGCTTGGAACGTTGGAGCAAGGCAAGGTCGCCGATATCGTGGTTTTGAGCCGAGCCCTCGCTCTACCTCAAGACGATTTGGCAGACCTCGTTGTCGATATGACGTTCTCGCACGGGAAGGCCGCCCACGTTCGCAATTAGTTTGACGCCTTCCGCTCGTTCTGCGGATCGGTCCTGTCGGCCTTCATTGTCTTCAGGCTCTCACGCATCGAGCAGGTCCACGATTTTGCTCGCACCATGCCGTATCGGGTCGCAGCACGGCAGACCGGTTTCAGCTTCGATATCCTTCACAACCTGATCGACTTCAGTCGCACCCATCCTGCTGGTGTTGATGCTGATCCCAATCGCTCGAACCTCAGGATTTGTTAGACGGGCTGCTGCAAGGTTCGCGTCGATACAGGTCCGCAGATCGGGAACCGGATAGTCTAGGCCAAGCAGGTGCGTGCGCACAGGTTCATGGCACACGACGATGGCATCCGGCTGGCTGCCGTGAATGAGGCCGAGCGTCACTCCCGCGTAGGAGGGGTGGAAGAGCGAGCCCTGTCCCTCGATCACATCCCAGTGATCGGGGTCGTTTGCCGGGGAGAGCCATTCCGCGGCCCCCGAGATGAAATCCGCAATGACTGCGTCGATGGCAACGCCGTGGCCCGCTATCATGATGCCTGTCTGGCCGGTCGCGCGGAAATCCGCCTTCATGCCGCGGGCGCGCATGGCCTTCTCGATGGCGAGCGCGGTGTATTTCTTGCCGACCACACAGTCGATACCCACGGTGAGCAGCCGCTTGCCGCTGCGCTTGGCACCGTTCCCCGGGGTGAACACCTGCTTCGGCTGGCGCACGTCATGGATCGTCCGGCCGAGGCGGGCGGCTGCTTCCGCAATGATCGGGATGTCGGCAAGCCGCTGATGCATACCCGAGGCGACGTCGAGGCCGGCCTCAAGCGCTGCGACGATCGACGCGAGCCAGACCTCCGGGATGAAACCGCCCACGTTGACGACGCCGAGCACCATCGTGCCGACGCCTTCGGCCGCAGCTTCGGCCGGGGTCATATCCGGCAAGCCGAGGTCGACGCCGCAGCCGGGAAGCCGGAACTGCGCGCGGCTGAACTCCGGGCGCCATTCACGGATGCCGGCGGCCGTCTTGATCATGCTGAACTCCGGCGCATCGCCGAGAAAAAGAAGATAGGGTGTCCGCACCTGCCGCGCTCCTGAATGACCTGATCCTTGCCCGAAGGCGTGAAAACCTTCGGCTCGGCATGGAACTGCCATGCTTGCCCCGCGGGCGCTTTGCCAGACGGCGCAGCGGATTAGCGGTTGGGAAACCGGGCTGCGCGCTGCACCGAATCGTCAAGCGCACCTTCCGATCGGCGAAGCTTTCCGTGTTCGGACGGTCGATGGTTGGGCCGAAGGCATATGCCTGCCACCAGGGAGACGATTTGGAATGCGCGAAGCGACAAGAGTGTTGAGTACGGCGGATGCCTTCGCGATCGGAAAGCTTGACGCACATGGCCAGGCGGCCCTCGTTGCCTCCGGCGAAATCCCGCCCGAAGCACTCGTCGAGGCCGCGATTATCCGTATCGACGCGCTGGATCCGCTGCTCAACGCCATGACGTTTCGGGATGATGCCGGCGCCAGCGCGCGCGCGGTCGACGTTAAGGGTCCAATGGCGGGGGTGCCGTGGCTGCTGAAAGACGGGCTCGACTATCCGGGTATGCCCAACCGTGCAGGCTCGCGATCGAACCGCGATGCCGCGCCGGGCACGACCGCATTCGCCTATACGAAAGGCTTCGATGCAGCCGGGCTCGTGCCGATCGGCAAGACCAATGCGCCCGAGTTCGGACTTCTGCCGACGACCGAACCCGTTCTCTACGGCGCGGCGCGCAATCCGTGGGCGCTCGACCGCTCACCCGGGGGCTCGTCCGGCGGTGCGGCGGTGGCTGTCGCATCCGGCATGGTGCCGGTGGCGCACGCTGCGGACGGCGGGGGCTCGATCCGCATCCCGGCCAGCTGTTGCGGCCTCGTTGGCTTGAAGCCCGGGCGCGGCGGCAATCTGCGCGCGCGGGAGCATCATGTCATCGAGGATTTCATTGCCTGCGACGTGCTGCTGTCCCGCAGCGTGCGCGATGTCGCGTGGGCGGCGGCCGTCGGCGCGGGGCGGCTCCAGCAGGCAAAAGCGCACGTGCAGCGCCGGCTTCGTGTAGCGGTCATCGCCGAGAATCTGGACGGCAACGCGCCCTCCGAACCCGTGGGTCACGTCCTGCGCCGTGCTGCTGATCTCTGCGCCGCGCTGGGTCACAACGTGGAAACGGCTGCATTGCCCACGGACGGACCGGCCATGGCCGGCGCCTTCCAGACGCTGTGGGGCTATCTTGCGCGCGATGCCGTGAACCAGACTGCGGCCCGGTTCGGCAGCGCTGAGGCGGAGGCAACGCTTGAACCCTGGACACTCGATCTGGCCCGAGATGCGGGCTTGCTTACGGCGACAGACCTTGATCGCGCCTATACGAACATAGCGGCAGGAACGGCCGCGTTCGCGCGGTTTTTCGAGGACTTCGATGTGGTCCTGTCACCTGTCCTCCGCCATCCGGCACTGAGGATCGGCGAACTCGCACCCACGCGCACGTTCGAGGATATCTGGGCGCTGATGTTTGATTACGTGTCGTACACGCCGCTCCAGAACCTCACGGGCCTTCCCGCGCTCTCACTGCCGCTGTTCGAAGGAGCCGACGGCGTTCCGATCGGCAGCATGTTCACGGCAGCGCGCGGCGGCGAGGACTTGCTACTCGAACTGGCTTTCGAGCTGGAGGCCGCGGCGCCCTGGGCCGATCGTTGGCCGCGCTATTCCGTGGCGAACCCCGAGAATTGCAAAGGCACGCAAGTGGAGGCATGATCCGATGCTGATGAGCCCCTCGACCTCTAGGACGGACGCGACGCGCAGCATGGAGGACATGCTGGACCGTCTGCAGGCGCGGCGTGACGATGGGCTGATGACCCGCACGGAAGACGGCTGGTGCCGGCCGCTCTCTTCGGGCCTCGGCTTTCGCTACGACTACGACCAGTCCGTCGCCAAGGGCGGTTGGGATTTCTACCGGCTTGGCAACGGCGTTTGCATCGCGATCATCGATATGGTGGCGGCGCAAACTTTGCCCCGCCGTTATACATCGGTCGACTATCTGGCGCTTTCCGCGGTGCTTGAAGGTCATGTGCCGCTGCAAGGCCCCGACGGCACGGAGGGCGAACTCGCGGATGGTTTCTGCACGATCTACGGTACGCAGGCAGACGAGCAGCTTGAAGGCAGCTATCCGCCCGGCGAGCACTTGCGCTGGGTCACGGTTTGGCTGGAACGCACGACGCTGTTCCACGTCACCGGTCTCACGGCGCGTGATCTGCCGCAACCGATCACGGACTTCATCCTGAACGGCGGCAGCCTGCCCTGCCGCAAGGTTCCACTCTCGCGTTCGGCTTCGCTCGCCGCTCATCAGCTCATCAACCCGCCCTTCGAAGGCGGTTTCCGACATGCGTTCCTGACGGCGAAGGCGCTGGAGCTGGCCTGCCATATCCTGTTCAACCTGTCTCAGGACGTCGAGCGCGAGGAAAAGGGGCAGTTTTCCGCGCAGGATCACAAACGGCTGCGCGACGCGATGAAGCTGATCCGCTCGAATCTCGACAAGCCGCTCAATGTTCAGGAACTCGCCGAGGCCGTAGGCCTCACGCGGCAACGCCTGCAGCTTGGCTTCCAGATGATCTACGGCGATTCAGTCGGGCGGATCCGCGACAAGGTGCGCATGGATCTCGCGCTCGACCTCGTGCGCGACAGCAAGCTTTCGATGATCGAGATCGCGCTTGAAACCGGATACGAACATCCCGCCAGTTTCACCCGCGCGTTCAAGGCCGCATTCGGTATTTCGCCGATCCAGATGCGCTATGTCGTTCACGACGAACTGCGCGTGAAGAACATCCGCCGCCAGCCGAAACACGGCGCAAACTGAAATCCGGCAGGAACAGGCTTTGAACACAGAACTGCGTGTGCTGCACGAGCGCAACGGCGATAGCTACGATTTCGACTTGATGCTGGAAACGCGCGAAAGAACGCGCGGTGTGATCCGCGATGTCGCCGCGCAGATCGGCCCCGGCATGACCGAGGAGGATGCGCTCGCGCTGATGCGGCAGACCCTGAAAGCGCGGGACATGCTGCGCGGCTGGCACGGAATTCATGTGCGCTTCGGGTCCAATACGTTGAAGACGTTCGGAAAGCCCTCCGAACCCGGCGTCGTTCTTCGCGAGAACGATATTTTCTTCATCGATATCGGCCCCGTCTGGCGCGGCTATGAAGGCGACGGCGGCGAGACGTTTACGGTCGGCAGCGATCCCGAGATGCTGAAGGCGGCGGCCGACGTGCGCGCCGTGTTCGATACGGTTCGTGATGCCTGGCTGCGAGAGGGGCTGACCGGTGACGAACTCTATCGCCATGCGCAGGCACAGGCGGAAGCGCTCGGCTGGGAACTGAATCTCGACATGTCGGGGCACCGGCTTTCGGACTTCCCTCATGCCGTGAAGTTCGATGGCGCGCTTTTGGATGCGCCCTACACCCCGACGTCAGGACTGTGGGTGCTCGAAATCCAGATCCGTCACCCGGACAAACCGTTCAGTGCCTTCTACGAGGATCTGCTGCTGTAAATGAGGAAAGGCCGCGATGACGCGGCCTTTCACTTTTTCGCTGTGGTCGTAGTTTCAGAATTCGATCCCGAGATTGAGCCCGATCGTGCGCGGGCGCACCACCACATCCCGATTGACGCCGTCCGTGAATGTCGCGGCATGGGCGTTGAACAGGTTGCGCGCGAACAGCGACAGGTTCCAGTTGTCCATACGGAAACCGGCGCGGGCGCTGACGAGATGATAGTCGCCGATTTCGCGATAGGTCGAGAGCGTCGGCCGGAAGGTGTTGGGATATTTGCCCGTGTAGGAATAATCGATCCGGACGAGCCCGCTGACGGCATCCGAAATCGGCCATTGATACTCGGCAGCTGCCGAACCGCTCCACTTCGGCGTATAGGGAATCTTGTCGCCGTCGCGGCCGATGCTCGCGGACGGCAGCGAGCTGCTGTTCACCTGGTCGGCCGTCAGGTAGGCATCGGTATAGTTGAGCGAACCGGAGAGCGACAGGCCATCAATCGGCCGTGCGGCAACCTCCAGCTCTGCACCATAGACGCGTGCAGCACCCGCATTGGTGATGAAGATGAACACGTTGTCCGCGGTCCGCGTGGAGACCTGAATATTGTCCCAATCGATACGGTAACCCGCGATGTTGATGTCGAGCCGCTTGTCGAACCACGACGTCTTCATGCCGATCTCGTAGTTCCAGAGGCTGTCCGATTCATAGGGAATGAGCTCGGTCGGAATGTTGGGCGTGTTGTTCGTGCCGCCGGGGCGGAAGCCCTGTGATGCGGTGGCATAGAACAGCAGGTCGTCACTCGCTTCATAGCTGAGGCTGACCTTGCCGATCGTGCCCTGTTCCTTGGTCGTCGTCTGCGTGTAGGGGCTCGGTCCCTGGTAGCTCGGGCCGCCCGGCATGACGACTTCGCCGGCAATCCGCTTTTCGTAGGAATAATAGCGCAGCCCGCCGGTCAGCTTCAGGCCGGACGTGATTTCGAACGTGCCTTCACCGAACAGCGCATACTGGGTCGTATCCGTATCGATGTAGCGATAGCTCGTCGCGTCGATGGGCTTTATGAGCCGGCCGGTCGCCGGATCAGCGAGAACGACATAGGAATCCACGTGGTCTTCGCGGGTCTCGAAATATCCGCCGAGCGTCCAGAGGAAGCGGCCGGTCGATGGCGATGTCAGCCGCAACTCCTGCGTGAAGACGCGGTTGTCCATCTCGGCATAGAAGAGCGCCGGGGTTCGTGTTTGCGCATAGGCCACATATTCTGCAGTCTGCGTGGGTGTGCAGCTTGCCGGCGCGGTGAGCCCGAAGTGGATACGGCAAGACGTTGCCGGCGCGGCGATCGAGGCGAGCACGGTCGATGTGCCGTCCACGGTCCGGTCGGTCGTCGTTCTCTGCCATGCTGTGGCGGATACCAGTTCCGCGAAGCCGAGATCGAGGCGGCCCTCGCCGCTGACGAGCGTGAAGCCCTCGTCGTAGGAGAGCATCGTCGGCGCGTTCATGCCGAAACGGCCGAGCGTGGTATTGTAGAACGCCGCGTCGTCGAGCCCCGATTTCTGGCGGAGCGCTGTCAGCGTGTAGCTGAATTCGCTTTTCGGTGTCCATTTCAGCGCGGCCCGGATGCTGGTCTGGTCGCTGTCGTTGCTGTTCTTCTGGCCGAGCGTGACCTGATCGATATAGCCCTCGGTTTCGGTGCGGCTTGCAACGGCGCGCAGCGCGAGTGTTTCGCCGAGCGGGACGTTGAGCATGGCCTGAAGGCTGTGATTGAAACCGCCGCCGTCGGTGAACGACCCTTCTGCCCGCGCGGAAGCGGCGAAACCGCGCGTCGAGGGCTCGTTGAACAGGATGCGGATGGTGCCGCCCATCGAACTCGAGCCATAAAGCGTGCCCTGCGGCCCACGCAGCACTTCGATCTGGCGCACGTCGAAGAGCGCGAGATCGCCGGTCCGCCCGCCGGGATCGGAGGATGTGCCGTTCGATCCGATGACAGGCGTTTCGCCGTAGTAAAGCGCCAGCGTCGCTTCGCCCTGGCTGCGGATACCGCGCACGGAAATGCGGCCGCGTCCACCCGCGGTTTCGCCTTCCTGTACCACGAGGCCGGGAACCGAGCGGAAGAAATCATCCATGCCCGAAGCGCCCATCGCCTGAAGCGTTTCACCGGTCAGCGCCGTAATCGCGATCGGCGTGTCCTGCAGGCGCGTTTCGCGCTTCGAGGCCGTTACGATGATCTCGTTGGTTTCCACCACTGAACCGGTCGCCGACTGAGCGAACGCAGGAGCACCCGATGCCACGAGCGCGAGGAGCGAAGCTCCGATAAAATTTCTTCCGGACACGGTCATGCCGCAGACCCCCTTTTGCTGTTTTTTGCAAGGGGGAGGCTATCGGCGCTTCAGTAACGCGCTTTACAGCCTGACCGATCAGTTTGCAGTTTCGTCATCGGAACGGCCTTTTCCGCAAGGCAAGCCAACGATGCCAGGCATGGCGGCGCGGCCAGCACCCGCGTTGAACACTCGCGCGACCTCGTCCACGACAGTATCGGGGCGGTCCTTGTGAAGCATGTGCCCGGCGCCGTCCGCAACGACCGCCCGTCCGCCCGTCATCCGCACGAGTTCGGCGTGCCCGCTCCGCCAGCCTTCGACAACGGCCGCGGGCGTGTCCGGCCATTGCTTGCCTGCGGTGATCACGGTTACCGGCACGGCGCAGACGGGCGGGTAGCGGCGCATCATTTCCTGCGTCGCGACAAGCGCCCGGGACAGCCGCAGGTTGGAGCGCTGATAGGGCGTCGGGTCCGGCACGTCGTTCGCCTTGATACGGCCGGCGGCGAGCGTTTCGGCGCCGCCGATCCCGTCGATTCCCTTCACCGTGTTGGCATCGACATAGACCAGCCCTTCGACATCGCCCGGATAGAGGTTCGCGTAGAGCTGTATCAGATAACCGCCGTAGCTATGGCCGACGAGGGTGAGGCTGCGATCGTGTTTCAAGGCATGAAGCGCGGTGTGGATGCGGCTGATTTCATCATGCACGTCGTAGACGGTATCGAGCCCTTCGCTGCTCCCCATGCCTGCGCGATCGTAACTGACCACGGTCGCGCCGGTACGCTTCGCAATCAGCGGGGCGACATCGTTCCACGTGTCCGCCCCGAGCCCGGAGCCCGACTCGAGCAGGATCGTCCGCCCACTTCCGGGATAAAGGCGCAGATGCATCTTCGTGCCGCGAACCGCCAATTTCACATCTTTGGGTGCAGTTCCAGCCTCGGCCTGCCATGCTGCGACAAGGCTGGCGGCAACAAGCGCGAGAACCAGCGGCTTCATTCCGAACCTCCCCATATAATGTCGGGACAATGCACCATGCCGTCCGCATACCAGAGCGCCGGCGTGCGATCCCCGGCAAGGAACGTCGGGCCGTCGAGGTCGCGGTAGTCGCAGCGCTGGCCGAGCACGAATGCGGGCGCCTGCGACCACGATGTCCCGGTCATGTTGCCGACCATGACCCCGAAGCCGAGGTTGCGGGCCGCGCGCTCCATGTGCAGCGCGTGTGTCAGCCCACCGCACTTGTCGAGTTTGATGTTGACGATGTCGAATAGCCCGACAAGCGCTTCGAGATCGCTGCTGTCTTGCACGCTTTCGTCCGCGGCTGTGGGTATCGAACCGTCGAGCCCCGCCATCGCCGCTTCATCGCCAATGGCGAGCGGCTGTTCGAGAAGTGCGACACCCGCACGCTCGAGCGCGGGAACGAGCGCATTGATCCCGTCGATCGTGAACCCGCGATTGGCGTCCACACCCAGCCAGACATCGGGCCGGGCCGCGCGAACCGCCTCGACGCGGTCGCGGTCTTCTTGCGTCCCCGCGAGTTTCAGCTTGATCGCCTTCGCGTGATCCATGCCCGATGCAGCGGCGGCCATCCTGTCGGGGTCGTCGATGCCGATGGTGAACACCGTGGGCAGCGGATCCGCCCGCTCGAGACCGGCCAGCGACCAGACCGGACGGCCCGTCTGGCGGGCTTCGAGCTCCCAAAGCGCGCAGTCGATCGCATTGCGCGCGCCGCAGGCCGGAAGCAGCGTTTGCAGCGCCGTGCGATCGGCCCCGGCGCGGATCACATCGGCGACGGTTGCTGCCTGTTTCAGCATCCCGGGTGGCAGATCATTTCGATAGTAGACACCGCACGCCTCGCCGCGGCCGACGTGGTCGCCATCGCGGATTTCCACGACGAACAGTTCCGCCTCGGTGAACGTGATCCCGGATATCCGAAACGGGGAACGCATCGGCCAGCGTTCGATTCGGGCTTCGAACTCCATCATCACTTCCTCGTTGAATGCTGCGCGCGAAGAAACGCGCCCGGACGGGCGCTCTGCGTCTCACCGTTCGTGAAAACCAGTGTTCCGTTCACCCACACTTTCGCGATCCCGCTTGAGAAGGCGCGGTCGTCGGCCAGGCTCGCCCGGTCGGAGACGGTCTCGGGATCGAGCAGCACGAGGTCCGCGCGCATCCCCGGCCGCACGAGGCCGCGGTCGGCAAGGCCGAGATGGCGGGCGGCAAGCCCTGTCATCTTGTGCACGGCCTGCTCGAGACCGAGCAGGCCGGTTTCGCGAACGTAGCGGCCAAGCACGCGGGTGAAGGTTCCGTACCCGCGCGGATGTCCGCCGTCTGTCCCATCCGAGCAGATGTTCGCTTCAGGCCAGGCGAGAAACGTCGCAACGTCAGCCTCGGCCATCGATGCCCCGGCGATCGCTTCCACCTTGTCTGCGTCCGGGTGCGCCTTTTCATAGGCGATCGCCTCGCGCATAAGCGAAACATAGACCTCGGCCGGATCGCCCCCGCGCTCGGCCGCGATGTCGGCAATGGTGCGGCGTTCAAGAGCGGGATCGGGCAGGAAGCGCGTGAGCGTCAGCCCGCCGGGCGGCGTCGTGTACCGGAAATTCCAGGCGACGCCGACAGGGTCATCGTATTTCTTGTCCGGGAACAACGCGCCCATTGTTGTCTGCCAATAGGTGTAGGGATAGACGTCGGCGGTGACATCGATGCCGTCCGCGCGCGCGTCTTCTAGTGTTTGCAAGAGTGCCTTCGCCTCTCCCCACCGGCTTATCAGCGCGATCTTGATATGGGAGAGCTTGATCGACATGCCGGTCTCCCGGCCCACGGCAAGAAACTCTTCGACGGCTTCGTCCAGCCTGTCCGATTCGTTGCGGATATGGCTCGTATATCGGCCGCCATGCCGGGCAGCGGCCTTCGCAAGCGCCATGACCTCGGCACTGTTTGAAAACGTGCCGGGTTCGTAGATGAGTCCGGTGGAAAGCCCGAATGCGCCGGCCTTCATGTCCGCGTCCAGCAGGCGCACCATGGCAGCCGTTTCCGCCTTCGTCGCATGGCTGCGCGCACTGCCCATGACGCGGCGGCGAAGATCGTTGTGCCCCGAATAGCTGCCCACGTTGACGGCAACGGGTTCCATTTCGAGGCGCGCGGCCAGCTTCGATACTGGCATGGGCGAAACGCCGTCCTGCCCGACGATGATCGTGGTGACGCCCTGGCTGACCGCGGCGGGCACGTCCCGCGCCGTGAACATGGTGCGGTCGAGGTGGCTGTGCGTGTCTATGAAGCCGGGCGCAAGCACAAGACCGCCGCCATCGACGACCGTATCGCCTGCAGCTGCGGAAATGTTGCCGACAGCGGTGATCTTGTCGCCCGACACCAGCACCGAGGCTTTCCGTGCCGGCGCCCCGCTGCCATCCACAATGCGAACGTTTTCGATGAGGATGGCGGCCGAGGCAGGAACGGCGTGCAGCAAGCCGGTCGCCAAGAACAGAAGCGTGGCCCGATGCAAGCGCTGCGATCCGCCGATTCCTCTCAAACCGCTCATGGCTCGCCTCATAAAACCTGAGGGTGCATCCTTCAGGGAAAGTCTCCCGGTCGCTTGCCACTTTGGCGCTGTCGGTTTGCACTTCGGTCAGGATAAATACGGATGTGAACAGTCGCCCAAGCAAAATGCAAAGCAGGTCTCCGGCTCCGCGCTAGCCTCAAACGAACGCGATAAAGGGAGCGAAGGGGGAATCATGGCTATGTATCGATACTTGGGCACCGTGGGCGTTCTGCTGCTGAGCGCTGCTCCATCCATTGCCTCCGCACAGGATGTCGATAGCGGCGAAATCATCGTGACTGCTGTGAACCGGCAGCAGACGACGAAAGCCGATATGCCGCTGCTCGATACGCCGCAGAATATTCAGGTGTTTTCAGCCGCGCTGCTGCGCGATCAGAATGTCAGCCTGCTCGAGGACGCACTCCGCAACGTTGCCGGTGTCCAGCCGAGCGGCATCGCCACCGGCTTCGACTTCTTCCGCATCCGCGGCTTCGATGCCTCCGACTTCATCTATGTCGACGGCCTTCAGCGCGAGACCAGCGCCAATGTGGAGCCGTCGGCGTTTGAATCGATCGAGGTTCTGAAAGGTCCATCGTCCTCGCTCTACGGTCAGGGCTCGGTCGGCGGTCTCGTCAACCTGAACAGCCGTCGTCCGCGCAAGGAGGCGTTCGCCGACCTCGAATTCGGTATCGGAAGCTTCGGCTATTACAAGCCGACTATCGATGTTGGCGGATCGTTCAACGAAGGCCAGAGCATTTACGGCCGCTTGTTCGCGACGTATCGGCGCGAAGGCTCGTTCGTCGATCAGGTCAAGGGGATCGAGCGCATCTACGTGGCGCCTTCGCTGACGATCGAGATCGGGGAACGGACAAGCCTCACCCTGCTTGCCCAGTATCAGCACGAGGACAATATGGACGTCGCGGGCTTGCCCGCGCAGGGCACGGTGCTTCCGAACATCAACGGGAAAATTCCGTACCGCCGCTACATCGGCAGCTCGATTCACCCGAGCAAGGTCAAGAATGATTATTACAGTCTGGGATATCTGCTCCGGCACGAGTTTTCGGACAGTATCGATTTCTACCAGAATGTCCGCCTTGCTTGGTATCGGCCGCGCTGGGACAATCTCTACAACGGTCTTTTCCTCGATCCCGACAACCAGCGCGATTTCTATCTCTATGTCTTCGAGCAGGACCGCAATCTGCGGAAGCTCTCGACGGACAGCGGGATCAATGCGCGCCTCAACACCGGCAATATCGAACATAATCTGACATTCGGCGTCGAATATTCCGACACCAGCGACAGCCAGACCTATTATCTGAATTTCGACGACCTGCCGGTCCTCGATCTCTTCGACCCGGATTTCAATCTCTACAAGCCGGTGCTGGAGCCTTCTCCGACGCACACGGATTCGACCAACATCGGCATCTACATGCAGGATGCGATCCGGCTGACCGAACGCCTGACTTTCACGGCGGGCGGACGCTGGAGCCGGATGAAGAGCGACGACGGTTTCGAGACCGTGACCCATTCGAAATTCACGCCGCGCGTCGGCATGAATTACCGCTTTGTCGACGAGATTGCCGGATACGCGAGCTGGTCGCGCTCCTTCAACCCGCAGCCCGGCTACTACACGGGCGACGGCCGTCCTGTGCCGCCGGAAGAAGGCGAACAGTTCGAGCTCGGTGTGAAGACGGCGCTGATGGGCGGCCGGATCAGCGTGACCGCGGCCGTTTACGAGCTGACCCGCAGCAACCTCGCCACCTCCGACCCATTCGATCCGTCTTCCTACATCGTCACCGGCAAGCAGCGCAGCCGCGGCTTCGAGCTCGACAGCCAGCTTCGGCTCGGCGGTGGCTGGGAGGCGCTCTTCGCTTATGCCTACACGCGGGCGAAGGTCGTGTCGGACAGCTCGACGCCGAGCGGCGACTGGACGGCCAACGTGCCGCGCCATTCGGTGAACGCCTATGTGAAGTACACGATCGAGGAGGGCGCGCTCGAAGGCCTCGGTTTCAGCGGCGGCATCACCGGCTATTCGAAGCAGGCCGGCGATCTGCCCAACACCTTCTACCTTCCCGGCTATGTCATCGTCGGCGGCAACATCAGCTACGAGAGGGACGGATGGCGGGCGCAGCTCAACATCGACAACGCCTTCGATCGCAAGTATTTCCCGACATCCTATGATCAAACGCTCATCATGCGCGGGGATCCCCGCACCGTTCGCCTGACCATCGGGCGCGCCTTCTGAGATGGCTGGCATGAGCGCGAGCGGTGCCGTTCTGATCGCGGCGCTCGCGCTGCTGGCCGTGCTCGCCCTGCTCGGCGTTCGTCGCGCCGGGCAGGAGCTCGCCGTCGCTGCCGCGCTCATCGCGGGCAGTGTCGCGCTCGCGGGGCTGCAGTGGCAGGCGCTGCCTGGGATCATCGTGGCCATCGGTGCCGCTTTTTTCGTATGGCGCGGCCTTGCTTCAGGGCGAGGTGTGGGAGCGGGGCTTGCCGCCGGAGCCGTGTTGTCGGCGCTTCCGTTCTGGTTTTTTCCGGTGTTCAGCCTGCCGGTGCCGGAGGGCGCGCATCCGGTCGGGACGATTGCGATCGAGATGACCGATACGGCGCGTCGTGGTGTGCTCGGTCGTCCGGCGGGTGAACCGAGACGCCTGCCTGTGCGTATCTGGTATCCGGGTGCGGCCGGTGAGGTGGGGCCGCGCGCGGCGTATACCGGCCGGACCGAGGCGATGTCGCTCGGCACCACCTTCGGAGAGCCGTGGTTCCTCTACACGGCGCTCGCCTCCGTCCGCGCGAACGGCATGGAGGGCATTCGCGCTGCCGCCGGAAAATGGCCGGTCGTTCTCCTCAACCACGGTTTCTGGTCCTACAAGGAACAGAACACTGCGATTGCCGAGCACCTCGCGAGCCACGGTTACATCGTCGTCAGCATCGGCCATCCGGGCGACTCGGTGACGTACCGTTTCGCCGACGGTCACGAGATCCCGCCGTTCATGGGCGGCACGGAAGATTCGGAGGCCACGAAAGCCCTGGAACAGGGCATCGCGACCTTCATGGGTGCCGCAACCGAGGAAGGCCGTTTCAAGGGTCTGTCCCTCTATGATGCAGGATCGGCCGGGCACCGGATCAACGCGAGCGCTCACGCCTGGCGCGACGACAATCTTTTTGTGCTCGGCGCGCTCCAACGTGCCGCTCCCGCGTCGGCGGCAGCGATCGTGGAGACCGCCGATTTCAGCCGTGTCGCCGTCGCGGGCATGTCTTTCGGCGGGTCCGCGGCCCCGTCCGCCTGCGCCCGCATCGCGAACTGCCGGGCGGCGATCAACCTCGACGGCGAGAGCTTCGACTTTTCGCTCTACAATGCCGATCTCGGCCGGCCGCTGCTCCTGATGCTCACAGGCCAGAAGTTCGCCTCGTCGCAGCGCGACGATCCGGATACGAATCCCACGGACTATGCCTACGAACGCTGGGCCGTGGCCGGCGAAACGCCGGGCATCTACCGGATGCGCGTGGAAACGATGCGCCACCTCGGGCTCATGGATATGCTTTTTGCGGCGCGCGATCCCTTCAAGGCCCGGCTTTACGGAACCATCGACGCCGATCGCGGCATCCGGCTGATGAACGATGCGGCACTCGACTTTCTCGACCGCCACGTGAAGGGCGAGGCGAATGATTTCCCGGCGGGCTTCCACAAGCGTTTCCCGGAAGCTCGCGCCCACGACGCGGCGCATGTTCGCCACTGGTGGCTTGCCTTCAACGCGGCGCGGGGCTGCACCGCAGACAAGGTACGTGCCAGCATGCCTGCGAATGATCCTGTCGGGATGCGGCTCGGGCAATGGGCCTCCGCTGCTTCGGCCTGCAACGACTGAACCGGGCAACGATCAAACCGGGTGGGGGGAAACATGTTCCAGATCATTCAACGTTATGTCGTGCCCGGCCTCGTCATCCAGGCCGTCCTCGTCGGCGGCGGTTACGCGACGGGGCGCGAGCTCGTCGAATTCTTCGTCTCGATGGGTCCGGCGGCCGCACTGATCGGCATGGGGCTGACCGCGGTGCTTTTCAGCGCCAGCGCGATGATCGCCTTCGAACTCGCGCGCCGCTTCCGCGCCTACGACTACAACAGCTTCATGGGCATATTGCTCGGGCGGCTCTGCATCCTGTTCGAGATCGGCTATCTGGCGAGCCTCGTGCTCGTGCTCGCGGTCGTTTCCGCCGCAGCGGGCGAGCTTATGCTCGAACTCGCAGGATGGCCCCTGTGGCTGAGCGCGGTGCTCTTCATGGCCATCGTCGCGGCGCTCGTGTTTTTCGGAAACAGTTTCGTCGAGCGGCTGATCTCGGCATGGTCGATCCTGTTCTACGCGACCTACCTGCTGCTGTTCGTGCTCGTCGTCATGCGCTTCGGAGACGATCTTTCGGCCGCGATCGCGGCAACACCGGTCGAACCGAAGGCCACCTTGTGGAACGGCATCAGTTACATGGCGTACAATATCCCGCTGTTGCCGGTGCTGATCTTCGTGGCGCGCAATTTCGCGAGCCGCCGCGAAGCGTTCGTCGCGGGCGCGCTCGCCGGCCCGCTGATCCTGCTGCCCGGCTTCGCGTTCCTGATGACGCTTTCGAGCTTCTACCCCGAAATCGTGGGCTCGACGCTCCCCGTTCAGTTCGTGCTGGACCGGCTCGGCCATCCGGCCATTGCGCTCATGATCCAGTTCGTGATCATCGGTGCGCTGGTGAAAACGGGTGTCGGCCTGCTGCACGGCTTCAACGAACGCCTTGCGCGGGCCGCTGCGGACCGCAGCAAGCCTCTTCCGGCGGTCGTCCGTCCACTCGTGGCGCTGGTCGTCATGGTCGTTGCGATCTTTGCGGCAACGGCGGTGGGTCTCGTCGATCTGATCGGACAAGGCTATCGTTACAGCGCCGCCTACTTCCTTGTCGTGCTTGTGATCCCGCTGTTCACGGTCGGTCTGTGGCGCTTGAACACCGCGGACAAGATAGAGAGAGGTGCCTGAGACCGGATTGTCTCAGGCACCCCATATTCGAATGTTTCAGAACAACAGGAATGCCGTACCCGCAAAGCGCGTGCCGCCGTGCCGTGCGCCTTCGAGCCGCGAGCGCTCGGCATCGACATCGGCATGTGAGAGGTTTGCGCTCAGGCTTACCCCATGCACCTTGGTCGCGAGGCCGACACGCCAATCCACATAATCATCGGCGTTGCCGCGTGCATCGAAGACGCCGAGATGGCCCGTAACGGCCAGCGGTAGCCCCGCCACTTCGGCGATCGGCATACGTGTATCGAAATACGTGTAGGTGTTCTGGCCCGGAAGATAGTGGTGCCACGAATAGAATATACCGAGGCGCGTGCGCAGCTTTCCGAAGTAGTGGCCCGCGGAAATCGTCACTTCGCTGAAGTCGCGATTTCGCGCTCCGGTGACGCCGCGATACAGATATCCCGCATCGATATTGAAGCCCGCGATATCCTTGTTGAAGGCGACGAACGGCGTAATCGCCGCGCCGGATTTCCCCGTCTGGTCCGACCTGTAATCGGCAACGACGAGGCCCGCGACCGGGCCGTCCGCGTGGTTCCATTTCGCTTCCCCTTCGATTCCCGGATTTCCCCGGGTTTGAGAGAGACCCCGCCAAACCCTGTCGCTTCCAAGCATGATGCTCGCCGCGACCTCCGACGTATCAGCATAGGCCTTCTGCGCGTGTTGGCACGCGAACACGAGTGCAACGGCGATTGTGCTTTTCATTTATTCCCCCACCGAAGAGTACGGAATTCCGCGCATCAAAAACGCGATGGGAGAGACGCTTGCACAAAGGATCGCTGCAAGCTTAGCGAGCAGGATAGGCAGATTCACGGAACCGCAGAATGCTTCCCGTATCTTTGGCATGACATTCTGACGGGCAGATTTGAGCGGGAGTTGTGTCCGAAAGAATATTTTCTATTTTAATAGAATATCATATAAATGAAATGATATCGTCTTTCCTGATCAAGCGTGAAATGACTCAGAGCAAATCGAAGAGGCCTGGATCGCAGGCGATCCTGAGGGTGCACAAATGGCTGAGTCTGGCGGCCTTGGCTATCTGGCTGGTACAGGCCGGTACAGGCCTGCTGTTGACCTTTCATCGAGAGATCGGGGATCGCCTCATTGCAGGTGGAGCGGTTCCACTGAATGTTCCCTTGCTCTCGCAGCGGGTGGAAGCCCTGCAGGACGACGCGGTATACGTTCGTTCGTTCATTTCAACGGGAGGCATCAGGGAGAGGTACAAGGTCACGTTGATCGGCACGCCTGAAGACCTCTCTCGGGACGTGCTTGTCGATGGCCAGGGGCGTCTCCTGCATTCCTTTGACAAGGAGAGCCGCACGTGGGCCGGTACCCTCGTGACGCTGCATGAGTCGCTGTTTGCCGGCGAGGTCGGGCGCTGGATTGTTGGGATCAGCGGGCTTCTCCTGTTCTCCAATCTCGGGCTTGGCGTCTCCCTTGCCGTGCGCGGGAAAATGAAATGGCATGATCGCTTGGTCCCGGGCCGTTTCGGTAAGCTCAAGCTGCGGATGTTCGCCTGGCATCGGGCAATCGGCTTGTGGGCTGTCGTGCCGGCCGCAATCATAATTCTTGCGGGCGTTTTCTCGGTGTTCGAGGATGGCATCCGGCGTTTCCTTTCTGCACCCGTTTCGGAACTCGCTGCGCCGCGTGCCGGGCCGGTTGGTGGGGTCATGCTCGAGGACGCGATATCGACCTCTCTGCACCTTTACGCGCAGGCCCGGCTCGTTGCCGTGACATTTCCAACCGATGAGCGCCCGGTCTGGAGCGTGCGGCTGCGCCAGCCCGGCGAAGGATATGAAAGCTTCGGCAGAACCACCGTTTATATCGATTCCACCAGCGGCAAGGTCCTGGGGACGCTCGATCCGATGCGCGACCGCTTTACGCAGCGGATGGTCGATCTGTTTTATCCCGTCCACACCGGCGAGGTTTTCGGTATCGCAGGGCGTCTTCTGGTTTTTGCAACCGGTAGCTGGCTTGTCGTCATGCTGGGAACAGGCCTTCTCCTGTTCAGCTCCCGTCGCCGATAGGCCGGTTCACGATATCGTGTCGGTTTGGATCAGCCTGCCCGGCGCCGAGGCGATATTCTCCGCAGCCCACCGACCCGCACCCTCGATGATCCGGCGATAGACCGGCATGGCGGCAGCGATGGCCTTGTCCTGATAAGATCGGCGGGTCGGCGCTGCCGCTTCCCTCAGGTAACGCATTGCCAGCGCCCGCTGTGCCGTATCCTCCCTGTGATTGCGATAGAGCCATCGCTCCCACATGACCGTGCGCGTATCGGGTTCGCTGGTGTGGATGAACGCATCCGGATCGCAGCAGAATTCCACGATGGCACCGGCAACGTCCGCTCGCGGCGCGAGTGCGCGCTCGAGGCCCCAGAAGAGGAGGCCGCTACGGTGCGTGTGCGGCAAAGAGGTTCCCGAAGACCACTGCGCTTCCACTGTCTTCGCGCTGATCGCGTCTTCGCCCCACCAGTCCGCCGTGCGGCAATACAGGGGGCCACCCGCCGCGTTGAAGTTCAGGAAGATGAGATTGCCGTCGCCGATCGGGATCATGCTGTGCCAATCGAGATACGCGATATGGCGGGCCTTGCCGCACAAGCGCCGGACAGCATCGAGCAGGGTACGCGACGACCATTGCAGGTCTTGCCCGCCGAACTCGATACCGACCGGATCCTCATACTGGCCGCATTCAAGCGCGTTGTGCGTTTCCCACCGGCCGAAGCGCGCATAGGATTTCTGGAGGGCGGCGTTCCATTCGTCCACCATGTCTTCGTCAAGGCCGGTACGATTGGGAAGCATGTCCGACACGGCGGCATAGAGCGGATTGGGAGGCAGGTGCTCGCCGAACGCGACGAAGTTTCGGTTCAGGTCGACGTTGTTCTCGTTCACGCGCAGCATGTAAGCGAACCCGAACGGGTTCACGGCATGAACGAACAGCATGGCTGTGCGGGGCGGAAGCGGGTCCGGGCGCGTCGTTAGCCAATGCGTCTGGGCGGCGGAGCCGGAGAAGCCTTCGGCGCCATGTGTGCCGGACAGCGACAGGATAACGACATCCGCATCTTCCGGGCCAAGCCATGCGAAATCCATGTAGAGCGGTTTGCCGTCGGGGCCGGTATGTTCGGGCAGGTGGTGCGTCTCCAGGATTGCTCCCGCTGCGGATGCCGCCGCCCGAAATTTGCGGCGCGCCTCCTGATAGTCGGCCGAAAAATGGGGATGCGATGTGACTGTCCCCGCGGAAGCCGGCGAATGCATCGCGCAGGCCGCAGCGGTCAGCCGGTCGCGGCGGTCCGCAAGCGCGCTGATGCCTTGCGCGGACAGGTGCGCGCGCCACTCCGATGCAATCCGGTCGCGATCCTGAGTTGTCCAGGTCGGCCACGGATCCGTGTGGACGAGAGCGGCGCCGAAATCGAAACGTTCGATATGATCCAGCCAATCGGAAGGGTCGTGGCTGGGTACGTTCAGCGCAAAGCCGTTGAACATGCCCACAGCGGCGAACCGCGGGCCGATACCATGCATGAGGGCGGCATCGATCTGGGCAATCGTGGCCTTCTGGTCGTGGGCCAGCCGCAGGGCTTCCCGCATGATCGCCATCTGGAGTCGATTGGCGACGAAGCCGGTTTGTGTGCCTTCTATTTTTACCGGCACCTTGCCCGCGCTGCGGTAAAAGGCGATCGCGGCCTCCGTGACCTCGGCCGGTGTTTCCGTATCGACCACGACCTCGACCAGCGTGGTCGCATAAGGCGGATTGATCGGGTGGCCGACAATGATGCGCTGGCCGTTCCGGAGGCCCTGCCGCAGCAGGGCAGGCGGATAGTCGGATGTGCTCGAGGCGATCACGGCATCGCCCGCGATCTCCTCGATCGCGGCGAAGATCCGCTGTTTGAGCGCGAGGTCTTCCGGCACGCTCTCCTGAACGAAGATGCTGCCCGATACGGCTTCCTCGACCGACGCTACGATGGTCACGCGATCCTGCAACGCCTGAAGGTCGACGCCGTGGATCGCGACGACCCTGCGAAGCGCGCGTGATAGTGCTTCCGCCGTTGCCGCGGATAGGTCGTAAAGCTGGACGTCGTATCCGTGCGCGGCAAACTGCGCCGCCCATGCGCTGCCGATCAGTCCGCCGCCGATACAGGCGATCTTTCCGGAAGGATCGCGCGGGGTTTTCGAAGCCGTCAATGCTGGTTCCTCATGCTGGTTGCGCCGCTCAGCGCATCTCGTCGATGATGCGGCGCAGGAAGCGCGTGCAGCGCTCGATCTGATCGAGCGATACGTATTCGTCGGGTTTGTGCGCCTGCTCGATGCTGCCCGGTCCGCAAAGAACGGTTGAGAAGCCCGCCTCCTGAAATTGGCCCGCCTCCGACGCATATGAAGCGACCTGAATCTGGTTCGCCCCCGTCAATCTCCGCGCGAGCTGCGATGCCCGTCCATCGGGATCGGGGCGCAGCGCCGGAACCTTCACGACGGTTTCCGTCGCGATCTCTATCGCTATGCCAGCTGCGGCATATCGCTCGGCCAGTTCCTGTGCGAAGCCGTCAAAAGCCTGCCTGCAGGCATCGACATCGTCGGATGGCAGATTCCGCAGATCCCAGGTGAAGAGGCATTCGTGGGCCATCACGTTCTGCTGAACGCCGCCTGATACGAGGTTGCTCGTAATGGTCGTATAGGGAGGCTGAAACAGCGTGTCGGAGTCTGCGCGGGTGCGGTTCAGCATCCGCATCTCGACGAGGCGCGTGATGAGCTGCGCGGCGATTTCAACAGCCGACGCACAATTCTCCGTATCGCTCGAGTGGCCGGGAACGCCTGTCACGCGCGTGCGAAACTGCGTGCTGCCCTTGTGGCCATCAACAACTGTCATCATCGTCGGTTCGCCGACGATGACTGCGCCGGGGCGCGGCAACAGACGTGCGATGTCGCGGATCATCGCAGGGGCGCCGATGCACCCGATTTCCTCGTCGTACGATAGAGCGAGGATGATGGGGCGTTGCAGTTTTGCCGCCAGCATCTCCGGAACAAGCGACAGCGCGATGCCGCAGAAGCCCTTCATGTCGCACGTGCCGCGACCGTAGAGCCGACCCGCGCGGAGGGAGAGCGTCCACGGGTCCGTCGACCATGCCTGATTGGTGACGGGCACGACGTCGGTGTGGCCGGACAGGAGGATGCCGCCTTCCGTCAGCGGGCCGATCACCGCGTACACATTTGCCCGGTCGCCATCCGTATTGGGAACGCGCGTCACGGGGACGCCAAGACTTTCGAGATAAAGCGAAACGTCTTCGATCAAGGGCAGATTCGATTTTCCGGAGCTTGTATCGAAAGCGACAAGGCGCTCGATCCAGCCGATCCGGGATGCAAGATCGGTCATTGCGTCTTCCCCGTTTTGTCTGCACGTGATTTGCGCATGAGGGCAAAGCGCTCGCCATGCCGGGTGCGCCAAGCATAAATCCGGTAGCCGATTCGTTCGTAAAGCGAGCCTTCGGGCGCGATCGAGGCGAGATGGATCGACGGATAGCCGAGCTGCGCCGCAGCGGCCTCGCAGGCGAGGCAAAGCGCCTCGGCGACACCGCGCCGCCGCCAGCCCGGTGCGACGAACACGTTGCAGAGCCAGGGCTGGGCCGCTGCATCCCAGTCCGCGCTGTCGCGCGCTCTTAGCGAGGCGATGCCTGCGATCTCGCCGTCGACATAGGCGGCAAGGGTGATCGGCAGGCCCGCCTCGGGCACCTCGTTCGCGAAGCGCGCGCGGGTTTCCTCCAGCGTGCGACCGCTGAAGGCGCTCCATTCCGCATGAATCCACGCGGCGGCGGTATCGATGCCGCCCGGATCCCCGGCAAGCCGCTCTACCGAGATTCGCGCCGGGCTCATGCGGTTACGAACTGCACGGCCTTGCGCCAGCGATAGGCCGAAAGCCCCTGCCGGCCGCCAAGCACGCCATGGCCCGAAGCGCGGTGAGGTTCCGCGGGGAGAGCGTGGAGTGGGGCACCGGGCGAAGCATTGGTTCTTACGTCGACACGGCCCGCCATAAGGTCGCGGCTGAGGCGGCGCGCTCTTCCGATATCACGCGTCCACACCGTAGCCGCCAGCCCGTAGTGCGTGTCGTTCGCCAGCGCGATGGCCTCCGCTTCGTCGGAAAACGGGATGACAGACAGCAACGGGCCGAAAATTTCCTTGCGCGCCACGTGCATCGTGTTGCGCGCCATCCTGAACAGACCCGGCGCCACGAAAAGCCCCTCGTTCGGTAGGCTCCCCGCCGTTTCAAGCGGTTCGTAACCCGCGCCCTCCTGCATCCCGACCTCCACGAAACGCAGAACGGTCTCAAGCTGACGCGCGTTTGCGATCGGGCCATAGTTGGTCGCTGGATCGAGCGGTGAACCTACCCGAAAAACCTGCGGCATCACCGTGCGTATTTTTTCGGCAAGACGATCGGCAACCGTGGCTTCCACAAGCAGGCGGCTGCGTGCAACGCAGAGCTGCCCCGTGTTGTGAAAGGCTGCCGTGACGACGGCTTCCGCCAGACCGGGAAGCTCCGCCGCGTCTGCAAAGACGATCTGGGGTGATTTCCCGCCCAGTTCCAGCATCACGCGCTTGGCGTTCGAACCGCCGGCCAGCATCATGACCTTGCGTCCGGCTGCGGTGGAGCCGACGAAATGCAGCAGATCGATATCGTCATGGACGACCATCTGCGTGCCGGTTCTGGCTCCGCCGAGAAGGACGTTGACGACACCGTCGGGCAAACCGGCCTCCGATGCGATTTCGGCGACACGAAGCAGCGAGGACGGCGCTGT
The DNA here is from genome assembly GCF_041916975.1 of Sphingosinicella sp. NCBI lineage: Bacteria > Pseudomonadati > Pseudomonadota > Alphaproteobacteria > Sphingomonadales > Sphingosinicellaceae > Sphingosinicella > Sphingosinicella sp. Next base: position 2,548,207 of record NZ_JAYRYK010000001.1, read on the forward strand.
CTCGGAGGGCTTGATGATCACGGTGTTGCCGGCGGCGACAGCCGGTGCCAGCGCCGACACGCCTATGATCAGCGGATAATTCCATGCCGAGATGATGCCAACGACACCGCATGGCTCTTCCCAGCTGGTCGAGAATGTGTGCGATCGATCCGTTGAGATGACCTCGCCGTGGGGTTCGCTCGCATATCCTGCGAATGCAAGGAGACAGGCCACGGCCTCGTCGACCTGCGCCAGTGCCTGAGCGATCGGCATTCCCATTTCCAGGGAATCCAGCATGGCGAGTTCCGTGCGGGCAGACCTGAGGCCATTTGCCAATGCGTTCAGCCAAAGGCAGCGCTTTTCGGGCGCAGCGAGGCGCGCATGATCGAGAAAGGCCCTGCGGGCGGATCGGACGGCCCGGTCCACGTCGTGCGCGGTGCAACCGCGAAACGCAGCCAACGGCGCGCGGAGAGCAGGGTTCGTCAGCGTGAAGCGCGTGCCGGCTTTGGCGGGCTGGAAATCGCCGCCATAAAAGGGATGCGCGGCGTGGCGGACAGCGCCGGATGCCGAGCTCACGACAACGCCCGTTGATCGCTGAGATCCTTGGCGCCGATCGTTCGCAGCCGCCGAGCGGAAAGACAGCGGCCGATCGGTATGTCCGCGAGCCGATCGACGATATGGACCAATGTCGGCAGCTGTTCCCACGTCCCGCGCTGGAAGCTTATGGTCGCGTTCGCTGCCGTTTGCATCTCCTCGACCCGGAGGTTGCTGCCGCCGAGCGGTGTGAGGACCGCGTACTCCGCGTCCGCAACGCCTGGCGTGCCTGTGCGGGGCACATATTTATAGTGGAGCAGGCCCTGCGTTTCGGGCTCCCCATCGGGATCGCCCGTGTCGGGAGACAGATCGTGGAGCGTGAGCGCGGCGAACATGAAGCCGTCCCACAGCGCTTCGCACCGCGCTGCGTCCGCGGTGGTCGCGGGCGGCGGCAGCTCGCTGTAGAGCTTCGCGAAACCGAGTTCCTCCCGCCCGCTCAGTATTGGATCGGCCAGGTTTTCCCACAGGACAAGCAGCAGGTCGCCATCGACGACGTCTCGCTGCCCCTCAAAGCGCGCCGGGATGGATACGCCGAACGTATTGTAGGCCCGGCCGGCGAGCCAATCGATATCCGTCATATAGGCGAAGTCGATTGTAAGCTCCGGTCTGCGCAAGGAGAAGCCGGGGGGCAGCAACGTCTCAAGCGCGCCGGCATCCGCCTCAAAGCGCGCGCTCAATATGGTTTGCCGGGGCGTGTTGACGTAGTCCAGAACGCGGCCGCCGTAGCTCTGACGCGGGCCCGGTGTGGGTCCGAAATGTGTGGGCATCCGGTATCGCTGGCCGGGCACGAAACCATACGACATCAACGCGCACTCCTGCTGGTCAGGAAGGCATTGCCGGCTGTTTCGTCTGATGTTTGCGGCATGGGTACCGACCCCTCTTCGTCTTGAAACCATCAATGTAGATATAATTTCATTATAGATATATATGTAGATTTCTGTAAATATAATACCGGAAGAGGAAAGGCGAGCGAGGAGGGGGCGTGCGTGTAGGGGTGTGTCGGTGGTGTCCGGCGATAATGTTTGTTGCTGTGCTGGCGTCGGCGGCCTCCGCGTTCGCAGCCGGTTCGGCGCGCGCACCGAAGCTCCGCTATGATCTGTTGGTCCGGAGCGAACGGATCTATGACGGTTCGGGAAACGCGCCGTTCGCCGGTGAGCTTGCGATCGCGGGGGACCGGATCGTCTATGTCGGGGTGAAGGCACCGGGTGCCGCGGTGCGCACCATCGATGCCGGCAAGGCTGCGGTGGCGCCGGGTTTCATCAATATGCTCAGCTGGTCAAACGAGAGCCTGCTTGTGGATGGCCGTGCGGAGAGCGCCCTCCGCCAAGGCATCACGCTCGAGGTGATGGGCGAGGGCGAGTCGATGGGACCGCTCACGCCGGACATGAAAATCGACATGAAGCAGCGGCAAGAGGATGACGCGCGCTACGACGTCACCTGGACGACGCTCGATCAGTATCTGCGGACGCTGGAGGGGGCCGGTGTCGCCGTCAACGTCGCATCGCATGTGGGCGCCGCGACGTTGCGGGGATACGTGATGGGCGATACCGCTGCGAAGGCGGACCCAGCCCAGATCGCCCGGATGCAGGAACTGCTCAGGAAGGCGATGGAGGAGGGCGCGCTCGGCGTGGCCTCCGCGCTGATCTACACGCCGGGAACCTATGCCGATACCGGGGAGCTGACTGCGCTTGCCGCGGAAGCCGGGCGCTGCGGCGGCATTTACGCAACGCATCTCAGGAGCGAAGGGGACCGATTTCTGGAAGCGCTGGACGAGGCGCTTGCGATTGCGCGCGCCAGCGGCGCACCGCTCCACGTTTACCACCTGAAAGTCGGCGGCCGTGCCAACTGGCCGAAGATGGATGCGGCGATCGAGCGGATTGCTTCCGCACGCGCGGCCGGTCTTGCCGTCACCGCGGATGTCTATCCCTATGATGCATCGGGCACCGGTCTCGACGCGGCCATGCCGCCCTGGGTGCGCGAGGGCGGTGTCGATGCCTGGGTTGCGCGCCTGCAGGATGGCGATACGGCGCGGAAGGTTGCCGCCGAGATGCGCGAGCCGTCTTCCGACTGGGAGAACGTGCTTGCAATGGCCGGCGCCGACGGTGCGATCGTGGCCGGTGTGAAAACCGCGGCGTTGCAGTCTCTGATCGGGCGGCGACTGTCGGATATCGCGGCGGAATGGGGTGTGTCGCCTGAAGCGGCGGCCATCCGGCTTGTGGTGGAAGACAAGAGCCGCGTGGCCATGGTGTACCGCACGATGTCCGAGGACAATCTGCGCCGATTGCTTCAGACGCCCTTCGTGGCTTTCGGGACGGATGCGCCCGCGATGGTTGCGGAAGGCGCTTTCCTGCGCAATCGGCAGCATCCGAGGGCCTATGGCACATTCGCGCGCGTCCTTGGGCGCTATGTGCGCGACGAGGGACTCGTGCCGCTCGAGGCCGCAATTCACAGGATGACCGGCTTCCCAGCGCAGACGCTCGGTCTTGGGGATCGCGGGCTTCTGAAGCCGGGCTATTTCGCTGATGTCGTGATCTTCGATGCCGATACGATCCAGGATCACGCCACATTCACCGATCCTCACCGATACGCAAGCGGGGTCCGTCACGTCGTCGTGAATGGTGTTGAAGCCATCCGCGAAGGGCAAGCCACGAACGCGCGCGCGGGGAAGATCGTGCGCGGGCGCGGGTGGAAAACGCCCGATGGGCATGGCGGCTGCCGTGCCTCGTCGCAGGCCTGGAGCCACCCGTGACGACCAGCACCCTGCCCGCCGCGGAAAGGCGATGGTTCGGGCACCCTTCGGGGCTCACCATCCTGTTCCTCACGCAAACGTGGGAGCAATTCTCCTACTACGGGATGCGCGCGCTTCTGATTTACTACATGACGAAGGCGCTGCGCATGGATGCCGCGCAGGCATCGTTCGTCTTCGGACTGTTCGTGGCCTTTTTCTACCTGACGCCGATCGTCGGCGGAATGGTGACGGACGCATGGCTGGGCCGGAAGCGCGCGATCATCGTGGGTGCGGTGACGATGGCCGTGGGGCACTTTCTGCTCGCGTTCGATGGATGGCTCTATGCGGCTCTCGCGGTCATTGCGATCGGCAACGGCTTCTTTCTTCCCGCCGTTCCTTCGCAGATCGGCGACCTCTATGCGAACAACGATCCGCGGCGCAGCGGCGGCTACACGCTTTATTACCTTGGGATCAATCTTGGCGGCTTTCTGGCGCCTTTCGTCTGCGGTTCGCTTGGAGAGCTCTACGGCTGGCATTGGGGTTTCGGCGCGGCGGGCGTGGGTATGCTCGGCGGTCTTCTCATCTATATCGCGGGTCATCGCCATCTTCCGCCGGAGCCCGCCCGCGTACCGAACCGGCGATTGCCGCTTCGTCTGTTCGACAGGCAGACATTGCGGCTGTTCCTGCTCGTCGGTATCGGCGTCACGCTGTTTCGGGGCGCTTACCAGCAGGTCGGGAGCATCATCGCGCTCTGGATCGACAGTGGTGTCGATCGGAATGCCGCGGGCTTCGAGATTCCGATGACATGGTTCCAGTCACTGAATCCGCTTTTCGTCTTCGCGCTGACGCCGCTGATCGTGGCGCTGTCGCGGCGCGGTGAGCGACCGCATCTGCCGCGAATGGCGACAGGCGCCGTGCTTGTGGGAGCAGCGTGCTTCCTGCTCGCCATTCTTGCCGAAACCGGCGGCGCCCGCGTGCCCTGGCCCTGGCTGCTGCTGTTCTTCTTCCTGCTTACGCTTGGGGAGCTGTATGTGCTGCCCGTCGGTCTCGACCTGTTCGCCGGGCGAGCGCCGGCGGGCGCCAGCAATCTTGCCGTCGCGGCGTGGTATTTCACGATCTTCACGGGCAGCCTCTATTCGGGATTCATCGGCCGTTACTGGACGGCGGAGGCACCGGCGGCCTTCTTTCTGCTGATCGGCCTGTCCTCGGTGGCGGGTGCGGCGTTGCTGGCGTGGATCGGTCGGCGATCCGTTCCATGAAAGGGTGTTCGATGCTTCCGGAATTCTGTGATTTTATACATGCTGAAACTGCCTGCCGAAAGCAGAGGGGGAAACAGTGACCGTTCGATTTGCAGCCTGCCTTGCCATGCTGATGATGGTGTTCCGGGCACTGCCCGCGGACGCCGGGACTCCGCGACCGGAAACAACAGCCGCTGATGTCCTGATCCGGAATGCGACGGTTTTGGACGGCCTCGGAGGTGAGCATCAGGCGTTCGATGTGCTGCTGTCGGGCGGCAAGGTCGCAGCGATCGGCAGGGCCGTTTCCGCGCCGGCCGGCGCCGTCGTTATCGACGGGACAGGAAAATGGATTACGCCGGGCATCATCGATGTGCACAGCCATATGGGAAATGGCGCGGTGCCCGAAGTGTTCGGGATGGAAAGCGTCGGCGAGTTCTCGGGCACCGTGAAGGCGGAGGTGTGGGCAGAAAACGGGATTGTCGTTCAGGACCCGGCCTTCGGCCGTGCGGCGGCGGGCGGCGTCACGACGGTTCAGATTCTGCCGGGGTCCGGAAACCTGTTCGGCGGGCGCAGTGTCGTTCTGAAGGTCGTGCCGGCGCGCACCGTTCAGGACATGCGGTTCGATGGAGCCGCTGACGGGCTGAAGATGGCCTGCGGAGAGATACCGAGCTATTCCTACAACCCGCACCCTCACGTCTACGGGACACTGGGCAAGGCGCCGGCAACGCGCGCGGGGAATTTCGCGATCTATCGCGAGATGTGGACCAAGGCGCAGGGCTACGCAAAGGCGGTGAAGGAGGCGAAGGCGAAGGGGACGAAGCCGCCCGAACGCAATCTGCAGCTCGAAACGCTTGCAGATGTTCTCGACGGCTCCATCCGGGTTCACATGCATTGCCACCGCGCCGACGAGATGGCGATGGTCATGGAGATGGCGAAGACATTCGGATACCGGGTAACGGCATTTCACCACGCAATCGAAGCCTACAAGATCGCGGATATCCTGAAGAGCGAAGGTGTCTGTGCCGCGATGTGGTCGGACTGGTGGGGCTATAACATGGAATCCTACGACGGTATTCCGCAGAACATGGGCCTCGTCGAACAGGCCGGAGGCTGCGCGATGATCCATTCGGATCATTCGACATCGATCCAGCATCTCAATCAGGAAGCTGCGAAGGCTTGGTATTCCGCGGTCAATTCCGGGATCCCCGTGACGAAAGGCCAAGCTTGGCGCTGGCTTTCTTCAAATCCTGCAAAGGCGCTTGGAATTGAGGATCGCACGGGGAGCCTTGTACCTGGCCTGAACGCCGATGTCGTTCTCTGGGACAAGGATCCGTTTTCAATCTACGCCCGCGCCGAGAAGGTGTTCGTGGACGGGAACCTGACCTTTGACAGGGGTAATACGGAATTGCGTTGGGTCAGTGATTTCGAACTGGGCCAGGCCGGTGCGGGAGATGAGAAATGAGCGGAATACGCATTTTTCTGACCATCTTTTGCGCAGCAATGCTGTTTCCCGTCTCCGCGCGCGCGGATCAGCCGGACGTGCTGGCGATCACGGGCGGGCGTGTGATCACAGGCTCGGCGACGGGTGTGATAGAAGGCGGCACGGTGATCGTCCGCAAGGGGCGTATCGAGGCGGTCGGCCGGGATATCGCCATTCCGGCCGGTGCACGCATCGTCGATGCGAAGGGCGGCTTCGTGACGGCGGGGCTTATCAGCCCATGGAGTCAACTCGGCCTCGTCGAGGTTGAAACCGTTGGCGAAACGCTGGACATGACGGCGGGCAACTCATCGTTTTCCGCCGGCTTCGAGGTGGCACCGGGGGTAAATCCCGCGTCCACGATCATTCCGACGGCACGGCTCGCCGGTGTGACCCGCGCCGTTATTTTCCCGGTCGCAGGGACGTCGATATTCGCCGGTACGGCGGCGATCATCGGAACGGATGGTGCCGACGATTCCGTATTCGATGCACGAAGCGCGATTTTCATCGAGCTCGGCGCGCGGGGTGCGGAACTGTCCGGCGGCGCCCGCGGCGCGACCTGGGTTGCGCTCCGGCGCCTGTTCAGTGCGGCGCTCGCCGGGGGGAAGAAGCCCGATCCCGATGATATCGACGGCGCGGCGATTCGCGCGCTCGTCGCCGGAGACCTGCCGATGGTCGCGCATGTCGAGCGCGCGGCGGATATTCGCCAGCTCATCGCGTTCGCGCGGGCCTATCCGAAGCTGCGCGTGATACTGTTCGGCGCCAGCGAGGGATGGGTGGTTGCATCCGAAATTGCAGCCGCGCGCATGGCGGCCATTGTCGACAGCTATGCCAACCTGCCGGTCGCCTTCGAAACGATGGGGGCCACACAGCAGAACGCCCGGCGGCTGGCGAATGCGGGCGTCACGATTGCCATCGCACCGCTCAACCGCTTCAGCGCGGCGCAGCCGCACGACGCAAGGCTGGTCGCCCAATATGCGGGCAACGCCGTGGCAAACGGCTTGAACTGGGCGCAGGCCTTCGATGCGGTAACGATCAATCCTGCGCGGATGTTCGGCATCGATCGCAGCCTCGGGTCTCTTGAACCCGGCAAGATCGCCGACGTGCTCGTGTGGAACGCAGATCCGCTCGAGATCGGCAGCGCCCCAGTCATGGTTTTGATCGCAGGCCGGGAAATGCCTCTCAAGTCGCGCCAGACCGAACTGTTCGAACGCTACCGCAACCTCGGCAATCCAAAGCCCTTCCAGTTCAGGAACTGAAACATGAAGATCATCGCGAAGATCCCGGCACTGCTTGGTGCCTTGCTCGTGCCAACGGCACTATATGCCGCGCCACAATACAGTTCCCAAATCCAGCGGACCAGCTTCGGTGTTCCTCACATCCTTGCAGAAAACGAGCGCGGCGTCGGCTATGGGCTGGGATATGCCTACGCGCAGGACAACGCCTGCGTTTTCCTCGACGAGATGGTCACGGTCGAAGGGCGGCGCTCGCTGCATTTCGGCGCCGATACAGTGGGCGGCCCCGACGCGGCCTCGCTATCGATGCGCGTGCCGAACCGGCAGATCGATGCCTTCATGGCATTGCTGAACGATCCCGCGGAAGTGGAGCAGACGTGGGCCCGGCAGCCCGAAAGTGCGCGCGAACTGGTGCGCGGCTACGTTGCCGGGTTCAATCGCTATCTGCGTGAAGCAGGCTCTTCCGGCCTGCCCGCAGCGTGTCGCGGCAAGCCATGGGTGCGGCCGATCAGTACGACGGATATCATGCGCTTGATGCGCCGCTACGCTGTGCAAGGCAGCTCAGCGCAGTTCGTCGACAATATCGTTGCGGCCAAACCGCCGACAACGGGAGAAAAATCGGCAAGCGCTGCTGTCTCGCCGGAGCTGTTTTCGCGCGGGCCGGATATGCAGTTCGGGATCGGCAGCAATGCCATCGCGTTCGGAAAGGACACGGTTCAGGACGGCAAGGGTCTGCTTTTTGCAAACCCCCACTACCCGTGGGAAGGGATTCTTCGCTTCTATCAATTCCACCTCACCATTCCGGGCAGAATGGATGTCATGGGTGTTTCGCTTCCCGGGATACCGACCGTCTCGATCGGCTTCTCGCGCGATTTTGCGTGGACGCACACGGTCAACACCTCGGTGCACATGACGCTCTATCGTCTGGAACTGAAGCCCGGTGATCCGACACGCTATCGTTTTGACGGCAGCTGGCGAAAGCTCAAGCGCAAGCGGGTGCATGTTTCGCTGCGCACGGAAGATGGCGGCATTCGGCGGGAAGCGCATGACCTCTGGCTGTCCGACTTTGGGCCCGTCATCTCGCGGCCCGGAGGCCTCGAATGGACGGTGCGTCATGCGTATGCGCTGCGCGATGCAAACTGGGACAACAGCCGCATGATCGAGACGTGGCACGGCATCAATCTCGCGCGCACGCTCGATCAGGTGGAACGCGTCGTTGTGGACAATGTGGGGCTGCCGTGGGTGAATTTGCTCGCGGCTGATCGTGAAGGAAGGGCCCTCTACACGGATGTGACGGTTACGCCCGGTATTTCGAAACAGAAGCTCGACCAGTGTCTCGTCAAGGATTTCGAGGCATCCATGGAGCACGGCATTGTCGTTCTGGATGGTGCCAATTCTGATTGCCTTTGGGACAACGATCCGGCGGCGCCGCAGCCGGGAATCGTCGCAGGGCGCAATCTGCCCGTACTCTGGCGTTCGGATTTCGTGCAGAACGCCAACGACAGCGCGTGGATGACAAATCCAGCGGCGCCGCTTGAAGGCTATTCGCCCACCGCAAGTGCGGACGGCGTTGAACAGGGCGGCCGTACGCGGATGGGTATCGAAATCGTTCGCAAGCGGCAGAGCGGCATTGATGGCTTGCCCGGCAACACGTTTACGGCTGACGCAATGAGGCATCTGGCATTCACGAATGATGTATTCGTCGCAGGACTTTTGCAGGCGGATCTTTCGGCATTCTGTAAGAGCCGGCCTTCCGCGGTGACTGTGGGGGCGGATACCATCGACCTGGCGGAGGCGTGTGACACGCTACGCAGGTGGGATGGCCGCGCGAGCCCGGAAAGCATCGGCTATCCGCTGTTCTCTTCCTGGTGGAAATGCGCCGAAAAAAAAGACGTGTATCGGGTTGCCTTCGATCCGCGACGTCCTCTTGAAACGCCTGCGGGCCTGAATTGGCAGGATGAGGCCGTTGTCGGGAAAATTCGCCAGTGCCTCGGTGAAGCGATCGCAGAGCTGGCAAAGCTGGAGATCGATTGGCGCAAACCCTGGGGCGAGATCCAGTATGTCGATGTTGGAACGCGGCGTGTCCCCGTTCCGGGCGGAGCGATCGGCGACGTGTACAACAGCATGTACAGCCTGCCGGAGAAAGGGCGTATGCGGCCTGCACTCGGATCGAGTTATATCCAGATCGTCGGCTTCGATGACAACGGCCCGGTCGCGGACGGTCTGCTGGCCTATTCGCAGTCGACGAACCCCGAGTCCCCACATGCCCATGATCAGCTGCCCCTGTTTCTGGCGGGCAGGCTGGTTCGCCAGCCGTTCCGGCAGGAGGATATCAGGAACGATCCGACCTATTCGGTCGTGACCATTTCGGAATGACGCGGATCGACCGGAGAACGGCGCTCACCGGCATCGCCGGCGGGATGTTGTATGTGATGTCCCCCGGCAGCGCGCGTGCCGCAGCGGAGCCGGAGGAGGCTTTCCGCGCGATGATGAGCGCAGCCGGGTTGCCGGGCGCGGCTGCGGCACTGACTGTGCGCGGCCGTGCGCCGCTCATGCTCAGCTCCGGTGCTGCAGACCTTGCGTTCGGCGTCCGGGTGACCCCTGATACCCTGTTCCACGCGGGCTCTGTCGGGAAGCACGTCACGGCGGCCATTCTGCTGGACCTTGCGGAGCGGGGAGCCATCGCACTTTCGGCACCCATCGGCAGGTATATGCGCGACCTGCCGGCGGAGTGGCAGGATATCGAAATCGAGAAGCTGCTGACCCACACGAGCGGTATTCCCGATTATCAGGGCGGCATTATCTGGGATAGGCCGCTGCTGCGGCAGAGGGTCATCGAAAACGAAGGCGTGCACCGGCTGGTAACGCCGCCGGGAGCCGCGTGGCGTTACTGCAACCTCGCATATACGCTGCTCGGCTATCTGATCGAGGATGTGACGGGCACGAGTTTCGCGGCGGCCGTGGCGGCTTTGTTCGGGCGCGCGGGACTTTCTGGGTGGCGGGTTGACGATGCCGAAGCCGTCATTGCCATGCGTGCAAGCCCCTATGCCGCCGCGCCGGACGGCGGCTGGCGCCATGCCGTTCCCATGTCGAGCAGCATTTCTTCCGTCGGCGCGGGAGGCATATTGATGTCGGCATCCCAATTGCCGCGCTGGCATGATACGCTCTGGGGAGGACGCCTGCTTTCGGCGCAATCGATCGCCCGCATGATGAAGCCGTTCCGCCTGAATGACGGCTCGTCCTGCGGTTACGCCATGGGCTGGTTCACCGATCGGGCTCCCGACGGAAGTCCCTACGTGTATCACACCGGAAGCGTGTCGGGTTTCCGCAGCTATCATTTCCACTCTGCCGCCGATGGCACGGGCATGTGCCTGCTCACAAATGTGGGGACGGACAGGATCGGCGAACTCGGGATCAGTGTCCTTGAAGCCCTGGTGCCGGGATACACATATCGGAACCTCGGCGTACTGACGGATGAGCATTCGTCCCTCACGCGAAAGACACGCGCGCTTCTGCTGGGTCAGCGGCCGCCGGTGGCGGCCGATCTCGCCTCGGGCCTCCGCCTGCTTTTTGCAGAACGCGGAGACACGGCGCTTCGTGTTCGCGATGAACCGGAGACGGTGTCGTCATTCGATGTCATTCAGGAATGGACGGAAGACCGGCTTTTCTATCGCCGCTACCGGCTGTCGACAGGCAGCGGCGATGAGTTCGTCCGTGTCGCCTACGATAGCGCGCGCGCTATCCACATGGTCAACTGGCTGTAAGTTAGCATTGATCAATTAATTTCCAATACGCGTCATTGACTAATTTCTGAAAAATATTAAACAGAACATGTTCTCTCGACAGGCTCGGATTCGCGATGGCGACGATTCTGGCCGGATAGGGGCGCGCATAAAGCAAAAAAGGGGGCAGATAATGTGCAGTCAAAGTCGCAATCGTTCGGTACGCATCGGGCTTCTGTCGTGTGTTGCCAGTACGATGGTGTTGTCGCTTTCCGCGCAGGCGCAGGAAGCCGATGAGGAAATCATCGTTTCTGCGAACAAGCGAAACGAAAAGCTTTCCGAGGTCGCCATGGCGATCAGTGTCCAGAGCGGTGCCGAGCTTGAGGCGCAGAAGGCCAATGGCCTGACAGACTATCTCGGCAACATGCCGAACGTCTCGCTGCAAACATTCGGTTCGCCGGGCCTCGCCAAGGTCGTTGTCCGCGGCATCAACAGCGTCACGTTCAATTCGACCACGGGTACCTACATCGATGACGTTCCGTTCGGTTCATCGACACTGTTTGCTGGCGGTGCGCTGCTGACGCCCGATCTCGATCCCAGCATTCTGGAACGGGTAGAGGTTCTGAAAGGGCCGCAAGGAACGTTGTATGGCGCGAGCGCGCCCGGCGGTGTGCTGAAGTTCGTCACCAAGGCGCCCGATACCAGGGAGTTCTTTGCCAGCGCGCGTGAAGAAATTTCGAGTGTCGAACACGGCGAAGTCGGCTTCTCGCTTCGCGGTAGTGTGAACGCGCCGATCGCTGCGGAAAAGGCGGCACTCCGCGTCAGTGCATATTATCGCCGCGACCCGGGCTATCTCGACAACTCGGTCGATGGCGAGAAGGATGTCAATCGCGTTGAGTCGCAGGGTGTCAATGCCTCGCTGCTGCTGACACCGTCGGATCGGCTCTCCATTCGTCTGACGGGTATTCTGCAGAAGCTGCACGCGCACGGCCTGAACGGCGTTGCTGTCGATCAGGCTGCGTTCTTCGGCTTCATTCCCGGTGAGCCTGCGTCGATCGTTCCGTTCGCTGGAAAGTACGATACGTATTTCACGCTTGATGAATGGAACAAGACCCGCACGCGTGTTGCCGCGGGCACCATCAATTACGAAATCACACCTTCGATTTCGCTCGTGTCAGCAACCAGCTATTCCGTCGCGCGAAACGAAAAGCGCGCGGACTATACTGCCGATTATGTCTCTCTTGTGCCGCCCGGCGATGGGGTGCAGTTTCTCTATGGGCTGGACACGAAGAAATTCACGCAGGAAATCCGCCTTTCATCGACGGATGAAAAGCCGCTACAATGGCTCCTCGGTGCCTTCTACACGCATGAGGATTCGGAGCTGACCTCGGTCTTCCAGCCCGTACTTCCGAACGGAGATTTTGATACGAGTATTCCCGTCGGCTACGGTGCCCGAACGATCACCTCTTACAAGGAATATGCAGCGTTCGGCAATCTCACTTACTTTGTGACGCCGGAGATCGATGTCACGGTGGGCGCTCGTTACGCGCATAATAGAATAACCTATCGTTCCCTTGAGCGCGGCATCTTTGGTAACCCGACGGATCCGGAGAATGATCTCGTGGAGCAGGCGGAGCCGTCCAAGGATAATGTGACGAGCTATCTGGCGAATCTCAGATGGCGCCCCTCGTCGGATCTCATGTTCTATGCCCGTGCGGCGAGCGGCTATCGGCCGGGCGGTCCGCGCTTCCTTCCGATCGGTCTTACGCCGCCGCCTGGATTCACGAACAAGTTCGGTTCGGAAACGCTGTGGAACTACGAAATCGGCACCCGATTCAGTGTTCTTGACGGCCGCGTCAATGTGGGCGCCGCTGCCTACTTCATAGATTGGAAGAACGTTCAGGGCTATATGAGCTTCGGTGCGTTCGGAGCCTTCGGCAATGCGGGTGACGCAGAAAGCAAAGGCTTTGAGCTCGAAGTCGATATGCGTCCGTTTGCCGGTCTCAATCTCGGTCTCGCACTCGGATATGCGGATACGGAGCTGACGCGATCGGATCCAAGCTTCGGCGGGACCGTCGGTGGTGCTCTGCCGTTTGCGCCGAAACTGACGCTCAGCACCAGCCCGGAATATTCCTGGGATGTTTCGGATACCTGGCAGGCGTATGTCGGCGGCAACTGGCAGTACCAGTCCAGCCGCTTCACAAACATCGAGGGCGCGCCCTTGACGGTCAAGTTCGACGGCTATTCGCGCGTCGATCTGCGGGCAGGCGTACGTTCCGACAAGTTCGATATCACCGTGTTCGTGAAGAATGTCTTCGACAAATATGCGGGTGTCGCGGACAACAGCACGCTCTATTACGCGCCCGCAGCAATGGGTATCATCGATCCGCGGACGATCGGCCTGAGTTTCAGCCAGCGTTTCTGATCGTTCGAAAAAGCGGATGTGGCGCCGAGCCTTTGGGTGCGGTGCCACATACGTAACCGGCGTTTCCTGTCGGTTCGAGCCTTTTCCGGAGTGCTTTTCGGACGCGTCCGTTTTTGAAATTGTGTAATTTCCTTTGCCCGAATAAGGATAGCTGCCTCACGAAAGCCAGTTCCAAGGATAGTGATGCAGGTTAGAGACATCCTTACCCAACCTGATCTTAGCCTGACGCCGTCGGAACAGCGCGTCGTGCAGGTGCTTCTGAACGAGTATCCCATCGCGGGGCTGGAATCGGCATCAAATCTGGCGCGGAAGGCAGCTGTCAGCGACCCGACGATCACGCGCCTGATCACGAAACTGGGTTTCACGGGCTTCGCGCAGTTTCAGGCAAGCCTGCTGGGAGAGGTCGAAGAGCGGCTGCGTTCGCCGCTCATGATGATCGACGCCAAGCGCGGCGTCCGGGCTGATGAGGACCGGACGCAAACGCTGTTGCGCTCGGTCGCGCGCACGGTCGACGAAGCCGCGAACGCGATGCTGAAGCCCGCATACGACCGCGCTGCCGAACTGATCCTCGAATCCAAAGGTCGTGCATTCGTGCTTGGCGGACGGTTCAGTCGGCATGTCGGCGGGATGTTGGCCGCCTATCTGCATCAGCTTCGCCCGCGCGTTACCGATGTCGGTGCGCTCGCGGATGAAAGTTTCGACCTGCTGCTTGATGTCGACCGGCGCGATGTGCTGGTTGTGTTCGACTACCGCCGGTATCAGAACAACGTTATCCGCTTCGCCTGGCAGGCAAGCGAACGCGGCGCGCGGATCGTACTCTTCACCGATATCTGGATGTCGCCGATCGCGGAAATCGCTGAAACGGTCATCATCAGTCAGGTCGAGGTTGAATCGCCCTACGATTCACTTGCTGCCCCTGTCGCGCAGATGGAAGCGCTGGTCGCCTATTGCCTGGACCGTGCTGACGACAAGGTTCGGAACCGGGTTCAGTCCCTCGATGCCATTCGCTCATTGAACGCAGTCACGGTCGATACATCCATTGAAGAGTGATTGCTTCCAGTCTCACTGAAGCGCTTCTGCAAGCCTTTCCGACCAGCAGATGATGTCTGCATCCCGGGCGAGAAGGTCTTGGCGAATCTCCACAAGGATCGCCGGGAAACCACGCTGGTCGCCATGCACCAGTAGGCCATAATCGTCGTCCGGGCTGACGATATAAGGTACGTTCGCATCGACGACGAGGTCTGATCCGCGGCGCAGAGAGGCGATGACCTGCTGGGCGAAGGTGGCGGCATCACCGTGAAGGATGCCGGCGTGCCATGGCCGGTCCTTACCCAGGAATGTGGGCGTGAAACTGTGGATCGATACGATGCGCGTTCCGCGACCTTCGCGCTCTCGCGCATCGATATGCTCGGATACGCTGACATGGTAAGGATCGAACATATTCCGAATGCGTCGATCGATTTCCGTTTCGGGTACGCCGACATTCCCCGGAATATCGGTCTCCTCGGACCGGGCGGGAATACACGCCGGCACATGCAGCGGGCGATTGAGATCTATGAGCAGCCGGGAATAGTTTGAAAGGAATGCCGGCGCATCGAGAGCCGCGCTCAGAAGGCGAGTGAGCTCGGCCGCGCCGATATCCCACGCGATATGCCGTTCGCAGTCCGCCGGCGAAAGGCCGAGCCTGCCGTATTCCGCGGGCATGTGGTTGGATGCATGTTCGCACAGCAGAACGATGTCGGATAGCCCGCCTTCATTCACGACCGTGACGGCGGCTGGCCAATCGGCCGAGGCGTTTCCGTTCATCAGTAGATCGCGCCATAGGTTTCGCAGACGGCTTCCGGTGTCTTGCCGGAAGCTGCCGTAATTTCGGCGGTCTTGACGCCTTCGAAGCTTGCCACCAGCCGTGGATCGAACCAGCTCATGGCGGCGGGATCGGCAAGCAATGCCGCAAGGGCGTCCGACAGCGTTTCCGGAAGCCGTCGAAGTCCCAAGGCTTCGCGCTGACTCGCCGTCATCGTCGTGGGGTCATCCGACGTGAAGGCCGGGATACGTGCCCCGGTGGAAATCCCCTCGAGACCGGCACGAATAATCGCAGCCAATGCAAGATAGGGATTGGCTGTCGCGTCGGCCGCCCGATACTCGATATTGAACTGTCCGTCCGGCTTCTGGCCGAACAACGATGTCGTGGGGCAGATCCGCAGCGCAGCTTCGCGATTGCGTTCCGCAAGCCACGTGTATGACGAACTCCAGTTGTGCGGACGCAACCGATAATAGGAAGGTATGCTGGATGCTGTGAATGCCACGATCGACTGCATGTGACGAAGGATGCCGGCGCAGAAGGCTTCGGCCTTCGGCGCCAATCCGCCCGGCCCATCCGGATGGTATGTCGCAGGATTTCCGGATGCGTCGCGGAAGCTGAAATGGATATGCACACCTGCGCCCACCGCATTGGGCCGGGATTTCGGTGTGAAGCTGGCACGCCAGCCCATGGTCCGGGCGATTTCCCGCGCGATTTCGCGGATTGCCACAGCACGGTCTGCCGCAACCAGAGCCTCAGCGGGACGACAGGTGATTTCGAACTGGCCGTCTCCGAATTCAGGAAGGAACGTTTCCGGCTCCACACCGGCCTCTGCCAGCGCGCCCATGAACATCGGTCCGAACGGGTCCAGCCTGCGAAGCGCCTCAAGAGACAGGCAGGGCGCGGGAGGCGATGAAACCCCGAGCATCTGGAATTCCTGCTCGAATGCGGCGATCATCGTGAGGCCGGTGGCAGCCTTCAGTGCTTCCTGAGCTTCGCGGAGGATCGCCCTGGGGCAGCAGGCCCATGGCGTGCCGTCGAGTTCGACGATGTCCCCTATCACCATGTCGAAAGGCGTTGCGGCGCCGGTGCTTGCCGTCCGGTAGCGGGCGGATGCGTCGGCGACCAGTCGCAGGTCGCCGATGGAGCCCCATGGATTGGGTGTCGCAATGCCATTGAACGGCGTGAGCGAAATGTTGGCGGGAAGCCAGCCGATACTGATGGCGCTGCCTTCATCGAAACGTTTGGCCGACACGGCACGGCCGCGAGTGATTGCACCGAGATCGGTGGTGACAATGCTCGTCAGTGGCGAGCCCGGCTGAACGGCGCTCATTTCAGCACACCAAACCGGGCGACAACAGTTTCGGTATCGGTGATCCAGCCATAGCCGCCGAACGCTTTCAGGGCCGTTTCGTGACGTTCCGCGGTCTGTGCTGCGCAGGCGTCCGCGACGCACGTGACCATATAGCCGCGGTCTGCGCCGTCACGGACCGCCATATCGACACACTGATCGGTCATGATGCCGGCAACGACCAGAAACTCCACGCCGAGATTGCGCAGCACGTAGTCGATCGCGGTCGAATTGAAGACGCCTGACGAGGTTTTGGGCAGAACGATCTCGTCGGGTCCCGGAGCGAGCGACGATACGGGTTGCGCGAGTTCCGAACCGCGCGGAACGTGAATGTTTGAAAGCTTGTGATCCAGAGATCGATCGCGCCCGTCTATCGTCAGGCTTTCGATGATCGTATGCAAGACCTCGATTCCGGCTTCACGGGCCGCTTCCAAAAGCCGGACCTGATTGGGAATCGTGGAGGACCACACGCGTTCGTAGAAAGGATGCTTACGGTCCCAGTCAGGATGCCGGGGATTGCGACCGGGCTCAAGCCAGATTCGCTGCATGTCGACCAGAAGCAATGCAGTGCGCCGGGCCGCATAAGGCGCATCGCGCGTGAAGGACGGTTCCATCAAAAATGCTCCTGACACTCACGGTTTGCCCCCGAACCGCAGCCCGGGATGATCATGCGAATCGGTATGATGATTTATTTCTAGAAAATCCATATATTTATATATCTGGTAATTTTCCTACATTGTAAATCGTCGCCCCTTTCTACCCGACGCCGCCGCGGCGTGATCTGAGTCTCCGAGAAAGGCTCTACGATAAATCCCTGTTTTTTGACGGGAATATGGAGACTTTTCCTGCGCAAGGTGCGCTACCCCATGCTCGACGTCATCGCGCGGAGCAGCTTCATGACCTGCAGCATACATTGTCACAGCCGGTTCGGCGGATTGCGCTGCCGACCGTCTGCAGCGGCCGAAAGGCAGTGCTCCGTCAACGCGCTCGGGTGGGTTTGCAGCGATCGAGCAGTCCCAGCTGATCATAGCTCTTCAGTGTCCGGCTGACGGGATGTGTCGTGTAATGAACCGTGAAACTCTGAGACCTGAAGAGCCTGGTGACGACGGATTCGTATTCCTCGAAGTCCAGCGTTGCCGTCTTCATGACATAGTCGGTTTCGCCGAGAACGGATATGCACTCCAGAATTGCAGGTTCGGCAATGCAGGCGGCCTCGAAGGCCTTCACCTGGGCGAATTCGTAGTCGGAGATGCGGATCGTCGTGATGAAGTAGACAAGGGAACTGATTGCGGAAAGGTCGACTTCGGCGCGGTAGCCGGCGATCACACCCGACTCCTCGAGTCTTCTCATGCGCTCGTGGCAGGGCGTCGCCGACAAGGCGACGGCTTCGCTGAGTTCGGTCTTTGTGATCCGTCCCCGGCCGGCAAGGACCTTCAGTATTTTCCAGTCGATCGCATCGATCTTGATTCTGAGCGCCATCCTGACGATTCCCCAAACGGACGCGGCAGCGGAACGGAATCCGCGGACCTGTCGACACTAGCGAAGCCCCGATCATCGTCAACGTGCCGCGAAAGCCGGCCCGATCGTCGTTGCGGCGATCGGCGATGCCGTTTCGCGGGCCGTTCAATCCGCTTTCCCGACCGGAAGGAAGTCTCCCGATGACACGTCAGAAATCCATGTTTTCATGCAAGCCCCTTGAACAGATAAGAAGGGAGTCCGCATCTGGTGAGCTCGTTCGGGCACTCGGGCCTGTGCACCTGCTGCTGCTCGGTATCGGGTCGATCATCGGTTCCGGCATCTATGTGCTTTCGGGGACCGCGGCGGCAAACTTCGCGGGGCCGGCGATTATCGCCTCTTTCGTAGTCGCGGCGCTTGCGTGCGTGTTCGCAGGCCTGTGTTATGCGGAGCTGGCATCCACGATGCCCGTGACAGGCTCGGCATACACATACGCCTATTCCACGCTCGGCGAGCTGCCGGCATGGGTTCTGGGCTGGCTTCTGATCCTAGAGTACGGCATCGCCGGTGCCACCGTGTCCGTGGGCTTTTCTGGCTATCTCGTCAGCCTTCTGGGTGAGTTCGGTCTCTCCATACCGGCCGTGATCGCGACACCGCTTGTCCAGTCCGTTCAGGGCAATGGCGGCTACACGTTCATCGCCGGGAGCAGCGTCAACCTGATCGCGAGCGGGGCTGTCGCCGTCATGGTCGTACCGCTGATCTTCGGTCTTCGGGGCGCGGCCGGGATCAACAGTGCGATCGTCATGCTCAAGGTGACGGTCCTGCTCGTGTTCGTTGCGTTCGGCGTGAGCGCGGTGGTTCCGGCAAACTACCAGCCCTTCATCCCGCCTAACGAGGGTGGGTTCGCTTATGGCTGGCAGGGCATATTCCGGGCCGCTTCCCTTATCTTCTTCGCCTATATCGGTTTTGAAGCCGTTTCCACGGCGGCGGCGGAGGCGCGCAATCCGCAAAGAGACATGCCGATCGGCATCCTCGGTTCGCTGGCGGTCTGCACGGCGCTCTACATCGCCGTCGCGTGGGTCATGGTCGGTGTCGTTCCGTTCCGCGAACTCGGTGTTACGGATCCGCTCGCTTTGGCGGTGGATCGTATCGGCAAGCCGGCGCTGCTGATGTTCGTCAAGGTGGGTGCCGTGGTGGGTCTCACCTCGATCATCCTGTCCACCGCTTACGGCCAGTCGCGCATCTTTTACGCAATGGCGCGCGACGGGCTCCTGCCGCAGATCTTCTGCAAATTGCACCCCCGGTTCCAGACACCGTGGCTCGGCACGATCGCCGTGGGCGCCGGTATGGCATTGATTGCCGGTCTGCTGCCGATCACGCTGCTCGGCGATCTCATCAGTCTCGGAACGGCGATCTCGTTCGCAATCGTGTGCTTTTCCGTGATCTGGCTGCGCAATCACCAGCCCGAGATGGAGCGTCCGTTCCGTGTGCCCGGCGGCGCCATTCGCGTGCGCGGCTGGTGGATCGGCATCGTTCCCGCGCTTGGAATATTCATGTGCCTTGTCATGGTAGCGCCGCTCGTCATCGATATCGCCGCGCGGGCGTATGATGGCGAGCTTCTGCCCGCGGGCCTCCTCGGCGGATACATCGCGTGCGGTGCGGCCGTGTATGCGCTTTATGGCTATCGCCATTCCCGCGTGGGGCGCGGTTTGTTACCCGTGTCCGGCGCCGCCATACCCCTCGCGGATCAATAGGCGTGGATATGCGCGATCCTCTGGCTGTTCTGGCCGAACTCGAAGCGGGACAGCCGCTGACGACTGCGGTGAGCCTCGAAAAATGGCGGCTGGCCACACCGTTCGTCATTGCGCGCGGTGCGCAGGATGTGGTGGACCTGCCGGTTGTCAGCCTCACGACGCAAGGCCAGATGGGGCGCGGAGAATGTTGCCCTGTGCCGCATTTCGGCGAAAGCACGGAATCGGTTCTCTCCGAGATCAGCCGGCTTCTGGAGGCGCTTGCGAACGGTGCGCGCTGGTCGGAACTGCATGACCATGTTCCTGCCGGTGCCGCGCGCAACGCTGTCGATTGTGCATACTGGGATCTGATGGCGAAGGTGCGCGGTATGCCGGTCTGGAAGCTTCTCAGCCTGGGCGAACCGGTACCCGTGGAAACGGCCATGACCATCAGTCTCGGACCTCCCGACGCGATGGCGGAAGCCGCGCGGGGCGTTTCGGGTCATCATATGCTCAAGATCAAGCTTGGTCCGGAGCAGGTGGAAGAAACCATGGCTGCCATTCGCATGGCTATTCCCGAAAAGCATCTGATCGTGGATGCGAACGAAGCATGGCATGTATCACAGCTCGGAGCGTACATGGCCGTGCTTTCGCGCCATGGTGTCCTGATGCTCGAACAGCCATTAGCCGCCGGGCAGGACGATGCCCTTGAGTGTATGACGCGCCCCATTCCCGTGGGCGCGGACGAATCCGTTCATGTCGTGGCCGATCTCGAAATGGCGTCGCGTCGCTACGATGTCGTGAACATCAAGCTCGACAAGAGTGGGGGGCTGACGGAGGCAGTCCGGTTGCTGCGCCGCGCGGCCGATCTGAAGCTGGATGTGATGGTCGGCTGTATGCTCGGCACCTCGATGGCGATGGCGCCGGCGATGTTGCTTGCGCCGCATTGCCGCTTCGTCGACCTGGATGCGCCTCTGCTTATGGGGTCGGATCGGTTCCCCGGGCTCAACTATCATGACGGATGGATCGATCCTCCGTCGCCTCATCTTTGGGGGTAACACGCGGTGTTTCACGAACATTGGCTGCGCCGCACCGACCCCCTCGCTTCTGGAGACCTCAAATGAAAATCAAAACGCCCTACCTGTTGTTCATTGGCGATGCGAAGCACGCGAAAACAGCCTTCGGCGTGCGGGACTGGCGGCCGGAGCAGGCGCTGGCCCAGTATCGCTATCCTGCCTCCATGATCGATCTTGGTCTTCCGGACATGGACTTTGCCGAAGCCCACAGAAACGGCGCGCGGACCATGCTCCTCGGGAGCGCTCCGGCCGGCGGCATCCTTCCGGAGGCCTGGGTCGACGATATCATTTCAGCGCTGCGGGCAGGGCTCGACATCGCCAGCGGTCTCCACACCAGGCTGAACGACCATCCGCGCATCAAACCGGTGGCGGATGAACTCGCACGCTCGCTCTGGGATGTGCGATACCCGAGAAAGACATTCTCGATAGGCGCTTTCGAGAAGCGTTCCGGAAAGCGTCTGCTGACCGTAGGGGCGGATTGTGCGGTCGGGAAAAAATACACGGCCCTCGCTATCGAAAAGGCGCTGCGCGCCAGAGGTGTCGATGCCGATTTTCGGGCAACCGGCCAGACGGGTATTCTTATCGCGGGCAGCGGAATTGCCATCGATGCCGTGGTGGCAGACTTCATTGCCGCGGCGGCAGCCGAACTGTCCCCCTCTGCGGCTGACGATCACTGGGACATTGTCGAGGGGCAAGGTGCGCTCTTTCATCCGGCTTATGCCGGTGTGACGCTGGGCCTGATTCACGGGACACAGCCTGAAGCGATGATATTCTGCGCTGATCCTTCCAGAACCCGTCTCGGTGATTTCGAGCTCTACCCGCAACCGGGCCTGAAAGAGGCGATTGCGCGCTACACCGAGGCCGCAAGGCTTACGAACCCTGCCGCACGGGTTGCCGGGATCAGCCTGAACACATCGTCTATGGAACCGGAAGCGGCAAAGGTGTTGCTACTGGAATATTCGCAGCGAACCGGCTTGCCTTGCACGGACCCCATACGATTTGGCGTTGAAGAGCTGGTTGACGCCTTCGTGTGAGCGATTCTCCAGCAGATGGTCAATGACATGCTTGGAAGCCAGCCTCCAGCCGTGCGGGCTGCTGCCGTACAAATAGAGGCCGGCCGTCATTCCAGAGGACAGGTGTGTAACCCCCGAACGCTTACGGGCTTCCCTGATCGCGCGATCGACTTTCCTTGTTTGCAGCGCTTTGTTTCCCTGTTCCCGAAACGGCAAATTCTACAGAAAAATGGCAGAAATCCAGTGCGCTTCGTAAGCTGTGCCGCATGCTTCCCGTGTTATTTCTCCAATTTTCCCTGTAAATTCCTGTAGAACAGGGAAAATACTCCCTGAGACCCGCGCACCATAGACTGTGTTACGCACCATTCAGTGTTAAGGCGTTGATATAGAAGAGAAATTCTCTTCCTCCGCCAGAATATGGCCGAGTTTCCGGGGGTTTCGACCCTCGCTTCAAGCTCCTGCCAACAGCCTTCAGTCTCTGGCCGCAGATACGCCCTTCAGAAATGGCCCGTGTCTCCCGTCAGTAAAAACCCGGCCCCAGCTGCGATGCGCGATTGCTGCGCATCTGCTGCACGAATGATGCGATGATTCCGGTGTCTATTCTGCAATAAAAAGGGCTCCATTCCGGAGCCCGATTTATTCGGAAATATCCCGCGTCAGATAAATCCGAGTTGCCGTCGCTGTTCTTCCCAGTCGGGTGAGAACGGAGTTGCGAGGAGTTTCTTCCGGGTCAGCGATGCGGGCTGCCGCCCTTCAAGGATTGCCGTGACGATATCGGGCGCAAGATACGACTGACGCATCCTGTCGGCGAGATGGCCGCGGCAGCGCCCGAGCCGCGCTGCAATCTGCGCGAGTGATCCTTTTCCTTCGAGAACCGCTTGCCGTACGGCATGAGCCTCGGCGAGGAGATCGATCAGGTTCGAGTCCGTGTTCGTCGTTGCGGGCTCCGATCCAGGAAAGACCAGCTTGATGACATGACCGCGTCGAAGGCGTTCGACCGGCGAGCTCAGTGTGTGGATCTGATCGCTTCCCGGCATCAGCGCGGAGAGGCAGACGCCGACGTCGATGTGATTGTCGTGGAGATCAACGCGGGCAATGATGCGACGGAGTTCCTCGCGAAGATCTTCAGCGTTGGAAACCGCCAGTGTTTCTGCTGCCGCATAAGCTCGATCGAGGCAGGCTTGCATCGCCATTGCATGTTGCGTGCCCGATGCTTCCTGAACGGCGGTGTCATCGCGAAGAAAATCCCTTACCCGCTGAATGACCATCTGTTCGAGGTCATGGGCGGGTACACGCATCGCATTGCCGTTCGTGCCCTGACGCTCCTGCGCATGGGTGATGTAGTAGCGATAACGCTTGCCCTGCCGGTTTGCGTATGAGGGTGTCATCCGCCGGCCAAGGCCATCGTGCAGCAATCCGGTGAGCAGGGCGTTCTGCTTGCCGTTGGACCGGGTTCGCCTCCGGGCTGCATTCTCGATGAGCTTCTGTTGCACTGCGTTCCAGAGATCCTCGTCTACAATGGCTTCGTGCTCGCCTGGATACGTCTTGCCCTTGTGAACAATGAACCCGCGGTAGATCGGATTCTTCAGGAGATGGTAGAGACTGCCCCTGCGGAACGGGATGCCGCCGCGATGCGGACCACTCACCCGGTGCTGGATCTTGGTACGGATGCCGGCGCGTTCCAGCTCATCGATCAGCGTGCCAGCGGAAGCGGTCCTAAGGTAGCGCTCCATGATGTCCCGGACCGTTGCCGCCTCACTCCCGACGACGTGCAGCTTCCGCTCCCGTACCTCGTAACCGAGCGGAACGGGCCCACCCATCCACAGGCCCTTCTTCTTCGATGCCGCAATCTTGTCTCGGATGCGCTCGCCGGTCACTTCGCGCTCGAACTGCGCGAAGCTGAGCAGCACGTTCAGGGTGAGCCGTCCCATGCTCGGGGCTCGAAAACCATCACACGCCGCACAGTGACTACTTTTCAAAGATTTTCCCATATGAGGCTAAAGACATCGTCGTCGGACCAAATGAAGCCGACACGGTCTGGGACGACAGTGAGTTCCTGATCGCGGCGGAGTCAGGTTACCAAAGGCTGCCGGCGATGGAAGGTAAGGATCTCTGGTTCTGGGTTCCACCTGAGCGCTTCGTATGGCGGCGCGAAGGTGGCACGAGCCTAAATCAGCGAATGGACTATCTGCGCGCCCTCTCCGCAACTTCGCCGGAACTGAAAGCCGGACTTTTCGGCGGGAATCTTGATGGCCTGAACAAGATACTTCCGCAGCTCACGGAATTTCTCGCGAAGGTAGGCTCGTGCTACTCGTGGTAGTCATTGCGGGCTAACAAAGGCTGGATGCGGCTACGGACAGGACCTGCCGTTCGAAAGATTGGTCTGCAACGACTGCTTAGTCCCAATTTTTGCCATTCGCGCTACTCAACCAGCGCCTGAATGTACGGCAAGTTTCGACGAGCGCAATTCAGGCCGTGAACGTCCGGTTTTCAGGCGGAAGCGGTCGTTCATACTGGGTTGAAACGGCAGTATTTGACTGAGGTTTTCATCTGGAGCGAGCATTCCGGGAATTGGCTAATCCCGGCCTTCCAGGGGAAGGCCGGGACGAGGCTAGGCAACTTGTACAAACGCTTAGTTCGCAGCGGATTTCGGTTCAGGACTCCGGGCTGCGGCAAGGGCGCCTGTCGCCGATCCTTCAGCGCTGCTGTTGCCGCTGACTTGGGCCGAACGGGCTGTGTCCACCGCGCTCCGCGCCGTGCCTTCGGCTGCGGCAGTGACTTCGCCGGCGAGGTTTCGCGCTGCGTCCGTGCCGACAGCCTGAATAGCGACGCCGGCACTGCGATCGATGCTGTGACTTGCAGAAAGTGCGCCGTTTCCGTCGACCAGCGTGCCCGCCGGTCCAACCGCGGAGGTTGCACTCGTCACTGTACCGGCAACCGTGCCTGCAAGGCCGGCGTTCGCGCTGGCGGAGCCGGAACGCGCGTCAACCGATCGGCTGGCTTCAGCGCTGCCCGAACCCGTGACCGATCCGGTGACGCTCTGGGTGGCCGAGCCAAGCGGGCCAAGAGAACCGCCGAGCGATCCGGCGCCCCCGAGCGCGCCGTTCAGCGTGCCGCTGACGTTGCCGAGAAGCTGCGCATGGGCGGGCGCTGAAATCGCGGCAACAGCAAACGCTGTGATGATAATCCGTTTCATGAGTCTTCTCCTTCAGGGTCGGGGCCTGTTTGTGGCCCGTCAGAAGGAGAACGATCCCGGCTTCACGGTTCATCCCGTGACGCTCTATTTTTTTACGAGGACATCTCCCGGCGCGTTGCGGCACGTCTTGCAGACGATGCCTCGGCCCACCTTGCCACGGCCAGGCACGGCTTCCGCACCGACTATGCGTTCACGTGCATCAGAAGAGCCGCTCGCAGCCGCAAAACGCGCGGCGACAAGCGGTGCGGCGAAAGACGTGCCGCGCACCTTCGCATAACCCTCGCCAGGAAGTGCTGCCACCATATCAGCGCCGGGCGCTGCAAAATCGAGATGCCCTGCGCGTCCCGCTTCTAGGAGCGCCTTGTTGCGTGCATCGACGCCGGTAACGGCGATAACACCGGGATAAGATGCCGGATACATCGCCGGCGCAGCGGGCCCGTCGTTCCCGACAGCCGCAACGATCGTGATTCCGCGCTGGCGGCTGACCTCTACGGCGCGCGCCAATAGTCGATTAGGCGGACCAACGAGGCTGATGTTGACGACCTCTGCGCCGCTGGCGGCAAGCCAGCCGAAGGCTCTTGATATCGCCTCAGCCGATCCAGACGCCGGATTTCCGCCATAGACGTCTGCGGCAAGAAGCGAGCGCCCGACGGCCGCGCCCCGGAAAGCGCCGTCCTTGCCCACAAGCAACGAGGCTATCGCGGTGCCGTGCCCGCTTGCCTGCGGCGCGCCCTGCACAAATCCACGCTGTGTGATGCGCGCATGTGAGAGAGCGGGATGCGCGGCGACACCCCCATCGATGATGCCAATCGGGCGCGCGGCAGGCAGCGCCGATGCGGCCATCGCCTTGCTCACCGCAATCAACGCGCCACCCGCCGGCTCAAACACGTGGTTCATTTCAAACTGGCCGTCAGGGGCAAGCCGGCTAAGACGCTTCAGCGCCTCACGCACAGTATCGCCTTTGGGCACGCCAAGAACATGAATGCGGATACCCAGGTCATGAAGGCCGCTTTCGCGCAGCACGGGAAACCCCGCCGCGCGCACCTGATCGAGCAGGGCAGGTGACGCATCGATCGCGATGATTTCGCCGCGTCGTACCGGATTGCCATCGGCATCTGCCTCAAGCACATCGCGATTGGCGCGGATCAGCGCCTCAAGACGCGCGCGGCGTAGATCGCGCAGGGACACACGGTCCAGCGCGTCCACGGTCCGCAGACCAAGTGTGTCGACGATGCCGCCGACGGTCTGTGGTGTGCCCCGCAGGGGCGAAAGCACACCGCCCACCACTTGGCCGGGCAGTTGGCTCACAGCGCCCGGAAGTAACTGAGCCTGCGCACCGCTGCAAAGTAATGCTGCGGCCATCATCAGTGCTGTGGTTTGCCGTTTCATGGTCGTTCCTTATAAATTTTTTCAGTCATGGATGAAACGATGTGCGGCGAGCGTTTCATCCACGAAGGTGAAAGGAAAAGGCTTGGAAGCGTTCGAAGAGGGCCTGACCGCAATGCTGCCGCGTCTGCGGCGTTTCGCGCATGGTCTGTCGCGCAGCGCGGTCGATGCCGATGATCTAACACAGATCGCGGTCGAGCGCGCGTTGAAGGCGCGGGGGCAGTGGCAATCCGGCACGCGCCTCGATTCCTGGCTCTACCGCATCGTGCGCAATGCCTGGATAGACACGGCACGTGCACGAAGCCGCGAAAGGGCGCGCACGCTTCCCGCCGAGGCAGGAGACCAGGTGGGACATGATCCCCGACCGGGGATCGAGGCTGGGATGGACCTCCGCCTGCTCATGGCCGCGATGTCGCAATTGCCAGACGAGCAGCGCGAGGCCGTCTCGCTCGTGCTCATCGAAGGATTGGGCTACCGGGAGGCGGCGGAGGTTCTGGAGATTCCAGTCGGCACCTTGTCGAGCCGGCTGGTGCGCGGCCGCAATGCGCTGCTCGCGCTGGTGGGTGAAGGACGAAGCGATGATCGATGACGAAACCCTCTATGCCTATCTGGATGGCGAGCTTCCGCCGGAAGAGGCGCAGCGCATCGCGGCGGCGGTTGAGGCCGACCCTGCCCTGTCGGTGCGGTTGGAGGCGCAGCGCCGGCTGCGCGCGCGGCTCCGCATGGCTTTCGATCCCATTGCGAACGCGCCCGTGCCAGCCGGTATTGCTGCCATCGCGGGCGGTGCCAATGTCGCGGGCATTGGAGCAGCGCGTGCGGAAAGCGCACAACGGCGGGGCTTTGGCCTGCCGCAGTGGGCGGCCGTGGCCGCGGCGTTGGTCGCCGGTCTGTTCGGCGGTCATATGCTGGCGCAGCCGCCGGAGGCGCCGGCGGCGATGGAGGGCAATCACATGGTGGCGAGCGCCGCGATCGCGGATGCCCTCGATACCCAGCTTGCCAGTGCCGGCGCTTCACCGCGTGCGGTTCAGGTCCGTCTGACCTTCCGGAATGCAGACGGCGATGTGTGCCGCACCTTTGATACGAGCACCACCTCGGGTGTGGCCTGCCGCGAGAGCGATGCATGGACGATCCGCGCGCTCTTCGCTCACGACGGCCCAGCGGGCGGCACCTACCGCATGGCGGGAACTGCAAACGCAGCCGCGATGACCTATGTCGATGCCGTCATCGCTGGCGACCCTTTCGACGCCGAGATGGAGCGGCGCGCCCGGCAATCCGGATGGGCCAGTCGTTGAAGCACGGTGCGCAAGGTATATGCCTTAGGCAGCGGCTATTTCTGGATACAACCACTCTGATGCGGCCAGCAGGCAATATATATAAATGGGAGGCTTTCAAGGAGCCCGTACAGCCACACTAACGTCAGCTCTGTTGGCGGAAAAAGTCAGACCGAACGGCAACTTCGCACGAGAATGCGGTCGTGCAAACGGCTCGCGCAGCTTCCCCAAATCAGCCCCCGCTTCTCACGCTGGCGTCCCGTTTCTGCTTGTGCCACCACTGCAATCGGGGGGTGCATATGGGCCACGTCTTCAATTCTTATTCCGATCGGGACCTAGCGGTCGCCCGCCGGCCGGTTGATGCGCTGGAGGGTGCCGGCATAAGGCGGCGCCTGATTTTACTTCTCAGTCTGCTGGTCATCGCCGCAAGTCCCGCGCTGGCACAAACCGATGCACCGGACGGGACACTACTATCGTCCGAACTCTGTCCACCCAACCCGAACCGCTCCTACGAAGACTTCGTCCGAATGATCCGCGCGGATCTCGACAGCGAGGTGGAGGCAGCGCGTGAGGAAAACCTGGTCATGCCGCCGATCAGCGACGCGCAGCTGGCGGCAGCGCTCTCGGATCGGGCGCGGGTCGAGGAGGAGCTGGCCTATCGCGGCTTCGAATGCCGGGTCATCCGCTACGCAAGCGGCGGCTTGCGGATCGCCGGCCTCCTGTGGAAGCCCATTGACATAGAAGGCAAGCGCCTGCCGCTGCTGATCGCGTTGCGCGGCGGCAACAACAAGTTCGGCCCGATGCAGCCATGGTTGTACCAAGGCTGGCACGCCATTCTGAAGGCCGGCTATGTGGTGCTTGCCACGCAGTATCGCGGTGGGCCGGGCAGCGACGGCTCTGATGGCTTTGGCAGTCGGGGCGACCTTGACGATGTCCGGAACCTGGTGCCGCTGGCGCAAGCGCTGGGCTATGTCGACACGTCTCAGACCTTCGTGTTCGGCGGCTCCCGCGGAGGGATGCAGGCCTATATGCTGGCGCGGGAGGGGTTTCCGATGCGCGCCATGGCCATCCGGGCCGGCGCCGGTAGTGTTCGCGACGCGAACCGGCCGAAGTTGATGCCGATGCGGGCTCGCATGATGACGGATTATGCCGCAGACCCGGAGGCCGCGCTCGACCGTCGCTCTGCCATCCTGTGGGCGGATGAGATCAAGGTGCCCACTATACTGTTTCATGGCACTGCCGACTGGCGCGTGCCGGTCAAGGACGCGCTCGACGTGGCGCAGGGGCTAAACAAGGCCGGCACGCCCTTCGAACTACACATCTACGAGGGCGACACCCACTCGATGACGCTGAACGCTCCGGACATGATTGCGCGGACGCTCACCTTCTTCGAACACTATCGCACCGGCACAGCCGATGACGGGGCCAAACCATCCGAAGCTGACGCAATGCCTCTGATCCACACCGACGGCGAACTCGACCGGTAGGCCAACCACAACCTGCCATTCGGCTTCAGGACAAAGCCCGCCGTCGCGGGGCATCTGAAGAGACGTCGGCTATTGGGGAAGCCAATCTGCGCGGAGGATGTTCGCAAAGTCGGCAGAATACGACCATTAAGCGTTCGACCAAGACATTCAAACCAGCATCGTTTGTGTCGGAACAATAGCGGCCGGTGTCCTCAGGCTAGCTCGAACGCGCACAGCCAAGGTCGGCCCGTACCTCTCGCGGTGACCGGCCGTATTTGAGTTTGAAGGTCCTGCTGAAGTAGGCAAGGTCGTTAAAGCCCCAAGAATAGCAAGTTTCCGATATTGTCTTCTTGAGCAAAGCGGGGTTCTCGAAATCGGCCTTGCAGCGTTCAAGCCGCCGGTCCCTGATCCAGGTCGCCACGGTGCTGCCGGTCTGGCTGAACAGCATGTGCAGGTAACGGCTGGTGATCTGGTGCGAGGCGGCGATCGCCTCGATCGACAGTTCCGGGTCCGCAAGCCTGATCTCTATATAGTCCTTGATCCGGCGTAGCAGACCATCCTGATGTGTCGAGAGATCACTGTGCCCGCCGCCGCAGTATGAGGCCTCCACGGTCAGAGAGAAAATGTTGATGAGCGAGAGCGACAAGACGTTGAGCTGCGATTGCTCGATCTCCTCGCAACAGGCGAACAGGCCGATCAGGAAGTCCTTGAAGATCTTGTTGATGCCTTTCGCGCCGTCGAACGGCATGCACAGCAATCCGTTGATCAGATCTTGCCGGTGGCTGATGAAACTCCGCGGTATCTTGAGAATGATCCGCTCGACC
Organism: Sphingosinicella sp.; assembly: GCF_041916975.1. Classification (NCBI taxonomy): domain Bacteria; kingdom Pseudomonadati; phylum Pseudomonadota; class Alphaproteobacteria; order Sphingomonadales; family Sphingosinicellaceae; genus Sphingosinicella; species Sphingosinicella sp. The sequence continues at coordinate 2,578,174 of NZ_JAYRYK010000001.1, forward strand.
GGCATGGCGAAATCGATGCTGTAGGGCTTGTCCCCATCAATGATGGTGAAGTCGCCCGGGCGCAACTCGGTGCAGCGGTCATTCTGGACGATGCACCCATTGCCCGACAGCTGCAAGGTGACGAAATAGCCGTTTGCCGAAGAGTTCAAAATGGATTTTTGCGACCGGCGAACCGCGACCGGATCACATGCCATGTTGGTGACCTGAAGGTCGCCAAGAAGTTGGGATCGCCAACACCAGGAAAAATCACCGCCGAACTTGCGTTGGGCCTCGACCTGAAAGCGCGAGCGGCAGAAATCGCTTTCGAACGCAGCGAACCCGTTGCTCGCGCCTTGGTCCGGAACGATCATCGCATGTTGCAAGTCACGATATCTCCTGATTGATCCGCGCTCTCTCCGCCCATGCTCGGGGCGGCGTCATGAGGTTTCTCGAGCGCGTTGATCGTTCGCATCCTGATGGACCCAGCTGAACAGTTCGGCATTACCGAAGGGAAGATGGTTCAGACCGCTGTCCCGGTCAACACGGACCTGTACCAGCGCGGTTTTCTCTGAAGCGAACGCCCGGGCGACCGCAGCCGCGATGTCGTCGGCGCGTTCGACATATTCACCGTGGCCGCCGACGGCTGCGATCATCTGGTCGTAGCGGGTCGGATGGAAGCGCGCTTCGGGAGTCGACCCCATCTTGGCGTCCAGCGCCGCCAATTCCGCGCCGTAGGACTGATCGTCGTTGACGATCACGACAACCGGCAGGGCGTGGCGCACGGCCGTTTCGAGATCCATGACGTGAGGGCCGAGCCCGCCGTCGCCGGTGATGAGGCAGACGCGCCGATCGGGCGCCGCCATCTGCGCGCCGAGCGCATGTGGCAGGCCCGCGCCCATCAGGCCGAAAATGACGTTCCATATATAGTCGTTGCTACGCTGTTCGAAGGCATCATTGAGGTAGACACCCGTCAGGCCGCACTCGGTTATAATGATCGCGTCGTCGGGTACCGCTTCACGGGCTCGTGCCATCAGTTCATAAGGATGCATCGGCACGAGCCCCGACGCAGCTTCGATGCGCTGCCTGCGTTCCGCGAGAAACCGCTCGCGCCACGTTCCGAGCCTGGGGTTCCGTGCTCGCGCCGGCCCCTCTTCGAGTGCCGACAGCAGCTGGCCCAGCACATCGCCGATCGCGCCGCAAACAGGGATGTCGATCGGACGGTTTACGCCGAACGCGGCGGGATCCTCGTGGATCATGATCCACTTGCGGGTTATGTCACCTTTCGCCCAATGTCGCTGCCGGCCGTAATTGACATGTTCGGTGATGGTGGTGCCGACGGCGATGACGAGATCGGTCTCGTCGATGACCTCGCGGATCGTGTCGCTGCTGAAATTGATGTAGAAATCCTCATCCTCGCGCACCGCGCCCCGTGAGGTCATCGGCGTGGTGGCAGGACAGCCGATCGACAGCGCGAGGCGACGCAGCAGATCGAAGGCGCGGCTGGGCTGCACGGCCTCGCCGGCGAGGATGAGCGGAGAACGTGCATTTCGGATAGCATCGGCCGCCTGCAGAATCTGGGAAGCCGGGGCGGCGGCGCTGCCGAGGCGATAACGCCGGGTGAGCGGCAGAGGATCGTAGGGGAAGCTGTGCTGGTGCCCTTCGTAGTCGACTTCGACATAGACCGGGCCGGGCGTTCCGCTCATCGCATGGCGAAAGGCCTGCTGCATCATCTCGTCGACCTGCCGCGGATGCAGGATCTTTCCGGCCCATTTGCAGATGCCGGCGAAGGCGGGGAAGACGAGCTCGCTGTGCAGGAAGCGGCCGGTCCGCACCCCGGTTGTGCTTTCATGCTGGCGCGACGCGCCGATCAGGATTACGGGGATGTTCTCCTCGCGGCAGCTGATCGCTGCGGCGAGCATGTTGGCGGCGCCGGGGCCCTGGGCGCCCATCGCCACCTGCGGTCGCCCGGTCAGGCGGTAATAAGCAGCGGCCATGAACACGCCGGCGGCCTCGTGCCGAGCCCCGACCATGCGCATGCCCTGGCGAAGCGCATGCATCTGGATTTCCATCAGCGACAACTCGCCATGGCTGGAGATCAGCTCGACGCCTTCGGCCAGCAGATTCTGCACGATACGTTCGCCGACCGTCATGCGGTTCGTCATACCCAACCCCTTCTTCATTCAACCGCAGAAGCTTTCACATCGGCCGGTAGAATCATTGACCGTCACCGAATGAATTTTTGACCTGGCTGCGACGGGGCCGCGCAGGCTGTCGTCCGAACCGCTCCCGAACCGCCGAAGGCAAAATCTCTTTCGGTCTCGCGCAAAGGCCGGGTCCGCTCGCCGTGTACAACCCGTTTGTTCGCCACATCTGGTGTTCAGCGCACTGCGCAAAGCGTGCCCAAACGGGGAGATTACGGGACTGTGGTGCAGGGTATCGACGCGCTCAAGGCGGCTTTGCGGGAACGGTTGGGCCAAAGGCAGAACGTCACACCGGCGGAGCGGCGCGCAAAAACCGACATGATAGCCCGTTTCGGGGCGCCCGATGCGCGGATGCCGTCCACGCCGGTCATGCTCGGCAATGTCCCCGCCGCGCGGTTTGATCCGGCCGAGGCGAGGCACGGCGGCTGCGTCATCTATGTGCACGGCGGCGCCTTCGTCGCCGGCTCGTCCACGTCGCACGCCTATATCGCGTCCCGGCTGGCGACAGGCCTTGGCGCGCCGGTTTTCGCACTCGATTACCGGCTGGCGCCGGAGCATGTCTATCCGGCCGCGCTGGAGGATGTGATGGTGGCGGTCGACGCCGCCGCGGCCCTCTTCGGATCGCGCAACGATGTCGCCCTTGCAGGCGACTCCGCCGGAGGCTCTCTTGCGCTCCTGGCGGCGCTCCGCCTGCGCGACGGGGGCGACAATGTCCGCTGCCTCGCCGTGATCAGCCCGGTACTGGATTTCCAATGTTCGGCCGACAGTTACGATGGATTGCGCGACCGGGATCCCTTCATCAACAGGTCCGGCCTGATGCAGGATATCGCGGCCTTCCTCGGTCCGACCGCGCCCGATTGTTCCGAACTGTCGCCGCTGACCTGCGGGCTCTCCGGTCTTCCGCCGCTGCTGATCCAGGTCGGGTCGGAGGAAGTCCTGATCGACGACGCGATCGCGCTGGAGAAGAAGGTCCGTGAGGCCGGCGGCCGGGTCGAACTGAACATCTGGCCCGACATGGTGCACGTCTGGCACCTCTTTCCGCACTATGTCGAGGAAGCGGATCAGGCGATCGCCGAGATCGTCGCCTTTCTGGGCCGGAACTGACGGCGCCTGCACTCAGCGCCGGTGGAGCGTCCCCCGCTTATGCCGCGCTCCGCCTGAGTGCTTCGATCTGGCTGTCGAAATAGGCGGCAACATCCGGTCCGAACGGCGGGCGCTGGCTCGCCAGCACGGCTTCATCGCTCTGCTGGGTCACGACGGAAACCGAATTGCTGAAGGTCTTGAAGCCTTCGTGGCCGCGATACCGGCCCATCCCGCTCGCGCCGACGCCGCCGAAGGGGATCTGTTCGTGGAAGATCTGGCACAGCGCGTCGTTGATCACGATGCTGCCGGTCTGGATGCCGCTGGTGACAAGGCCGATCTCGGCGTCCTCGGTTCCGAAATAATAGGCCGCCAGCGGGTGCGGCCTCGATCGGATGAAGCGCAGGCTGTGCTCAAGGCTGTTCGATGCAATAATCGGAAGGATCGGGCCGAAGATCTCCTCCTGCATAACGGCCATGTCGTCATGTGCGCCAATGACGATCGTGAAGGGAAATTTGCGGCTGCGTTTCCCGGTATCGACATCGTTATGGTTGACGGTGCGGATGTCTGCGCCCTTGGCGCGGGCATCGTCGATGAGCGCCTGCAGGCGGCCGTAGTAGCGATCGCTGATGATCGCGGTATAATCGTCGTTTTCCGTGATCGTGGGATAGAGGTGGTGGGCTGCCGCCAGCATTCCATCAGCCAGCCCGTTGATCATGTCGCCCGGCGCGAGCACATAGTCCGGCGTCACGCAGACCTGGCCGCCAAACGCCAGCTTCGCCTGTGTCAGCCGCGCCGCCGCGAGCGTCACGTCGGCCGATCGGGTGATGACGACCGGGCTCTTGCCGCCGAGTTCGAGCGTCACCGGCACCAGATTGGCGCTTGCCGCCTGCATGACCTTGCGCCCGACCGCGGTTGAACCGGTGAAGAGGATGTGATCGAGCGGCAGGCTGGTCAGCGCCTCGGCGATCTCCGGTCCCCCTTCGAGCGGCGCGACCTCGGCCGGATCGAACAGCGCGGTGAGACCCTCGGCCATTAGCTGCGAGGTCGCGGGGGCGAGTTCGGGGAGCTTCAGGAGAACGCGGTTTCCCGCGGCCAATATGCCCGTCATCGCCAGACTGCCGAGCAATACTGGTCCATTCCACGGGATGATCGCACCAACGACACCGCGCGGCGCGCGGTGAATCGCGACGTCGACGTCCGGCTGGCCGATATCCAGCGGTTCAGGCGCCATCCATGCCCCCAGACTGTCCCGGGTGAAACGGATAGCGCCGATTCCGCCCAATATGTCGGCGACGCGTGTCAGGATCGGGCTGCGTCCGCCGAAGTCGGCGTACAAGGCCTCAACGAACAGCTTCTCGTAGCGCAGCAGGAACTGTTCGAGTCGGCGAAGACGATCGATGCGGACATGGAGCGGAGGAGAGCCATCGGCCAGGAAAGCAGCGCGCTGGCGTTCGAACGCGCCGCGCACGTGGGCGGCAGAGATAGGGGCGGCGATGCTCATCGTCTCGGCTCCTCATCGATGGCTGGAACAATCGTTGCGCTGTAGGTTGCAGGATCGGCTTCGAGCCAGCCGACCAGGTCCATCACGTAGGGCGGGGCATGCGCATAACTCGCGCTCTGGTCGGTCGCGACTTGCACCAGCGCCGGCTTGCCGGAAGCGAACGCTCGCGCAATGGCAGGACCAATTTCACCCGCATCGTCGACATATTCCCCGTGCCCGCCGATCGCCACGGCCATCAGGTCGTAGCGGACAGGGCTGAACGTGGTCTCGATCGTGTGGCCGACATGCGCGACATGGGCCGCCATCTCGGCGCCCAGGCACTGATCGTCGTTGACCACCACGACCACCGGCAGCTTGTGCCGTACCAGCGTTTCGAACTCCATGAAATGAAAGCCGAGCGCGCCGTCGCCGCTTAGCAGGCATACAGGTCGTTCGCGGCCAGCGGCGAGCTGCGCACCGATCGCATAGCCGAGGCCCGTGCCGAGGTGCGAGAAGTTCGAGGTGTAAAGAAAATCACGGCTGCGCTGTTCGAAGAACGCGATTTTGTAGAGGATGGTCAGCCCGCCGTCGAGCACCACAACCGCATCGTCGGGCACGGCCTTGCGGGCTTCAAGCATCAGTCTGGACGGATGGATGCGATTGGTGAGGGGGATCTCGGCTTCCAGCCTTTCCCGTTCGCCGAGGTAGGCGGCCCGCAGGGCAGGCAGACCGGCTTGAGGCTGCATGGGACCCTGCTTCTCGATCTCGTCGGCCAACTGCGCGATGGTAAGAGCCGGGTGGCCGATCACCGCGAGATCGACGGGGCGGTTGACGCCTACCGCCGCGGCGTCACGCTCGAGTACGATCACCTTGCGATCCTCGCCGCCCTCCGCGAAGTGGCCCAGCCGGCCATAGCCGCTCATCTCCGGGAAGCATGTGCCGATCGCGACCACGAGATCAGCGCCGGCGATTGCGTTCCGACCTGCTTCGCTCATGGGCAGCAGCACCTGCGCATCGGTTTCGGGCACAGCGCCGCTGCCGCCCATCGTCATCAGCACGGGCGCGCCGAGCAGTCGGGCGAGCCGGGCGAAAGCATCGTGCGACCGGGTGCGCACCACATCGTCTCCCGCCACCAGCAGCGGCGATCTGGACGCACGGATCATTCGGGCAGCGTCTTCGATGGCCACCGCATCGGCACGTTGCGGTCCCGTCCGGTAGCGCGACGGCGGGATCAGCGGCGGGAAGGACCAGGCCTTGTCATGGATCGAATAGTCATATTCGATATAGACTGGGCCTGGCGTTCCCGAGAGTGCCCGGCGGAACGCCTCCTGCACCACTTCATCAATACGGTCCGGGTGGTCGATGGCCGCCGCGAACTTGCAGGTGCTGCGGAACATGTCGAGCATCGGCGCGTGCAGCCAGCGACCCTGGCGTACCGCGAGATTCGAGGCGTTCTGCCGACGGGCGCCCATCAGCAGCACGGGGATGTTTTCCTGCGCGGCGCACACTGCGCCCGGCAGGAGGTTGGCGACACCCGGGCCGATCGCCCCGAACGCCACCTGAGGGCGGCCCGTCATGCAATAGTAGCCCGAGGCCATGAACACTGCCGAGGCCTCATGCCTCGGCCCCACGACGGCGATGCCGTTGCGCTCGGCATGCATCTGGATATCGACCATGCTGAGGTCGCCCTGGGAGAATATCGTGTCGACCTGCTCTTGTATCAGCAGGTGAACAAACCGTTCCCCGAACGTCATGGTATCGTTCATCGTGCCTCCGGGACGGGTGATCCATCGCATCCCGTCAAACGATGATCAGCGGGCCGCGGAGCGTCAAGCGCCCCGGCGGCCAGGTCAAGAATCTCTTCGCTTACGTGCCGTTTTCCCTGCGCGAACGCTGGAAGGTCAAAATTTCCTTCCTGCCTTGGCAACGCAAAATGGGCCGCTCTCCATATCATCGTTGTCTCGTGGGGAACCGCACGGACCGAAAAACAAAAGCGCGTCCGCCGGATCGATTTTACAGGGAGGTTTACAATGCTGTTCGGGGGAAAACAGATCAACGCGGGAACCGGACCCGCACGTCTTGCGCGGGCCATGTTGATGTCGGGCGCGGGATCGATGCTTGTCGCGCTCGCGCCGGCAGCGCAGGCGCAAGAGCAGGCAGAACCCGAGGTGACACCGGCCGCTGAGGGCGAAATCCTGGTGATGGCGCGCAAACGCTCCGAAAACTTGCAGGATACGCCGATTGCGATCACTGCCCTCACCGGCGCCCAGCTCGAGGCGCGCAACACCACCAAGATCGATACCATCGCCCAGTTCGCGCCGAACGTCGTCTTCGAGCCGGCGGCGCCACTCACCGGCGCATCGAACAACGGCTCGGTCTTCATTCGCGGCATCGGCACCACCGAGTTCTCCCTGGGGACGGAACCGGGCGTCGGCATCTATGTGGATGGTGTCTATCTGGCGCGCACCAGCGGCAACGTCATGTCGCTCCTGGATGTGGAATCGATCGAAGTGCTGCGCGGGCCGCAAGGTACGCTGTTCGGCCGTAACAGTGTCGGCGGCGCGGTGCTGCTGCGCTCGAAGCGACCCGCCGCGGATCTCGGCGTCCGGTTCCGGATGGAAGCGGGCACCGACAATCTGATAAATGCCACGGCGGCTGTCGACCTGCCCATCTCCGAATCCGTTCGCACCAACTTCACCGTCCAGCGCCGTTCCCAGTCCGGCTATGTCCGCGACATCGCCCGGATCGAGGATTTCGGCCGGCAAGGCAGCTGGTCCGGTCGCGGCATCGTCGAAGTTCAGGCCACCGACAACCTACGTTTCACAACCCACGCCGATTATACGCGCGAGAAAAACAGCGCCGCACCGTTCGTACTCGTGCAGTTGTTCGAGACCAATCCGCTCTCGGGCGAACCGACCAGCGTGGCGCTTGCCAACGCCGGGCTCGGTTGCAGCGGCGGTGTCGCGGGCAATGCCGGCGGTGCTTGCGTCGATGAGTATTACATCCGCGGAAAGCATGAGACTGTGTTCGGTTACTCGACCGACAGCGCGTATCTCAACGATTACAGCAAGCGCCCCTTCAATTCGTTCGACTACACCAAGGTGTGGGGCGTCAGCGAGACCATCGACCTCAGCATCGGCGACACCGACGTCAAGTCGATCACCGCCTATCGCAAGCTGTCGGCCAGCAACCCGCGCAATCCCGACCATACGCCCTTCAATGTCCTCGAAGCGAACAGTGATCTGGGCCAGAAACAATTCTCGCAGGAACTTCAAATCAGCGGCACGGCGTTCGACGAGCGGCTGGACTGGATTTTCGGTGGCTATTATCTGAAGGAGACGGGCTATCAGCTCGACGCCGTCGATATCTGGGCGGTGACGTTGCATTCCGGCGGAGCGTTCAAAAACAAGAGCAAGGCCGCTTTCGCCCAGGCGACCTACAAGCTGTCCGATGCTATCAGCCTCACGGGCGGCCTACGCTATACCGACGAGCACAAGGTGTTCAGTCCCAGTTCCAAGCATTTCGCGCTCGGACGTACACAGGTGATCTACGAGTTCCGCCCGTTCGCGCTCGGCCTTCCGGACGCGACGCCGGCCGATCCGAAAATCGCCATCCCACCGATCCTCCTCATCAACAATTCGACACCGTTGGATTATAGCGAATGGACGCCACACGCCGATATCTCCTGGCGCATCGATCCGAACGTGCTGACCTACGCATCCTACTCGCGCGGCTACAAGGCCGGGGGATTCGAGCAGCGGATCGTCCAGCCGGTCGCGGAAGCGACGACCTTCGACGTCGAAACCGTCGACGCCTACGAGCTCGGGGTCAAGACGACGCTGTTCGATCGGGCGCTGCGCCTGAACGGCGCGGTCTTCTACACCGACTACAAGGGACTGCAGTGTTCTGTCGTACAGGGCATTGCGCCGACCATCATCAATTGCGGTGACGGCACGATCAAGGGCGCCGAGGTCGAGGCAAACTACCATCCCACGCCAGAGCTGACGGTCGATTTCTCGCTCGGCTATATCGACGCCGGCTGGAAGAAAGCCTCCCTTCTCCCGGCCGCGCTGGCGGTGGGCATTACGCCGGACAGCAAGTTCGCGATGGTTCCTGAATGGACGGTTTCGGGAGCGATTTCCTACCTATTCGAGCTCCCCGGCGGGGCCAGCCTCACGCCGCGGGTCGATTGGTCCTACAAGTCAAAGGCCTTCCGTGATTCGACCAACACGCCGGTGCTCGCACAGTCCGGCTATCATCTCGTCGATCTCGGGGTGACCTGGCAGTCGGCTGACGAGCGTATCTCGGTGACTGCAAGCGGAAAGAACGTCTTCGACAAGCTCTACTCGATGGCCGGGGTGCTGCAGCCTGACGGCGGCTTCGCGGAAGCGGTCTATTCGCGCGGATCGGTGTGGTCGCTTATCCTTCAGACAAAGTTCTGACTGTCGTCGCGAGGGCGATGCCCCGCTTGAGATTGAGTCCGATCAACAGCAAAACGGAATGCGGACTGCGAGCGGCGACGCGGGAATGATGCCAGATCTTACGTCTAGGCCATTGAGTTCCGCTTCCGGTGCGTTGTCGCCGGAAGCGGACAGTCCAAAGAGAGGCACAAAGCCGCCGTCGAGCGACAAAACAAACGGACGGCAGGTATCAGGTGGCGCGATTGGCATCAATGACGTCCGAGATGTTGGCGGCTGCTGTCCCTAAGCTTTTTGTAGCAGGTGGCTCCTCTGCCACGTCTGATCTGTTGTCTTCGCGATGTGCCTCGTTCGCGGCCGTGAGGGGGCAAGAAAACACTATTTGAACAGAGGGTGCGCGGGGGCGACGCTTACTACGGTGAATATGCCTTCCTGCGGGGGGCGGGGCGGATAAGGGCGCAACTGATCCGAAGACCCGTGTTCAGTCCTCGTTCCGATCGTGTCCCTGTCCGTCGAGCAAAACGCCCGGCGTTACCTTGAGGGGTTTTGCGAGTTTCTCGACGACGGTGATCGTGGGGTTGCGTGCACCCCGTTCGATATCGCTCACATAGGTGCGGTGGATGCCGGCGCGGTCGGCATAGTCTTCCTGGCTCCAGCCCTTTTCCCGACGGAGCTTGCGGATGTTCCTCCCAAGGCGCGCGCGTATGTCCACGCGCGCATCAAGACCTCGATGTCGATTATCGATCTACAGACGATCAGTGACAAAATCGTTGACTGTCGCGGTGATACGAGCCCAAGTCGTGTCACTGATCGTATACATGTTGAGGGTGCAATGACTATAGAACCGGGTGCTGGACCTGCTCAGCGGGTAGAACCAAAGCAATGGAAGGCCATCCACGTGGCCAGCCTGCTCGTGATTACCTTTCCCGTTGCAGTTCCTCTTCTGCTGATCGGCACGGGTCTGAACGGCTGGTGGCCGCTTGCGATCGTCGGGCTGCTCTTCATTGTCGCGCTCAATAGCGACCGGATCGCCATCGGTCCGCTGAAGGGCAAGGGTCTTCGCTGGACGCTCGTGATACTGGCGCTGTTCTCCCAATTTACGCCTATCATAAACGTTGTGCGCCAAGCCGAGCTTGAGAACGATGCCCGCCGCCTCCTCGTCAGCCTCACGCCGATAGGGCGGTCATGGCAACACGAACACCCTTTTTTTCATCGTTTCGATGACCTCCCATTCGCCGATGAAACCCAACTTGCGAACGCATGATGCTTTTCTGGTGATCGATGCGGCGACGCTGATGGGTGCGATCATGAACGCGTTTTATGACGGCTATGCAGGCCTGTTTTCGACAACCCCTTCCTTGTGGAGAAGCTGCGCGCGGCAGGTGAGGTGGAAGGTGAGCGGCTATGGCCATGCCGACGGACGATGACTATCTTGAATTGATGCGCAGCCCGATTGCGCACCTGCGCAACGCGCCGAATGGAGGGTGGTGCCCTCAATGCTGCGATTTTCTTGCGTCAGTTTGTGGGCAACCGACGTTAGGCGCATATTGATATGGCGGCGACCGTTTGGGCTTGATGCAAGCGGAAAGCGGCACTGGCCTCAGTGTTCGCCTACTTTCGCGTTTTCTCGAAAGCCCTTCCGCCGAATAGCAGGGGCTCTGGGCGCAAATTCATCCGCCGCCCGGCGAGCGGCGGCGGGTGCAGTTAAAGCGCGCCCGTCTGCATGCGTTCCGCCGCGTGATGCGCCGCCCGGGCTGTCAACGCCATGTAGGTAAGCGAAGGGTTCTGGCAAGCCGACGAAGCCATGCAGGCTCCGTCTGTGACGTAGAGATTGGTTACGTCATGGGCATAATTGGCGCCGTTCAGAACCGACGTGGCAGGATCATGCCCCATGCGTGCTGTTCCCATTTCATGAACCTTTGCGCCGAGCACTTCGGGCACTTCTCCATCGCCGAACGGCAATACAGTGTAGCCGGCGGCCGTGAGCATTTCGCGCGCATCGGCACGCATTCGTTTTATCATCTTGAGTTCGTTGGGGCCGTAATCGCATTCGATGTGGCAGATGGGCATGCCCCAGCGATCACGTTCGTTCTTGAGGATAACACGATTGGCCGGATTGGGAAGCATTTCGCCAAATCCGCCCAATGCAAAAATCCATGGGCCAGGCTGACGCAGCCTGTGTTTCAACTCAAGCCCGATACCCGGCGTGGTTTTTGCCAGGGCCCAGTTCATGCGCGCGCTATATCCTTGGAAGGCATAGCCGCGGACGAAGTCTTCCACTGGTTCACTGATGTTTCTGTAGCGCGCCAAATACGTCCCCGTTGGTCGCCGACCGTAATAATATCGATCCTCGAAACCTGGGACCATTGCCACTGCGTCCCCGGCCACGTGGTCCATAAGATTGCGCCCGACTTGGTCGGAGCGGTTGGCAAGTCCCGTCTGGAAGGCTTCCGATGTTGAGTTCAACAAGATCTGTGCGCTTGCAATCGCAGATGCGCACAAAAAAATCACGCGCGCGCGGTACTCGCTTTTGCCCAAGGAGTTTGCATCCACAACTCGGACGCCGCCTGCCCTGCCTGTCTTGGGGTCATGGATTATGCTGTCAACGACGGCATCGGTAATGATGGTGACATTGCCGGTACGCTGGGCAGCGGGAAGCGTGGCACTCAGGCTTGAGAAATAGGCGCCAAAGGAACAGCCACGTGCACAAACCTCCCGTGATTGGCACTGTCCGCGGCCCAGCTCAAGATGTTCCTGTGAGGGTTCCGTCAGATGCGCGGCGCGGCCGATAAACAAATGCCGTCCAGGAAATCCATGTGCGAGCTTGCGCTGAAAATCCTTTTCGACAGCGGTCATTTCAAATGGCGGCAGGAATACCCCGTCGGGGACTTGGGGAATATTCTCGCGTGAACCGGTAACGCCGATAAAGCGTTCCACGCGATCATACCAGGGCGCTATGTCGGCATAGCGGATAGGCCAGTCTACGCCATAGCCGTCGCGGCTGTTCGCCGAAAAATCAATGTCGCTCCAACGGTAAGTCTGTCGCGCCCAGGTGAGCGATCGGCCGCCCAGATTGTGCGCTCGAATCCAGTAGAATGGTTTCTTTTCCGGCGTGGTATAGGGATGCTCACTGTCCTTCACCCAAAATTGCTTGGTTGCGCTGCTGAAGGAGGAGCAGGTGCTCTGCACGCTGTAATGTTGTGCCACTTCGACTTCCGCGACGCGATTGCGATTGTCCAGTTCCCAAGGCGCCAGATTGTCGTGATAGTCGACGCCATGCGTGATCTTGGGACCGCGCTCGAGCACAAGTACTTTGAAACCCTTCTCCGCTAACTCCTTGGCGGCCCAGCCACCAGTCATGCCAGACCCGACGACGATTGCATCAAAATCCATTCTGGAGTCCTCTCAAACAGCCCATGCGCGGCCCATTTCGGAAAGCGATATGTCGCCACGATAGATGCCCGGGATCGGCTCATAGCGAAGCTCCTGTGTTGCTCCGGGCTCGGATAGATAATAGGCCGTGAGCAAAAGTTCTTTCAGGCGCACATAAGGACTGCCGGGCTTGGAAAGTTCCGCCGCGTCATGGGCCGCAAGAAGCTCAAGCTTCTGCTCCGGCGTGAGCGCCCGAAATCCGGCATGGAGCAATGCATGGCTGTTCGCGTCGATAGCATCGAGAGCCATGTTGAACTGCGCCTTTGTCTCTGCCGATCCCCAGGAAGCGATCATTTGATCGACATAGGCCGGCACCCCTGCGGACCGTGCACCCGCCGTGTCGGTCTCTGGGATCATTACATCGGCAACATTTTCAAGCAAAGCGAAGCGCGGTGCCGAAAAATAGTGGGTTTGAGTCTGCGTTACCGCATAGGCGGGGAGTGTGCTGGTCGCCGCGGAAGCTGTAATGAGTAGCAGGGCCCGCTCAAGCAACATTCGCCTGCTCACATCATTGATACTCAGTGTCACTGGCATTCCTTTCCTTCCCGCCGCGTGGCCCAGACTAGCGCGCCGGCGAGCATTTTTTTGTAGTTCGGCTCTGCATAGATTTCGGGCCGATGCCCCAATGCAGAATAGAAGGCCCGCCCGCGGCCCTCGCAATGCCACCAAGCGATTGGGTGATCCATGCCCATCGCAACGTCGCCGGGTTGGTAGGATCTCTCGTCCACATCGGCGAGAACATGGTAGCCACTGCGCCGAACGGATCGATCGAACGAATACCATTCGTCAACACTGTTCCATTGAGAGGGCATATCGCGCGTTGCCGGATGGTTCCTGTCGCGGATACGGACGACGGCATTTTGCAACTGCGGATCCTGTGTGTGGCCGATGAACTGCGCGCCGATCAAATGTTCGACATACCAGCGCCAGCGATAACGTGGATCGCCGCCACTGCCATGAAAGGCAACAAAGCCGCCACCAGCTTCGATATAAGTCTTAAAGGCCTGACGCTGATCTTTGGTTAGGACATCGCCGCTTACATTGTTCCAGACAACGGCATCGAAGCGTGTCAGCTGTTTCGTGTTGAACACCGCTCCGTTGTTCGTGAAGAAGATTCCCCAGCCATGTTCTCGCGCAATCGCCCCAAGCAATTTATTCGCCGCTGGGATCGCATCTTCATGCCGGAAGCCGTTTGTTTTTGAGAATATGAGAATCGCTGGGCGTGCGAGCTCCCGCGGCAAGACGGGAGGAACCTTCTCGTAGATTCTGTAGCCAATATACACGCGGTAGAATGTTGGCCCGATCGTCACAACGACGAGGATGATGAACGCCGTCACCAGCCCCAGCACGACGCGCAGAACGTTTTTCCAGGTCAGTTTCATCGACCATCCCTGCATTGGCAGATAGGCGCTGGCTGCTGGTTTATCGCTGAGGGCAGATAGGTTTGAACTGTGCGCGTTGTGGCGGCGATGTATCGATGCTCCGCTATGGCTACCATTAATCTAGTGGCACTAGGACAGGATCGCATTTTTGTTCATCCTTTCGTGCATGGTATCCTATTAACAAGATATTCTGTTAAAGAATATTATATTTCTATATTGAAATCAAATGTCATATACGAATATCGAGCTGACGCAAGGGCGGATGAAGACAGGCGGACTTGTAAACGCACTGGCGGAGGATCGATTGCTTGAAGAGATTGCAAGCGGACTGCCGGATGGCCTGATGCGTCTTTCACTTCATCCTACCATGCTGCAAAGCTTTGCAAGATGGCTCCGGTGTGGGCAGGCGATAACCGATCGCATTGTGCGGCCTGATGGCGGCGTAATGACCTTGCCAGTGTTCGATCATGACCGCCTGCTTTAAGCAGACAACCCAGCGTGAGCGTGCCCAAGAACAGAGAAAAGACAGCTAGCTTCGATATCTGGCGGTCAATTCAGAGGCTGTGAGTGCTTGCCTGCAGCCAGAGCCATAAAATGACCCTCGCGGTTATGTAAGTGCAGATCGCAGCCGGGTTCGGTATTGTTGGGCGGTGTTCTGATCCCATGGGCTCTATCATGCATTTCCGCGCTAGCGTGCGCACTTTGGCTGTCACAACTTGCGGGAGATCAGTTCCTTCATCACCTCGTTCGCGCCGCCATAGATGCGCATGATGCGGGCATCCGTATAGAAGCGCGAGATCGGATATTCGGCCATGTAGCCATAGCCACCGAACAGCTGCAGGCATTCATCCATGACCTTCCCCTGCAGATCGGTGAGCCACCATTTCGCCATCGCAGCCGTTTCATTGTCGAGCGTATCCGCCGTAACGCGTTGGATGCAGTCGTCAATGAAGGTGCGCGCGACACGAATCTGCGTCTTCAGTTCGGCGAGTTTGTGGCGCACGGTCTGCATCTGGATCAACGGGGCGCCAAAGGCCTGCCGCTCCGAGACATGCATTCTGGTGAGAGAAAAGGCCGTTTCCATCGCTGCAACAGCGGCGACACCGATTGCCGTGCGTTCGTAGGGCAGGTCATTCATCAGCTGAAAAAATCCCTGACCTTCGACCTCGCCGAGCAGGTTTTCCGCCGCTACTTTGACGTCGTTGAAGAAGAGCTCGCAGGTGTCCTGGCCCTTCTGGCCGATCTTTTCGAGAATTCGTCCGACTTTGAACCCTTCCAGCCCAGCCGTTTCGACGAGGAGGATCGACATGCCGCGCGCGCGATCATCCGGTGATGTCTTGCAAACGACGCCGATGAGCCCGGCGATCGAGCCATTCGAGATGAAGGTTTTCGACCCGTTGAGCACATAGGCGCCACCATCGCGCACTGCGCGGGTGCGGATACCTTGCAAATCCGACCCCGCCGAAGGTTCGGTCATGGCGATGGCGCCGATCAGGTCTCCGGATGCGAGGCGGGGGAGGAAGTGGTGCTTCTGCGCCTCCGTACCATGACCGAGGATGTAGTGTGCGAGTATCGAATGCACGAGTGGAGCCCACCCTGTGTAACCTCGCCCGGCCGTCTCCTCACCGATGATTGCCTCGCAGCGGAAATCAGCACCGCCGCCGCCATACTCCGACGGAATATCCGTACACAGAAGGCCGAGTGCGCCGGCCTTGCGCCATAGCGCCGGATCGACATGCCCTTGTTTCCTCCACCTGTCTTCGTGCGGTGCAATCTCGGCTTCAACGAACTTGCGTACCGTATCGCGGAACATCGCAAGCTCATCCGTCATCCAGCGCGGGGAGATCATGGCGTTGTTCTCCTTTGGTGTCTTATTGCGGCGCGATCTCCATATCGATGCCGAGGTGCTCGCCGACGATCTGCAAAGTATTGCCTATGCCATCCGGGTGCATCGCACCCTCGAACGACTGTACCTCCTGCCAGCGTGCAGCCAGCGCCTCGACATCGAAGCGGGTGTCGGCATCGAACAGGGCGCCGCGCGATTGTTCCCAGCGCAGACGCGTTACCCAGCCGCCGCCCACCTCGAAGATCTGACCGGATTCGGCGCAGTTCTCACTGCAGAGGTAGACAGCGAGCGGCGTCACGAGGTCAGGGTTGAGGCCTGCGAGCATGGCCGGCGGCATCACCGTCTCGGTGAGGCGCGAGGCAGCGATCGGGGCGATCGTGTTGACCTGAATCCCACGCGGGCCGCCTTCGATCGCGAGCGTCTGGGCAAGGCCGTGAAGCCCGAGCTTGGCCGCAGAATAATTGGCTTGCCCGAAATTCCCGTAGATGCCTGCGCCGGACGACGTCATCAGCACACGGCCATACCCTTGTGCCCGCATATACGGCCATGCAGCATGCGTAACCGAATAGCTGCCTGTAAGATGGACGCGCAGGATAAGGCTCCAGTCTTCGTCAGTCATCTTCTGGAAGCTTGAGTCGCGGAGAATACCTGCGTTATTCACCACCACATCGACGCGCCCGAAGTTGTCGAGCGCGCATTGCACAATCTTGTCGCCCTGTTCGACTGAATCAGCATTGGCGACGGCAGTGCCGCCCGCACCTCTGATTTCTTCAACGACGCGGTCGGAAACAGACTTGCTTTCGCCTTCACCACGTCCCGATCCGCCGAGATCGTTGACGACGACCTTCGCGCCCCGACGCGCGAATTCGAGCGCGTGGCTGCGGCCAAGGCCGTTGCCCGCACCGGTGACGATGACGACGCGATTCTCAAAACTGTAGCTGCTCATCCGTGTTCCTTCAGGAAATGGCAATGACGGCGTCGCCGGCGAGTTTCACGTCTCCGGCCTGATTGGCCGCAATGATGGCGAGACGCGCGCGCGCCTCGCCGTCCGTCGTGAAGCGCTCGGTCACTGTCGCGGAGCAGGTGATCTCATCGCCGAGGTGAGTGATCGCAGAGAAGCGGACGCCGAAACTGCGGAGTGCAGATTGCGGCGCCCAGTTGGTCAGCATCTGCCCAAGATAGGCCATCGACAGCATGCCGTGCGCGAATACGTCGTCCATGCCCGCGCGGCGTGCGAAATCGATGTCGACATGAATCGGGTTGTGATCGTTCGAGGCGCCACAAAACAGCGCAAGCGTCGTACGCGTGATGGCAGGTTTGGTAAGCGGCGGGAGTGTGTCTCCCACGGCGAGCGCGGTGGTTGCAGTCATCCTGCTATCCTTGCCTGTATGCTAGCGTATTGCGCGTTTTCATGGCAATCTCGCCGCGCTGGTTCGTCGCGATGCCTTCGAAAACGTAGAATGCCAGGGCACCGCCGCGTTTTTCGAAAATGTCGACAAGCGTTTCCGTGATCGTGATCGTATCGCCCGCGCAGATCGGTACGCCGTATTCGAATGCCTGCTCGGCGTGGAGGATACGGCCGAGATCAAGGCCGAGCGACGTGTAGGTCGCGAATGGATCGGGCCGCGCGAGATTGAGTGAGAAGGCGAACGTCGGCGGAGCGGGGAGGGCGTTGTAGCCTGCCGCCTTCGCTGAGGCTTCGTCCGTATACACGGGGTTTGTCTCGCCCGTTGCTTTTGCAAAGAACTTCAGCTGACCGGCCTCGACGGGCACCGTCACGGGTGCAGATTTCGTTCCGATATAACTAGGATCGGCCATCGTCATCCTCGCTGGTACAGGCTCACGACACAGGCGCCGCCGAGCCCTAAATTGTGCTGGAGCGCTGTCCGCGCGCCTTCGACCTGACGAGCGTCGGCGGTCCCACGCAGCTGATGCGTGAGTTCGTAACACTGGGCGAGGCCCGTTGCGCCGAGCGGATGCCCCTTGGATAACAGCCCGCCGGAGGGGTTCGTCACATAGCGGCCGCCATAGCTGTTATCGCCGTCGGCGATAAACTGTGCTGCGCCGCCCTCAGGGCAAAGGCCGAGCGCCTCGTATGTGATGAGCTCGTTGTGCGCGAAGCAATCGTGCAGTTCGATGACGTCGATGTCCTCAGGGCCGAGATCGGCGGCCGTGTAAACGGCCTTGGCCGCGGCTGCGGCCATATCGTAGCCGACGAGCTGCATCATGTCGCCCGCGGCGAAGGTGGAAGCCGTGTCGGTGGTCATCGCCTGCGCCAGAATCCGGATGTCTTTGCGCAGGCCGTGCCGGTTCGCGAAATCGTTCGAAACGAGGATGGCGGCGGCGCTGCCACATGTCGGCGGGCAGGCCATCAGACGGGTCATCACGCCCGGCCAGACGGCCGGGGACTGTAGCACGTCATCGGGCGTGATCTCGGTGCGGAACAGTGCCAGCGGGTTGTTTCTGGCGTGGCGGCTCGCTTTCGCGCGGATCTTCGCGAAGTCGGCAAGCGTGGTGCCGTACTTGTCCATGTGGCTTTTGCCGGCGCCGCCGAAATATTTGAGCGCCAGCGGGATCTCGGCATGACCGACGAGTTCGTCGCAGACATCGTCGAATGTCTCGAACGGGCTCGTACGATCCTTGAAGACGGTGCCGAGCGCCCCCGGCGTCATTTGCTCGAAGCCAACCGCCAGAACACAGTCAGCCGCGCCGGTCTCGATTGCCTGCCGCGCAAGGAATAGGGCGGATGAGCCCGTCGAGCAGTTGTTGTTGACGTTGAAGACGGGAATGCCCGTCATGCCGACGCGGTAGAGTGCGCGCTGTCCGCACGTCGAATCGCCGTAGACGTAGCCGGCGAACGCCTGTTGGATGGCATCATAGTCGAGCTCGGCGTCCTGCAGCGCCAGTCCCACCGCGGCGGCGGCCATTACATCGTAGCTCTCCGATGCGCCCGGCTTGGCGAAGGGGATCATGCCGACCCCTGCCACAATCGGCTTTTGCTCAAATGTCGAGGCCATACCTATCCTTTCGCTGCGGCGCGCACATCCAGAAGGATAATCGGCACGCTGCGTCCAATGCCGACTGTTCCTGAGATATTCGCGTGAGGAATGGATCGTGGTGGAGCGGGCGAAGGCTACGCCTTCAAGGCTGCGACAAACTGGCGGGCGATACGGCTCGGTTCCCAGCGTGTACGCCAAGCGCAGCCCATCTCGAGATGGTCGAAGATATCGAGGTCTAGCAGCCGAAAGCGTTTCCGGAACGTTCTGGAAACGGCGTAGCGGCGCGATATGACGCTGACAGCATCCGTCGATTGCACGATTTCAGCAATGATGGGGTAATAGCCGACAATGTGGAGCTGCCGCAAAGGATCGGCCGCGGGGTCTTCCTTCAGCAGCGCGACGACCTTGTCCGTATAGGCGTTGGCAAGATCGGTGGCGATAAAAGGGTAGGCGCGTATGTCTTCGCGCGTAACCTCTGCCTTCCCGTCAAGCGGATGGCCCTTTCGCACGTAGAGGCCGGCTTCTATCGCTGCGACCTGCTCGTAGCGGAACTCCGCTTCGCCGCCGATGGCTTCGAGGGGGCCGACCAGAATATCGAGATCGCCGCGATTGAGCAGTTCGATGCCGCGCTCCGGCGAAACCGCGTGAAGTTGGATGCGGACTGCGGGATATTGCGCAATGACCGTGCAAATCGCGTGATTGAGCAGCCCCTGGAGCAAGGCGGGGCAAACGCCAATCCGAAACAGCGCGGTCGCTGCCGCCCTGTCTTCGCGACTGTCCTCAATCAGTCGCTCATAGTCCGATAGGATGTGCGCGGCCCGGTTCAGGAAGGCACGGCCCTTCTCCGTCGGCGTGACGCCGCGCGCCTTTCTCTCGAAGAGGGCGTAGCCGAGCTCCTGCTCCATCGCGGCGAGGCTTTTGGTCACGCTCGACTGGGTGGTGTGCAGGCTCCCGGCAGCCGCAGAGATCGAGCCGGAGCGGTCGACCTGTACCACATGTTTTAGACGCGTGAACCGCACCGATGGTGTCCCGATCCCGTTTGCGCTTATTCTGCTATCCGGCCTTCAGCCATTGGTACAGTCCGCTGTGATCGAGTCTGTCCCGGCCGCTGGTGCACATCTCCGCGAAAAGCAATCTCACAAGTGCGAGAGTAGGCAGTTCAAGTCCAGCATCCTCGGCAAGCTGCTGTGCTGTTGCAAGATCCTTGAGCTGTGTGGATGCGTGAGCGCCGGGCTGAAAATCACCCGATGCCATGCGAGGGCCATGAATGCGCAGCACGCTCGAATCCGCGAAGCCGCCCTGAAGTGCGGAAATGACGGCGGTAACGTTGGCGCCGCCTGCTTCGGCAAGCAGTAGTGCTTCCGCCACAGCGGCGATACTGATGCCGACGATCGTCTGGTTCGCAAGCTTGACGACCTGACCTGATCCTACCGGCCCGACATGCGTGATGTGGCCCATTGGGGCGAGAACGGGCTCCACCCGGGCGATGTTTGCTGCATCACCCCCTGCCATAATGGTAAGCGTACCTTCACGGGCTCCAATCTCGCCGCCCGAGACCGGAGCGTCGATGTAAGCGATACCCTGAAGACCTAGCCGCTCCGCTTGCCGCCGCGCCGTTGCAGGGGGAATCGAGCTCATTACCACAACGCACGCGCTGTGCGGGATAGCTACGGCTACGTTGAGGTCGCCGAACAGAATATCGTCGGAGGCCTCTCCAGTGCTTACCATCAAGATGACAATGTCAGCGTCAGTGACAGCTTGGGCGGCGGAGGCAGCCATGCGAGCGCCTGCCGATACAGCTGTTGCGAAGTCTCCTGGAGTGCGATTCCACACCCGAACGTCATGACCCGCCGCTGCGATACGTGCCGCCATAGGCTGGCCCATGATTCCCATGCCGAGAAAACCGACGATCACGGGGCGAGTCCTTCCTAGAAGCCGACTTCGTGCGCACCTTTCAGGCAGAGCATCTGGCGGACGTCGGCCGGTGTCGCAATGTCGAACGAAAGCGCTTCCAGAATCGTACGTACCTTTTCAACTTGCTGAGCATTGCTGATCGCGAATTCGCCCTTGCCGATATAAAGACTGTCCTCGAGCCCGACGCGAACGGATCCGCCCATGATCGCGCCGAGCGTTACGAAGCGCATCTGGTGGCGCCCTGCTGCGAACACAGAGAGATAGTAATCATCTCCGAAAAGCCGGTCCGCAGCGTCGACCATATAGGTTAGGTTTTGCGGGTCTGGCCCTATGCCCCCCATCAACCCGAAAATGCACTGGATGAAGAACGGCGGTTTTGCGAGGCCGCGTTCGGCGAAATAGGCAAGCGCATAAAGATGCCCGATATCGTAACATTCATATTCGAAGCGTGTGCCGTGCTCAACACCGATCTCGGTAAGAACGCGTTCTATCGTTTCATAACTGTTTGCGGCAATGCCGCCCTTGAACCCTTCAAGGTATCGCTTTTCCCAGTCGTGCTTCCACCGCGCTGCAGGATTGATGGGCATAACGCCGGCGTTGAACGAACCCATGTTGAGCGAGGCAAGCTCTGGCCGCGCACGTATTGCCGCGCGGAGACGTTCATCGACGGAAATTCCGGGGCCATGTCCGGTGGTAATGTTGAGTACGGCATCGGTCTGCTGCTTGATGCGAGGCAGGAATTCCATGAACAGGTCGGGATCGGCACTGGGGCTGCCATCCACGGGGTTACGGGCGTGCAGGTGGACAATGGCCGCACCAGCCGCAGCTGCATCGACGGCGGCAGTCGTGATCTCAGCCGGCGTGATGGGCAGGTGATCCGACATTGTCGGTGTATGGATCGAACCCGTGACGGCGCAGGTGATGATGACTTTTCGTGCTTTTTTCATATGCGCTCCCTGCCTCCTGCGTTCGTATCGCAGCCGTCAAATATCTCGCGAAGTTGCAGCAGTCGGCGATCCCGCCAGTTCATGCGTTTCCAGAGATCCTCAAGCGGCAATGCGGCACGCCTCGCTGCGATAACGGCGTTGATGGCCGACGACGTCCAGGGGGCACCGCATCCGAGTAAGGTGCCGATGGCCTGATAGTCTGTTCCGAACTTTGCGATGTAGTCCGCGATGCCGTTGTCGGCGTTGAGGTCCATCGTCTCAAACGGGCCCATCAGTGCCCAGCGCAGACCGAGGCCGAGCCGCAGGCAATCGTCAATGTCGGACGGGCTTGCGACATCTTCGTCGACCAGATGCATCATTTCATTGACGACGGCTGCCTGCAGGCGGTTTCCGATAAAGCCGGGGACGGGCTTGCGAACGATCACGGGGTGCTGACCGTGTCTGCTCAGGATTTCTCGCGCGCGCGCAAGCACGGCATCGGCGGTCGCGGGGGAGGGCACGAGCTCGACGAGGGGAATGAGATGCGGCGGGTTGAATGGGTGTGCGATCAGCATACGCCGTTCGCCGCGAAGCCCGCCAAGGAATTCTGACGGTGGAATTGATGAACAAGAACTTGCGAGGATACAGTCGTCCAGCGCGAGCGCGTCCATTGCCTGGAAGACAGCGTGCTTAGCATGCACGGATTCGGTCGTGCTTTCTTGCACGTAGTTCGCGCCTTCGAGCGCAGAGTCGAGCGTTTCTGCTGGTACGAGACGCGAGATCATCTGCTGCGCGCTATCGTTGGAGACACCTTGTTCGGTGAGAAGACTCGCGATGCGCGACACGGTGCCTGCCGCGACGCCCGGTATTTCATCAAACAGACGAACATTCGCGCCTGCACGCGCAAAAACGATCGCCCAGCTGCGACCGATCACGCCGCAACCGACGATAGCGATGTTGAGGGGTCTTCCGTTCATTGCACGGCTTCCAGGCTGCGGAGCAAAGGTGCGAGGTCATGCTTCATGGGGTCGAACGCGGGCAGTAAGGTTTCAGCTTCGGCGGCTTCGATTGCGCGGCGGGATTCCTGAGCATCGAGAGCTTTGGTGTTGAGGCTGATCGCGGCGATGCGGGCGGCAGGATTTGTCCTGCGTGCAAGCTGTGTGTAAAGCGCGATTGCTTCGGTAAGGGTCGGCAGTGCAAAGGCTTCAAAGCCCGGAATGTACTTACGATGCGGATCGTGACAGAGCACCATAGCGTCAGGTTGGGAACCGTGCAGCAAGCCGAGCGTGACGCCGGCGTAGGCGGGATGGAACAGAGACCCCTGGCCTTCGATCACATCCCAGTGATTGGCGGGGGCATCAGGTGAGAGCGCTTCGGCAACACCGGAAATGAAGTCGGCGACTACAGAGTCTACGGCGATGCCGCTTCCCGAAATCATGATGCCGGTCTGTCCGGTTGCGCGGAAATCCGCAGGCCAACCTTCGGCACGCATCGCCCGTGTGATTGCTAGCGCTGTGTATTTCTTGCCAAGCGCGCAGTCGGTTCCAACCGTAAGCAATCGGCGACCGGTCCGCCGGCTTCCGGTGCCGACGCGTCGTTCATAAGGTGCGTGTCGCACATCGTAGAGGCCGCGCCCGTGCGATGCTGCCACATCAGCGATGTCCGCGATTTGCGTGAGCGGTGTGTGGAGACCGCTCACGATGTCGAGGCCCACGTGCAGTGCTTCGATAATCGTCGGGATCCAGTGATCAGGCAAGGCGCCCCCTGGTGGAGCTGCGCCGATCAGCAGTGATTTTGCGCCAAGCTTCATGGCTTCGGCGGGCGACAGCTCAGGTAGCCCGATATCTACACGGCAGCCGGGCAGCGTCCATTGGCCGAGGCAGCTTTCCGGGCTCCAGTCGCGAACGCCGAAAGCAGTTTTCGCATCTGTCTCACGCTGAAGATCGCCGAGGAATAACAGATAGGGGCGTGGCAGTGCGATCAAGATGTCCGCTCCCTTGCCGTACGGACGGCCATCTCGAAGCGGTCGAGCGTATCGTCGATAATGGCTTCATCCATTGGGGTAGACAGGATGAACAACATCGTTTGTGTACAGAGCACGCCGTTCTCGAGCAGCGCTCGGTGTATGCGGTCGGCGAGATGCATATCGGCGCCGTCGGTGACGATATCGCGGTAGGTGTCGGCGGTACTGGTGGAGAAACGCAAGCTGGTGAGCGAACCTTGCCCGCGAACCGTTCCCGGCACGTCAAGTCGGGAGAGCACCTCGCGCATTCCCTCGCGCAGGCGGATACCGAGCTTGTTGAGTTGCTCGAAGTTGGCCGGAGTCAACATGCGCATCGCAGCGAGGCCAGCCGACATGGTGACAGGATTTGCATTGTAGGTGCCGCCGTGGACAAGGCGGGGCGTACCGCCGTCAGACGTGAACACTGCCATGACCTCTGCGCTGCCGCCGACCGCGCCGACCGGCAGGCCTCCGCCGATGATCTTCCCGAGCGCAGTAATGTCGGGCGTGATACCGAGGTCCCCCTGCGCACCGCCGTAGCCGAGACGGAAGGAATAGACTTCATCGAAGATCAGCAGCGCACCGGATTGCTGTGTTTCTTCCCGAAGCATCGTCAGAAACTCTGGAGAAGGTGCCGCGTAGCAGAGTCGAGAAGGCAGTGGATCAATGAGAACACCCGCGAGGCTGTCTACATGTTCGCGGAGGCGTCGGCGCGCAGTTTCGACGTCGTTCTGCGGTATGACAATGACTTCCTCCAGCATAGACACAGGTGTGCCATGACAAAGCGGTACCGATGCGGGACGGTCGACTGGACCCCAGTTGCCGGGCTCGCTGGCGAGGCTGATTTCAGAAGGATCGTAGCTGCCGTGAAAAGCGCCCTCGATTTTCGCGATCTTCGTGCGGCCAGTAAAGGCGCGCGCCGCCTTGATCGCGAACATTACCGCTTCTGTTCCCGAGTTTGCGAACCGGATCTGGTCGACAGAGCCGATCCGTGCGCACAGCAACTCGGCCAGTTCTATCTCCGCTTCAGTGGGAAGACCGACGGCAAACAGCTGTTCCACTTGATGCTGCACTGCAGATACGACGGACGGCGGACAATGTCCGTGAATGAGTGAAGAATAGTTGTTCACGAAATCGATGCGCTCGACCCCGTCGACGTCGGTGATGCGGCATCCGGAACCACGAACGGCATAGGGCGGGAAGGGCGGAAAGAAGATGGTAATCCGTGAGTTTCCACCCGGCATCACCTTTTGCGCGCGAGCGAATAGCGCCGCTGAGCGGGATTCGGCCAGGTGTTCTGGCGGCGGCGCGGACATAGGATTCCTTTCGAATGCCGGGGATGGACACTACCGGCTCGCGGTCAGATGATATAGAATTTTCGATATCCATACAGAATATATATGTCAATTAAGAATATTCCTTCTCAGAATTAACTTTCCATCTGAGAAGGAATGGCCCAATCAGGGACCATAAGTAAGGAGATGGGAATGAGCGACGAAACCGGCCCGAGCCTCGGCAAGAATATGCGGCGTCTTCGGACCGAGCGCGGCTGGAGCATGGTGAAGATGGGTGACGTCGTCGGACTGACACAGTCCAGCCTGTCCAAGATCGAAAACGACCTCATGTCACTCTCATACGACAAGATCGTCGACGTCGCGCGGAAGCTGGATTGCGACATTACCGAATTGTTTCGTGAGGATGTGCCTTTCGCACGGAACATGGCGGCAAGCGCACGGATCGCTGTTGACCGAGGTGGGGACCGCAAGCTTGTGGAATGGCGAAACATTCGTCATCGCCAACTTGCGGTCGAGGTCAAGGAACGGCTCATGATTCCGACCTACGCAGAGGTGACTGGCGACGGTGAGAAGCCATCACTCGATCTCGGCGACTATTTTGGCGAACGGTTCATCTACGTTCTGGAAGGCATCGTCACCTTTCACAGCGAGTTCTACGAACCCTACACGCTGAAAAGCGGAGACAGCATCTATCTTGACATCCGCATGCGTCATATCCTTACGACCCCGAAGGGCAAGGTTGCAAAAGCGCTTGTCATCACCACGTCAGAAGACCAAAAATTCCTTGCGATGGAGCGCGCGCTGGCCGCGCAGGGCTTGTCCAATATCGCAGAGTTCGAGCAATTTCAGCGCTCTGCCTCGCTCAGGCGCAGCAGCGAGGCGGATTGACACCGAAACGCACAAATTGACTCTGCGTTGGGGGACCTGCCGCGCAGTGCATTTGTACCGTGTCGCCAATTTCGAAGATCGTTGCTGCGATCGTCATCCAGTAGGGATCTGATCGGTCGAGTTCGGTTTCACGGCAAACCGGAAAATCGGGATCGTCGCGAGCCTGAAGAACCTCTACGACCTCTTCATATGTCGACGGTCCTGTCATGCTAGCGAAACGTCGGTCGAGGCTTTCCAAGCGCAAGCGACTGCTCGTTTCGAGGAGGGGTCCAAGTGGGAAGACCGCATCTTTGTGAACGAGAGGATGATTAGTATGGATGACGCGGTCGATACGTGCGCCGTGGCGATATTCCGCTATCCCGCTGCCGCCGCATTCGAGATTGCGAATCTCCGTTCGGCTGCCGAACACGTAATTCTGCCCCGAGGCGTGCGGGATGGTGCGTAGCACGTGCAGAGCTTCCGCCGCAGTCCGGCTGGCGAGCGTGCGGCGCACGATCGCGGCGACAGGAAGCCCCCGTGGATTGGGCGAGAGCTGCAAGAGCGTATTGCAGCACAGTCCGAACCCCCGCCCGCTGACACCGTTCATCGCTACCATGCCTGCGACAGTGAAGACGAGGGTTTCACTTTCATCGCGAGGATCGCGGATGCGTAGAAGAACCTGCATCCCGTCCGCCCAGGACCCTACATCGATGTTTTGGCCGATAATGGTGGGTTCCGCGCCTATCCCTGCCGCTCCAATCGCGCTGCAGCGGTCGGCTCTTACGTCCTGATCGCGAAAGAACCAGCGCATCTCATCGCCGAGCTGGAACGCGAGCACAAGATTCAGATCCTGGTTCGCACCCTCGGCAATTCCCGCAATCTCTTCGAGAAGGTCGGGAATATGAGCTTTGATCTGCGCGATGAAACCGGTGCTTTGGATCAGTGATTCCACGGCCCACGGAAAGGTAATTCCGGCAGGGAGTGTCGCGGAAGATTGCCAGAGGTCGATCGTAGCCTTGATCTCCGCACGCAGTATCTCGCCGTGATGACGACCGTTCTCGCGGGGCGAGCCACACAGATCGAGGACAGGCATGTCTTCGGTCTTCATTCTCCGTGCACCCGTTCGAAGCTGTTGAATAATGAATGTTCGATGTGCGTCGTCCGGCTACCGGAGCGATGAGCGGCAAGGCGCATATGGCGGCCATATAGCTCTTGCTCCATACCGACATAATCGTGACGGATATCGAAAACAGAGTCGCCGACCGGAATGAGGCTCGCGTTCAGCATCGGGCGATCGGCGATGATGAGTCGTAACTCGTGCTCCGATGCTTGGATCAGGGCGTCGCCATAAATACGGCTGGTGTAACGACCCTCGATATCGGCGGGAATTGCTCGCGCGCCGTCCGCTGGAAAACGCGTCTCGACGTCGCTGATGGCATCATCGACGCGCTTGGCCAGGGTCTGCTGGGCAAGCTCGGCCCAGCCCTTTTCGGGGACGCCGAGGAAGTGATCGAGCATCTGGTAGGCGGCGGCCATTCCTGCGGAACTGTAGAGATTGACGAAACACGCGACGCCCAGATTCTCTTCCGGGCAGAAGATCGTCATCGTCGAGGCGCCGAGTTCGCTGCCAGTATGACGGAAGACCAGCCGTCCGTGATAGTCGAACGCTTGCCATCCCAGTGTATAGAGCGAAAAGTGTTCGCCGCTGTGTGGCCCGGGACTATCAGGTGCGTGCGGCTTCCGTGTTTCGCTGATCGCCGCGCGCGAGACAACCGGGCCACCGTTGACCATGCCTTCGTCCAGCTGGAAACGCAGCCAGCGTGCAGCGTCGTTTGCCGATAGATAGACGCAGCTCGATCCTTCCCAGCCTACACAGAGCGGGTCAGGCAACGCGATGATCTCTTCGCCAAGCCGAACGTGCGGCAGGAAATGGTCTGGGTGTGCGCCCAGATAGCCGGGGCGTGAAACGGCGTGGCTCATACCTGCGGGTTCGAGCAGGCGTACGCTGAGAAGATCGGAATAAGACTGCCCGGTCCGGCGCTCCAGCAGCTTCGCTGCCGCAGCATAGCCAGCATTCATGTAGGTCATCTGGGTGCGAAACCCCGCGATCCGTTCCACATGGCGCATTGTGGGGAAATAGTCTTCGCAAGGCCGATCGGGATGAAAGCCGTATTCGCACGCGCCCTCGCGTTTCAAGCCTGTACGCATTCCCAATACGTCGCGCAGGCGGGTCTCGCGCGTGATCCACGGATCATCCATGATAAATTCGGGAACGGTATCCGCGATCCGATCGTCCCACCCAACGATGCCATCGTCGACAAGTGCTGCCGCGAGCGTTGCACAGAATGCCTTCGAGCAGGAGGCGATAGAAAACACGGTGTCGGGTCCGATCGGTTCATGTCCGCCTATCTGCTTGAAGCCGTGTGTCTTGACGAAGGTTTGATCGCCTTTCACAGCGACGGCAACGGCAGCCGGGATGCCGAACATTGCAAGAATGGAAGAGAGCTGCTCATCGAGCTGCTCGGCAAAAGCCGTATGCATCGTAATTCTCCGTCAATGTGCGGTATGGCAGGCCAAAGCCGTCTCGTTTCGAATGGCTTCCTTGAGCAGCGCCTCGACATAAGGTGCAAATGAACGCCAGACATCGATGAGGAAGAGGTCAGGTGCGCTGCGCCAGAGCAGAATTTCACTTTTGTGGAAAAGCGTTCGGTACGCGCTTCCGTGAGGAAACACCGCCAAATCCGTGTCGAGCGGGCACCCCGATGCGATCACGTCAGCAGCAGCAGGCCCCTCGACAACAAGACGGACTTCGCGCGCCGAGATATCAACCAAGGAATACGGCGCATCGGTGCTTTCGACAGCAATGGCAGTCGCCAGCGCATCGGCGGTTTCATCCGATAGGATGAGCCATTCGTCCGGGCCGAGCTGCGCGATGGTTGCCCGCTCGCCGCTTTCCACTTCTCCCACGAAGGCGGGCATTCGCATGCCGAGCAGATGCTCGGAGCAATATCGCTGCCGGAACACAAGGCGCGTCGTCGCCGGTGCACGGCTTAATTCGGTTCGCATCAGCCCCTCATCCTTCGTTTACACTGTCGGGGGTGTAGAATGGCAATGCAGTCACAGTGACCGGGTGAAAGCCGCTCTCTCCGGATGCGAAGAGGCGGTTACCGGTCCTGCTGCGCCCGCGTTCGACGAGTGCGAGCGCAATCGACCGCTGCAGGGTGTCGCTCCAGTATGCCGAGGTGACATGGCCGAGCGCGTGGGTGCGGGGACGAGGGAAGGCCTCGTCTACGATTTGTGCGCCTTCCGTCAGCACCAGCTTCGGATCGTCGGTGAACAAGCCGACGAGTTGCCGGCGGTCTGGTACGCATATATCCGGGCGCTGCAGGGAACGTTTGCCGACGAAATCCGCTTTCGTTTTGCCGATTGCCCAGCCGAGCCCGGCGTCGTCCGGCGTTACGGTTCCGTCCGTTTCCTGTCCGATGATGATGAAGCCCATTTCCGCGCGCAGCACGTGCATGGCTTCGGTGCCGTAGACACAGCCGCCCACTGCCTGCGCGCGCAGCCACAGCGCTTTCCAGACTTCGAGAGCCTGGCTTGACGGGACATTCACCTCAAAGCCCAGTTCCCCTGTAAAGCTCACACGGAACAGGCGCATGGGAATGCTGCAGATGCGGCCGTCCGCGACGCTCATGTGAGGCATCGCCGCATTGTCGAGGTCGATGCCTTCAACGAGCGGCGCAAGAACATCGCGCGCCTTCGGGCCTTGTACGGCAATCACCGCCCACTGCTCGGTTGTCGAGGTGAGCCAGACGTCGAGATCCGGCCATTCTGTTTGTAGATAGTCTTCGAAATGGGCGAGAACGTTCGCGGCGCCGCCTGTCGTGGTTGTGACGTGGAAACGGTCGTCAGCGAGGCGCGCCACGACGCCGTCATCAAAGATGAAACCATCCTCGCGCAGGACCAGACCATAACGGCAGCGTCCGGGCGGCAGCTTGCGCCAGGGGTTCGTGTAGACGCGTTCCATGAAGGTCGCTGCGCCTGGGCCGACAACCTCGATCTTTCCAAGCGTCGATGCATCAAACAAGCCCACTGCCGTGCGCACCGTACGGCATTCGCGTGCGACGGCGCTGTGCATGGTTTCACCAGGCCGAGGGAAATGGCGGGCTCTGCGCCAGTTGCCGACGGGCTCGAAAACAGCTCCGGCTTTGGCAGCCCATGCGTCGATTGCCGTGCGACGCTGGGGTTCGAAGAGCGGGCCGCGGGCGGGGCCGGCGAGCGCTCCGAAGCTGACCGGCGTGAATGGCATACGGAATGTTGTAGTACCGACTTCGGGAATGGGCTTGTCAAGGAGCTGGGCGGCAATCGCGAGCGCATTGACGTTCGACCCTTTGCCCTGATCCACGCCCATCCCTGTCGTGGTGTAGCGCTTGATGTGTTCCATCGAATGGAAGCCTTCGCGAACGGCGAGGCCGATGTCATCGGTGGTGACGTCGCTCTGAAGGTCGATAAAGGCCTTGCGGGCCGGGCGCGTGCCTGCTGTGGGCAGTGAGAGTCCCCCGCCGGTGCGGGGGTGCCCCGCCGTGCAGGTCTCGGAAATCGTACTGCGCGCCTCGGCAACGACATCCCTGAGCGTGAAGGTGCCGTTGCAGGAACCCACGCACCGGATCTCATGGGAAAGCATATCCGGTACGAAGATGCCGCGGCCGACATCGAATGAGAGGCGGCCTCCAATCTGCGCGTGAAGATGCACCGCAGGCAGCCAACCGCTGCTCGTGAGCAGCAGGTCGCATTCTGTGCGTGTGCCATCGATTAGAATGCCGCGGAGGCGTTGGCCGCCAATCGCACTTCCGATGTCGGCACCGATCCGTACAGGGATCTGTTGTGCTTCGGCTGCTGCGCGGAGGGCGGGGTCGACGTCTCCCCGGACATCGGCGATCAGCGTGAACGGAAGGCCGGCAGCATGGAGATCAAGCGCATCGTGCCAGCCGCTGTCGCTGCCGGTCACGAGCACAGCGCGCTTGCCGGGAAGAATGCCCCAGCGGCGTGCGTAAGCGCGCGCCGCGCCCGCCAGCATGATGCCGGGGCGATCGTTGTTGGGAAACACAAGCGGCTGCTCGATCGCGCCGGTTGCAAGCACAATGCGTCCGGCTCGCACCTGCCACAGACGTTCGCGCGGCAGGTGATCGGGCGGCTGCGAGAGGTGATCGGTAATGCGCTCGCTCAGGCCGGCCATGCGATCGGTAAACAGTCCGAACGCCGTGGTGCGGGGTAGAAGGAGAACGCGGTTGTCGATGCGGAGACATTCCAGAGCCTCGCGCCGCCACTGTGCGGCGGGTACACCGTCGATTTCCGTACGCGGATCGTCGAGAAGCGATACGCCAAGCGCGGCGTTTTCATCGCAAAGGATAACCCGTTTGCCAGACTCGCTCGCCGCGCGTGCCGCTGCGAGACCGGCAGGACCTGCGCCGACGACGAGTACGTCGCAATGGGCGTAGCGCACGGCGTAGCGATCGGCGTCGGCATCGCGCGGCGCAGTGCCGAGCCCTGCGGCGCGTCGGATTAGGGGCTCGTATACCCGCTTCCAGAATGAGCGCGGCCAGAGGAAGGTCTTATAATAAAAGCCTGCGGCAAGAATCGGTGACAATCGGTCTGCGATTGCGCCGAGATCGAAGCGGAGACTGGGGAACGCGTTCTGGCTCCGTGCGGCTAGGCCGTCGTAAAGCTCGACCATTGTTGCGCGCAGGTTGGGTGTGATTCGTCCATCGCCCCGATCGATCGTGACCAGCGCATTCGGTTCAGCTGACCCGGCGGTGACGATGCCTCTCGGGCGGTGGTATTTGAACGAGCGGCCAATGAGCCGCACGCCGTTCGCGAGCAGCGCTGATGCGAGCGTATCGCCTGCATACCCTGTGTAGGTGCGGCCATCGAAGGTGAAGCGAAGCGTTCTGCGCGTGTCAACGAGGGCTGCGTCAGCAATTCGGCCACGGTTCATGGCAGCACGCTTTCGTTTGTAGGACGCGGCGCTTCTGCCGGATAGGCACACAAGATTCGGTCGCTCACGGTGTCGCGAAGTACGTTGATGAAGCGTCCGCAGCCATGTCGGTGCCGCCAACGTTCGGCATGCGTACCGCGCGGGTTGGTCCGCGTGTACAGGAAGTCCGCCCAGGCCCGGTCATCGAGCAGCCCGGGATCTTGGGGGCGGGCGATGTGCGCCTGGCCGCCATAAGAGAATTCGATTTCGGGTCGGATGCCACAATAGGGGCAAGGGATTTGAAGCATGGCTTACCGCTAGTGCGCGACCGCCGCCGCTGCGGATTCGTCGATAAGACATCCGGTGCGGAAACGATCGAAGTTGAAAGGGGCGTTGAGAACGTGCGGTTCGTCCTTGGCGATTGTCCATGCAAGAACGTGGCCGGCGCCGGGGGTTGCCTTGAAGCCGCCTGTTCCCCAGCCGCAATTCACATACAAGCCGGGAACGGCGGTCTTGCCGATGATTGGAGAGCGATCGGGGGTTACATCGACGATGCCGCCCCAGCTGCGCATCATGCATAACCTTCGGAAGCCAGGAAACAGTTCGCAGACCGCTTCGAGCGTGTGCTGCGGGATATGAAGTGCCCCGCGCTGCGTGTACGAAACGGCCGAATCAGTGGACGCGCCGATTACCAGTTCGCCCTTGTCCGATTGCGAGATATAGGCGTGAATTCGGCCTGACATGACGACGCACGGAAGGATGGGCTTTACGGGCTCCGAAACAAGCGCCTGCAGAGTGAAGCTCTCGATTGGCGCGGTTAGGCCTGCCAAAGAAAGTAGAGTGCTGGTGTGCCCGGCGACGGAGAGGCCTACCTTGCGCGTAGAGATCTCGCCACGCGCGGTTTCGATACCCGAAATGGCGCCACTCGCATCTCGTCGAATTGCGGTGACCGGACAATTCTGGATGATATCTACGCCGAGCGCAGCGGCCGCGCGCGCATAGCCCCAGGCGACGGCATCGTGGCGTGCAACCCCGCCACGACGCTGGAGCGCCGCGCCCAGAATTGGGTGCAGGCTTCCCGGATCGATGGACAACGGCGGGCAGAAAGCTTTTGTCTCTGCGGCGGTCAGCCATTCGTTGTCGATTCCGGCAAGCCGGTTGGCATGGATATGCCGTTGCAGGCTGCGAACATCATGTTCGGAATGGGCGAGCATCAGCACGCCACGCGGCGAAAACATGACATTGTATTGCAGCGTTTGGGAGAGATCATGCCATAGGGTGAGCGCGTGATCGTAGAGAGCGGCGCTCTCCTCCCAGAGATAATTGGAGCGAATTATCGTGGTGTTGCGCCCGGTGTTGCCGCCACCAAGCCAACCACGCTCGACAACCGCGATGTTTCGGAGATTGTGCTGCGCTGCAAGGTAGTAGGCGGCAGCGAGGCCATGGCCGCCGCCTCCCACGATCACGGCGTCGTACGCCCGCTTTGGTTCCGGTGAGGGCCATTGCGGTTGCCAGCCGCGGTTTCCCCTTGCCGCCTGTTTCAGCACTTCGAAAAGGCCGAAGGCCACATCGCACTCCCTGAATATGAAGAATCAGAAAAAATAATTCACAAAACGAATATAATATGCAATTGAGTAAAGCAAGAGAGAGCGAGCCTGGGAGGAGGCGTATGATTCACGCGAACAAAGCCATCATTACCTGTGCGGTGACCGGCGCCGTCCATTTGCCATGCCAGTCAGACTATCTGCCCATCACGCCGGACCAGATCGTCGAAGAATCGGTCGCGGCAGCAGAGGCAGGTGCGGCGATCATCCATCTGCATGCCCGCGATCCCCACACCGGACGCCCGACAACTGACCCCGATGTCTACGGCCAATTCCTGCCGCGCATTAAGCAGCAGACAAATGCCATCCTCAACATCACGACCGGTCAGCCCGGGACGTTTGAGGAGCGCATGCTGGCTCCAATGCGATTCGCGCCCGAGCTATGCTCTTTCAATATGGGGCCGATGAATGCTGCGCTGTTCGCCTTGCTCCCCAAATACGAGAAGCGAGTAAAGCACGCGTGGGAACGTGAGTTCATGGCAATGACGAAAAGCCTGAACACGGTGAACACGTTCGAGAATATGGAGTATATAGCTCGTGAGCTTGGCGAGAAGCGTGGGGTCCGCTTTGAATTTGAATGCTTCGATATCGGTCATCTGCACAGCTTGCGCTTCATCGCAGATCAAGGCTGGATCAAGCCGCCGTTCTTCATCCAGTCGATATACGGATTTGTCGGGGGGCTTGGCGCACACCCAGCGCACGTTCTCCACATGAAGCAGACAGCGGATGAGCTCTTCGGGGATCAGTACTACTGGTCGAATCTCGCGGCCGGACGAAACCAGATGAAGTTCATCACGCTCGGCGCCATTCTGGGCGGGAACGTTCGGGTTGGTCTCGAAGACAGCTTGTGGGAAGCACGGGGAATACCGGCACGGTCCAACGCCGATCAGGTACGTCGTATCCGCCGTATCCTCGAAGATCTTTCGATTGACATCGCAACGCCAGACGAAGCGCGCGCTATGCTTGGTACCAAGGGTGCCGACAAGGTGGACTTCTGAATGGCATCGGCCATGATCTTCCATAACGAACCGCTCCGCAACCTGCTGGATGGGTTTCATGCAGAGCGGGGCTTTCCAGGCGCGACCGCAGCCATTGCTTGCGACAATGGCGTTCTGACCGCGGCGACCGGGTTTGCTGATCCCGACGACGGAACGCCTATGACTGCTCGGTCCGTCATGCTGCAGGCGAGCGTCGGCAAGATGTACGTCGGCGCTGTGGCCATGTCGCTGGTACAGGCTGGGGCGCTCGAGATTGATGCGCCGATTGCCCGCTATCTGGGCGATCGGGCTTGGTTCGTTCGGTTGCCAAACGGTACCAACCTTACCTTGCGCCATTTGCTGAACCACAGCGCGGGCCTCCATGACTACATGCACCTGCCTGCGTTCGCGCCCGCGGCCGCGGCGCTGCTGAGTGATCCGAACATATATCACGCACCCGAGGCGTTGATCGACTTCATACTCGATCACCCGCCGTTGTTCGCGCCCGGCGAGGATTTCGCATACACCGATGCAGCGTTCCTCGTGGCCGGTTTGATCCTGGAAGCTGTTTCCGGGCAAACCTATTACGACCTTGTCAGACGCCTGTTTCTGGAGCCGTGGCAGCTGCGCGAGACGTTCGCGGCCAACAGCCGTAATATTCCAGGGCTGGTGCCCGGTTTTCGCGGTCCCAATCCGATCGGGCTGCCGCGTCGGTCGATGGAGGGCGGTCTGCTTACACTTCACCCGGGTTCTGAATGGACTGGCGGAGGCTGGGCAAGCACATCAGCTGACATGGCGCGCTTTACGCAGCGTCTGCTAGGCGGGCCGGACAGTCGCTACCGGAACGCCGTCATCGCTTGGGGGCAGGGGGCAACTTCTCCCGTGGCCGGAACATATGGACTGGGAGTGCTCGCAAGCGACAGCACGCTTGGTGAAAGATATGGGCACGGCGGCTGGACGCCCGGTTATCGCAGCGATGTGCATTGCTATCCGGATCACGGGATGTCCGTCGCGGTCATGGTGAACGGAGATGATCCTGCCTGCGCGTCCGGCGACGATTTGCTTGCCTTTGGACTTCGCATCGCGACCGCTGCTGTCGAAATGGGACTTGTACAACGTGGAGGTTTGAATGCCTGTCTCAGCGCTTGATCGACGTACGGCGCTTTTCGGTATGGGGGTCTCACTGGCGCTCGCCGGATGCGGCAGCGGCAGCGGTAGAAGCGGCCAGTCTCGAACTCTGGTTATCGGCCGGGCGCAGGACAACCGGAATCTCGATCCCGCCTTCGAGGCTTCGCTGACCGATGGATCCGTCATGGAGCTCGCGTACGAGCGCCTGATCCGTGAAAAGATGGAGCATGGACTACCTTCTGGTGGATTTGAAGGCGTTCTTGCTGAACGCTGGGAGGCCGACCCGACCGGCCGGATATGGACGTTCCATATGCGCCGTGACCATAAGTTCGATGATGGGTCACCCGTTACGGCGCAGGCATTCGACTTCAGCTATAGACGCGCGCTGAAACTTCAGCCCGCGCTCGCCGCCAATTTCTTCTGGCTGGAACGCTATGATGTGGTTGACGACTATACGCTGCGCTTCGTGCTGCAGCAGCCGTTTCCGATCTTCCTGAACTTCCTTGCGGTAAGCGGAGTATTCGTGAACCCTGCTGTCAAAGCCCATGCGTTGAAGAGCGACGAGGGTGCTGCATGGCTTTCCGAAAACACAGCTGGCAGCGGCCCGTATCGCGTGGAACGCTGGGAGCGGGGGCAGCAACTGGTGATGGTGGCGAACCCTCACCATCCGCAACGCCCGCGCTATTTCGACCGTATCGTGTTCCGCTTTATTCGCGAGCCCAATGCGCGGCGGCTCGAACTGGAGAAAGGGCGTATCGATATCTGCGAAAGCATCGGTGCCGAAGATGTCGTGCATTTCGAAAAGTTGAAGGGCGTGAAGCTGTTCAACGAGGCTGGGCCCTCATTGATCTTCGTCGACATCAACAACCGGCATCCCTTACTCTCCGACGTGCGCTTACGCCGCGCGCTCGATCTTGCCGTCGATCATGCAGGGCTTGTGAATACGATCATGCACGGTCATGCTGCGGCTCTTACCGGTCCGATTCCGCAAGGTATGCCGGGATATGACCCTGCGCTGACCGCTTCGCAGAGGAATGTCGCTGCCGCACGCGCGCTGCTCGCAGAAGCTGGGCATCCGAAACTCAACCTGACGCTTACCTATATTCAGGGCAGCGTCGCCACCAATGCCGCGGTACTGATGCTGCAGAGCAACTTTGCTGACATAGGGGTCGATCTAACGCTGGAACCGATGGCTCCGTCTGCGGCAATGAGCAAGATCATGGGCGGTGAATACGAACTCGCGATGAACAATTTTGTGCCTGCATTTGCCGATCCGTGGCTCGTGCTGTTCCCGCTCTATTTCTCAAAGAACGCAGGAGCGGGGGGGAACACAGTCCATTATAGCAATACCGCCGTCGACGCGCTGTTACTGAAGGCGCAGTCGGAAGCCGACACTTCGATGCGCATGGCGCTCTACCAGAAGGCGCAGCGTCTCATTGTGGCTGACACCCCGAGAATTTTCCTGTTTTCTACGAACGGTCTGTTGGCCTACCGCGAAGATATCGTCGGCCTCGAATACAGTGCATGGCGACCGTTGGTTTACAATGTAACCACGATGACCCGTGAAACGGCGGGTTGACGGCAGCTTATGGCGGTTTTTCCGATGATTGCCCGGCGGCTGCTGATGTTGATCGGCGTGCTGTTCGGTGTCACGCTGATCACCTTCACGATCTCGCACTTGGTGCCTGGGGATCCCGCGCAGCTTATGGCAGGGCCGCGCGCTAGCGCCGAAGCGATTGCTGCGCTTCGCGCACAGCTCGGCCTCGATCGCCCGCTGTACGTCCAGTACCTGACATTCCTCGGCAATCTTGCGCAAGGCGATCTCGGCGTTTCGGTACTGACGCAGCGGCCCGTGCTGCAGGAACTCGTCGGCTACTTTCCGGCAACGATTGAATTGATGCTTGTATCGCTGACACTCTCGATCGCGCTCGGTGTCGCGCTCGGTATCGCTGCAGCGGTTTATGAGGGGCGGTGGATCGATCACGGACTCCGCCTCATCGCCATCGTTGGCGTTTCCGCGCCGCGGTTCGTGACTGCTTTGCTGCTGCTGCTGCTCTTCTATGGAGAACTCAATCTGCTACCAGGCGGCGGGCGTTTCGATCCCGCGCTTGCCATGCCGCCAAGCGTGACCGGCTTTCTGCTGATCGATAGCCTGCTGGCAGGCGACTTTGTGGCCTTCGCCGATGCCGCGATGCACATGATTCTGCCAACACTCACGCTTGCGGTTTCTACCTCGGGCGGCTTCATGCGATTGGCACGCACATCAATGCTCGAGGCGCTGGCACAGGACTACATCCGAACCGCGCAGGCGATGGGTCTACGCCGTCGCACGATCATTCTGCGCCACGCATTCCGGAATGCACTGATGCCGCTCGTAACCGTGATCGGCATGGCGGTCGGCACGTTGCTGTTCGGCTCGGTCATTGTCGAGACGATCTTCGCGTGGCCAGGAGCGGGTTCCTATGTGCTGAATGCGATCTTTTCTCTGGATTTCCCCGTGATCATGGGTTTCACGGTGATTGTTTCCGTTGTGTATGTTGTCACCAATCTCTTGGTCGACCTGGTTTACCTCGTTATCGACCCCCAGATCCGGAGCGTTGCATGAGTCCGCCTGTCTCCCGGCCTGCGGTGGATCAACGCTTCGGTGGTGAATTGCTCCGGCAGATACTTTCGTCGGCTTCGTCACGGTTCGGACTCTGCCTTCTGCTGCTCGCCATTCTGATGGCGGTGTTTGCTCCGCTCATCGCGACGCATGATCCAAATGCCATCGATATGAGCGCACGCTTGCTGCCGCCGCACGCCGATCACTGGGCGGGTACAGACGAAGTAGGGCGCGATATTTTCTCACGAATCGTCTGGGGTGCGCGCGCGTCGCTCGGCATTAGTCTTGGCGTGGTTGCCGTCGGAGCGATCGCAGGCCTCTTGATCGGCGGCTTCTCGGGGTTGATGGGCGGCTGGATCGATGCGGCGATCATGCGCTTCATGGATATCGTGATGGCATTGCCCGGGCTTGTGGTTGCGCTCGCGCTGGCCGCGGCGCTGGGACCAAGCCTTATCAACGCTATGACGGCAATAGCCGTGCTTGGGATCCCCGGCTATTGTCGTATTGCGCGCGGACAGGCACTGGCCCTTCGCCAGCAGGGTTTCGTCCAAGCAGCGCGGACGTTTGGTGCCGGTCCTTGGCATCTTCTGGTACGGCACATCGTTCCCAATCTGCTTGCTCCCATGCTGGTGATTGCGACGCTAGACGTCGGCAACGCCATGATCGGGGTTGCAACATTGAGTTTCATCGGGCTCGGCGCACAGCCTCCACTCGCAGAATGGGGCACGATGGTGAATGCAGGGCAAGCCTATATTCTCAGCGCTTGGTGGTATGCTGCGTTGCCGGGAATTGCGATTCTGCTGACTGCGCTTGGGTTCAACCTCGTGGGGGATGCGATAGGGGATCTGGTTGATCCAAAGCGGAGGAGATCATGACGAGCGATCCCGCAATCGTTGTCGAAGAACTCCGCATGAGCTTTGCGACCCGCGCCGGGCCTGTGGAGGTACTGGATGGCGTGTCACTTAGTGTCGGTTCCGGGGAAATCGTCGGGCTTGTCGGTGAGTCCGGCTCCGGAAAGTCGATCACCGCGATGACACTCATGCGATTGCTGCCACCCAGCGTCTGGGCAGCGAACGGTAAGGTCAGCGTGCTCGGACAAGACATGTTGGCGCTCGATGGGTCAGCGCTTGAGGATTTCCGCGGTGCTCGCATCTCGATGATTTTCCAGGAGCCTGCCACAGCGCTTAATCCAGTGCTGCGAGTGGGTAGCCAGATCGCGGAGGTTATACGGCGGCACAGCAAGGCGAGCAGAAGGGAGGCGGAGGTAAAGGCGCGTCAGCTACTGGGTGATATGCAGATTCGCGATATCGACCGGGTTATGCGCGCTTATCCATTCATGCTGAGCGGCGGTATGCGGCAACGTGTTCTGATAGCCATGGCTTTTGCTTGTGGGCCTGGCGTTTTGGTCGCCGATGAACCGACGACGGCGCTTGACGTGACGGTACAGGCACAGGTTCTCCGACTTTTGCGCGATATGGCACGACGCTCGGGTACGGCGGTTCTGCTGATTACGCACGACATGGGTGTTGTTCGCCATCTGTGTGATCGGATCTACGTCATCCATGCGGGACAAATCGTCGAACACGGGTCGACGCTGGATGTGATTGCAGCGCCAGCGCACCCTTACACGCGGGCACTGCTTAGTGCGTTGCCGGAATGCTTTGCTCCGAAGACACCGATTCCGGCGCTCGATTTGACAGCCATCTCGCCGATTGGATTTCCGCCCGGATGCCGCTTCGCACCGCGATGCCGACACGTCGGGCTAGAATGCGAAAAAACGCCGCCGTTCATAGTCCACACAGAGGGGCATTTTGTAGCGTGCTGGAAG
Organism: Sphingosinicella sp.; assembly: GCF_041916975.1. NCBI lineage: Bacteria > Pseudomonadati > Pseudomonadota > Alphaproteobacteria > Sphingomonadales > Sphingosinicellaceae > Sphingosinicella > Sphingosinicella sp. The sequence continues at coordinate 2,618,111 of NZ_JAYRYK010000001.1, forward strand.
CGGGAAACGGATAGTCGATGAGGACCGGTGACGTATTGCTTTCCGTCGAGGACGTCGTGGTTCGCTATTCCTCGCAGCCGTTCACACCTGCTGCCGTGGACGGCGTGTCCTTTTCGGTAATGCCCGGTGAGACCTTGGGAATCGTTGGAGAGTCAGGTTGCGGCAAGAGTTCGCTTGCGCAAGCGATTATGCAGCTGGTGCCGATTTCCACGGGCATGATCAGGCTGCGCGGACAATCGATCTCTACGTTGAGCAAGGGCGAAAGACGGCAGTTCCGGCGTGATGTACAGATGGTTTTTCAGGATCCGCAGGCATCGCTCAATGCAAAAATGAAGGTGGCCGACATCATTGCCGAGCCCCTTGTAGTGCAGGGTATCGGTGATACGCGATCCCGGCGGGAGGCAGCAACGTTGCTGGCGCAGCAGGTGGGACTTCCGGCTGGCCGACTTGATCGTTATCCGCACGAATTCTCTGGAGGGCAGCGGCAGCGGATCGCGATTGCGCGCGCGCTTGCGCTTGAACCCGCTCTACTCGTTCTTGACGAACCGACCTCGGCACTCGATCTGTCGGTGCAGGCGCAGATCCTGAACTTACTGCTCGACCTTCAGGGACGAAGCAGCATGGCCTATATCCTGATAAGCCACAACGTCGCGGTGGTACGTCATCTCGCCGACCATGTAGCGGTTATGTATCGCGGACAAATCGTGGAAGCAGGGCGTGCGGCGGACGTGCTGGAAACGCCACGCCACCCTTATACGCGTGCATTGCTTCAAGCTGTACCAACGATCGACGGTGTGTCGTTTCTCGATCAGGCGTCCGTTAACGTTGACTCCTTGTTGCCGGTTGATTCGGGGTGCCGTTATCGAAACCGATGTGGAATGGCCACTAAAGGGTGCGACCAGCCACAAGACCTTGGAACAGGTGATGAAAGAGGCTGGAAAGTCCGTTGCTGGAGAGGTTTAGAGGCAAAGAAAAATATTCAATAACAGAATTGACATGAGTATTTGGAATATATTATTCTCCCTTTTATGGTGGGGTGCAGCCTTGAAAGCGCGTCCTGCCTGATCGGCAGAGAGGCCGGTCTGCGCATCAGCAAAAAGAGGGGGGCGCAATGATCGTTCATCGTCAATCGTTCAGAAAAGTGCGGTGCCTGTTAACGGCGCCTGCGTGGGTTCTTGCGGTATCGGCCGGTTCGGCGGCAGCTGCAGAATCCGCCTCTACTGAGATCCCGGAAATCGTCGTAACCGCGACACATCGTGAAGTCGCACTTCAGGATGTGCCGATCGCCATTTCGGCGGTCACCGGTGCCGAGCTTGAAAAGCTGGGGGCTGACAGTCTCCAGGATTTCGCAGGCAAAATTCCCGGGCTTGAGTTTGCATCGTTCGCGCCGGGCCTCAACCGTGTGACGATTCGTGGCATCTCGACCCAGACGGGTGAGTCTTCAACCGGCTTTTACATTGACGAGATGCCGGTGACAGCAGATCCTACCGCGCAGCCCGATGTGAGGATGTTCGACATCGATCGCGTCGAGATCCTTAGGGGGCCACAGGGTACGTTGTTCGGCGAAGCTTCGCTTGGCGGTACCATCCGCATCATTACCAAGCGGCCTGACGCAGCGGCCTTCGCGGGTGCTGGAGAGGTCACGCTGTCGCACACGACAGGTGGTGGCTGGAACTACGCACTGAACGGCATGGTCAACATTCCGCTCGTGAAGGATAAACTTGCCCTGCGGGTCGTTGGAGGCTGGCGGGAGAACGCAGGCTATATCGACAACGTCCTTTTGAACCAAAAAAATATCAACGACGACCATGCGCTCAACTATCGCGCAACGCTTGCGTGGACTCCGTCTGATCAAACCACGGTATTGCTGACCTATCAGGCGTCTGATCAAAACAATGATGGCGAATACATCTCGAACCGCAAGCGCGAGCAGTTTCGGTATCAGGATGAAGGCCGCGACGATGAGTTCGAGCGTGCAAACTTGACGATCGAGCACAAGGGTGAATGGGCGAACTTTGTTTCGTCGACTTCCTATTTTACGCGCGAATCTGCGCGCCGGATTGATCAGACGGGCGCAGCGAGCGGGTTGCTGCCACCGGGCGTGACAGTGTTGCAGACATACGACATCGACTATGAGATCTTTGCGCAGGAAGCGCGATTGGCTTCAGCGGCACCTGGACCTCTCGAATGGATCGTGGGCGGGTTCTACAAGAACAGCGAACGCCGCATGGTGAGTCGTACCGTGACGAATCCTGACCTCGGTCCGCTGCTTGATGGCGATAACGATTACCGCTTCAAGCAATGGGCGCTGTTCGGAGAGGCGACCTGGCATGCTACGGACAAGCTTCATGCCACGCTCGGCCTCCGCTATTTCGAAGAGGACGATCGCTTTCACGTGATTAGTTCGGGCGCGCTTACAGGTCCTGGCCTTGATAACACATCGAAGCAGAAATCATCTGAGTGGGCGCCACGCTTCAGCCTCAAGTACGACATTGATGACCAGTCGATGATCTACGCAACGGCTTCGCGCGGCTTCCGCGCAGGTGGTGCGAATCCGACGAAGCCGATCTTCGACATCTTCGGGATTCCGATGCCGGTAAGCTATCACCCGGATACCCTCTGGAACTACGAAGTTGGTCTGAAGGCTGATCTCATGGATCGGCGCCTAGCGTTTGGTCTTGCCGCCTATTACATGGACTGGAAGGATATCCAGTTGCCGGCAAGCGCGGCGGGAGTCTTTAACGGCACGTTCAACGGTGGTGATGCGACCAGCAAGGGTGTGGAAGCGGAAATCACGGCGCGGCCAACGGACGCGCTGACACTGACATTCAGCGGAAACTACACGGACGCAACTCTATCGGATACGGTGATTCTGTCGACACCGCTCGGACCGGTGATCGCTGCGGTTAAAGGGAATGCACTGCCTCTTGTGCCGCGGTGGAAAATGAGCGCAGGTGCTGAATATCGTACTCCGATCGCGGATGGCTGGGACGTTGCATTGCGCGCGAATGCCTCGTTCGTGGGAAAACGCTATAATTTCGCCGATAACAATCCGGCGGAACGTTTGCGGGCCTATCAGATCGTTGATCTTCAGGTCGCCTTCGAAAGCGATCGTTTCGATATTGTGCTGTTCGCCGATAATGTGACCGACGAGGTCGCGGAATACGCCTTCCAGGGCGATCCTTCACTTCCTGGCGAGCGCCTGTTCAGCGCAAACCAGCCGCGGACGATCGGTGTGACGGCGCGCGCACGTTTCTGAGCCTGCGCGTCAGGGAGTATGCACCGTGAACGAGGGGAAGGGGAGCGCTATGTTCGCTGATGGAAAACACAGGTTTGCCGTTTTTTATGCGTGGACGTTTGCAATTCCCTTCATCCTTTCCTTGCTCTTCACATATTATCCGGATCCGTTCTTTCCGCTGCACGGTGGGCCTTTCGAATTTGTTCCGCTGCTTCAGGAAACGATGCAGAATTCTGGCGTGACGTTGAGAGGGGGTGCTCTGGTCCCGTTGCTCACAGCGGTATCGGCCGAACCCGTTTTGGTCATTGCCGCAATGGGGTCGGTTATCCCGGCGCTGGTTGCTCTTGGCCTTGTGGGATATTATGGCGGTGGCGCGGCAGTCCTGCAGTTCCTCGGGCAGTTGCGTCCATGGATCGGTACCAGTGCCGCCGATGGACTTCGTAGCTGGGGGCTACTGTGCCTCAGCGTGATAGCGCTCCAGCTCTGCGTCTTTGCATTTCAGTACGCGCTTACGGGGGTTGCAGGTTGGAAAGTCAGCCTCAATCCACACCTGTTGACGGGGGCCGCCATTTGGCTCCTGCTGGAAGCTATGTTTCTAAACCAAGGCGGACTTCTCGAGGAACTCGGTTTCAGGGGATACGCACTCCCTTGCCTTCAAGCCGCTATGTCTCCGATTCGGGCGGCAATCGTGCTTGGCGTTTGCTGGGCGGTCTGGCACGTCTCGCGCGACGTGCTTTTCCAGACGCCGATGTCGGTCGGTTGGGGCATGTATCTGCTCGCCTATATGCCGCTGTTCACGATCTGGTGTGTCGGCGGTTCGATCCTGATGGCCTATTTCGTCAATCGTACCGGCGGGAGCGCGCTTGCGGCGATCGCCGTGCACGGTTTCCTCAATGATGGCGCACTGGTGTCGGGTGTGGTGGAAGGCGGCGATCCAGGTCTCCAGATGGCAGCGCGATCGCTTATTGTCGGGATCGCCGGGCTGTTCGTCTTCCTGCTGGCTGGCCGGCAACTCGGTTTGGCGCCGGACAGAAAGGTGATCGCGGAGCGTGCGCCGGCGTAGTGATTACCGCCTGCCGGCTAGCGTTGGCGGGCACATCGATCTCACGTTCGATCTCGACTATGAAGCGACACGCGTTTCGGGACGCTATAGTTTCGATCGCCGCCCTGGGAATGTTGACGAACCTCTCCGCCTCGATTTCCGCGATCTCGACATAAGGCGGTTCGTGGTTGACGGTGCCGAAGTGATGGCGCCTTCAAACGGAAGCGGTACGATTGACCTTTTCTTCCGTGGGCCGCAGATGCAGGTCGAGGTCGAAACGGCGCTGAAACCCGCGACCAACACTAGTCTGCAGGGATTGTACCGCGCCGGTGAGATGCTGGTGACGCACTGCGAGCCTGAAGGTTTCCGGCGTATCCTGCCATTTCCCGACCGGCCCGATCTCGCCGTGACGATCACAACCGAGATTCGCGCAGATCCGTTGCGATTTCCGGCGCTCCTCTCCAATGGTCAGCCGGATGGCCAGGGCTGTCTTGCCGATGGGCGGCACTGGGTGCGCTGGGCTGATCCCATTCCGAAGCCATGCTATCTCTTTGCGCTGGCAGCTGGGCCATTTCAGTCGATATCGGATCGACATGTCACGCGATCAGGGCGTGAGATCGTACTCGCTGCTTATGTGCAGAACGGCGACCCGGAACATGCCCGCTTTGCGCTCGAAAGCCTGAAACGCGTAATGCACTGGGAAGAAGACTGGATTGAACGAGAGTTTGATCTCGACTGCTACAGCCTAGTGATGTTCAAGCCCTTCGCGTTTCCAGCGATGGAAAACAAGGGCCTGAATTTCTTCGAGGAGTCGATTGGGCTGGTCGACCCTGAAACAGCGGTCGATCTTGACTATCTGAATGTCGAGATCAACGTGGCACACGAATATCTGCACAATTGGACTGGCAACCGTGTCATGTGCAGGGACTGGTTTGAGCTCGGCCTCAAGGAGGGGCTCACCACGCTTCGACATCAACTCTACGCAGAGCACCGCTATGGCCGCTTTATGCAGCTGTGGCCTATCCGAGTGTGGCGTTCGCGTCAGCTCCCCGACGACATGGCGCCTGGTGCTCGGCCGGTTCGGCCGGAAGACTATGTCGAACCGTTCAATCTCTACAACCCAACCACCTACATCAAGAGCGCGGTGATCTTTCGGATGATCTATGCCCTCGTCGGGGAAGAGGTTTTTCGAGATGCGCTTGATGGATTTTTGACGGCGTTCGACGGAAAGTCCGCGACCATCGACGATATGCTCTCGCATCTATCGCGTACCGCGGGAACGCCTCTCGACGCCTTTGTGCAGTGGTTTGGGCTTGCCGGTACGCCTGTATTGGAATGTAGCCGAGCCGTGACTCCTGATGGCGATGGCCGAATGATCATTCGCCGTTCCCCGACCGAGGGCGTTTCCAAGCGCCCGATACCACTCGGCATCCGATGCCTCGATTCAAGCGGAGCTTCTGTCCCGTTCCAAATTTCAGGTGACATCAGTTTACATCTTAATGCTCCGGTGATTGATGGAGACCGGCTGATTGTCGATTGGCAGTCAACGGCCGATGTGGTGCCGTCGCTGCTGCGCGGATTGAGTGCGCCAGTGATCGTGAAGGAGCAACTGTCCGAAACAGAGTGTGTGATGTTGTTCGAGTATGAGGAGGATGTGTATCGCCGGTGGGAGGCCGGGCAGCAACTGGCGACGGCGATCACTGCGGCGCAGATTAAGGGCGAAAAGAGGGTCGGCCAGCTTTCCGAAGCCTGGGCGTCCGCTCTTTCCCGTATCCTTGCAGATGAAGGAATCGAGGGGGGGCTTCGAGCCGAACTGCTGACGCCCCCAGATCCGCGCGCGTTAATGGGGCGGCTTACATTTCCCGATCCACTCGCCCTGTGCGCTGCGTCAAAGCGTGTTTTGCGATCGGTGTCCCAGCGACTGGATGGACAGCTCTCTGCGCTGCACGAGCGATCTCAGGAACGGGCACGCTGCGGTGATGATCCGACGGCAATCGGTGACCGCATGTTTTCAGCGGCAGTGTTGCAACTTTGGTTGGCCGGCGGGGGAAGCCCTGCGCGTGAAGCTGCGTATCGACAGGTTGAGACGGGAAAGACGGTCAATGATCTGGTTTTAGCATTTTTGTTGCTGTGTCAGGCAGGGGAGATCACGGGAACGGACCTTCTTCAGAAGACAGCGGAGCGTTGGCATGGGAAACCCGCTTTGATGCGGCGCTGGTTTGAGGGGCGCGCGCTGATACCTGCGAATGACACTGCGCAGCATATTTCTGGTATGTTGGCGGGCGATGAATTCGATCGCCAGGACATGACCCTGGCGAGGACCGTATATACAGCGCTTTTCGTGCGTAATGTGCGGGCCTTCCATGCCGGTTCCGGGGCGGGGTACAGGCTTCTTTGTGATGTCATCACGGCGCTCGACCATGAACAGCCGGAGCTCGCCGCCTGGTTGCTACGTTCGTCGGACTTCATGAATTGGTTCCAGTTTCCCGAGCCTTACCGGTCTTCGATGCGAGCGTCTGTGATGCAGCTTGTCGAAGCCCCGAACGTATCGGAGGCTGTGAGGGAAATCCTGAGCCGAATTTCCGGTGCTGCAGAGTAACCGTCGTCCTCGTCGTTAGTGCCCGTTAAATCGCGGTTTCCGCTTTTCGATGAAGGCGGATGCGCCTTCACGCAGGTCTTCCGTTTCAAAGGCAATTTCCTGCATGCCGGCTTCCTCTGCGAGTACGTGTTCCAGAGAGGCGTTCCAACCATCCTCGATCTGTCTCTTGATCATACGGAGGGCCGTAGGCGGACCGTCTGCGACCTGCCTTGCGATTCTCATTGCTTCATCTGCCAACATGGCATCGTCGACGCATTTCCATATCAGCCCCCACTCGGCGGCGGTTTCTGCCATTAGGGTATCGCCGGTCATCGCCAGGGCGCGAGCGCGTGCGGTGCCGATGGTGCGCTGCACCAGAAGTGATGTACCGCCATCAAGCACGGCACCAAGTTTGACGAAGCTCAGAACGAATTTTGCAGAACGTGCTGCAACAACGATATCGCCCGCCAGTGCGATACCTACACCGGCACCGGCTGCGGGGCCGTTGACCGCAACGACGATCGGGATTGGAGACCTGCGCAATCTGGTGATTAGAGGCGCAAAGCTCTCCCGCATCAGATCGCCGATCGCTGCACCCTGCGTGAACATTGTGCCGCCGAGCTGCGCGCCGGCGCAGAAACCTTTGCCCGCACCGGTGAGAATGACGCACCTCACGGGCGCTGCGAGGATGGCATCCAGCGCTCGATTGCATGCGTCCAGAAGTTCAGGAGTCAGCGCATTGTATTGATCTGGATTGTTGAGCTTGAGAACGGCGATCGGGCCGTGTCGTTCAGTGAGGACGTTTGCCATGAGACGCGTTTTCTCCCTCGCAGAGGGCCAGAAATGACGGAGGTATTGTCGAATCTTTAGCATGTTTTCCAATTTTGAATATATTATGGTTATATAGAATACCCTAAGAGCGAGAGCAAATGCGATGCGAGCAGAAAATCTGCAGTGTGCGGGGCAATGCGAACCCTTGGCAGTTGGCAATTTTGATCCCGTACTGACCTGGAGGCTTTCGGCGCCTGGCTTGGGGAGGATGCCAACTGCTTTTCGGGTTCGCGTCGCAACTGGCTTGTTGCCTCTCGACGACCAGACGCCGCTCATTTGGGATACCGGTGTCATATGTTGGACGGGGCTACCCCAGCTTCAGTACGCGGGCCGCGCCTTGATCCCCGAGCGCGAATACAGCTGGCAGGTCCGGCTGCAAGACGAGGCTGGGGTTTGGGGGCCATGGAGTGCAGTGGCGACCTGGAGGATGGCTCCAGGAACCTGGCACGGCGACTGGATCGGGCAACGTTTACCGCCTGCTCCGTGCTGGCGTCCACCGCATCCGGCTCTGCGATCAGATGCGCATCACAATGACTTTGGTGGTCTTCCCGCGCTTTATCTGCGCCGCGCGTTCCGGCTCGATCGGCCCGTACATCGCGCAAGACTTCATGCCACGGCGCGCGGACTCTATCGGGCGAGCATAAACGGCGTTGCTTGCGGTCGTCCTGCCCTGACGCCTGGCTGGACGAACTACCACCGTCGGATTGCATATCAGACGCACGACGTTACTGATCTGTTGCGCCCGGGAGACAATGCGCTCTGCGCCGTGCTGGGTGAGGGGTGGTTCAGTGGGCGTATTTCGGAACACGCCAAGTATCCTGCGGGCCACTACGGCGCGCAGCCCTGGTACCTTTGTCAGCTCGCGTTGGACTATGAAGACGGCACGCACGAAAGGATCGTGAGTGACCAGGCGTGGCGAGTTTCGCATGGGCCGATTGCCTATTCAGACCTTCTGAACGGCGAGGTCTATGATGCACGCCAGGAACTTGAGGGCTGGGATAGCCCTGACTACGACGACAGAAGTTGGCTAGCGGTGACGACAAAGCCGCGCGATGGGACAGTTCTGGAGCCTGAAATTTCGCCGTCGGTTTGTGTCACTGAGGATATTGTGCCGACGGTAGTGTTGCGCAGCGCCGGACGACTTCTGGTGGACTTCGGACAGAATTTGGCGGGGCGGGTCGAGCTTGCGCTCTCCGGAAAATCCGGGGCCGCGGTTCACATCCGACACGGCGAGATGGTCGATGCTGAAGGACGCATTTATGCTGCTAATCTTGGACGAGCGGCTCAGGCGGATACTTATGTATGCGCTGGTGATGGCGTTCGCCGATGGGAACCCAGCTATACAATCCATGGCTTCCGCTATGCCGAGCTGACCGGTATCGAGAATATCGACATTCAGAGTGTTTCTGCGCGCGTTCTCCATGCCGACCTCCCCGTTTCGGGACGCTTCTCCTGTGGTCACCCGCTGGTTCAACGTTTGCAGCAGAACATTCGCTGGGGTCTACGCAGCAATCTGCAATCTGTGCCGACCGATTGTCCGAGCCGCGACGAGCGACTGGGTTGGCTCGGTGATGCACAGCTTTTTGCTGGAACGGCTGCGGCCTTTTTCGATGTCCGGCAGTATTTTGCGAAATGGCTTCAGGACATATGGGACGCACAAGCTGCGGACGGTACTATACCGGATATAGCACCTTTCATCTCGCCTGCTTTCGATTTCTTTGCAGATGGTGCTCCGGGTTGGGCCGACGCTGCTGTGGTGGTCCCCTGGACGCTTTGGCGTAGGTACGGTGACACTGCGTTGATCGCACGGTGCTGGCAGCCGATGATGGCGTGGATGGACAATCTTGAACGGCGCTTCCCCGACGGGCTCAGGAGGGGAGCAGGTAATGATTACGGGGACTGGCTTAATCTCGATGCACCGACTGACGTGGCACTTATCGCCACGAGCCTTTACGCTCAGATCGCATCGATGATGGCCGACATGGCCAGTGCGCTCGGCCGTACTGCCGAGAGACGTCGCTTTGCAGCGTGCTTCAAGCGGATCAAGGCGAGCTTTGGCACGCATTTTCTCCAGGATGATGCGCGGCTTACGAGTCCGACGCAAACCGCCTATGCGCTTGCTCTGTCCTCGGGCGTTGTTCCCACCCACAAGCGTGCCCGCATGACGCGCCACCTCGTTTCCGAAATCGAAGCAAGGGGCCGGGCACTTTCGACCGGTTTTATCGGAACCCGATACGTGATGGCGGCGCTCAGCGAAAACGGCCACGCAGATGTGGCATATGATCTGCTGCTGCGGAAGGAGTATCCATCGTGGGGCTACATGATCGAGCAGGGGGCGACCACGATCTGGGAGCGCTGGAACAGCTATGGTGATGGCTTTGCCGAACCGGGCATGAACTCTTTCAACCACGCTGCGCTGGGTTCGGTGGGGCAGTGGCTGTTCGAGGACGTCGCAGGCCTGCGCGGTGTGACCCCGGGCTGGAGCGAGATTGCGATCCGTCCCCATTTCGATCCCCGTATTGACTGGTGCGAGGCTGAGCAATGGACGCCTTGTGGCCCGGCCAGTGTGCGGTGGGGATTCTCAGGCGGCGAATTGTCAGTTCGTGTGAACATACCTGCGGGCGTGCGGGCAAAAGTCCTGTTGCCTGCCACTCGTGATGCTATTCGACAGCAAGGGGACGCACCCGTCGCTCGAACATGTTCTCTCGTCGGAAGGAGGCCGAGTACAGTCGCCTCAATCGGTTCTGGATACTATAATTTTATGGTACGACTATAGAGCTTTAGCGCCAATTCAGCTCTGACCTTTGCATCGGCTGGCGAGGGGCTGGTCAGGTGGGCAGAGCCCGAGTAGGGTTCTGGTGTGGAGTCGGAAATACCCGTTCCCGGAGGATTCATGCCGCAAGACACGCTTTACAGCGCGGATATCGCCCAGCCCATTTCGACAAGATTTTCGCTCAATCGCGGCTTTTCTGAGCTTGGTGAAGCGGCACCTGCTGAATCGAGCGGCGCCTTGACGTCTTATCACCAGGTCATCAGCAATCGAGCTGTGATCGACCCTTCTCAGGGCAAGGGGTTTAGGGAGTTTCTGCGGATCAATGACGACCTCCACGCCATTGTCACGGACGTCCGACACTACCGAAAAGTCGTGGATCGCGTTGACGGTGTCGATCATTTGAAATTTCATTTCAAATTATCCGGAGACAATATCGTCCGGTTTGACCGGAATCACGAGTTCCGGCTGAGGGGAGGGCGCTCGGTTGTTGCCCTGCATCCGCAGGGCCTCGTCAAGGATGACATATACAGCGATGATGTTGCGGAGCGTTCGCTGACGCTGTGCTGTCGTCCCAGTCTTATAACGGATACGCTTCAACTCAATCCTGAGCATCTTCCGCGGGAACTGGCGAATTACATCTCCGGCGGAAGCATTGATTTCTTCTGTCGCGATCTGCCGCTTACCAGCAAAATGATGCAGGCGATCAACGATCTGCTAAACCCCCCGTATGTCGCCGCCGTGCGTCACATCCATACGCACGCGCGTATGCTTGATCTTGTATGTATGCTGGTGGATGCGCTGATCCGGGAGGCAGATGATGACGACCCCCCCTTGCTTCTGCGCAGCCGTGATATTGAAGCGCTTCATGAAGCACGCGAAATCCTGGCCGCTAGTCTGGAAAACCCCCTGACGATTCCGGAGCTTGCACGTCGTGTGGGCCTGAACCGAACCAAGCTGGTGCAAGGTTTCAAGCATGTATTTGGTGAAAGCGTTTTCGATTTTAGCCAGCGCGTCCGGCTTGACCATGCCGATCGGCTGCTGAAAGACACCGATGAGGCGATCTCCGCGATCGCGCTGGCAGTGGGTTATGAGCATCAGAGCAGCTTTGCAGTGGCCTTCAAGGCGCGTTTCGGCCATTCGCCCCGTCAGGCGCGCGTTCGTACGAGCTGAAATTCCACAGTTTCGAACGATCTCCGAAATCTTTCTGTCATATTCGAAAGTTTCGTTCCCGGCGTTGCGCTATCCCCTGCTGCGGGAGACGACCCCAACTAGATAAACTGGGGCCATGCAGTGAGGGCGTTCAACATGAAAAGGGATTGGGCCTGGCGGGCCTTTGCTTCAGTGGCGTTGCTTCCGGTTCTCGTGCCGTTGGAGGCGTCGGCACAGAGTCCTGCGGATGAGGTTGAGGAAATCACGGTCACGGCACGCAAGCGCGAGGAATCGCTGCAGAATGTGCCGGTCGCGGTTTCCGCTTTTTCCGGGGAAGGACTTGCACAGAAAGGCATTGAAAGCAGCGAAGGCCTCGTCGGACGCGTCCCCAGCCTTTCGTTCAGCCAGAACCAGACGTTCGGTCCGACGAAGAGCGAAACCTACATCGTGCTGCGCGGCATCGGCGCGACGGCGGCTCTCGAATCCTCGGTCGCGGTTTTTATTGATGGCGTCTATCAACCGAAAATGAACTTCGATGCCGGATTCCTCGATCTGGAGCGCATGGAAGTTCTGCGTGGTCCGCAAGGCGCGCTCTTCGGCCGAAACACGCAGGGCGGCGCGCTCAACCTCGTGACCCGGAAACCCGACGCGCAATTCCGCGGCAAGGTGCAGGCGGAAGCTGGAAGTTATTCGACGTTCAAGCTGAAGGGGTCTGCGAGCGGCCCGCTCTCGGATCAGGTGTTTCTCGGCGTATCGGGTGCGGTCGAACAGACAGACGGTTATTTCGACAACGTTACGCTCGGAAAACATCAGGACAAGGGTGGTCGCGGCTCGGCGCGGGCAACGCTTCGCGCTCTGCCTAGCGACGTATTTGAGGTCATTCTGACAGCCGGCTTCTCTCACGCTTGGGGTGGGCAACTCGGCGCGGGTGTTCCCGAAGGCGGCGCGAAATACAAGGTTTTCGACGGCGAAGTGCGCAACCTGAAGGATAATGTCCGCAATGCTGCGCTCACCATGAACTGGGATCTCGGGCCTGCGACGCTGACGTCGATCACCGGTGCTGTTGAAACTGAAACGGCGGTGTTCTGGGACTGGGACGGCAGTGCGGTAGCCAGCGGAAATTTCCAGAGCCAGAAAATCGACCAGTCGCTCGTTTCCGAGGAGCTACGCCTGGCATCCAATCCAGGGAATGGCAATATCGACTGGCTCGCAGGCCTTTATCTTTTCCGTTCCGTCTATGATCAGGATCGCGATTTCGGACTGGCGGATGGGACCGGTTCGACCTTCCCGCCGATCTTCAGCCCGGACAATGTTGTCGATGAGCAGGCGCGCTTCGAAAACCGCGGTTTTGCCGTGTTCGGTCAGGCGACCTGGCGTCCGGTGGAAAATCTCGATCTGACCGTGGGCGGGCGCTATTCTCGCGAGAAGGTGAAGTCGCGGCAGTGGGGTTCGGTCATCGTCGTCAACCTCGGCAGCAGCGAGATTTTCGATACGCGCGCAGATGCCACATTCTCGCGCTTCTCGCCGATGGCGTCGGTATCGTACCGCTGGAACGACAATGTGATGACCTACGCGACCGTCGCCGAGGGCTTCAAGGCGGGCGGCTTCCAGAAATACCCGGCGAGCAACATCGCCTCGGGCATCCCCTTCGACAACGAGTTGTCGATGAACTACGAGGTCGGCATCAAGAGCTCGCTGTTCGATCGCAAGTTGACCTTCAACGCCGCGGCATTTGTTGTGAAGGTAAAGGATCAGCAACTCGGCACGATCCGTGAAATCGGTGGTATTCCAGTTGAATCCATCGACAATGTTGGTCGCTCGACAAGCCAGGGTTTCGAGATTGAAAGCACTGCCCGTCCATTTCTGGGGCTGAGTCTCTCGGGCTCGCTCAGCTATGTCGATGCCAAGTTCGACGAGTATTTCAACCCTGGGACAGGCGTCGATCGTGCGGGTGAGCGCATTCCCTACGTCCCGAAGTGGAGCGGTTCGGCGCAGCTCGACTATACACATGCGGTCGGCGGTGGCCTGGATCTCGTATGGACGGCTCAATACCGCTATGTCGGCAGCTCGATCGCTGGCAACGGTGCGCCGCCTTTCGATCCGTTCCTCGACATCGATTCCTATGACATCTGGGATGCGAGCGTTCGCCTCGAATCTGATCGTTGGGAACTGGCGCTTTTCGTCGACAATCTCTTCGATGAATACAACGTCAGCCGGAAATGGGCTGCGCCGTTTCAGACCGTGGTCTACGAAACCCCATTGCCTCCGCGTCACATCGGCGTGCGTGCGATGCTGAAGTGGTAGGCGGTGGCGGAGGCCGTTCAGGTCACCCACGCGGGAGGCGGGTATGAACTGGGATTACATCATTGTCGGGGCCGGGTCGGCCGGGTGCGTTCTTGCAAACCGACTGAGTGAGAACCCGAAAACGCGTATCCTGCTTCTTGAAAGCGGCGGGTCGGATGCCTCGCCTTACGTGCGTATTCCCGCGGGCGAAGCCCGTGCGATCAACAATCCCAAGTTCGATTGGCGGTTCATGAGCGAGCCCGACCCGTCGCTTGGCGGACGGTCTGACCTGTGGCCGCGCGGCAAGGTTCTGGGCGGCAGCAGTTCCATCAACGGCATGATCTATATCCGCGGTCAGCGCGAGGATTATGATCACTGGGCGCAGCTCGGCAACCGCGGCTGGAGTTATGAAGATGTTCTCCCCTATTTTCGGCGATCCGAACGCAATGCGCACGGCGCGTCGGAATATCATGGCGCCGAAGGTCCGCTTACCGTTTCCCATGTCGCCTCGCCGCACAGCCTGACCGACGTCTTCGTGAAGGCCGGGATGGAGATCGGGCTACCGTACAACCCAGACTTTAACGGCGCGGAGCAGGAGGGCGTCGGCCCCATTCAAGGCACGATCAGGCGGGGACGGCGCAACAACACGGCGCAAGCCTTTCTTGCACCTGTTCGCCATCGCAGCAATCTGAAGGTGGAAACCCACGCAACGGTGAACCGCCTGATCCTTGAAGGCACGCGCGTCGTCGGTGTGGAATACGAACGCGGCGGCGCGACAGTCACGGCGCGTGCGGGTGCCGAGGTTCTGCTTTCGGCTGGCGCAATCATGTCGCCGGTGATCCTGATGCGTTCCGGCATCGGCCCTGCCGAGCATCTGCGCTCGCACGGGATCGAGCCGGTACGGGACATGGCGGGCGTTGGCCAGAACCTTCAGGAGCACGCCGTTGTCTGGGTTTCGGGTTACGTCAACGTCTCGACGTACAATACGGAACTCGGCCTCCACAAATGGCCGATCCACGGTCTCAACTGGCTGCTCTTCGGCAAGGGGCCAGCGGGTACACCGATCGCGCACGCGGGCGCATTCGTGAAGACACGGCCGGAAGTTGCGTCGCCCGATATCCAGATTCACTTCGTGCCGACGGGTTACAAGCTCGAGGCCGACGGGCTCAAACTCCTGGATCGACCGGCGGTGGTGTTTGCGATCAACAAGTGTCGCCCGGACAGTCGCAGCACACTCGAACTCCGCTCGGCAAACCCGCACGAACCGCCGCGCATCCTTTCGAACCTGATGGGCGCGCAGAGCGACATCGACACGACGATCGCGGGTATTCGCATCGCGCAGAAACTGTTCCGCACGAAAACCTTCGCCCCTTATTTCGAAGGCGCATGTTCGCCGGACGAAGGCGTGGACAGCGATATCGCGCTCGAAGCCTATGTGCGGTCGACCGCCGGCCCCGCGTATCATCCGGTTGGCACATGCAAGATGGGCAGCGATCCGCTTGCGGTGGTTGACGAGCGGCTGCGCGTGCGCGGACTGCAGGGCATCCGCATCATCGACGCATCGATCATGCCGACCGTGCCAAGCGGTAATACCAACGCACCATCAATCATGGTGGGGGAAAAGGCTGCCGACATGATCCTGGCAGACCGAAACGGATAACAGACAGAGAGACATCATGGCTGATGATGCAGAGCGGGTCGACTGGTCGGCCCGTGCCAGAGAAATTGCGTTCGAAACCCGGCCCTTCATTGGCGGGCGCTATGTGGAGTCACTGTCGGGCGACACGTTCGATAAGTTCAATCCTGCGGACGGATCGCTGCTTGCGCGCTTCGCAGTTGGGTCCGGCGAGGATGTCAGCCGCGCTGTTGCAGCAGCGTGCGCCGCGTTCAACGGCGGCATCTGGGCGCATGCATCCGTTGATCATCGCAAGGCCGTTCTGCATCGCCTTGCAGACCTGATGGCGGCGCACGCAGAGGAGTTGGCGCTTCTCGAAACGCTGGATGTCGGCAAGCCGATCCGCGACGCCCTGAATGTCGATGTCCCGCTTGCGATCGGCATCCTGCGCCATGCGGCAGAGGCCGCGGATCATGTCCTGGGTCAGGTGCATCCAACCGACGGTCGTTCGCTTGCGCTCGCCGTGCGTGTTCCGCGCGGCGTGGCGGCGGGTATCGTCGGCTGGAACTTCCCGCTGGTGCTCGCGGTTCAGAAGCTCGCGCCGGCGCTCGCAACCGGCAACAGCCTCGTCCTCAAGCCCTCCGAGCTCTCATCGCTAAGCGCGCTGCGACTTGCGGCGCTGGCTGTGGAAGCCGGGGTTCCCGAGAGTGTGTTCAACGTCGTGCCGGGCCTCGGCGCGACCGTTGGAGACGCCATCGCGCACCACATGGATATCGATCTCCTGTCCTTCACGGGATCGAGCGCGACCGGCAAGCGGCTGCTGCAGGCCTCCGGGGCTTCGAACATGAAGCGTCTGGTTCTGGAGTGCGGCGGCAAATCGCCAAATATCGTGTTTGCCGACGCACCCGATCTTGATCTTGTGGCGGACGGCGTGATGGCGCGCATGTTCTGGAACCAGGGGCAGGTCTGCACCGCAGGCACACGACTACTCGTTGACCAGTCCGTGAAGGATGCCTTGGTCGAAAGACTCCTCGCGCGCGTGGCAGGGATCGTGCCTGGCCATCCGCTTGATCCCGGGACAACCTTCGGTCCACTCATCAGCGCGGGTCAGCGCGACAAGGTGATGGGGTATATCGAAGGCGGTCTCGGTGCCGGTGCATCGCTGCGTGCAGGCGGCGGCGACGCATCGGCAGAGGGCTATTATGTGGCGCCAGCCGTTTTCGACAATGTCACGACCGACATGCGGATCGCGCAGGAGGAGATTTTCGGGCCCGTTCTGTCGATCCTGCCGTTCTCAACCATCGATGAAGCCGTCTCTCTTGCGAATGCCACGGTTTATGGTCTTTCGGCGACGGTGTGGACGCAAAGCCTCGCCACTGCGCAGCGTATGATCCGCGATCTGAATGTGGGAGAGCTGGTGATCCGTGGTACCGGCACGCCGTCGGCAGGCGCCAAGTTCGGGGCGCTTCCCCTCGAGCCGCACGGCCAGTCCGGTCTCGGCATCGAAAGCGGCATAGAGGGCCTCGCCGCCTACACCGCGCTGAAAAGCGTCCAGCTTTTCGTATAGGGGGGGGCATGAGCCTTACGCCGGATATAGAACAGTGTTTCCATCGCGACTGGTCGGCTGCCAACCGTGCCTTTTTGGATTGCTGCGCTCGGCACGGTCTTGCGGTGAAGCACTATCCGCACCCAATTGTCGGGCCAGACGGAGAAGCGCTCGAAACAGTCGCGGCGTGGGGCGGGCCGGAAAAGGCGAAACGGCTTCTGGTTCTTGTCAGCGGCACGCACGGCTTGGAAGGGCTGGCAGGTTCGGGATGCCAGATTCACTGGATCGAGGGCGGTGGCATCGCGGCGTTGCCGCCAGGCACGGCAGTGCTGCTGATCCATATCATCAATCCCTGGGGATGTGCCTGGAGCAGGCGCCAGACCGAGGACAATGTCGATCTCAATCGCAACTTTTGCGACTTCAGCCAAAGCCTTCCCCGAAACGCGCACTATGAGGAACTGCATCAGGCGCTCGTGATGCGCGACCGGGCGGCAGGTGCCCCGGCCGTTGCCGCGTTTCAGGCTTCGCACAGCGAAGCGGAGTTCGCCACGGCACTGTTCAAAGGCCAGTATGCGCATCCCGATGGGGTGGGCTTCGGCGGGCAGGCGCCGACGTGGTCGAACCGGACGCTAAGGCAGATTCTAGACGATCATTGTGCGGGTATCGAAGGGGCTGTCGCAATCGATTTTCATACCGGCCTAGGCGACTATGGCAGCGGCTTAATCCTCTCGATCGCGATGCCGGATTCGGTATCTTCGCGAATGGCGGCCGAAGTGTTCGGTGATGAGCTGATCCGGGTGAATGCAAGCGATTCATCGCTGCCTTACAAGGTGCAAGGCGATATTTGCTCGGCAATCGAGGACAGGTTCGGGGGGAGCACACTCGCCATTACGCTCGAATTCGGAACATTCACCGTAGGGGATCTGCTCGGCCTGCAGATCGAGGACTGCTGGCTATACAATCATGGTGATGCGGCGTCGCCTGAAGGTCAAAGAA
Source organism: Sphingosinicella sp. (assembly GCF_041916975.1). Lineage (NCBI taxonomy): Bacteria > Pseudomonadati > Pseudomonadota > Alphaproteobacteria > Sphingomonadales > Sphingosinicellaceae > Sphingosinicella > Sphingosinicella sp. Next base: position 2,636,162 of record NZ_JAYRYK010000001.1, read on the forward strand.
TTCGCACTGCGCTGAGGCACTTTTTCTATCCCGACGAGGCGGCGTGGCGGCAACATATCGTCGCGCGTGCGGAGTTCGTGATCCGGAAGTCGCTGGTGCGTCTGGCCTCGTCGAAAAGGCGCTCCGTCGCCCGGTCGGTTGACCGCAGGGCGGGTCGGCATTGATGCATAGCCAGCAACAGGCGATGCGCCGGTCTGATAAAAGTGCGATCAAAGCCTCTCATGCCAGTAACGACGGCCATAATCCCGAGCTGTTGGCCGACATACGCCATCGCGCTCCGGCTTTTCGGTTCCCAGTCGCTGACAGGGCTCCCTGATTGGCCGACTGCGTCTCCCTGTTACTGACGATTGTTTCCCTGTTTTCTGGAGTAGAGAATTTCGCCTAGAAAGCACAGATTTTCAGGGCTTTCAACAAGCCATGCAGAATCTTTTCCCCTGTTTTCTGTCCAATTTTCCCTGTAAATTCCCGCAGAACAGGGAAAATACTCCCTGAGACCTGTGCGCCATGGACTGCGTTACGCACCATTCATTTCTGGAAAACTTTAGATTTCGCATTCTCGCGACGGGCGGCCCGAGAGGGCCGCAGTTCTAAGGCGTTTGCGAGTGCGGGTGTTGCGCCCCCCCCCCCTGCACAGACGTGTCTCTGCACTTTAATTCGTGCGATTTTTCGGCGCGTGTCTATATGGCGCATTAAATTCGCGCACGGTCATTTTCGTGATGCTGCGGTGATGCGGAGGAAGATGTGCTCAGCAGAATCCGAGCACACGCTCCTGCTCGCCCCAGTCGAGCGGAACATCGGCTTCGAGCAGACGTGAACGCGTGAGACCACGCGGGATATCGCTGGCGTGGATGCGTTCGATGATCGACGGGGACAACCACGTTGTGGCTTGGTGACGATCGCATCTATGATCCGATCGAAAACGTCGAGCGATTCGGTGTCCGTCTGTTGATCTGCCATCTTGGTCCTGAATGGAATCTCCAGACCTGCCCAAGTGATACAAGCGAAGAGGGTGAAGTCAAACAAACGGCGCCGTGTGCGGCATCCTCTATCCTGAACTCGGAAGGATACGACTCACAGCCCCATAGGAAAACCACCCGAAACCGGCACAGCAAGGCCCGTAAGAAAGCGGGACTGCGGCCCGGCTAGAAAGGCTACGACGTCACCCACTTCCTCGGGCGTGCCGCATCGGCGCAGCGCGGCCGGAGCCGACATCATCTGTTTGGCCTCTTCCATGCTGACGCCGTGCTCACGCGCCATCATCTGGGCCTCGGTCACGCCCATCTGCGTCTGGATCATGCCGGGACAAATCGCGTTGCAGCGAATTCCGCCGCCGCCGAATTCTGCTGCGATGGTCTTGGTGAGACCGATGACGGCGTGCTTTGTCGTCGTGTAGGCGCTGTAGCCGGCAACCGCCGTGATGCCCAGCAGCGAGGAGTTGTTGACGATCGCGCCGCCGCTGCGCGTCAGCATAACCGGAATGGCCGCGCGGCAGGTGTTGATCATGCCCTGCACGTTGACGGCGAAGCTGAGCCCCCAATCCGCGTCACTCACCTCCAGAAACGGCGCGGCACCCGCGACCGTGCCGGCATTGTTGAACAGAATGTCGATCCCGCCGAAGCGGTCGACACAGTTTGCCATCGCCGCCTCCACCTGCGCACGATCGGTCACATCCACAGCGATGGCATGGGCATTCCCACCCATGGCGCGGATTTCCGCGGCAAGTCGTTCGAGCTCTTCCGGGCTATCCCCTACCGTAAGCGTCCCCCAATGCAGTTCCGGCCGCGCCCGGCAAAGATCGGACAAGACCACGGTAGCGCCCCTGGCGGCTAGCGTTGCGGCAGTGACGGCACCCATTCCCCGCGCCTTTCCTGCTCCGGTGATGAAGGCTACCTTGCCGGCGAGTTCCTTTTCCATGCACGTCCTTCCCTTTGCCTGCGCCCTAAATCGCTGCTGGATATTCTGCTGAAGTCGGTTTCGGCCGTTCAGATCGCTCGCTGCACGGCCGCGGCGACCAGCGTCTCGACAAGCGCGGGCGCGAAACCAGCGGTTACGGCGCCGTCGATCAGCACCGCCTGCCCAGAGACGAAGGCGCAGTCGTCCGCGACGAGGAAATGAATGAGCGCCGCCACCTCGCCTGGTTTACAGATACGGCCGAGCGGCGTCGCCATCGCCATCATGGCGCCCTCTGCCGCCGCCGAGGGATCATCCATCATCGGCGTATCGACGGTGGACGGGCAGATGCAGTTCACCCGAATACCAAGTGGCCCAAGCTCTGTTGCCGCCACGCGCGTGAAAGATACGACTGCTCCTTTCGAAGCGGTATAGGCGCCGTAGGTGGGGAAACCGAAGGTGCCGGCCAGCGAGGCGGTGTTCACGATCGCGCCGCCCCGGCGCTGCCTGGCCATGATCGCCGCCGCGTGCCGCGTGCCGATCACGACGCCGAGCGTGTTTACGCGGAACATGCGTTCGTAAAGCGCCGTGCCATGCCCTTCCAGAAGCGCCTCGCCATCACCGATCCCGGCATTGTTGACCATGATGTCGAGACCGCCCATGGCTGCCGACGCACGCAAGATCGCATCCGACATGGCGGTTTCATCGGACACATCGACCGTGATGCCGACGCCGCCAGTTTTGGCGGAGAGTGCCTCCGTAGGCGTGAGATCGAGCGTGGAAACCCGGGCGCCCGCCGCGGCCAGACGCTCGGCAGTCGCCGCGCCGATGCCGGACGCAGCCCCGGTGACGATCGCGCATTTCCCATCAAGCCTGAACATGTCGTGCCTCCATCAAAGCGTGCGGCCCGGATACGGAAATGGCCGGGGATCGAGAAACCGCTGAAGAACATTCCCCGTCACGCCCGCCACGGAATTGGCGTAGCCGTTGTGCGCAAGGCTGCCGCTCCAGGAGATCGAGCCGGTGGAAAACACCGCACCGCCCGCCGGCGTTTCGAAGAAAGTCATGTCGGCGCGAACATCGGGGTCGGCGATGCCGGGCGGCACGGTCATCAGCAGTTCCTCCTTGGCGCGGAGCATCGCTTCGTTGAAACCTCTTGCCGAGGCGACAACGAGCGCGTGCGCCGGCGTACCGAGCGCGGCGTCTGCCCTGTCGATCTCCTCCCCAGCCGCAGCGCCGCCATGGCTGCCGAAATCGCCGATAATATCACCCTCGATGCCATCGAAGATGAAAGCCGCACGGGGATCATGGCCAGCGTCCGTGCGCTCATACGGGCGTCCGCCGCCGAACCCCTGCGCCGCGAAGCCGACACCGACCAGCCGCTGCGGTGGCAGTCCCTGATGACGCCAGAGGCCGCCCATGCCGCCGTCAAAACTGTTGAAATATTCGCCGGATTCTGTCCGCCAGCCGCGCGTGCTGTCGTCCGCACGGCGGACCTCCATGACGCCCGGTAGCGTGGGATGAAATGCAACGCGCCAGTAGAAGCCGTTACCGCCCATGTAGATCAGCCGCCCACCGCGATCCAGAAAACCGCGCACTGCTTTGATCATCGGTAGCGACCAGTATTCGGGATGCGTGCCCGTGATGACCACTCGGTAGGGCGCGAGGAGTGCCTCGCCTTCCCGGTCGAGCACGTCGTCGGTGAGCATGTCGACCGGCTGACCGATGGCCTTCAGCCAGGCGATAATGTCTCCGTCTGCGGTGAAGCCCCAGTTGACCGTGCACGGCGCTGCGTTGACGATCGGCCGATGCCAGGTGCTGACTGCCTTACCGGCGCCGTCCGGATGCGTTTCATATAGCGAATAGCCGAACTCGGGATGCGAAAGCAGAAACCGGTCGGTCGGGCCATCCAGGTTCATCTGCGCAACATGCTCGGGCATCACGGTCGGCACGATGACATTGGCGTAGGCGAGATAACTCGCCGTCGGAGCCAGAAAGGCCACATCCGACGTTGCCGCGCCCTTCTGGGGTAGCACGTAGAATGGCATCCACGCCCAGTCCGGCGCTGTACCGACCCGAACCGCATAAAGGCCCGAGGGCACGCTTTCCGGAATCTTCAGCCGCAAGGCGGCCGGCCAACCGGCATCGGCCATGTCGTCGACATGAAACCGGATCGCGCCGTAATGCGCCGGTGCATGCTTCCAATCGAACGCGCTGCCGTCCCACAGACGACCGGTGACACTGCGGAGCGGCTGCTGCACGGTTTCGCCGTGCCGCCCCGCGATACATTCGGACACGCTTTCAGTTCCAATATCGCGGCCGAAATCCCATGCCGCGATGGTCGTGGGCAGAATGGACGCCCCTCCCGTCTCTGCGATCAGCCTCCCGAGATCGCTCTCCGCGACGCTGCCCGCATGAATGGCGGGCGCCTCGAGTTTTCCCGTGAAGCCGCGGCGCGCTTCCGCGTTTGCACCAGCACCGAAGTGCAGACTATTGATCTCCGTAAGCGACGATGTCGATGGCAGCGCGCTGGACTGCGTCAGCCACCCGCCTTCGGATTCATCACTGCCCCTTCCACCGAGCGTTTTCCAGCACAGCAAGGTCGTGCCGCCCGACCTGTCGATCGTGCATGCAAGAAACATCCAACGCTGTGGCAAGAGTGCGGAGGGCGCGGAGATGCGCACACCGCCGCCCTCCACGAAGAGATGCCCACCGCTATCGATTCCAACAACGACGGCATCCGCGTTCAAGCTGGCGATGATTGCATCGTGCGGCAGCAAAACGCTGGCGTGAAGGAACAATGTCAGCGTGACCCGCTCCGGAACGGCAAGCGGCTGGCGGCTGCAATCGACCTTTACGTAAGAGCCGGGGATCGTGGGGTGGCGGGCGACGTAAAGCACCTTCGCACAATTGAAACCTGCCGGCTCTTCGGCATAGGTCGGCGGATCACAGCGACTATCGCAGCCGAACAGACGAACGACACGGATCGGGTATGAACCGGGTGTGTCCGAACTGACATAAACCTGAAGGTCATCGCCCGGTCTTGCCGACCACCGATCAAGATATCCCGCAACACTGCGTTCCATGGCACCCTTCCGCATTCGCCGGTTGCAAAGGACTAGAAGGTCACGCCCAGCTCGATACCGATAGAGCGCGGCTCTCCCGGAATGACCTGCACGAAGCCGAAATCAGAAAGCGGATTCCGGTTCACCGCATAATAGGTATCGAACAGGTTCCGGCCCCACAGCGCGACCGAATAGCGTTCGTCGAACGTCACCCCGATGCGACCGTTCACCAGCGTGTAGGCTGGCTCGCGGCCTGGCGCTGTGTTTTCGGTATTGTAATAGACGAAGCTGCGGTGGCTCACATCGATGTTTGCCTGCAGCCGCGCGCTGGGCGAGATGTCGCCCTCGTAGCGAATACCACCGCTCGCCGTCATGCTCGGTGCGCGGGCGAGGCGATTGCCGGAGAAGTCTCCGAAGTCGCTCGGGAAGTCCTTGAACTCGGAATGGAGCAGCCCGACGGCCGTGTTGAACGAAAAGCCGCCGCCGAGCCGTGCGGAGAGTTCCAGCTCCGCGCCATATAGCTCGGCTTTCGGCGCGTTCACCAGCAGCGTCACTGGAAACCCGTTCGAATCGAACTGCGAGAACACCTGGATGTCGCGATAGTCGTAGTAGAAGCCCGCCATGTTCAGCGTCATGCGGTCATCGAACAGCCGACCCTTCGCGCCAACCTCATAGGAGGTGAGCTCCTCGGTTTCGAACGGTACATTCTGCGCCGGATTGAAGATGAACCCGCCGTTGAAGCCGCCACCCTTATAGCCCCGCGAAACGTTGCCATAGAGCAGCCAATCGGCGCTCGGCTCGTAGTTCAGACCGAGCTTCCATGACCAGTTACTATCCTTGAAGGAGAGCGGCGTGTCAAAGAGCGGAATGATGAGACCGGTCTCCTCGAATTGCAGGCGAGTCCGGAAATCCTTCTGGTCGTGCGTGTAGCGCAGGCCCGCAACCAGCGTGAGCGGGTCCGCAATCTTCGCCTCGACCTGTCCGAACGCCGCATATGTCTTGCCGCTCTGACGGTTGAGATGGCGGGAGAAGAACGCGTCGGGCGAAGGCCGCGCGTCGCGCAGCACGTCGGCAGTCTGGTCCTGCGTGATGCGTTCCCACGAATAGAAAGCACCGACGATCCAGTTCATGAAGCCCGTTTCACCGCTGGCGCGCAGCTCCTGCGAGAAGGTTTTCGATTTCGCCCCGAGCGACACTTCGACAAACCTGTTCGGGCTGACATCAGTGTCTTCAGGAAAGAAATTCTCGGACTCGTTGTAGCCGGTAACCGAGATGATCTGGGCAGCATCGAGGTTGAGCGCCATGCGCAGCGAGGTGCCGTAGGCTTCGTTCTTCAGCCTTGCATTGCTGCTAAAGCGGCCCCGGTATTTGGGATCCTGATCGCTATAGCCGAATGCGTCGACACACTGGCCCGCCAGGATCTGCGCGTCTGCGCAGAGAGCTGGCGTTCCCGCCAGCACCGAGGCGGGATCGAACATGCCGAGCTGATCGTACCACGTGAAGCGGTTGGTGCTCCGGTCGAACCGGCCGCGCAGGATCATGTCGAGCCGCTCGTTCGGTTGGAAACGCAGCGTGCCCCGCAGCGCCCACGCATCGGCACCGTTCGAACGCTGGCCGGTCAGCACATTCTTGAAATAACCTTCCGCATAGTTGCGCAGTGCGGCGACACGTACGCCGACCGTGTCGCTCAGCGGACCGCTGGCGACGAACTCGCCGCGAACGGCATTGTACGATCCGTAGCTGGCGATCGCATGGCCTTCGAAGCTGTCGCCGGGAAGGTTGGAAACGAAATTGACCGCGCCGCCCGTGGTGTTGCGTCCGTAAAGTGTGCCCTGCGGCCCGCGAAGAACCTCGACGCGGTTGAGGTCAAGCATCGCGAAATTCTGTGCGCCGAACGCGCTGAGATTGACCTCGTCCGTATAGAGCGCGACTGGCCCGGAATTGTTGAGGCTGAAATCGTTGAGGCCGATACCGCGCAGGAAGATCGCCGGCTGCGAGCCGGGGCCTGCGATCTCATTGATCTGCAGGTTCGGCGTGAAATCGCCAAGATCCACGCTGTCCTGCAGCCCGAGCTCGTTCAGCCGATCACCAGAGAACGCTGTGACGGCGACCGGAACCTTCTGAAGCGACTCCTCACGCCGCTGCGCGGTGATAATGATCTCTCCATCGCCTGCGCCGGCAGCTTCGCTTTGGGCGCGTGCGGGTGCTCCCTGGATGAGCATGGACGATCCCGCGAGAAGTGCGGCGCAGACTGCGCCTTTCAGTTCACAGTGCATTTCCCCCTCCTGATTTTGCTGTTTGTTGGATTATTCCGCGGCGGCGCGCTCCGGCGCGCAGGCCGGGTCGTAGAAACCCGGGGTCACTTCGGGCCATCCCATCAGGGCCCGCACGCGCTCCACCTCGCGCACGAACACCTCGACGTTGACGTAATTGGCCGTGCGGTTCGTCGCGATGTAATGCATACCGTGCTTCAGATCGATCACGTCGGTCCGCACCTGCTGCTCCCATGCGCGCGCGACGTCTGGTGTGTCCTTCCGCGCCTTCAGATAGTGCGCCGCCATCACGCTCAGTTGATCGCCCTGCAGATAGGGTGCGCCCGCGGCCTCGATCAGCCCGAACACGAACAGTGTCGGATGGCGGGCATTGAACGAGCCGAGATAGAGCTGCGGGCGCCCGTCCTGCCAATCGATCAGCTCCGGATCGATGAACGGGATCAGGTGATCATAACCGGTTGCGCAGATGATGAGATCAACGTCCTCGCGAGATCCGTCCTTGAACACCACGCCGTTGCCGTCCAGCCGTTCGATCGCACCCTTGGCAACGACATCGCCGTGCCCGAGGTGATGGATGAGCTGCGTATTCAGCAGCGGATGGCTTTCGAGGAGCCCATGATCAGGCTTGGGCAGCCCGAGGCGCGTGGGATCACCCACGATGATGTAGAACAGATCCTCGAGTGGAAGCTCTGCGATATGCTGCGGAACCCCCTCCCGGCTGCCGCGCAGGAACTCCAGAAGCGGCATACCGCACACATATTTCGGCACGAAATGATAGCCGCGGCGTACGCTGACAAACGTGGCTGCGGCAGAGCGCGCGGAATCGCAGGCGATGTCCGCGCCGCTGTTGCCGAGCCCGATGATGAGTACGCGCTTGCCCTCAAGCTGGTCGCTGTCTGTGTAGGCGGCGGAGTGGATGATTTCGCCCGAAAACGCGCCCTCCAGTGCAGGCATCCGGGGGTGCCAGTTGCTACCGGGGCAGCAAACCAGCGCCCGGTAACGGCGACGGCATACGTCGCCGCTCGGCACATGCTTCAGCGTGACGGTCCAGTCTCCCGATTCCAGCGGCTCGGCATGCTGTATCTCCGTATTGAATTCGGCCAACCGAATCAGATCGAACTTGCGCGCGAAGCCCTGGATATAAGCAAGAATATGAGCATTACTCGGATAATCGGCATAATCTTCCGGCATCGGGTAGTCTGGATAGGCTGATGTGTTCCGCGATGAAATATAGTGGCAGCTGCGGTACATGGGCGTTCCGGGGTTGGCGATGTCCCAGAGTCCGCCAACGCCACTGTGGCGCTCGATAATCTCAACTTTCAGGCCGGATTTCCGCATTGCACGTGCCGCTATCAGGCCGTGCGGTCCGGCGCCTACGATACAGACTGTATCGCTGCGATCTTCCGTGCTTCCTGCAGCAGACACACCTCGCCCACCCGCAACACCGACATCTTCCATTGCCCACTCCCGCTTCCAATATGTGAGCAAGTATCATCTTTTTGAAACATGAGCAATACTCGTTTATGGAAGTCGAATGCGTACCGAAAAAGACAGCGCCACTCCAAGGCGCACACCCATTCAGCGACGTGCCCGTGACCGGGTGAATCGCATCCTGACCGCTGCCGAGGCGCTATTGGTGGAGCGTGGCGTCGGCGACCTGAAGATGAACGAGGTTGCCGAGCGCGCGGAAGTGCCGATCGGCTCCGTCTATCAGTATTTCGCAAGTCGCGAAGACCTGCTGGGGCAGCTCGTTACGCGCTATCATCAAGCGATCGAGGACTATAACCGGTCACTTTTCAAGGAAACGGACAGTATTTCCGGCTTTCTCACGGGCCTTCGCAGCATCCTCGATTTCGCCTGGACCTATCTGCACGAAAATACCGGCTATCGGGAAATCTGGTTTGGCGCACAGACCTTCGAACCCCTGCGTCAGCTCGATTGGGAAGACACGCTCTGCAACGCGTCGATACTCTCCGACACGCTGAAAGCGCTCCTCCCGAACATCCCTCCCGCGGAGCTTGAGGCATTCTGCATCATCATCTGCGATTCGTCCGGCAGCACGGCACGCATGGCCGTGCAGTTTCCCGAACGGGCGGCGCAGCTGCAGGAACAGAGCTGGCGTATGATCACCAGCCGCCTGATGGAATTCGTGTCGCGGGATGCGATTTCCATTGCCGGATAGCTGCACGGAAGGCTTCACCATCTCCGGGTGGCGATCACTTCGACGATGAAAGAGACTATTACCCAGATCTGACTTCGCCCGTCTTGAAATTACGGGCGATCGGCATGACACGCATGGTACCACAATGTCGCTAATGAGGTGGAATTTGGAGGGCTCCAGTATATCACTCTGTGGCTTCCATGTGGCTCATCTCTGGCCAGTATGAAAATCCGGGGGTATGGCGGTGTGTCTTTCATTCATAGCTAACCTCCAAGGTGCCGCAGCATGGAGTAATGAACGATCATGCACCATGGAGGTCGTTCCACTTTCATAGAGGCAGTCCGACGTAGTTCTCTGCGATGCTTGTCTGGGCGGCACGAGAGTTGGCGATGTAGTCCAATTCCGCCAGCTGCATCCGCCGATCAAAGCGTGATTGGCTGGGGAAGCGGTGCATAAGGCTGGTAAGATACCATGAAAAACGTTCAGCCTTCCAAATCCGGGCAAGTGCCCGCTCGGAATAACTCTCAAACCCATCCGTGTGTCCGTGTCGGAAAAAGCCTCTGAGTGCTGCGGATAGATAGGCGACATCGGATGCAGCGAGGTTCAGCCCCTTGGCGCCGGTCGGCGGTACGATGTGTGCGCTGTCACCGGCAAGGAATAGAGAGCCATGGCGCATGGGCTCAGATACGAAGGAGCGCAGGGGTGCAATCGACTTCTCAATCGCGGGCCCTCGTGTAATTCGTGCTCCCGCTTCCGGCCCAAGCCTTACGGAGAGCTCGTCCCAAAAACGGTCATCAGGCCAGTCTTCCACTTTCTCATCCAACGGTACCTGAAGATAATAGCGGCTCCGCGTGGCCGAGCGCATGGATGCAAGCGCGAAACCGTGCTCGTGATTGGTGTAAATGAGTTCCTGATCGCATGGCGGTACGTCGGCAAGGAGGCCAAGCCAGCCGAACGGGTAAACCTTGTCGTATAGCTGAATCGTGCTCTCAGGAATTGCGCGTCGCGACGGGCCATGAAAGCCGTCGCAGCCGACAATGAAACGTGCATCCAGCCGTTCGTGTTGGCCGTCCTTCGTGAAGCCGATCCAAGGCGCGTTGCTCTCGATTTCGTGAAGTGCGACATCCGCGGCTTCGTAGATGACCTCCAGCCCACGTTCGGGTGCGGCATCCATCAGGTCGCGTGTCACTTCGGTTTGTCCGTAGACAGTGACGTGCTTTCCGGTAAGCGCGACGATATCGATTCGGATCGAGTGCAGGCTGCTCGAAAGATGGAAGCCTTCGTGCCGCAGACCTTCAGCGTTGAGGCGCTGGTCAAGACCCAGCTGCCGCATGAGATCGGTAGTGGTCGCCTCGAGGACGCCGGCCCGAATGCGCGACAGAACGTGCGTCGCGGATTGCCTCTCCACAATCGTGGTGGCAATACCGGCTGCGCAAAGCAGATGCCCGAGGAGCAAACCTGCGGGCCCAGCACCGATGATGGCAACGTCCGTTTTCATTATTACTCCCCGTGCTCTCATAACTGAGTGTCCTGCGGCGGGGTCTGGCCCTCCATCAGGCGAAGCGCATTCCCGCCCATGACCTTCGCGGTCTCCGCTGCGCTCAAGCCCCTTGCGAGCAGTGCCGCCGGGATCAGGTGCCATTGCCTGTAGTCGGTGAAGACCGGGCGGTAGTTGGCGTCCATGTCGGTCCCGATCGCGACATGATCGATGCCGACCGTATCGACGAGCCGCAGGATCGATTCGATCCAGTCTTCGAAACTGGATTGATTGATGCCGGAGGGGACCGAACCGATGACACCGCCGGTCTCGGCGACGATCCGCGCGTGATCCGGGGTCACGAGGCGCGGATGCGGCGGCGCATTCCTGGCCGTCACATTGCTGTGGGAGAGCAGCAAAGGGCGCGTGGTGATGGCTGCAACATCGCGCGTGACGGCGAGGGTCGCGTGCGCGACATCGACGATGATGCCCGCGCGGTTCATTTCGCGCACGATGTCGCGTCCAAGCGGTGTGAGACCGCCATGCACGTCGGTTTCGGTCTGGATGTCGCCGATCTGGTTGACGTGATAGTGAACGATCGTGATCGACCGCACGCCGTCGGCATAGGCCTGCCCCACGCGGTCGAGTCGGTCTTCGATGAAGTCGCCGCCTTCTATGGCAAAGGTTGCGGCCACCGCGCGGCGCTGATGTGCTTCTGCGATGGATCGGACACCGCGGCCGTCGACCACGTCCCCCGATGCCACGAGCGCCTTCAGCGTTCCGATCTGCCGTGCGTAGTACCCCCACGCCTCGCCCGGCTGGAAATCCCGCGTGGCGTGGAGGCCGCGCTCGGGCGTGAATTCCAGCAGTGACATGTCGGCGACGCCCGAGAAAAAGCTGCAACTCACCTGTCCGTCGCGCATTGCCGCAGCGGCTTCGATCTCGAATGGTGCGCCGTAGGCCTGCAACCGTGGTGAAGGCATGGTCACGCCGCGCAGGAAGAAGCGGCCGGGGTGAGCGTGCACGTCCACGGAAACATGGTTGCGGAGGAAGGCGCGGCCCGCCTCGATCTGATCCGGGCTCAGCGCTCTGCTGTTGGCGCGGCCGGCCGCGGGACACAAGGCTCCCGCGGCAGCGAGACCTTGCAGCGTGCGGCGGCGCGTCCATCCGTGGTCTTCACTCTTCATGTGTTGTCCCATTCTTCGGCGAGGCCGGAATGTGCGCGGTGCATTCGATTTCCACAGCGGCGCCCAATGCCAGGCCATTGGTGCCAAACGCACTGCGCGCGGGAAGCGGCGTTTCGCCGAAATAGGCAAGATAGACGGCGTTGAATTCGGACCAGCGGGAGATATCGGCCAGCATCACCACGCATTTGACGAGGTCGCCGAAGCCGAGCCCGTGCCGGGCCAAGATCGCGCCGATATTGCCCATCGCTTGTCGCGCTTCCGCCGGCAGTCCGCCCGGCACCAGCCCCGAGCCATCGGGCGCGGTGCCAAGTTGACCCGAGAGAAACAGGATGTCCCCGGCCCGAACGGCCTCGCGAAACGGCGGCGAGGTCATGGCAGCAGCGGCGCTGATCGGAGCCGTGAGTACGGCGGCAGCGAGAAGAAGCGTGTGTATGGCGCGCATATCGAATCCTTGTGATTGATTATGATTGAAATAGATCGAAAAATAGTCAAGGTGCTGATTGCAATCTGGTCTCGGGGGAGGAGAAATCATGCAGCATGTTCCGGAAGTATCGGACGCCGACTGGGATGACCGCCTCGATCCCGATCTCGTTCCGATCGTGCTCGCGGCGCGGGAAAAGATGGCGCTGCGGCCGCCGCTCCATTCGGTGACACCGGAGCAGATGCGCGTGCGCGCAAAAGCGGAGTTCGTGCCGTGGAATGCGGATTCCGTCCAGCTGCGCCGCGTTACGGATTTTACGCTCCCGGCCGCGCCGGGAGCAAAAGCGATTCCGGTTCGCCTCTATGAGCCGGACAGCCGCGACAGCGCCGGGTGTGTCGTGCATTTCCATGGTGGTGGCTGGACGATCGGTGACCTCGATCTCGAGGATGCGCCGCTGCGCTGGATGGTGCGCGCGGGGCGTTTCACTGTGCTCTCGGTCGATTATCGTCTCGCGCCCGAACATCGATTTCCCGCTGCGCTGGAAGATGGAGAAGCCGTCTTTCGTCTCATGGGAACGATAGGGACGCTGGTTGATGCAGACCCTGATCGTATTGTGCTTTCGGGCATGTCTGCCGGTGCCAATATTGCGCTCGGAACGGCGCTGAGACTCCGCGATGCCGGTGGGCGACAGCCATGCGGGCTTGCTCTGCAGTATGGCGCCTATTCGGATCAGGAGACGACATCGTCCGTGCGCCGTTTCGGCAATGGGCGTTATGGGCTTTCGCTCGCTTCGATGCGCTATTTCTGGGAGAATTATGCCGGACCCGTGGATGGCCCGAGGCATCCGTACGCCGTTCCACTCACGGCCGATCTTGCCGGCTTGCCACCCGTTTTCATGAATCACGCAGGTATAGACGTGCTTGCGGACGATAGTGTTCTGCTCGCAGAAGCGCTTGGCAAGGCCGGTGTTTTGGTGGAGCACAATGCCTATGCAAGCGCGATCCACGGCTTCACGCAGTACGTCAAGACCTCGCGCCTTGCGCAAACCGCGCTTGAAGAGGCGGCAGCGGCGATTGCGGCCATGCTGAAGCGATGACACCGAACTTCATCTGGCTCGCCGACCAGCCCGTCCGTCATGCGACGGGGTTCACGACGCTGCGCGGAACGCCGACGCGGCGCGAGGACGAAGGCGTCAATCGCTGGGTTCTTGCGCGAGGCATCCTTCAGGCGCCCGAAGCTCTGACAGGCGCGGAACTGCGAGTGCTCGTCGACGGACGCTATCGGCTGTGGCTGAACGGCAGGCCGATTGCGCGCGGCCCCGTTCGCTTCAATCCGGCGTATCCCCGCTACGACGCAATCGATGTGTCCGACGCGCTTTTGCCGGGCGCGAACATCGTGGCGGCGCTCGTGCATGTGCCGGGCATCGACCTTGCGTGGTATGAAACCGTGCGCGGGCACTGGCAGCCCGTGTTCGGCGACGGTGCGCTGCACGTGTCGGCCTTGGGTCAGACGGGGCTGGGCGAATGGTATGCCGCTGCGGATGAACGCTGGCGGATGACCGAATCCGGCGCATGGCGCCGCGATGCACCGCGTGCGGGGTGGGGCCAGGATTTCATTGAAGATTTCGACGCGCGGCTGCTCGATCCCGCATGGACGCAGCCGGGCTTTGATGACAGCGCATGGCCGCACGCGCGCCTGATGATCGCGCATCCCGAGGGATCGGAGGCGGCGCGCGGTTGGGGGGAGGTGAGGCCGTTTCCTGCCATGCAGCGCTCGGAACTCGCGCAGCAGCGGGAAGCCATTCACGCTCCCACGCAGATCGAATGGGTGCGCCCGCTGCTGCCGCAGCCCGATCTGCCGGTGAACCAGCGTCTTTACGAGGAGCAGCTGGAAGCCCCAGACCCCACGCTGGTTTCGGATGCGCCCGCCATGCTTCGCGACGACGAGAGCAGCGCGCGCGTATGGACGCATCCGGGGCGCGATACGGCGATTCTCGTGCGTTTCGATCCGTATCATGCCGGGCGGCCGTTTATCGAGGTCGATGCGAAAGGCGGCGAGATCATCGAGATCGCCGTCGCGGAAGCACTGCCGGGCGAGTACGGCCGGGGCAGGGTGGGCGATGGCCTACGTTCGGAAGGCCATCTCGGCTGCGCGCACATCTTCCGCTACACGGCGCGTGCCGGACGCCAACGCTTCGAGCGGTTCAACTGGACCGCGGTGCGCGCCATGCAGATCGTGGTTCGCAATGCGCCCAGTGGTTTGGATATCCTGCGCCTGGGATCGGTAGGCTCGGATTATGCGGCTGACGAAGAGGGTGCATTTTCCTGCTCGGACCCGTTTCTCGAACGCCTATGGCATGTGGGACGCTATACAGTGCGCCAATGTATGCACGACGCTTGGGTGGATTGCCCAGGCCGCGAGGCGCGCCAGTGGGTGGGCGACGGGGTCGTGCAGTTCGATGTCGCCGCCGTTTCCATCGGCCCCTCCGTCTATCCGCTACACCGGCAATTCCTGCTGCAGGCCGGCGAAAGTCAGCGCGGCGACGGGCTGGTCCGTATGTTCGCGCCCGGCGACAATCCGGCCGAAGCGCTCACCATCCCGGACAATTCGCTGCTCTGGCTGATCAGTGCCGAACGCTATTTTCAGGAAAGTGGCGACGAGGCGACAATTGAAGCCCTGATGCCGGGGCTGGAGCGGGTAATGCAATGGTGCGCCCGGCACCGCGGGCCTGCGGGACTGATTGCGCACGTCCCCCATTGGCATTTCATCGAATGGGCCAACATCGGCAGAAGCGGCGAGGGCTTTGCCTTCAATGCGCTTCAGGTCGGTGCCCTGCGCGCGCTCGCGCGCATGGCACAGGCGACCGAGCGGCCTCGCCTCGCGGTGCGCTGCAAGGAAATGGCGGATATGACTGCGACGGCGCTCGCCGCGCACCACTGGAACGCGGCGCGGGGTGTCTATGTGGACTCCGTCGATCCGGATAGCGGTGTTCAGGGCCCGCGTATTTCGCAGCACTCCAACGCCCTTGCCCTGCTGTTCGATATCGGGCCGCAGACGCGTTGGCCGGAAATTGTGGATGCGATCACCGACAGCGCAAAGCTGAAGCTCACGGCAGCGCCGCCGATCGTGCCCGAAGGCGAATCGTTCGAC
Organism: Sphingosinicella sp.; assembly: GCF_041916975.1. NCBI lineage: Bacteria > Pseudomonadati > Pseudomonadota > Alphaproteobacteria > Sphingomonadales > Sphingosinicellaceae > Sphingosinicella > Sphingosinicella sp. The sequence goes on from NZ_JAYRYK010000001.1 coordinate 2,651,786, forward strand.
CCCGATGTCGACATCGTCCGGGCCAACAGCTTCTTCCAGCATTTCGTCTATGCGGGCCTTGCTCGTGCGGGGTGCTGGGCATGGGTGCTGAATGATCTACGGCGCGGCTTTTCGCCGATGCTGGAAACCGGCACGACGACGCTGTGGGAGAGCTTCCATCCGGGTGCGAGCCTGTGTCACGGCTTCTCGGCCACGGGCACGGCACAGCTTTCGCGTCAGGCCCTCGGCGTCTCAGCCATCGCGCCGGGTTATCGCACGTTCGCTGTCGCGCCTGATGTCGCAGGGCTGAGTTCGGCATCCGGCATCGTCCCTACCGTGCGGGGCCCGATCGTGGTAGCATGGCAGCGCGTGGATGGACGGGTCATCGTGGAGGTTTCGCATCCGGAAACGTGTAAGCCGAGCCTTTCGGTGCCTGCGGGCTTCATGCTTGCCGAAAAAACCGATCGTCCCGGCAAATTCCGGGCGATCCTGAACGCCGTTACCTGAGCCGGTCGGCGGCTCAGGCCGGTTCCTTTCCGGCGCGCGCTGCCGATATGTTGCGCTTGAGTTCCTCAAACCGCGCTTCGGTCAGCGGGTAGGCGCGCAGCACGAAGAAGGCGCAGACCCAAAGCACGCAGGGCACCAGCGTGTAGGATAGGCGAATGCCGAGCAGCGCGTTTTCACCCTGTGCGGTTGCGTCGGCACCCGCCACGAAGCCAAACGCCGAGAGGAACAACGAGGCGATGAAGGCGCCCATCGCCATGCCGAGCTTCCGGCAAAGCAGCCACGTGCCGAAGATCGCGCCCTCGCGGCGCTGCCCCGTGCGCTCTTCATCATATTCCACGGTATCGGGCACCATGGCATTCGGGCACAGCTGCGTTCCGCCGTCGACAAGGCCGATCAGAAACAGCGCCACGAACAGTGCGGCGGGCAGGCCCGCAGGCATGAACAACATAAGCAGGCTGAGCGTGGCGGCGCCGACAATGCCCGCGGCATAGGCTTTCTGTTTTCCATACTGCGCGAGACGCACCCAGAACGGCGTCGCGACCATGGCGCCAACGGCCGATGTCGCGACCATGGCGCCGACGAGTGCGGCATCGATCTTCATCACGAAGATGACGAGATAGATCAGCGTTGTGGCCGAGGCTCCAATCGCGAAATTCTGAAAAAGGAACGTGGTCCAGAGGATAAGGAATGGCCGGTTTCCCCGCAGTGCGCGGTATTCGGCGCGAAGGTCGAAGGGTTCCGCGGGTCGAACGATCTGCGGCGCATCGCGCGTCGCGAAAAAAGCCCAGAGACCTGAGAGGACCATATAGCCCCCGGCAACCATGCCCATGACGGCGAAGCCGTGCACGAGGGTCTCCTGGCTGTTGAAGAGAAGCGGCGCCGCGATCACGGCGACGAGGATGCCGATGCGCGCGGCGACCATCTTGAACCCGGTGAGGCGTGTGCGCACGCGATAGTCGGTCGTCATCTCGGCCGCCATCGACGAATAGGGCACGTCGTAGAAGGTGAAGGCCGTGCTGGTAAGCAGATAGAGCGCGATCACGTAGGCGATCTTCACACCTTCCGAAGCGCCCGCAGGCGCCTGGAAGAGAAACGCGAACATCACGCCGAAGGTCAGCCCACCGACGAGAAGATAGGGCCTCCGGCGCCCCATGCGGCTTCGGGTCCGGTCGGAAATCGCGCCGACGAGCGGGTCGATCAGTGCATCCCACAGGCGGGGGATCAGAAGCGCAAGGCCGGCCCAGACCGGAGAGATGCCAAGCGCCTGCGTAAGGTAGAACAGCAGGTACGACATGGTGATGCCGATATATGTCGCGATGCCGAGTTCGCCGATGGCCCAGCCCACGCCGACACGCCTGGTAAGCCCACTTGCCGGATCCATCCCCAAACCTCCCCGGTGATCGATGCCCTGTGGCCGATCTTATGGGTTCAGCATAGGGTTCAATCAAAATGCGTCAAGAATGATCAGAAAAGAGCGTAAAAATCGTCGACGTTAATTGCTCGCCACGATCAGCTTGCCGACTTTCCGCTCGACCATCTGGGCTGTGGCGTCGGTGATTCGGTCGTCGGTGATCAGCACGGCGATGTCCGCGAGACTGCATACGGCATGGCCGGTCGGTGCTTCGAACTTGGAGGAATCGACGAGAATGACGAGTTCGTCGGCAAGACCGATCAGCCGGCGTTCGGCCTGCACCAGAATAACATCGGTCTGCATGACGCCGTGGCTGCCCACCGACGAGGCTCCCATGAACATGCGCGAGGCCCGGTAGCCTTCCGTGCCATCGGATTCATAAGGTGAAAGAATGATGTTCTGCTCGCGGAAAACCGTCCCAGCGGGCACGGAAATACTGGTGTTCTGCTGCGGCAGGAGTGCCGACGCGATATGCAGCGAATTGGTGAGCACATGCAGGCTGAGCGGCGCGAGATAGGGGCACATCTGCAGCGTCGTCGAGCCGCCATCGATGATGATCGAATCGCCGCTGCGACAGAGCTGGGCGGCCGCCCGGCCGATCGCCTCTTTTGCCGGCCGGTTGCGGGAGAGGTTCTCGTGAAAGGGGACACCGCGCAGGTGGCCGGCGTCCGGCTCCACATCCTCTGCGCGGGCGAGGCGCGCGCCGCCGCGTACGCGAATGATTCGGCCGCTGTTCTCAAGTTTTTCCAGGTCGCGGCGAATGGTTGCCGGCGAGGCATCGATCCGTTTGTCAAGTTCGGGAAACGACACGAACCCACGCTCGACAAGCATTTCGATGATCAGCTGCTCGCGCTGTGCCGCGTGCATTGCAAACTCTCCCGGTGTTCCCGCTTCATCTCGACCACAAATGATCGTGAAACAAGCCATCATGGCTCATTGTTATGGTTTAACCTGCATTTTCCGTCTTATTCAACGCATTAACGCGTAGTCGTGGTGTCCGCCAATCTATCGAAATGACACAAAATGAAAACTTGAGGACCGTAATGCGCATTTTCTCATTGAAATAATCATTTTTTGTCATCATTAATGAGAATCGAAGATGCCGACAAAGGTATCCTTATTGATCCAAGGGGGAGAATGCCAATGAAGACTCGGACTGTTTCATCGAACGTTGCACGTCTCCTGGCGGGCACGGGTCTTGTGATGGGTGCCCTTCTTGCAGCGGCGCCGCTCCATGCGCAGGAAGCGTCGGCAACCGATGCGACCGATGAAGACGCCGTCATTCTTGTGACTGGTTCGCGCATTCAGCGCGACGGCTACGATCAGCCGACCCCCGTTACCGTCGCTACCACCGAGGATCTCCTCCTCTCCGTGCCCACCAGCATTGCAGACGGCCTCAACCGTCTGCCGCAATTCTCCGGATCGCGCAGCCGCACGTTCTGCTGCGAGGTTTCCTCTGTCGGCAACTATCTGAACCTGCGTGGTCTCGGCACCACGCGTACGCTCGTGCTGCTCGACAGCCGCCGCGTCGTGCCGACGCGCGAAAGTGGTGATGTCGACGTCAACCTGCTGCCGGAATTGCTGATCCAGCGCGTCGACGTGGTGACCGGCGGCGCGTCCGCGGCTTACGGTTCGGATGCGGTGTCCGGCGTCGTCAACTACGTCATCGACAATCGCTTCGAAGGTATCAAGGCGAACGGCCAGTTCGGCATTTCGAACTATGGCGATGACGAAACCGTAAAGCTCGGCATCGCGGGCGGTGCGAGTTTCAGCGAAGGGCGCGGCCATTTCGTGATCGGCGTGGAGCACTTCCGGATCGGTGGCATCTCCTCACTGAACGATCGGCCGACCTCAAGTCGGGGGGCATTCCTCGCCGGCAACGGAACAACAGCGACGCCCTATGAAACGGTTGCCGGCGCTCGGCACAACGTCTCGACCTATGGCGGCGTGATCGTCAACGCTTCAGGCCTTCCGGTTGCCAATGCGGGGGCTCCCCTCGCGGGCACAAAATTCCTTGCCGGTGGCGGCACGGGCGTATTCCAGTTCGGCACGGCAATTCCCGGCTCTCCGGCATTCACAATAGGCGGCGACGGCATTCTCAACAATCTTGCAGACCCGGCGCAGTCGCTGGAAACGCAGAAGGTCTATAGCCGCCTGTCGTATGATTTCTCGGACAATCTCTCTGCCTATGTCCGCGTTAACGCAGGCGTCTCCAAGACCGAGGGCGATGTGCTGGCCGATCACAGGTCGGGCGCCGCCGCTTACACGATCTTCCGGGACAACGCTTACCTGCCCGATGCCGTTGCCCAGCAGATGGATATGGCCGGTGCTCAGTCCTTCCGGCTGGCGCGTTTCAACCGCGACATCGGCCCCATGCGTCTGGACTATGTCAACAACACCTTCGACGTGAATCTCGGCCTTGAAGGCAAGCTTGGGGACGCCTGGAGCTGGGCTGTTTCTTATGGTCACGGTGAAACGCGTCTAAAGGGACGTGTCCACAACGTCTCGAACCTTGCGAAGCTTTATGCCGCCGCTGATGCCGTCGTCGACCCGGTAAGCGGAAACATTGTCTGCCGCGTCACGCTCACCAATCCCGGTGCCTACCCGGGATGTGCGCCGATGAATCTGTTCGGGGAGGGGGCGCCCTCGCAGGCTTCGAAGGACTACGCGCTCGGAACGAGCAGCCAGTTCGTGAAGAACACGCAGGACGTGTTCGCCGCTGAAATCCAGGGTGATGTTTTCGAGCTCCCCGCAGGCCCGGTTTCCGTTGCGCTCGGCGCGGAGTACCGCGAGCGCAGCCTCCTCGAGAAGTCGAACGACATCGCCGTCGGTCAGATTCAGGCGACGGGTATCCGAGGCTTCCCGGGTGCATTCTGCCCGACGCTGGCGACGTGTCGCTACGGCGGCTGGAACCAAGGCAACTTCGGTACCGCGGATGCCAGCGACAACGTGAAGGAAGGTTTCATCGAAGCGCTCGTCCCGCTGCTGCGCGATGCGCCGCTGGCCGAAGAGCTCGATCTCAATGCAGCCTTCCGCTATACCGACTACAAGAACAGCGGCGGCGTGGAGACCTGGAAGATCGGTCTTACCTACAAGCCCTTCGAGGATCTGCGCATCCGCGCCGCGCGCTCGCGCGATATCCGGGCGCCCAACCTGTTCGAGCTGTTCGCGGGGCCGGTCAACGCCTTCCAGCCGGGCCTCACCGATCCGCTTACCGGTCAAACCAACGTGATCGCCATCACGCGCACGCAGGGCAATCCGAATCTGGAGCCGGAAAAGGCGGATACGCTGACAGTCGGCTTCGTCTATACGCCCTCGTGGCTTCCCGGATTCTCGGGGTCGGTTGATTATTACGAGATCGATATCAACGGCGCGCTGAGCGCGACGACATCGCAGGGTACGCTGGATGCGTGCCATCGCGGCGATACCGTTGCGTGCTCGCTGATCACGCGTGATCCGGCGACCGACGCGATCCAGCAGATCGTGCTGCAGCAGATCAACCTGAACAGCCGCCTTGCTCGCGGTATCGACTTCGATCTTTCCTATCGCAGCGAGATCGGCGGTGGCGAGCTTGGTGCGCGCGCACAGTTCAGCCGGACGCTCGATTACATCGATACCGTCGGTGGCGTGAAGACGCAGCAGGCCGGCTTCTACAACACGGGCAACCAGCTTTCGCTTCCCAAGTGGCGCGGCAACGTGAGCCTCGACTACACGATCGGCGCGTTCAGCCTGTTCGTGCAGGAGCGGTACATCGGCAGCATCACCCAGATGCCGCCGCTTCCGGGGCAGGTCTTCGCGAAGCCGAAGATCGGTGCTGTTTTCTACACCGACATCACGGCGACCATGAAGGTGCAGGGGCTTGGTGGCGATTTCGAGATCTACGGAACCGTCAACAATCTATTCAACCGCAAGCCGCCGTTCATCGGCAACCGGTTCTCCGCGGGTCTTGGTTTCCCGACGCCTCCGAACCTCTATGATCTCGACAACCGCTACTTTACGGTTGGCGCGAGAGTGAAGTTCTAGGGCCGGGACAGGCCTGGGGAGGGATCAATGCTGGATCGTGCTGCCGAACCGCGGGATATTCGTGCGCTTCGGACTCTGGAAGGTGATGTCGGCAGCGCGGTTGACGCGGCGCTTGAGCGGGGTGGCGGCCTGTTGCGGCTGGCACCCTGCTGGGTCCCGCGCTCCTTTCTGCATCCCGGACGCCGGCTGAAGCTTGATCCGCGTGATCTTTATGCGTTCGGACTTTCGCGGGGCGGGATAGATGAGCGCTGGTTCGGTTCGACGACTGAAGCGGCGAACGAGGACCGCGTGCACGACGAGGGGCTCAGCTATGTCGTCGATGGCGCGCACCGCTTCACGCTTCGCGATGCCGTCGCCGCGCGCGGGGAAACCCTGATCGGACCAAGCCTGTGGCAGACCTACGGTCGCTGGCCGGTCTATTCCAAGTTCTTCGACAATATGGGGCCGATCCCGCTCCATATGCACCAGGATGCGTATCACGCAGGCTTGGTCGGTCAGGAAGGCAAACCTGAAGGCTATTATTTTCCGCCGCAGCACAACGCGGTCGACAATGCCTTTCCGCACACCTTCTTCGGTCTGGTGCCGGGGACGACGAAGGCCGATGTCCGCGCAGCGCTGGCGCGCTGGGAGGAAGGCGACAACGGTATTCTCGATCTCTCCGCGGCGTACCGTCTCCGGCCCGGAAGCGGTTGGCTCGTCGGGCCGGGCATCCTGCACGCGCCGGGCTCGCTCTGCACGTACGAGCCGCAATGGGGATCGGACGTGTTCGGCATGTACCAGAACCTCTGCGAAGGGCGCGCCGTTCCCAGAGACCTTCTGGTCAAGGATGTCGCGCCCGCGCGCGCCGACGATCTCGACCACCTCGTCGAGCAGCTCGATTGGGAATCGAACGTCGATCCGAACTTCAAGCGCAACCACTATCTCGAGCCCGTGCCCGTCTCCGATACGCGTGCGAAAGGCTATGCGGATCGCTGGGTCGTATATGGGCGCGTCAAGGGCAAGCAGTGGTTCACGGCGCGGGAACTGACCGTCGATCCGGGGTGCCGCTGCACGATCACCGAGCCGGGCGCGACGAGCCTGATCGTTGTGCAGGGTCGCGGCGCGGTGAACAACCTGCCGGTTCGTTCGCCCGCGATGATCGGTTTCCACGAACTCACCGAGGATGAGGTTTTCGTCAGTCACACCGCGGCGCGCGCGGGCGTGACATACGAGAATCTCTCGGCGACCGAACCGCTGGTGATCCTGCGCTATTTCGGGCCGGAAGAAGACCCCGATGCGCCGGATGTCGGCGGCACGCTGCAGTGACAGCACCTTCCGCGAAGCGGTATCGCGACAGTCGTCACCGATTGCTGGTCGACATGCACATCCCGGACTGGGATGCGGGATTTCTGGCAAACTACGATCCGGCAGCCATCGCGCAGGCGGCGCGAAAAATGGGCGCGGATGGCGTCATGCTCTATTTCCAGAGCCATGTCGGGCTCTGCTATTGGCCGACGCGCACGGGGGTTCGTCACGCCGCAGCGCGTGACCGCGATCTCGCCGGAGAGACGCTTGCCGCGCTGCGCGCTGATGGCCTGCCAGTCTGCGCCTACTACAGCGTCAATTTCAACAATCAGGTCTGGACCGACAATCCGGACTGGCGATTGCAACCGGCCGCCGCCGCGACGGTCGGTATTCTGCCGCGCGAACGCTACGGTATCGTTTGCCTGAATGCGGAAGGCTACCGCGCGTTCGTTCAATCGCAGATCGCCGAAATCTGCAGCTACGATGTCGATGCGGTGTTCTTCGACATGATGTGGTGGAATGGCGTTTGCCGTTGTTCATCATGTGTTTCCCGATATGCGCGGGAACAGGATGGTGCCGCCATCCCCTCGATGGTCGATTGGTCGGATCCGGCGTGGACGCGGTTCCAGGCGGCGCGTGAACGCTGGCTTGCGAAATGGACGATTCAGCTCCGCGGCTGGGTAAAAGCGGAAAAGCCGGACGCTGACGTTTATCACAACTTCGCGCTCGCCGTTTCGAACTGGACCCGGGGCATCAGCATTGCGTCCGTCGCCGGGCATGATTTCCTCGGCGGGGATTTCTACGGGGATCGGGCCGAGCAGCTGCTTATTACCCGCCTGATGCTCAATCTGTCGCCAAGCCGGCCGCCGGAGTTCATGACGACGGTTGCGACCAGTCTCATCGAACACACACGCTTGCGGCCGGCTCCCGAGATGCAAACGAAGGCGCTCGCAGCCGCAGCCTCCAACGCCGCATTCCTCGCCATCGCAGCCATCGACCCCGACGGTCGGCTGGATGCTGCCGTCGCTGATCGGATCGGGGCGGGCTTCGCCGCCGCTGCTGCGTTTTCGCGGTCCACGGATGTTCCCGTGGAAGATGTTGGCCTCTACTTCAGTGATTTGTCACGGTTCAATCCCGCAGTAGGGCCGACTCCTTTGGAAGCTGCGCCCGCCGGCAGCCTTCCCGACTATCCGCACTTCGATGCGCTCGCAGGGGCCTGCCGCGCGCTGCAACGCGCACATATCCCGTTCGGCGTCTTGTCAGCCGCCAACATCGGCGAACTGCAGCGCTGGCCGGTGATCGTGCTGCCGAATGCGATCCGCATGAGCGACGCCGAATGTGCAGCCTTCCGCGCCTATGTTGCAGGCGGTGGCCGCCTGTATGCCAGCCGCGACACCTCGCTCTACGACGTGCATGGCGGTCCACGGCAGAATCCTGGTCTCGCCGATGTATTCGGCTGCACGCGCACGGGCGCGTTCGAGGGGCGGCTCGTGTATGTCATCGACACGCGGTCGGAGGGCGCATCGCGCGCCGTCGCACACTGGCGCGGGCCGGACGCGAGGACCGGAGCCACAAGCGTTCGTTCGGAAGATGCGCAAACGCTGGCAGTGATCGGCCTGCCCTACGGATACCCGGCCGGGGGCACGGCGAGCGACATGAACTGGGCGAGCATCCATTCGTCGCCGCCCTGGACAACGACGGAGACACCCGCGATCCTGCGCAAGGCGACCGGTTCGGGCGTCGTGATTTACAGCGCAGCCGATATCGAGGCTGTGCAGGCACCGGATCAGGAAGAATTATTCATCAGCCTCATCCGTAGTCTGATGCCCAGCGCACCGCGCGTTTCGGTCGAAACGCATCCGTCCGTGTGGATGACCGCGTTTTCCGATGGGGGCCATGATCTGCGGATTTCGCTCCTCGCCTATCCGGCGGAATTTCCGGCCCTGCCGGTGCCAGCTGCCCCCGTTCGGGTGACCGTGCCGGAAGGAATGGTCTGTGCGAGTGTAACCCGCGTTCCCGATGGCGCCAGTCTTGCGTGGTACGACGAAGGCGATCAGATCACGTTCGAGGCGGGGCCGCTGGAGCCTTTCCGGCAGTTCGATGTTCGCTTCGCCGTAACGCAGTCATGACTGCGAAGATACGGATCGGCATTCTCGGTGCCGGCCGCATCGCGGTCCCGGCAATCATCGCGCCTTCGCGCGACCACAGCGACATCACAGTGCTCTGCATCGCCGCACGCGATGCAGCGCGCGCGCAGGCCTTTGCGCGCGCCCACGAAATTCCCTTCTGGGCAGCGAGCTACGATGCCATGCTGGCACGGGAGGATATCGACCTCGTCTACATCGGGCTGCCGCCGATGCTGCATCGCGAATGGACCGAGCGCGCACTTCGCGCGGGGAAGGCTGTGCTCTGCGAGAAGCCGTTCGCGCTGAATGCCGGCGAAGCCGAAGCCATGGTCACGGCGGCCAGCCGTACGGGCGTTTCTCTGATCGAGGCGTTTCACTATCGGTATCATCCGCTGTTCCGGACGTTGGAGGTGCTTCTTGCGGATGGTGCGATCGGGCGCGTCGTCTCCGCGCGCGCTTGGCTACGCTATCCGATACCGGACGATGCGGGCGAGCATCGCTGGTCGGCGGCAGCGGGCGGCGGCGCGCTTATGGATCTCGGCTGCTATCCCATCCATGCGTTGCGTTCACTCCTCGGCGACGCGAAGGTCGCGGATGCGCGCATGGCATTTGAGCGCGGTGTGGACAGGGCTGTTGCTGCGCGCCTCAGCTTTGCATCGGGCGCTCGCGCGACCCTGCACGCATCGATGCGTGCGTCCGTCCCATCGAGCGGCATCATCCTGAACGGTACGTCCGGAAGGCTCATGGTTCGGGGCTTCCTGATGCCTCATCGCGGTGCGGAAGCTGTGCTCGAACGCGGTGGGATGCGCACGCGGCTCGAGGTCGATCCGGTCACGACATTCGCCGCGCAGCTTGACCACGTGGTCACTGCTTTGCGCGGCGAAGTGCAGCCGCTTACAGGCGGCGCGGATGCAGTGGCGAACATGGCGATGATCGACGCCATTCGCGCGCAGGCACGGATCAGATCAGCGGGTTGAGTTCGTCGTTGTCGAGCGGATCGCCGACACGAAGTTTCGAGAAATAGCTGTCGGGCAGGACATTCTGCTGGCCATTGAACACGGCGCCGTCCGGCATATATGCGCAGGACATCGCCATCCGCCGTCCCGTCGACATGTTCACGCCTGCACCATGCACGGTCAGCCCGTTGTGGAAGCTGCAATCGCCGGCACGCATCACGGCATGTACGGGCTGGATAGACTTCATCTCCGGATAGATTTCCATGATTGCGCCGAATTCGTCGCGCAGAAACACGTTATCATAGCGCGCGAGCTTGTGGCTGCCCGGGAGGAAGCACAGGCAGCCGTTTTCCAGGGTGGCATCCTCAAGCGCAATCCAGATCGATATCGACTGGCGCGAGTGGAATGACCAATAGGGATTGTCGATATGGAGTGCGGTCGGATTTCCGAACGGCTCCTTTATGAAAGCCTGGTCGTGCCACAGGCGGAACCGATCCACGCCTTCGAGCTTGCAGAGCATTTCACCAAGCGCGGGAGATTGCATATAGCGCTGCACCACGTCGCTCAGACGCCAGAGATTGATCCGCTGGGTGAAGACTCGATCATAATAGGCATCACCCTCGACAAGATCGGCGCCCGCGCCGGCAATCTTCCGCTTGCCGGGCATCGCTGCGATCGCGGCAAGCACATTGCTTCGCAGTTCAGCGACCTGCTCGGCATCGAGAAAGTTCCGCCGGATCATGTATCCGTTGTCGCGGTAAAAGCGGATATCTTCGTCGGTTAGTTGCGTCTGCATTTTTCGTAACCCTCCCACGGTTTTGATTTGCGCGCGTTTACGCGAGTAAGTGAGGACCGATGTCCTCCACTCGGCAGCATCCCGTCAGCGTCATGGCCACGCGCATTTCCTGCGCGATCAGCGAGAGCATGTGCGCAACACCGCTTTCGCCGCGTGCCGCAAGCGCGTAGGCCCAGGCCCGGCCGAGCAGCACACCGCGCGCGCCGAGCGCCATCATGCGGAGCACGTCGGGTCCGGATCGAATTCCGCCATCGGCCAGCACCGTGAGCCGCTCGCCGACAGCCTCGACGATTTGGGGCAGGGCCGCCACCGTCGATAGCGCGCCATCAAGCTGCCGGCCGCCGTGGTTCGATACCACGATGCCGTCGGCACCGGCGTCCGCGGCAGCAATGGCATCTTCCGGATCTAGGATACCCTTGATGATCAGCGGACGCTTCCACTCGGCGCGTATGAAATCGAGGTCGGACCAGCGGATCGCCGGATCGAAATTGCCGCGCATCCAGGCGAAGAAATCTTCCAGCCCCGTGCGCCCGGCAAGCACGGGGGCAATATTGCCGAGGTGATGCGGCCGCCCCATCACGCCGACGTCCCACGCCCAGTCCGGCCGCATCGCTGCCTGCGCGAACCGCCGCAATGCGCCCTGCAGGCCCGCGGCTCCGGCGAGACCCGATCGCACATCGCGGTAGCGGGCGCCGGGCACCGGCATATCGACGGTGAAGATGAGCGCCGGGCAACCCGCCGCGTCTGCGCGGGCAAGGAGGTCGCGCATGAAGCCGCGATCGCGGATCATGTAAAGCTGGAACCAGAAGGGCGCGGGGCTCGCCGCGCGCAGTTCATCGATCGGACAGACCGAAACCGTGGAGAGGCAGAACGGCACGCCGGCCGTTGCCGCCCCGCGCGCCGCCTGAACCTCGCCGCGCCGCGCGTTCATACCTGCAAGGCCGACCGGGCCAAGCATCACCGGCATGGCCATAGTCTCGCCGAACAGGGTCGTGGTGAGATCGAGGCCGGACATGTCGCGCATCACGCGCTGACGCAGCGCCAGCGTTTCCAGATCCGATCGGTTCCGCGCAAGCGTCACCTCGGCGTAGGAGCCGCCGTCAATATATTCGAACAGAAAGTGCGGCAGTCGCCGCCTCGCCATCGCGCGGTAATCGCCGACGGAAGCTGCGATCATTTTCCGTCTCCATACGCTCAGGATGATGATAAAAGATGATCAATATCTATCGAAAAAGATTGAATGTGGCAATGGCATTTGATATGCGGGACGCACATTCGAAGACGTAGAAAGAAGTCGATGAACGACATGAGCGAGCGCCCTGCCTCGGAAAATTTCGCGGCACTGCCGTTTGCTATCCCCGCCGATCGTTGGGATGACGCGGCGGCTTCGGAGATGTCTCCGGAAGATCTTCTGCTTTATCGCTCAAATCTTCTCGGCGCCGATCTCACGATCACCAATTTCGGTGGCGGCAACACGTCTGGAAAGCTTCCCGGTATCGATCCGCTTTCCGGCGCCGGTGTCACCGTGCTGTGGGTGAAGGGATCGGGCGGCGACATCGGCTCGATGAAGCGCGATGGATTTTCGACGCTCTATCTCGATCGGCTGCTCGGGCTCGAGGCGCTTTATCGCGGCATAGAGCACGAAGACGAGATGGTCGGCTATCTCCCGCACTGTACGTTCGCGCTCAATCCGCGGGCGGCGTCGATCGATACGCCGCTCCACGCCTATCTTCCGTTCGCGCACGTCGATCATGTGCACCCCGATGCGGTCATCGCGCTTGCGGCTTCTTCGAACGGCGAAGCCGCCACACGCGAAATCTGGGGCGGCCGCATCGGTTGGCTGTCCTGGAAGCGGCCCGGCTTTGCGCTGGGGTTGCAACTGCGCGATCTGGTTCAGGCGAACCCGGAGCTCGAAGGCGTCGTCCTCGCCGGGCATGGTCTCATCTGCTGGGGCAACGATGCGCGCGCCTGCTATCGGCGCACGGTGGGGCTGATCAGCGACGCGGCTGGCTATCTCAACACATCCATGAAGACCCAGGCCGCGTTCGGCGGCCGTGCAGTGGAACCGCGTGATCCGAACGCGCGCCGCGCCGCGATTGTCGCCCTGATGCCCCGACTTCGCGGCCTTGTCGGCACCGGTAACGCCAAGGTGATGCACGTCTGCGATGATCCCGAAACCATGGAATTCGTCTGTGCACGCGATTTCGCTCCCCTCGCGGCGCTGGGAACCTCCTGTCCGGATCATTTCCTGCGCACGAAAATCGCGCCGCTCGTGCTCGATGCCGTCCGTCTGGAAGACAAGGATTATCTCGCCGGAGCCGTGGAGCAGTATCGCACGGATTATGCCGCATATTATTCGCGCTGCGCTGTGCCGGGTGATCCACCGATGCGCGATGCCAACCCCGTTATCGTGCTGATCCCCGGCATCGGCCGGATCGCGATCGCCGGCGATCGCACGACCGCCCGACTTGCCAGCGAGTTCTACGGCAATGCGATCAATGTGATGCGTGGCGCCGAAGCCATCGGCCGCTATGTCGGTCTTCCCGAACAGGAAGCCTACGGCATCGAATACTGGACGCTTGAGGAAGCGAAGTTGCGCAGAATGCCGCCGCCGCGTCCGCTTGCGGGCAGGATCGGCGTGATCACCGGCGGCGCCGGGGGCATCGGTGCTGCAACGGCGGCGCGGCTTCTGGCAGACGGCGCCTGCGTAATGTTACTCGATCGCGACGCCGAAGCGGTCAAAGCCGTGCACGCCGACCTTCAACAGCGCTACGGCCGGGATCTGGTGCGCTATGCGGCCTGCGACGTTACGGATGAAGCCCAGGTCAAAGGCGCTTTCGATGCCTGCGTCGCGGCCTTCGGCGGTCTTGATATCCTCGTCGCGAACGCCGGAATTGCCTCCTCCGCGGCTGTTGAGGAAACCTCGCTTGAGCTTTGGCAGCGCAATTACGATGTGCTTGCGCGCGGATACTTCCTGTCGGCGCGTGCCGCGTTCGGTCTGATGCGGGAATCGGGTGGCGGATCGATCGTGTTCATCGGTTCGAAGAACGGCATCGCCGCGGCGACCAACGCCTCGGCCTATGCGTCCGCGAAGGCCGCGGCCCTGCACCTCGCGCGCTGTCTCGCGCTGGAAGGCGCGTCGCTTGGCATCCGCGTCAATACAGTCAATCCCGATGCCGTGATCCAGGGCTCCCGGATCTGGGACGGCGAGTGGCGGCAGGAACGTGCGGGCGCGCACGGGATCGATGCCGGAGAGGCGCTGGAGATTCACTATCGCAACCGTTCGCTGCTGAAGCGCGATGTGCTTCCGGCCGACGTTGCGGAGGCGGTTGCGTTTTTCGCGTCTGAAGCCTCTTCCAAGTCGACGGGCAACATGATCAACGTCGATGCTGGGAACGCACAGGCGTTCACACGCTGACGCAAACGTTCGGGAGGCCCATGGTCCGCAGCGATCTCTGGCGGGAACTGTGCGCGGTCTCCGCGCGTCTCGGCGCGGACCGTGCTATCGTGCAGGGTGCGGGCGGCAATGTCTCGCTGAAGGAAGACGGCACGCTCTGGGTAAAGGCGTCGGGCTGCTGGCTGGCCGATGCCGAAGCCAAAGATATCATGGTGCCGCTGTCGCTCGAAGCCGCGCGCCATCGGCTGGCAGCGGGGCAGGCGCTGGACGCCGCGCGATTGGAAGACCCTGCAACGCAGCATCTCAAGCCCTCGATCGAAACAGCGCTCCATGCCGTTTTGCCCCACCGCGGGGTGCTCCATGTTCATTCGCTGAATGCGACGACGCTTTCCATTCTCCCCGATGGCGCCGAGCGGTTGAAGGCCTGTGAAGGCCGGTGGAGTGGCGCATTCATACCCTATGTGCGGCCGGGACCTGAACTCGCGGCCGAGATTGCACGCGCGGTTGCATCCGAGAATGGCCGCCCGAATGTCTTCGTTCTGCAGAACCATGGACTCGTGGTCGCCGCAGAGTCTCCCGCAGCAGCGGCCGACCTCTTGTACGCGGTCGAACGGGATCTTGCGTTTTCGTTGAACGATCTTCCGGAAGCGCCCATCGAGGCGCCATCACCCGATCCCACCTATTGTTGGAATGATGCTCTAAGCCGATTGGCAATGAATCCGCGCCTTTCGGCCGTGGCGTGTGGCGGTGCGCTTGCGCCTGATCAGGTGGTCTTCCTTGGTGGGCCTGCGGCACATCTGCCCGCGAACAGCACGGTTCAGACCGCGCTATCGGAATACCGCAGCCTTTATGGAGGCGCGCCGGCAGTTCTGCTGTCGCCGGGCCGCGGCGGCTACGTGCGGAACGATCTGCGCGCGGGTGCGGAGGATATCCTCGCGTGGGTCATCGACGTGCTGCTCAGGCTTCCGCCCGAAGCCTCGGTCGTCTTCCTTCCTGATGCGGAAGCGCGGGCGCTTGCGGGGTGGGACGCGGAAAAATACCGCCTCGCACAAAGCAGCGCCCGCGCCGCGCAATAGCGCTCAGACGATCCCCGCGCCGAGCCCGACCGGTTTGCGTTCCTGCGCTTTGCGCGCGCGCCATCCGCTATCGCGGTAGAATTCGAGCACGTCGATCGCGCCGCCGGCCTCCATGCGGGCCATGGCGACGATGGCCGAAACGTCGACACGGTACGCCCGGCGGAGCGCCTGGAACGCCATCATTGGATCGTCGCGATCCTGCGCATCGTGGAGCGCATCGCGGTCGATCAGTGCGGCCTTGGCGAACGCGCTAACGATCGACTCGGTCGACGACAGGAGGCTTTCGATCGGATCGGTTACGTTGTGCGACTGGTCGATCATGTAGGCCGGTGTCGGCCCCGGCACACGCGCTTCTGCTTCCGCGAGTTCGTTGAAAACAAGGAAGAGCTGGTGCGGGTTGATCGATCCTGAATCGAGGTCGTCGTCGCCGTATTTGCTGTCGTTGAAATGGAAGCCGCCGAGGCGCCCGACCCGGTGCAGGCGGGCGACGATCTGCTCGATGTTCACGTTCGGCGCGTGATGTCCGAGATCGACGAGGCACTTCGCCTTGGGGCCGAGTTCTTGCGCCGCCATCAATGAGGAACCCCAATCCGAAATGATCGTCGAATAGAAGGCCGGCTCGAACATCTTGTGTTCGAGGAGAAGCTGCCAGTCGTCGGGGAGGTTGGCGTAGATTTCGGACGCGGCCGCAATGTACCGGTCGAGCGCGCGGGTGAAATCCTGCTGACCCGGGAAGTTAGAGCCGTCCCCAATCCAGACCGTGAGCGCCTTCGATCCCAGCGTCTTGCCGATCTCGATGCAATCGATGTTGTGGCGGATCGCCTGCGCGCGCACGGCGGCGTCCGCTGCGCCGAGGCTGCCGCTGCGGTAGCTGTGCTCGGCGCCAGGCTGATCCTGGAAGGTATTCGAATTCACCGCATCGAAGCCAAGCCCGTAGGCTTCGGCCTCTTCGCGAAGCGCTGCATAGTCGGATGCGCCGTCCCAAGGGAAATGCAGCGACACGCGCGGCGCGGCGCGGCTCAATTGCTGCACCACGGCGCAGTCCGCGAGCTTTTCGTGAATGTTGGTCGGCTCGCCCGGGATCGGGAACTTGGCAAAGCGCGTCCCGCCGCGTCCCGTCGCCCAGGTGGGCAGGGCGAGCGAGAAGCCGGATACCTTCGCCTTCACACCGTCGATGTCGATGCCACGTCTACCCAGCGCACGGCCGAGCGACTCGTATTCGTCCGTCAGGGCCGCGAGATGCAGCGCGTTGTGGTCCGCAATCTGCTCGGGCAAGAAAGGCTTGTCTGCCAAGGGTTCCTCCAGGATTTGACGCATTTTGCTTGTTTTAGATTTAATTTGATTGTTTATAGTGATGATCAACGGTTGTCCAGACGCGCCGTGGAAAAGAGATATGGGGAGGATTATGGCTGGTCTGGTCGTTGTCATCGACATCGGAAAAACCCACAGCAAGGCATCACTGTGGACTCGGGACGGCCAGGAACTGGCGCGGACCAGTCATTCCAACCGGCAGGTCGAAGCCAACGGATATCCTTGTCTTGATATCGACGGTATCGAGGCGTGGCTACGCGCCAGCCTGTCCGATTTCGCGCGCAAGGGAACCGTCGCTGCGATCATTCCGATTGCGCATGGCGCCGCCTGCGCGGTTGTACGGGGCCGGGAGCTTGTCGCCGCTCCCATGGATTATGAAGCCGAGCTGCCCGCCGACATTTTGGAAGCCTATCGCGCCCACCGGGACGCTTTCAGCGAAACCGGTTCTCCGGCAATGGATCACGGCCTCAACCTTGGCGTGCAGCTTCATGCGCTGGAAGCCCGTATTCCGGATCTTTTCACGGGTGACGCGGTGATCGTTCCCTGGCCGCAGTATTGGGCATGGCGGTTCACGGGTGTCGCCGTGTCGGAAGTCACGAGCCTCGGCGCGCATACCGATCTGTGGTCGCCGCTCGGCAAGGCGCCTTCGCCCATGGCCGTGAAGCGTGGATGGGCGCAGCGCCTTGCGCCTCTTTACCGTGCCGGAGATGTGGTCGGAACGCTGCTTCCCGAATGGAGCGCGGCCACGGGGCTGCCCGCGGAAACACAGGTCCATGCCGGGCTCCACGATTCCAATGCCGCGTTGCTGGCCGCGCGGATGCATCCGGAAATTCGCGACCGCGACGCAGCCATCGTTTCCACGGGCACATGGTTCGTCACGATGCGGTCGAGCAAGGAAACGCAGCCGGCGTTTGAAACACTGGGTCCAGGCGGTGTCGTGAACGTCGACGTCAACGGCTCGCCAGTTCCGACGTTGATCTTCATGGGTGGCCGAGAGGTCGAAATCCTGAGCGGCGATGGGATCAGGATCGACGATCCGCAATATGAAGGTGCGATAATGGCGGCGTTGCGCGACTGCGTGTCCAGGGGCGCAATGATCCTGCCGACATTCGTACCAGGCACAGGCCCCTTCCCGAAGGCTTCTGGCGAGTGGCTCAATCGGCCGCGGAATCCAGTGGAAAAAGCGGCCACCGTCGCACTTTATGCGGCGCTGTTGACAGACTTGGCGCTTACCAGGGTCGGCGCCCGTGGCACGATCATGATCGACGGTCGTTTCGCCCGCTCAAAAGCCTTCGTGTCGGTCCTGGCACGCCTGCAGACTGGTCATCCTCTCTACGTGGCCAATCAGGAAGCTGACCTAGCAATCGGAGCCCTGAGCCTGCTTTCGTCAACGTTATCCCTTCAGGGCTCGCTCGAACTCGTGGATTCTTGCACACTGGATCTTTCAGCCTATCGAAGTCGGTGGCTGGAAGCATTGGGAGTGCCAAGGGAAGGCGCACCAATATGTGACAGAACCAGTCACGGTAGCTGAACGATGCACGCACCCCCTGATGCGGAAATTTCTGCCTACAGGTGCCGATCCGATGCGGCTCAACACCCCGGATCAGCTAATCATGCAACCGGACCAATCATCACCGGCAGTCCACGATCCGGCGGGCGGGGTTATCGAGCGTGATGCGGCGGGGAATCCGACCGGCTTTCTCAAGGACCCGCCTGCCATCGCGCTTGTTCTCGGCGCTATTCCCAAACCCTCCGCCGAGGAATGGCTCGGCTTGCTTGCGCAGGCGCAGGCGATGCATTCGCGCCACGGCATCACCACGATCTTCGAACCGAAGGCCGGTGAGGAAGAGCTTGCGTGATCGCCAACATGCAGCTGCTGTGGGCCGTGGCCGACGATTACACGGTAAAGGCCGTGAAGCCCTTCGTCTCCGCGGAGACCTTCCGGTACATTTACCCTGCGCGCAGTCTCGTCGATGCCGGTGCCATGCTGGTCGGCAGCAGCGACTGGCCGGTATCCACGGACGATCCGTTGGCCGCGATGCGCCACGCGATGACGCGACGTGTGGCAGCCGATGCGCCCTCTCTTGAACCCGCTGAGCGCATCGATCTTCCGGTTATTCTGGCGGCCTACACGAGAAACGCGGCCTTCGCACTTGGTGCGGAACGCGAGATCGGAACGTTGGAGCCGGAGAAGGTTGCAGACATTGCCGTTTTGAATCGGGCATTGATCCTGCCTCACGATGACCTGGAACGACTGGCTGTTGAGAGGACGCTCTCTCACGGGAAGCTCACCTACATCCGCGACTAGCGCTCACGGCCCACTTCTCCCCATGCAGGATTCCATGCGATCCCGTTCTGGTTGGTCATTTCCCAGAAGAACTTGCTGCGTTCGCGGGGATGATTGCCGATCTCGTTCATCGTTTCGGAATCGTAGAGCCGACCATTAACCATGGTGTAACGCACACTGTTCGTATTTTTGATGTCCGCGAGCGGATCGCGGTCGAGCACGATGAGATCGGCGAGCTTTCCAGGCTCGATCGATCCGAGCTGATGATCGAGGCCATAGGTCCGCGCACCGTTTATGGTCGCCGCGCGGAGAATGCGCATCGGTGCCATGCCGCCTTCGGAAAGGAGTTGCATCTCCCAGTGGATAGCGATGCCCGACGACTGGCCGTGAGAGCCGACATTGACGGTTACGCCGGCATCGTCGAGCCGCTTGATCGAGCGGCTGACCGAACGGAAGCCGACGTCGTAGAGTTCGTCGGCCTGATGGATCGATTGCATGGCGCGCACGTGGAGCGGTGCATCGGAAGGGCCCGAGACCGGATTGTAGGCATTGTTGACACCTGGAATGAAGGTGCGGACCTTGGATTCCTTCCACGGTTCCTGATGCTGGTAGATGTAGTTCTCGCCAAAAAGCTCGCCGAAGGTGACGATCAGGGTCGGCGTCGTCGACAGTTGTGAATTCCGGAAGAGCTGCAGGAGATCATCATAATAGGTGGCGACCGGCAGGTTATGCTCGAGGTTGGTGTAGCCATCGAGAATCATGCTGACATTGTCGTAGAAATGACCGGCGCCTTCGGCGTCGACCATCTGGCCGCCTTCGGCCGCAGCCTGAAGAAGCCACTGCTTCTGCGCGCGCGTCGTCAGCTTGTAGCTCTTGAAGATCGCGCCATCGGTGATCGCCGCCTTGCGCCTTGAAATGGCGCGGGTGTCCTCCAGGCTTTCGATGCGATTGAAGACACGATCGGGTTTTCCGGCGCGGCCATAGATGACGTTACCGGTGGTGATCCAGCGCGGCCCGACCATCTTGCCGGCGATTGTCATTTCGCCGGTTTCGTAGCTCGGAAGCTCGTTCGCGTAGGGGTCGAAATTGGTGGTGACGCCGTAGGCGAGCGCCGCATAGCGTGTGGGATGCTTCTGGGGCATCACACTCGTCCCGTAACAGCAATCGATATGGCCGTGCGCGTCGAACAGGCCCGGCATCAATGTACGGCCGCCAAGATCGATGATCTTCGCCTTCGCCGGAATCCTCACGCTGTCATTCACGCCCACGGCCGCGATGCGATTGCCTTCAACGACGACCGTGCCGCGCGGGATGATCGCATCGTTCCCGGTCATCGTAAGGATTCGAGCGTTCGTGAAGGCGATGCTTCCTTGAGGAACATCGGCGGTGGCGGCGAGAGCGATCTTTCGTGCGGGCGTATCGACGATGCCGGTATCGCCGGGAGCCGCGCTGAAAAGATTCGGCCCGAGCATCCAGTGGAGGCGCGATGAATCCGCGCTCCACGCCATTTCGAAGCCTCCCGAGCGTGTCAGCGTTCGTGCGGATGGATTGGCCTTGGCCGTGATGTTCGCCGGCGTCTTGGCACCGGGTGCGAACGGTATCAGGTGAAGCTCCTGCTCCTCCTTGAAGGCGATCCATTTTAGGTCGGGGCTCAGCGTGAAATCGCCCGCATCGGCGGTTTCGGCATAGGCATGGTCGCGGGCCTCTCCGCCCGTGAGGGCAATGCTGCGCAGGATGACTGCGCGCTTCGCGCTGTAATCGGGCGTGCCAATAAAATAGATGCGCGCGTCATCAGGCGAGAAGCGTACGAGCCCGGCCGCCTTCGAGAGGAAGCGTGGATTGCGGCCGTTTGTGTCGGTCACGTAGAGGCCGCTCGGATCGCTCGCACCGCCCATGGCGCTGTCGGGTTCAAGAATGCGATAAGCGATGCGCTTGCCGTCGTTCGAGAATTTCGGTTCGCCGATGATGCCGCGGCTTCGGGCGACGATGCTCTCGTTGCCGCTGCGGACATTGCGCAGGCGAAGTGTGCTGCCGGTTTCATCGTCCCAATCGACATAGGTGATTGATCGGCCGTCCGGAGACCAGGCCGGATCGGCTTCGGCGCCCTTGCCGTTCGTGAGGCGGCGTGGCGGCGCAGCACCTGCCATATCCTGCTGCCAGAGCGAGCCGAGGGCGCGGAACACGATCGTTTTGCCATCGGGAGCAGGCGCAATCTGGCGGATGATCTTCGCATCCACACGTGCGGGTGCGAGATCGAGCTTTGTGCGGAGCGCGTCGTGAATGCGGTGTTGCGCAGTCGCGCGGAATGGAATCTCCGTCGCTGCGCCGTTCCGCATGTTCACCTTGTAGAGCTTGCCTTTGCCCCAGATGGCGACGTGCAGATTGTCAGGGAACCAGTCGAACGCCGGATAATAATGTTCCTGCGCGAGATAGTCGGCCTGCAAATCGCGGTCGAGATCCTGATAAATGGCGGTCTGAATGCGTGTCTCGATATCGTAGCGGAACAGCACTGTCTTCGCGCCGACGCGGCGCACGAACGCGATCAGCTTGCCATCGGGCGAAACCTGCGGGCTGGTGGCGCTGCCAAACCCCGAGATGAGATCGCTGCTTTCCCCCGTGGTGAGGTCGCGGCGACGAATGACGAAATTCGCTAGACCCGGATTGTGATAGACATAGTGCGTGCCGCCTACGCGCTCCGTGTAATATAGCGCGCGGCCATCGGGCGCGTAGCGGGGTTCCTGTATATCCTTGCCGCTGCTCGGCGGTTCGATGATCTGCGCATCCCCGCCCGCCAGATCGAAACGTCGGATTTCGGAGCTTCGCATCTCGAACACGGAAGCGCTGGTTTTCGTTGCGGCAATCGACTTGCCGTCAGGTGACCAGGAGGGTGCCGTGATCATTGCCAGCGTTTCGTGGCTGATCTGGCGGGGATTGCTGCCGTCGGGATCCGCAACCCAGATGTTGTCCGCGCCGCTTTCATCGCTAAGATAAAGGATGCTGCGTCCGTCCGGGCTGAACTGCGGGCTGCGCTGTGTCGCGGGGCCGGACAGAACGGGTTTCGCCTCTCCGCCTGCAGCGGGCACGGCGTAGATGTCGTTCAGCAGATCGAACAGGATGGTTTTGCCGTCCGGGCTGATATCAACGCTCATCCACGTCCCTTCGCTGAGCGTCAGCGTGACGTCTTTGGCGGGCGAGGTGAGAATCTCCGGAGGTTGCTGCGCTTTTGCCGGCAACGCTGCGAAGCTGGTCGCCGCGGCTGCGATAAGCGCGCTGTGAAGTGCCGGCCTGAATGTCATCCCCGTCTCCCCTTATTCCCTTTGCCGCACTCTAGAAGTGCACACTTTCGTCCGGTGCTGCCAATGGTGTGTGCGCCGGTGACCAGGTATCACCGCGTACGTCGGCGCCTTTTCCACAGGACGAAGCCGAGCAAAGTCATGGTCAGCAGCCATGCGCCTGTCGCGACAACGGCGATCCGCCCCGGCAATCCGGCGATTTCGCCCGTGTGAAACGGGAACAGGCCATCGAGGAACGCCCTGCTGGGCGCGGTATCCGAAGCCGGCAGGTTCGCCAACACCTGCCCGCTGTTGCCACTCACGAATACGGCGGTTCGGCCGTAGGCGCGCCGTGCTTCGCCGTCGGTACGCAGCCTGACGCGCCAAACCGCCGAGTCGGCGGTCGGGAAACTGACATCGGCGAGGCGAGCATCGGGATGGAGCGCCATGGCGGCCTCGACCACTTTGCCGAAGCCCGGCGGTGATGCGGCTGTCCATGGCTCGGCAGGTGTGGCGATCGACGTGGGCGCGAGCCATTGCACTGCACTGTCCTGAAATACCAGAAGCACGCCTGCCAACGAAAGGGCGAAGGCAGGTAGCGCACCCCAGAAGCCGATGGCGCGGTGCCAGCCGTAGACTCCTGGAATGCCGCGCGCGGTCTTGGGTGGGGGCTTCAGGGCCCGCAGCCGCTGTCGCCCGGGCCATGCCAGGAAAAGCGCGATCCCGATATTGCCGGCGAGCAGAAGGCCGCTGAGACCGACAATCCAGCTTCCCGTTTCCCCGGCCAAGAGATCGTGGTGAAAGCCGACGATCGTATCGAACATTCCGCTTTCTGCGGGTGTCAGTGTTCGCAGGACATTGCCTGCACCGTCGATGCGGATCGTGCGTTCCGCTTCTCCATCCGGAGTCTCTACATAGACATCGTAGCGATCGCTTGCGCCGCCGCTCGTCCACACCGATTCGATGACGAGGCCGGAACCGGGCGGTGCGAGTTCGCGGAGCCGTGCCTCGATCGCTGCCGGGTCGGTTGGGCGGTGCGGAGCGCGGATCAGGGCGTCCTCGAGTTCCCAATGGAACACGATCAGGACGCCGGAGGCCGCTTGCAGCACCCAGAACAGCATCGCTGAAAGGCTGAGCCAGCGATGAAGCCCGAGAAGGCCGGACCGTGCGATGCCCAAAATGGTTGCTCCTTCCGAAAAGCCCCGACACCGCGCGATAGGGGCATCCGGGCGTGCACCTGTGAAGCTGACAGCCGTGTCCGCAGTGGTGCACTCCGCGCAACGCCGGCCTTTGCATTTGCATCTCGTTTTCGTAGCCGCGATCGTAATTCTGATGATCAAGGTACCGGGATGGAGATTCACATGAAGCGAGCACGGGCATACGGGATGCTGGGCGCGGCAATGGCCGCTGCGGCCGCTATGCTGCCGCTCTCGCCGCTTTTCGCCCAGTCCGCGGAACAGGACGCTTTGAAGCTTACGCTCAACGACGGCTACGATACGCCCGACGCGCTGCGCTTCGACTGGCCAGCCTTCAAGATCGGAACCGGCCAGTATGAGGCCGGCCCGACGGGGCTTACCGTGTTCCGCTTCAATCGAAAGATGCTGGCGGCGGTCGATATCCGTGGCGGTGGGCCGGGCACGGTGAATACGGAATATCTGGGGATCGGCTATCCGTTCCCCGAACTGGACTCTGTCGTACTCTCCGGCGGCTCCTGGTACGGCCTCGAAGCCGTGACGGCCGTGAATACGGCGCTGAAGGACGAAGGCTATCGCGGCGGCAACTGGGACAATGTCGGCCTTACGGTGGGATCGATCATCTACGATTTCGGCGGGCGCCGTCTCAACGAGATTTACCCGGACAAGCGCCTCGCGCAGGCGGCGCTGAAGGCGGCGGTGCCGGGCGTGTTCCCGCGCGGCGCCTATGGGGCCGGGCGCTCGGCGGTCAGCGGCAGCATTTTCGGATGCAATGCCCATTCGGGGCAGGGCGGTGCCTTCCGGCAGGTCGGCGATCTGAAAATCGCGGCCTTCACGGTCGTGAACGCGCTCGGCGTCGTGACGGATCGCGAGGGGCGCACGGCAGCGTGCTATCCGGACAAAACCTGGCCGGCAGGGTTCAAAACCCACGACATTCTGGCCGGAACGCCCGATAGTGGAAAGCCGGGTTGGACGGGTGTTGCGCCCTCCGCCGAGAAAAAGAACACGACGATCAGCCTGATCGTTGTGAACCAGAAGATGGAGCCGTGGGAACTGAAACGGCTTGCGATCCAGGTGCATACGTCGATGGCGCGCGGGATCCAGCCCTTCCAGACGGAATTCGACGGTGACGTGCTCTATGCGGTCTCTACCGCCGAATACACGCCAGCTGACGACAAGCGCATCAGTCTGCTCGATATCGGCACGATCACGTCGGAGGTGATGTGGGACGCGATCCTGAGCGCTGTGCCCCGGCAGCCGCAGGCAGCGCTGGAGGCGCCGCCGCGCCGCGGAGTAGAAGCTGCCGCGCTCCACAAGCTTTCGGGCCGATACCGGTTCAGTGCACTCGCCGAGCTTGATCTCAAGGTGGAAGACGGGCGCCTGCTCGGGCAGGCTGTCGGAGAACGCAAGATTTTCGGCATTCCGAAGGAGAATGCTGTGGAACTCGTTCCCGCTGAAACCGGCGATTACGTGGTGCAGGGCCGATATCCGACCGTGCTCCGCTTCGACGGGCGCGGCGGAGTGACCATTAATCCCGGGCGCTGGCAGCAGCACGGCCGGAAAAACCGCTAAAAACTCAAGGAGACATGACCGGTATGACTGACCAGTTTGACTGGACGGACCCGCTCGCGCTCGATTCGGAGCTGACGGGCGAAGAGCGCCTGATCCGCGATACCGCCCGGAGCTATGCCGAGGCCGAACTTCTGCCGCGCATCGTCGATGCCAATCGTGACGGCGTGTTCGACCGCGCGATCCTGCGCGAGATGGGCGCGCTCGGCCTGCTCGGCGCCACGATCCCGGAGGCGGACGGCGGCGTGGGGGCCAGTCATGTCGCCTATGGGCTGATCGCGCGCGAGGTGGAGGCCGTGGATTCCGGCTACCGCTCGGCGATGAGCGTGCAGTCGAGCCTCGTCATCCATCCCATTCACGCTTACGGCTCGGACGCGCAGCGTGCGCGCTGGCTCCCGGGGCTGATCTCGGGCGAACTGGTGGGTTGTTTCGGCCTCACCGAGCCGGGGTCCGGGTCTGATCCAGGAAGCCTTGCGACGCGTGCAGACCGTGTTCCAGGCGGATATCGGCTCACGGGCACCAAGATGTGGATCACGAATGCACCGATCGCCGATGTGATGGTGGTCTGGGCGAAGCTGGACGGCGTGATCCGCGGCTTCGTGCTTGAACGCGGCGCGGCGGGGCTGTCGACGCCCGAGATCAAGGACAAGCTGGCGCTGCGCGCCTCCATCACCGGCGAGATCGTGATGGACGGCGTCTTCGTGCCCGATGAAAACCTGCTTCCGAACGTGCAAGGTCTGAAGGGTCCGTTCGGATGCCTTAACAAAGCCCGTTACGGCATCGGCTGGGGCGCGCTCGGTGCTGCTGCGGCGTGCTGGCAAGCGGCGCGGACTTACGCGCTTGAACGCCACCAGTTCGGCCGTCCGCTCGCGGCGAACCAGCTCGTGCAGCGCAAGCTTGTGGAAATGCAGGTGGAAATCGCAATCGGGCTTCAGGCCTGTCTCAAGGTCGGGCGGATGCTGGATGCGGGCGCGTGCCCGCCCGAAACGATTTCGATCATCAAGCGCAACAGCTGCGGCAAGGCGCTCGATATCGCCCGCGCCGCACGCGACGTGCATGGCGGCAACGGCATTTCCGGCGCGTTCCACGTCATGCGCCATATGTGCAACCTTGAGGCGGTCAATACGTATGAAGGGACGCACGACGTTCACACGTTGATCCTGGGACGCGCGCAGACCGGCATCGCGGCTTTCGCCTGATGTGTGCGTTGGGCCCGGTGGTGACCTGATTGCACCGCTTGTCGCGATTTTCGCATCTGCCGTGGAAACGGCCGTTCCATAGCCTTTCCGGTGAATAATGAAGCTGCAAAAGAGGGGGGTAGCAATGATTTCCAAAACAACATTCGCCGCAGGCGTTTCCGTATTCGCGATGCTGGCGGCGACAACCGCGTATGCGCAGGAGTCGGATGACGCGGTCGATAGCGGGCAGGTCATCGTCGTCACCGCTCAGAAACGCGAGCAGCGCCTTATCGACGTGCCCATGGCCGTGTCCGTGCTCGGCGGCGAGGATCTCGAACAGCGCGGCATCGACAATGTGCAGGATCTGTCGTTCGCGGTCCCCGGCCTCACGATGCGTGAAGATGGCCCCGGCAGCTACACGATCTTCCTGCGCGGTCTTGCCAACCAGTCCGGCTCCGGCGCGCTTGTCAGCATGTATCTCGACGAGGCGCCGCTTTCGCTTTCCGGCTACGACCAGCTGAGCCCGGTCCCGCTTGATTTCGCGCGCGTCGAGGTGCTGAAAGGCCCGCAGGGAACGCTCTATGGCCAAGGGTCGGCGGGCGGCACGATCCGCTTCGTCACGAACGATCCGAACACCAGCCAGTTCGAGGGCAAGCTCGAAGGCGAAGTTTACAATGTCGCCAGCGGAGAGGTTGGTACGAAGCTGAGCGGCGTGCTAAATATACCCCTGGTGCAGGATCAGCTCGCGCTGCGTATCGCAGGCGCCTACGAGCAGGGCGGCGGCTGGATCGATCAGCCGGAAGCGGGCATCAAGGATGGGAACGGCACCGAACTCATCAACGTACGCGCCAAGTTGCTGTGGACGCCGAGTGAGAACTTCAGCGCCGAAGCCATGGCGCAGATCCACCGCGCCGACACCAAGCTCGGCACGGGCTTCGAAGAACCGGACCGCACGGTCGATATCGGCCCGGATCGCAGCAAGGCAATGATCCCCAAGGAGTTCGATTTCGATCTCTACAATCTCGAACTCCGCTACGACATGGGCTTCGCGGAGCTGGTGAGCGCCACGACCTATATCGAGCACAAGCACCAGTATCCGTTCACCTACATTCCCCGCCCCGGCAACTATTCGTATAACATTGTCGAGGGTAACGACGACCGCTGGGTGGACGCCGATCAGTTCAGCCAGGAACTCCGCCTTACGTCTTCTGGCGGTCCGTTCGAATGGACGCTGGGTGCCTTCTACAGCGAAGGCGACAGGTCGCTGCTTGCCCTGTACGAATATCTCTACGCGCCTGATGCCGACATTTCGGAGGGCGGGGGCTTCCTCATCGGCGATCAATACTATCTCTCGAAATCCAGTTCCGAGTCCTACTCGCTGTTCGCGGATGCATCCTACAAGCTCTTCGATCGCCTGACGGTCGGTGCGGGCATCCGCTATTTCAAGGACAAGCAGACGAGCCTGATCGAATATGCGCCCGGAACGGGCGTGGAGCAGTCGGCAAAGTTCGATTCCGTCGATCCGCGCTTCTACGTTTCGTACCAGTATTCGGATAACGCCAGCATCTACGCGAACGTTGCGAAAGGCTTCCGTTCGGGCGGCTTCAACTCCGCGCCGTTCGCCCCCTACAAGCCCGAAAAGATCTTCACCTACGAGATCGGCACGAAGGGCATGACGTCCGATGGTGCGTTCAGCTACGACATCGCGGCGTTCTTCACGAAATACAAGGACATGGTCCGTCGCCGCCTTGTGAACGTGAACGGCGCCTATCTCTCGGAATCGAGCAACATCGGCGAGGTCGAGGTGAAGGGTATCGAACTGGGTGCCGCCGTTCGTCCGACCACCGGTTTCACGTTCACGGCAAGCGCTGCGTATCTCGACAGCGAGATCGTTGCGACGGATGCCGCCGATACGGTCAACATCCCCGGCGACCGCACCGATTACACGCCGAAGTTCAGCATCACGCTCGGCGCGAACTACGAGTTCGATTGGTCGGCGAACGTGCCCGGCTTCGTGCGCGTGGACTACAGCTATCGCGACAAGGTGACGTATATCGATCGTTCGAGCTTCCTGCCCTCGGCGCTGCCGCAGGCTTCCGACGACATCGGGCTCCTGAATGCCCGGATCGGCGCGACGTTCGGCGCGGTGGGTGTTGAACTCTACGGCCAGAACATCGGCAACGTGAACAAGGCGATCGATCCCTATCAAGGCTGGGCGAACTCCAACCGCACGCGGCCGCGGGTGATCGGCATCAAGGGTTCGGTGAACTTCTGAGCGAGACGGGCGGCGCCTGAACGCGGCGCCGCCCATATTCGAAGCCTTTCAAATGCTTAAATCACTGGTTCTTGACCCGAACGGGAGGGGATGGGAAGCTCGGCCCGGTCGGGAGGACTATGTGCTGGAGCGTAAGGTCAAGGGCGTCAATCCGCCGTCGCGCAAGTCGCTGCCGCCGTTTGAAGCCCTGCGCGCGTTCGATGCGGTCGCCCGCCTGAAGGGCGTGCGGCGTGCGGCGCAGAGCCTCGGCCGCGACCACGCCGTCATCAGCCGCCACCTCAGAACGCTGGAAGCCTGGACGGGCACGACGCTTATCGAACGCACGTCCGCCGGGGTGGTGCTGACCGAAGCCGGTATCCGCTACCACGAGCAGGTCGCGATGGCGCTTGATCTGCTCGCTGATGCCACGATGGAGCTGATCCGGCGCGGGAGCGAGCACCGTCTGCATATCTGGTGCATGCCGGGGTTCGCGCTGCACTGGATGTCGCGCCGCGTCGGTGCGTTCGAACGGCTCGACCCCACCGTGCAGATCGAGATTCGCCCCACGGATCGGAGCCCGGATTTCGGATCGCACGAGACGGACATCGATATCCGCTTCGTGCCGACCTACGGCTCGCCCTTCGTGCTCGGACCGAAGCTGCATCATATCGAGCTGGCGCGCGTGCCGATCGTCGCCGTGGCAAGCCCGGACTATCTCTCCGCGTCGGCGCCCATCGATAAGCCGGGCGATCTGCTGCGGCACAGGCTGCTTCACGAGGACAATTTCGATTCCTGGGTGAACTGGCTTTCCGCGCACGGCATCTACGACGATATCGACCTGACCGGCCCCAAGCTCTGGCAGGGCCACCTGACGCTCGACGCGGCGCTGCACGGGCGCGGCGTCGCGCTTGCGAACCACCTCGTCGCTGCCGACGATCTGGCGAGCGGGCGCCTTGTCGAGATCGGGAAAGGGCTGGATAGCTTCCAGCCTTACAGCGACGGCATCTACCTGTTCATCGCGCGCGGCGATCGCTGGGACGCGCCGCTCATCCGGCGTTATCGCCGCTGGCTGAAAGACGCGATCGCGAAGTCCCTTTCGGGCCGGGCATGAACGCTTAGGGCAGGCAGCGCGATTTCGGAATCACGCAGCCTGCACCACCTCTGTGTTCGGATTATCTTTCACGCAAAAGCCGGTACTCACTTTTGCGCAGGAAGCCTCAGCTTGCGTTGGCAAGCCGGGGGGCAAGGACATCGAGCGCGGCGAGCGATTGCTCAAGGATCGTGAGGCCTTCTTCCAGGTGCGCGTCCGGGATCGTCAGCGGCATCAGGAAGCGGATGACATTGCCCTTGGTTCCGCAGGAAATCAGAATGAGGCCCTGCTTCTGCGCCTCTGCGATGAGCGCACGCGTGAGCGCTGCGTCGGCCATGTGCGGTGCTTCGGCAGAGCATAATTCCACGGCGACCATTGCGCCGAGACGACGGATGGCGCCGATCACGCCCTTGCGGGCGCGCTGGCGCAGATCGACGAGGCGTGCCTCGATCGTTTGTCCGATCGCTTCGGCACGCGCGCACAGCTCTTCGCGATCGATGACGTCCAGAACCGCAAGCGCGGCTGCACAGGCGACCGGTGAACCCGCGTACGTACCGCCGAGCCCACCGATCGGGGATGCATCCATCAGGTCGGCCCGGCCGGTGACGGCGGCGAGCGGATAGCCGCCGGCGATGCCCTTCGCCATCGTGATGATATCGGCTTCGATGCCGGCACGGGCATGGGCGAAGTAAGCCCCTGTCCGTCCGAAACCGGTCTGGATTTCATCGATGATCAGCAGGATGCCGTGGTCGTCGCAAAGCTTTCGGAGGGCCTGCAGAAGTTCAACGGACGCGATGTTGAAACCGCCTTCGCCCTGCACGGGCTCGATGATGATCGCCGCGACGCGGGCCGGATCGACATCCTCGTGGAAGATGTCGTGGATGCTCGCGATGCTGTCCTCAACCGTGACGCCCGCTGCATCATCCGGGAAGCGCGCGTGGAACACTTCGGCGGGGAAGGGGCCAAAGCCGGCCTTGTAGGGCGTTACCTTTCCGGTCAGCGCCATCGTCATCATCGTCCGGCCGTGAAAGCCGGCGGAGAAGGCGATCATCGCGCTACGGCCCGTCGCAACGCGCGCGACCTTGACGGCGTTCTCCACGGCTTCCGCACCCGTCGAGACGAGGATCGTCTTGCGCGGGCTGCTGCCGGGTACGAGCGCATTCAGGCGTTGCGCGAGTTCGACATACTGCGGGTACATGGCGACGTTGAAGCTGGTATGCGTGAAGCGATCGAGCTGGGCGATCACGGCGGCCTTCACGTCAGGGTGGTTATGCCCCGTGTTGCACACGGCGATGCCCGCCGCGAAATCGATGTAGCGGCGGCCTTCGAGGTCCCAGATCTCGGCATTCTGCGCGCGGTCGCAGACGACGCTGGTGACGTGGGACACGCCGCGCGCCACGGCGTCTGCGCGAGCTGCGAGAACTTCAGTGCTGGTCTTCATATCGCTCTCCTGTTCAGGCCGCTGCGGCGATTCCGCCGAGCGCAAGATACTTGATCTCGACGAAGTCTTCGATGCCGTAGCGGGAACCTTCGCGGCCGATGCCGGATTCCTTGATGCCACCGAACGGCGCGCCTTCGTTCGAGGTCAGCACCTCGTTGGCGCCGACCATACCGTATTCCAGCGCTTCTGCCACGCGGAACACGCGGCCGATGTCGCGGGACCAGAAATAGGCGGCGAGGCCGTAGGGCGTGTCGTTTGCCATGGCGATCACCTCGGCTTCGGTCTCGAAGGAGGTCAGCGGGGCGACGGGCCCGAAAATCTCTGCCTGCGCGATTTCCATACCGGGCGAAACGCCGGTGAGGATCGTGGGCGCGTAGAAGTTGCCGCCGCGTTCGTGCCGCCCGCCGCCGAGCACGGCCACAGCGCCCTTGCCAATGGCATCCTGCACGAGACTGTCGACCTTCTCCACCGCCGCTGCATTGATGAGCGGCCCGATCTGCGTACCTGCGCCGAAGCCGTCGCCAATGCTGAGTGCGCGAACAGCCTCGGCATATTTTTGCGCGAAGGCCTCCATGATGGCGGACTGCACGTAGATACGATTCGTTGAAACGCAGGTCTGCCCGGCGTTGCGGAACTTGGTGGCGATCGCGCCCGCGACGGCGGCATCGAGATCGGCGTCGTCGAACACGATGTACGGCGCGTTGCCGCCGAGTTCGAGGCTGAGCTTCTTCACCGTGTCCGCGCACTGACGCATCAACAGCTTGCCGACCCGCGTGGAGCCGGTGAACGAGAGTTTGCGGACGTCCGGGCTTGCCGTCAGTACGCTCGCGACCTCGGCCGCGTGCGCGGCAGTCACGGTCGTCATCACGCCTTCGGGGAGGCCCGCGTCCCTGGCCAGCACGGCGAGCGCGAGCGCAGAAAGCGGCGTATCCTCGGCGGGCTTCACCACAATCGTGCAGCCTGCCGCGAGGGCGGGCGCAACCTTGCGCGTAATCATGCCGCTCGGGAAATTCCACGGCGTGATCGCGCCGACCACACCGACAGGCTGCTTCAGCACAAGGCAGCGTTTGTCGGGCGCATGGGCGGGAACGATGTCGCCGTAGACGCGCTTCGCTTCTTCGGCGAACCATTCGATGAAGTTCGCGCCGAACAGGATTTCGCCGCGCGCTTCGGCAAGTGGCTTGCCTTGCTCCAGCGTCAGGATTTCGGCGAGCACATCGGCATTCTCGACGACGAGGCCGTGCCAGCGGCGGAGGACGGCGCCACGCTCCTTGGCGGTGCGCGCGCTCCAGCCCGGGAAGGCGGTCCTGGCTTCCATGATCGCGGCGCGCATGTCGTCGGCGGTGCCGTCCGCGACATTGGCGATGTGCGCGCCGTTTGCCGGGTTGAACACCGGGAAGGTCCGTTCGGCAACGCTGAGCATCAACCCGCGCGCGATGAGGTCCGCCGCCGCGTTCGAGACCGGCAGGGCCATCACAGCACGCCGAACGCGGCGGCGGTTGCGTCGAGTCCCGCTTTCATCTTCTCGACCATCTCGTCGATTTCGCTGCGGGTGATGACGAGCGGCGGGCTCAGTACCATCGCCTGCCCGACGGCACGGGCGATGAGGCCGTTCTCCCAAAGCACCTCGCGGCAATGGATCGCGGCCTGCTCCTCGGCGGTAAAGACCGTCTTCGGTGATTTGGCGCGGACCAGTTGCAGCGCGGCGACAAGGCCGACGCCGCGCACTTCGCCGACAAGCGGATGCGCGTCGGCGAGCTGGCGCAGCGACTGATGGAAATACGGCCCCACGTCTTCCCGGACGCGATCGACGAGGCCTTCGTTCGCGATGATATCAATGTTGGCGCTGGCCACCGCACACGCGACCGGGTGGCCCGAATAGGTGAAGCCGTGCGCGAGGAGGCCGCCTTCATTCAAGGACTCGAACACTTTCGTACCCACGGCGACCGCGGCAATCGGCAGGTAGCCGGAGGAAAGCCCCTTCGCCATCGGCATCAGATCGGGCTGGATATCGTAGTATTGCGAGCCGAACCATTCGCCGGTGCGGCCGAACCCGCAGATCACCTCGTCGGCGACAAGCAGGATGTCGTACTGGCGGCAGATACGCTGGATTTCCGGCCAGTAGGAGGTGGGCGGATCAATGACACCGCCCGCGCCCTGCAGCGGCTCCCCGATGAACGCGGCGACGTTGTCCGGTCCGAGTTCGAGAATCTTTTCCTCCAGCGCCTGCGCGGCCTTCAGGCCGAACTCCTCGCGGGTCAGACCGTCGCCGAGCAGATAGTGGTGCGGGTGCATGATATGCGCAAAACCGGGCAGCATCTCAGGCGCCATGCCGTGCATGTGCGGCATACCGCCCAGGCCGACGGCGCAGAGCGTGCTGCCATGATAGCCGAGATCGCGGCCGATGAAGGTCTGCTTAGTCGGCTTGCCCTGCAGCATCCAGTAGCGGCGGACGAGGCGGACGATGGTGTCGTTGGCCTCCGAGCCGGAATTCGCGAATAGGATATGATCAAGGCCCTTTGGCGTCAGCTTCGCGATCTTTTCGGCGAGTTCGATCATCTGCGGTGTCGAGGTGCCGAAATGATTGTTGTAGTAGGCCAGTTCGTTCATTTGCCGCGCGGCAATCTCCGACAGATCCTGCCGACCGTAGCCGACCGCGACGCACCACAGGCCCGCCATGCCATCGAGCAGACGGTTGCCTTCATTGTCCCACACGTAGCAACCCTTGCCCTGCGTGATGATACGCGTGCCCTTTGCCGCGAGCGCCTTGGGGTCGGCGAACGAATGGACGTGGTGCGCGGCATCGACGGACTGGAGCGCGGCGGTATCGGCGAAGTTGCGAAGCATGAACCAGAAATCCTCACGTTTCGGCCCGCCTTTGCGGCCAGGACCAATGCGCGCGATCATTCAGTCGGCCGCCGGACGGGCCAAGGCGACAAAGCGGCGAGCGGTGGTGCGTGCGCCGCACCAACGCTGCGCAGCGATTTTCAGTGGGATGCGGCGGGGCCGATGCCCTTGCCCTCGATCGGGGAACCGGCGAGCGGCCGGTAGTCGGCATCGACGCGCGGATCGCCCGCGATGACGCCTTCGAGCGCGACGCCAGTCTCGCTGGTGTCGCCCGCGTTGCCGTGAAGCGCGAGGTTGCGGCCGACAATGCGGCTTTTGCCTGTGGCATTGAGCGCGATCGGCTTGCTTCCCACGATGAGCGAGTCCGAAACGTAGATCGCGGCGTCGTCTTCCGCGTAGAGGCCGTCGTCGGTGCTCCGGTCGACCGCGATGCGCGTGAGATGTGCGACACTGTTGTTGTAGGCGGCGACCGCCGAGGAATCGTTGTTGCGGAAGACCGCTCCGTCGAGCCGCAAGTATGCGCCCTCGTAGAGCCATGTTGCGACATGGCCGTCCAGCACCCGAAGATCGCGCGCATCGAGGATCGTGTTGCCGCGCCCGGTGAGCCCCATTTTCTGGTAACGGCTGATGGTGACGCCCGAGATGCGCGCGCGGCTGTCCACGGCGAAGATGCCGTGGCCTTCGTAGATGTCGTCTTCCTCGATGTCGAAGCGGAAGCCGGTAATGTCGAGGCCGCTGATCGTCACGTCGGCATTCCGGAGGCCGATGGCTGTGCTCGGTAGACCCTCGCTGCCGTCGAGGACCGCGCCTTTCTCGCCTTGAATGGTGAGGCGCTTGCCATCGACAGCGACGAACGCGCGAACGATGATCTCCTTGTACGGCAGATCCCGATAGGCGCGCGGGGCGTAGACGCCTGCGCGCACGAGGATGGTGTCGCCGTCGGCCGCCTTGTCGATCGCGGCCTGTATCGCGCCGTCGCCCTTGAAGGTGCAGCCCTTCGCAGGCGCGCCTGCCGGGCAGGCGACGAGAGTTGCGCCAAGCGCAGGACATGCCGCACCGGCAAGCAGGCCGATGACGGCCAGCGTGATTTTCATTCGCAATCCCTCCCGTATTTACGCTGTCACTCGCGAATGGAGCGCCCGGACCAGCCATGTCCGCAGCAGCAGGACGAACAGCGCGCCGCTCGCCACGACGGCGGCATGGATCATCCAGAAGCCCAGCGGGCCGACCGGCTCGTAGAAACGACCGAGCCAGCCGCTGACGATGCCCCCGATGAAAATGCCGAGATAGTAGGCGCCGACCATCATCGCGTTCACCGCCGCAGGCGCATCTCGCGACACAAGCGCAAGCGCGATGGGCGCGATGTAAAGGTAGCCGACGGCGCACAAGAAGTGGAAGACCACCGGCCAGATAAGGGCGATCTTGCCGCCGCCCGCGAGGAGTTCGCCGATGCTGAGGAGGAGACAGGCGATGCCGAACGCGCAACAGCCGATGGCGATTTTCGAGAGCTCGGCGGGCTCCGCGCCGCGCTGCGCCTGCTTCCGCCAGACAACCACCATCACAGGCGCAAGCAGGAGAACGGCGAGCGAATCGAGCGATTGGAACCAGGTGACCGGCACGGTCCAGCCGAGAATGTCGCGGCCGACATGGTCGCGCAGCCACAGCGGATACGTGTTCCACACCTGCGCCTGCGCGGTCCAGTAAAGTGCGGTGATCGAAAGCACGACGAGGAGAGCAATGATAACGCGGCCATCGCCCGGCGCGAGCTTCGGCTTGTCGCCGCGTTCGATGGCGGCGCTTTCGGGCGGCAGGTAGCGATATCCCGCAAGGTAAATGACGATGCCGACGAGCATGCCGACACCCGCGGCGCCGAAACCATAGTGCCAGCCGTAAAGCTCGCCGAGCGTCCCGCAAATGAGCGGCGCGATCGTCGCGCCGACGTTGATTGCGGTGCAATAGATCGTAAAGGCGCCGTCGCGGCGGCTGTCGTTCTTTTCGTAGAGATCGCCGACCTGCGCAGCGAGGTTGCCCTTGAGCAAGCCTGCGCCGAGGATCAGAGAACCGAGTGCGGGAAGGAATGCGGCCTCGAACGCCATCAGGAAATGGCCGATCGCCATGAGACCTGCACCCGCGAGCACTGCGCGCTTGCGGCCTGTCACGCGGTCGCCCAGGAGCCCGCCGAGCACAGGCGTGAAATAGATGAGGCCTACGTAAAGCCCGAAAATCTGCGAAGCGAGGGCTTGCACGGAAAGCGGCCCAGTGAGGGCTTCGATCGCGCTGCGGAAGCCCGCAAACCCCCACACACCCTCGATATTGCCGGGGTGCAGCAGGTGGCCCGCCATGTAGAGCACGAGCAGCGCCTGCATTCCGTAGAAGGAGAAGCGTTCCCAAGCCTCCGTGAAGGCGATGTAGGCAAGCCCGCGCGGCTGGCCCCAGATTTCGCGCGGCGCCTGCTCAGACGGCAGGCAGGGTGCATCGGCGGCGGTGGTCATTGCGTAGTCTTGCCTCCGCCGTTCCTCATCAGCCGATGGTCTCGACAACCGAATTGAAGACGTCGTTGTCGAGGATGGCTTCGGCCCCTTTCGGTTTCGACCGCGCACTCAAAACCACGATCTGGATGCGACGCGCCGGGTTCAGATAGATATATTGGCCGAAGATGCCGCGTGCTGAAAAGGCGCCATCGGCAAACGATCCGTCTCGCGCCGGAACCGGCCACCACATGTAACCGTAGTCCAGCCGCCCACCGCCGAGTTCGCGCGGGCGTGTGGCTTCCACCGTCCAGCCTTCGGGGAGCACGGCTTCCCCGTCGATGACGCCGCCTTCAAGCATGAAACGGCCGAAACGCGCATAGTCGCGAAGCGTGGCGCATAGGCCGCTGCCCGCGACCTCAAGGCCGCCTGGCGCTTCCAGCCACCATTCCGCATCGGCTTCAGTGCCGATGCGCGACCAGATGCGCTCTGAAAGATAGTCTGCGAGCCACTTGCCCGTTGCGGCGCGAACCAGCGCACCGACGACGTGTGTTTCGCCGGTGCTGTAGTTCCAGAGCGTGCCCGGCGCGTGCGCACGCGGCAGGCTCGCCATGTAGCGCATGATCGCGCCCGGCTGCTGCTCGATCTGCAGGCCCAGCATGTGCCGCCGCTCGGAAGCCGGGTCGGTATGTGTGTCGTCCCAGCGCACACCCGAAGTCATCAGCATCAGCTCGCGGACGGAAACGCCATCGTAACCGCTTCCGGAAAGCTCGGGCAGGTAGCGGGTCAGCGAATCCTCGACCGAAGCGATATAACCGTCCCGGATCGCCGCGCCGATAAGCGTGGTGCTGACCGATTTCGCCATCGACATCGAAAGCCAGCGTGTCGCGGCGTTGATGCCGAGTTCGTATTGCTCGTGGACGAGCACGTCACCCTGCATGACGAGCAGTCCGGCGACACGGTTGCGCGACATGTAGTCGTAGAGATCATAGGTCGTATTGTTGGCGCGAACGGGAAATTCGGACAATCCTGCTGCAGGCGCGGCGCCGAGCGCACGCACGGAAGCGCCGCGGCGGACCGTACGCGTCGCGAAGGCACGCTCGGTCTGGCCGAAAATCCGCACCTGTTCGTCGGGCATCAACTGGCCCGCGTAGACATCCACCATCAGTGCGGCAAGCCGGGCGTCGACAGCGTCGGGTGTGTCCCTGATTTCGGCGTGCTGCAATTCCGGCTCCCTTGTCGGCGGCATCGTTCCTCCCGCATCGTTCGAGCGGTTATGCAGGATGCGGACGCGTCTCTGAGGTGCGAAGGGAGCAATGGCCGGTGTGCGCCAATCACCAGCACTACGGAGACCGGTGCGCCATCGGCACCGCACGCTGCTCAAAAATGGCCTTGTCGCGATGGCGCGCAGGCGGTCAACGTCGGCAGAATCGGGTGCAATGTGCGGGTAAATGCATCAACAGGAAAGGGTGGGATGTGAGTGCAGATGAAAAGGTGAAGGCGGAAGCGGTCGGCGCCAACTTCGACAGGGCCATGTTCCTGCACGTGCGCGAACGCACCCGGAAGGTCATCAACGATATCGCGGCGGCCATCCATCCCGGGATGCTCGAGGAAGATGCCGTCGCGATGGCGAAGGACCAGCTCCGCGCGGCGGAAATGCTGCGCGGATGGCATGGGCTGCACGTCCGGTTCGGGTCCAACACGCTGAAGAATTTCGGCCAGCCTTCCGAGCCGGGCGTAGCGCTTCGGGACAACGACATCTTTTTCATCGACATCGGCCCCGTCTGGCAGAAGTGGGAAGGTGATGGCGGCGATACGTTCGTTGTCGGTAACGATCCGGAAATGCTGGGCGCGCAGCGCGACGTGCGCGACCTGTTCGGCCGAGCCCGTGCGAAGTGGCTCAACGAGGGGCTCTCGGGCATGGCACTTTACGATTTCGCCGCGGCCGAGGCGCAGGTGATGGGTTGGGAACTCAATCTCGATATGTCGGGCCACCGGCTCGCGGACTTTCCGCACGCCGTACTTCACAAAGGCGCGCTAGCGGAAGCGCCGTTCACGCCATCACCGGAACTCTGGGTTCTCGAAATCCAGATCCGTCATCCGGATCGGCCATTTAGCGCATTCTA
Organism: Sphingosinicella sp.; assembly: GCF_041916975.1. Taxonomy (NCBI): domain Bacteria; kingdom Pseudomonadati; phylum Pseudomonadota; class Alphaproteobacteria; order Sphingomonadales; family Sphingosinicellaceae; genus Sphingosinicella; species Sphingosinicella sp. Next base: position 2,690,377 of record NZ_JAYRYK010000001.1, read on the forward strand.
TGAAGATCTGCTGCTGACGGATCACACGGCGTAGGCCTCGGCGCCGTTAACGCAATCGGCTATTCCAGCACGCGCAATCTGTAGCCGACACCTGGCTCGTTGGTGATGAGGCGCGGTTGTGCAGGGTCGACCTCGAGCTTCTGGCGCAAGTTGCGGACAACGATCCGAAGATAATCGACGCGCTGCTCCTGCGCCGGACCCCAGACGTTGCGGAGAAGTTGCGCGTGGCTGATCACCCTGTCGGGATGGCGTGCCAGCGCAGCGAGAACGTCGTATTCCTTTGGCGTGACATGTACCTCCGCACCTGCGCGAAGGATACGGCGGCGGGCCAAATCGATCTCGACATTTCCGATGACGACGCGGGCCTGTCCGGCCTCTCCCGACTGGCGGTGCCGCAGCGCCGTGCGAATGCGGGCGAGGAGTTCCTCCGTATCGAACGGCTTCGTCAGATAATCGTCGGCGCCGAGATCGAGCGCGGCGACCTTCTCCGCCGTATCCTCGCGCGCGGAGATCACGATCACTCCGGCGGATGAACGCGCACGGATGATCTGGATGAGCTCGATCCCATCCCGGTCGGGGAGGCCAAGGTCGAGCAGAACCGCGTTCGGTTTCTCGATGTCGAGAAGCGACAGCCCTTCGCGTGCGGATGTCGCTTCGCTGACGGCATGGCCGACCCGCTGCAGCGCCGCGCGCACGAGCCTGCGGATGTGCGGGTCGTCTTCGATGACGAGAATGCGCGCGGTTGCGGACATGGCCCCTTTTAGGGCCGCGACGAGGCCCGGTCGAGCGCGAGGTTTAGAGCGAGCACGTTCACGCGCGGCTCGCCGATTATGCCTGCGAGAGGGGTTTCGGTGTGGGCCGCGACGAGCGCCTCCACCTCCGCTGCGGGCAGTCCGCGTGCTTCTGTGACGCGTGCGATCTGGAACCGCGCCGCGGCCGGGCTGATGTGCGGATCGAGGCCCGAGCCCGATGTGGTCACGAGATCGGCGGGAATTCCTGAGCCCGAGACGTCGGCCTTGATGCGCTCGACGAGTGCTTTCGATGTCGGCCCGAGGTTGGACCCCGAGGACGCGAGGGCATCATAGCCGTTGCCTGCGGCGGAGGGGCGGCCGTGGAAATAGCGCGGCGAGGTGAAGGCTTGCCCGATGAGCGCGGAGCCGACGACTTGCCCGTCGCGCTCGATGAGGCTGCCGTTTGCTTGGCGTGGGAACAGGGCCTGACCGATACCAGCGAGACCTAGCGGGTAGAGGATACCGAGTAGGATTGCGAACAGCAGCGTCAGGGCGAACGCGGGGCGGAGGGCGGTGCGGAGATCGGAGAGCATGGCGGTATCCTTCAGGCAAGACCGATACTGGTGACGGCAAGGTCGATGAGCTTGATGCCGATGAACGGCGCGACGAGACCGCCGAGGCCGTAAACCGCGAGGTTACGGGAGAGCAGCGGCCCGGCCGCCATCGGGCGGTAGCGGACGCCCTTCAGTGCGAGCGGCACGAGACAGGGGATGATGAGTGCGTTGAAGATGATCGCCGACAGGATCGCGCTTTCGGGCGATCCCAGCCCCATGACGTTGAGCACGCCGAGCCCGGGATAGAGCACCACGAACATCGCCGGAATGATCGCGAAATATTTCGCGACGTCGTTCGCGATCGAAAAGGTGGTGAGTGCACCGCGCGTCATCAGGAGTTGCTTCCCGAGGCCGACGATCTCGATCAGCTTTGTGGGGTCGCTGTCGAGATCGACCATGTTGCCCGCCTCGCGCGCCGCCTGCGTGCCCGTGTTCATGGCAACGCCGACATCGGCCTGCGCGAGTGCGGGAGCATCGTTGGTGCCGTCGCCGCACATGGCGACGAGGCGTCCACCTGCCTGCTCGCGGCGGATGAGCGCGAGCTTGTCTTCGGGCGTCGCTTCGGCAAGGAAATCGTCGACGCCAGCCTCGGCGGCAATCGCCGCGGCGGTGAGCGGATTGTCGCCGGTGATCATCACCGTGCGAATGCCCATGCGGCGAAGCTCCGCAAAGCGTTCGCGTACGCCCGCCTTCACGACGTCCGACAGCGCGACGGCGCCGAGCAGACGCCCGTCGCGCACGACGGCGAGCGGCGTGGCGCCCGAACGGGCGATCTCGTTGGTGATGCGCGTGAGTTCCGCGGCCGCAGGCGTATCGGCAAGCGCGGGCTCCGCCTTCAGGATGGAATCGACGGCGCCCTTCCGAATGATGCTGCCTGCAACCTCGATCCCGGATACGCGCGTCTGTGCCGTGAACGGGATCACGCGCGCGTCTGCAGGGAGTGTGCGCGTGGCGACGGCGTAGCGCTCGCGCGCCAGCACGACGATCGAGCGGCCTTCCGGCGTCTCGTCGGCAAGGCTCGCGAGCGTGGCGGCGTTCGCCAGCGTTTCCACATCGATACCGGAGAGCGGCCGGAAGGCCGTTGCCTGACGGTCGCCGATGGTGATCGTGCCCGTCTTGTCGAGCAGCAGCACGTCGACATCGCCCGCGGCTTCCACCGCGCGGCCGGATTTTGCGAGCACGTTGAAACGCACCAGCCGGTCCATGCCCGCGATGCCGATCGCGGAGAGGAGCGCGGCGATCGTGGTGGGGATGAGCGTGATGAGCAGTGCCGCCAGCACCGCGACCGGAACGCTGCCGCCCGCATAATCGGCAAAGCCGGGGATCGTTGAAACCGCGATCAGGAAGATGATGGTGAGCCCGACGAGCAGGATCGTGAGTGCGATCTCGTTGGGCGTCTTCTTCCGCTCGGCGCCTTCCACGAGCGCGATCATCCGGTCGAGAAAACCGTGCCCCGGTTCCTGCGTGACGCGGACCTTGATGCGGTCTGAAATGACGCGCGTGCCTGCGGTGACGGCGCTGCGGTCGCCGCCCGCCTCGCGGATCACGGGGGCGCTCTCGCCGGTGATCGCGGCCTCGTTCACCGAGGCGACGCCTTCCACGACCTCGCCGTCGGCCGGGATGAGATCGCCGGTTTCGACGAGGACGAGTTCGCCCTTCCCGAGCTGCGCCGCGCCGATCATCTCGTAGATATCGCCGACACCCACGAGCAGCTTCGCCTTAAGCTCGGACTTGGTGGCGCGCAGCGACGCCGCCTGCGCCCGTCCGCGTCCTTCGGCAAGCGCTTCCGCGAAGGTGCCGAACAGCACGGTGAGCCACAGCCACACGATAAGCTGCATCTGGAACGGCATGGAGAGGCGCTCGCCGCCGATGGCGAGGAGCACGGTGAGCAGAAGCGCGACAACTGCCGTGGTGAACAGCACCGGATTGCGCACGAGCTGGCGCGGATCGAGCTTCAACACCGCATCGCGCATCGCGGGGATCACGAGGTCTGCCGAGAACATGGATTTGGTCATGGGAGTTGTCCCTCAGAAGAGGTCGCCGCGCAGCATCGCGATATGGTCCGCAACCGGACCGAGCACGAGGCCGGGGAGGAAGGTGAGACCGCCGACGATGAGGATGATCCCGACGAGGAGACCGATCCACAGCGCGCCCGTGGTGGGAAACGAACCCGCGGTTGCGGGCGTGTATTTCTTCGCCGCGAGGCTGCCCGCGATGGCGAGCACGGGCACGATCACGAAGAACCGCCCGAGCCACATCGCGATGCCGAGAAGGGCATTGTACCACGGCGTACCCGCGGTAAGCCCAGCGAAGGCGGAGCCGTTGTTCCCGGCCGCCGACGTGAAGGCATAGAGGATTTCCGAAAAGCCGTGCGGCCCCTTGTTGAGCGGGCCCGCGAGGCCTGCCGTGTTTACCGCGCTCAGTGCCGTGAGACCGAGAATGGCGAGCGGCAGGACGGCGATCGCGAGCACGGCGAGCTTCACCTCGCGTGCCTCGATCTTCTTGCCGACATATTCGGGCGTCCGCCCGACCATCAGCCCGGCGACGAACACGGCGAGCAAGGCGAACAGCAGGAAGCCGTAGATGCCCGCGCCGACGCCGCCCACAACGACCTCGCCAAGCTGCATGTTGAACAGCGGGATCAGGCCGCCGAGCGGCGTGAAGCTGTCGTGCATGGCGTTGACGGCGCCGCACGAGGCGGCCGTGGTGACGACCGCGAAGAGTGCCGAAGCGGCAATGCCGAAGCGAACCTCCTTGCCTTCCATGTTGCCGCCGGAAACGCCGAGGCCGTGCAGGATCGGATTGCCTGCGGCCTCCTGCCAATAGGTGACGGTCACACCCGCGATGAACAGCACGAGCATGGCGGCGAGGATCGCCCAGCCCTGCCGCGTGTTGCCCACGGCCTTGCCGAACGTCCACGTGAGGCCGACGCCGATCGCGAAGATCGACAGCATCTGTACGAGGTTCGTGAGCGCGCCCGGATTTTCGAACGGGTGCGCGCTGTTCGCATTGAAGAAGCCGCCGCCGTTGGTGCCGAGCATCTTGATCGCTTCCTGGCTGGCAACGGGCCCGAGCGCGATCGTCTGCTTTGCGCCTTCCAGCGAGACGGCATCGACCGAGGCGGCGAGCGTTTGCGGTACGCCGCTCGCGATCAGGTACACGGCATAAACGAACGCGATCGGCAGCAGCAGATAGAGCGTGATGCGCGTGATATCCGCCCACACGTTGCCCACCGTGGCGGCCTCTCGCCGCGCGAACCCGCGGAACAGCGCGAAGGCGACCGCAATGCCCGTCGCGGCCGACAGGAAATTGTGGATGGCGAGGCCAAGCATCTGGGAGAGGTTCGAAAGCGCCGCTTCGCCCGAATACCACTGCCAGTTGGTGTTGGTGGTGAAGCTGATCGCGGTGTTCATCGCGCCGTCCGGTCCCAGCGCTGCAAGGCCGCGCGGATTCAGCGGCAGCACGTCCTGAAGCCGCAGCACCGCATAGGTGAACAGCAGGAGCGCCAGATTGAACAGGAGGAGATGCAGCGCATAGCGCCGCCAGCCCTGCTCCGCTGAAGGGTCGATCCCCGCGAGCCTGTAGAAGCCGTTTTCAACCGGCCCCAGAATGCGGTGAAGCGGTGTCCGCCGCCCTTCGTAGAGCGCGAACAGCCACAGGCCCATCGGCTTGGTGAGGGCCAGCAGCAGGCCCACGAACAGCGCGATGAGCGCCCATCCCTGGTAGGTCATCGGGAGGTTCCGATCAGAAGCGCTCGGGCCGCAGCAACGCGGCCACGAGATAGAGGAGAAGGCCGAGCGCGGTTGCGCCGGCAAGGATCAGGTGCAGGGTCATGGGCTGCGCCTTCAGGCGTCGTCGCAAACGCGGACGAGCGCCAGCGTCGCAAGAACCAGCCCGCCCAGCAGGGCGAGCCATGGCAGGTCCGGCATGAGGAATCTCCGTGCGAGCGCCTTCATGGCGCAGCCCACGAGATAGGCGTTGCCGCCATTAAGGTTCGACGGCGAATGGGGGCCTTTGGCATTAAGATTTCATAGTGAAGCCTGCCCCGCCGTGGTGTTTGCACGCGGCACGGTCTAGATTTCAGGGCGATGGACAGCGAAGCCCGGCCTTCTCCCGACGCCTTGTTGCGTGCCGCACAGCGCGAGGGGCGCGGTACGCTCAAGATTTTCCTCGGCGCCGCGCCGGGCGTCGGCAAGACGTTCGAAATGCTGCGCGACGGCGCGGAACGGCTGAAAGCGGGCGTGGATACGGTGGTTGCGATCGTGGAAACGCACGGCCGCGCGGAAACCGCCGCGCTGCTGGAGCCCTTCGAGGTGATCCCCCGCCGCCTCATCGACTATCAGGGCCACGTGCTCGAGGAGATGGACCTCGACGCCGTGCTCGCGCGCCGACCCGCGCTCGCGCTCGTTGATGAATATGCGCACAGCAACGTCGAAGGCAGCCGCCATCCCAAGCGCTGGCAGGATGTCGCCGAACTGCTGGATGCCGGGATCGACGTCTACACCACGCTCAACATCCAGCACGTCGAAAGCCTGAACGACGTCGTCGCCAGCTTCACCCGCGTGCGCGTGCGCGAAACCGTGCCCGACAGCGTGTTCGAGGGCGCGGAGATCGAGGTTGTCGATCTGCCGCCCGATGAACTCATCGAGCGGCTGAAGGAAGGCAAGGTTTACGTCCCCGCTGAGGCCTCACGCGCGCTCGGTCATTTCTTCTCGAAACAGAACCTCTCGGCGCTTCGCGAAATGGCGCTCCGCCGCGCGGCACTTACCGTCGATCAGGCGATGCTCGAGCATCTCGACGCCTATGCCGTGCCCGGCACGTTCGCGGGCGGCGAGCGCGTCCTCGTTGCGGTGAGCGAGCTTCCCGGCAGCGAAACGCTGGTGCGCGCGGGAAAGCGGCTCGCCGATGCGCTGCGCGCACCGTGGCAGGCGATCTATATCGAAACGCCGCGCGCCGCGACCTTCGACGAGGCGGACAAGCGCCGCGTCGCCGATGCGCTTCGCCTTGCCGCCAATCTCGGCGCGACGATCGCGACCATCCCGGCCGAAAGCGTGATCGAGGGGCTCAAGACGCATCTCGAAGGAATGCGCGCCACGCAGCTCGTGATCGGCAAATCGACGCGCAGCTGGTGGTTCGAATTGCGCCACGGCTCGGTCGTCGATGCCATGCTGCGCGAGGGCGAAGGCCTTGCCGTTCATGTCATTCCGGCGGAAAGCGCGCCGCTTCGGCAGCGGTCCGCACCCGCGAAAGGGTGGGGGAGTCCGCGCGACTATGCACTCATTGCAGCCGCGGTTGCGCTGACGACGCTGATCGGCAGGCTCGCGCAGCCGCTGATCGGCACGGGCGGCGTCGATCTCATCTATCTGCTGCCGGTGATTGCCGCGGCGGGCCGCTTTGGATCGCGGCCGGGTCTGGTCGCGGCGCTGGCGTCGGCGCTTGCCTATAATTTCTTCTTCCTGCCGCCGCTCTACACCTTCACGATTGCCGATCCGCAGAGCGTGCTCACCCTGTTCGTGCTGCTCGGGATCGCCACGTTCACGGCCGAGCTTGCGAGCCGGCTCAAAGCCCGCGCGACGCTCGGCGCTCGCAGCGCGCAGGAAAATGCCGCCGTCGCCGCATTCGGCCAGGCGCTGGCGCGTGCGTCGGACTGGGAAACGACGAGCCGCATCGTCTGCGCGGAAATGGCCCGTATCCTAGGCGTGCGTACGGTCCTGCTCAAGGAACGGGACGGCGCGCTTGTGAGCGTCGCGGCGTTCCCGGAAGGCGCAGTGCTCGGCCCCGTCGACATGGCTGCGGCCGACTGGGCGTGGAGTCGCGGCGAGCCGGCCGGCGCGGGTTCCGCGACGCTGAATGCGGCGGACTGGCAGTTCCAGCCGCTGCGAACGGCGCTTGGTATTCTCGCCGTCGTGGGTCTTTCAAAGGAGGACGGGCGCGAACCCGTCGGCGCCGACCGCGCCGTGCTGCTGTCGACGCTGCTCGGTCAGGCCGCGCTCGCCCATGAGCGCCTGAAGCTGGATGACGAGCTGCGGACGGTCACGGTGCTGAAGGAGCGCGACCGTCTGCGCGCCGCGCTGCTCTCCTCGATCGGTCACGATCTCCGCACACCGCTGACATCGGTTTCGGGCGCGGTCGATGCGATTGCTGCCGAGCATCCGAACTCGGCGACGCTGCCCATCGCGCGCGCCGAAATCGCGAAGCTGCGCCGCTTTCTCGACAACCTGCTCGACATGGTCCGCATCGATACCGGCCGCTTGACGCCGAAGCCCGAGCCGATCGACCTTACCGACGCCGTGGCAAGCGCGGTTCACGATCTGAAGGCGCTGCTCACCGAGTCCCACATCGATCTCAAGGTGCCCGCCAATCTGCCGCTCGTCTCCGCCGACCCGACACTGCTTCACCACATCCTGCTCAACCTCCTCACCAACGCGGCACAGCACGGCGGCGGCAGGATCGTGATCGAGGGAAGGCGCGTGCCCGATGCCGTTACTCTGTCGGTGGGCGATTCGGGGCCAGGGCTGCCGGAGACGGGCAGCGCGCCCTTCGCCGCCTTCAAGACGGGCCGCGGCACCGATCAGAACCAGGGCAGCGGCCTTGGCCTTGCGATCGTGAAGGGCTTCGCGGATGCGATGGAGCTGAGCGTGAGCGCCAGCAACCAGGATGGTGCCGGCTCGCTCTTCACGATCGTGTTTCCCGAAGATGTCGTCGTGAAGAATTCGAAGGCGGACTAACCGCGCGCGAAAACAGGCGGGATATATCGTTCCCGCTCATGAAGGCGGGAACACCGCGTCGGCGAAGGCTTGGGTCATCGCGCCGTAGGGGCCCTTGAGTGCGGCCATCAGCGGGCTGTCGTCCGCGCATTCGAACACGGATTTGCTGTGCGTGAAGCCGATGAAGCCTTCGTAGCCGGAATGGCAGCCCATGCCGCTCGCGCCGATGCCGCCGAAGGGCAGCACGGGTTCCGCGCCCTGCAGGCCGAACACATTGATGCCGATGCCGCCTGCGATCACGCTGGTCTGGAACACATCGGCGAGATCGCGTTCGCGCCCGACGAAATAGGCGGCGAGCGGGCGGTCGTGGCCGTTGATGTAGTCGACCGCTTCATCGAGCGAGGTGTAAGGCTTCACAGCCGTAACCGGCCCGAAGATCTCGTCGGTCATCACGCCCAGCGCCTCGCCGGGACCGATCACCAGATACATCGGGATCTGCAGGCGTTCGGGATCGGGCGTGTCGCCGTTCAGCGAGATGACGGTGCAGCCGGCGGCTTCCGCCTCGCTGAGATAGCCGAGGATGCGGTCGTAGTGGCGGCGGTTGATCGTGCCGGTCGCGTCGGGATGGCCCACGTAAGACGGATACATCGCCGACCACGTGGATTTCGCGAGCGCGATCCATTCGTCCAGCCGATGCGCGGGAACGAAGGCGTAGTCGGGCGACGTGCAGACCTGCCCGCCCTTGAACACGCGGTTGTAGAGGAAGCGCTCGACAAGATCGGCGCTGACCCCGGATTCGGAAAACACGGTGGGGTTCTTGCCGCCGAGTTCCAGCGTCACGGGCGTCAGCCGCTCTGCCGCGAGCCGAAGGACATTCCGGCCGATCTTGCTGCCGCCTGTGTAGGCAAGATGATCCCAGGGCAGCGTGCAGAAATATTCGGCGAACGCGATATCCTCGCCGCACACGACTGCGAGTTCGCTCTCGTCGAACGCCTCGGCGATGGCCTGGCGAAGGAGGGTGCTTGTCGCCTCGGTCTGCTCGGAGGCCTTGACGATCACGCGGTTCCCTGCCGCCAGCATGTCGTTCACCATCACGAGCGCGCATTCGATGGGGAAGTTCCATGGCGCGAGATTGCCGATCACACCTTTGGGCTGACGGATCACCCGCGCGCTCGACTGGCCGTGCACGTAGGCATTGAGCGGCCGCTCCGACGGCTGCATCCATTCGGCGAGCTGCGTCTGGATATAGCGGTTGCGCCCGAGCACGCCGCCGGTTTCGAAAAGGTCGGTCACCATCGGCGAGTGCGATCCGAAATCGGCGGCGAGGGTTTCCTGGAACCCCTTGCGGTTGCGCACCATCGCTGCCTCCAGCCGACGAAGGCGATCGAGACGCTCGTCGAGCGTCGGCATCATGTTGCGGCCGAACGCCGCCTTCTGGGCTTTGAACAGTCGATCGAGTTCCTGCGTTGTCGTATGCATCATGCCAGCTCCTGATAGGCTTCGGCGAAGGGATAGGTGCGGAGAACGGTGGCGACGGCCTCCGCGATCGCGGCGAAGTCCGCCGCCTGATGCGCGAAGGAGAAATAGACGTGATTGGAGGTCGGCAGGCTGAGCATCACGCCGTGGTTGATGAGCGCGAGATAGAACAGCTCGACGAGATCGGTGCGAAGCGCGGCGTAGCGCGCGAAGCTTGCCGGGGCATCGGTGATGAACAGCTGCATCATCGATGCCATCCGGTTGACGTGAAGCGGAATGCCATGCGCGACGAAGGCCGAGACGAGCGTGGCCGCGCAGTCCGCCGCCGCCGTGTCGAGTGCCGCGTATCCGCCTTCGGCGTCCTGACGCTGGTATTCGGTCATCGCGCCGATTGCCGCAGCGAGCGCCGCCGTGCCATCGTTGCCGGTGCCTGACTGAAAGGCGCGGGGAACACACGTGGCGGCAAGCGGATCGGTGACGGCCATCACGTCGGCGCGACCGGCGACCGCGCCGAGCTTCTCGCCCGCCGCGAGCGCCTTGGCGAAGGTCGCAAGGTCCGGCGTCACGCCGTAGTGCCCCTGCGCGCCCGCGAGACCGAGGCGGAAACCGGTGATGACTTCGTCGAAGATCAGGATGATGCCACACGCCGCCGTTGCGCGGCGGACCGCACGGAGGAAGTCCGGCGAGGCACCCCACAGACCGCCCGAATGCATTGCCGGATCGAGCAGGACGGCAGCGATATCGCTGCGCCCCGTGACGAGCGCTTCGAACGCGGCAATGTCGTTGAACGGCAGCGTCAGCACGTCCTCATGTGCTGACGCGGGCACGCCGGCACCGAAGGGATGCCGATCGGGTGTTAGCCCGACAAGGAACGCATCCGACTGGCCGTGATAATGGCCAAGGAACTTCACCACCTTGTCGCGTCCGGTGAACGCGCGGGCATAGCGCACCGCCGACAGCACCGCCTCGGTGCCGCTGTTCAGGAAGCGCACCTTTTCGGCGCACGGCACGATCGATGCCAGCAGCTCGGCGCATTCCACGAGAAGCGCCGGATTGAGAACGAGCGGTCCCATGTCGCGATGCCGTTCGATCGCTTCCAGCACGGCGGCCGGACGGTGCCCGAGCATCAATGGGCCGTTGCAAGAAAAGCAGTCGATATAGGCGTTGCCGTCGACATCGATTGTGCGGCTGCCCGAGCCCGTTCCCATGTAGAGCGGATAGGGCGCGAAATAGCGCAAATTCCCGGAAACGCCGCCGGGAAGGACAGATTTCCCGCGCTCCCAAAGTGCGTGCGATTTCGGTGTGCGCGCGGTGTAGTCCGCGAACACGGCGGTCTTCAATCTATCGAGGGCAGGGGTATCCGCCATGACGGCTAGCCCGCGATCCGCACGAGCGGCTTGCCGGTGGCGGAACCGTCGAAGAGCGAACAGAGTGCCTCGGGGGCGCAGTCGAGGCCATCGTAGATCTGCTCCCTGAAGCGGATGCGCCCGTCTCGGCGCCACGCGGTCATATCCGTCACGAAGCGGTCGAAAGCATCGAGATACTCCATGAACGCGAAGCACTTGATGGTGAGGAAGCGATCGAGGACATATTCGAAGTTTTCGATGCGCGCCTTGCCGTCGCCGGTGTAGATGCTGATGAAGCCCGCGATCAGCATCAGGGCGTTTGTGTTCATCAGCGGCAGGCAGGCGGAGAAATGCTCGGGGCTCGCATTTTCGAGCAGCAGATCGATGCCGTCCGGGCAGGCGGCACGGAGTTCGGCCACGAAGCCCGGTGATTTGTAGTCGAGCGCGACGTCAACGCCGATCTCGTCCAGAAGCCAGCGAATCTTGTCCGCGCTGCCGGTGGAGGTGACGACGCGCATTCCGTTCAGCTTGGCGATCTGGCAGGCGACCGAGCCGACCGTACCTGCGCCGCTCGAAATGACGATCGTTTGACCCGCGTGCATCGTTGCGGCGCAGGTGAGCGCAAAATAGCCGGTCTGGCTCGCGATGCCGAGGAGGCCGAGATAATCCCGCGCCTCGACACCATCGCCGACACGCCGCTTAGCGATGGCGGTGTCGGACGAGAGATAGGGCGCGAACGGCTCCCCATCGGAGATGAAATGCGCCTGCCAGCCCGACATGCTCTCCACGATATCGCCGGGCGCGAAGTCCGCGCGGCGCGATGCAAGCACACGGCCGATACTCGGACCATTGAGCGGCCCGCCAATGGGCCACGGCTCCAGATCCTTCGCTTCCGCATCCATGCTGCGCCGCATGTAGGGGTCGACCGACATGTAGAGATTCTCGACAAGCACCTGCCCGTCGCCGGGCGGCGGCAGATCGATATCGACAACGCGGAAGTGCCCGGGGTGCGGCTGCCCCTCCGGCCGCGCGACCAGATGCACCTGACGCGTTCTGATCGCGCCTTCTACCATGAGAAGGGCAGCGGCTGTGTTGTGCTTGGCTGGAACGAAAACTCGTCGTGCACCACCCGCACCCGCACGGCGAGCGCGCGGAGGGGCTGGCCACCGAACAGTTCGGCCTCCTGCTTCGCGATTGCGTCCTGTGGTTCGGCGAAGAAGGCATTTGCCGATGCGACACTGTCGAACCACAGCTCGAACACCACATCGATATCGGCAAACGCCATGCCTTCGAGCGGCAACGGCTCGCGCAGTTTGTGGCTCACCACGAACTGGATCAGGTGACGGCCGAGCGCGGGATGTTCGTGTATCCGCCGGGCGTGCGCGCTCGCCGCGGCGTGGAAGGTGTCGTAGTCGATGCCTGCGGGGCGACGGCCGAGCAGGTAGACCTTCGTCTTCAGGTTCTCGACGAGGTCGGGATCGGCCTTGTAGAGCCGTTCCTCCTTGGCGATAATTACTTCCGCCGATCCGTCCTGCGCGATGAAGCGCGGCTCATCGGGCTGGATGAGCTCGGGATAGAGCGGATTGCCGAGCCAGTCTCCCACCTCCGAAAGGCTGTTCACCCACACTTCCGCCGCACCTTCGGCACGCTGCATGGGTGCGTAGCGTTCCGGAAACCGTACCGGATCGTCGGGATATTTATGCGTGCTGTTGTATTTGCGCATGAACTGCGAAAATGCGGTTACGTGCATGGCGTGCGGCGAATGATGCTTCTGCCAATAGAGGTGAAACGCGCGCGGCGACATGCCCGCGATCGGCACCGGAAATTCGAAGAACTTCACGATCCCGCCATGGGTTTTCCACGGCTCCGCCTCGACCCGCTCGGGATCGACCCACGGCCCCGGATTCTTGTAAGACATCAGAGCGCTCCGATCTTGCCGCCTAGAAGCGGAACGAAACCGACGCGCCGAACTCGCGCGGCCGGCCGAACTGGTTTTCGACGAGCCCGAAGAAGCCCGCGAGATCGAAGGCGAGCGTGCGATACTTCTTGTCGGCGAGATTGTTGGCGAAGACCGCGACCGTCACCGTTTCCGAAGGCAGCGTGTAGCTGAGCCGGGCGTTGGCGATCACATAGCCTTTTTCGCGAAGCACGGCCGCGTTGCTGAGGCCGAGCCAGTGCTTGCCGGTGTAGCTTCCGTTCACCTGCGCGGCGAGCGTGCCGTCCGCCACGGTCCATTCCTGCCGGATGAGGCCGGTGAGGTGGGCGGACGGCGCATAGGCGACTTCGCGGTCAAGAATCACGCCGCCGACGTTCACATCCTCGACCTTCGTATCGAGAAGCGCTGCGCCGAAGACGATGTCCATACCCTGCAGCGGGTTCAGGAACAGCTCGGCATCAAGGCCGTACATCCGCGCATCGTTGTTGGTGATGATCTGCGTGATACCGGAGAGATTGAGCGCCTGATAATTATCGTATTTATAGTAGAAGGCTGCGACGTTGAAACGCCCGATGCCGTTCCCGAACGTCGATTTCAGTCCGAGTTCGAACGCATTCAGTGTCTCGTCCTCGAACTTGAAGGCGGCATTGGCCGTGGGCGCCGGATCGAAGGTTACAGGATCGACGAACAGCGGCGATCCGGAAGGGTCGACGGGCGCATTGTAGCCGAAGCCCTTCACGCCGCGGTTGTACGACGCATAGACGAGCATGTCGTCATTCGGCTTGAAATTGATCTGCGCGCGCGCCGCGTAGATCGACTGGGCATCTTTGCCGGCGAAATCGACAAGGTTCGGCGATCCGCTGGCGCCGAACGGGATCTTGTCCGGCACGCCATCGATCAGGAAGAAGTTCTCGTAAACCTGAGATTTCTTGTCTCGAATCCAGCGGAGACCGCCGGTGATCGTAACCGTGTCGGAGAGATCATATTCGACCTGACCGAACACCGAATAAGAATCGGTGTCGACGGCGTAAAGTGCGAGTTGTTCGTCGACGCCGTAGCCAAGGTCGGTGATGAGGCCGCGCTGATCGAAATCGCCGCGCAGGCGGAGATAGAAGCCGCCGATGGTCCAGCGCAGCGCTCCCGTGTTTTCGCTGAGACGCAGCTCCTGCGAGAATTGCGACTGTTTTCCTGCGCCGACGAAATGGAAGAATTCGCCGGGCTGAACGTCTGAATCCTCGCGGAGAAGGACGTCGATCTTGGAGTAGTCGGTGATGCTGTGCAGCGTCACGTCGCCGAGTTCCCACGCCAGCGTTCCGCTGACACCCCAGCTCTTCGCGCGGCTGGCGCTCACGTCGTCGATGGAGACGGTGAAGGGGTCGTTATCAGGTTCGGCAAAACCGAACAGATCGACCGCGCCGGGCGACAGGTCGTACTCGCCGCTGCCGCCGAACCCGGTCGGCGTGGCGACGCGGTGATCATAGGGCGTGCCGGTGTTCCGGCGCTTGCCGCCGCGCACGTTGAGAAGGACGCTGAGCTCGTCAGTCGGCTTCAGAAGAAGCTGCACGCGGCCGCCATACTCCTTGCGGTTCCAGAGATCGCTTCCCGTGCGGTTTTCGGCGATGTCGTCGTGGAAATCTCCGATTGCCGAGGCGCGCAGCGCGACCTTGTCTGAAAGCGGCAGGTTGATCGCGCCTTCGATCTTGAAACGATCGTAGGAGCCGTAACCCGCCTCCAGATAGCCGCCGAGTTCATCGGACGGACGCGCGGTGACGAAGTGGACGAGGCCGCCCGTGGCGTTCCGCCCGAACAGCGTGCCCTGCGGGCCGCGCAGCACCTCGACACGCTCGATATCGAACAGCTGGAACTGCGCGCCGGTCTGGTTGGCCTGATAGACATCGTCCACATAAAGCGCGACCGGGGCTTCCTGGCTGAAGCCGAAATCGGTCTGCGTGACGCCGCGTATCGAATAGCTGGAGGTTGCGCCGCTGTTGCTTTGCGGGTTCTGCAGGCCCGGTGTGATCTGGATGATCTGCGTGGAATCCGAAATGCCGACCGTTTTCAGCTGTTCACCGGTGAAGGCGGACACCGAAACGCCGACATCCTGAACGCTCAGCCGATTGCGTGTCGCAGTCACGACGATTTCGTCGGTCAGCGACGAGCGGCCGCTGTCGGTCGCCGTATCCTGCGCGGCTGCAGGCGCCGCTGCCGCGCAAAGCGCGAGCAGGCTGGCGTGCATGAAAAGCTGCTTCACCCCTTTGTCTCCCTCCCGAAAAGCGGCTCCCACCGCACCCCTTTGTTATTGCCAGCTGAAATCCGACGCCGTGTAGGTCTTGAGCACTTTCCCGTAGGGCAGGTCCGCCGTGAACCGCGCGTAGACGCCGCCATGAACGGCGCGGATGGGAAGATTGACGTCGGACGGCACCGCCATCTCGATCGTGGCCGGTCCGGTGAAAACCTCGGCCTTGCCGTCCACGCCCACATAAGGCTCGGCCTTGAACGTCACCGACGTGAGCTGTGCGAGCGCCGGGGCCACGCCGCCTGCGACATCGGGAATGATCTTGAGGCAGATGAGCGGGATCGGCGCCAGGATTTCGGCGCCCGCATTGGCCTGCGGCTTCACCACGGCGCGCAGCGCGCGATCGTCGGCGCGAATGTCCATGATCGCTTCGACATCGCCGTTGTCGTGCTTACGGATTTCGAAGCGCTGGCAGCGCTTCTTGCCGAAGCCCCAGATTTCGCGGCCCAGGATCTGGCTGTTCTCGCCGGTCACATAAACGCCAGGGACATAGGCGTGAGGCTCGCCGTTCCACAGGCACATGATGCCGAGATAAACCTCGCCGTAGCCGCCGATCGTCGTCCAGTGGTTCTGCTCCATCACCATGAAGGCAATGGCTGGCTCCATCAGTTCCAGCTCGGACGGAAGGAGCGCAAGCGCCGCAGCCTCATCGGGCTCGAACTGCAGCATGACCATTTCGGTGTCGCGGTAATAATAGGGCGGACGATGCGCGAGGGCATTGTGCGCGGGCATCAGTGCGCCCCAATCCGCCGGCTTCAGTTTTCCGTGCTTGCCCATTCGCTATCCTCCCTTGCCGCAGGCGTCCCTACACGAGTCGCCTCGAGTTGATGATAATTTTAGGCCAATGAAATGTTTTGTGTCAACATTCGTTGATCGGGCTGTTAAGATGTGCTGAAATCGTCTAGATTTTCTGCGAAAAACGAGGATAAGATTTTTTAGGCCGACCTTCCGATCGAGACCGAGTTTTGGAAAAGGGGGAGGGCAATGGAATGGAATCGACAGCAAGCCGATGAAACGTGACAGTGTGAGCAAAGCCCCCCAGGACAAGACGCCCGCGAGAGCGAAAGGGCGCGAACGGCGGCGGCAGATCATCGATGCCGCCAAACGGCGCCTGCTGGTGCAGGGCGTTGATGGCCTCGTGCTGCGCGACATCGCCGAAGAGCTCGGCATCACGCACGGAAATCTGCAGTATTATTTCGCGACCAAAGCCAGCCTCATCGAAGCGATTTTCGATGAGGAGATTGTCAAATACACGGATACGATGAAAACCGCGCTCGGCGCGACCTCGACTCAGAAAGGGCGGCTTGCGGCCCTTCTCGACTCGAGTCTCGATCTCTTGTCCATCGAGGATGTGCGGCTGTGGCACATCCTGTTCGGCATCGCACACCAGAGTCCTGAACTCGCCGCGATCCTGAAACGCGAGAACGAACGCTACGAAACGACGCTTGCTGAAGAGTTCGGCCGAATCTTTCCGGACATGACCGCGGAGCGCCGCGCACACGTTTCGAAAATCATCCGGATGCTGATCGACGGGCTCGGTATCACCGTGATCTACGAGGCCGCCGACAGCGCGGGCATGACCGCGATAAAAAGCGAAATCAAGGTTGTTCTCAATACCTTGCTCAATCTGGAATAGGCGCTCTTTTCCGCGCGAAACCGTGGGCCGAAGTGGATTTTTCTCGTCATATTGACTTATTAGGCCATCGGCCTATTAATGCGCTCCGCAAATAGGGAGCGAGGAACGAGACATGGCTATTGCGAAGACCGCCGGTCGTGCGGCGAGAGTGGCGGCGGGCGATTGCACGCCGATTTTCGATCATATCGCGGTCTGGTCCGCCGATACCGAAGCCAGCGCGCGCTTCCTGACACAGGTGATGGGCTGGAAGCGCCACCCGACCGTCATCCGGGTGAGCGACGATGAAAAAACCACCGGCGGCATGATCGGCACGTTCTTCGACGCGCCGGGGCTGTGGATCGAGCTGATCGAGCCGACCACGCCCGGACCGGGGCAGGTCATCCTCGACGCGCTCGGCGACGGTGCGCTCGTCGAGATCAATTTCGATCTCGGCAACGAATACCAGAAGGCGCTGGATGCGTTGGCGGCGCGCGGCGTCGAGATGCTGAGCATGGACGGCTCACCGCTCAAGGACGGCGGCACCATCAACGAAGGCGTCTTCGACGGCCATGAAATCCTGAATCCCGGCCAGCGGATCGCTTATTACCCGACGTCTATGACCGGCGGAACCACGGTCGAATATTATGAAGTCCGATCGGACGACGCGGGGTCGCTGCTGCTCGAACGGGATCGTGTGTGGAAGGATGAGACCCGGGCGCCGGCGACACCCTGGATCGACCATGTGGCGATCGTGACCGACGATGCCGAAGCCGCCGCCGCCTTCTTCGTGAACTACATGGGTATGAAGCGCCATGCCGGAGGCTCGGGCGAAGGGGCCGCCAAAGTCGTCCTGCTCGATGCCAAAGGCGCGGACGAGAAACCGCTCTGGCTGCGGCTGGTCGAGCCTTTGCCGGGAAGCCGCGCGGCGGCCATCCTCGCGGCGCGGGGCTCGGGCCATGTTATGGAACTCGGCGTTGTCGTCGAAGACATTCCGGCGTTCGCGGCGCGGGCTGCGAAACTCGGCGTGACGCTGGTCGACGATCGGGGTGCGCCGCTTCCGGCCGGGACAATACCGGCAAGGGGAGCCTATTTCCGTGAGGAAGACAGCCGCGGCATTCCGGTTCGCCTCGTCCCGGCGTCCGCTTCGGCTCCTGCCTGAGCGGATCGTACTCCCCAACTCAGTACGTTTGAACGATGAGAATACGGCGTCCCTGCCGATCGCCCAGCGATCGGCAGGGACGCCGATCCGGCGCGTGGCCATTGCGCTCCGCCGTCATCCGTCTGATGCGGATTGCCCCAAACCCCCGACACCCATTTTCCCGCTTGTTCTCTCTCCCGGGCTAATTGCATATTTTTTATATACTCAAAATTTGAGTTGACGTAAATGTTTGATCCTGAGAAGTTGATTCCAACGGGAATGGGAATCATCAAGAGGGGGTCTCAATGAAGACATCAGTCGGGGTCGTGTACCGTGTGGCCGCTGCCGCCGTGCTTTGCGGAACGTCGCATGTGGCTATCGCGCAGGAACAAGAGACGCCTGCGGTCGAAGAGATCATCGTCACCGCGCGCCTGCGTTCGGAATCGCTGCAGGATGTGCCGGCGTCGATCTCCGTGTTCGGCGAGAAGGAGATCGAAAACGCCAAGATCGATCGTCCCGGCGATTTCGTCGCGCTGACGCCGAACGTCACCTTCAACACCGCGCAGGATGCGGGCACGACCTACCTCGTGGTGCGCGGCGTGACGCAGGTGCCGAACGGCGAAACGCCCGTCGCGGTTTCGGTTGACGGCGTGCTGCAAACGAGCGCGTTCCAGTTCAATCAGGAGCTGTTCGACATCCAGCAGATCGAGGTGCTGAAAGGTCCGCAGGGCGCGCTTTACGGGCGCAACGCGATTGCCGGCGCGATCAACATCACCACCAAGCCGGTGACCAATGAAGACGAAGGTCGCGTGGCCTTCGGTTACGGAAACGGCGATGCAACGCGCGCCGAGGCTTCGGTCTCCGGCCCGATCGTCAAGGACAAGCTGCTGTTCCGCGCCGGCATCTCGCACCGTCAGGCCGATGGCTGGATCACCAACACGTTTCTCGACAGGAAGGTCGACGATTTCCGCAATTTCACCGGCGATCTGAAGCTTCTGTTCAAGCCGAGCGACGTGCTGACCCTCGATCTGCGCGGGCACTATGGCCGCACGACCGGCGGCGCTGCCTATTTCGTGCGTTCGAGCAATGCCAGCGGCGGCACCGTCATCACCGACGCGCACGGCGTCGCGAACACCGTGATCGCGCCGACGAGCAACAATCTCGGCTACAACAAGCGCGTTCTCAAGAACGTCTCGCTCAAGGTCGATTACGAAACGGGCGCGGGGACATTGTCGTCGATCACGTCCTATGACGACGTGTCGATGCTGACGACATTCGACGGCTACGACTATTCGGACAACCAGAATTGCTTCGAGCTGACCGCGCCGCTCTCGACGCCCTATGCCTGCGCGACGCCGCAGATCACGTTCGGCGGACTCGGCGGCGGCACGCCGTTCTTCACGGCGGCGTTCAACACGACGTTCCAGGTGTACGGCCAGCAGAATTTCAGTCAGGAGCTTCGCTTCACGAGCCCGTCCGAACTGCCGTTCCGCTACATCGTCGGCGCCTATTTCCTGAAGCGCGAGCGCGATCTCATTACGGCGACGCAGGAAGACAAGGGCTTCGGGATCATTCCCAAGCTGGACTTCGATCCCGCGACGGCGAACCAGACCCGCGCCTATTTCGAAGAGAACAACGACGACAAGGCCTATGCGGCATTCGTTCAGGCGAATTACGACCTCACGGATACGCTCGAGCTCTCGGCCGCCATGCGCTACGACGCCGATCACCGCGAGCAGACGGACCCGCGGCCGGATGCCTACCGGCTGGACGGCCTCTGGCGGCCGATCACCGATCCGCGCACGCGCAAGGAAAAGTTCGATTCCTGGCAGCCGAAGTTCACGGTGAACTACCGGCCGCTCCAGACGCTTTCGTTCTACGTCAGCTACGCCAAGGGCTTCCGTTCGGGCGGCTTCAACGCGGCAGGCACGGAGTTTGACCCGTCGAGCGGCACGCGTGTCGCCGACGCGATCTTCCGCAAGGAAGTGTCGGAGAATTACGAGGCAGGCTTCAAGGCGCAGCCGCTCGGGCGGGCGCTGTCGATCAGTGGCGCGGTGTTCCGCACCGAGGCGGACGACCTGCAGGTCTTCAACTTCAACGGCGCCGTCAACGCGCAGATCGTGAACAACATCGACAAGGCCCGCATCACCGGCGCCGAGTTCGAGTTCCGCGCGCTGCTCCCGGCCGGCTTCGAGCTGATCGGCGGTGTCGGCTACATCGACTCCGAAATCCGCAAGTACGATGTGAGTCCCGCGACGGTCGGCAACCAGCTTCCCAACATCACCAAGTTCAAGAGCAACCTGTCGCTGCAATATTCGGCGGACATCGGCGACGGGCTCGGCCTTCTGGTGCGCGGCGACTGGGAGCACCGCGGCAAGACCTACTTCCACGAGGGTGGCACCGCGATCGGCGTGCCGGTCCGCGACGCGCTCGACCTCTTCAACGGCCAGATCCGCATCAGCCTCGACAGCGGCTGGAGCGCGTCCTTGTGGGGCAAGAACCTGTCGAACAAGAAATACTACGATAAGGTTGTCGTGCCCGATTATAACTTCCAGGCGCGGCCGCGCAGCTACGGTATCGACGTCATCAAGACGTTCTGAGCGGCCTTGGGGTGGAACAGGAACAGGTGGAAAGCCGGAAAACCATGGTGAAAGCAAGTGCCCCGGCGCCGACGAGCGATCCGATGATGTCGTTCGGCGAGCTTCTGCGGAACCGCCGCAAGAAGCTGCGCCTCACGCTCAACGAGGTGGCCATGCAATCCGGCCTGTCGGTGTCGTTCATATCGCTCGCCGAGCGCGGCAAGGCGACACCCTCGATCGTGTCGCTGTCGCGCATCGCGCAGGCGCTCGACGTCAACATCAGTTACTTTCTGGCACCGCCCCAAACCAACAACATCATGCATCGCGCCGCGGAGCCCGAATATTACCCGATCGATTCCCCGGTCACGTACATCCGGCTGAGCGCCGGACATACGAACCAGAAGATGGACAGCTTCATCTTCATCATCCCGCCGGGGCCGATCTTTCCGCGCGTCCACCGCGATGGCGAATCCTTCTATTATGTTCTGGAGGGCGAGCTGCATTTCGAGGTCGGCGAGGAAAGCTTCGATCTGGGTCCGGGGGACAATCTGCACTTCGATGCGCGGCACAGCTATTCGATGCAGAACCGCGGCGATGAACCGGTGAAGGTGCTGTGGGTCGGCACGCCCGTGCTGTTCCCGCCGAGCGAGGAACCGGAGCCTTCGGCGTGAAGGTCGTACCGGCGATCCTCGCCACCGAAGCGCTTCTGAATCTCGTGGATCACAAAAGTGCCCGGGGCAATGTGCGCTGCCAGACGCTCGTGTCGAGCTTCGCGGCCGGGCTTCGCGTGCCGGAGGACGGATTCAGCGTTCACGACGTGACCGAAATCTCGCTCATTCTTTCGGGTTCGTTCGATCTCGAAAGCGGCGGTGAAATTGCCCGGCTCAGCGAAGGCGATCTCGTCATGGTTCCGCCGGGAGAGCCGCACTTCTTCCATGTCCGTGCCGATACACGGATATTTACGCTCACCATCGGCGACGCCTGACGCGGCGCGCCTGAACGTTCGGGAGTACAGACATGCGCGTGGCCACCGATGTTGGAGGCACCTTCACGGATCTCGTCTGCTATGATGTGGACAAGGCAAGCGGGCGGGTGGTGGGTCTGCGGACCGCCAAGACCGACACGACCTATCCGCAGTTCGATCAGGGCGTGATGAACGCCGTCGCCAAGGCGGGGCTCGATCCGGCGCAGTTCGATTTCTTCGCGCATGGCACCACCGTGGTCATCAACGCGCTGTTGTCGCGTAAGGGTTCCAAAACCGCCCTGATCACCACGAAGGGCTTCCGCGACGTTCTGGAAATCGCGCGCGGCAACCGCCCCGATCTGTTCAATCTCGCCTTCAAGAAGCCGGAGCCATTCGTGCCGCGCTACCTGCGCCGCGAAGTCGATGAGCGCAGCAGCTATCTCGGCGATGTGATGACGCCGCTCGATCCTTCAGGGCTCGATCCCATTCTGGAGGATTTCCGCAAGGAGGGTGTCGAGGCGATCGCGCTTTGCTTCCTCCACGCCTATGTTTCGCCGGAAAACGAGATCATCGCCCGCGATTATATCCGTGCGCGCTGGCCGGAGGTTTCCGTGATCGCCTCGCACGAGATCTCGCGCGAATGGCGCGAGTATGAGCGTACGTCGACTGCGGTGCTCACCGCCTATGTACATCCCGCCGCCAAGCGCTATCTCGAAACGCTCGGCCGCAGTCTCGCGGCCGCCGGCTACCCGCATCAGCCCTATATCATGCAGTCGAACGGCGGCATCGATACGGTGGAAGGCGCAGTGCGCAATCCGATCGCAATGGTCGAATCCGGGCCCGCAAGCGGCGTCCTCGGCGCCGCCGCGCTTGGGCGCCTGCTAAGCGAAGACAAGATCATCGCGCTCGATATCGGCGGCACCACCGCCAAATGCTCGCTGATCGAAAACGCGAAGACGCGCATTACCACCGAGTACCGGATCGAATGGTCGCGCACCAATCCGGGCTATCCGATCCGCACGCCCGTCATCGAGATCGTCGAGATCGGCAATGGCGGCGGATCGATCGCGGGTATCGATCAGGGCGGGCGGCTCTATGTCGGCCCCGAGAGCGCGGGCGCCTCGCCGGGCCCCGCCGCCTACGGGCGCGGCGGCACGCGCCCGACGACGACCGACGCCAATCTCGTCACCGGTCGCATCAACCCCGCGAACTTCCTTGGCGGCGAGATCGAACCCGACATGGAGAATGTGAAGGCGGCCTTCGCCCCGCTCACCGAGAAGCTCGGCGGGGACATGGCGGCAGTGGCGCGCGGTATCATCCGCATCGCCAACGCCAATATGGTGAATGCGCTGAAGCTCGTGTCGCTCAACAAGGGCTACGATCCGCGCGAGTTCACGCTCGTTGCCTACGGCGGCGGCGGCGCCATGCACGCGGTGATGCTCGCCGAGGAGCTGCAGATTCCCAAGGTGATCATTCCGACGAATTCGTCGGTGTTCTCCGCGTGGGGCATGCTCATGACCGACATGCGGCGCGATTTCGTCCGTACGCAGGTAGTGCCGCTCGCGATCGAGAACAGCGCGCGCATTGAAAGCCTGTTCGTGGAAATGGCGGACGCCGCGAAGGCGAGCTTCGCGTCCGAAGCCGGGGCGGGCAAGCTGCCGCTGCGGCTCCAGCGCTTCGCCGACATGCGCTATCTCGGGCAGGAGCACAGCGTGAAGGTGGAACTGCCCGACGTCGCCTTCGATGCGTCGACGGTCGCTGCCGCGGCCGAACGCTTCCACACCACGCACGAGCGCGAATACACGTTCCGCCTCGATCTGCCGGTGGAGATCGTGAACTTCCACCTCGTCGCGCTCGGCGACGTGCCGAAGCACGAGCCCGAGAAACTCACCGCCACCGGCAAGGCGCCGGAGACGGCGATCGTCAGCCAGCGCACGGTCGATTTCGACGAGCACGGCATCCACGCGGCGCGCATCTACGATCGCGACCGGCTGGAACCGGGCATGGCGTTCACGGGACCCTGCATTGTCGAGGAAGCGGCGGCGACGCTCGTCGTCACCCCAGGCCGTCGCGTCGTCGTCGACGACTACGGCAACCTCCATGTCCATCTGAACGGCTGAAGGATCCTTCCATGAAAACCGATCCCTATACGCTCGAGATCATCAAGAACGCGCTCGTTGCGATCGGCGACGAGATGTTCCTGACGATGGCGCGGACCAGCATGAGCCCGATCATCTACGAGGCGCTCGATTTCTCGGTGGGCATCACCGACGCAAAGGGCGAGTTGATCGCGCAGGGGCAGGGCACCACCGTGCTCCTCGCGATGATCGACAGCTTCGTGCGCGATATCCTCGAAAAGTTCGGCGACGCGGGCATTCGCGAAGGCGACGTCTACATCGGCAACGATCCCTATCGGGGTGGCGGTACGCACCTTTCCGATTTCGGCATCGCGACGCCGATCTTCCACGACGGTACGCTTGTCGCCTTCGCGGTGAACAAGGCGCACTGGCTCGATGTCGGCGGCGCGGTGCCGGGCAGCTTCTCGACGAACGCCACAGAGATCTTCCAGGAAGGCATCCAGATGCCGATCTGCAAGATCATCGATGCGGGCACGCTGCGTCAGGATATTCTCGATATCATCATCGCCAACATCCGCGTGCCGCAGGAAAGCGTCGGCGACATGTGGGCGGGCGTCGCCGCGAAC
Source organism: Sphingosinicella sp. (assembly GCF_041916975.1). Classification (NCBI taxonomy): domain Bacteria; kingdom Pseudomonadati; phylum Pseudomonadota; class Alphaproteobacteria; order Sphingomonadales; family Sphingosinicellaceae; genus Sphingosinicella; species Sphingosinicella sp. The sequence continues at coordinate 2,714,483 of NZ_JAYRYK010000001.1, forward strand.
GGCGTTGCCGAACGCCGCGTGCGCGAGCTGTTCGACAAGTACGGCCATGATGCAGTGTTGGCCGCGAAGGACGAGCTGCTCGACTACGGCGAGGCGATGGTGAAGCACGAGCTTGCCAGCCTGCCCAAGGGCGAGTTCTTCGCCGAGGACCTGATCGACGACGACGGCCGCAGCGACACGCCGCTGAAAGTGATGGTGAAGGTGACCATCACCGACGACAAGTTCATCGCCGACTTTTCGGGAAGCGCGCCGCAGACGCTCGGGCCGATCAACAATTCGCGTACCGGGCTCACCTCTGCGGTGCGTCTGATCTTCAAGGCGATCACCAATCCGCAGGTGCCTGCGAACAGCGGCTCGTTCCGCCCGATCGAGATCATCTGTCCGGACAAGACAGTGTTCACGGCGGAGCGGCCCGCGCCGGTTTCGACCTATTGGGAAACGCTGATGTACGGCGTCGATCTCATCTGGCGCGCGCTGGCGCCGCACGTGCCGGACCGGCTCGGCGCGGGGCACATGCTGTCGGTCTGCTCGGTCGTTTTCGCGGGTACTCATGCCGACAGCGGCAAGAACACGATCCTCGTGCAGCCGCTCGTCGGCGGCTGGGGCGGCGGCACGGGCAAGGACGGCGAATCCGGACAGTTCGCGGCGGCCGACGGCGAGACCTACAACGTGCCCATCGAGATCACCGAGGCGCGCTACGGCGTCCATGTCGATCAATACGCCTTCCATAACGAAGACGGCGGCCACGGCGAATTCCGCGGCGGCAAGGGCGTCGTGCTCGATTATCGCATGCGCACCGACGACTTCACGGTCACCGGCAGCTTCGGGCGCTTCAAGTACCCGGCGTGGGGCATGGCCGGGGGGCGGGACGGATCGCCCAACCACCTCGACATCATCCGCGCCGACGGCACGCGCGAGGTGCATGGCAAGGTGACCGGGGCGAAGCTGGCCAAGGGCGATGTCGTGCGCATGGTGACGGCGACCGGCGGCGGCTGGGGCGATCCGATGGCGCGCCCCAAGGCGGCGGTCGCCGAAGACCTGCGCAACGGCTTCCTCACCGAGGAGCAGGCAGAGCGCTACTATGGCGGCCTGCCGGGCTGAACGGAACGGACGCATCGTGACCATCATCCTCAACAACTGCGCCGTCTTCGACGGTGTGGGGGATACGCTCCTGCCCGGGCGCAGCCTCGTGATCCGCGCCGGACGCATCGCGGAGATCCACGAGCAGCCCCAAGCCAGCGATGCCGCGCGCGTGATTGATGTGGGCGGCCGCACCGTGATGCCCGGGCTGATCGACGCGCATTTCCACGCCTATGCGGCGGAGGTGAATCTCGGCACGCTCGACCGCATGCGCCCGGGGCTGCGCGCGCTTTATGCGCGGCGTGCGCTCGAAGAGGCGCTGCAGCGCGGCTTCACCTCGGTTCGCGATGCGGCGGGCGGGGATATCACGCTCGCCATGGGCATCGAACGCGGGCTCATCCGAGGCCCGCGCTTCTTCTACTCCGGCCTCGCGCTCAGCCAGACGGGCGGGCACGGCGACATGCGCGGTTCGGGGATCGAATGCGGCTGCGCCTATTGCGGCTCGCTGACCCTCCTCGCGGACGGTGTCGATGAAGTGCGAAAGGCCGCGCGCGAGCAGCTCCGCCTCGGCGCGACGCAGGTGAAGCTGTTCCTCTCCGGCGGTGTTTCCTCGCCGTCCGATCCCTACTGGATGGCCCAGTATTGCGACGAGGAGATCGCCGCCGCCGTGCACGAGGCGGCGACGCGGCGCACCTATGTGATGGCGCACGCCCACACAGCGGATGCGGTGATGCGCTGCATCCGCTCCGGCGTGCGGTCGATCGAGCACGCGACGATGCTGGACAAGGAAACCGCGCAGGCTGTGGCGCGCGCGGAGGATGTCTATGCGGTGCCGACCTTGGTGACATTGCGCAAGCTGATCGATGAGGGCGCGGGCCTCGGCCTCTCCCCGGTCAGCCTCGCGAAGACCGTGGAGGTGGAGAAGCACGCGCTGCATTCGCTCGATCTGCTGCAGGCAAGCGGCGCGCGTATTGGCTTCGGCTCCGACCTGCTCGGGCCACTTATGGCGCATCAGTCGGAGGAGTTCCTGCTGCGGCGCGAGGTGATGCGCGCGGCGGACATCCTGCGCTCGGCGACCTCGGTGAACGCCGCGCTGATCAACAAGGCGGATGAACTCGGCGCGATCCGGCCGGGCTATCTGGCCGATCTTCTGGTGGTGGATGGCGATCCGCTGGCGGACATCGGCATCCTCACGCGGCCCGAAGCGCTCGTGATGGTGATGAAGGACGGCGCGGTGCACAAGAATGCGCTCCCCGCGTGAACGAAGCCGCCGATCGCCGGGTTCTGATCAGCACGCCGCTTGGCGATATGCGCGTCCATGTCGACGTGGCGCGCGCGCCCGAGACCGCCGACTATTTCCTGCGCGACGTTGCCGCCGGCCTTTTCGACGGCACGAGCTTCTACCGCATCGCGACCGATGCCAATCAGGACGACGATCAGCCGGTGACGATCGAGGTGGTGCAGGGCGGTCTGCGGCAACCGGAGACGGCGCCCGCCGCCAGCCTGCGGCACGAGTCCACTGCGGAAACCGGCCTTCGCCACGAACGCGGCACGATTTCCCTCGCGCGGTTCGCGCCGGGCGCGGTCTACCACAGCTTCTTCATCTGCCGGCGCGACGAGCCTTCGCTCGACCACGGCGGCACGCGGCAACCTGATGGGCAGGGCTTTCCCGCCTTCGGACGGCTCGAGGAGGGGTTCGACGTGCTTGACAGGCTCTTCGAAGCCGCCGAAGCGCGGGAACTGCTTTCGACCGAAATCCCGATCTTGCGGATCCGCCTGCTGTGAGTTCGATACCCTATCTCGATGCCGCGACCGTGAATCGGCTTCTGGCCTGGCCCGCGCTCATCGATGCCCTGCGCGCGGCGTTCATCGCGCCGCCGATCGCGCCTCCGCGCACGGCGATTAGCTACGGCGAGCATGGCGACCGGCATTTCCTGGTGATGCCTGCCGTCAATCCCGAAGGTCTCATCGGCGTCAAGCTGGTGAGCGTGCATCCGGCGCTCGCCGCGCGTCCGGGTGGAGCGGTGCGGGGGCTCTATGTCGCGCTCGACGCGGCGACGGGCGAACCGCGCGCGCTGATCGACGGCCCCGCGCTCACCGAGCGGCGCACGGCGGCCGCCTCGGTTCTCGCCGCACGGACGCTCGCGCGGGCGCTGGTGGAGCCGGCAGCATCGGTTCTGCTGGTGGCGGGGACCGGGCAGGTCGCGCACGCGCTTTGCCGCTGCTACGCCGAGGTCGTTCGCCCGCAGCGCATCATGGTCTGGGGCCGGCGTAGCGAAGCGGCGGAAGCGCTGGCCGCGCGCCTCGCGGCGGAAGGGATTTCCGCAGAGCCTGTGCGGGACCTCGGCGAGGCCGTGCGCGCGGCGGACATCGTCAGCGTCGCGACCCTGTCCACCGCGCCGCTGATCCGCGGTGCCGATGTTCGCCCCGGCACGCACATCGACCTCGTCGGCGGCTTCACGCCGTCGATGCGCGAGGCGGACGATGCGCTCGCCGCGCGCGCCGTCATCGTCGCTGATGGACCGGGCGCGCTGGAAACCGCGGGCGATCTCACCCAGCCCATCGCGGCGGGCCTCGTGGACCGGGCCACGGTGAAACTGCTCGACGACATCCTCGCCGGACGCGCCGAAGGCCGGCGAAACGACGACGAGATAACGCTCTTCAAATCCGTCGGCCTCGCGCTCGAAGACCTTGCCGCCGCCGAACTGCTGCTGGCGCGATGGCGGGCCCCATGACCGTGGACCGCGATCCGCTGTCGCACGGTCTTTGGGCGGCAAGCGCCCCGCCCGCGCCGAAAACCGTGCCGCTCATCGGCGATACGCGCGCCGACATCGCCATCGTCGGCGCGGGATACACGGGGCTATCGGCGGCGCTGCATCTTGCCGAAGCCGGTGCCAGCGTCGTCGTTCTTGAAGCCGCCAGCATCGGATACGGCGGTTCGGGGCGCAACGTCGGTCTCGTCAACGCCGGCCTGTGGTTGCCGCCCGACGAGGTCGTGCGCCGGATGGGCGCGGATCACGGTGAGCGCCTGATCGGTGCGCTCGGTGAAGGCCCCAGCCTCGTCTTCGAGCGCATCGGCCGGCACGGCATCGCGTGCGAGCCGGTTCGCACCGGCACGCTCCACTGCGCCGTGGGGCGCGGCGGCGAACGTGATCTCGAACGCCGCCATGCGCAGTGGGCCGCGCGCGGCGCGCCGGTGCGGCTGCTGCGCGGGGAGGAAGCCTGTGCCGCGATCGGCAGCGACGCCTACGGCGCGGCGCTGCTGGATGCGCGGGCCGGAACCATCCAGCCGCTGGCCTACGCACGCGGGCTCGCGGCGGCGGCGATCGCGGCGGGCGCAGTGATCCATGAAGCGAGCCCCGTCACGGCCTGCGCCAAACGGGGCCCGCACATGCGCCTCGCAACCGCATCGGGCACCGTGACCGCCGAACATGTGATCTGCGCCACCAACGCCTATACGGGCGGCCTGTGGAGCGAGGTGCGCACCGAGCTAGCCGGCCTCCCTTATTTCAATCTGGCCACGGCGCCGCTTTCCGAAGACGCACTCGGCAGCATCCTTCCCCGAAAGCAGGGCGCATGGGATACGCGGCAGATCCTCAGTTCCTTCCGGCTGGATGCCGCCGGGCGCCTCGTCGTCGGCAGCGTCGGTGCGCTGCGCGGTGCGGCGAAGGCCGCGCACCGAAACTGGGCGCGGCGTACGCTCGCGCGGATCTTACCGCAGCTTGGGGCCATCGATTTCGAATATGAATGGTACGGCACGATCGGCATGACCACCGATGCGCTGCCCCGTTTCCACAGGATGGGGCGCGTGCTCGGCATTTCGGGCTACAACGGGCGCGGCATTGCGCCCGGCACGGTGTTCGGCAGGGCGCTTGCGCGGTATCTGCTGCACGGCGAAGCGCCGCCCTTGCCGGAAACGCCGTTCGCGCGCATGCCGCTGCGCCGCGTGCGCGAGCAGGTTTACGAACACGGCGCGGGCATCGCGCACGCGCTCGGCGAGCGATTTTGAACACGGAGAAGGGTGCAATGGCTTCCAACGGTTTGGACCTCACGACAGAAATCGCCGATCTTCTCTCGGCATTGGGCGTAGTCATCGCCGAGGGTCCGCTTCGCGTGCACTCACCGATCTCCGGTGAGGAGGTCGCCGCTGTCGCCGTTCACGACGCGAAGGCCGTGGAGGCCACGGTCGGCGCCGCGCATGCTGCCTTCCTGCTCTGGCGCGATGTTCCGGCGCCGCGCCGGGGCGAACTCGTCCGTCTGCTCGGCGAGGAGCTTCGCGTTCACAAGGCGGCACTCGGCCGGCTGGTCTCGATCGAGGTCGGCAAGAGCGTGTCGGAAGGTCTCGGCGAAGTGCAGGAGATGATCGACATCTGCGACTTCGCCGTCGGCCTTTCGCGTCAGCTCTACGGCCTCACCATCGCGACCGAGCGTCCCGATCACCGGATGATGGAAACCTGGCATCCGATCGGCGTTACCGGGATCATCTCCGCGTTCAATTTCCCCGTCGCGGTGTGGGCGTGGAACGCCGCGCTCGCGCTGGTGTGCGGCAACGCCATTGTCTGGAAGCCGTCCGAAAAGGCGCCCATCTCGGCGCTCGCGGTTCAGGCCTTGCTGGACCGCGTCCTCGTCCGCTCGGGCGCCCCCGAAGGCCTTGCCGGGCTCGTGATCGGCGGGCGGGAGGTTGGGGAGGCTTTGGTCGACGATCCGCGCGTCCCGCTCGTCTCGGCGACGGGGTCAACCGAAATGGGCCGCAAGGTCGGCCAGCGCCTCGCCGGCCGCTTCGGCCGCGCCATTCTGGAGCTGGGCGGCAACAACGCCGCGATCGTCACGCCGAGCGCCGATCTCGATCTCGCGCTGCGCGGCGTCGCCTTCGCGGCGATGGGCACGGCGGGCCAGCGATGCACGACGCTGCGCCGGTTGTTCGTGCACGAGACGATCTACGATGGCTTCGTCGCCGGGCTGAAATCCGTCTACGCCTCGGTCAGCGTCGGCAATCCCCTCGTCGAATCCAATCTGGTCGGGCCGCTCATCGATCGCCGGGCGCTGGAGTCCATGCGCCATGCGCTTGAAACGGCCGCCGCAGCGGGCGGCATCGTGACGGGCGGCGCGCGTGTCGAGATCGGCGGCTGGCCAGATGCCGCCTATGTGCGCCCGGCGATTGTGGAAATGGCCTCTCAGGATGGTCCGGTATTGCAGGAGACTTTCGCGCCGATCCTCTATGTGATGCGCTACACGCATCTTGGCGAGGCGATTGCGCTCAACAATGCCGTCAGTCAGGGCCTGTCCTCTTCGATCTTCACCACCGACATGCGGGAGGCCGAGCGCTTCCTTTCTGCGCGCGGATCCGATTGCGGAATCGCCAACGTCAATATCGGAACGTCGGGCGCGGAGATCGGCGGGGCGTTCGGCGGCGAGAAGGAAACCGGAGGCGGCCGTGAATCGGGTTCGGATTCATGGAAGGCCTATATGCGCCGGGCCACCAACACGATCAACTACGGCACCAGCCTGCCGCTGGCGCAGGGCGTGACATTCGAGGTGTGACGTTCAAGGGTGATTCGGATCGGATGGGTGAAGGCGAATGGGCCTAATAGAAGGCCATATTATCAAGCTGCATCGACACGCTATGCCCACCGGGCCGCGTCGTGCTGATCTCCACCTGGAATATCGCGTCGGCATCCCAGGCGCGCGCCGTTACATGGCGGCCAGCCTCGGGTTTCAATCGCGAGAAGGGAAGATCGACGGTCTGCCAATCGACACTGCCCTCGACGGTCGCGGCCCAGCTCGAACCGGGTCCATTTAGCCGCACCGTGAACGGCCCCTCGCCATTCAGATCGAAACGCACCCCGCGATAGCCGCTGAGATCGGCGGGCACGACGGAGCCGCGCGACAGGGGAAAGATCACACCGACAAATGCGTCGTCTTTCGCAGACATGCGGCCTGCAAGCTGCAGGATGTGGCCCTTCGCGCTGTGCGGCACGATCTGCGTGATGAGAGATGAGCGATCAACGCCGCCGTCGAAGGTGTCGAGGCGCACGGTATCGAGTGCGGTGCGGCCATCGGGGCGCTCGAAATCGTCGATCAGCGGCTGCACGAGAACGGCGGGCAGATGCGTGTCGGCATTTTTCTGCAAAACGCCGGGCGCGCCCTCGCCGAAGATCAGGCGCCCGTCGATAAGCACCCTGTTCACGCGGTAAATATCGGTGATCCGCTGCCACGGCTTCCCATCCACCACCAGAAGATCCGCGCGCTGCCCCGGCGCGATGGCGCCGCGGTCATGATCGAGCTTCACCAGCCGCGCGCTCGCTGATGTTGCCGCGACAAGCGCTTCGGATGCAGAGAGCCCGGCCCGGACGAGCAGTTCCAGCTCGCGCTGCGTCGATACGCCGTGGCGGATGTTGGTCATGCCGGAGTCGGTCGCGACGCCAATGGGGATGCCTGCGGCGTGCATCTTGCGAACATTGTGCGATGCCGTCTCGAACTTGCGCGCGAATTGGCGAGTCTGCTTTTCGTCGAACGGCGCGTCGGGAGCGTATTTCCCCGGCTCGTATACTGCGAGCGTCGGCGCGAGGCCTGTGGCGTGCCCCGAAATCTGCGCGATGGCCGCGCGGTCGATCGGCCGGTCCTGCAGCGCATGGGCGATGACATCGACATCCGCCCGCGCCGCGGCGAGGCCACGGTCCACGGTCACCGTGTGCGTCAGCACAGGCCAGCCCGCGTCGTGCGCGGCCGCGACAAGACTGTGCAGGGTCTTTTCGTCCATGCTGCTGTTGTCGGGGAACAGATCGTAGCGCCAGCCGTCGGTGAAGATCTTGATCGCATCGGGCTTGTAGGGCTTCAGCCTGTCCACGGCCGCGCGTGCAGCCTGCGGGCGATTGATCCAGATCGTCGTGTTCTGATCGCCCCACGCGGCGCCGTGCCCACCGGGCGTGCTGATCCGCGCAACAAACTGGACATGCGGCGCGACGAGTGCGGCAAGCCATTTCCGGCGCGGTTCGAAGCTTTCCGGCTGCTGGTGAAAATCGAAAACTGTCGTGACCCCCGCGGCGACATACGCAGCGGCGATCTGCGGTGTCGTGGCGGGCTCTCCCTCCGGCGTCCAATGCGTGTGGAGATCGAACAGTCCCGGCAGAATGGCTTTTCCGCGGGCATCGATGATCGTTGCCCCTTTCGGCACCGCGAGGTGCGGGCCGACCGCGCGGATCCGGTCCCCCGCCACAATCACCGTTGCCTGTCGCGCCGGCGCGCCCGTGCCGTCGAACACCGTTCCGCCGACAAGCGCCAGGAGGGTGCCCTCGTCTGCCAGGGAGGGTTGACCGGCAAGCAGCAGCACGGCGGTTGTGAACAATCCGCGCAGCTGCAACCTGCCGATCAACTGGCTTCGCATCAGCGAAATCCCATCTAGCGCCGGTAGGTCACCGTTAGCCCGAACGTGCGCGGACGCACCGTCGTCTGGAAGAACGCGTCGATACCGATCGCTTCGTGATACCGGCTGATCGTCGGTGCCTGGTCGAGCAGGTTGTCGACGAACAGTGAGACGTCGGCATCGCCGATCTGCATACCGGTGCGGAGCGAAACGAGGCTCACGGCATCGTCGCGGACAAGGTCGGGATCATAGACGAGCACGTTTGCCGGGTTCCGCCCCGGCGTCAGGCCGGAGACTTTCGACGTGTAGGCATAGTCGGCCCGCACATAGAAATCCCTGCCCATCATCGTCCCGTCGTACTGCGCGCCCGCGGAGAGCGTGAACGCCGGAACACCGAGCGAATCCCCCTTCGATACGATCGTGCGCGGGGTCGGCGGCGTGGTCGACGTGTTGCGGCTGCCGAAGATCGTTTCGTCGAGCTTGGCATCGGTGTAGCCGCCGGCAAGGTTCAGCGAGACACTGTCGGATAGCTGCGCGCCGACGCTGAAGTCGAACCCCTTCGAAACCGCTTCGCCGGCATTGCCGATAAAGCTGCCGCCGCACGCCGAAAGGCTGACGCTGCGCTGGATGTCCTTCCACCGCGAATAGAAGCCCGTGAGTTCCACCCGCACGCGCCCGTCCGCGAAGCTGTTCTTGGTGCCGAGTTCATAGGTCCAGAGCGTGTCGGACTTGAAGGTCGGCGGCACCGAGTCATACCCAAGCTGCTGCAGGTTCGCGAGGCAGTTGGCGACCGGCGGCAGCGCGGTGCGGTTGGCGCCGCCGATGCGATATCCCTTGGACGCGCTCGCGTAGACGAGGTCGCCCGCGCCCGGCTTGTAGGAGAGCGCGAACTTCGGCGTGAACGGCGTTTCCGACGATTTGCCGCTGGTGGTAGCTCCGTTCGAGAGCGGTCCCCGGCCGACGTTCGTGAAGCTGAACTTGGTCTTCGAATACCGCGCGCCGACTGTTGCGGTGAGGCCGTCGACGATTTCGTAGTCGATCTGTCCGAAGCCCGCGATCTGCTTGTCGAGCGCATTGGTATCGCCGCTGAAGCTGAGGTCGCCGATGAGGTTGCTGCCCCAGAAGCTCAGCATCGTCCATCCCTGCGAGGTCGTCAGCGCCGGAAGCTGCGGGTCGACGACGAGCTGCAGGTTCGAAAACGGCGAGCGCTGATAGAACGCGCCGAACACCCATTTCAGCCGCGCATCGGGATCGGCCGACTGCACGCGCAATTCCTGCGTAAACTGCTTCTGCTTCGGCGTCAGGATGCTTTCGGACTGATAGTCGAACGGCGCGAGCGGAATGCCGAAGAACTGCGGCGTGTACGTGGAGAAATCCAGCGAGCGCCGGAAGTTGCGCCGGAAGTAGGAGGTTTCCGAGATGATCTCGACAGCCTCGCCCTTCCATTCGATGTTGAGCGCGGGCAGATACACTTCATCCTTGAAGGGCTGCTTGTTCCACGCGCTCAGGAAGCGTCCCTTTTTCGGATCCGAATAGCTCTCCCAGAAGAAGCCCCGATCGTCCGCCTTGTCGATCTCCATGAAGAACGACGGCGTAACCGTCAGTTCGTCGCTCAACCGGAATGCAAGCGCCGCGCGCATCGAGGTGCGCTGCTGGCTGTTGATGTTCTTGTCCACGATATCGCCGCTGAAGCGATTGATCTGGTCGACATAGCCCGCGTCGCGCCGCGTATAGCCGCTCACGCGAAACGCGACGTTCTCGCTGATCGGCCCGCCGAACGCCGCGCCGATCTCATAGCCGACCCCGCCGCCTTCGGTAACCTGCACGCCGCCGCGCGCATAGACGTCCATCTCGCCGTCGAACGACGGCTGCGGCGTGATGAAGCGGATCGCACCGCCCTGCGCGCCCGCGCCGAACAGCGTTCCCTGCGGCCCGCGCAGCACCTCGACACGCTCCAGATCAAAGAGCGTCGGATAGAAGTTGGTCGTGGCGACGCCGAGCGAGCGCACCTGGATCGGCGTGCCGTCGATGTAAATGCCCGTCGTCTGCGCGCCGACGTTGGACTTGATGCCACGGATCGCGATCTGCTGCGTGAAGCCGCCGGTGTCCTGCTGGAAGCTGAGGCCGGGCGTCATCCGCACCATGTCTTCGATCGACTTGGCGCCCTTCTTGTCGAAAATCTCCTGATCGAAGGCGGCGATGCTGAGTGGAACGTCCGAGAGAGCCTCGGCGCGCCGCGTCGCGGTGACGACGATTTCCTCGTAGGCGACAGACTTTGTTTCTGCGGACTGCGCCCAGGCCGGCGCCGCAACCGTCAACCCCGCAAGCACCGTCGCCAGTGCCGTACCCACGTTCAGCGTTCCGGATTCCCTCATTTTCACCCCCTCTTTGCCGACTTTAGCCTTAATCGTTTTTCTCAACTTATATATCAGTTGAACGAACGTCAATCGGGTGCTAGGAAAATTCAAGATAATCGCTTTTTGATATATCTTTAATGACGGCGTTCAGGCTGACCCCTGAAACAAACAAATATTTAAATTACAATAGGATATGGAATGATCACTGGGGTGGAAGACAGCGCGCCCAAAAGCATGGAAAGCGCGGTTTCGTTCAAAATATATGTAAAGAAGGCCTGCGAAACATGCACTTACCTGCAACCCCTGATCGCGTCCCTTCTCGAATCCGCGTACGACGTGACGGTCCTCGCGCAGGATGATCCCGCTTTCTTCTCGTCGCGCGCCGTCGATGATTCGACGCTGGAGCAGTCGTTTCTGGACGACATCGAAGTCACGCCCACCCTGCTGAAGTGCGTTGACGGCCGGGAGGCCGAGAGAAGCTTCGGCTGGGACCGCGCGGAATGGCGCCGCATCACGGGGTTTGCCGATCTCGGCGAGGATCTGCGCGCCTTCCAGCCGGGCTGCGGCTCGAAAAGCCGCGAGCCCGGGGTTCACGAGCATCTCGTCGCCCGCTTCGGCGATCCCGGCCTCGAATCGCGCAAGATCGTGATCACCGGCTTCGAAGACCCGCTGGAAGCCGCCTTCGAGCGCGGGTGGACGGACGGCCTTCCGGTCGTGCCGCCCACCGATGAGCGCATCCTGCGGATGCTCGGCGGCACCCGACGCGACAAGCACGAGGTCATTGGCCGCGTTCCCCCCAATCTCTCGCCCGTCACGATCGAAAAAATCGCCATCAACGCCGTCATGGCGGGCTGCAAGCCGGAATACATGCCGGTCGTGATCGCCGCGGTCGAAGCCGCGCTGGAGCCGGTCTTCACCATGCACGGGCTGCTGTGCACGACCTGCTTTTCGGGGCCGATCATCGTCGTGAACGGACCCATCGCGAAGCGTATCGGCATGAACTGGGGCATGAACGCGCTCGGCCAGGGCAACCGCGCCAACGCGACGATCGGCCGGGCCTTGCAGCTCATCATCCGCAACGTCGGCGGCGGTATACCAGGCGATCTCGACCGGTCGACGCTCGGCGGCCCGGGCAAATACACGTTCTGCTTCGCCGAGGACGAGACGGACCCGAGCTGGGAGCCGCTCTCGGTCGCGCGAGGGCTGGAGCGCGGGGAGAATGCCGTCACGCTGTTTCAGGGGGATGGCATTCAGGGCGTCGTCGATCAACGCTCCGCCACGCCCGAACAGATGGCGAAATCGCTCGCCATGTCCCTGCTGGCGGTCGGGCATCCCAAACTGGCGGAGTTCACCAACGCCATGCTCGTCCTCTCGCCGGAGCATTACGCGATCTTCCGCAATGCGGGCTGGGACCGCGCGCGCATCACGGCCGAACTTCACGCGGAAATGGTCCGCCCGGGCGCGGAGCTGGTTTTCGGCGCGCAGGGCGTCGGTGAAGGCATCGCTGCCGATCGCGCGGGCGAGATGGTGAACAAGTTCTGGCCCGAAGGCCTGCTCATCGTGCGCGCAGGCGGGCAGGCGGGCCTGTATTCGGCGATCTGCGGCGGCTGGACCGGCGGCCGCTTCCGCCACGAATCGCAACCCGTGACAAGGAGGATCGCCCTGTGAGCACCACAACCGTGCTTCGCGACCCGACAGCGGAAGCCGCGCCCGTCCGCCGCGCGCGCCGTACACCGCCGTGGTCGCTCGATGATATCACCGTGGCGCTGATGGATATCGGCAAGATGCGCGGCGACGAGTTCATCGATCGGCTGGAACAGCTTTTCGCGGAACGCGGCGTCGCCACAAAGCGCTGGAAGAAGCCGACGAACACGCGCACCGCGCCCGTGGAGATGCTTCAGGAGATCGCCGAGGAGGCCGACGTGGTCGTCGTTGCGCTTTCCGATTGCGGCTCCTGCACGTCCTGCTCGACCCACGACCTCAACGATCTCGATGCGCGCGGCGTGCCCGGCGTCAGCGTGCTCACCGAAGAGTTTCGCAGCGCCTTCGCCGGTCAGTGTGAAACGATCGGTTTCGATGGCGCCTCGATCTTCGTGCCGCACCCGGTGCAGAACCGGACGACCGATCAGCTCTATGCGATGGCGGAAAATGTGATCGAGGACGTGATCTGTGCCATAACCCGCCGGAAATGACGGCAGACGCGCACACCGCCCCTTCGGAGCTCGCCCGCTGGCGGCACCATATTCACGCCCACCCGGAGCTGGGCTTTGCCGAGCTGCAGACGTCGGACTTCGTTGCCGAAAAGCTGCTCGCCTTCGGTGTCGATGAACTCCACCGCGGCATCGGCGGCACCGGGCTTGTCGCCGTGGTCCGTGGGAGGCCGGGCGACCGCGCCATCGGGCTTCGGGCGGACATGGACGCGCTGCCGATTTATGAGGATAGCGACGAAGCCCACGCATCGCGGAACCCCGGCGTGATGCACGCCTGCGGGCATGATGGGCACACGGTCATGCTGCTCGGTGCCGCACGCGAACTCTGCGCCACCCGCAACTTCGCGGGCACGATCTACCTCGTTTTCCAGCCCGCCGAAGAGGCGCTCGGCATGGCCGTGCCGGGCAGCACGCACCGCGATGCAGGCGCGCTCGCGATGATGCGCGACGGCCTGTTCGCGCGGTTTCCGATGGAGGCGATCTTCGGCATCCACAACCGGCCCGGCATCGCGGCCGGGAGCTTCGGCATCAAGCCGGGCGTGATCTATGCGGCCGCCGACCGGTTCGAGATCAGGATCGTCGGGAAGGGCTGCCACGCGGCACGGCCGCACCTCGGCATCGATCCCATCATGGTGTCGGCGCAGGTGATCGGCGCGCTGCAAACCATCTCCAGCCGTTTCTTCAGCCCCGCCGAACCGGTCGTGGTGTCCGTGTGCGAGATCATGGGCGGCTCGGCGTTCAACGTCATCGCGGACGACGTGAAAATGGTGGGCACGGTCCGCGCGCTGAGCGAGCCCGCGCGGCAGCAGGCCGAAGCGCTCGTCCACCAGATCACGCAGGGCGTGGCTGCGAGCTTCGGCGCACAGGCCGAGATCAACTATCAGGTCGGCTTCCCGGCGCTCATCAACGATGCTGCACTCGCCGAAAAGGCGCGCGCGGTGATGGTGGGCCTTGTCGGCGAGGCGAACGTCGTCGACCTCGAAGAGCCGACGATGGGCGGCGAGGACTTCGCCTGCTACCTCACCGAAAAGCCCGGCTGCTTCGTGCTCGTGGGCAATGGCACCGAAGGACGCCACGGTCTCAGCGTCCACAACGCCCGCTACGATTTCAACGATACCGTGCTGCCGCTCGGCGTGCGTTATTGGCGCACGCTCGCCGAAGCGCTCCTCCCGGTCTGAACCGTCAGGCGCCCGCGCCCTCCGCAACAGCCTTCGGCTCGCGGAAACGGCGGCGTTCACCCACCGTCTCCCGCATCGCGAACGCGACCGCGATCGCCGCGATGCTGGCGGCCACCATGCACCAGGCTGGCGCCACCGGATTGCCCGTCCACTTGATGAGCGCCGCGATGATGAACTGCGTCGTGCCCCCGAAAACCGCGACGGCGATCGAGTAGATCAGTGCGTAGAGCCGGCTGCGCTGCGCACGCGGCAACCCCTCGGCCACGCTCACGTTCGCTGCTGCCGTGCTGAGCGCGTAAAGCGCGGCCAGCATCGCGGCACCGATCAGCAGGCCCTGTTCGCTGGGCGCCGCCACAAGGTTTGAAAACACCGGATAGGCGAGCACAAGCAGCAGGATGCGCGGCAGGATCACCATCGGTTTGCGGCCGGTGAAGTCCGACAGGAAACCGCCCGCGAGGCCGAACAGCATCAGGCATCCGCCGACAACCGAGGTGGAGGCGAACGCCGTCACCGGATCGAGCGCCAGCGTCGTGATCGCGTAGGTCGTCAGGTACTGGAGCGTGTAGTTGACCACCGTGCCCGAAAGGATCAGCACGATCCCCAGCGAAATGAAGCTGAAGCTTGCGGATTGCGCAGGCTGATGATCCGCCGCCGCGACGTCTTCGGGCAGGGTTTCCGGCAGCGTCCGGCGCAGCCAGAAGCCGAGTGGCAGCAATGCGGCGCCGAGAAGCAGCGCCACGCGCCAGCCCCATGCGTCCACGTCCGCAGGCGGCAACTGCGATGAAATGGTAAGGCCGACGCCTCCGGCGAGCAGGATCGCCATGCCCTGGCTCGCGATCTGCCAGCCGCCATACATGCCTTTCCGGCCGCGCGGCGCGGCCTCGATCAGCATCGCGGTTGTCGGCCCGACCTCGCCGCCGATCGCGAACCCCTGCACCAGCCGGGCGATCACGACGATGACAGCGCCCGCAACGCCGATCATGTGATGCGGCGGCGTCAGCGCGATCACCAGCAGCGCGCCGCCCATCAGCGAAAAGCTCAGCAGCATCGCCGGTTTGCGGCCGACCCTGTCGCCATAGCGCCCGATGTAGTGCGCGCCCACGGGGCGGCCGAGAAAACCGACGCCGAAGGTGGCGAGCGCGAGCAGAAGCCCGCTGAACGGGTCGTCGGTCGGAAAGAAGTTGCGGCTGATCTGCAGTGCGAAGAAGCCGAACACCGTAAAATCGTAGAATTCGAGCACATTGCCCATCACAATGCCCGCGAGGTGCCGTCTTTTAATGGAAACCTGGCCTGTCATGACGGGTGTTCTGTCCCTTCCCTTGCGCGCATCCTTGCGGTTCGCATTCCCTCTCGTCACAGACCGTAAAGAAATATATCAGTTGAAACAACACGAAGATTCAGGGGCAGGATTCAATTTGGGGGATCAGGGGTGGGAACGGTGATATTTCAGAAATTCGGACGGGGAATGCTCGGCATCGTGCTGGCCGCAGCGGCACTTCCCCCTGCATCCGCCAAACCTCCGATCAGCGCGATGGACCTGTTCGGCATCGCGTATGCCATGAACCCCGCCCTTTCGCCGGATGGGCAGACAGTCGCGTATCTGAAGGAATGGATGGACCCGAAGGCCGACACCTATCGCAGCCAGCTCTGGCTTTCGGATTTCGCCGGAAAAGCGCAGCGCCCCGCCAGCGATGAAGCGGATGACGTTGCGGAGCCACGCTGGTCGCCGGACGGGCGCGGCCTCGCCTACGTCGCGCGCTCCGATGTCACCGACGAGGCGCGCCAGATCTACGTCCTCTCGCCGGCGGACGGCGCAAGGCGCCGGATCGGGACGCTGCCGGCCAATCCCTCCCGCATCGCATGGTCGACAGACGGCGCGCGGATCGCCTTCGTCATGAAGGTCTCCGCGCCGCCGCCCACGCTCGGCACGGTCGAGAAGCCGCCGGAGGGTGCAAGCTGGCAGCCGCAGCCGTTCATCACGGAGCGGCTGCGTTTCCGTTTCGACGGCGCGGGCCTCATCGGGAACGAGACGCACGACGTGTTCGTGGCCACCGTCGCCACCGGCGACGTGCGCCGCCTCACGCACGGCGAGGCGCTGTTCGGCGGGCCGCTCGGCGTCGCCGGGTCCCTGTCATGGTCCCCTGACGGCCGCTTCCTCGTTACGTCCGCGCATACGGCGCACGAAGCCGATTACACGCCGCGCGAGAGTGATGTTTACAGTGTCGACACGCAAAGCGGCGCCGTTCAGCGGCTGACCAGCCTGCCCGGCGGAGAAGCCCGCGGCGCTATCTCCCCGGACGGGCGCTGGCTCGCCTTCCTCAGAACGGAGCGAAGCCCACTCAATCATCAGGACCCCAGGCTCGCGGTCGTGCCGGTCGGCGGCGGCACGATGAAAATCCTATCCGCGCCGCTCGACCGGCCCGTCAGCAGCCTGCAATGGTCGGCAGACAGCCGCGCCGTCTTCGCGAACTACGACGACCGCGGCATTTCGCGCCTCGCCCGCTTCAGCCTCGACGGGCGCATCCGGCCGATCGCCGAAAAACTCGGAAGCTGGGCGCTAGCCTACGTCTGGGGCGCAGGCTTCTCGGTTGCCCCGAACGGCGCCTTCGTCATCACCACCGCCGACGAACGCACCCCTGGCGACGTCGCGGCCGGCAAGGTCGGAAAACCCGGCACGCACCGTATCACTCGTCTCAGCCAAGACTTCCTCAGCACCCGTGCACCGTCCACCATCGAACCCTTCACGTTCAAGGCCGAAAACGTGGAGATCGGCGGCTGGCTCGTGAAACCGCCCGGCTTCGATCCCGCCCGCAAATATCCGCTGATCCTCAGCATCCACGGCGGCCCGCATCTCGCCTTCGGCCCGCGCTGGGACTACCGCCACGAGGTGATGGCCGGAAAAGGCTACGTCGTCGCCTACATCAACCCGCGCGGCTCGACCGGCTACGGCGAGGCATTCGCGCAGGCGACCGACAAGGCTTTCCCCGGTGCAGACTATCCGGAATTCGAAGCTGCGGCCGACCACCTCGCCGCCCTGACCTTCGTGGATAAGGATCGCATGTACGTGACCGGCGGCTCGGGCGGCGGCACGCTCACCGCCTACATCATCGGCCGCACCGATCGCTACCGCGCAGCGGCAAGCGAGTATCCCGTGGTCGATTACACCTCGTGGAGCCTGCTCTCCGACAACCCCGCGATCTACACGCAGCATTGGGCGGGCGGCTTCCCCTGGACGAACGGAGCTCACTACACGTCGATCTCGCCGCTCTCCCTTGTCGGCAACGTGAAGACGCCCACGCTTCTTGTCTGCAGCGAGGAAGACTGGCGCACCCCGATCAACCAGTGCGAGATGTACTATACGGCGCTGAAGCTACGCGGGATCGAAGCGGCCCTTGTCCGCTACCCCGATGAAGCCCACGAGATTCAGGGCTATCCAAGCAACCGCGTATCGGAAATCAATATCCTGCTCGGCTGGTTCGCCCGTCATGACGGCCCGCAATGAAGACGCGCAAGAACCGGCGGTATCGACTTGCGGCGGCCCGCACCCTATCGTCGGTACGCGATACGGAGACTTCAGACGGATGAGCGTCCAATCAGCGCAAGACGGACCCAGCGAGCCGCGCTCACTGTTAAAAACGACGATCACGCAGACAATCCGCGACTGGATCATTCAGGGGCGCCGGAAACCCGGCGAGCAGTTGTCGGACAAGGAGATCGCGCTCGAACTCAACGCCAGCCGCACACCGGTACGCGAAGCGCTTCTCCAGCTGCAAAGCGAAGGCCTTGTGGAGGTGCGCCCGCAGCGCGGGACCTATGTGTTCAATCCCGATGCGGAAGAGATCGCGGAAATCTGCGTGGCGCGCGGCCTTTTCGAAGCCGATGCACTGCGGCTCGGTATGCAGTCCGATCCCGATAAGCTCATTGTCGCGCTCGGCAGGATCGTAGCCCAGGCCGCCATTGCCGTGGAAAAGAGCGATCTCGAAACGGTGGAAGCGCTCGATACGAGTTTCCATGAAACGCTGCTGAGGCTCTCCGGAAACCGCTACCTGCTTGAGAGCTATTCGCGCCTCGCGCTCAAGATGCGTGCGCTCCGGCACCGGCTGCCTTCATCGCGCGCGCGCATGGCGGAGGCCATCAGCCAGCACCGCCGCATCGTGGACCTTATCGCCGTGGGCGCCGTAGACGAGGCCGTACAATCGATCGCCGATCATGTCAGAAATGTTCAGCAGGTTCTGGTCGCAAACATTGAGAAGCCTGCCAACGACGATGCCGACTGAGAGAAGAGCTCAGCGAGGCCGCTCGAGCTTTATAGTGTAGGAGAGTGAGGCTGAACCGTTCTCCGGCAGGGTAACCGGCAGAACCCAACCGCCCTGGCCCCGCTCGGTTCCCGGCAGGCGTTCCGCAAGATCGAAGGGCACGATGATTTCGACACGAACCGGAACAGGCTTCGCGTTGGTGAGATCGACGCGCCAATCCTGTCGCTTCCGGGTCTCCTGAACCTTCACCAGCCGCCATTGCACATCCGGGCTCTGTCCGATCGGGAACTCGACACGCTCGTTCACGGCAAGATCGGCGAGATCGGCGCTGCCGACCAGCAGTTCGTTCCCCTCGACCGTTTCGAAGATCGTAACCGCGCCAGCAGGTAGGGGCAGGCCCAATCCCTTGTCGGTGCTGTTCTTGCCGCGCAGCAGGAATGGCATCGGCTGATAGGCGAACGATCCGGAAGAGACGTTTGCAACATAGAACCGGTCGAACGCGACGGCCGGCTTCTCGATCATCGCGACCTGCTTCTGCCCCTGCGCCGAGACGGTCACGCGTTCCGGCACGCGGTAGAGTTTCAGATCGCCCAGGTCTTCCTGCTCCGCCACCATCGCGACGGGGGCAGGTGCTGGCGGTGGAGGCGGTGCGGCGAGGGCGTAACGTTCCCGTCGCTGTGCGGTTACGACGATGTCTGCGGCGGCTTCGTAAAACCGTTCTTCTTCCTCCGGCCATGGCAGGCGGTTGAAAACGTGCCGGGGATGTGTGCTGGTCGTGTCCATGGGCCAGCATTTCAAATGCAGCGCGGAGTTCGATGGCCTGAGGGGCGATGCGCCGCGCTCCCTTCGCGGCTGCCCGGCCACGACCTGCAGGCGCGCATCCGGAAAGCTCTGGGCCCCGCCGTTGGCGAGGGTGAGCCATGCGAACAGGGCGAGCTTGCCGTTATCGGCATCCGCCCTGGCAACGTAGCTCGCCGACCAGTCGAACCCCTGTGCCATGTAAGTGAGCTGAACCGTTGCGGTCACTGGCCGGTTGCTGCGCGTCAGCACCGAGAGCGTTGGGCGCGGTGAAAGATCAGCCGGGATTTCGGGATAGAGCATCCGTTCAGGCATGCCGGAGCAGCCGAGGGCTTCGTAGCCTTCAGCTGTCTGGACAATCACACCGCCATTCGGCCCGGCCTGAATGATCGCATCCTGTTCGGTCACCTTGCCGGTCTGACGGTTGGTGCGTTGGAGTGTGACGCGCCGTTTCAGAAAGGCATCCACAAGTCCGGTGGGGGAGACGAGTCGGGCATCGCGATTCTTTTCGCGGACGCCCTCCGGCAGACCAGTAATGATAGCCGTTTCGGGTAGCAGGCCCTCGGCCACGCCTTCGAAGCGTACAATGCTGTCGCCGGCCGGAATGGTGATCGTCCGTGTTTCACTGATCAGCGCATAGCCGCCCGGCCAATTCCGATCGAGCGCACCGCTGCCGCGGCCCGGCGCGCGATAGATCGTTACCGCAACGTCGGAAACCTGGCGGGATACGACGGTCGCGGCCGGAGCGGGTGCGGTCCAGCCGAGAAGCAGCAGGAGAGGCGCGATCACGCGCACGGGCGCTAGTACCGCGTGTCGAATGTTGCGGTCAGCTCGGCGGTGCCATTGGCGAGCACGGGGACCTTCCATTCCATGCGGTCTGCCGAAACCCTGTTGCCGGGAATGCTCTGCACAGGAATGCGCACGTCGCCCCACAGGCCGCCCTGCAGCACATCCACCGTCACCGGCTCCGGCCGGGCATTGCTCACGGTGTAGCGCACAGTCGTCTGCCAGCGCCGATCGGAGATCCGTTTGCGCTCTTCGACCACGGTCTTCACCTTCACGTCGAAGGCGTCGCCCGTGGGCACGGCAAGCGAGGAGCCCATCGGTGTGTGATCGATCCGGCTTTCACCGATGAACTGCGGGTCCCCGCGCGCATCGCGTATGTAGACGCGGATCGTACCGGCGGGCAGCTGATCGCCGAGGCCACCCTGCTTGGATGTGGAGAACTTGATGACGCTAAGCGCGCTTCTCGGTGTATCGTTGCTGCCGAGCCAGCCGTTGACGAACTCGTAGGTCTTGCGCGCCGGCGCGCCTTTCACATCGAGGAAGCTTACCTGTTTCTGCTGCGCGTTGGCGATCGTCGTGCGTTCGGCGAGCGGATAGAGATAGTAATCGCCCAGCCTTTCCCGCGTGCCGCTTTCCGTGCCCGCCTGGTCGAGCCTGCCGCCGAGCGCCTGAAAGCGATTCTGCCCGCCGCCCACGTTGCCCGCGACGAGCAGTGTCCGCGCATTCGTGTAAGTCGTGCCGGTATTGTTCGTCAGCGTCACCCAGCCCTGCATGTCCGCGGCGCCCGTTTTTTCGTCGAACAGCATGACATAGTCGCTGGTCCACCCGAGACCGGGGGTAAGATAAGAGAGTCGTGTCGGCACCGATCCGGCCCGCGCCGCTTCGATCGTCACCGAAAGCGTCGGGCGAGCGCGCAGGTTTTCCGGCACCTTGTCGAACACCACGCGGACGGGGAGGCCGTCGTCCCGCAACACCTCGATCCGCGTGCCGATCTGAAGCACGATACCGCCGTTCGCCGCGAGAACCCGGGCCTGCTCGCGCGTTTCCGCGCCGGTGGCGGGATTGGTACGGACGATCGTGATCGTCTGGCCGACCGCCTTTTCCATGAGCTTGTCGGGCGAGAGCAGGTCGTAGTCGAAATTCTGCTCGACGATCGCGATACCGGCCCCGGAAAGGCTGGTGGTTTCCGGGCGGATCTGCGCCGAAACATCCGGAAATTCCTGACGGCTGCGGCCGGCGGGGACGCTCAGCGTGCGCGCGTCCTGCACCAGTGCGATATTATTGTTGTAGATGGTGACCGCGAGGTCGCCCTGTGAGCCTTCGGCGAATACCGGTTCGGTCAAAACCAGAAACGGCAGCGCGACCAGCAACGAACGCATAGGCGTCTCCCCATGATATGGAAGATAGTGGCCCGAACGCCTTGCTTTGAAAAGGCCTGAAAAAACAGGGGGGAGACACCGGTTCGTTCAATGCCGGCCCCCATCAAACGCGCCGCGCGACCCGGCTGAACATGGCGCGTTATTCAGGCCTGCCGCTTTAGACGGACGAGCACTTCGTCCAGTGCCGAGAGAAAGCGAGAACGGTCTGTCTTGGTGAATGGAGGCGGGCCACCGATCGCGTCGCCGTTGGCGCGCAGGTCGGCCATGATCGCTCGGGTTGCAACCGCGCTCCCGATGGAATTGGCGGTGAAGGGCTTGCCGCTGGGCGCGATGACTGTTGCGCCCGCCTTCAGGCAACGATCGGCGAGCAGGATATCGGCCGTGATGCAGACCGTGGTACCGCCCGCGCGTTCGGCGATCCAGTCGTCGGCCGCATCGAAGCCGTCGCTGACGACGACGCGGCTGATCAGCTCATGCGCGGGAATCCGTATCGGGCTGTTGCTTACGATCGTCACCGGCACCGTGTGGCGGAAGGCGACCTTGTATATCTCCTCCTTCACCGGGCAGGCATCGGCGTCGACGAGAATCTGCGTCACCGGGGACGGCCGGGCTTCTTGTTGCCGCCCGGCTTGCGGCCCGGGTGACGCGCGCCGCGTGCATCGGCGCCCCGTGCATCAGGACCACGTGCACCGGCACCGTGCGAGGGCTTTGGGCGATGCGGCCGCGACGGCCCCGATCCGGCATTGTCGGCATTGCGGCGGTTATGCCGCGCTTCTTCGCGCGGCTGCCCCTCGATGGGTACGATTTCCACATCGTCGTCGCTCTGGTTCGCCGTGGACCGTACCATATTGAGGAAGCGCGCGGCGGCAGTCTGCTGCACTTCAAACAACGTCTCGTTCGCCGTAATGCGGATCGCGCCGATCTCGCTGCGGCTGACATGGCCCCGGCGGCAGAGCAGGGGCAGCACCCAGCGCGGATCGGCGTTTTGTCTGCGGCCCATGTTCAGTCGGAACCACGCGCTGCCTTCGAAGCCATCGCGCGGCGCGCGCGGACCGGGCGCGCCGTTCTCCGGCAGCAAGTCCTCGGGCTCGGGCAAAGCGGCGCGGTGGACCTGCACCAGCGCGGCAGCGATCTCTTCGGGGCTGCGCTCCGCCAGCAGCCGGCTCGCGAGTGCGCGGTCCTCATCGGCAATTTCGGTCGGCGCTAGCAGCCGGGCGAGCAGCCTTTCGCTGTCGGCGCTGCGGATCTCATCGGCCGAGGGCGGCGCAATCCACTCCGCCGCGATACGCGCGCCGCGCAGCATGGATTCCACGCGCCTGCGCCGTGGATACGGCACCAGCAGGATGGCGGTGCCCTTCTTGCCGGCTCGGCCCGTGCGCCCCGATCGGTGTTGCAGCGCTTCCGCATCGCGCGGAATTTCCACATGGATGACGAGTGACAGGCCGGGCAGGTCGATGCCGCGTGCGGCGACATCGGTTGCAACGCAAACGCGGGCGCGCCGGTCGCGGAGTGCCTGAAGCGCCTGATTTCGCTCGTTCTGACTGTGCTCGCCGGAAAGTGCCACAGCTGCGAAGCCGCGCTCGATCAAGCTGGCGTGCAGATGCCGCACATTGTCGCGCGTCGCGCAGAACAATATGGCGGTCTCCGCCTCGTGAAAGCGCAGCAGGTTGACGACGGCATGTTCGATGTCGGACGGCGCGATGGCGACGGCCTGATAGCTGATATCGCCATGCCCGCGATTTTCCTCGACCGTCGAAATACGCAGCGCGTCGCGCTGGTAGCGGCGCGCAAGCGCGACGATCGGTTTCGGCATGGTTGCCGAGAACAACAATGTGCGCCGTTCCTGCGGCGTGGCGTCGAGCAGCTCTTCCAGGTCCTCGCGGAAGCCCATGTCGAGCATCTCGTCTGCTTCGTCCAGGATGACGGCGGCGAGAGCACGGAGGTCCAGTGCGCCGCGCTCGAGATGGTCGCGAAGGCGGCCTGGCGTCCCCACGACGATCTGCGCGCCACGTGCAAGCGCGCGCCGTTCAAGCGAGGGATTCATTCCGCCCACACACGTCGTGACCCGTACGCCGGTGCTTTCGTAGAGCCACGACAACTCGCGGCTCACCTGAAGCGCCAACTCGCGTGTTGGTGCGATAACGAGCGCGAGAGGGGCCTCGGCTGGCAGCGCCATGCTCTTCTCGTCCAGCAGCTGAGCCGCAATGGCGAGGCCGAAGGCCACGGTCTTGCCGGACCCCGTTTGCGCCGAAACGATGAGGTCGCGCCCCTCGGCCTCGGTTTCAAGCACGGCGGCCTGCACGGGGGTGGGCGCAGCATAGCCGCGTGTTACGAGCGCTTCGGATAGAAGCGCGGGAATGTTCTTGAAAATCATGCTCTCTTGCTTGTGCATCCCGCGGCACATGTCCGCGGCGGCAAGGCGCTATCGCCCGCTTTCCTCACGCGATAGGCGTGTCACGACGTTCGCGCAATAGATGAACGGGTGGTCGGGTGTTTGACTTGACCCTCTCCGGCTGTACCACTTGGGCACCCGTGGAGACCCGATTCAGGACGAAGATGGCAGATCAACAGACGGAGACCGACTCGCTCGATGTTTTTGATCGGATCATGGATGCGATCGTCACGCAGCGCCTCGCGCCCGAGCAGAAGGTCTCCGAGAACATCCTAACGCGGATGTTCGGTATCAGCCGCACGGCCGCCCGCAACGCCATGGAGCAGATGACCGCACAGCAGTTCATGGTCTCGAACTCGCCGCGGATCACGCGGATCGCCCCGCTCACCCTCCGCGACGTGAAGGAGAACTTCACGATTCGAAAGATGATGGAGCCGAGCATCCTCTCGATGATCTCGCCCCAGATCGAGGAGGCCGAGTTCAGGCGCCGGAACGACGCGATCTTCCACGAAGGCCCCATCGAGACCGATGAGGACGCACTGCGGCTTCTGAGAGCCAACCGGGAATTCAACGTTTACATCGCGCAGCAGTCGCAGTTTCAGCTGCTCATCAGCTGGATCCGGCAGCTCGAGGAAACGACGATGCGAATCTACTGGATTTACATCAAGCTCACCAAGTCCCTGCCTTACCCGTGGGAGCAGCACAGAAGTCTGCTGGAGCTTGTAAAGAACAACCAGACCGATGAAATCCGCAGGCATACGCTGATGATGATCTCGTCCTGCGAGGACCGGGTCCTCCATGCGATCTTCACGCACGGCAAGCTGAACGCGCATAGCCTCAGCCTCTAAAGGTCTGATTTTCCACCAGCGCTGCGCGCACGCTGCAATCTTTCCGCCCTCCTGCAGGCGAAACGGTCGCTATCGCGGGTGTTTGCAGCGGAATATGGCAGCCTTAATTTTAGAAAAATCTCCAATAAGGCTGCTTTATTTCCAATCAGGAATACGATATCAAACTCCTTCTCGCAGAAAAACTCGGTGAAACCGAGGGCGGTCAAAGGGGAAATCCAGATGAAATTCAGGTCGAAATTCAAGAGCTTGGCTGGCGTTGCGCTGTGGGCCGTGGCGGCGCCGGCATTGGCGCAGAGCGCCGGGAATGCCGCACAGGCAGATACGGACGCCGAGTCTTCCGAGATCATCACGGTCACCGGCACGCGCATCAAGGGCAACTTCGAGGCGCCCACCCCGGTCCAGGCGATCGGCACCGAGCTCATCGACCAGCGCGGCACCACGAACGTCGCCAACGTTCTCAACGAAATCCCGGCCTTCACGGGCACGCTGACGCCCGCGTCCACGAACCTCAACAGCCGTCAGAACGGCGTGAACGTGGTCGATCTGCGCGGCCTCGGCCCCAACCGCAACCTCGTGCTCGTCAACGGACGCCGCTCGACGCCGTTCGATGAATTCGAGAACGTCGACCTCAACGTCGTGCCGTCGCTCGCGATCGAGCGCGTCGATATCGTGACCGGCGGCGCTTCGGCGGCTTACGGTTCGGATGCGGTCTCGGGCGTCATCAACCTTGTCTACAACGAACGGCTCGACGAACTGAAGCTGAACGCCCAGTACGGGCTTGCCGATCGCGGCGATGCCGAGAACCTGCGCCTGTCAGCCGCGTGGGGCAATTTCTTCGACGAAGGCCGCGGTCACATCCTGCTTGCTGCCGATTACGACGACAACAAGGGCATCCCGAAGGCCTCCGCGCGCAAGTGGCAGCGTCGTAGCCCGGCGATCGTTTCCAATCCGGATGACACGGGTCCGAGCGATGGCATTCCGCAGTACGTATTCCGCGACAACGCCGTTCTGTTCATCGGCAGCCCGAACGGCGTGACGCTTCCGTTGGGCTTAGCAACCGACAACCTTGAGTTCTTCCCGGATGGCATCGCGCGTCCGCGCATCCTTGGAGAAATCGGCGGCAATCTTATGATCGGTGGCAGCGGCTCGCGCCTCGCCGATCAGACGGCACTGGTCGTTCCTACCGAGCGCTTCAACGTGCTCGGCGCAGTGAGCTATGAAGTTTCGGAAAGCGTCACAGTGTTCGGCGAGGCGAGCTTCGCGCGTTCGAAGTCGCGTGGCGCGCTTGTGAACGCCTTCACCTTCGGCGACGTGGTGATCACGCCCGATAACCCCTATCTGCCTGCGGATGTGGCTGCGCTGGGCGATCCGGTCGTGCTGTTCCGCACGTTCGAGGAATTCGACCCGATCACGTCGGCCTCGCTCACCGAAAGCATGCGCTTCGTCGGCGGTCTCAAGGGTGAGTTGGGAACGAACTGGAACTGGGAAGTTTCGGCCCAGTATGGCCAGACCGATTTCAGCAACAAGCAATACAACAATCTGCTCGTCGGCAACCTCATCAAGGCTGCAGACGCAGTCGCGGTCGGGGACGATATTGTTTGCGGCGTCAACGCCGATGCGGATCCGCTTAACAACGATTCCGCCTGCGTGCCGATCAACCTGTTTGGCAAGGGCTCGCCGAGCCAGGGCGCGATCGATTACATCACCGAAACCGGCATCTCGAAGACGCGCATCAAGCAGAGCGTCTTTGCGGCGGAAATCGGCGGCGAAGTGTTCGAAGGCTGGGCCGGTCCGATTCTCGCTACGGTCGGTGCCGAGCATCGCACGCAGAAGCTGAACCGTACGGTGAACGCGCCCAACGACAACGAGGAATTCCTCATCGTCAACGCGCAGCCGCTCAAGGGCAAGTATGACGTGACCGAAGGCTTCGCCGAGGTCGCCATTCCCCTGATCGGCGGCGACCAGCGCCTCGATTTCAACGGTGCGGCGCGCTACACGCATTATTCCACCGTTGGCGATGTCGTCACATGGAAGGCTGGTCTCACTTTCGAGCCGGCCGATTTCCTGCGTTTCCGCGGCACGATCTCCCGCGACATCCGCGCGCCCAGCATCGGCGAAACCTTCGTCGAAACCGTGCTGCTGTTTGCCAATCTCGCCAATCCGTTCGATCCCGACAGCACGGGAACATCGCTGGTTCGCGTACCGCTTTCCGGCAACCCCAACCTCACCGAGGAGCGAGCGACCACGAAGACCGTGGGTGCGGTCCTCACGCTGGGCAGCTTCCGCGCTTCGCTCGATTTCTGGGACATCAATCTCAAGGGCGCGATCGGTTCGCTGAACGCCCAGGATATTGTGAACCGCTGCTATGCCGGTGAGGCGGCCATGTGCGAGTTTGTCACGTTGGGCGAGGACGATGAACTCATTGAGGTCCGGCAGCAGAACCTGAACCTCGGCACATACAAGCTACGCGGTCTCGATTTCGAGGCGCGCTACGCGACCGACCTCGGCAATGGTACGCTGGGTCTAGGCGCCGTCGCGAGCTATCTCATTCACAAGAAGATCGCACCTTCGGGCGGTACGCCGCTTGATGTCGCCGGCGAAGTCGGCGGCCGCAATGGCGGCGGTATGCCTGATTTCAAGGCGACGCTTTCGGCAAACTATGACGCCGAGCGTTGGGGTGCGTTCGTACAGGCGCGCTACATCGATGGCGGTGTCTACGACGTCACCTTCGGTCCAGAGGATCTGTCAAAGAAAGAAAACCACATCGGCGCGGTCATCTACGTCGACATGTCGGTGAAGTACAAAATCGAAAACCTGTTCGGTTCGAGCAGCGAGATCTATGCCGGTGTCGACAATCTGTTCGATCGCACGCCCCCGGTTGCGCCGATCGATTTCATCTCGAACTCGGCGACCAACGCGTCGATCTACGATGTGATCGGACGCAAAGTGTACGTGGGCGTTCGCGCACGGTTCTAGTCATGGCTGGCTCGGCCCGTGCGTTCCGCGCGGGCCGGGCGTCAGCTTCAGCCTAGAATATTGAACGAGATTTCCGCCCGCAGGCCGAAGGCGAGCGCGTTGCGCACGGCCGGATCGGCGCCGGGATTGATGATGTAGTGTGCGCTTGGCTGGAGTGACAGCCACGATGCAACAGGCGCACGATAGGTCAGCTCGAAGGCAACCTCGGCGTCATCCGCCGGAACGGCACGTTTGTATGCATCCCCGGTGAACGCCGCTGCAACCGCGAATCCGATCTGATCCTCGTCGCGCCCCTTGAACGGCCCCGTGTAATTGATGCCTGCGCTGGCGAACTTGCCAAACGTGTTGAAGCGTCCGTCGGCGATGCCGAGGCGGGCGAAGGCGGCAAGGCCCTGCGCAGGATCGCCTGATTCTTCGAACAGCGCGGTTTCGCCGCGCACATAAAGGCCGTCATTGCCGCGGCCGCTGCTGCCTGCGTGATCGTCGAAACGCGCCGTGTAGCTCCAGCCGCCGAACAGAAGCCGCCCGTGCGGCAGAGGTGCCTCGATTTCGGCGACGAGGAGCGCGCCGTCACCATTGCCCAGCTTCACGGCCGTGCGTTTCGGTCGATCGGGATCGCCGGGAACGCCGTCGAGCACGGCGGCGCGCACCACCCAGCCTGCGGCCGGCTCAATGGCAATGCGCGCGGCGAGCGACGTCGAGGGGAAGATCGAAGGGCCGTTTTCTCCGGTCTGGGCGAAATCCGTGCCGATGCCGTGCGGGCTGCCGATGAACAGGCCGGAGGCATCAAGCGCGTCGAATTCCGAATTGAGATCGTAAAGGCCGACCTTCAGCGATCCGCCTGCAAACTTCTGTTCGATCCACGCCTCGTAGAGCCGGAACGCCTGCACGCCGGTTTCGATGTTGCTCGCCGTCTGCGCGTCGCCGGCAAGCTCGCTGAACGACTTGCCGTTGTTGTAGAGACCATAGACATGGGCGCTCGCGCCCTTCCACCCGGCAATCGCCTCGAGGTCGGCTTCGGCGACGATATCGAGATTGTCGAGATAGCGGCTGCCGCGCTTGATGCCGCCGGAGACGTTCGACATCACCTCGCCCGTATAGGTCGCCTGGAGCAGCAGGGGCGCATGGTTTTCGTCAATTTCTCCCCGGCTGTGCGTGTGGCCGTGCGGAAGATGGCCTTCCGAGGCCAATGCGGGTAATGAAACAAAGGCTGCAACACCCGCGAGCGCACGAAAACGCATAAAAACCTCCCGACTTTGCGAATTGTTTTCAATATTAATTGTGAGATAACAGCATTATTTTTCTGGCTGCGCGTATAACGCGGCCCGTTCGATATCCTTTTGATTTTCCATTTCCCAGAAAAATCTTATTTTGATTATGAGAATGATTTTCGATTTCGATTTCTATTTAGAAATATACGAAAGATGCTC
This sequence comes from Sphingosinicella sp., assembly GCF_041916975.1. NCBI lineage: Bacteria > Pseudomonadati > Pseudomonadota > Alphaproteobacteria > Sphingomonadales > Sphingosinicellaceae > Sphingosinicella > Sphingosinicella sp. The sequence goes on from NZ_JAYRYK010000001.1 coordinate 2,743,536, forward strand.
TCAATATTCGATCGAGAACCGAAGAAAATTCGATCGCCCTGGCTCCCGTCCGAACTTCCGCCTTATCATGCGCTAAATTTTTAATTGCTCTCTGATTGGCAGTGCTCTGATGCGTTTTCCGGTTGCGGCGTGGATCGCATTGCAGAGGGCGGGGGCCACCGGAGGCACGCCGGGTTCGCCGATGCCGCTTGGGGGTGCGTTCCAGTTGCCGCCGCCGACGAGGTGGACTTCCGTGATCTTCGGGGCGGCATCGATGCGGGTGAGTTCGTAGCCGTCGAAGTTGTCCTGCTGGACGCGGCCCGCCTTGAAGCTGATCTCGCCGAGCGTGGCGAGGCTGATCCCCATCACCACCGAGCCTTCCATCTGCGACCGGATCCGGTCCGGGTTCACCTGCGGGCCGCAGTCGACCGCGATGTCGGCGCGCGCGACGGTGAGCTGACCGCCCGTGACCGAGACCTCGATCGCGCAGGCCGTGTAGCTGACGAAGCTGTAGTGCGCGGCAATGCCGAGCCCGCGGCCCGCAGGCAGCGTGCGGCCCCAGCCGATGCCTCTGGCGGCGGCATTGATCACCGCCTTCAGCCGTGCGGTGTCGAGCGGATAGCGCGCCGGGTCCTCGCCGTAGTTGGTGGTGTCGCCCATCGCGCGCGGATCGATCGTGCGGTCCGGGCCGATCAGTTCGAGCAGATAGTCCTTCGGGTCGCGTCCCGCCGCATGGGCAAGCTCGGCGACGAACGACTGTACCGCGAACGCGTGCGGGATGTTGGAGACCGAGCGGAACCAGCCGATGCGCGTGTGTGCGGTCGCCGCGCAGGTCTCGGCGCGGAAGTCGGGAACCGCGAACGCGACGTTGCGCAGCCCCATGCCCTGCTCGAACGGCAGCTGGTGCTTCGGGTCCGGCCCGAAGATCGAGCCGATCGAAGGCGCCGCGCTCCGGTGCCGCCACACCACCGTGCGGCCGGCCGCGTCGAGTCCGCCCTCCAGCCGCTCGATCGAGACGGTGTGGAAGTAGCTGTGATGGAGGTCGTCCTCGCGCGTCCACACCACCTTCACGGGCTTGCCGCCCGCCGCGCGGCTGAGCAGCGCCGCCTCGAGCACGTAGTCGGGCTTCGACTTGCGCCCGAACCCGCCGCCGAGCAGCGTCTGGTGGATGGTCACATCGGCGACCGGGATCTTCAGCGCTTCGGCGATGAGGTCGCGCGCCGCCTGCGGGTCCTGCGTGCAGGCCCACGCCTCGCAGCGGTCCGCGCCGGTCCGCGCGAGCGCCATCGGCGGCTCCATCGGCGCCTGCGCGAGATGCGGGATATAATACTCGGCTTCGATGCGCTTCGCGGCCTTGCCGAGCGCGGCCTCCGCATCGCCGTCGCTGCGCGAGACCTGACCCGGCGCGCGCGCCGCGCGCTCGAGCTCTGCGCGGTAAGCATCCGAGTCGTAGGCGGCGTTCGGCCCGTCGTCCCACGCGATGGTGAGCGCCTCGCGGCCCTTGATCGCCGCCCAGGTGTTCGCCGCGAGCACGGCGACGCCGCCGAGCGGCTGGAACACGGACGGGAGCGTCGGCGCGGGCAGATCGACGATCTGAACGACGCCGGGCACCTTCAGCGCCGCGGCCTTGTCGACGCTCTTCACCTTGCCGCCGTAGACGGGCGGCCGCGCGATGACGGCGTAGAGCATGTCCGGCAGGCGCGCGTCGATGCCGTAGCCCGCGCGGCCCGTCGTCATGGCGACGCCGTCCGCGGAAGCCACGTCGCGGCCGATGTAGCGGAACGCCGCCGGTGCCTTCAGCGTCACCGTGTCCCGATCGGGCACGGCGAGCGCCGCGGCGTCCTTCGCGAGCGCGCCGTAGCCGAGCCTGCGGCCGCTCGGGCGGTGCACGACCTCGTGCAGGCTTGCGGCGACCTCGCCGACGGCGACGCCCCAGCGCTTCGCGGCCGCCTGCTCCAGCATCGTGCGCGCCGCGGCGCCGCAGCGCCTGAGCGGCGTGAACAGGTGGCGCATACTGCGCGAGCCATCCGTATTCTGATTGCCGTAGCGCGCCTCGTCGCCCTGGGCCTGCTCCACGCGCACGCGGCTCCACTCCGCCTCGAGCTCGTCGGCGATCACCATCGCAAGGCTCGTGCGGATGCCCTGGCCCATCTCGGCGCGGTGGCAGGTGATGGTCACCGTGCCGTCCTCGCCGATCGCCACGAACAGCGCCGGGTCGTCGCGCCAGCCGCCGGACTGCGCATCGGCGCCGTACTTGGGCGCGTCCGCCGCCTGTGCCAGCACGGTGCGCGGCAGGCCCATCGCGAGCACGAACGCGCCGCCTGCACTCAGAAGCCCGCGGCGGCTGATGTTGTCGATCCGGTCGAACGTCTCGGCCTTCATGCCTCCACTCCTGCCGAACTGGCCGCCTTGATCGCGGCGCGGATGCGCGCGTAGGTGCCGCAGCGGCAGATGTTGCCGCTCATCGCGGCGTCGATGTCCGCGTCGGTGGGCTTCGGCGTCTCGGCGATGAGCGCCGCCGCCTGCATGATCTGGCCCGACTGGCAGTAGCCGCACTGCGCGACGCCGTGCTCGCGCCACGCGCGCTGCACCGCATGGTCGCCGTCCGCCGACAGCCCCTCGATCGTCGTCACCGACTGACCCTCAACCGCCGACATCGGAAGCTGGCACGACCGCATCGCCGCACCCTCCACATGCACCGTGCACGCTCCGCACAGGCCCGCGCCGCAGCCGAATTTGGTGCCCGTCAATCCCGCCAAATCTCGCACATACCAGAGAAGCGGCATGTCGGGATCGCCGTCATACGCATGCTTTTTGCCGTTGATAATCAATTGCATAGACCGACCTCCGCACCTTCAGTCTACCGCTGTTTGCCCGCCGGTGGATACCGGGAAATCACGGCCGCGGCGCCGATGACGCCTCCCACGCATCTTCGGTCGTCGCGACAAGATCTTTCATCGTCACCCACGGGCGCCCCCCGGGCACATTGTGTGCGCCGCGGATCGCGGCCAGAGCGAAGGCGCGCAGGCGTTCGCGGACGCGCGTCTTCTCCGCGTCGGGCCAGGTCTCGAACGGGTGCGGTCCGCGCACCACGACAAGCTCCTTAAGCCCCGGCACGCGGTCGTAGGAGGCGACCGTGCCTTCAAGGCTGGCGGCATAATCCCAGAGCCCGCGCGCGAAGAACGCGGCAGGCCATGTCTTCATGCCCGCAAGGATCGCCGATCCGGGGAAGAACACGATGTTGTGCTCGATCTGGCTCGCGCCGATGAACAGGCCGCGATCCTTGCCGAGCCCGCGTTCCTCGTCCTCGGGCGTCGGCGTCGCGGAGACAAAGCCGGGGCCGCTCGTAAATTCCGCCATCAGCATCGCGCCCTTGATGGACGGGTCGCGGCGGGGCGGCGTGCAGACGATCTCCGGAAGGTCGTAGCTGCAATCCCTGTCGAAGTTCATCGTCATCGCCCAGCCGGTCGCCATCGTGCCGCGCGAATTGCCCAGCAGCAGCGTGGGCAGTTCACCGGTCTTGCCGCGCAGCGCGCGGGCGGCATCGGCGCCCGTATGGAGCCTGCCCTTCGGCGACAGCGCGCGCATCCCGTCGCCCGAGCGGAGACTGGCGAGCGCCGCGAGCAGATCGCGGCCCTGCTGCAGCGTGTTGGTGTCGCTGTAGCCGCTCGAAACGCCGACGCCGCGCCGGTCGTAGGCGAGCACGTCGAAGCCTGCCGCATTCAGCATCGCCATCAGCGATCGCCACCCCGCCTGGCCGGGCGAGCCGGTGCGCGCGTTCGGGAACGCATTGATCGCTGTTTTCCGGGTTTCGGGATGGACGCTGTAAAGCCGGTCCTCGGGATGGTCGATCGCGGCGAGGCGGGTGCCGCCGCCGCCGCTCATGACGATGAGCGCGCGGACCGTGCGACCCTTCGCGTCCGGCACGCCGCGCCCCTGCATATACCAGCCCCGGAGTTTGACCGACGCTTCGATACCCTTGTGGATACGCTCGTGCGCTTCGGCGGGGGCGGTGAACTCGACCGTGTAGGTGTTCGCTTCGACAGCCGCGATCGGTTCGCGATAGGGCGCCTGCCCGAAGAACGCCGGACGCCGGATCGCCGCGAGATCGGCTTTTTCGTCGGTCTTGCCGAGCAGGTGGCGATGGCGGGGATCGGTGATGCGTTGCTCGCGGTTGGGCGGCTTCCGGCGATTGACGACCGGCGACACCCGCGCGGCGCACAAGGGATCGGCCTTGCACTCTAGCCAGCGCGCGCGGAGCACGGGCTCGGCAAATTCATCGACGTAGAAATCGCCCTTGCAGTCGGCCGGCGGGCGCGCGCCGACAGTCGTGAACGGAACGCAGACTTCCGCGCCCGTCTTTGAAGCGATGAGATAGCCGGGCAGCATCATGTCGCGGTCATAGGCGACATAGGTTTCGCATTCGGGCGGCGGAAAGCGCTCGGCGCCGGCCGTCCCGCCCATCATCGCGAACAACAAGGCCGCGGGCAGCATGGCGATCGCCCTCAGCCGAGCGTCGAACGGACGGTGGGGAGCGACATCGCCGCCGAATTCACGTTGACGCTGCGATCGAAGCTCATCGCATCACCGTCGAACCGGCACACCACCGTGTCGCGGAAGGCCGTTTCGGCGAACTGCCAGATCATCTCGAACGTATCCGGCGCGGTCCACCGGCCACCGGCGACGACGACCATGGAGTCGGGCTGATACTGATGATGAAGCTTGTTGCCGGTCATACTCGTGCTGCCCTCGATCCAGCGGCCGAGACCGACATCGACGCTGTGCTCCCCGCGCGCATCGCGCATCGTGAAGCGGCAGCGATCACCTTCGAACATGAAACCGAAGCTTTCGATGCCCTCGGCGTTTTCGGCCACCCTGAAGCGCTTTCCCGAAATCCGCGCCGCCACAGGCGATGTCGTGGCGGGAAGTGCAGGGAGTAACGACAACGCGTGTGTGCGCTCCACAAGCGCCGTGTAGGCGCTGTCTTTCTGCGGCAGGCTCGCGGCGCCAAAGGCGGCAGGGAAGTGCTTGTCGACGATCGGAGAGAGCATCTCGCTCTTGCGGATCGCGCCGGTGACGGCGAGCACGGCGTCGTGATCGGGGAACACGATCGACATCTGCGTGAACAGGCCGACCGCATAGTATGTGTTGTTCGCGCCGATCCACCACTGGTAGCTGTATTCGCCCTCTGCCACCTGCGGCTTGCTCACTGCCTCCACCCATGCGGGGGAGAGGATCTGCTGCCCGTTCCAGCGGCCCTTCTGCGCGTAAAGCATCCCGAGCTTGAGCGCGTCTGCGGTCTTGAAGGTGAGGCCGTTGCCGCCCGGGTTGATGCCGCCGGGGCCGACATCCCAGCTGAGCCCGGTGATGCCGAGGGGCTTGAAGAAGCGCGGTTCCATATAGTCGCGGAGCGTCTGGCCGGTCAGCTTGGTGACGATGGCGGAGAGCATGAAGCTCGCCGCGCTCGAATAGACAAAGCGCGTGCCCGGCTTGTGAACGACCGGAACCTTGAAGAATTCCGCGACCCAGCTCGTCTTGATCTGCCGCCATACGGAGCCGGAGATTTCCTCGGCGTGGCCGGTGCGCATCGTCAGCAGGTCGCGCACGGTCATCGCGGCGAGGTTTTCGTTCACTATTGGCGGAAGCTCGTCCGGGAAGAAGGAGATCACCTTGTCGTTGATGCCGAACAGGCACTCGTCCATCGCGATGGCGACGCCAGAGACGGCGACGCTCTTCGTAAGCGAGTGCATCATGTGCGGCCGGCCCGCGCGGTAGGGCGCCCACCAGCCTTCGCCGATCACGTCGCCGCCGCGCGACAGCATGAAGCTGTGCAGCTCCAGCCCGGCACCGCGCACCTCGTCAAGGAATGCAAGGATCGCTTGCGGATCGACGCCGTGCGCTTCAGGGCGGGCGCGGGGCAGGCCGTCGATGGGCGATACGGCCAGCGCCGCCACACGCGCGCACGCGGCAAGGCCCGGCAGTGCGAAGAGGCCGGCGCCGCCAAGCGTCCATCCGGCGAAGCGCCGCCGTGAAAGGCCGAAGGTATCCGCTGTTTTCAAGAATCGTCTCCCCGCGGCACGTGATGCCGTTCCTCCACACTAGCCTAGGAAAGCAGTCTGTCGCCAAGCTGTCACCCGCGCGACACGGGCGAGACAGGTTTGTGACAGCTAAGCCCGAATATCGTCCGCTCGACATCGGCGTCCGCGCATCGCGGCGTACCGGTTGCGAGTCGAGGCGTGCCGATTGCGCGCGCCCGTAAATGGGGAAACGGCCGCTTTCGGGTGGCGATAAAAGGGGTGCAAGGAATGGCCACGAAGTGGAAATGGATTGCCGGTCTCGGCGTCAGCGGAATTGCGATGGCAGCGGCTGGCCAGGCGATGGCGCAGCAGGCCGAATCCGATACGCAGTCGGGTCTGGTGCTTGAAGAAATCGTCGTCACCGCCGACCGTCAGGACAGCTACGGCGCGGATTTCGTGCAGGCGGGCAGCTTCCGCGGCGCGCGCCAGATCGATACGCCGCTCACCGTCAGCGTGATTTCCGAGCAGGTGCTGAAATCGCAGCAGGCGCAGAGCATTCTCGATGCGCTCCGCAACTCGCCGGGCGTCACCAGCTCGCAGACGAGCCCCACAGTTTACAACAACCTCTCGATCCGCGGCATCCCGGTCGAAAACCGCGGCAACTACCGCCTGAACGGCTCGCTGCCGATCGTGAACCTCATCGACCTGCCGCTTGAAAACAAGGTACGCGTCGAAGCGCTGAAGGGCGCGTCCGCGCTCTATTACGGCTTCACGACGCCGTCCGGCATCATCAACCTCACCACCAAGCGCCCGACGCTCGATCCGGTGCTGGCTGTCTCGGTGAACGGCAACGATCACGGCCAGGTGCAGGGCCATATCGACGCGGGCGGCACGTGGGGCATCCTCGGCGTGCGCGGCAACCTTGTTTACGGCACGGTCGATTCCGGCATCGACAACACGTGGGGCCGCCGCAGCTTCCAGTCGGGCGCCTTCCAGCTCGATCCTTCGGACAACCTCCAAATCAACCTCGACGTCGAGCATATCTCGAAGGAGGTGACGGAGCCGACCGTCATTCAGGGACGCACGGCGGCCGCATCGCTGATGACCGTGGTTCCAAACCTGCCGCGCGCATCGAGCAATCCCGGTAGCAAGGGTTTCATGAACCGCGCCGATGCGACAAACGTGCTCGGGCGTGTATCGTGGAAGATCACGCCCGCGTGGAACCTCGTCGCCGAAGGCGGTATCTCCTACGTGGAGCGTGATCGCCGCTTCAGCCGTCTAGCCAACTTTGATCCTGTCACCGGCAATGGCGTGTTGACGATGGGTGCTGCCGACGGTCAGCTTTACCGCAACAAGAACGGACGCATCGAGCTGGCAGGCACTTTCGCGACCGGTCCGGTGATTCACGAGCTGATGATCGGCGCATCGAAGAATATCCGTCGGCAGTACTCGCCGCTAACCGTGTCGTATCTCTCGGGCGGTGCGGGTTCCAACGCGAACTGCGTCGCGATCGGCCTTGCTGCCGGCTGCGTGCAGAATCTCTACAACCCGGTCGATCTCAACGACATCCGCTACAGCGGCGGGTCGCCCTATGATCCGACACGCGACACCTCGATCAAGGACACGGGCTTCTACGCCTTCGACCGGATGCGCTTCGGCGGTCCGAACGACGATATGTTCAGCGTGCTCTTCGGTATCCGCAAGTCGATCTACAAGGAAACCGTGGGAACTGTCGCCGGTCCGGACGTGGAGACATTCTCCGACAAGCCGATCTCACTTTCCGGCGGTGTCGTGTTCAAGCCGAAGGAATGGATCAGCACCTACGCGACCTATATCGAGGGCCTCGAATCGACTCCCGGTGCGCCGATCGGCACGGAAAATCAGGGTGAGATCCTGCCTGCCAGCAACTCAAAGCAGTATGAGGGCGGCATCAAGATCGAGCCGCAGAAGGGGCTGTTGTTCACGGCGGCGTATTTCGACATCTCGCGTCAGCTGACCTACACGAATGCTGCCAATTTCTTCGTGAAAGATGGCAAGGCCACTTACCGCGGCTTCGAATTCAGCCTGACCGGGGAAGTGACCCCCGACCTTTCGATCTATGGATCGGCGTTGTTCCTGCGCGCCAAGCAGGGTGAGACGGCGGATACCGCGCTCATCGGCAACCGCATCGAAAACACGGCGAAAACGCAGTGGTCAGTGTCCGGCGAATATCGCCTGACGCAACTCGCCGAAGGTCTCGCGATCAATGCGGGCGCCTATTACACGGGCGCACGTGCGATCAATCCGCAGAACTCGCTCTTCCTCCCCGGCTACACGCTCTTCGATCTTGGCGGGTCGTACGCCTTCGAGATCGGCGGCGTAGGGATGACTGCGCGCGTCAATGCGCAGAACATTACGGGCAAGAAGTATTTCGCATCCACGAGCAGCAACTACATCGCCTTCGGTGCGCCGTCGGTGATCAAGTTCTCGCTCACCGCGAATATCTTCTGATCGCAGGTTGAGTTATCACCTTCCGGCCGGTGTCCTCCTGCTGGCGGCACCGGCCGGCTTATGTCGACTGTAACGGATAATGCCATGAATCTCCTCCTGCTTCCCGGCGACGGCATTGGTCCTGAAATCTCCGCAGTAACGCGCAAGGTGCTCGAGGTTCTGGCAGGAGTATGCGGCCTTCCGATCACGATCGAGGAGCGTGCGATCGGTTTTGCGAGCCTTGCGGACTCCGGCACGACGCTGCCAACCGGTGTTCTGGAACGCATACCGGAGGTGGACGGCGTCATCCTCGGGCCTGTCTCGCATTTCGATTATCCGCCGCGCGAGGCGGGCGGCATCAATCCTTCGGCGGCGCTGCGCACGCATTTCGCGCTCTACGCCAACATCCGGCCGTGCCGCTCGCGACCGGATCTCACCATCCTCCCGAAACCCATGGATCTCGTGATTGTCCGCGAGAACACTGAAGGCTTCTATTCCGACCGCAACATGCACGCGGGAAGCGGCGAGTTCATGCCTGACGAGGACATGGCGCTTTCCATCCGCAAGATCACCGCGAAAGGCGCTTCCCGGGTCGCACGCGCCGCATTCGCTCTGGCGCGCACGCGCCGGAAGAAGGTGACGGCCGTGCACAAGGCGAACGTGCTGAAGCTGTCGGATGGCCTCTTCCTGCGCGAGGTGCGGAAGGTCGCCGCCGAATTCCCCGACGTGGAGTTGGAGGAGGTCATCGTCGACGCCGCCGCTGCGCTGCTGATCCGCAGCCCGGACCGGTTCGACGTGATCGTCACCACCAACATGTTCGGCGACATTCTTTCGGACGAAGCCTCTGAGCTCAGCGGTAGTCTTGGCCTCGGCGGATCGATCAACGCCAGCGACGATATCTGCGTCGCGCAGGCACAGCACGGCTCCGCGCCCGACATCGCGGGCAAGGGGATCGCCAACCCCACGTCGCTGATCCTCTCGGTAGCGATGCTGCTCGATTGGCTGGGCCGGAAGCACGAGCGCAGTGATCTCGTCTCCGCCGCTGCACGGCTCGAAGCGGCCGTCGAGGATGCGCTGAACGATCCCGCCACGCGCACGCGCGATATCGGCGGCACGCTTGGCACAGCCGAATTCGGCGATGCGGTCTGCAGCGCGGTCCGCACACGGAGTCAGAAATGAACGCCGTACTGCTGCAACCTGAAGCGCTCGCCGTGCGGGATCGCGGCGGGGGCATTCGCACGCGGCCGATGGTGACGGCGAAGGTCGGTTCGCGGCAGATGCTGAACGGCGTCACCGTCATCGATCCCGGCTGCGCGGTGCCGCTCCATATCCACAATTGCGAGGAAAGCGTGCTCGTGCTTTCGGGTGCGGGCCGCGCGCATATCGATGGCACGGAGCATGATGTGCGTCCGCGTAACCTGACGTGGATTCCGGCGGGCGTGCCGCATTTCTTCCGCAACGTGTCGGATCGCGAACCGCTTGAAATCTTCTGGACCTACGCGTCGATCGACGCGACGCGGACGATCGTTGCGACGGGCATCACCACCCGCATCGACGAAGAGCACGGCGAACGATGACCGCCGATAGCCAGCTTGTCGGGCGGCACATCTTCGGCGCGGATGCGGAAGGTTATGCCAGTGCGCGACCGCACTATCCGGAATCGCTTTACGCCGCGCTCGCGGCTGAAGGCGCGCTCGTCCCCGGCGCTGATGTTTTCGAGATCGGACCCGGAACCGGACAGGCGAGCCGGCGGCTGATCACGGCGGATGTCGGTTCGCTCACGCTCGTCGAACCCGATCCCGTGCTCGCGGGCGAACTCGCATCGCTGGGCCATCCTGTTCGCGTCGTCAATGCACCGCTTGAAGATGCGGGGCTTGCCCCGGAGTCATTCGATCTTGGCGTTGCCGCCACCTCGTTCCACTGGGTGGATACATCGCGCGGGCTTTCGATGGTGCGTGATCTCCTGCGCCCCGACGGTGTCTGGGCGATGTGGTGGACCGTGCTTCACGATCCCGAAGCCGATCTGTTCAGCCGGGCGGTGTTGCCGCTTCTGAAAGATGCCGAACTGCCGCCTTCACTGCGTGGGCCTGAGCAGCGGCACTATTCGCTATGGACGGACGATCGCCTCGCCGAACTGCGCGCGGCGGGCTTCATGCACGCCGCACATCAGATGCATGAAATGACGCTGCGGATAACCGCGGCGGAGATGCGCGCGCTCTACGCAACCTTTTCGATGATCCGTCGCATGGAGCCGCAATTGCGCGCGCGTGTTCTGGCGGGGATCGAGGCTGTCGGCGAACAGGGCTTCGGCGGCGTCATCGAGCGCCGCTTCCGCATTCCGCTGTTCCTCGCGCGCAAGGCGCCAGGGGCCGCATGATCCCGCCGGCTGGGCCGCCGATGATGGTGGACCTCCCCGGCGCGCTCGGCGCGCGGCTGCGGCGTATGCCGTGGGTGCATCGCATTCTCGCCGAGAATCTACTTCGTCGCCGCGTGGTGGACGCCGATGCCGATCACGCGGTGGTAGAGTGGCTGGAGCGCGGCGACCGGACCGTGGAATTGCCCTTCGTGCCCGCGCGCCTCCTGATGCACGACACGACCTGCGGCCCCGCGCTTGTCGACCTTGCCGCGATGCGTTCGGTGATTGCCGCAGAGGGCGGAGACCCGCGCCGGATCGTGCCCGGCCTTCGTGTCGATGTTTCCACCGATCACAGCATCGCGGTGGACAGCTACGGAACGCGCAGCGCGCTTGCCGCCAATCTCACCACCGAGATGGCGCGCAACGCCGAACGCTTCGGGCTGATGAAATGGGCGGACAATGCCTTCCCCTCGCTGCACGTGCATCCGCCGGGCACCGGCATCATGCACACGATCAACCTCGAACGCCTCGCCACCGTGGTCAGCCGCGAGACGTGGCAGGGGCGCGAATGGCTGTTTCCGGATACGCTGATCGGGACGGACAGCCATACGCCGATGATAAACGGCATCGGTGCGCTCGGCTGGGGCGTCGGCGGGCTTGAAGCCGAAAGCGTGATGCTCGGCATGCCGGTGACGCTGCGCGTGCCGGAGGTGGTCGGCGTGCGCCTGACGGGGCGGCTCCATCCCGGCGTGACGGCGACGGACCTTGCGCTCACCGTTACCGAAATGCTGCGCGGCGTGCGGCTCGATGGGCGGTTTGTCGAGTTCTTCGGACCGGGCGTTTTGACGCTCTCGGCGGGAACGCGCGCGGTCGTTGCGAACATGGCGCCCGAGTTCGGCGGCGCGACGGGGTATTTCCCGCCGGACGCTGCCGTGATCGCCTATCTGCGCGCGACCGGCCGCGCGTCTGCTCATGTTCGGCAGGCGGAGGATTATCTCCGCCGCCAGCAGCTCTGGTTCGATCCGGGTGCGGCGCCGGATTATGATCTCGTGCTCGATCTCGATCTGGATGCGGTGGTGCCGAGCCTCGCCGGGCCGCACCGCCCGCAGGACCGGATCGCGCGCGGCGCAACGTCGGCATCAGGTGAGAAACGCCCCGTCGCGATCGCAGCGATCACGAGTTGCACGAACACATCCGATCCGCGCCTTCTCGTCACCGCCGGGCTTGTCGCGCGCGCGGCGGTGGCGCGCGGTCTTTCCGTGCCCGCATGGGTGAAGACGAGCCTTGCACCCGGCTCGCCCACCGCCGCCGCGCTCCTCGAACGGGCCGGGCTGCGCGCGCCGCTCGAAGCGCTCGGTTTCGCGATCGTCGCTTACGGCTGCACCACCTGTATCGGCAACAGCGGGCCATTGTCGCTTGCCATGGATGCGCTGATGGAAGAGGGCGCGAAGCCCGTCGCGGTGCTGTCGGGCAATCGCAACTTTCCCGGCCGCGTGCATCAAGCGGTCAGCGATTCGTATCTCGCGGCACCGCCGCTTGCCGTTGCCTATGCGCTCGCAGGCGATTTCAATATCGGCATCGAAGTCGATCCTCTTGGCACCGCGTCTGACGGATCGCCCGTCTTTCTCCGCGACCTCTGGCCTTCCGAAAGCGAAATCGACACTGCGCTCGCCGCCGCCGCGAGGCCCGACGATTTCGACGCGGCCTATGCCGCTGCCGAGGCCAGCTCAACCTGGATGGCGCTTTCTGCGTCGAAGGAACCGCTCTATCCGTGGAATGAGGCTTCGACATATCTGCGGCCGCCGTCCTTCGTTGCGCGCGATGCGCAATCACGTCTGGGTCATTACACAGCGTGGCCACTGCTCGTTCTGGGCGACGACATCACGACCGATCATATCTCGCCCGCCGGCGCGATTCCCGCGCGCGGCGAAGCGGGCCGCTGGCTCGTTGAACGCGGCGAGCGGCCAGACGATCTCAACGTCTTCTCCGCGCGGCGCGGCAATTGGGAGGTGATGCTGCGCGGGCTGTTCACGAACCCGTCCGTCCGCAATCTGCTTGGCCCCGATATCCCGGCGGGGTCGACAATCCATGCGCCGAGTGGCGAAGTGCTGCCGCTCTGGCAGGTCGCTGCCCGCTATGCGGCGGCGGGAGAGGCCGTCGTCGTCGTCGCGGGCGATCGCTACGGTATGGGCTCGTCGCGCGACTGGGCGGCGAAGGGCCAGTATCTGCTCGGCGTGCGCGCCGTGCTTGCCGTGGGTTTCGAGCGCATCCACCGCTCGAACCTCTGCAACATGGGCATTCTACCGCTGGAATTCCCCGCCAATGTGCACCCGGCATCGCTTTCCCTCGGCACCGGGGATCGCATCGAGATCGACATGCCCGGAGATGCGCTGGCGCCGTCCGCGCCGTGCACCGTCCGCGTGCTGTATGCTGATGGTCGGATCCGCGCCTTCACGGCGCGCGCGGCGGTGGAGACGGGCGCGGAGGTCCGCGTGCTCGCGGCGGGCGGTCTGCTGCCGCTGATGCTTCGCGCGTCACTGACAGCTTCGTGAAAGACAAAGATGCCTAGGATGATGCAAACAATGGGACTGCCCCCACGTCGGCGGGCACTGAGGGGAATCGCCGGCTGATGCTTTCCATTCTCGCCTTCGGCATGGTCGCCACGTTCATGACCCTGATCATGACGAAGCGGCTGTCGGCGATGATAGCGCTCATCATCGTACCGACCGTGTTCGCATTGATCGCGGGATTCTCGGCGGGCCTCGGCGAGATGATGCTCGCAGGCATCCGGGACATCGCGCCCACGGGCGTGATGCTACTGTTCGCGATCCTCTATTTCGGCATCATGATCGATGCCGGGCTTTTCGATCCGCTGACGCGCAAGGTGGTGGAGCTCGCCCACGGCGATCCCTTGCGGATCACGATGGGCTCGGCGATTCTCGGCCTCATCGTCGCGCTCGATGGCGACGGTACCACCACCTACATGATCACGCTCTCGGCGCTGCTGCCGCTCTACAGGCACATGAAGATGGATGTGCGCGTGCTCACCTGCATCCTCATCATGGCGGTCGCCGCGATGAATCTGGTTCCGTGGGGCGGGCCGACTTCGCGCGCGGCGATCGCGCTCGGCGTCGATCCGCGCGCGTTGTTCCTGTCGCTGATCCCGCCCGTACTCACCACGGTCTGCTGGGTGCTGTTCACCGCGTGGATGCTCGGGCGCGCCGAGCGCAAGCGCCTCGGCATCACAGAGCGCGTCGCGATGCCGCTGCCCGGCCAGCTCGATCTCTCGACGCCCGACAGCGACGGTACGCCTTCCACGCGCCGCCCGCGCCTCTATTGGTTCAACGCCGCGCTCACCGCCGTGCTTATGGGTATCCTGCTGTTCGGCGACGTGCCGCTGCAGGTGCTGTTCATGGTCGCCTTCGCGATCGCAGCGATGGTCAATTATCCGCAGGTGGAGATGCAGCGCCAGCGGGTCGCCGCGCACGCCTCGAACGCGCTCGCGACAGCGGGCCTCGTCTTCGCCGCCGGTATCTTCACCGGCGTGCTTTCGGGCACCAAGATGGTCGATGCGATGGCGAACACGGTCACGGGCGTCATCCCCGATGCGCTCGGGCCCTACATGGCGCCGATCACCGCGCTCGTCAGTATTCCCTTCACGGTGCTGATCTCCAACGACGCCTTCTATTTCGGGATGCTGCCGGTGCTCGCGCAATCGGCGGGGCATTACGGCATTACCGCGATGGAGATCGCGCGTGCCTCGCTTGTCGGCCAGCAAATCCACCTGCTGAGCCCGCTCGTCGCCTCGACCTATCTGCTGGTCGCGACTGCGGGTGTGGAGCTTGGCGACCACCAGCGTTTCACGATGAAGTGGGCGCTTGGCGCCTGCGCGGTGTTCATGCTCACGTGCCTGCTGCTCGGCCTGTTTCCCTGGTACGCGTAAACGGCGGTCGTTCTCTATTTCTGATCGAGCGCGGCCTGCCAGTTGGCAAGGAAGCGCTGGCGCCGGATGCGGTCGAGGTTCGCGAGCAGCGCGGGGCCGAGTTTCACCGGGCGTGCTGCCGTTGCGGGTGGTTTGCTGCCTGCGAGCGGCACCACGTCCTCGCGCGATGGCGCCATGTAAGCGCGTGCCAGATGGCGCTGCCCTTCGGGGGAGAGCAGGAAATCCAGCAGCAGCTTTGCCGCATTGGGCTGCCTTGCCTCGCGCGCGATGAGCGCGATGCGCGACACGACGAGCGTGTAGTCGCTCGGCATGATCACGCCGATGTCGGGATTGCGCGCGGAAAGCTCCAGCGCATAGGAGCCGAGCGCGTTGTATGCGAACAGGCTGCGCCCGCTCTCGATGTCGGCAAGCAGCGGTCCGCTCGACGTATGCAGCCGCACGCGCGCCGCGCCGAGCGCGCCGACAAGCGACATGATATCCCGGCTCGCGTGGTAGTCCTGCGTGAGCTGCAGATAGCCGAAGCCGGAAAGGCGGGGATCGTAGGTGGAGACCCGGCCCCTGTAGAACGCGGCCTTGTTGCGCAGCACGCGCTCGAAACCCGAATGCGTGCGCGGCACATCCTTCGCGGGCACGAGGCGCTTGTTGTAGGCGATCACCACGGGTTCAGCGGTCACGCCCCATGCCTCGTTCTTCCAGATCGCCCAGTTCGGCAGGTAGGGCTTTTCCGGCGACGCATAGGCCTGCGCATAGCCGTCGTTCACCAGCTTGATCTGAAGATCCATCGCGGAGCTCCAGATAAGGTCGCCCGTGGGTTTCCGCGCCCGCGATTCCGCGATCACGCGGTTGTAGAGCGTCGGCGATTCAAGCTCGCGATAGTCCACGCGCAGGAACGGATAACGCTTGCGGAATGCGCTCAGCGCACCCGTCACCTCGTGGCGGTCGGTGGTCGAATAGACGACGACGGTGCCTTCGCGCCGGGCCGCCGCGATCGTGTCGGTGTAGGAGCGGGGATAGCCTCGCGGTTGTCCCGCTGCTATCAGCGCGAATGCGGCTGGCAGCAGCAAGAGCGCGCGCCGCCCGGGAACGAAGCTCAGAATTTTGCGAAGCGGCCCGATCACGCGCATAATGCGCGCAATGTGCGGGCCGATCGCCATTCTGTCAAAGAGGGAAGCATGGCGCGGATCTTGCTGGTTGAGGATGACGAAGCGCTCGCGCGCGGGCTGACGGCCGCGCTGCGCGGCGAGGGCTATTCGGTCGATCCCGCGCCGGACGGCGAGACCGCGCTCGAAATGGCGCGTGACGAGCCTTATGCGGTCATTACGCTCGACGTGAACCTGCCCGACATGAGCGGTTTCGACGTGCTGAAATCGCTGCGGTCGAGCGGCTGCCGCGCGCCGATCCTGATGCTGACCGCGCGCGATTCGGTGGAGGATCGGGTGAAGGGCCTCGATCTCGGGGCCGACGATTATCTGCTGAAGCCGTTCGAGCCCGCCGAGCTTGGCGCGCGGCTGCGCGCGCTGCTGCGTCGCCCTGCATCCGACCCCTCGCCGCTGATCCGCGTCGGCAATCTGGAGATCGACCGGTCGCGCTGCGTCATCTGGGTGTCGGGCGAACAGATCGATCTGCGGCGGCGCGAATGGGTGCTGCTGGAAAGGCTCGTCGTCCGCGTCGGCAAGGTCGTCTCGAAGGATCGGCTTGCCGCCGAAGTGTTCGGCTTCGACGAGGCGGTCGCGCCGAACGCCATCGAGGTTTATATCGCCCGTCTGCGCCGCAAGCTGGGGCCGCAGGGCCCGGCGATCCGCACGATGCGCGGGCTCGGCTATGTGATGGAGAACACGCCTGCCGCTGAGACGTAATCTTCGCGTTTCGCTGACCGCGCGGCTTCTCGTCGCGCTGATCGTGCCGACAGCGGCGCTGGCGCTGGTGCTCGGCGTGGGCGGCGCGCTCATCATAAACAGCATTGTCGAAAGCGTGAACGACCGCCTGCTCGATGCCTCGGCGCGTTCGATCGCGGACACGCTGGCGCTGGAGGATGGCGAGATCACGCTCGACCTGCCGCCCTCCGCGTTCGGGATGCTGGAAAACGACGAGCGCGACAATGTCTACTACAGCGTGCGCGTCGGCGGGGAGCTGCTGACGGGCTACCCCGACCTTCCCCAGATCAAGGCCGATGCGGCGCGAACCGACGACACCGCTTTTGCCTATTCGGCCTATCGCGATGCGCCGATCCGCGTGGCGGCGATCGTGCGCCGCGTGCCGCGTGTGGACGCGCCCGTCGTCGTGCAGGTCGCCGAAACGCTCGAAGCGCGGAACACTCTTTCTTCACGGATGCTCGCCGGGCTCCTCGTGCTCGAAGCGTTGATCGTCGGCCTCCTCGTCCTGCTTGTGCCCGTCGCGGTGCGCTGGGGCCTCGTGCCGCTCGCCGAGGTGCGCCGGGGCATCGCCAGCCGCTCGCCGACCGATTTCACGCCGCTCACGCTGCAGCAGGTGCCGGCTGAACTGCGCAGTTTCGTCGATGCCTTCAACGGGCTGCTGCTGCGGCTGGAAAATGCCGTCGAGGGCCTGCGCCGCTTCACGGCGGATGCCTCGCACCAGATGCGCACGCCGCTGTCGATCCTGCGCGCACACCTGCAGGTGTTGAAGCGCGAGGGCACCGGCACCGAAGGCGGGCGCGCATCGCTCGCTGACATCGACACCGCGACCGTGCGCCTGCAGCGGCTCCTCACGCAGCTGCTCGCGCTCGCCCGCGCAGAGGGCAACCGCGAGAACGTCATGCGGCTTGCGCGCAATGTCGATCTCGCCGCGCTTGCCCGGTCGGTCGCGGAAGACCATGTTCCGGCCGCGCTCGAAGCCGGTGTCGAGATTGAATTCGATGCGGAGGGCAGCGCGTCGGTGCGCACGGTCGGCGAATTCGCACGCGAGCTCATCTCGAACCTCGTCGACAACGCCATCCGCTATAACCGGCGCGGCGGCACCGTCTGGCTCTGGGTCACGGCCGAGGAGGCAGGCGTGCGCGTCGTCGTGGAAGACGACGGACCGGGCATTCCGGCCGGGATGCGCGCACATATCTTCCAGCGTTTCCGGCGGTTGGACCGCGACCACACCGAAGGCAGCGGGCTCGGCCTTGCTATTGTCAGCGAACTTGCAACCGCGCTCGGCGGGGGTATTGCCGTCACTGATCGTGCGGGCGGCGGCCTGCGCGTGGTGATCGATGTTCCGCGCGATCTGGCGGGCGGCAGCGCATGATGCGACAGGACCGTGAAAGCTGTATGGCCCTAGCGTAGCGTCGGCCGGTTGGTGGAGGGAGAGTGCGGGTGGTTCGTTTGCCCAGTATTGCCGTGATGGCGGCGTGTGCCCTGTTCGGGCAGGAGACTCTTGCCGCACCGAAGGTGGACCCGGCGCGCGCCGGCGAAACGGATTTCCGCGCGCTATACCGCGAACTCGTCGAGACGGACACGTCGCTGTCGAGCGGCAGCTGCACGCTCGCGGCGGAGCGCATGGCGGCGCGGCTGACGGCGGCGGGCTATGCGAAGGCCGATGTCGAGGTGATCGTGTCGCCCGAGTTTCCGCGTCAGGGCAATCTCGTCGCGCGCATCGCGGGTACCGACCCGAAGCTGAAGCCCATGCTGCTGCTCGCACATATCGACGTCGTGGAGGCGAAGCGATCGGACTGGAAGCGCGACCCCTTCACGCTCGTCGAGGAGAACGGCTATTTCTACGCGCGCGGCGCGGTCGACGACAAGGCGATGGCGGCATCGTTCGTTGATGCCTTCGTGCGCTACAAGCAGGAAGGCTATCGGCCCAAGCGCACGATCAAGCTGGCGCTGACCTGCGGCGAGGAGACCGATTCCGTATTCAACGGCGTCCAGTACCTTTTGGCGAAGGCACCCGATGCGCTCGCAGCCGAATTCGCCGTGAACGAAGGCGGTTCGGGCAACCTCGACGAAAACGGAAAGCCGATCTCGTTCGGCGTGCAGATCGGCGAGAAAATCTATCAGGATTTCACCTTCACCGTAACGGCGCCCGGCGGCCACAGCGCACGCCCGACAGACGACAATGCCATCGGCCGCCTCGCCGCTGCCGTGGCGCGCATCGATCGCTATCGCTTCCCGGTCAACATGACGGAGGCCACCAAGGGTTTCTTCCGGCGTACCTCGGCGCTCTACACGGGGCAGACCGCGAAAGACCTCGCCGCCGCCGGAAACGGCACGGCAGATGAAGCGGCGTTCGCCCGCATCGCCGCCGCGAACCCGCTCTGGAACGCGTTCCTGCGCACCACCTGCATCCCCACGCAGCTTGCCGGCGGTCACGCGCCCAATGCACAGCCGCAGCACGCCGAGGCGAACGTCAATTGCCGCATCATGCCGGGCGAAACCGTCAATGCGGTGCGCGCACGTCTCGCCGAGGTTGCGGCCGATGCGAAGGTCGAGATCAGCCTTGCCGCGGAGCCCGGCCCGCAGCCGCCCGCGCCGCCTCTCGATGCGCGCATCATGAAGCCGGTGGAGGCGATCGCGGCCGAGATGTGGCCCGGCGTGCCGGTGATCCCCAGCCTCAGCAGCGGCGCGACCGACGGCCGCTTCCTGAACGCGGGGGGCATTCCCACTTACGGCATCTCCGGGGTGTTCCGCGACACGGACGGCAACGGCGTCCACGGTCTCGACGAGCGTATTCGCGTCACGTCGCTGATGGATGCGCGGGCGTTCCTTTATCGCCTCGTCAAAGCCTATTCGGCCAAGTGACATGACGCCGGGAACGCGCACCACGCTGCTGAAGCTTCACCGCTGGGTCGGCCTCGCCTTCGCGGCGCTGCTCCTCGTGCAGGGTCTCACGGGCACGCTGCTCGTCTTCCGCGCGGAGATCGACGGCATCATCCATCCCGCGCTCGTCGTCACGCCCGGCGAAGCGCTGCCAGTACAGACGCTGGTCGACACGGTGCGCGAAGCTTCGCCGGAGGCGACGCTGCAGCGCATTCGGTTTTCCGAAGATCCCACGCGCGCCGCGATATTCGTGATGCGGGCAAACGATGCGCCGTGGATGGTTGCGGTCGATCCCTACAGCGGCGGGATCGTGCGCGCGGGCAGCTATGCCGCGTGGCCCACGGAGTGGCTGTTTCACCTTCACGATACGCTGCTCGCGGGGAAAACAGGCGAGATCATCGTCACCATCGAAGGCGTCGCTCTCATCTTCCTTGCCGTGTTCGGCATCATCATCTGGTGGCCGGGGCGGCGCAGGCTCAAATCCGGCTTTCGCATCCTCACGGGGCAGGGCGCGGACCGCACCGTCCGCACTGCGCACCGCGCGATCGGTGCGGCGATCGGCATCGTGCTGGTGATGTCGGGCGTCACGGGCGCGCTGCTCATTCACCGTGCCGCCTTGCAGCCCTATCTGCCTGTCGTGCCGCGCCCGAAGTTCGAGGTTGCGCTGTCGCAGGCCCCGCTGCGTCCCGTCGATACGCTGCTCGCCGATGCGCGCGCGCGGCATGGGCCGCTGCCGCTCCGCGAGGTGCGCTTTTCGGGCGCGGCCGGGCAGGTCGTCGCGCTTTATTTCCAGGATGAAACGTCGCGCCGTCCGAATGCGACGCGTCAGTATTTCTACAACGCGTACGAGGGCATCGAACTCGGCCGCTACGAGCCCGCCGCGCTGCCGCCGATGAACACCGCTTACGATTGGCTGTTCACGATCCACACCGGCAAGGCGGGCGGGCTTGTCGGCCGTCTCGTCGTGCTCGCGGCCGGTCTCTCGCTCGTGTTCTTCGCGGGCAGCGGCGTCTGGCTCTGGTTCTCGGCACGCCGGCAGCAACGCGCGCGGCGCGCGAAGGCGGAAAACCGCCTCGTCCGAAATGCGGCTTAGCGCCTGCAGCATCGCCGTCTCGGCGATTCTCGCCGTATCCGCCCATGCGGAACCCAGCCCCGTCGCTGCGATGACCGTGCAGGATTTCGCCGCGAAGTGGATGATGCAGCAGGGCGATATCGCGGGCACCGGCGTCTATGCATCCGCCAACGCGGCGCTTCTGGCTGCGCCGGCCGGCCAGCCGCGGGTGGTTCTGATGGGGGATTCGATCACCTATCACTGGACGCCGGAACTGCTGCCTCGGCTCAGCGATGCGGCATGGGTCAATCGCGGTATCCCGGGGCAGAACAGCAGCCAGATGCTGCTGCGCTTCGAGGATGATGTCGCCGCGCTTTCGCCCGCCGTCGTCGTGATTCTCGCGGGTACCAACGACATCAGGGTCTATGCGGGCAGCCACGCCGATGCGGCGCCCGCGATCCTCGGGCGCCTCCGCAGCAATGTGACGGCAATGGCGGATATCGCGGCTGCACGCGGCATCCGCGTTGTCCTTGGCAGCATTCCGCCCTTCGATGCCGCCCGCGACGGTAGCCGCCGCGATCCGGAAACGTGGCGCGCGGCAAACGCGTGGCTTCGCATGTTCGCAAAGGCGCGGGGTTATGCGTTCGCCGACTATGGCGGATTGGCGGATGCCGAAGGCCGCCTGCGCACAGACCTCAGCGAAGATGGACTCCATCCCAACCCCCGCGCCTACGTCCTGATGCGACCGATCCTTACCGAAGCCCTGAAGGCATCCGGCCTCAAGTAGTATAAAAAAAGCCCGCGGATCGAAGCCGATCCGCGGGCATTCCGTTACTGACCCGGGGGAAATTAGAAGTTGATGCGGGCTCCGACCGTGAAATAGCGCCCGATCAGATCGTGATACGGCGAGCTGACCGCAGCGACCGCCGGATCACGGTCGAAGAGGTTCTGGACGTTGCCGTAAACCGTGAACTTCTTGCCATCACCGTACGGGATGTAGAGGCGGGCACCGAGGTCGAAGTACCAGCGGCTGGAGATGCTGACACTATCACCCTGACCGGCAAGCACGTTGGCAGGCGCATAGCCGCCGCCATCGACGTAGCGGGTGCGGACATCGGCACCGAAGCGTTCGCTTTCATACGAAGCGCTGAGCGTGCCGCGCCATTTCGGGATCAGGTAAGTCGCCTGCGAACCGAGATAGCCGGCGCCCTCGATCGTGAGGATGCCGTTATCGACGGCAAGGCTGTCGACGTAGTTTGCAAGGCCGCGAATGTTCAGCTGGCCGGGCAGGCCGATGCTGTCGAGGCTGGTTTGGTAGCTCGCCTCGAAATCAATACCCTTGTTCGTGAACTTCGCCACGTTGATGTAGGCTGCATTGATTTCGGTGATCGCACCGGCACCGTTGCGGACAATCTGTGCGCAGGCGCCACTATTCCCCTGCAGATAGCAGCTGTTGACGATCTGCTGTGCCGTCAGGGTGGTGATCACGTCGTTGATCTTGATGTCATAGTAGTCAGCAGAGAAACGGAAACCGGGCATGAAGCTCGGAGACAGCGCAACACCAACGGTGAATGTGTCTGCGATTTCAGGCGCAACGTCCGGATTGCCGCCAGTGTAGAGGATGATGCTCGTTGTCGGGCGCGTCGCCGGAATACCCTCGTCGACGACCGTCGTGAACAGCGTGGAACGCAGGCTGAACATTTCTGTGAGGTTCGCGGCACGAATGTCGCGTGAACGCGTGACACGCAGCTTGATGCTGTCGTTGATGTCCCAGACTGCACCGACCTTCCACGACCAGATCGAGCCCTTGGTGCTGTAGTCCGAGACGCGTGCTGCACCGTTGAACATCAGCTTCTGAACGAAAGGCAGATCGGCGAGCAGCGGAATTGCGACCTCGGCGAAGGCCTCCTTCACGTTGTTGCCGGTCTTCGGGATGTTCTGGCCGTTGATGGTGCCGAAGCGGCTGGCCAGCGAGTTCTCATCGTATTTCGTGCTGAAGGCCTGCTCGCGGTATTCGATACCGGCCGCCACCGAGACGGGCTGGTTCCAGAGCTCGAACGGCTCGCCGCTGATGCTGACGCCCATATTGTCGAGCCAGGTGGTCGTGTAGGCGTTCCAGTCGGCGGTCACATAGTCGATCGCCGCCTGATCGGAATTGCCCGAACCGAACAGGTTGAGCGGACGGCAGGCCGTCGTCGGATCGGTGAGGGCGATGCGGCAAACCGGAGTACCGCCCGGGCCGGTGACGGCGTCAACCGCGTTTAGGAAGTTCTGACGCAGGGTGATGTCTCTCAGCGTCTGGTCCTGCGTCTGTTCGCCGTGGCTATAGTAGGCATTGTAGCGCCATTTGCCGTCGCCAAAGCTGCCATCGACGCCGATCGAGACCTGATAGGTTTCGCGCGTATAATCGTAATGCGCCATCGCAACGTCGGTGACGGCGCGACCCATCGTGAAGGAGGTTTCGCCCGCGGTCGCGAGCTGGTCGCGGATCGCCGTGCTGAGATAAGGGTTGCTTGCCGAGATCGTCAGCTGGTTGATCCAGAGATCAGGGAAGAACGGACGTTCGTCCCACACACGGTTGTAGTTGCCTTCAACCCAGATGTTGAGATTGTCGGTGAGATCGTAGCTCGCACGAGCGAGCACGTTGGCGCGCTGGATCGGTGCCGAAAGCGACCGGTAATTGTCGATGTGATAGCCCTCGCCGCCGATCATGAGCGTCGGAGCACCCGCACGGCGGGTGCCGTATTCAAACGGACGAAGTGTGCCATCGGCATTGAAGACCTGACCGGCCAAAACGCCGGACGTGATGACACCGTCTTCGTGG
This sequence comes from Sphingosinicella sp., assembly GCF_041916975.1. NCBI lineage: Bacteria > Pseudomonadati > Pseudomonadota > Alphaproteobacteria > Sphingomonadales > Sphingosinicellaceae > Sphingosinicella > Sphingosinicella sp. Next base: position 2,766,932 of record NZ_JAYRYK010000001.1, read on the forward strand.
CGGTTGGATTCACGCAGATTGTTCGTGGGATAGAGCTTGCCGTCAGCGCCCGGGAAGAAGCCCGCCGCGCCGATGAGCGGCCGCGACGTGCCCGGGATGACGCCCTTGTCGTTCAGATAGTCGCCGCCGACGATGAAGTGGCCGCGCCCATCGGCGAAGCTGAAGCCTGCCGAACCTTCAAGCAGATACTTCGCACCGTCGCCGCGCGAAGAGATGCCGGTCTGTGCGCCGAGTTCGAAGCCCTCGCGCTTGTTGTCGAGCATGATGTTGACGACGCCCGCGACGGCATCCGAACCGTATGCCGCCGAGGCGCCGCCGGTCACGATGTCGATGCTCTTCACGAGCGAGTACGGGATCGTCTGCAGGTCGTTCGAGCTGACATGACGACGGCCGTTGATCAGGACCAGCGTGCGCGCCGAGCCCAAACCGCGCAGGTCGGCCGGCGACTGGCCGGACGAGGTGACGGTGTTGGTCGAGGTCGCGCTCTGCGTCATGCGGAATTGCGGCAGGTCGGCGAGCGTCGCCTGAATGTCCGTGCGGCCGGCGACCTTCAGGTCTGCCGCGCTCACGACCGTGGTAGGCGTCGGCGCGTCGAAACCGACTGTGCTGATGCGCGAGCCGGTGATCACGATAACATCGGAATTTTCCGCCGCAGTGGTTTCGGCGGCTTCCTGCGCAAACGCAGGGGTGGAAACGGCGAGCGCGGCGCCGAGCGCAAGCGCACTCACCGATACCGCACGGGTGGATAAACGAATACCAAGCATGGAAGTCATGACAGTCCCCTCTTGACCTGCTTTTGGAAAAATCGCGCTCGTCGCTCCCGCGCGAACGTCTATTTCAGAATCTGAAAATCACTCAAAAATTTTCAATTGTCTACATCAATATCCTGAATGGGACGATATTTTCCTTATGGGCGGCTATGGAACCAGCCGATAGAGCACATGCGGCTGTGACGAAAACGACATTTTCCGATCGTTTTCCGGCCCATAGAACTCAAGTTTCTCGAAAGGGCCGCCGTCGCGCGCTGCCGTGACCTGCTCGTAGAGCTGCGGTCCGATCTGCTCCCAATAGGTCTTGTTGCCCCGATTCTCGACGACCAGCGCGTTCGGCCCCGAGGCGCTGACCTTGATGTCGAACTCGGGCTGGGGCGGGTCGCTGTAGGTCCGGCGGTTGGTGCGATAGGCGCCGACGGCGGGCGTGGACGTGCCGCTCCAGCGCGGCGCGGGGCTTTCCGGGAAAACGCGGCCAATAATGGCGTTCTGCAGTTCCGTACGGGCGCCGTAGCTTCCCCAGCCGCCTGTCGTGGACACGAAGAAGCCGAAGTCGGCCTCGGGGGCGAGGATCATGAACGAGTGGAAATCGGCGGTGTTGCCGCCGTGGCCGACGAGGCGCGGCCCGGCTTCGCGCACGACCATGTAGCCATACGCCATACCTGGCAGCGAGGGCGCATTCTTGTGCAGCGTCTCGCGCATCAACTTCATGGTTTCCGGCTTCAGGATACGCGCGTCGCCAAGCGCGCCGTCGCCGAGATGCGCCAGCATGAAGCGCGCCATGTCGGGCCCCGTTGCAGAGGCGGAACCTGCGGGCATGATGTTTCCGTAAAGCTCGAAGGGCTTGGCGACGAAGCGGCCGTCCTTGAGCTCGTAGCCGAGCGCCATGTTCTCGGCGCGCGTGCCTGTCAGCGGCTCGCGGAAGGTCGCGCTCGTCATGCCGAGCGGGCCGAAGATGTGGCGGTCGATGTAGTCGGGGAAGGCTTCGCCCGAGACGCGCTGCACGATGTAGCCGGCGATTGCCGAGCCGTAGTTCGAATAGGAGCTTTCGATGCCCGAGTCGCGGACGCGGGTAGGGATATTGTTCTTCAGAAACGTGCCGAGCGGAACGAAGCCTGCGGGGGTTTCCACCGTGATGCCGCCCCTGTCTTCCAGGCCCGGCGCGTGGGTGAGAAGGTCGCGGACGAGGATCGGCTTCGCGTATGTGGCGGGAATCTTGAAATCGAGGTATTTGTTGACGTCGTCGCCCAGCTTCACACGTCCCTTTTCGACCTGCTGCATCAGCGCGGTCCACGTGAACAGCTTGGAGACGGAGCCCGGCCGAAACAGCGTCTTTTCGTCATCCACCGGAATCTTCCGGTCGATGTCGGCGTAGCCGTAGCCCTTGCTGAAAACGACCTTTCCGCGCGACACCACGGTGACGACGGCGCCCGCCACCTCGCGCGTGGCGATCTGCTGAGCCATCACGCCGTCGATGAATTCTGGAAGTCCAGCAAGGCGCGCCGGATCGACGCTCGCGACGGATGCGGCCGGCGCTGCCGCTGAGGGTGCAGTTGCCAGAAGGGCCAGAGCAAGTGCCGCCCTACCGAAAACACGCCGCATTGCCACGGACCGATTGCGTTCGCGCATCACCCCCGACTCTCCCTTTCCATATTATGTTCGAGAATTTTGACACATCAGGACGATATTTTCAAATTGGGATTGTCAAAAAGCAGACATGCTTTCTCGTTGTTCAATTTAATCTATATTGATCAAATAGATAAAGAGTTTTTCATCCTGTATTGCAATCGAAGAAATTTACCATCATTGTCCCATACGGAGAATTTGCCGTGCCGGGCGCGCGGCCTTCAAATTCCAAAGAGGGAGGGAATGATGAAACGGAACGCCATGCGCTGGCTCTGTTTGCCGCTTGTTTTCACTGTGCTCAGCGTGGGCGCACCCGTTGCGGCGGCACCGACGGCGACAAAGGCCGTGGACACGGAAGTGGCGCGGCTTGCCGCAGGCGCGGGGGGTGTCGTCGGTATCGCAGCCTGGCGGCTGGATGGGAAGGGCGCCCGCGTGCTGCTCAATGCCGATGCGGCGTTCCCGATGGCGAGCACATACAAGGTGCCGCTTGCGGGCAAGATTTTCGACATGGTCGACAAGGGTCAACTCCGCCTCGACACGATGCTGGATGTGCCGCAGGAGATGATGTCGCCGTCCGAGGTGATCGCCGATCGCTTCATCCATCCCGGTGTCAGCCTTTCGGTGCACAACCTGCTCGAACTGATGCTGACGCAGAGCGACAACACGGCGACCGACGTGCTGATGAAGGCCGCCGGCGGCCCGGAGGCGGTGACGGCGTGGGTGCGCGCGCAGGGCGTCGGCGCGATGCGTGTCGACCGGGATACGAATCGGCTGCTGCGCGATTTCTTCCGGCTTGGCGAAGGCCCGCTTGCGCAGGCGTTCGAAACCGCAGCGAAGGCCGATCCGTCGCTTCCCGGCAAGGGTGCGATGCCGGATGCCGCGTTCGATGCCGATCCCAAGGACACGGCGAGTCCTGCGGCAATGGCGACGCTGCTCACGCGCATGTTCGCCGGGAAGGCGCTTTCGCCTGAAAGCACGAAGGCATTCGCCGCTATCATGGAGCGCTGCCGCACCGGTACCGAGCGCCTGCCGGGCCAGATGCCGCCCGGCACGACGGTTGCCCACAAGACGGGCACGATCGGCGGAACCGTGAACGACGTCGGCGTGGTGACCCTGCCCGACGGCACGGGTGTGGTCATCGCCGCCTATGTGAAGGCGAGCGCGGCACCGGTCCCCGATCGCGAGCGAGCCATTGCCGAGATCGCGCGCACGGTGCGCGACTATTTCCTGTTTGCGAATTGAGGAGAGCCCAATGAAAGCTGCACTGTTTCTGGCGACTGCGTTTGCCGCGCTCGCTGCGCCGGCTTTTGCCGAAACCTATGATGTCGTGATCTCTGGCGGTCGGGTGATGGATCCGGCGAGCGGCCGTGACGAGATCGCCAACGTCGGGATCATCGGCAACCGTATTGCCGAAATCTCGGCGGCGCCGCTCAAAGGCAAGCGCAAGATCGACGCGCGCGGGCTCGTCGTTGCGCCGGGCTTCGTTGATCTTCACGCGCACGGACAGCACGACAAGGGCCAGCAGTTTCAGGTGCTGGACGGCGTGACGACCGCGATCGACGCCGAAGGCGGGGCGATGCCCGTGCAGGCGTTCGTCGGCGCGATGAAGGGGCGGGCACTCATCAACTTCGGTGCGACCGCATCGCACCAGTGCGCGCGGATGGAAGTGATTGCTGGCGCACCGTGCAAGGGCCACGGCGCGGCGAACGGCGAAACGGTAGCGGACCGCAAGGCCTACACCGCGTCGGCGACGCCGGAACAGCAAAAGGCGATCGTCGCCGCATTGGACCGCGAAGTCGCGGCGGGTGCGCTCGGCTACGGGCTCGGCATCGAATATACACCGGGCGCCGGACGCAGTGAGATCTACGACATCTTCAAGGCCGCCGCTGGGACGCGCGCCCCGGTTTTCGTCCACGTGCGCAGTCGCCCGCTCGATCCGGCGCCCGGCGTGCCGATCGCGGTGGCGCAGGAAGTGATCGCGAACGCCGCCGTCACCGGTGCGCCGCTGCAGATCGTCCATCTGCACTCCACGGGGCTTAAGGACACGCCGATCCTGATCGACATGGTGAAGCACGCGCAGGCGCGCGGGCTCGACATCACGTCGGAAGCCTATCCGTACACGGCGGGCAGCACGTCGATCGGATCGGAATTCTTCCGCGATGGCTGGCAGGAGCGCTCCGGGATCAGCTACGGCGATCTCCAGTGGCCGGCGACTGGCGAGCGGCTGACGAAGGAAACGTTCGAACGCTACCGGCGCGAGCAGCCGGGCGCAGCGGTGGTCGTCCACATGATCCCCGAGGACGTCGTCGACCAGATCATTGCAGAACCTGCGATCTCGATCGCGTCGGACGGTATGCCGTGGCGCACGTCGGGCGAGCATCCGCGCGGTGCCGGCACCTATGCGCGCGTGCTCGGCCGCTATGTTCGTGAACGCGGCACGCTCGATCTGATGGCGGCGCTCCGCAAGATGACGATCATGCCGGCGCAGCGGCTGGAGGGGATTTCGCCGCAGATGGCGAAGAAGGGCCGCGTGTCGGTTGGCGCCGATGCCGATCTCACGCTGTTCGATCCGGCGACCGTTGCCGATCTCGCCACGTTCGAAAAGCCGATGCAGGCGTCGCGCGGTATCCGCTACGTTCTGGTGAACGGCACGCCCGTCGTCGACGGCGGCAAGCTGGCTGCGAAGGTTTTCCCCGGCGAGGCAATTCTCGGAACGGGCAAGGGCCGCTGAACAAAGACGGGCCGTTCAACAAAAGAAGGGGGCGCTTCGCAGCGCCCCCTTTTTTCATTAATCAGTAGTTGAGACCGTAACTCAGCAGTCCGAACGTCACCGCTGCCCAGAGCACGACGCCCGCCGCGACGAGGAGCGCAATGCTCCACAGGCGTGACGCCCAGCGTCCCTGTGTCCATGCACTCCACGCGTTCCATAGCGTGAGCCCCAGAAAACCGATGAAGCCGATCAGGCCGGCGGTCTGCAGCAGGATGACCAGCCCATCGTACTTGCCGTTTATGGCGGTGAAGCCCTGCTGTTGCATCGCACTGAAGATGAAGAGCCATCCGGCACAGACGAAGAGGACCAGCAAGGCAACGCCGCGCAACAGATGATAGCGCAGCCGCGCCCGGCCGGTGAGCGCAAGGGGAGTGCCGTAGACACGCCGGGCGATCGCACCGGCGGGCCACGACAACGCCGTCAGCAGCAGCACGATCACGGCGAACATCATGGCCGGGTTCAGCCAGGCGGCATTCGCGTGCCAGGGTGCGGGCTCGAACACAACCGCTGCCGACCCGGCGTCGATGCTGAAACGCTGGACCTTCCCGTCAACGACCTTTGCCGCGAGCCGCTGCTTTCCGCCGACCTCACGCCAAACGAAGGGTGCGATCTCCTTCCAGGCGCGCGGTTCGCCGCCCGGCGTCTTGAAGTTCGGGATCAGCAATCCGCCATCCGGACCCACCGTCACGGCGGTTTGCGAGGCGAACGCGCCTGTGCGCATGAAGCTGGAGTCGGAACGGCGGCTCGCAATGTAATGCCCTGCCATCATCCGGGCATGGGCCGCAGCGGTTTTCCCATCCACGGCGCCGTCCTTCGGCGTTCCGGGGAAATAGCGATCCATGAAGCCGGTGATGAGTGCGTTGTGAATCGCGCTCGGCGCGCCGTCCTTGCCCACGCTGTTGAGCGAGATGTAAACGCCGACGTTCTGGTCGATCAGCAGCCACAAATAGGTGAAAAAGCGCTGCGTGCCCCCGTTGTGGCCGATGATGCGATAGCCGTTCTGGTTCTGCTCATAGAACCCCAGAGCCATGCGGTTGAGCGGCGGGATCATGTCGAGGAACGTGGTGTGCATCGTCTTCGCGGTTTCGGGCGAGAGCAGCGGTCCGCCGTTCGCGAGGTGCGCGATCATGAACTTGCCCATGTCCGCGCCGCTTGCCGAAAGGCTGCCTGCGGGCGCAGGCTCGACCACCTCGAAGGGCATCGCCTTGCCGGAAGCCGTTCGGTAGCTTTGGGACATCAGCGGTTTCAGGGTCGCGGGCAGCGGCTGGCGGAATGTTGAATGGGCCATGCCGAGCGGCATAAGAATGCGCTGGTCGATATAGTCGTCGAACGGCATTCCCGACACGCGCTCCACAATGTAGCCCGCAAGCCCGGTCGCATAGTTCGAATAGGCGGGCGTCGTGCCAGGCGCGAAGATGCGGTTCGGCACCCAGCGTTTCAGCACGGTGCCGAGCGGTGCGGGCGTCTCCGTCTCGTCGGAGATCAGCTTCCGTATCGATTCCTCGAAGCCCGATGTGTGCGTCATGATGTTGCGCAGCGTGATGGGCTTGCCGTCGCGCGGTGGGATTTTGAAATCGAGGTAGGTGTTGACGTCGGCGTCGAGGTCGAGCTTGCCGTCCTGGACGAGCTGCATCACCGCCGTCCACGTGAACAGCTTCGAGACCGAGCCGGGCCGGAACAGCGTCTTTTCGGGATCGACCGGCGTGCGCTTCTCGACATCCGCGTAGCCGTAGCCGCGCTGCGTCAGCACCTGGCCGTTTTTCACGACGACGACGACGGCGCCCGCCACTGCCCCGCGCGCGAGCGCATAAGGCATAAGGCCGTCGAGCCACGCATCGACGTCGGCCTTGGTGAGTGCCTGCGTATTCGCCGCTGTCGACGGCGCTGACGCCACTGCCGGGGCTGGCCCGCTTTCGAAAGCCGGTGCGGCCGCGGTCTGCGCCGCAAGGGCGATGAGCCCAAATACGAGTTTCAGATATTTCCGGATCATCACCTGCCCCCAAGCCGAAATGCCCACGCCATCGGATGGTCAACAATCCTTGGGCGTTTTCCCATATGGGATAAAATCATCCTAAACGGAAAAGAGTCAATCCCGATTGAGATGACACGGGCATAGCACTGAGAAGGGCGCTTACACGTGCTCTTGGCAATGGCCGGCCTGCACACACGAAAAAACCCGGCTCAGTTTCCTGAACCGGGCTCTTCCGTTATTCAAACGCTGTGATGCGTTCAGGCAGCCTTGCGGCGGCGCACAGCACCCAGGCCGACGAGGCCGAGACCGAAGAGTGCAAGCGCAGCCGGTTCCGGAACTTCCCGGCCTTCGATCGACAGCGCGAACTGCGCGAAGGTCGTCGCGGCTTCCGCCGTCAGGAAGCCGAAGCAGCCAGCGGCCACACCAGCCGATTCGCACGCTTCGTCGGAGAGGAAGCCGAGCGTCGGGGCCGAGTCCGGATCTTCGAAGATGAACAGCGAGTAGTCGACGCCGTCATAGGTGAAGTCGAACTGACCGAAGTCGAAGTCGAGCACGAAGATGTCGGCGCAGCCTGCGCTGTTGATGCCGACGCCCCAGGCGCCGCCGTCGGCGCAGATGCCGCCCGAACCCGCGTTGTTCGTCTCGATGAACGAGATGTTGAACGTGCGCTCGAGAGCCGGGGTCAGCGGATCGCCGGCCGGGTCGAACGGTGTCAGCGCGATCGTGATCGAAAGATCGGTGCTGAGCAGCGACTTGGTGCCCGACGGGAGCGTCCGGTTCTCGTGATAATATTGATCAGCGAGGTTCCAGGTGCCGTTGGTGTCGAGGAAGCCCGAGGTCGGCGTGTCGGTGACGCCGATGGCGCTCTTGACGCTCGACGGACCCCACTGGATGCGCGTGGAGCTGATCTGCTGCGAGCCGGTGCCGGTCGCTTCGAAAACCGGGTTGGAGAACACCGAGGTCACTTCGTAGGACCAGGTGTTGACGAACGCTGCCTGCGCAGCCGTCGACATTCCGGCCGCGGCGACGAGCGCCATCGCGGGCAGAACCTTGTTGAGAACCTTGTTGCGCATTGTACGCCTCCTGAGAACTGATAGCCGAAAACCAGGGAAGCAAGTCGCGTGCCATTTGCGGGATGTGTGAAGAAAGGGTTAATTTTCCGAGGTTAACGGGCCGTCCGTTTCGGCGCTGAAAAAAGCGTCGTGGAAATTGTAAAGAATTCCGACGACGCCGAGGGCGCTCAATGTACCGCCGCGCGGGAGAAGAGCCGCAGGACGATCACGCCGGCAAGGATCAGTGCGATGCCCACGAAGGCCGGCGCATCGAGCGTCTGTTTCAGGAATGCCCAGCCGATGAACGTGATGAGCACGATGCCGACCCCGGCCCATATGGCGTAAGCGATGCCGACGGGAATGCTCTGGAGGGCCAGCGACATCAGGTAAAACGACGTTGCGAAGCTGACGAGAACGATGAGCGTGGGCGTCAGCCGCGTGAAACCCGCAGTTTGGCTGAGCGCGGAGGTGCCGATCGTTTCGGCGACGATGGCGCCCGCAAGATAGAGATAGTGCATGAAAACCGTCCTCCCCCGCTCATCCTCGAACCGAACCGGAAGAGGGAGGTAGGCCGAGGCCGCCCGTCAAGCCCTTTCGGACACCTTCGTCGGCGCGCGCACGATATCGTCGCTGGTCGGCTTGCCGTACACAATGAACTTTTCCGCCTTGCCGCCTTCGCTTGGGTAGAAGTTCGGGATCGTCAACAGCGGGCGCAAACCGTAGAGCTCGTAAATGCGCCGGGCGTGGCGGTATTTTTCGCAATCGGAGGTTTCGAGGCAGAACCAGCGCGCGCCATTCTGTTTGGCGCGGTTTTCCGTCAGACGCAGTGTTTCAAACACCGCGTCTCGCCGCGCGCGCGCGGGGTCGATGGCGCCCCAGGCGCCCCATGTGACATCGCGCCAGAACTCCGTTTCGTAAATGCCGGTAAGGCCGATGATCGAGCCGCTGCATTCCACGACGCTGAACTCACAGTCCGAGGAGACGCTGCGGCGTCCGCTGAAGCGCAGTCGTACCGCCGGCTGGAGCGGGTCGATAAGCCTTTTCCGTTCGGCATACAGGTAGATGTGCTCGCCGTGCCCGTCCGGGATGTGGCCGGCGATGCGGAAGCCCGCCGCCAGGAATTGCGGTGCGTGAACACGCTCGAGGCGAACGACCAGCAGACGGTGGAAACGCGGCCAGCGCCGCATTGCTGCCATGGCGAGATCCACGGCGGCTTCGGGCTGGGAGGCGAGATCGATCCATGCGACGTCGCGCCCATGCACGAATGACGACAGGAGATCGAGCGTCACGGTCTCGCCGGCATCCTCGATGTGGACTTCCCATTTCGCCCACATAGACGTGATGTGCGGAAAACCGGCTTTGCGCGCGAAATGCCAAAGATAGCTGCGCGCGACGAGGCCGACCTCACCGCTGAAGTTGTCCGCAGCGATTTTCATCGCGCGCGCAACATCGCCAATTTTGAGCGGCCTGATGGAATATTTGGCAAAACTCCGCGCTTTTTTGCGGCGTTCTATTTTGCCCGGCTGTAATTTTTCCGCGTGATCCGGGAAATTGCAATTAGCGTTAATCCCGTGATAACTTTCATTGTTTACAAGATTTTCAAGGGCGTCAAAGGTCTCACTCGGATTGATATTTTCCGTTAGACCCAGATTGTTCATTCTTCGACCCGATCGCGAAATCATTATTATTGAATCCGGCCCTTTTGTTGGACCGAATCCTGCCTGTTGCAACTCTGCAAAACTGGTATTTTGACCCAGAGTATTGACCGGCGATTGTTAACAAACTCTAACTTCGTTTTCCGGCGATGCCCATATGTGGTTTCGGCTCCGAGACTCGGCCGGTCCTTCTGAAAAAACGACTGGTCGTATTCCTCGCCCCGCCGCACGATTCTGCGGAATTTGACCTCCGGATCGAAAACATCGATCCGTTCTCCAAACCCTGTTTGAATCCAGCCGAAGCGGCGTATGTCGCTGCTCATCCGGGACAGCAAAAAACCACCCAATTCCGAACCCGACAGGGTTCGCAAGGCCGGCTGGTCGCCCGAGCGTGTGCGAGGAAAGCCAAGGCTGCGGATGCGACCGCCCGGCGCTTGAGGGACAACAAAAAAACAATAAAAATGGTGCCCCCGAGAGGATTCGAACCTCTGGCCTGCGGTTTAGGAAACCGTCGCTCTATCCTGCTGAGCTACGGGGGCACGCGCGCTCGCATCAGTGGCGGCAGCGGGCGAAAATATCAAGCGTCGGTGCGGCCGGGGCGGGTGGGGAACAGCAGCGGCATTGCTTCGATGCCTTCATCGCGAAGCTGCGCGGCTTCGTCAGCGCTCGTTTCGCCGTAGATGCCGCGCGCGTCGGTTTCTCCGTAATGGATCGCGCGCGCTTCCTCAGCGAAACGTCCGCCGACGTACTCGCTGCTTTCAATCATGCTCTTCTGCAGGTCGGCGAGCGCGCCCAGCATCTGCTTGATCCGCGCGTCATCACCCCCGGCCACGGGGACAGGCGGGGTGTCTGCGCGCGTGTTCCCCTTGGCGGGAACGGCGGGCGCCATCACGGCCTTGGCGATCTCGGCATTGCCGCACAGCGGGCACGCAAGAAGGCCGCGTTCCTTCTGCGTCTCATAGTCGATCGAGGAGCCGAACCACGCCTCGAAGACGTGGGCCTCGCCGCATTTCAGGTCGAAGACGATCACGGCGCGGCGATGTCCCTGCGGTGTTGGAGCACGGGGATGCGGCGACGCACGTCCGCGATGCGTTCAAGATCGATCTCGACGAAGTGGAGGCCCGGCTCTTCTCCCGCATCGAGCAGGATGTCGCCCCAGGGGTCGATCACCAGCGAGTGACCGTAGGTGGATCGGCCGTCCTCGTGCTCGCCGGTCTGCGCGGCGGCGATCACGAACGAGGCGGTTTCGATGGCGCGGGCGCGGAGCAGCGTGTGCCAGTGCGCGCGGCCCGTGGGGCGTGTGAACGCGGCGGGAAGCGCGATCACCTGCGCTCCGGCGCCGCTCAGCGCATCGAACAGGCGGGGGAAGCGCACATCGTAGCAGATGGCGAGTCCGAGGGTGCCGACGGGCGTTTCGGCAAGTGCGATGCCTGCGCCCGCCACGAAGCTCGCGGATTCGCGGTAATATTCGCCCGGCGCGGCCTCGACATCGAACAGGTGCATCTTGTCGTAACGCGCGCGGATCTCGCCCTTGTCGTCGATCACGAGACTGCGGTTGACGAGGCGGTCGGCATAGCGCGCATCGCGCAGCGCGAGCGAGCCGAGCGCCACCCAGATGCCCGCCTTCTGCGCGGCTTCGCGCACGGCGGCGAGTGCGACGTCGTCTTCCTCGCCGCGTGCATTGGCAAAGAGGCGCGCGGTATTCCGATCCAGAATCCCCGACATTTCGGGCGTGAACAGCATTGTCGCGCCGCCCGCGGCGGCGGCTTCCACATGGTTAGAAAGCGCGGCCGCATTGACGGCGGAGTCCGTTCCGGACGTCATCTGGGCGATGGCGATACGTGTCGTCATGGGGCTGGATATGGGGCGTTCAGGCGGTTTGTGCCAGTAGCGTATCGAGCTTGCCGTCGGCGTCGAGCGCCGCGAGGTCATCCGATCCGCCGATATGCTGCCCGCCAATGAAAATCTGCGGCACGGTGGTGCGACCGTGCGCGCGCTGGATCATCTCGGAGCGGCGGTCTCCGCACAGCGTGATGTCAATCTCCTCGAACGCGGCACCCTTCGCCTTCAAGAGCGACTTCGCGCGTGTGCAGTAGGGGCACAGGAATTTCGTGTAGATTTCAATCTTGGACAAACTGCGATCCCTTTGGCTCTTTTCAGCCCTGTTCGACAGTATCATGGGTGACGCGGGCGAAAGTTACAATATCTATGCGCGCTGCCCCGGCGCGGCGAAGCGCGCGGGCACAGGCCTCCGCAGTGGCGCCCGTTGTCATTACATCGTCCACCAGCAGGATGTGGGAGCCCTTGATGCGCGCCGCAGCGCGGACGCGGATCGCGCCGCGCACGTTCTCCGCACGCTGGCGCCGCGACATGCCGCGGCTGATCGGCGTGTCGCGCACGCGGGCGAGCGCGGTGGTAAGCACGCCGAGCCCGGTGCGCCGGGCCAGCGCGTGCGCCAGCAGTGCGGCCTGATTGAAGCGGCGCAGGCGCAGGCGGCGCGTGTGCAGCGGCACCGGCACGAGGAGGGGCTGATCGGCGAGAATCGGCGCGGCGGCGCGGGCCATCATGCCTGCCATGATGCGTGCCAGCGCGGTGCGGTCGCCGTGCTTCAACGCAAGCACGAGCCCGCCGCTCGCCGCGTTGTAAGCGAGCGCGGCGCGGGCATGGTCGAACGGTGGCGGCGTTTCCATGCACGCGCCGCACAGCGCCTCGTCTCCCGCGCTATAGGCGAACGGCAGGCCGCAGCAGGCGCACATCGGCGCGGTGAGGAAGTTGAGGCGCGACCAGCACGGCGCACAGAAGCTGCCGTCCTCGCCCACGATCGTGCGGCACGACGGGCAGCGCGGCGGCAGCAGCAGGTCGATAAAACCCGTGCCCGTGCGTTTCAGAAGCTGGAAGACCGCCCTCTCCATCGGCATGTCGTAGCAGCCCGGCATTGCGCTTGCAGCCTCCCTCGGACAAGAGGTGCCCTGCATGTCAGACCCCATCGAACCGTTCGACCGCACAGCCCGCCGCCGCGCACGTGATCGTGCCACACCCGATTTCGCGCGCTTCGCGTTTCTGAAGGACGCGCTTGCAGCCGATCTCGCAGAGCGCCTCGCCGAGCTCGGACCATCGTTTCCGCGTGTTCTCGATCTCGGGTCGCACGACGGGCGCCTTGCCGCGCTGCTGCCCGAAAGCGAAATCGTTGCGGCCGATGCTGGTTTTCATTTTGCAAAAATGGTGCGCGGCGTGATGTGCGACGAGGATCGCTTGCCGTTCGCCCCCGGCAGTTTTGATGCGGTGCTGTCGGCGGCCAGCCTGCACGGCGTCAACGATCTGCCGGGCGCACTCGTCCAGATCCGGCAGGTGCTGAAGCCGGGAGGCGTGTTCCTCGCGGCTTTCGTGGGGGGCGCATCGTTCGCGGCGCTGCGCGCGCGTCTTCTCGCGGCAGAGATGGCGCACTACGACGGTGTTTCTCCCCGTTTCTTGCCGATGGTCGATCCGCGTGAGGCGCCGGGCCTGTTGCAGCGCGCGGGCTTCGTTGAGCCGGTCCTGGACGTACATCAGCGGACTGTGAGGTATCGGAGCGCAGCCTCGATGCTCGCCGACCTGCGCGGTATGGGGGAGAGCAATGTCCTTCACGCGCGGAGCCGAAAGCCGCTCTCCCGCGTCGATGCTGCGGCTTTTCATGCCGCGGCGGAAGCGGGTCCAGAGGCCGATGGACGCCATTCCGTCTCGCTTGAGATCATCACGATGACCGGGCGGGCGCCACCCAAATTATAATAGCCTGCTAGATAAGCGCCGCGAGCGTGCCGATCAGCGGCCGGTCGGCGGGCGGCATGTCGATCGAAAACAGGTCGTTGATGCGTTCCCAGCGCAGGCGCTGGCCGTCGTGCCCATGCGGCGTGCCGCGCCACTTTCGGCAGACGTAGAGCATCAGCACGAGGTGGAAATCTTCATACGTGTGGCTGGCGAAGGTTGCCGGGGCCAGGCACGAGGCTTCCGTGTCGATGCCCAGTTCCTCATGGAGTTCTCGGATGAGCGCGGCTTCGGGCGTTTCGCCCGCTTCCACCTTGCCGCCAGGGAACTCCCAGGTTCCGGCGAGGTGCTTGCCCGCCGGGCGCTCCGCGAGCAGCACGCGGCCGTCGAGGTCGATGAGCGCGGCGGCGACAACCATGCGGATTGGTAATGGATTCATTTGGTTAACCCCGCGCTTAGTCCGGCTTGTGTGAATTTGTTAACGCCTGCGGGCTAGAACGGAGCGACAGGGACGTGCAAGCCCTGAATCCGTGTTTGAACTGAAGGTAGCGGCCAATGCCCGAATTCATCCGCAAACTGGTTCGCGAATCCGAAGGCGCGACAGCGATCGAGTACGGCCTCATCGCGGCGCTGATCGCCGTCGGCGCCATCTCGGGCTTCAATTCTTTCGGCAACGGTCTCACCAACATGTGGGGCAAGATCGAAAACAACGTGAAGTCCAGTTCTTAGCCATAGCGGCGGACGGCTTCAAAAATGAACAGGCCTTCGGGCCTGTTTTTTTTGCCCCGAAACAATTGCTTCGAAAGTTAACGCATTTTCACCAGCCGCTTTAAGCAATTGGCAAGAGCCATGGTCTAGTGATGCATTGCTGACCTCTTGGACGGGGACAGAGGACACCCGGTACGTACGGAACTGGTATAGGAGAGAAGAAATGTCGTTTTTCCGTAAGCTTCGTAAGGAAGAGAAGGGCGCGACGGCCATTGAATACGGTCTGATCGCTGCTCTCATCGCGGTTGCGGCCATCGGCGCCATGGGTGCGCTCGGTAACGCCATCAGCGCCACGATGAACAACGCTGCGACGGCGATGACCGACGCCTAAGCGTCGATCTCGCGCAAGCGAAAAGAACAGGGCGTCGGGGAAACCCGGCGCCCTTTTCGTTTGTCAGCCGTAAACGACGATCTTCACCTTCTCGCCCGCGCGGAGCGTCGGGTTCGCCTCGCGGTTGTTCATCACGAGGAAGCGCTCTAGCTTATAGTCGTTGAACGCCATGCGCTGGGAAATCGACTGCGCCGTGTCGCCGGGCTTCACCGTCACCACCTGGATCACCCGCTTGCGCAGTGCCGCCGCCTGCGCGTCGGTCAGCTTGCGGAACGAACGCGCCGTGGTGTTCACCACGTTCGAAACGTTCACGTTCGAAGGCGAGATGAAGATGAAATGATAACCGCTGCCGCCGCCGAAGCGGTACGCGACGACGTTCACATCGCGGTTGCCGTTTTGCGTCGCGACGCGCGCGGTGGCGGTTGCCGCATCCATGCCGTTGATCGTCGTGCGCTGCACGCCCGTGTACTGCGCCTTGTTGTTGCCGAGCACGCCCTGGAACACCGTGGAGATGTAGGAATCGAGGCTGTCGCCGTCGCCGAGCTTGCCGCCGCTGAACTGGATCTGCGCCTGTCCGCCGGTCGCGGTCACCGCCGCCGCGCCGTTGTTCAGGTAATAGCCTTGCGGCACTTCAAAGGCGATTTTCAGGACCGGGTGCGAGAACTTGTGTCCGTCCACGAAGCCTTGCGCCGGATCGTCGCCGTAGAGCATCCCATCGACGGCGGCGAAGTAATCCGGCCCATCGCGCTTCAGCTGGCCCGGCTTCACGCCCGTTGCGGCAGCCTTCTGCGAGGCGCGTTTGACGCGTGCGGCGGTCAGCGGGTGGCTGCGCGCCCACGAGGGGATCTGCGCGGCCTCGTTCTGTCCGCGGATGCGCGTTTCCAGCGCCTCCTGATCGCCGAGCGACTGCAGAATCTCCGCCGCGGCGAAGGGGTCGTAGCCTGCCGCCGTCATGTAGCGGATGCCGAGATCGTCTGACTGATACTCCTGATCGCGCGAGTATTTCATCGTCCACGCCTGCCCGAGCTGCCCGGCGAGCTGGCCGATCTGGCTGCTGCCGGTAAGCACGGTGGCGAGGATCGAGACGAGTCCGCTGCCGAGCGCGGCGTTCTGGCGCTTCTTCGAATGCTGCGCGTCGACGTGGCCCACTTCGTGGCCGAGCACGGAGGCAAGCTCCGCCTCGCTGTTCATGATCGAAAGCAGCCCGCGCGTCATGTAGACGTAGCAGCCGGGGATCGCGAAGGCGTTGACGACGGTGGTGTTGAGCAGCGTCACCGTGCACTCGTTTTCGGCCGAGGCGATGTTCGAACGCACCGCGACCTCCTTGCCGATGCGCTTCACCATCGCAGTGCCGGGGCCTTCATAGGCACCGCCGAACTCGGCCAGAATCTCCGGGTGCGCCTGCGCGGCCTGCGCGCGTTCGCTGGCGCTGATCTGGCGCGGTTTCTGCGCGTTCGCGCTTGATCCGGGGCCGGTCACGCAGGCGCCGAGCACCATCGTGCTCACCGCGATCCCCAGGGCCTGCTGCGCTTCTTTCCTCATATGGTGTCTGTTCCTCAAAATCCTGCCACCCGTTAAACCGGCGACATGCCGTGCCGGTTCCCGGGGATCGTTACGGCTGCGACGCCGCCCAGTCTCCAACGTTTGCAGCGACCTCGTTCGCCGCTTCATTGAGCGCGCGGGCGACGGCGGGGCCCGTCTCGGCGCCAACTGGCCGCGTCGCTTCGAAGCTGCGGCTCGCAACATAGCCGGTTCCGGGTGCCGACAATATGGCATCGTAGCGCACGCGCACCTGCGGTGCGCCGCGGACATCGAGCCCGAACTCCAGCAGCCGACCGGAAAGCCGGTGTGCGCCCGCGATATCGGCATTGCGCTCGTCGATCACCGGACGGCCAGTGCGCGCCTGCACCACCTCGCCGAGCAGGCGCTGGAACAGCACCACCGGCTGCTCGACCCAGTTCGCCTTCGGAAGATAGGCGATTTCGGTCGTCTGCGTGGTGACAGGAATGCGCAGCGTGCGCAGTGCTCCGGGCGCGCTCGGCACCGTTACGAGCAGAGGCTTGCCGGTAAGCGCGGCGGGTTCGCCGGTCTGGGCTTGAATGGTGAGCAGCGAGTCCGGCGGGTCTCCGGCGCCGCCGATCTGCACCAGGGGCCCGCAGCCGGCGATCAGCAGCGCCGCGAACAGGGCGATCGGTTTCATCATTTACCTCCGTCGGGTTTGTATTCCGGCAGCTTGCGGCCACCGACGAGGGCGCCCGCCGGGTCTTCGTCGAGCTTGGCGGCGATCGCGCCGAGCGAACGCGACATCTCGCGCAGGTCACCGACGAGGAGGTTCACTTCGGGTAGCGTCTGCGCGTTGAAGGTCTCTGCGCCGACACGCGCCGCGCGCGAAGTCGCCTCCAGCTCGCTGAGCGCCGTGTCGGCATGCTGCAGCGTCTTGCGGAGATCGGCAATCAGCGGCTTGCCCTCGGCGTCGACGAGCTTGCTGGTGCTGTCCGCCAGTACCGCGAGCGCCGCCGCGGTTTTTCGGGTTTCCGCGATTGTCGCGCGGATTTCCGTCACGGTGTCGGCAATGTCGCCGTCGCGGCTGGCGATGGCGGCGGTGATCGTGTTCGCGTTTTTGAGGATGCCCGCGATCGAATCCTGGTTCTGCGGGCTCAGCACTTCGTTCAGCCGTGCGGTAAGCGTGCTGATGCGTTCGAGGAGCTGCGGCGCGGAATCGAGGAGCTGGCCGAGCGCGCCGGGTTTCGTGGGGATCACCGGCGCCCCGTATGGCCCCGGCTCGTCGATCGGCGGCGCGCCCTTGATGGCGCCTTCCAGCTCGACGATCGAAACGCCGGTGAAGCCGACGCTGGCGATCGTGGCGACCGTGCCCTGCAGGATCGGCACACCCTCGTCGATCTCGATGCGGACGCGCACGAAGTTGGGCGTTTCCGGCATCAGCCGGATTTCCTGCACCGTGCCCACGGGCACACCCGAGTAGTTCACCGCGCTGCCGCGCGCGAGGCCGGAAACCGAACGGAAGAAGATGTCGTACTTCTGCCGGTCCGACGTGTCGACGCGCGCGATCCAAAGGATGAACAGGAACGCGGTGATGAACAGCGCGATCGCGACGGCGCCGACGAGAACGTGGTTGCTTCTCGTTTCCAAAATCAACCCCCTGCTGCGGCGCTTGCGAGCGCGGCGCGTCCGCGCGGACCCCGGAAATACTCCTGAACCCACGGATGATCGAAAGCCAGAAGTTCGTCGATCGTTCCCACCGTCAGCACGCGCTTGTCCGCCAGCACCGCGACACGGTCGCAAATCGTGTGCAGCGTGTCGAGATCGTGCGTGATGAGAAACACCGTGAGATCGAGCGCATCGCGAAGCTGGAGGATCAGCTGGTCGAAGGCCGCCGCGCCGATCGGATCGAGGCCCGCCGTGGGCTCGTCGAGGAAAAGCAGGCGCGGGTCGAGCGCGAGCGCGCGGGCAAGGCCGGCGCGTTTCTTCATGCCCCCCGAAAGCTCGCTCGGATGCTTCGGCCCCGCGTCGGGCGGCAGGCCGACCATCGCGATCTTGTAGGCCGCGATCTCGTCCATCAGCGCGTCTTCGATGTGGTAGAACTCGCGCATCGGCACTTCGATGTTCTCGGCGACGGTGAGCGTGGAGAAGAGCGCACCGTTCTGGAACAGTACGCCGAACTGACGGCGCAGCTCCAGCTCCTCAAGCTCGCCGAGACCGCTGACGCGGCGGCCGAAAATCTCCACTTCACCGGCGGTGTAGCGTTGAAGCCCGATGATCGATCGCATCAGCACGGTCTTGCCCGTGCCCGATCCGCCGACGATGCCGATGATCTCGCCGCGGCGGACTTCGAGGTCGAGGTTCTCGTGAATCACCTGGTCGCCGAAGCTGTTGCGAAGGCCGGTGACACGGATCACGGGGCCGCGGCGGTCGTCAGCCGTCATCAGTTCCACCCGATCGCCGAGAAGAACACCGCGAAAAAGGCATCGAGCACGATGACGAGGAAGATCGCCTGCACCACCGCAGCGGTGGTGCGCAGGCCCACCTCCTCGGCGTTGCCGCGCACCTGCATGCCCTGGAAGCAGCCGGTGACGGCGATGACGAGCCCGAACACCGGCGCCTTGATGAGCCCGACCCACACATCGGTGAGCGGCACCACCTCCTGAAGCCGCTGAATGAATGTCGCGGGCGGGATGCCGAGCGAAACCCACGTCAGCAACATGCCGCCGAGGATGCCGAGCATCGACCCGTAGAAGGCGAGAAGCGGCATCGCGAGCACGGCGGCGAGCAGGCGGGGGATCACCAACACCTCGATCGGCGGCATACCGATCGTGCGCATCGCATCCACCTCCTCGGCAAGCTTCATCGAGCCGATCTGCGCGGCGAACGCGCTGCCCGAGCGGCCCGCCACCATGATCGCGGTCATCAGCACGCCAAGCTCGCGGAAGGTGATGCGCCCGACGAGATTGATGACGAACACGTCGGCGCCGAACTGGCGCAGCTGCACCGCGCCCTGCTGCGCGACGACGATGCCGACAAGGAAGCTCATCAGCCCGATGATGCCGAGCGAGGCGACGCCGACCGCCTCGAACTGGTTGATGAACGCGCGCCACCGGAACGCCCGCCGCGCCGCGATCACCTTGCCGAGCGAAACGAGCGTGAGGCCGAGGAAGGCAAGGAACCCGCCGAACGTCGTCGCCGCGAAGGTGATCCAAGCGCCGAGCTTTTCCAGCGTGCGGATGAAGCCCGGCAGCGGGTCCGGCCGGATCTTGGTCGGCTGGGTATGCGAGCAGATCTGCTCGATCAGCTCTTCGGCCTTGTCGCTTGCGCCCGTCAGCCGGAAGGGGAGGCCCGCGGCCTCGCGCGCCGTGCGCGTGCGATAGAGCACCCACGCGCCCGCCGTGTCGATGCGCTCGATGTCGGCGAGATCGACGGTAAGCGGCTCGGGATCGGCTTCAAGCGCGCGCAGACGCTGCGAGATCGGGTCGATGAAGCGGATCGTCATGCGGCCGGAGAGGTGTACCGTGCGCCCTTCGTCCGTCTCGCTCTCGCTGATCCGGCCCTCCGCGGGGGCCTCCGCCTCAGCCATAGTGCGCAAGTCTCAGGCCGGGCCGGTCCCAACGCGTTTTCGCGAGCCGGCCGGTGGAGGACAGCGTCACCCACGCATCCTGCATGTCCGCGCCGCCGAAGCAGATGTTGGTGGAAAGCAGGTCGGGGAAGTCCCGCCAAGTCTGCGCGCCCGTGGCGGGATCGACGGAGGTGATGCCGGGCTGCGCGACGAGCGTCGCCACGCAGATGTTGCCGTCGGTGTCGATCGCCAGCGAATCGAGGAGGGTGTGCCCACCGAACGCCGTGACGACCCGTCCCGGCAGCGCGTCGAGCGGCGAGGGCGCGACCTCGCCGGGGCCGGTGATGTCGAAGGCAAGCACGGTCCGCTCCATGGTGAGCGCCGTATACACGGTGCGTCCATCAGGCGAGAGCCCGACGCCGTTCATGTTCGGGCCGTAGACGGCGCAGCGGATGCCGGAGCCGTCGGCCTTCGCATAGTAGAGCCCGCCGTGGTCGGTGGCGTGCTCGCGAATCTTGCCGAGGTCGGTGAACCAGAAACCGCCATCCGCGTCGAACACGATATCGTTCGGGCCGGAGAGGGCGCGGCCGTCGCACTCGGCATAGAGCCGCTCGACCTTTCCGGTCGAAAGGTCGATCCGCTCGATGCGTCCGGTCGTGTAATCGGCGGCGATGTGGCCGGGGATCAGCAGCCCGTCCTGGCGCATCCACTCGAAGCCGCCGTTGTTGCACACGTAGAGCGCGCCGTCCGGGCCGATTGCGGCACCGTTGGGTCCGCCGCCCGGCGTGGCGATCACCTCGGTGCGGCCGTCCGGCAGCACGCGCGTGATGCGGCCCGCCGCGATCTCGACGACGATGACGCTGCCGTCCTGCATCCACACCGGCCCTTCGGGAAACTCCAGGCCCTCGGCGACGATTTCGACTGTCATTCCGCTCCGTCCTCCCGCCGCATCCTGTCCGCCAAAGCGCTTTCGATGCAAGGTCTTTGCGTCCGACGGGCAATTGCGCTAGCAATGCAGTTCCCCATCTGTTCACGTTCGAAGGCGCGCCGCATGACCCCTCTCGCCCTGATTGTCAGCCTTGCGATGCTGGCCGTCGGCTGCGGCCTCGGCTGGCTGCTCTGGGCGCGCGACAAGGCGGCGCTGCGTACCGAACGCGATTCGCTGCGCGCCGAGCGGGACGGGCTCGCCGATGCGGCGGCGGGGCTTCGCACCGACAAGGCGCTTGCCGAGCAGCGCGCGGCGGCTGTGGAGGGGCTGACGGCCGAGATTGCCGAACTCAGGAAAGACAGTGTCGCGCTCGCCGAGCTGAAAAGCCGCGCTGATGAGCGCGAGCGGGCCTTTGCCGAACGCGAGGCGGACCTGCAGCAGCGCTTCGACACGCTCGCCAGCGCATCGCTTTCGAAGAGCCACGAGACGTTCGTGAAGCTCGCCGAGGAGACGCTGAAGCGACACCGCGAGGCGGCCGGAGAAGGCCTCCAGAAGAACCGTGCCGAAATGGACAAGCTCATTCAGCCGATGCGCGACACGCTGGCGAAGTACGAGCAGAAGCTCGGCCAGATCGAAGAGGCGCGGGCGACCGCCTACGGCGCCATTCACAACGCGATCGCCGAGGTGAAACAGGGGCAGGAGCGTGTTTCGGGCGAGGCGGCAAAGCTCGTCAATGCGCTGCGTAGCGCGCCCAAGGCGCGCGGGCGCTGGGGCGAACATCAGCTGCGCCGGGTGCTCGAAATGGCCGGCCTGTCGCCGCACGTCGATTTCGCCGAGGAGGTTTCGGTGGAAACGGAAGACGGGCGTCAGCGCCCCGATGCCGTGGTGCATCTGCCCGGCGAGCGTGTGCTGGTGATCGACGCCAAGTGCTCGCTCAATTCCTATCAGGACGCGCTCGACGCGCCGGACGAGGACGCGCGGCGCGCGCATCTTCTCGCGCACGCCCGCAACCTGCGCGTCCATGTCGATGCGCTGGGGAAGAAGAGCTATTCCGAGCAGTTCGGCGACACGCTCGATTTCGTCATCATGTTCGTGCCGGGCGAGAACTTCCTCGCCGCCGCGCTGGAGGCGGATCAGGAGCTGTTCGAAACGGCGTTCCAGCGTCGCGTTCTGCTCGCCTCGCCGACCAATCTCATCGCGATTGCGCGCACCGTGGCGATGGTCTGGCAGCAGGAACGGGCAAGCGCCGACGCGCGCGCCATCGCCGAGCTCGGCAAGCAGCTCTACGACCGGCTGGCGACGATGGGCGAGCATGTCGCAAAGGTTGGCCGAAACCTCGAAGCGGCGAACACGGCGTACAACAAGATGGTGGGCAGCCTCGAAAGCCAGGTGATGACCTCAGCGCATCGGCTGCGCGAACACGCCATCGCCGCGCCGTCCAAAACCGTGGAGGAACTGCCGCGCGTCACCGGCGAGCCGCGGCCGCTCACCAAGCTCGCGGCGGAGTGATCAGCGCCGCCGCTGGTTCAGCACTTCATAGAGCATCACCGCGCAGCTGACCGCGACGTTCAGCGAATCGGCCTTGCCGCGCATGGGGATCTTCACCAGCACATCGCAGGCAGCTTCGTAGTCTTCCGGCAGGCCGTGCTGCTCGTTGCCCATCAGGATGAACGTCGGCGCTTCGTAGCGGACGTCCTGATAGTCGTGGTCCGTGCGCAGGCTGGTGCCGACGAGCATACCGGGTCCCGCGCGCAGCCATTCGAAGAACGCTGCGCCGGTCGTCTGCACGATCGGCTGCGTGAACAGCGCCCCCATCGAGGCGCGCACGGCCTCGACGGACCACGGGTCGCAGCTCTGATCCAGCAGGATCAGCCCTCCCGCGCCCACCGCATCATTCGTGCGCAGGATCGTGCCGAGGTTGCCGGGGTCTTTCAGCGACTGGCACACGGTCCAGACGTCTGAGGCATTCCGGTCGAGGTCTTCCAGCCGCACCTCGGGAATGGGGAACACGCCGACGAGTGCCTGCGGATTGTCCTTGCCGGTGATCTTGTGAAGGATCTCGCGCGGCACCTCGATCGCCTCGCCGCCCGTCGCCTCGCACTCTGCGATCAGCCGCCGAAGCAGCGCGTGCTCCGCAAGGTCTTCGGCGAAAACGAGCGTTTCGGCGATGCGTCCCGCCTCCGCCGCTTCCGCGACGATCCGCATCCCCTCCGCCATGAAGCGGTTCTCGATGCGGCGGAATTTCTTCTGTTCGAGCGACCGGATGCGTTTGATCGTCTCGTTAGAGAAGCTTGTGATACGGCGGGGCATTATTCCTCGCCGAAGCGGTCCTCGACGAGGCCGACGAGCGCGGCGAGCGCGGCGTCCGCGTCGGCACCGCTCGCGATGATTTCGATCTCGTCGCCGGGGCTCGCGGCCAGCATCATCAGACCCATGATCGAGGTGCCGGTGACGCGCTGGCCATCCTTCTCCACCGTGACGGTGGCGGTGAACTCCGAGGTCAGCGTCACGAACTTGGCGCTGGCGCGCGCATGGAGGCCACGCTTGTTGCGGATGAGCACGCGCTGGCGGACGGCGACTTCGTCGCCGACCGGAACGCCGTCCGTATCGTCGCTCAGGCGACCTCTCCCAGAATCTTCGATGCGACCGAGATGTATTTGCGGCCTGCTTCCTGCGCCGCTACCACGGCTTCAGCGAGCTTCATTTCGCCGCGCACGCTGGCGAGGCGGATGAGCATCGGCAGGTTGACGCCGGCGATGACCTCCACATGGCCGCCCGAAAGCAGCGAGATCGCAAGGTTGGATGGCGTCCCCCCGAACATGTCGGTGAGGATAACGACGCCGCGCCCGGTGTCCACCGTCTTCACCGCGCCCGCGATGTCGGCGCGGCGCACCTCCATGTCGTCGTCCGCATCGATGCAGATCGAGGCGACGTTCTTCTGGGGGCCGACCACATGCTCCATGGCCGCGACGAACTCAGCCGCAAGCCGCCCGTGCGTCACCAGCACAATACCGATCATGCGGGCAGTCTCTCTCCATGATCCGGGAGCGCGAAGCCTTCGGCCTCCACGCCCTCGCTGTGCCCGCTCATGTCGCGGTGCACGATGTTCAACGTATAGCCGGCGGCCCTTATCGTCTCGGCGAGGCGTTCGGCAACAAAAACCGACCGGTGGCGGCCGCCGGTGCAGCCGATGGCGATGGTGAGATAGGCCTTGCCTTCGCGCCGGTAGCTGGGGATCAGCGACAGAACGAGGCCGGACATTCGTTCAAAAGCATCGACATAGGCTGGATCGGAAGCGACGTAGCGACCCACGGCCTCGTCTTTTCCAGTGAGCGGCCGCAGGTTCGGCTGCCAGTGCGGGTTGGCGAGGAATCGCATGTCGAACACCATGTCGGCGTCGCGCGGCAGCCCGCGCGCGAATCCGAAGGACATCACGGTCAGCGTCAGTTCGCCGCGCCGGTGGCGGGCGAATTTCTCGCGAATCGTGCGCCTGAGGTCGTGGACGCTGAAATCGGTGGTGTCGATGACGATGTCGGCCCAGCGCCGCAGCGGCGCCATCACTTCGCGTTCGCGCGCGATGCCGTCGGCGGCGGGGCGGTCGAGCGCCAGCGGATGCCGGCGGCGCGTTTCCGAAAAGCGGCGGACGAGCTCGCCGCCCGCGCAATCGATGAACAGCACGCGCGCATCAATGCCGCGCTCGCGCATCGTCTTGATGTGGGAAACGACCGATTCGGCATCAAACGCGTGCGTGCGCGCGTCGATGCCCACCGCGAGCGGCCGGTCCGAATCGCTGCCGGTCAGGGTCTTGTCGTGCACTGCCAGCAGGCGCTTCAGCAGCGAAAGCGGCAGGTTGTCGACGACCTCGAAGCCATTGTCCTCAAGCGCTTTCAGCGCCGTCGAGCGCCCGGCACCGGACATGCCGGTAACGAGCAGCAGAGGCGCACGGGGAGCGTCGGGATCGGCATTGGCCATCGTGCCCCCTAATCTAGTGCTGTTGGACAGGCGCTCAAGAGCAGTTCGACCTTGAGGGGTGCGCTGATTTCGCGCGGATCGAGCGCGGCGAGCGGTACGGCGACGCCGCAGAGCACGCGTATCTGCGCTTCCGGCAGCCGCTCAGGCACTGCGTCGAGGTCGACGATGAGCGCGACGGGCATATTTTCGGCGAAGGGTTTCGTCACGATGCCAACGCCGCGAACCTCGATTCGCCCTGCGATCGTAGCCGGCGGCGAAGCGAACAGGTGCGCCTCCCGCACGGTGAGTTCGACCTGGTCGTCGGCAACGAGCACGGCGCCCCGGTCGATCAGTCGGAGCGCGAGATCGGATTTCCCTGACCCGGACGCGCCGGTCAGCAGCACCGCCTTGCCGCCGATGGAAACAGCGGTGGCGTGAATGCGCGTCATTGCGTGGCGGGCAGGCTGACGGTGAAGCGCGCGCCCTTCACCTCGTCGCGCTCGATGCGGTTCTCGGCTGCAATCGTGCCGTCGTGCGCCTCCACGATGGCCTTGGCGATCGCGAGCCCGAGCCCGGAATGCTTGCCGAACGCCTCGCCTTCCGGCCGCTCCGAATAGAAGCGCTCGAAGATGCGGTTGATGCCTTCGGGGGGCAGGCCGGGGCCGTCATCGTCAACGCGCATCAGCACGCGCTCGCCGACGCGCGCCACCGTGACCTGCACGAGGCCGCCCGAAGGCGAAAAGCTGATCGCGTTGTCGATGAGGTTGCGGGCGACCTGCGCGAGACGGCTGCCGTCGCCGTTCACCACAGCCGATCCGAACTGTGGCCGCGCGAACGCAAGCGTCACGCCTGCGGTCGCCGGCTGCGTCTCGTAAATGCTCATCAGCGTCGCGAGCATGACGCCGAGGTCGATGCGCTCGAAGCGCACGCGGCTCAGCTCCGCATCGAGCCGCGAGGCGTCTGAAATGTCGGAAATCAGACGGTCTATGCGCTGCACGTCGTCCCGCACGACGGTGAGCAGCCGCGCGGAAAGTTCCGGGTCCTTCACGTTCCCCATCGCGTCGACGGCGGAGCGGAGCGAGGCGAGCGGGTTCTTGATCTCGTGCGCGACATCGGCAGCGAAGGCCTCGGTCGCGTCGATACGGGCGCGGAGCGCGGCGGTCATGTCCGAAAGCGTGCGGGAAAGCGCGCCGATCTCGTCGCGGCGCTTCTGGAAGCGCGGGATCGTCACCTCGCGTGCGCGGCCCAGCCGCACGCGCTGCGCGGCGATGGCGAGGCGGCGCAGCGGGCGCACGATGGTGCGCGCGAGGAAGCTCGACAGCAGCAGCGAGAGCAGCAGCACGCCGAGGAAGATCACGAACAGCGTCAGCCGTTCGTCGCGCACGCCGCGCGTCACGTCGCGTGCGTCGATCGTCATATGGAGCACGTTGCCGTCCGCGAGCGGGGCGGCGGCGGTGATCACGATGGTGCGGTCGGGCGCGAAGCGGATCGTGGTGGCGACCGCTTGCCGGGCGAGCGCAGCCTCCGCCTCCGGCCAGGCGCGCCGCACATCGGGCGCGGGCTCGGCAAAGCTTTCGAACTGCCGCGCGCCGACCGCGCCTTCGATCATGCGGTCGAGAAAGCGCGCGACGTCCTTGCGCAGCGGCTCCGCATTGGGGTCGCGCAGGGTGAACGTTGGGCCGGTGAGCGCCCAGCTGTCGAGCACGCGGGCGCCTTGCCGGTCATAGATGCGGAGGCGCGCGTCGGTGGTCTTCCCGAAACGCTCCAGCATCGGGGCGAGTCGGTTCGGCGCCTGCAGCATGCGTTCCGAGACTGCTGCCGCCATCAGATCCGCCGCGACACCGGCTTCCTCGGCGCGGCGTTCGAGCATCCGTTCGCGGAAGCTGTCGAGGTAGATGATGCCGCCCGCGAGCATCAGCACCGCGAACATGTTGACCGCAAGGATGCGCGCTGTCAGCGACCAGCCACGCGACCACCGGAGCTGCGTGTCGTCGCGTGTGCCCTCGCTACTCCTCGTCAAAGCGGTAGCCGACGCCATACAGGGTTTCGATCGCCTCGAAGGTCTGGTCGACCGCGCGGAACTTCTTGCGCAGGCGTTTGATGTGGCTGTCGATGGTGCGGTCGTCGACGTAGACGTCGTCCTGATAGGCGGCGTCCATCAGCTGATCGCGCGACTTCACGAAGCCGGGGCGCATCGCCAGCGTTTCCAGGATCAGGAATTCGGTGACGGTGAGCTGCACCTCCTTGCCGTCCCACGTCACGCGGTGACGCGCGGTATCCATCGAAAGCCGTCCGCGCGTCAGCGTGCGGGCCTCTTCTTCCTCGGGGCTTTCGCTTGCCGGCTGGGCCCGGTTCTGCGCACGACGCAGCACGGCGCGGATGCGTTCGATGAGCAGCCGCTGGCTGAACGGCTTGCCGATATAGTCGTCCGCGCCCATCGCAAGGCCGAGCGCCTCGTCGATCTCGGTATCCTTGGAGGTGAGGAAGATCACCGGCAGGTTCGATTTCTCGCGCAGCTTCAGCAGTAGCTCCATGCCGTCCATGCGCGGCATCTTGATGTCGAGCACGGCAAGGTCGGGCGGATTGTCGGTCAGCGCCTTCAGCGCGCTCGCCCCGTCCGAATAGACGCGGACAGTATAGCCCTCGGATTGCAGCGCGATCGAGACCGAGGTCAGGATGTTGCGGTCGTCGTCGACAAGGGCGATCGTTGCGGGCGCGGATGACATGGTATGATCCACTAAACCAAGGAGAATCGTGGCGCAAACCGGATCGCGTTTAACGCCAACTTTGCATTTTTTGACGTATCGCGCGCGAATCGTGTAGGGGCTCCCGCAAAAGTGCCCGCCCGAATCCTTGAGGAGTGATCATGACCGCGTCCCCGATTCCCGCTTTCACCCTTGATAAACAGGGCATTACCACCGGGGCGGAGCTTCACTGGAACCTGGGCACCGCCCCGCTCATTGAAAAGGCCGTGGCGCGCGAGGAAGGCCTCCTCTCCGAACACGGCGCGTTCGTCGTGAAGACCGGCAAGCATACGGGCCGTTCCGCCAAGGACAAGTTCACGGTCGAGGACGCGACGACGCAGGGCAACATCTGGTTCAACGGCGGCAACCAGAAGATGAGCCCGGAGCACTTCGCCGCGCTCAAGGCCGATTTCCTTTCGGCGCTCGGTGAGAAGAAGACGCTCTTCGTGCAGGATCTCTACGGCGGGTCGCAGCCGGAGTACCGCGTGCGCGTGCGCGTCATCAACGAGCTTGCATGGCACAACCTCTTCATTCGCACGCTGCTCGTGCGCCCGAATCCGGCGGACCTGCCGGGTTTCACGCCCGAGTTCACGATCATCGACCTGCCGAGCTTCCGTGCCGATCCGGCGCGCCACGGCTGCCGCACTGAAACGGTGATCGTGGTCAACTTCACCGAAAAGCTCATCCTCATCGGCGGCACGGCTTATGCGGGCGAGATGAAGAAGTCGGTGTTCGGCCTCCTCAACTACATGCTCCCCGAGCAGGGCGTCATGCCCATGCACTGCAGCGCCAATATCGGCAGCGACGGGTCGAGCGCGGTGTTCTTCGGGCTTTCGGGCACGGGCAAGACGACGCTTTCGGCCGATGCCTCGCGCACGCTTATCGGTGACGACGAGCATGGCTGGTCGGACACGGCGGTCTTCAACTTCGAAGGCGGCTGCTACGCCAAGGTGATCAACCTCTCGGCCGAGGCCGAGCCAGAGATCTATGCGACGACGCGCCGCTTCGGCACGGTGCTGGAGAACGTCGTGATCGATCCCGTCACGCGCAAGATCAACCTCGACGACAACAGCCTCGCCGAAAACAGCCGCGGCTCCTACCCGATCGATTTCATCCCGAACGCGTCGGAAAAGAACCTCGGCCCCGTGCCGAAGAACATCATCTTCCTCACCGCCGACGCTTACGGTGTGCTGCCCCCGATCGCGAAGCTGACGCCCGAGCAGGCGATGTACCACTTCCTTTCGGGTTACACGGCGCGTGTCGCCGGCACGGAGATCGGCGTCACCGAGCCGAGCGCGACCTTCTCCACCTGCTTCGGCGCACCGTTCATGCCGCGCCACCCGAGCGTTTACGGCAACCTCCTCAAGGAGCGCATCGCCAAGGGCGGCGTCGATTGCTGGCTGGTCAACACGGGCTGGACGGGCGGCGCCTACGGCACCGGCCACCGGATGCCGATCAAGGCGACGCGCGCGCTTCTGAACGCTGCGCTCGACGGCAGCCTCAAGGGCGCGAACTTCGTGACCGATCCGTTCTTCGGCTTCGAGGTGCCGACCGCGGTGCCGGGTGTCGACAGCGCGATCCTCAATCCGCGCGAAACGTGGACGGACAAGGCTGCTTACGATGCCCAAGCCCGCAAGCTGGTCGGGCTGTTCATCGACAATTTCGCCCAGTTCTCCGATCACGTGGACGAAGGCGTTCGGCAGGCGGCCCCCAAGGCGGCCTGACGCCGAACCCAGGACAAGCTCAAAAAGCGCGTCGGTCCCCGTGGCCGGCGCGCTTTCCTTTTGTGGAGACGAAGATGAAATCCCATGAACCGCGATTTCTCGCGGACGACGATACGGTGCGCCGCATCGGCGAAGGGCTGCTCGCGCGCACGCTGCCGCGGGACGCGTGGACGCACGAAGCGCACCTTGCGGCCTGCCTGTGGCTGGTCCGCGAGCGACCGGACATCGACCTGCCGCGCGAACTGCAGGACATCATCGCCCGCTACAATGTCGCCGTCGGCGGCGTGAACGATGATATGCAGGGCTATCATGAGACGATCACGCAGCTCTATGTCGCGGGCGTGCGCGCCTTCGCGGCCCGGCATCCGGCGCTCGGCCTTGCCGAAGCGGTGAATGCACTGCTCGCCGCACCCGAAGGCCACCGCGACTGGCCGCTCGGCTTCTACAGTCGGGATCGGCTGTTTTCGGTGCAGGCGCGGCGGAATTTCGTCACGCCCGATCTGGCGCCGCTGCCGACGCTCGCCTAACTAGACATCATGGCCAGACAGACTCGCAAGGACGATTGGGGGTTCCCCCGCTGGCGCAGCTACGGCAGCGCGCGCGAGGCGGTGAACGTGCGTCTGTGCGACCGGCACGGATGCACGGCTCCCGGCGACCGGCCTGCGCCCAAGTCTCCCAACAGTCCCGAACGCTGGTTCTTCTGCGAGGTCCACGCGGCCGAGTACAACAAGAACTGGAACTATTTCGAAGGGCTTACCAAGGAAGAGGCCGCCGCGCGCGAACAGGCCGAGCGCGGCGATACCGCCTTCGAGCAGGCGCGCCACTGGCAGTGGACCGGCCCGGGCGACGGCAGCCGCACGCGCGGCGAACTCGATGCCCTGCGCGCGCTCGAACTGGAGGACGATGCCGATTTCGAGGCGGTGAAGCGCGCCTACCGCAAGCTCGCCAAGCAATATCACCCGGACCGCAACCAAGGCGACAAAGGCGCCGAACAGCGCTTCCACGCCGTGCAGGCCGCTTACGAGGTGCTGCGCCGCGCCGAAGAGGGCAAGAGCTGGAAAGGCGACTGAGCCTTGGGCAGCGTTGACTGGACGGATTTCGCCGAAGAATGGTGCGCGGCCTGGAACGCACACGATGTCGAGCGTGTGCTCGCGCATTTCCACGATGATGCCGTGTTCACGTCGCCGCTCGCCGCGCAGCGTGTTCCTGAATCGGGTGGCACGGTAAAAGGCAAGGCCGCCCTTCGTGCCTATTGGACCGGCGGCGTGCGCGCCGTACCCGATCTGCACTTCACCGTCGAGGGCGTTCTCGGCGGCGTTGATATGGTGACGATCCTCTATCGCAACCAGGCCGGAATCCGCGTGGCCGAGACGCTGCGCTTCGAAGAAGGCAAGGTGCGCGAAGGCCACGCCGCCTACGAGGTGCCGCGCTGAGTCCCGCGCGCTTCGGCGCTACTCGCGCACCAGCATCACGTTCATGTGCGCGGCGGCGACCGGCGCGCTCCGGTCTCCCTGCCATGCCTCGGCGCGTACGTTGGCGATGCGGCGGCCCATGCGGGTGACGATCGCGGCGGCGTATGTGGTCTCGCAGGCGGCGGCGCGGAGATAATCGACCGTCACGTTGATCGGCTTCACGCCCGGTGCGGTCTCCTCGCGGCCGAGGACATGGACGAGCTGCGCGATCGAGGCGATTTCGAGCAGACCGGCGACGGTGCCGCCGTGCAGCCGGCTCGGCGCGCCGATCAGATCCTTCGAGAAGGGCATGATGATCGTGATCCCGTCCGCATCGCGCCGGTAGCTGAGGCCGAGCGTGCGGGCGTAGGGCAGCGAGGATAGTGGACCCTCGTCGGGGGCGCCCAGAAGCTCGCGGACCAGCGTGTCGAAGTTCATGCCTTCGCGCCCGCCGTGAACATGTAGCTCGCCGTCATCAGCGCCACGGGGTCGTCCGGGTCGCCGTCGTGCGCGATACCCTTCACGAAGGCGACGGCGCGCGTCAGCTTCGTCACTTCGGCGCGTCCGATCACGGTCTTGCCGGGTTCCGCCGGGCGCAGATAGTCGATCCGGAGGTCGAGCGTCGCCTGCCGCACCATGCGCTTCGATTTCGCGACCACCGACATGCCGCCGACCGTATCCATCAGCGAAAAGATCGCGCCCGAGGCGATGATGCCGGGCGTGCCGTCATCGCCCGGATAGGCGACGAGATGTTCGGCGTAGGGCAGGGCGAGTTCCGCCCAGTTGTCGCCGATACCGTGGAAGCCGATGCCGAGCGCCTTCACGTGCGGCAGGAACCGCAGGAAGCCGTCGACGACGGGCTTCAGGATCGGCGTCACGCGGCGAGCCGCGCGGCGGTTTCGCGGATAAGCGCGATCATGTTGGGGATACCCTGCGTGCGGTTCGAGGAGAGGTGCTTGGCTAAAGCGAACGGCGCGAGTTCGGCGGCGATGTCCATCG
Organism: Sphingosinicella sp.; assembly: GCF_041916975.1. NCBI lineage: Bacteria > Pseudomonadati > Pseudomonadota > Alphaproteobacteria > Sphingomonadales > Sphingosinicellaceae > Sphingosinicella > Sphingosinicella sp. The sequence continues at coordinate 2,798,482 of NZ_JAYRYK010000001.1, forward strand.
CCAGCACCTCGTCCGCCGTGCGGTCCTGCACCAGTGTCAGGATCAGCGCGACGATGCCCTTGGTGATCGCGGCGTCGCTGTCGGCGAGGAAGTGGAGTCGGCCCTTCTCGGCCGTGGTCGGATACACCCAGACGCTCGCCGAGCATCCGCGCACCTTGGTGGCGTCGGTCTTCAGCGCGTCCGGCATCGGCTCCAGCGCCTTGCCGAGGTCGATGAGCAGCCGGTAGCGCTCGTCGGGCTCGTCGAGGATTTCGAAATCGTCGCGGATGGTGTCGAAGTCGGGCAGTGTCATTGCGGGCGAAGACTTGGGCGAGCCGCACCGCCGCGTCAAGCCGAAGGGATCGGCGGGTCTTGAAAGCGCGGTGGCGGGCGCTCATCTGGAGGGCGCGGGCCGGGCCCCTCTGGCAGTCGTCATCTTTGGCTATCTGCGATGTCGGACCGCATCGAGCCATCTCGATGCCGGTCGATGTGATTGGCATTCACACTGGAGGAAAGACCCACAGATGACGAACCCCGCCGCCGGAATGCCGTGCCCCGTGTGCAAGGTGCCGCTCGTGATGAGCGAGCGTCAGGGCGTAGAGATCGATTATTGTCCGCAGTGCCGGGGCGTCTGGCTGGATCGCGGAGAGCTGGACAAGATTCTGGAGAGAAGCACCCGGGAGGCCGCGCCGTCCGAGGCACCGCGCATTTCCGTGCCCCGGCAGGGCGACGATCGCTATGCGCGCGACAACAAGTCCTACGGCTACGGCTATGGGAAAAAGCGGAAATCCTTCCTCGAGGAACTGTTCGACTGAGGATCGGCGCGTCGCCGGCGTCAGTAATCGACGCCGGCGGCGATCGCTTCCAGTTTGCGCACGCGTTCCTTGAGGTCGGCGACGTCGATCCGGCCGGAGACGGGCGGACCTGCGACGGCGCGACCGTTGCCGAGTTCTGCGCGCTTCAGTTCGAGCCAGCCCTTCCAGCACCAGGCGGCGATGCTGGCGAGCATACCGAGCCCCAATATGGCCCCGGCTGTGATGACGATCAGACTTTCAAATCCGGGCATGTCCATCACTCCTTCCTACCGATCGCGCCCGAGCGCGTCGATTTCGTCAGCCAGAAGCCGGCTCCTGTCGGTCGCCAACCGTTCCAGCGTTGCGATGCGGTCCTTGAGGTTGCCGATCTCGCCGCGCAGGCGGTCGTTTTCCAGCTCGGCATCGGGCCGTCCGCGGCCCCTCTGCTTCATGTATTGAAGCACGATCTTGCCGAAGACCGAGATGGCAACGATCAGAACCACCATTTCGAACACGTGCATCGCTTGGTCTCTCCCTGTTGGCTTGGCGCGGGCTCAGTTCTTCGGACCGCGAAGCTGTTCGATCTCGTTTTCCAGCCTGAAGGATCCGTCGGTGACGATGCGTTCGATCGTGGCGAGCCGATCCTTGACGCTGCCGAGCTCGGCGCGAAGCTGGACGTTTTCATTGGTCAGCAGCGTGATGCGCTCCTGGGCCTCGGTTGAGACCTTGGGATGCACCGCCATGCCCCAGGCGTTTTCCAGCGGATAGCCATGCTTGATCCGCATGAAGGTCGTGAACACCCAGCCCGCGATGCCGAGCGCGCCGAGCGCGAAGCCGCCGCCGACGATCCAGGGGAGATAAGGGTAGATGAAGATGTCCATGATCCTGTCCCTCTTGTTCAGGCCCGCAGGGCCTCTATTTCATCGGCGAGCCGCGCGGAGCGGTCGATCGCCAGGCGTTCCAGTGTAGCCAGTCGTTCGCGCACATCCTCCATCTGGGTGATCAGCGCGGCATTCTCGGCGGCGAGGCGGCGGGTTTCGAGTTCACGTTCGAAGCTGAACACCGGCGTCTCCGTGGCGGCTTCTGCGGGCTCGCTTGCTGCCGCGGGTCGGCTGTAAAGCACCAGCCACATGCCGGCGGCTCCAGCGAGGAGACCGATCAGAAATCCGACTTCGGCAGGCATGGTTCAGGCTCCCCCTGTCTTGACGGTGCTAGCGAAGGCTTTCGATCTCGTCGGAGAGCCTGCGCGACCTGTCCGTCGCGATGCGCTCTAGAACCGTGATGCGTTCTTCGAGCCGGGCGATCTGGCCCTTCATTTCTGCATTCTCGTTCGCCAGCAGTTCGGTCTTACGGTTTGGGGCGAGGCTCTCACCCGCGCTCTTGTCGGTCGTGCCCCAGAACTCGTTTTCGATCGGATAGCCGTGGCGGGCGCGGATCCAGGTGCTGATCAGCCAGCCGCCCGTGCTGATGGCGATGATGGCGAGCACGAAGAACGGTGAACCCCAATCCATGGCGATGCCTCCCTTCGCTGCGGCTTAGCGCAGGCTGTCGATCTCGTCTGCGAGCCGGGTGTTCTGCGATGTGTAGTGCCGCTCCACGTGGGCGAGGCGGCGATCGATGTCGCGGAAGCTGGCGTGAACGTCGCGGATCGAGCGGCTCGGCGCGATGCGCACCTTCTGCCAGAACTTCTGGTCGACGACGCTTTCACCGTAGAATTCGGTGGGCTTGTCATCCGCCATCCAGCCGATGACGAGATAGGCGATGGGGATGAGTGGTCCGGCCGCGAACAGCGTCATCAGCACCGCACCCACGCGCCACCAGAGTACGTCGACACCGGTGAAGTCCGCAAGGCCGGCGCAGACGCCCAGCCATTTCTTCTCGCGCTTGTTGAGGTAGAATTTGGTGCGGCTGGACATTGGGGCCTCCCGTTTTCGGATCGTATCAGGCGTATGGATCAGGCGTCGTGGATGGTGCGCGGCTGGGCGAGCCAGGCGATGAGCAGATAGATGATCGGCAGGATGCCGAAGCCGACGATGGTGCCGACGACGGCGCCAAGCCGCCACCAGAGCGCATCGGTCTTGGTCATCTTTGCAAATCCGGCGCAGACGCCGAGGAAGATGGCGTTTCTCTTGTCGAGTGCGAAGCTCATTTCAGCCTCCTGATGTCAGCAGTGCGTGTGTCTTCAAGGCGCTCGCCGACCGGGCTTCCCGCGGCGATGTGGCGCCAGTTGGGGTTGTCGACCGACATGATGCGCTCGATCGTCTGCAGCCGGTCCTCAAGGCGCAGCGCCGCCTGATGGAGGTCGTCGAGCATACGCTCGTCCTCGATCGAAAGGCTGCGGTTCTGCTTGGATTTCATCCGATAGTGCAGGAACAGCCAGGGCATGCCGATGAAGATGGCGAGGATCGCGATGAGCGGGACGATAGCTTCGGCCATGGATCAGCCCTCCTGCTTCTGGGCCATGCGCGATTTCAGCGCGGCAAGCTCGGCCTCGACGGCGTCGTCGGTGCGCAGATCGGCGATCTGCATCTCCAGGCTGCGCGTCTCGCCGAGCGCGAGCGCGTCCACCTGGCCTTCGGCGTAGTCGACGCGGCGTTCCAGCACCTCGAAGCGCGAGAAGGCCTCGTCCACCTTCGGGCCGCGCAGCAGGCTGCGCATCCGCACCCGGTTGTTCGCCGTCTCAAGCCGCGACAGCAGCGCCGATTGGCGTGTGCGTGCCTCGCGAAGCTTGCTTTCCAGCTTCTGGATGTCGCCTTCGTAGTGCGAAAGCTGTTCGTCGAGCAGATCGACTTCGGCCTGCAGCTGGGCGCCGCTGCCGCTCATCTTCTGCTTTTCGAGCAGCGCCGCCTTGGCGAGATCCTCGCGGCCCTTGGACAGCGCCAGTTCAGCCTTCTCGGCCCATGTCGCCTGCGCCTGATCCAGTTTCAGGATCGTGCGGCGCATTTCCTTCTGGTCGGCGATGGTGCGGGCGGCGGAGGCGCGGACTTCCACGAGCGTCTCTTCCATCTCCATGATGATCATGCGGATCATCTTCGCCGGGTCTTCGGCGCGGTCGAGAAGGTCGGTGACGTTTGCGGCGATGATGTCGCGCGTCCTCGAGAAAATGCCCATCTGGTCTGAACTCCTGAAGTTGAAGGTGGCGGCCGGAGCGGGAGGGGACTGGGGGGATCCGCTCCGGCCGCTAGACGCTGCGGGCCGATCAGTAAACGATCGGAGCGCTCGTCGAAACCGGGATGATCTGGACCTGGGCAAGCTTGGCCGGGGTTTCGGCGCGGGCGGGACCCGCCGCGGCGAAGAGGAAGACCGAGCTGACCGCGACCGCACCGACGGTGCAGAAGAGGGTTCGGAACATGTTGCTGTTGGCCTGCGTAAGCATTGATGCCTCCTGTGTTTAACTGTTGCTTTCAAATCCGTTGCCCAATGTTCAGCAAGGGTCGTGCCAGTTTTTCTGGCACGCAATGATTTGTGTATTTTCAATATGTTATGCGTATTTCGCATGGAGGATTATGAAATTTCCGTGTGTGCATATTGCAAAAAATTGGGAATTTTTGCTAAATATTGGCAATGAAGGACTCGGCGACTCTCGTTGGCCAATCGACCGAACTGCTCGATGCGATTGAGCGGGCGAGCCTTGCCGCCGCGCTGAACCGTTCTGTGCTCGTCATCGGCGAGCGCGGCACCGGCAAGGAGATGGTCGCGGAGCGCCTGCACCGCCTCAGTCCGCGCTGGGAGGAGCCGTTCATCGCAATGAACTGCGCAGCGATGTCAGAGAACCTCATCGATGCCGAGCTCTTCGGCTATGAGGCAGGGGCCTTTACCGGCGCGACCTCGGCGCGGCGCGGACGGTTTGAAGAGGCAGACGGCGGCACCTTGTTCCTCGACGAGGTGGGGACGCTCTCCTCCGCCGCGCAGGAGCGCCTGTTGCGCGTCGTCGAATATGGGGAGCTGACCCGGCTCGGTGCGAACCGGCCGCTCACCGTCGACGTCCGTATCGTCGGCGCCACCAACGAAGATTTGCCTGCGCTTGTCGAAAAGGGGCGCTTTCGGGCCGACCTGCTCGATCGCCTCTCCTTCGAAGTCATCACCCTGCCGCCGCTGCGTGCGCGCTCCGACGATATCATGGAACTGGCGAACCATTTTGCGCGGCGCATGTCTGTCGAGCTGGGCTGGCCAGACTTCCCCGGCTTCAGCCGGGAGGTGCGCCAGCAGCTGCGCGCCTACGCATGGCCGGGCAACGTCCGCGAGCTGAAGAACGTCGTGGAGCGCGCGCTCTACCGCTGGGGCGATCCGGCGACGCCCGTTGATGCGCTACAGTTCGATCCGTTCGACTCCCCGTGGCGGCCAAGGCAATCGATCGTGATGGCGGCCGCGGCGCCGAAGGCGCTGGCTGTGGAACCCGCGGTCGCGGTCGCAGCCGCCGAGCAGCGCGCCGCGGTCAGCGACCTGCGCGCCGCGATGGCGGAATATGAGCGGGACATTCTCGTCCGCACGCTCGAAACCTGCCGCTACAACCAGCGCGCCGCCGCAGAGGCGCTCGCCGTCACCTACGATCAGCTCAGGCACTGTATGCGCCGCCACGGCCTGCTCCGGGCTGCGACATCCTGACCTACGCAACCTCGGGCGTTCCGCTGCGTTTCTTAGAAAACCCTCCCTGCTTTTCCCGTTCGAGGAGACACGATGGCCATCGAATTCCCGCCCCTGCCGTTCGCCCGCGACGCGCTGGAGCCGCACATGTCCGCCCGCACGCTCGATTTCCATCACGGCAAGCATCACAAGGCTTATGTCGACAAGGCCAACGCCGCGATCGCCGGCACGCCGCTTGAGGACAAGCCGATCGAGGAGATCGTCCGCGCAGCGAAAGCGAAAGGCGATCAGTCGCTCTTAAACAATGCGGCGCAGGCCTGGAACCATACGTTCTTCTGGAATTCGTTGTCTCCGGAGCCCACGGGGCCGGAAGGCAAGCTGAAAGACCTGATCGACTCGGCTTTCGGCGGCCTCTCAAAATTCAACGAAGCCTTCAAGGCGGAGGCGACCGGCCATTTCGGCAGCGGATGGGCTTGGCTCTGCCAGGAAGGTGCAGGCGGGCTCAAGATCATTTCGACCCACGATGCCGACTCCGCGCTCGTTCACGAAGGGCTTAACCCACTCATCACGCTCGATGTTTGGGAGCACGCCTATTATCTGGATTACCAGAATGCTCGACCGGATTTCGTAGATAATTTTTTAACCAATACGATCAACTGGTCTTTTGCGGCGACCAATCTTCGTTGATGAAATGTTGCGTACAAAAGAAAATAGGAAATTAACCGACATTTCGACTCCGTAATTACAATCACTTCGCCTGTCTTAACCATCAAAGTGTCGCACACCACTTGATGTATTAGGCATTTGTTTAGAGTTGGCGCCCAAGAATCCCCTCAAATCCGCAATTTTGCGGTCACAACGAGGGGTCGTTGGGGTCAATGAACATTTATTCTGCTGGGCGTCTGCGCGGCCGAGGCCAGCCTGTGGCTTTCCTTTCCGCGTTCATTCTTCTGTCGGCCTGTGGCGGCGGAAGCTCTGGTGGCACGCAAACCGACGCCGGCGGCACCACGCCGCCGGCCACGGCGCCGTCTGACCCGTCGCCGACGCCAACTCCCACGCCGACACCGACTCCCACACCGACGCCGACACCGACGCCTACGCCTACGCCTACGCCTACGCCTACGCCTACGCCTACGCCAACTCCCACACCGACGCCGACTCCCACGCCGACACCTACACCCACGCCCCCGCCGGCTGATCCGGCGATGCCTTCGGGTCCGGTGACCGTCTCCGTGGCTGGCACACGGCTCTCCGCGGCAGCGATGGATACGATCACCACGCCGACCGGCACATGGCCCGTCAGCGATCTCGGCCCGGTGAGTGGCGGCCGTGCCTATCTGTTCGGGCTTGCAAGCCGCCCGACGTGGTGGAGCGTCTGTATCGTGCGCTATGCGGTGCCGAGCGATACGTCCGTCGGCGAGCGCAGCTATGCGCTCTCCGTCAGCGGTGTCGAAACGACGCTCTCCGTGTTGAACGGCAGCATGAAGTGCATCGATAACGGCGAACCGATCGCACCGTCGATGGACCGGCTCCGCGCGGCGGTGACCGACAAGCGTGTGCTGCCTTATTCAAGTGCGGCCTTCTCCGGCTGGCCGAAGTCGCCGACGCTTGCGACCGATCGCTCGGTTGAGAATAAGGCCGGCTATGTTCCCGGCCGCATCTATGGCCGCTCGGGCATGAACAACGCGATTGCCTATGCGATCACGGGCTCCGGCGGTGAATACGGGTCGTCGCGCGGGTTCATTTCGGGCGATGACGCGACCATGATCGCGGCAGCGCTCGCAGGCAACAGCGCGGTTTTCAACGACGCTGCCGCGCAGAATCGCGTTCAGACGCTGTATGGCCTCAGCCTGCCGAACCTCGCCATCTGGTCTGAAAATCACAATCAGCTTCGCGATCCTCAAATCCCGCTCGTCGGCGACAAGCCGTATATCAACGAAGGGACCAGTTCGAAGGCCGAGCAACTCGGAAACGAGGGCGAATGGTGCGCTCCTGTGGACTATCCCTGGCTGAGCCAACTCGGCGCCACGGGTGGGACATGCTACACGCACACGCGCGACGAGGCGCACCTGTTCAACCACGGCTATGCCTATTGGCTGGCCACCGGCGATCCGCGCGCGGCGATCCTGCAGCAGGCGATCGCTGCCTACGCGCTTGCCAGCGTTTATCAGGGTGCATCCACGGACGGGCGTTATCGCACCCGCTTCACCTATCAGCGCACGACCATGAATATGTGGTCAGCCATGTGGAAGCTGCAGGACGTGGCGGAGAACGCCAGCAGTTCGAACGGCAATATCCTCTGGTCGAAGGCGCGGGCCCAGAAGATGGTGAGCGATGTGCTCGGCAACTGGAAGACCCAGCTGGCCGACCTCGATAGCGGGACCACCGTTTACGAGCGCTCGTCCTCGATTTTCCGCGGTGTCGACCTCAACCAGGACAGCGCCTACTCGAACTTCATGATCCAGGGCTTTGGACCGGAAGCGGCCTATCTGTTTGCGTCGACCGGCGAGCCTGCCATGCTCAAGCGAATTGCCGAAAACATGATCCTGCGGTTCGGCAAGATCGGCGGCGCGCTCGGCTTCTACGGCACAGGGTCGGGCTCTGGTTTCCCGCTCGTCGTCAGCGGCGCTCTTCCCTACACCGACGAGGCGAGCTTCATTGCCTGGGTCAAGTCGACGGGCACGCTTCCGAGCAACAGCTTCGATGGTGCTCCCGCGCACTATGTGCTCCGCGCATATTGGTCGCTCCGCCTCGCGCAGGATGCGGTGCGCCGCGGATGGATGCCGTCGGTGGCCGGGCTCGACGATGCCGTCGCCAAGATGGAGGCGGCTCGCGGCGCCACGACATCATGGGTGTACCGGGACATCATCGACTGGAAACACGCCGCGACCGCGTTCTGATTGCGTGGCACCTTGTTCCGGAAGGGGCAGGGTGCCACTCTACACGGCATGTCTAGAACGGATTTGCCGAATTCGATCGCGCTTCTGCTTGCAGCTTTTCTGGGCGGGATGGCCTGTGAAGCTCAGGCAGCTCAGCTCGGTGCCATTGTCATCGATGGGAAGCCCGTTCGTGCTGCACCTCTCGATGTGATCCGAACGCCGTCGGGCGAATGGCCGATCGCTGATCTCGGCCGTGTCGCTGAAGGTCGCGCCTATCTTTTTTCATATCGCGCGAAGCCCGATTGGTATTCGCTGTGCATCGTTCGTGCGCCTGATGGCGACGGCACGATAGACGAACGTCGCTACGATGTTCGCGTGGGCGGTGACGAATTCGCTGTTACGGCTTTGCCAGGCTCGATGAAATGTGCGGATTCGGGAGAACCCGTCGCGCCAACGATGGCCCGGGTGGTTGCCGCCGTTCGAGCGCAGCGTGTGCTCCCCTATGCTGCGCGGGCGTTCGAAGGGTTCCCACCGCGCCGCAAACCGAAAAACGGTGCCGAAGACGTTTATCGCCCTGATCGCATCTACGGGCGATCGTCGGCCAACAATGCCATTGGCACGGTTTCCGGTCAGGCGGGGGAAGCGGGCTCTTCGCGGGGATTCCTCTCGGAAACCGATGCCCGCGTGATCGCGGCGGCATTTGATCGCGACGGCAAGGCTTTCGCTGCGGCGGCCAGGCGCGCCCGTGTCGAGACCCTCTATGGCCTCAGTCTTCCCAATCTCGTGATCTGGTCCGATCGGCATCATCAGATGCGCGATCCCCAGGTGCCGTTGCCCGGTGATCGCCCCTACACCAATGAAGGCAGCGTCTCCGGCGGCGACGACTACGGCGACGAAGGAAAGTGGACTGCGCCGCAGAATTACCAATGGCTCGGCGAGATCGGTGCCGAGGCCGGAAAGACCTATGTCCATCGCCGCGATGAAGCGCACCTGTTCAACCACGGCTATGCCTATTGGCTGGCCACGGGAGACCCGCGCGCAGCCATCCTGCAGCAAGCCATCATGGCCTATGCACTTGCCAGCAATTATCGTCGCAGCGCTGGTCGCTACGTGCCGCGTTTCACCTATCAGCGAACCACGCTCAATCAATTTTCGGCGATGTGGAAGCTGCGCGATGTCGCTGCCAATGTTTCGTCTGGGCGCGGCAACATCTTCTGGCCCAAGGCGCGCGCGGAAAAGATGAATGCGGACCTGTGGGCGGGATGGAAGATGCAGCTCGCCCGCATGGATGTGGGGCGCGACGTGCACGCGCGGGCCTCTTCGATTTTTCGCGGGATCGATCGGGACGAGGACAATGCGTATTCGAACTTCATGATCCAGGCTTATGGCCCCGAAGCGGCCTATCTCTGGGCGTCGGCGGGCGAGCCCGCGCTCATGAGACGGATTGCCGAGAACTTTGTGCTGCGCTTTGGCGATATCGGCGGCGCGCAGGGTTTCTACGGGGCCGGAAAGGGATCAGGCTTTCCCCTCATCTCGAACGGCAAGCTTCCCTATCAGGATCGCAAGAGTTTGATCGCATGGGTGGCGAGCACAAGTCCTCATCCGACCGACAGCTTTGAAGGAGCGCCCGCGCATTACGTTCTGCGCGGATACTGGTCGTTGCGGCTCGCCGCAGATGCGGCCCGCAGGGGATGGTTGCCACCCGTTTCAGGTCTGGATGAGGCCGTGAAGCGTACCGAACGTGCCCGTGACCGGACGGGCAAGTGGAAATATGCCGGTCTCGCCTCGATGAAGCACGCAGGCGTGCCCTTCGCCGACTAGAGCCTGTCCTGTTCAGTTTGAGGCATCGTGATTGCGTTTCCGTGTTCGTCCGGCAAGAAGCGTGGTGCGGCGCGTAGCAGAGCTACGCGCAAACCGCGCGACGCCGTCCGGCGGGCGCGGTAGCGCAACCGCGAAGCGGCGGGCGGAAATGGGCGCGTCGCTCGTCGGTCACGATGCCTCTGCATCGCTCCCTCCTCGCTCCTACCCATGCACCCATTTCCGCTCCGTCACGACGCCTCAAACTGAACAGGACAGGCTCTAGATCAGTCCGCCCCGCCGTCCTTGCCGTGCTTCATCAGTATCGGCGCCTGCGATGCGGCGAAGATCATCGAGATCACGAGGACGCCCCACACCTTGAAGGCGACCCACTGGTCGAAGGTGAGGTACGCGCGCAGGCCTTCGTTCAGGATCGCCATGGCGAGGAAGAAGAATGCCCAGTTGCGCGTCAGTTTCTTCCAGCCGTGGTCGTCCATTTCGGGAAAGCCGCTTTCCATGACGAGCTTTAGCAGTGGCCGCCCCGTCAGCAGGCCGAAGAACAGGATCGCGGCGAACATCGCGTAGATGATCGTCGTCTTGATCTGGAAGAAGCGCTCATCGTGGAGGTAGATCGTCAGGCCGCCGAACACGGCGACGATGATGCCGGTGAACCACTGCATCGGGCCGACGCGGCCCGTCTTCACCTTGGAAACGATCATCGCGATGGCGGTGGCGATCATGAATGCGCCCGTGGCCCACACCGCCTGATTGACATCGTCGCCGGGGGCGAGGCTGTTCACCGCGAAGAAGACGAGCAGCGGCCCGAAATCGAGCGCTACCCGCAGCGATGAAGCCTTTTCCTTCTCGTCAGCCATTGCCATCCTTCCCCTGATCGAGTCCCGCCAGCGCCCGCGCGAAGGCGCGCGGATCGAACGGGCGGAGGTCGTCGATGCGCTCTCCTACGCCGATCGCATGAACAGGGAGTTTCGCCCGGTCCGCCGCCGCGACGAGAACGCCGCCGCGCGCGGTGCCGTCCAGCTTCGTCATCACGAGCCCGGTGACGCCCGCGACTTCCTTGAACACGTCGATCTGATTTAGCGCATTCTGTCCCGTCGTCGCGTCGAGCACGAGGACGACATCATGCGGCGCGGATTCCATCTGGCGCTTCAGCACGCGCTTGATCTTGGCGAGCTCGTCCATCAGCCCCGCCTTGTTCTGCAGGCGACCTGCGGTGTCGATGATGAGCACGTCCGCGCCCGCTGCGCGCGCCTTCGTCAGCGCTTCGAAGGAGAGCGCGGCAGCGTCGCCGCCGACCGTGCCGGAGACGACGGGAATGTTGAGCCGCCCGCCCCAGATCGAAAGCTGCTCGATGGCCGCCGCGCGGAACGTGTCTCCGGCGGCGAGCATCACCGAATAGTCCTGCTCCTGAAACAGATGCGCGAGCTTCGCGATGGTCGTCGTCTTGCCCGATCCATTGACACCCACGACGAGGATCACGTGCGGGCGCGGAAACGCCGTCACCTCGATGGGGTGCGCCACCTTCGCCAGCACCGCCTCCACCTCGGCGGCGACGACCGCCTTCACTTCGTCGTCGCTCACCTGCCGGTCGAACTTGTCGGCGGCGAGCTTCGCGGTGATGCGCGCGGCGGTGGCGGGGCCGAGGTCGGAGGCGATCAGCGCCTCCTCGATCTCCTCCAGCATCGCGTCGTCGAGCGGACGCTTGGAAACGAGCCCGGCGAGATTGTCGCCGAGCTTGCCGGAGGTGCGCTGAAGCCCGGCGCGGAGCCGCGCGAGCCAGCCTTTGGGTTCTGCCTGTTCTTCGCTCAAATCTTCACTCACGCGGGGTCGCTAGCAGCCTCGACGCTTCCGCGCCAGTCACGCGTGCGCGCACGATGCTGCCCGGTAGCGCGGACTGATCGAGTGCGGCGGGCGTGAAATCGGCGGCGTGGCCGGTGCGGCCGTCCTTTTCCACGAGCACGTCGATTTCCCGGCCCTTCTGCGCTGCAAGGTGGGTAGCGAGCTTCCGGGCGGCCGCCTCACGCAGCCGTGCGGCACGCGCCTTGCGCTCGGGCACGGCAAGCTGCGGCATCCGCGCGGCGGGCGTGCCGGAGCGCGCGGAATAGGGAAAGATGTGGCCGAACACGATGTCGCAGTCGTCGATCAGGCGCAGCGAGTTCTCGAACATTTCGTCCGTCTCGGTTGGGAAGCCCGCGATGATGTCCGCGCCGATGGCGATTTCCGGCCGCTTCGTCTTCACCGTCTCCACGAAGCGCACGGCGTCGGCGCGCGTGTGGCGGCGCTTCATGCGCTTCAGGATCATGTCGTCGCCCGATTGCAGCGACAAATGCAGGTGCGGCATCACGCGCGCCTCGCCCGTGATCGCCTCGACGAGCGCGGGGTCGGCCTCGATCGAATCGATCGAGGAGAGGCGCAGGCGGCGCAATGTCGGCACGTGGGTCAGAATGCGCTGCACGAGGCTGCCGAGCGTTGGATTGCCCGGAAGATCGGGGCCGTAGGAGGTGAGGTCGACCCCGGTCAGCACCACCTCCTGCGCGCCGGCGTCCATCAGCCGCTTGATGCGATCGATGACAAGTCCGGCGGGAACGCTGCGCGAATTGCCCCGCGCGTAAGGGATGATGCAGAACGTGCAGCGGTGGTCGCAGCCGTTCTGCACCTCCACGAAGGCGCGCGTGTTGGCGGCGAAGCCATCCAGCAGGTGCGGCGCCGTTTCGCGCACCGCCATGATATCGCCGACGCGGACGCGCTCTCCGCCAAGGAGCGTGGCGGCGTCCAGCTTCTCGGCATTGCCGACGACGCGGGAAACTTCGGGCATCGCGGCGAATCCTGCCGCCTCCACCTGCGCCGCGCAGCCGGTGACGATGACGCGCGCCTCCGGGCGCTCGCGCTTCAGGCGGCGGATCGTCTGCCGCGCCTGCCGCACCGCCTCGCCGGTGACGGCGCAGCTGTTGATGACAATGGTGTCGCTGTCCCCGGCGGCGGCAAGGTGCTGCCGGATGATCTCGCCCTCGTAGATGTTGAGCCGGCAACCGAGGTTGATGACCGTTGCTTCGCTCAAGCGTAGGCCTCGAGGTCGATCTCGCCGGTGAAGGCGGTGGTCGCAGGGCCGGTCATCACGATGTGGTTGTCGTCGCGCCACGTGATCGAGAGGTCGCCGCCGGGCAGCGTCACCGTCACCGCGCGGCCCACGAGGCCCCGCCGCATCGCCGCGATCGCGGTGGCGCACGCGCCGGTGCCGCAGGCGCGGGTAAGCCCGACGCCGCGTTCCCACACCCGCAGGCGTATGTGTTCGCGCGAAACGATGCTTGCAGCGTTCACATTGATGCGCGCGGGGAACAGCGGGTCATGCTCGATGATCGGCCCCAGCCGCTCCAGGTCGATCGCGTCGGCGTCGGCCACGAGAAACACGACATGCGGGTTGCCGACATTCACCGCGACCGGGTTTTCCAATGCTTCCCAGCCGACTGGCATGTGCAGCGTGTCCATCGCGTAGGCGAGCGGGATCTCGTCCCAGCCGAAGCGCGGCGCCCCCATGTCGATGCTGGCGCCGTCCGCCGTCGCGGTGCCTTCGATGAGGCCGCCGGCGGTCTCGATCACGGCGTTCGCACCGATCACCTGCGCCACGCAGCGGGATGCGTTGCCGCACGCCTCCACCTCGCCGCCGTCCGCATTCCAGATCCGCATCCACGCATCGGCTCGGTCGGATCGTTCGATGACGATCAGCTGATCGCAGCCGACGCCCGTATAACGGTCCGCGATGGCGCGCACCTGCTGCGCCGTCAGCGACAGCGGATCGCGGCGCGCATCGAACACGACGAAGTCGTTGCCGAGGCCGTGCATCTTGAGAAACGGGCGAGTCATCGCGCCCGCATGTAAGGATTGCACACGCTCAAGTCCATGCACGCGCCGGTCGCATTGCCTGCGCGGCAGCGTTCGCGGTAGACAGGGCGCAATGAATCGCCGTGTCCTCCTGCTGTTTTCGCTCGTGCTGCTGGCGGCCTGCAAGGCGCCGCCCGCGCCACCGCCACCGCCCGGCGAGGACAGCTTCCCTTCCGTCGAGCGGCCCGTCGCCGAGATCGTCAGCGCACAGTTTTCCGACGAGGAAAGCCGCGAGCAGGCGGGTGAAGCGCGCCGGGTGATGGATCTGATGGGTATCGCGCCCGGCGCGACGGTTGCCGATATCGGCGCGGGGCGCGGCTACTATACGGTCAATCTTTCGCGCCGGGTGGGCGAAGCTGGACGCGTCTATGCCGAGGATATTTTCGAGAACACCGTGAACGACCTGCGTGGCCGCGTGCACGCCGCAGGCTTTAGCAACGTTTCGGTGGTGCTCGGCACGCCCGGCGATCCGAAGTTGCCGCCGCAGAGCCTCGATCGCGCGCTCCTCGTGCACATGTATCACGAGATCGAGAACCCCTACGAGCTGCTCTGGAACCTGCGTACCAGCCTGAAACCGGGCGCACTCGTGGGCATCGTAGATGCCGACCGGCCGACGCGGAACCACGGCACGCCGCCGTGGCTGCTGGAATGCGAGGTGCTGGCGATCGGTTTCGAACGGCAGGCGCTCCACGAGCTGGACGGCAAGTCGTACCTTGCGATTTACACGGCGACGAAGCCGCGCCCACGTCCGATCGACATCCAGCCCTGCCGGTCGGCGCCGTAGACGCCCAAGGCATCCACGGCGCCGCTGCGCGGGTTAGAAGTGGAACACGACCGCCGCGGTCGGGCGGATGCTCTGGAATACGTCGAACGTATCGACAGCAAGGCGCAGGCGCACGCCGCTCTCGCCGGTCACGCCGCCAAGGCCGATGTCCTTCGGGCCGACCTCGACGCCGAAGCCGTACAACTCGTTGCGGTCATCGCCGATATCGGTGTTGACCCACTGATAGCCGGCACGGCCGAAGAACATGCCGCTCTCGCCGATGCGGATGCCCAGGTGGCCAGTGACGCCATACTCCCAGTCGATGTCGTTGAAGCCCTTGGCGACGTTGCCCTCGACGCCGGTGACGAACGGCCCGAGCGGGATGTTGACGCCGGCGAAACCGGTGACGAGGCCGCCCTTGGCGCTGCCCTGCGTTTGCAACAGGCCCTTGTTGCCGGTGTCGAAGTCGTGCCAGCCGCCACCGATGCCGACATAGGGCTCGATGCCGAAGGCGCGGCTGCCGTCCGGAGCTTCCTGAGCGCTCGCGGCGGCAACAGGAAGGGTGGCAGCGGCGAGCGCTGCGATCAGAATGGCTTTCATGGAATTTGTCCTCTTACGCTTGGGGCTCCATGGGGCGAAACCCATGGCCCGGGGCTGAACACCTCGCCGGCCTATTGCCCTGTTGAACCGGCGACCCGAACATAACTGGCGGGTCGGGTGTCGGGTTGCATCGGCGGAGCGAAACCGGCCCGTGGTGTTGCGGGGCGGCCACATTGCGGGCCTGCTGCATTGACATCGCGTGTGCGTGGGCCTAGGGGAACCCCGCTTTTTCTTGAAAGCGCGAGTACGAGACGCGTCCACGGATGCACGCCGGTCAGCGAAGATTCGCCCACCGGCGCGTTTTGCGTTGGGGCGTCCGGCATAGGGAAGTTGGATGTTCGAAAGCCTTTCAGAGCGTCTTGGCGGTGTCTTCGATCGCCTTCGCGGTCGCGGTGCGCTGACCGAGGCGGACGTGCGCGCAGCGATGCGCGAGGTTCGCGTCGCGCTTCTGGAAGCCGACGTTGCGCTGCCCGTTGCCAAGAGTTTCATCGACAAGGTCACGGAGCGTGCCGTCGGCGCCGAGGTGACCCGTTCGGTGACGCCGGGCCAGCAGGTCGTCAAGATCGTCCACGACGAGCTTGCGGCGATGCTTGGCGGAGATGCCGAAGGGCTTGAGCTTGATGTGACGCCGCCCGCCGTCGTTATGATGGTCGGCCTTCAGGGCTCGGGCAAGACGACGACGACCGCGAAGATCGCGAAGCGCCTGAAGGAGAAGGACCGCAAGAAGGTCCTGATGGCGTCGCTCGACGTCAACCGCCCGGCCGCGCAGGAGCAGCTTCGTGTGCTCGGTGAGCAGACCGAGGTTGCGACGCTGCCGGTCATCGCCGGGCAGCAGCCGGTCGATATCGCCCGCCGCGCTTTGCAGGCCGCGAAGCTTCAGGGTTTCGACGTACTGATGCTCGATACGGCGGGCCGTCTGCACGTCGATGCCGCGCTGATGGCGGAGATGCAGAGCGTCGCTACCGTGGCGGTGCCGCAGGAAATCCTGCTCGTCGTCGACTCGCTGACGGGTCAGGACGCGGTGAACGTCGCAGAGAACTTCTCGAAGCAGGTCGATCTCACCGGTGTCGTGCTCACCCGCATGGACGGCGATGCGCGCGGCGGTGCTGCGCTTTCGATGCGGCATGTCACCGGCAAGCCGATCAAGTTCGTCGGTGTTGGTGAGAAGCTCGATGCGCTCGATGCGTTCGATCCGCAGCGCGTCGCGGGCCGCATCCTTGGCATGGGTGACGTCGTCAGCCTCGTCGAGAAGGCCGCGGCGACGATCGAGCAGGAAGACGCCGAGCGCATGGCGGCGAAGCTCGCCAAGGGTCAGTTCGACATGAACGACCTGCGCTTGCAGCTTCAGCAGATGCAGAAGATGGGCGGCATGGCGGGCCTCATTGGGATGCTTCCCGGTATGGGCAAGCTTGCCGCGCAGGCCGAGAAGGCGGGCGCCGACGACAAATTGCTCGGCCGCATGGAGGCGGTGATCCTCTCCATGACGCCGAAGGAGCGCGGGAAGCCCGAGCTTTTGAACGCGAAGCGCAAAATCCGCATCGCGAACGGCGCGGGGACGACGGTGCAGGAGGTCAACAAGCTCCTGAAGATGCACCAGGAAATGTCAACGGCGATGAAGAAGATCCGGAAGATGGGCGGCATGAAGGGGCTCGCCGGTCTTATGGGGAAAATGGGCGGGGGTCTCCCCGGCCTTGGTGGTCTCGGAGGACTGGGGGGAGGCGGGATGCCGCAACTTCCGCCCGGCTTCGACAGGTTCAACAAGCGTTAGAATTCAGTTCAAACAAGGAAACGAAGAAAAATGGCTATTTCCATCCGTCTCGCCCGCGGCGGCGCCAAGAAGCGCCCCGTTTACCGCATTGTCGTCGCCGATTCGCGCAACCCGCGCGACGGCAAGTATCTGGAGCGCCTCGGTACCTACAATCCGCTGCTGCCGAAGGATTCAGGCGAACGCGTGAAGCTCGACACCGAGCGCGCCGCGCACTGGCTGAAGGTCGGCGCGCAGCCGTCTGACCGTGTTGCCCGCTTCCTCGATGCCGCCGGCCTCATGAAGCGCACCGCGAAGAACAACCCGAAGAAGGCTGAGCCGGGCGAGAAGGCCAAGGAGCGCGCCGAAGAGCGTGCCGCGAAGGCCGCTGAGGCGGAAGCTGCCGCGAACGCGCCGGCCGAGGAAGAAGCGCCTGCGGAAGTGGCTGCCGAAGCTCCCGCCGAGGAAGCTGTTGCTGAAGCGGCTCCGGAAGCGGTTGCCGAAGAGGCGCCGGCTACCGACGAGACGGCCGCGTAAATCATGTCCGAACGCCGCGTCACGCTTGCCGCCGTCACCGGTGCGCATGGCGTGACCGGCGAAGTGCGGCTGAAGATCTTCGCTGAAGATCTCGGCCGTTATACGCGCTTCAACGACGGCGCGCTGACGCTGAAGTCGCTGCGCATCATTCCCAAGGGTGCGATCGCGCGCTTCGCTGAGGTTGCGGATCGGAACGCTGCCGAGGCGCTGCGGGGTACTGCGCTTACCGTCCCCCGCTCGGAATTGCCGCCGCTCGAGGCGGGCGAATATTATCATTTCGATCTGATCGGCCTTCCCGCCGAAACCGATGAGGGCACTGCTCTCGGCCATGTCGTCGCAGTGGAAAACTTCGGCGCGGGAGACGTGCTGGAGATCGAGCGACCGGGTGGCAAGCGCTTCATGGTGCCGATGAACGCCGACGCCGTGCCGGCCTGGGACGATCAGCGGCTGGTGGTCAACGCGGCTTTCGTCGAATAATCCGAGGCTTCGGTCTTTTCGAAGGGGGAAACATGCGCCGTATTTCAGCTGCCGCACTCGCCGTGATGCTGGCTGTTCCGGTTTCAGGAACCGCGCGCGCCGAAGTGCCTGCCGCCACCGCGATCCCTGCGCCGCTCGCCGCCGAGATCGACACGGCCTTCGCGGCCTATCGCGAACGTACACCGGTGCCGGGGCTCGCCTATGCCGTCGTCAAGGACGGCATGATTGTGCATCAGGGTACGTGGGGCGTGCAGACGATCGGCGGCAAGCGGCCGGTGACGGCGGACACGCATTTCCGCATCGCTTCGATGAGCAAGGCGTTCACCGCGCTTGCGATTCTGTCGCTGCGCGATGCAGGCAAGCTCTCGCTCGACGACCTTGCCGAAACGCACGTGCCCGAGATGAAGGGCTGGACCTATCCGACCACGGACGCGCCGCGCATCCGGGTGCGCGACCTCCTCCAGCACGTCGCCGGGTTCGTCACCGACGATCCATGGGGCGACCGCCAGCAGGTGCTGAGCGAAGCCGATTTCACGCGCATGATCGCCGCGGGTGTGCCGTGGAGCCGCACCGGGCAGATGCAGCACGAATATTCGAACTTCGGCTACGCCCTCCTTGGGCGCATCATCAAGAATGTCTCGGGGATGCCTTATCAGGCCTATATCCGGCAGACGATCCTCACGCCGCTCGGCATGACGAACACGGGCTACGAGATCGCCGACGTGCCGAAGGACAGGCTCGCTGTCGGCTATCGCTGGGAAAACGAGCAGTGGGTGGAGGAGCCGTCGATGCGCGACGGCACGTTCGGCGCCATGGGCGGCCTCAACACCACTGTGAACGACTATGCGAAGTGGGTGTCGTTCCTGCTTTCGGCGTGGCCGCCGCGGAGCGGAGCGGAGATGGGGCCGGTGCGCCGCGCCACCGTGCGCGAGATGGCGCAGGGCCTCAATTTCGTGCGAATCCTGCCGCGCCCCGGTGCGCCCGCTGATGACAAATGCGTGCACGCGGTCGCCTACGGCATGGGCCTGCGGTCTTCGCCGGACTGCGATCTCGGCCTCGCGCTCTTCCATGCCGGCGGCTACCCCGGCTACGGCAGTTTCGTCGTGCTTGCGCCCGAGACCGGGGCTGCCGTGTTCGGCTTCGCGAGCCGCACCTATCAGGCGCCTTCGGTGCCGGTATGGCAGTCGCTTTGGGCGATGGCGCGTGCGGGCGCGATCCGCCCGGCCGAAACGCCGGTGAGCAACGAGGTGGCGGCGATGCACGAGGCGACGCGCGCCGCCTATGCCGCCGGCACGCTCGCGCCGCTCGAAGGGCGGCTGGCCATGAACTTCCCGCTGGACCGCTCCGCCGAAAACTGGGCGCGCGAGTTCGCGCGGCTGAAGACGCTGACGGGCACGTGTACGGCGGTCGAATCGCTCCGTGCGACGGGTGCCTTGTCGGCGACCTTCCGCTGGACGTGCGAGAAGGGCGTGCTCGGCGGACAAATCCTGCTTGCGCCGACGCTGCCGCCAACGCTGCAGGCGCTGCGGTTCGACCCCCCGCAGCCGTGACCTTCGCCGCCACCGTCCTCACGCTCTACCCGGAGATGTTTCCCGGGCCGCTCGGGCACAGCCTTGCGGGCCGTGCGCTCGCCGAGGGGCTTTGGTCGCTGGAAACCGTGCAGATCCGCGACTTTGCGACCGACAAGCACCGCTCCGTTGACGATACGCCTGCGGGCGGCGGCGCAGGCATGGTGATGCGCGCGGACGTCCTTTCGCGCGCAGTGGATGATGTGCTGACGCGCCGCCCGGATGTTCCGCTGCTCGCCATGACGCCGCGCGGTACGCCGCTCACCCAGGCGCGTGTCAGGGCGCTTGCGGCGGGGCCTGGCGTCTCGATTCTCTGCGGTCGCTTCGAGGGCATCGACGAGCGGCTGTTCGAGGGGCGACCCATCGAACAGGTCTCGATCGGCGACTATGTGCTTTCGGGCGGAGAAATGGCCGCTTTGACGCTGCTTGATGCTTGCATTCGCCTCGTTCCCGGCGTAATGGGCGCCGCTTCGAGCGGAACCGAGGAAAGCTTCGAAAGCGGCCTCCTCGAATATCCGCAATATACCCGGCCCAATGATTGGGAAGGGCGCACGATCCCCGAAGTGCTGCGATCGGGGGATCATGCGCGGATCGGGGCTTGGCGTCAAAGCCAGGCTGAGACCGATACACGGCTAAGGCGGCCGGACCTATGGGAGCGCCATGGTGGCGCTCGGGTCGGCGAGCCCTCTGGCGCGCGGCGTGAGAACAAGGACGAATGAGATGAACCTCATCCAGCAGCTCGAAGCCGAGCAGATTGAAAAGCTTGCCGCCGGCAAGACCATTCCGGAATTCCGCCCGGGCGACACGCTCCGTATCGGCGTGCGCGTCGTCGAAGGCGAGCGTACCCGCGTCCAGAACTTCGAGGGCGTTTGCATTGCCCGTTCGAACAAGGGCGTCAGCTCCAATTTTACCGTTCGCAAGGTGAGCTTCGGCGAAGGCGTCGAGCGCGTCTTCCCGCTCTATTCGCCGAACGTCGATTCGATTGAGGTGGTGCGCCGCGGTGCCGTCCGCCGCGCGAAGCTCTATTACCTGCGTGGCCGCAGCGGCAAGTCGGCGCGCATCGCTGAGCGTCGCGACACGCGCGACAGCGCTCAGTAAAAGCGTTTCCAGCCGTTCGAAAGGGCCGTGCCGGGCGACCGGTGCGGCCCTTGCCGTTTCGGGAATGCATAGCATTCTAATAATATGAGGGGCGCCCCGTTGCGCTCCTGCGCATCATCGCCTAATTCCGCGCGCATGACACAGACTCCGCGCACGCTTTACGAGAAGATCTGGGATGCCCACGTCGTGGCCGAGCGCGACGACGGTACCGCGCTTATCTTCATCGATCGGCACCTCATCCACGAAGTGACGACGCCGCAGGCCTTCGAAGGCCTGCGCACGGCAGGTCGCCGCCTGCGACGCCCGGACCTGACGCTCGCCGTGCCGGACCACAACGTGCCGACGAACCACCGCTTCGAGCCGATCACCGATCCGGAAAGCGCGGCGCAGCTCGATGCGCTGCTGCGCAATACGAAGGACTTCGGTGTCGAGCTCATCGAGATGAACGACGCGCGACAGGGCATTGTGCACGTGATCGGACCGGAGCAAGGCTTCACGCTGCCGGGCACCACGGTCGTTTGCGGCGACAGCCACACGGCGACGCACGGCGCTTTTGGTGCGCTCGCTTTCGGGATTGGCACGTCGGAGATCGAGCATGTGTTCGCGACGCAGACGCTGCTGCTGCGCCGCGCGAAGACGATGGAGGTCCGCGTCGAGGGCAGTCTCGGCCACGGCGTGACGCCGAAGGACGTGACGCTCGCTGTCATCGGCCACACCGGCACGGGTGGCGGCACCGGGCATGTCATCGAATATCGGGGGCCGGTGATCGAGGCGATGTCCATCGAAGGCCGCATGACCGTGTGCAACATGGCGATCGAAGGCGGTGCGCGGGCGGGGCTCATTGCGCCCGATGAGAAAACGTTTGCGTACTTCAAGGACCGGCCGCGCAGCCCTAAGGGCGCTGACTGGGAAAAGGCCGTGGCGTATTGGCGCACGCTCGCCACCGATCGCGACGCGCGCTTCGACAAGAGCATCGTGATCGACGGCACCAAGATCGCGCCGCTCGTTACGTGGGGCACGAGCCCGGAGGATGTGGTACCGATCACCGGCGTGGTGCCGGAGCCGGCAAGCTTCGCCGACCCAACCAAGCAGGATGCCGCCCGCAAGAGCCTCGACTACATGGGCCTGATGCCGGGCACGCGGCTTGAGGACGTCGAGGTGCAGAATATCTTCATCGGGAGCTGCACCAACAGTCGCATCGAAGACCTGCGCGCGGCGGCAGCCGTCGCGAAGGGGCGCCATGTCGCGGGCCACATCAAGCAGGCGCTCGTCGTGCCGGGCTCGGGGCTCGTCAAGCGGCAGGCGGAGGCCGAGGGGCTCGACCGTATCTTCATCGAGGCTGGCTTCGACTGGCGCGAGCCGGGCTGCTCCATGTGCCTCGGCATGAACCCGGACAAGGTGCCTGCGGGCGAGCGCTGCGCCTCCACCTCCAATCGCAACTTCGTCGGACGGCAGGGGCCGGGCGCACGCACGCACCTGATGTCGCCTGCGATGGCGGCTGCCGCTGCCGTCACCGGCCGTCTCACCGACGTGCGCCAGCTGATGGGAGCCGCCTGATGGATGCCTTCAAGACCCTGACCGGCATCGCCGTGCCGTTCGGCGCGAAGAACGTCGACACAGACGTCATCATCCCGGCGCGCTTCCTGAAGACGATCCAGCGTGCTGGGCTCGGCAAGGGCGCCTTCGCGGTGATCCGCGAGAACCCCGACAACATCTTCGACCAGCCGCGCCACAAGGGCGCTCCCGTGCTGATCGCGGGCGACAATTTCGGCTGCGGTTCCAGCCGTGAGCACGCGCCGTGGGCGCTCACCGACATGGGCTTCCGCGCGGTGATCGCGCCGTCGTTCGCGGATATCTTCTCGGGCAATGCCTTCAAGAACGGGATGCTGCTCGTCGCCCTGCCGCAGGAACAGATCGACCGGTTGATGGAGGTTGCGCAGACCGACGAGATCACCGTCGACCTCGAAAACCAGGTGGTGACGACGCCCTATCAGGACAGGTTCGCCTTCGAGATCGATCCGTTCCGCAAGCACTGCCTGATGAACGGCCTCGACGAGATCGGACTGACAGAGGCGATGGACAAGGACATCGCCGCGTTCGAGGCGAAGCTTGCCGCCGATCAGCCGTGGATCGCAGGCGCCGCGCAGGCTGCCTGAAACCGCGTAACACCAAAAAAGGATCAAGCCCGATGACGAAATCCCTGCTCCTGCTTCCCGGCGACGGTATCGGCCCGGAGGTGATCGGGGAGGTGAAGCGGCTGCTTGCAGCGCTTGCGCTCGACATCGCCGTGGAAGAGGCGCTGTTCGGCGGCGCGGCGATCGACGCGACGGGACTTCCGATTACCGACGAGACGGTGGCGCGTGCGCTTGCTTCCGACGCGGCGCTGATGGGCGCGGTCGGCGGCCCGAAATGGGCGGGGGATGCGTTTAACAAGCGGCCCGAGGCTGGACTGCTGCGCCTGCGGTCTGAAATGGGCGTTTACGCAAACCTGCGCCCGGCGCGCTGCTTTTCGGCGCTTGCCGACGCGTCCAGCCTGAAGCGCGAGTTCGTCGAGGGGCTTGATATCCTGTTCGTGCGCGAACTGGTCGGCGGCGTTTATTTCGGCACCCCGCGCGGCATCGAAGACATTGGCGGCGGCGAGCGGCGCGGTATCAACACGCAGGTTTACACCTCCTCCGAAATCCGCCGCGTGGCGCGCACGGCCTTCGAGCTTGCGCGGAAGCGGTCGAACCGCGTGTGCTCGGCCGAAAAGTCGAATGTGATGGAATCGGGCCTGCTCTGGAAGGAAGAGGTGACGGCGCTGCACAAGGCCGAGTACGCAGACGTGGAGCTTTCACACATGCTCGCCGACAACATGGCGATGCAGCTCGTGAAGAACCCCAAGCAGTTCGACGTGATCCTCACCGACAATCTTTTCGGCGATATCCTTTCGGATGAAGCGGCGATGCTGACCGGTTCGCTCGGTATGCTGCCGTCCGCCGCGATCGGCGAAGCCGGGAAGCCGGGCCTTTACGAGCCGATCCACGGATCGGCACCGGATATCGCGGGCCAGGGTCTTGCGAACCCCTGCGCGGCGATCCTCAGCTTCGCCATGGCGCTGCGCTTCAGCCTCGGCGACGCCGCGTCGGCGGATCGCGTGGAGGCGGCGGTCGACAAGGCGCTGGCAGCGGGCGCGCGCACGCGCGACATCGGCGGCACGCTCTCGACTGCAGAGATGGGCGCAGCGATCATCGCGGCGCTTCCAAAATAGGAGCGGTTACGCCAAGCTGGCCCATATGGGGTTCGGTCCGTCGAACACGGAAAGTCACACTGTAATTTTTTGCGCTTTTGCACAAACTTTGTGACTTTTCGCCTCAGGCGCATTCGAATCGCGACGCTGCAATGCCCCGTGCGCGGGGATGGACCGGAGCCGTATGAGCCGTATCGAGGATCTTCCCGAACCGCCGCGCCCGCCGTGGCGCATCACGTTCGACAGGGCGGCGGGGCAGTTCCTCACCGGGCTCCTGTTCCTGCTGCCGTTCATCCTGACGCTGATGATCCTCGATTGGCTGGTGCGGCAGGTCGCGGGGCTGTTCGGAGAGGAAACGCTGCTCGGCTCCGCGCTCACGAGCGGCGGCGCGTTCATCTTCGGCGACGGCACGGTCGGCTTCTGGCTTCTGCTCATCTTTGTGGTGGTCGGCATCTGGGGCGTGGGGTTCGCTTTTCATGAACGCGCGCGCCGCAGCATAGAGCGCCGCCTCGATGCGATTATCGATCGGATACCGGTGCTGCGCGATGTCTATCGCCCGGTCTCCAAGCTCGTTCGGATGCTTGGCACGAAGAACGAGAGCGATCTTGCCGCGATGCGCGTGATCGCCTGCCGCTTCGGGGACCGCGGCGCGGATGTGCTGGCGCTGCTCGCCTCGTCCGACGTGATGATGGTGGGTGGCGAGGAACGGATGCTCGTCTATCTGCCTTCAGCTCCGCTGCCGATGACGGGCGGGCTGGTGCTGGTGCCGCCGGCCTCGATCGTGGAGGTCTCCGGCGTCACGGTCGACGATCTGCTGAAATGCTATATTTCGCTCGGGATGCTTTCGCCCGAAGCGCTGCGGAACGCGCCGGTCTCGCTCCCCGACAAATAGCAAACGCTTGCAAGCCCGGACGCGGGGGCGCAGAAGGCCGCGTCATTTTCAGGCAGGATAAGCAAGATGGGTTACAGGGTTGCCGTTGTGGGCGCGACCGGGAACGTCGGCCGCGAAATGCTGAACATCCTCGCCGAGCGCGAATTCCCGATCGACGAGATCGCTGCGCTCGCCAGTTCGCGCTCCACGGGCGACATGATCCCTTTCGGAGAGGATGGCCGGGAGCTCAAGGTTCGCAACGTCGAACATTTCGACTTTGCAGGCTGGGATATCGCGCTGTTCGCGGCAGGCTCCGGGCCGACGAAGATATACGCTCCGAAGGCTGCTGCTGCAGGCTGCGTCGTCATCGACAATTCGTCGCTCTACCGCATGGAGCCGGACGTGCCGCTCATCGTGCCGGAGGTGAACCCGGACGCGATCGACGGCTATAAGAAGCGCAATATCATCGCGAACCCGAACTGCTCGACCGCACAGATGGTCGTCGCGCTGAAGCCGCTGCACGACCTTGCGACGATCAAGCGTGTTGTCGTTTCCACCTACCAGTCCGTGTCGGGCGCGGGCAAGGAAGGCATGGACGAGCTTTTCGAGCAGACCCGTGCGATCTTCGTGGGCGACCCCAAGGAAACCCGCAAGTTCACCAAGCAGATCGCCTTCAACGTCATTCCGCACATCGACGTGTTCCTTGAGGACGGCTCCACCAAGGAAGAGTGGAAGATGGTCGCGGAGACGCACAAGATCCTCGATCCCGCCATCGGCGTGACGGCGACCTGCGTGCGCGTGCCGGTATTCGTCGGCCATTCGGAAGCGATCAACATCGAGTTCGAGAACCCGATTTCGGTGGAAGATGCGCAGGAAGCGCTGCGTACGGCGCCGGGCATCATGCTCATCGACAAGCGCGAGGACGGCGGCTACGTGACGCCGATCGAATGCGTCGGCGAATATGCGACCTACGTGAGCCGCGTCCGCAAGGATCCGACCGTCGCGAATGGCCTCAGCCTCTGGTGCGTCAGCGACAATCTCCGCAAGGGCGCGGCGCTGAATGCCGTTCAGATCGCCGAACTGCTCGGCCGGCGGCATCTCAAGAAGGCGTAAAGTTTCAGCGCCCCGTGCCGGGTGTGGGGGCAGGCCGTTTCAGCAGCAGCACCAGCGGGATCGAGAGCAGCGTCACGATCATCAGCAGGTAGAAATCGTTGATGTAGCCGATCATCGTCGCCTGCCGGGTGATCTCGTTGTCGATCATCGCGAACAGGCTGGCGCCGGTGCCGCCCGCGCCCTCGAGCAGGTGCGGGTTGATTGGCGAAAGCGTCGTTTCGGTGATGTTGCCTACCATCAGTTCATGGCTCGTCTGCACGGTGCGTGCGAGCTGTGCGGTGACGATGGAAATGCCTACTGACGCGCCGAGGTTGCGCATCAGATACAAGAGGCTCGCGGCATCGGTGCGGTACCGCGGCGGCAGCGTCGCGAACGCCGCGAGGTTGATCGACGAGAAGATGAAGCCGAGGCCAAGGCCCTGCACCACGCCGCTCCAGACCACGGGATGCCAATCCATATCGAGCGACCAGTGCGTCATCCACCACAGCGAGATCGCTGCGAGCGCCATGCCGCCGCCGATAAGTACGCGGGGATCGATGCGCCCCGCGAGCTGCCCGGCGATCGCCATACTGATGAGAATGCCGATACCGCGCGGGGCGAGCATCAGCCCGGTATCGAGTACGGGATAGCCGTAGACCGCCTGCAGCATCGGTGGCAGCAGCGCCATCGTCGCCATCAGGATCGCGCCGATGTTGAGCATGAAAATGAGGCCGATGAAGAGGTTCCGGTTCGCCAGCATTTCGCGTTCGAACATCGGCCGCCGTCCGGTCGCCATGTGGACGAGGAACAGCCAGATGCCGATGATCGCGATGCCGAGCTCGATACGGATTTCCCAGGACTGCAGCCAGTCTTCCTGCTGGCCGCGGTCGAGCATCAGCTGGAGCGCGGTGAGGCCGATGGCGAGCATCGAGAAGCCGAAAAGGTCGAAGGCGCGCCGCCGCACCGGGCGCGAGGGGAGCAGCGCAATCAGGATCGCCAGCGTGGCGACACCAATCGGCACGTTGATGTAGAAGATCCAACGCCAGTTGTAGTTCTCGGTGAGCCAGCCGCCGATGATCGGTCCAAGGATCGGCCCGACCATGATGCCCATGCCCCACACCGCCATCGCCTTGGGATGCTGCTCGCGCGGCGTGATATCGAGCATCACGGTTTGCGACAGCGGCCCCACGAAAGCGGCCGACGCGCCCTGCAGCGCACGGAACAGCACCATTTCGGGGAGATTCACTGCGATGCCGCAGAGCATCGAGGTGATGATGAACCCCGCCACGGAGACGATGAACAGTTTGCGCGATCCGAACCGGTCGGAGAGCCAGCCGGTGAGCGGCATCGCGATGGCGGTGGCGAGGATGTAGCTCGTCAGCACCCACGACACGCTGTCGAAGGTGGCGCCGAGCGAGGCCTGCATGTGCGGAAGTGCGACGTTGGCGATCGTCGAATCGAGCACTTGCATGATCATCGCCATCATGATGCCGATGATGAGCAGCGGCCGGTTGCTGACCTCAACGACCGGCTGGCCGTGCGCTCCTGCGGCGCTGGCGGACATCAGTTTGCGGCGGTGTCGCGCACGTCGACGCTCGCCTCGGCGCTGAGGCCGGCGATCAGCGGGCGATCGCTTTTCGAATCGATCGCGATGCGCACGGGTACGCGCTGCGTCACCTTCACCCAGTTGCCGTTGGCGTTCTGCGCCGGGAGCAGTGCGAATTCGCTGCCTGTGCCCGCGCCGATGCTTTCGACATGGCCGCTGAGCGCCCTGCCGTAGGCGTCGATCGTGACCGTCGCCTTCTGGCCGGGGTGCATCTTGCGGAGCTGAGTTTCCTTGAAGTTCGCCTCGACCCACGAATGGCCGTCGGCAACGAGACTCAGCGTGGGGAGCCCGGCCGGAAGCATCGCGCCGACCTGCAGCCGCTCGGTCTGGCTGATGATGCCGCTTGCGGGCGCGCGGATTTCCGTGCGCGAGAGGTTGAGCATCGCTTCCTCGCGGGCGGCGAGCGCGGCCTCAACCGCCGCGGGCCGGCTGGAGGCCGCAGCGCCGCTGCCGAGCGCAACGCGCGCCTTGCGGGCCTCGGAGGTGGCGGTGTTCATCTGCTCGCGCGCCTTGGCGAGCGCGAGCTGCGCTGCCTGATAGCGGGCGCGGGTGGTGAAGCCGCGGTCGAGGAGCTCGGCCTGCCGATCGAACTCGGCCTTCGCAAAGGCGATCTCGTCGC
Organism: Sphingosinicella sp.; assembly: GCF_041916975.1. NCBI lineage: Bacteria > Pseudomonadati > Pseudomonadota > Alphaproteobacteria > Sphingomonadales > Sphingosinicellaceae > Sphingosinicella > Sphingosinicella sp. Next base: position 2,826,616 of record NZ_JAYRYK010000001.1, read on the forward strand.
GTGCGGCGGCGATGTCGACGTCGGCGACCGTCACTTCGGCGTCGAGCTCATCGATCTCGACGTTCGCCTTGGCGAGTGCGGCTTCCGCCTGCCTCAGCGCGATGCGGAAGGGCTCGGGATCGATGCGGAACAGGAGTTGGCCTTCCTGCACGCGCATGTTTTCGCGCACCGCGACTTCGACGACGCGGCCGCTCACCTCCGGGGCGATCGAAACCTTGTCCTGCCGGACATAGGCGTTGTCCGTCGATTCATGCGCCTGCCCAGCGATGTAGAGCCACGTGCCGCCCACGATCAGCAGCAGCGGCACGGAGAGCATCAGCAGTGGGCGCAGCCACGCGGGGAAACGGCGGCGCGACAGGGCGGTGTCGTCGTTCACTTCGAAGCCGAGGTCAGCCATTGACGGCCTCCTGCCCTGTCTGGCGCAGCAGGTTGGCGCGCACGCGTTCAAGGTAGTTCACGAAAGTCTCTCGTTCGGTCGGGGTAAAGCCTTCGAGCGTGTCTTCGATCATGCGCTCGGAAACGGGACGCAATTCCTCAATGAGCGTGCGGGAGCGCTGACTCAGGAAAAGCCGCCATGCGCGCCGGTCGTTCGGATCGGCACGGCGCTCAACAAGACCGGCATCCTGCAGGCGATCGACCATGCGCCCGACTGTGATGGCCTCAACCTCCAGCGTATCCGCGAGTTCGCCCTGATTGATGCCTTCGCCGCGTTTCAACACGAGAAGCACGCGCCATTGTGGACGCGTGATACCGAGCGTTCGTACGCGCGCGTCGAATTCCCGCCGCAGCAGGCGCGCGCTGTCGGACAGTAGAAAACCGAGTGATTCGCTCATAAGTGTGAATATAATAGCTATGCTTACTATGTGCAATGACAGGATGGTGCGAGGCGCCGCGTGGTGTAATTTGTCGCACATGCCGACACTTTCCGCCGACGTCTTCTGGTCGTTCCGCTCGCCCTATTCGTATCTCGCGGCGCGGCGCTACCGTGCGCTGACGCAGGAATACGACCTTCGGATCAACCTCCGGCCCGTTTATCCGCTCGCGATCCGCCAGCCGGATTTCTTCGAGACGAACCACCCCAACTGGCTCGGCTACACGATGCGCGATTTCGTGCGCGTGGCGCAGTATCTGGAGATACCCGTGGCACCGCCGCGGCCGGACCCCATCGTCCAGAACATGTTCACGCGCGAGATTTCCGCCGAGCAGCCCTATATCTTCCGCCTGACGCGGCTCGGGCAGGCTGCCGCCCGGCGCGGGGCGAGCCTCGCGTTTGCCGATGAAGCCTCGCGGCTCATCTGGGGCGGCACGGAGAACTGGCACGAGGGCGATCATCTTGCCGGGGCGGCGGCGCGCGCCGGGCTCGATTTCGGGGAGATCGAGGCCGAAGCCGTAGCCGATGCGGAGGCGCTCGACGCCGAGATCGCCGCCAATCAGCAGGCACTCGAAAAGGGAGGACACTGGGGCGTGCCGACGCTGGTGTTCGACGGCGAGCCGTTTTTCGGGCAGGATCGCATCGACATTGCCGTCTGGCGCATGAAGCAGGCGGGATTGGAGGCGCGATGACGAAGGTGGCCGGCGGCTGCCAGTGCGGCCGTATCCGCTACGAGGCGGAAATCGAGAACTACGAGGCCTATCTCTGCCATTGCCGCTACTGCCAGCGCGCGACGGGCGGCGTTTCGATCGCGTTCAAGAACCTGCCCAAAGCGGCGGTGCATTGGAATCGGGAGCCGGACTGGTACGCCTCCTCGCCGATCGCGAAGCGGCCGTTCTGCTCAGCCTGCGGCACCCCGCTCGGCTTCGCATTCCCGGACAGCGACCACATGGACCTCACCGTCGGCACGTTCGACGACCCCGCGCCGTTTTTCCCGACCTCCAATTTCGGCATCGAGAGCCGCCACGATGCATGGAGCGATACGTCCGCTCTTCCCGGCCAGCGCTGCGATGAGTACGAGGCGCTGAACAAACGTTGGAAGGAAGCGGGTGTCTCTCCAGACGCGTGACAGGGATTTCGAATCGTTCGACGGCGTCTGCATCGCGTGGACGGAGGCAGGGCCGGAAGACGGACGTCCGCTCGTGCTGCTCCACGGCCTATTTTCGAATGCGCACGTCAACTGGCTGAAGTTCGGAACGGCGGCCCGCATCGCCGAAACCGGCCTGCGCCTGATCATGCCGGATTTCCGTGCACACGGGAAAAGCGCGGCGCCCACGGACGCTGCCGCCTATCCGCCGGACGTGCTCGCAAGCGACGTGCTCGCGCTCATCGATCATCTTGGGCTCACCGACTATGATCTCGGCGGCTATTCGCTCGGCGGGCGGCAGACGCTCCGCGCAGTGGTCCGCGGGGCGACGCCGCGTCGTATCGCCATTATCGGCATGGGGCTCGGCGCGGTCGTGAATGTTGCGCCCAGCACGAACTGGTTCATCGATACGGTGCGCAATGCTGATACGCACGCCCGCGGCAGCGAGGCCTATTTCGCGATCCAGTTCATGCGCACCAACAAGGTCGATCCGGAAGCCGCGATCCACCTTCTGAACGCACAGGTCGACTCGGCGCTTGCCGATGTCGAGGCGATCACGCTGCCTGCGCTCGTCCTGTGCGGCGCGGAGGATCACTATAATGCCGAGGCGCATGCGCTGTCTAAAGCGCTGCCGAACGCGACGTGGCGCGAAATTCCCGGCACGCACATGTCGAGTGTCACGCGCGCTGAACTCGGCTCGTCGCTCGCGGACTTCTTCGCTGCTTGACCCCCGGATGGGCTGTTCTACCCTGATGCCATAACGGTTCAGGGGAGATTTCGACCATGAAAAGCCTGACTTCCGCGCTTGCACTTGCCGCCATGCTGCTCGCGACCGGCGCGTCGCCCGCGCCGACCGCAGCCGAGGCGGACGCCTTCGTCGCAAAGGCGGAAAAGGATCTGGAGGAACTGGGCATCTTCGCGGCGCGCGCCGCGTGGGTGAACGCGACCTACATCACCGACGACACGGACATCCTCGCTGCGCGAACGGGCGCCGCTTACACGGAGGCCGCCGTGCGCTACGCGTCGGAAGCCGCGAAATATGCGCCGCTGCCGGGCCTCTCTTACGACACGAAGCGCAAGCTCGACATGTTGCGGCAGGGCCTCGTCGCGCCCGCGCCGAATACGCCGGGCGCGGCGGACACGCTATCCACGCTGCTTACCGGGCTGCAATCCTCGTACGGCAAGGGCAAGGGCACCTACAAAGGCGAGGCGAAGAGCGGCAACGACCTTGAAGAACTGATGGGCACCGAGCGCGATCCCGAGGTGCTGAAGGAGATGTGGGTTTCCTGGCACAAGGTCGGCGTGCCGATGCGGAATGATTACACGCAGTTCGTCTCCATCTCGAACGCGGGCTCGAAGGAACTCGGCTACGTCGATACCGGCGCGCAGTGGCGCGCGGGCTACGACATGGACCCGGACGCGTTCGCGAAGCTCACCGACGACACCTGGAATCAGGTGAAACCGCTTTACAACCAGCTGCACTGCTACACGCGCACAAAGCTCAACGAGAAATACGGTGACGCCGTGCAGCCGAAGACGGGACCGATCCGCGCTGACCTTCTCGGCAACATGTGGGCACAGGAGTGGGGCAACATCTACGACGTCGTCGCGCCGAAGGGTGCGGGCGACGTCGGCTACGATCTCACCGAATTGCTTGCCGCCAAGGGCTATACGCCGGAGCAGATCGTGAAGACGGGCGAGGCGTTCTTCTCGTCTGTCGGCTTCGCGCCGCTGCCGCAGAGCTTCTGGCAGCGCTCGATGATCACCGCGCCGCGCGACCGCGAGGTTGTGTGCCATGCGAGTGCGTGGGACGTCGACAACAAGGACGATATCCGCATCAAGATGTGCACCAAGGTGAACGGCGACGACTTTGTCACCGTCCATCACGAGCTTGGTCACAACTATTACCAGCGCGCCTACAATCAGCAGTCGTTTCTCTACATGAACAGCGCCAACGACGGCTTCCACGAAGCGGTCGGCGATTTCATCGCGCTTTCCGTGACGCCGGATTACCTCGTGAAGATCGGGCTGCTCGATCCCAAGGCGGTGCCGAGCGCGGACAAGGATATCGGGCTGCTTCTGAAGCAGGCGATGGACAAGGTGGCGTTCCTGCCCTTCGGTCTTCTCATCGACAAATGGCGCTGGGGCGTGTTCTCGGGCCAGATTACGCCGAACACCTACAACGCGGCGTGGAACGACCTTCGCCTCCAGTATCAGGGCATCGTGCCGCCGGTGCCGCGCAGCGAGGCGGATTTCGATCCCGGGGCGAAGTATCACATCCCCGGCAACACGCCCTACACGCGCTATTTCCTCGCGCGGCTGCTGCAATTCCAGTTTCATCAGGCGGCGTGCAAGCAGGCGGGCTGGAAGGGGCCGCTGCATCGCTGCTCGATCTACGGCGACAAGAAGGTCGGCGAGAAGCTGAACGCGATGCTGGCGATGGGCGCCTCGAAGCCGTGGCCGGATGCGCTGCAGGCGTTCACGGGTTCGCGGCAGATGGATGGCAAGGCGATGATCGCCTATTTCCAGCCGCTGATGACATGGCTCGAAAAGCAGAACAAGGGCAAGACCTGCGGCTGGTGACCGGACCGGCGGGGCTACCTGAACGCGGGTTCGTCGAAGGCGCGGAGCTTGCGGCTGTGGAGGCGTGAGCCAGCGGCGCGGAGCAGGTCGCAGGTGGCGATGCCGATGCGGATATGTTCGCGGATGGCGCGCTCGTAGAAGCGGTTCGCCTGCCCCGGCAGCTTGAGTTCGCCGTGCAGCGGCTTGTCTGAAACGCAGAGCAGCGTGCCGTAGGGGACGCGGAAGCGATATCCCTGCGCGGCGATCGTCGCCGATTCCATGTCGATCGCGACCGCGCGCGACTGCGAGAAGCGCAGCGCGGAGAGCGAATAGCGCAGCTCCCAGTTGCGGTCGTCGGTGGTGACGACGGTGCCGGTTCTGAGCCGTCGCTTCAGCGCGTCGGCGCTTTCGCCAGTCACATTGAGCGCGGCCTGCTGCAGTGCCTGCTGCACCTCGGCGATGGCGGGGATCGGGATCTCCGGCGGCAGCACGTCGTCGAGCACGTGGTCGTCGCGGAGGTAGGCGTGCGCGAGCACGTAGTCGCCGATCGTCTGCGTGGGGCGGAGGCCGCCGCAGTGGCCGATCATCAGCCACGCTTCGGGCCTGAGCACGGCGAGGTGATCGGTGATCGTCTTGGCGTTCGAGGGGCCGACGCCGATGTTGACGAGGCTGATGCCGGTGCCGTCTTCGGTCATCAGATGCCACGCGGGCATCTGATGCCGCCGCCATGCCGCGTCCGAAGCCATGCGCTCGGGATCGGCGTCGCCTGCAGTCATCACCACGCCGCCCGCACCCGAAAGCGCGATGTAGCGCCCGCCGGGCGTCAGCTGCTCGCAGGCCCAGCGCACGAACTCGTCAACGTAGCGGTGGTAATTGGTGAACAGCACGTAGCGCTGCACATGCTCGGGGGGTGTGCCCGTGTAATGGCGCAGGCGCGCGAGGCTGAAATCGGTACGCAGCGCATCGAACAGTGCGAGCGGCCGCGCCGGGCTGAGCGCCGGGTTCCAGAGGCCGTCCGCAACCTCGTCGCCGATAAAGGCAAGTTCGGTTGCGGGGAACCAGCGCGCCAGCTCTTCCGCCGTCACCTCGCCGAGATCGACGCCGCCGGCATCGAGCACGTAGGGGAAGGGAATTTCCTGGCGGCCGGGCGCGGCCTCGAACGTCACGCCGTAGTCGCGGATGAGAATATTGATCTGCTCGGCGAGATAGTCGCGGAACAGCGCGGGCCGCGTGATGCTGGTCGCGTAGGTGCCCGGTGCGGTGAGGCGGCCCCACGCGTGAGAGGCGGGCCGTGCGGCGCGTTCGCCGCCGTAAGTCAGACGGAGTTCGGGATAGGCAAAGGCACCCGCCTCGCGCGCTGCGGCGTCGGGGCGGGTGCCGTCTGCAATGTAGGCTTGCAGCGCAGTCCGCAGCCGTTCGCGGGACGCCTCGTAGAGGCGATCGAGTTCCGCGACGACGGCTGCGGCGTCCTGCATATGGGCTTAGGCCAGCTGGCCCAGCAGATGCTCGGCGCTGGAGACGCGGAAGGCGCCCGGCTCTTCGATGTTGAGTTCGCTGACGACGCCGTCCTTCACGAGCACCGAGAAACGCTGGCCGCGCTTGCCCATGCCGAACTTGGATGCGTCCATGGTGAGGCCGAGCGCTTCCGAGAAGCTGCCGTTGCCGTCGGCGAGCATCGTCACCTTGCCGTCAGCGCTGGCGCTCTTGCCCCACGCGCCCATCACAAAGGCGTCGTTCACGGCGATGCAGGCGATCTCGTCGACGCCCTTCGCCTTCAGCTCTTCGGCATGGTCGATGAAGCCCGGCAGGTGCTTCGCCGAGCAGGTCGGCGTGAAGGCGCCGGGCACGGAGAACAGCGCCACGGTACGGCCTGCGAAGAACTCGTCGGTGTGGACGGGCGCGGGGCCGCTGTCCGTCATCGTCATCAGCGTTGCGCTCGGGACCTTGTCGCCTACCGAAATCGTCATGACACTTGCTCCTTGGACGGGGGAATCTGGACGCGCTTCGTAGCCGGTCCCCCGCCGATCGCCAAGCGTCCGTTGGCATAAGCCAGTAGGATTGCCTATAGTTCCGCCATGGACGTCGCGCCCTATCTTTCGGGACAGCTACTGCTGTCGATGCCCGGCATGGCCGATCCGCGATTCGAGCGCGTGGTGATCGCGATGTGCGTTCACGATGCCGAATCGGCGCTGGGGCTGATCGTCAACAAGGTCCGCGACGATATCGACGTGCGCAGCCTGCTCGAACAGCTCGATGTCGACCCCGGCATTGCGCCCGCCGTGCCGGTGTTCGCGGGCGGTCCGGTGGAGCCGGGCCGGGGCTTCGTGCTGCACAGCCCGGAATACGAGGGCCAGTCGACGCTCTCCGTGGGCGGTCGCTGGGCGCTGACCGCGACGCTCGATATCCTGCGCGACATTGCCGCCGGAAAGGGGCCGAAACGCTGGCTCATCGCGCTCGGCTACGCGGGTTGGGGGCCAGGCCAGCTCGACGAGGAAATGACGCGCCACGGCTGGTTCGCGGTGCCGGGGACCCCCGAACTGCTGTTCGATGCGCCGATGGAAAGCCGCTGGCCTTCCGCTTTCGCAGGCGCGGGCATCGACGTTGGCCTCCTCAGCGCGAGCGCCGGGCACGCATAGACATTCACGCTTAATCGTTTGCCAACCGTTCCGTTTAAGGCCTGATTTACACCCGAGTCGCACTCTTCGCCTGCCGCCGGGAGACGAGGGTCCCTCCCAGCGTGTCAGCTGGGGGTCACGTCATGAAAAGAGTTTCGAAAATGCTGGTCAGCAGCGCCACCGCGCTGCTGACCCTGTCGCTTGCCACGCCGGCGGCCGCGCAGAACTGCTGGAACGGCGCAGCGGTGAAAGCCGCCAAGGTGCGCGACCTGCAGACGCTGCTGATGGTCGGCGCGCTGCAATGCCGCTCCACGCAGTACGATGTGCTCGGCCACTACAACCGCTTCGTGAAGGCGCACCGCACGACGATTTCCGCGCACAACGACGTGCTGAAAACGCACTTCGTCCGCGCCGGCAAAGCGCGCGATTACGATCGCTTCACGACCGCGATGGCGAACGGCCATTCGGCGGGCGCCGCCAATCCGGAATTCTGCAGGGAAACCGCTGCGCTCGCTGAACAGGTCGCCGGACTCGGCCGCGCAGAGGTTGAGGCGATCGCCGACCGGATGTTCGTTTCGCCCAAGGGCGTCGGCCGCACCTGCTCCTGAGCCGGAGCGCCTGAAGCCTTTCAGTTTCGTCGCGTCGCTTACCGTTTTCCCAGTCCCCCTGACCCGTCGCCGCTGTTTTTCCTCCCCTTTTGCGGCGGTGGCGGGCGGTTTCTTGCGGCTGCGCGGGTTCATGCCCGCGTGGCCGCCTTTCTTTATGGACATAAAGAGTTCTTTATATTCTCTCTTGCCTTGAGCCGAGCCCTCTCGTAATCCCGCCTCTGATATCCGCGCGGCCGCACGCGCGCACAGAGACAGGAAAAGATTCATGGCGCAGGATTATATCGTCCGGGACATCACGCTCGCCGATTGGGGCCGCAAGGAACTGGCCATCGCGGAAACCGAAATGCCGGGCCTGATGTCGCTCCGCGCCGAATATGGTGCGTCGAAGCCCCTCGCAGGCGCGCGCATCACCGGCTCGCTGCACATGACGATCCAGACCGCGGCGCTGATCGAGACGCTGACCGCGCTCGGCGCCGAGGTGCGCTGGGCCTCGTGCAACATCTATTCGACGCAGGATCACGCCGCCGCCGCCATCGCCGCGCAGGGCATCCCCGTGTTCGCCGTGAAGGGCGAAACGCTCGCCGAATACTGGGACTACATCGACCTCACCTTCCAGTGGCCGGGCGAGCCCGCCAACATGATCCTCGACGACGGCGGCGACGCCACGATGTTCATCCTCTGGGGCGCGCGGCTGGAGGCAGGGGAGAGCTTCCCCGCGCCGACCAACGAGGAGGAAGAGGAATTCCAGCGCGTCGTGAAGGCGCGCGCGGCCGCCTCGCCGGGCTTCTTCACGAAGACGCTGAACAGCATTCGCGGCGTCTCGGAAGAGACGACCACCGGCGTGCACCGCCTCTATGAACTGGCGAAGGCGGGCAAGCTGCCCTTCCCGGCGATCAACGTAAACGACAGCGTCACCAAGTCGAAGTTCGACAACAAGTACGGCTGCAAGGAAAGCCTCGTCGACGGCATCCGCCGCGGCACCGACGTGATGATGGCCGGCAAGGTCGCGGTCGTCGCCGGCTACGGCGACGTCGGCAAGGGCTCGGCCGCCTCGCTGCGCGGCGCGGGCGCGCGCGTGATGGTCACCGAGATCGACCCGATCTGCGCATTGCAGGCGGCAATGGACGGCTTCCAGGTCGTGACGATGGAGACGGCGGCACCGCTCGCCGACATTTTCGTCACCGCGACGGGCAACAAGGACGTCATCACGCTCGATCACATGCGCGCGATGAAGGACATGGCGATCGTCGGCAACATCGGCCACTTCGACAACGAGATCCAGGTCGGCGCGCTCAAGAACTACAAGTGGACCGAGGTGAAGCCGCAGGTCGACATGATCGAATTCGCGGACGGCAAGCGCATCCTGCTGCTCTCGCAGGGGCGCCTGCTCAACCTCGGCAATGCTACCGGTCACCCGAGCTTCGTGATGTCGGCGAGCTTTTCCAACCAGGTGCTCGCGCAGATCGAACTGTTCACGCGCGGCGGCGATTACAAGAACGAGGTCTACGTGCTGCCGAAGCACCTCGACGAGAAGGTGGCGGCGCTGCACCTCGAAAAGCTCGGCGTGGAACTCACGAAGCTTTCCGGCGAGCAGTCCGCTTACCTCGGCATCGATGCCGCCGGTCCCTTCAAGACCGACCAATACCGCTACTGACGCGTTCAACAGGGATTCAAACCGGCGGCGACTGCGTCTAAGGTCGCTGCCGTGATCCTTCGTCTCGCTCCTCTTGCTGCGCTTCTGATGCTGCCCGCGGCGCCGGCATCGGCTGCCGTGTCGCTGATGCAGCGCGGCTGGCCGGTGACGGCGACGGCAATTATCGGCGCGGCGTGGCTGGCGTTCGCCGTGTGGGCGGTGATCCGCTCGGCGCGTGCACGCGTGCAGGCGGAAACGGCGAAGGAATGGGGCCTACGGCTGCGCGGGCTCCTGACCACCACGCCCGGCGCCTATCTCGTCGTTGGCGAAGACGGTGCGGCCTCGTGTTCGGACACCCTCCGCTCGTGGCTGGGGCTCGACCGCAAGGTGGCACGGCTCGACGACCTGCTCGGCACCGGCGAAAGCGGCCTTTCCCCGGATGACTATTCGGCGCTCGGCGCGGCGATCCAGGCGCTCGCCATTTCAGGCGCGCCGTTCCGCATTTCCGTTTCAGCGGCCGGAGATCGCGTGCTGACAGCGGAGGGCAAGACCGCTCCGCCGCAGCTTGCGGGCGATCGCGGCACTGTCGTGTGGTTCTCGGATTCGAGCGGCGCACACCGCAGGACGGAGGCGCTGGAGGCGGACCGCGACGGTCTTCGCGCCACACTCGGCGCATCGACGGCGGTGATCGATGCCGCGCCGATTCCGATCTGGCGGCGCGGTGCCGATCAGCGCCTCGTTCAGGTGAACCGCGCCTATGCCGATGCGGTGGAGGCGGAAAGCCCCGCCGCCGCCGTCCGCCTCGGCATCGAGCTCGTCTCCAATCCGCTTTCGGCAACGCCGCAATCGGCGGCGCGCATGGCGCTTGCGACCGGCGTGCCGCAGGTGCGCGAGGAGCCGGCGATCGTCGGCGGCGAGCGCCGCATGATGCGGATCATCGACAAGTCGCTCGAAAACGGCGAGGTGGCAGGCTACGCGATCGACATCAGCGAGCGCGACGAGGCTGTTGGGGGGCTGGAACGCTTCGTCGCCGCGCAGACCGCGACATTCGATCGCCTCTCCGCCGGGGTCGCCCGCTTCGGCGCGGACCGGGCGCTCGTGTTCTGGAACACCGCGTTCGCGGCGCTGTTCCGTCTCGACGCCTCGTTCCTCGATGAAGGCCCGGAGTTCGACCGGCTGTTCGAGCGGATGCAGGAACAGCACCGCCTTCCCGAGCAACGCGATTTCCCAAGTTGGCGACGCGCCCGCCGCGCGTGGTTCACCAGCCAGATGGACAATGCCGAGGAGACGTGGGTTCTCCCCGACACGACCGTGCTCCGTGTCATCGCGCAGCCGAGCCCCGACGGCGGGCTGCTGCTGATCTTCGAGGATCGTTCCGAGCAGCTTCGCCTCGCGAGTTCGCGGGACACGCTGCTGCGCGTGCAGGAAGCGACGCTCAACAACCTCCACGAAGCCGTTGCCGTGTTCGCCGCCGACGGGCGCGTGCAGCTCTACAACAGCGTGTTCGCCGATCTCTGGAACATTGACGAGGCGCACCTCGCGATGAAACCGCACGTCGACGAGCTCGCCGACCCCGCCGCGCCGCCGCGCGAGGAGCACGCCTATCTTGGCCTGCTGCGCGATCTCATCCAGGCCTCCACGGTAGGGCGGCAGGCGAAGGCGGGCCGCGTGGACTTCACAGGTGCGCGCGTGCTCCAGTATTCAGCGGTGCCGCTGCCGGACGGCAACGCGCTCATCACCTTCCTCGACATCACCGATTCGACGCGCATCGAGAATGCGCTGCGCGAACGCAATGAGGCGCTGGAGGCGGCGGACCGGCAGAAATCGGCGTTCGTCGAGAACATGTCCTATGAACTGCGCACGCCACTCACCGCGATCAGCGGTTTCGCCGAGATGCTGGCGCAGGGCTATGTCGGCGGGCTCTCGCCGAAGCAGGAAGACTATATCCGATCGATCCTGATCTCGTCGGACCGGCTGCAGCTTCTCATCAACGACATCCTCGACCTCGCCGTCACCGAAGCGGGCGCGCTCGCGCTCGATATCCGTGCGGTGGCGGTGGGCGAACTCGTTGAAAGCGTGGCAACGATGACGCGCGGGTTCGCCGAGGATCGCGGCCTTGCGTTCGAGACGAACGTTCCGGCCGATATCGGCGCTATCGACGGCGATCCGGTGCGTCTGAAGCAGGCGCTGTTCAACCTCGTCAACAATGCGATCCGCTTCACGCCCTCCGGAGGCCGCGTCGTCATCTATGTCGAAAGCCTCTCCGACAGCGTCGTGATCCGCGTGAGCGACAATGGCATCGGGATCCCGGACGACGAGCAGGAACTGGTGTTCGATCGCTTCCGCAAGGGCTCCAACGCCACCGCGAGCCAAGGCGTCGGGCTCGGTCTCTCGCTGGTGCGCGATGTCATCGATCTGCACGGCGGCCGCGTGGTGCTCGACTCGCGGCTCGGCGAGGGCACGACGGTCAGCCTCCACATTCCGCGCCGCCATGGGGACAAGGCGTGACGGTGCTTGCCGACGAAGCTGCGACGGACACGTTCGGACGCCGCCTTGCGGCGCGCCTCGCGCCGGGCGACATCGTGCTGCTGTCGGGCGATCTCGGGGCGGGGAAAACGGCGCTCGCGCGTGGTATTCTCGCCGGGTTGGGGCACGCAGGCGAGGTGCCGAGTCCGACCTTCACGCTGGTGCAGAGCTACGAGGTGCCGGGTGTGCGCCTCCCCGTGTGGCATGTCGATCTCTATCGGCTCGAAGATCCGGACGAGGTGGAAGAACTCGGGCTGGATGAAATTCTGGCGGACGGCGCGCTCATCATCGAATGGCCGGAGCGTGCGGGCGGACGCTGGCCGGAAGCGCTGCATCTCACGCTTGCCGACACAGGTGAAGGCAGCCGCCGCTTGACAGCGCGCGTGCCGCCCGCTTGGGAAGCGCGATGGCCGATCTGAACCTGCCCGAAGGGGCGAGTGCTCTCCTCGAAGCAAACGGATGGGGCGGTGCGGAGATCGCGCCGCTCGCCGGGGATGCTTCGTTCCGCCGCTACTTCCGTGTACGCGATGGCGACCGCCGCGCGGTGCTGATGGATGCGCCGGCACCCAATGAGAACTGCGCGGCGTTCGTCGCGATCGATACGTATCTCGCCGCGCGTGGTATCAGTGTGCCATGCGTGTTCGCTTCGGCGCCCGAACAGGGCCTCGCGCTTCTTGAAGACCTCGGCGATTCGATGTTCGTGCGCGCCATCGAAAGCGGCGCCGACGAGGCCGCGCTGTACCGCGCGGCGACGGACGTGCTCGCGCATCTTCATGCCGAGCCGATGGCGGAAGCGGTCGACGGCCATGCGGTCGGCCCGTATGCCGAGGACCGCATGGCACGCGAGGTCGGGCTGGTGCTTGACTGGCACTGGCCGGAGTTGATGGGCGCAGCAGCGGATGATGCCCTGCGCGTATCTTACGCTGCGGCGTGGGCAGAGGTTTGGCCGCTCGCTCGTGCGCACGACGACCGCCTCGTCCAGCTCGATTACCACTCGCCGAACCTGATGTGGCTGCCGGAGCGCGAGGGCCTCGCCCGCGTTGGCGTGCTCGATTTCCAGGACGCGATGCGCGGTCCCGCCGCCTACGATCTCGTGTCGCTGATCCAGGATCCGCGCCGCGACGTGCCGCCCGCGCTGGAGCCGGAACTCGTCGCGCGCTATCTCGGCGCGCGGCCGGAATTCGACCGCGAGGCGTTCGCGGCGAGCTACGCCGTGCTCGGCGCGCAGCGCGCAGCGCGCATCCTCGGCGTGTTCGTGCGGTTGTGGCGGCGCGACGGTAAACCCGGCTATCTGAAGCACGTCCCGCGCGTGTGGTCGCTGCTCGACCGCAATCTCGCGCACCCGGCGCTCGCGCCCGTCGCGCGCTGGTTCGAGGCAAACCTGCCGCTGTCGGCGCGGCGCGATTTCACGGGGGCGGCATGAAAAAGCACCGCGCGCCGCTGTCGCTCCGCCCCAATCCCGAAGGGCCGCTGCCCGCCGCCGCGATGGTGCTCGCCGCCGGGCTTGGCAAGCGGATGCGGCCGCTCACCGCGACGCGCCCGAAGCCGCTCGTGCGCGTGCATGGCAAGACGCTGCTCGACCACGCGCTCGATAACCTGCGCGGTTCGGACGTGCGGCGGGTGGTCGTCAACGTCCACTATCTCGCCGGGCAGGTGGAGGCGCACCTCGCGCGCAATGCCGCCGATCTCGACATCGCAATTTCCGACGAACGCGAGGCGCTGCTCGAAACCGGCGGCGGTGTCGCGAAGGCGCTGCCGTTGATCGGCGCCGACCCGTTCTTCGTCGTGAACAGCGACAACATGTGGGTGGACGGGCCGATCGATACGCTGCGGCAGATGGCGCGGCGCTGGTATCCTGAAATCATGGATGCGCTGCTGCTCGTCGTGCCGCTCGCCCGCGCGTACGGCTATGAAGGGCGCGGCGATTTCCATATGACGCCCGAAGGCCTGCTCGCGCGCAGGCGCGGGGCGCGCGTGGCGCCGTTCGTGTTTTCGGGCGTGCAGCTTCTTAAGGCTTCGCTGTTCGAGGATGTGCCTGAGGGCGCGTTCTCGCTCAATCTGATCTACGACCGGCTGATCGAAAGCGGGCGCCTGTATGGTATCGCGCATACGGGCCAATGGTTCCACGTCGGCACGCCCGAGGCCGTGAAGGAGACGGAGGCGCTGCTCGGCAATGGCTGAGCGGAAGGCCGTCTTCACGATTCCGGCGCACCGCGCCTTCGCCGATGCGCTCGCGGCAGGGATGCTGAGCCGCATCGGCAGCGATAATCTGCCGCGCGCGCTGCTGCTGCTTCCCAACCGCCGCGCCGTGCGCGCCGTGTCGGAGGCGTTCGTGCGCGCCTCGGGTGGCGCGCTGCTGTTGCCCCGGATGCTCCCCATCGGCGACGTCGGCGAGAACGAGGCGCTTGGCCTTTTCGACGAGGCGATGACGCTCGAAGCCGAGGTGCAGCCGGCGATTGCGGCGTTCGAGCGGCGGATGCTGCTGATGCCGCTCGTCCACCGCTGGCAGACCTTGAATGGCCGCGCGCGCAGCAGTGTCGAGACACTGCGCCTTGCCGATGCGCTCGCGCGCACGCTCGATCAGCTCCAGCTCGAAGGCATCGAACCCGAGCGACTGCACGAGACGATGGCGGAGCTTGGCGCGCATTGGGAAGCGACGCTGAAGTTCGTGGAAGTGGTCGTCGAGGCATGGCCGCCGCAGCTTGCCGCGCGCGGCCTCATGGATCGCGTGGCGCGGCGCCAGATTCTGCTCGCCGCCATCGCCTGCCGCTGGCGCGCAGCGCCACCCGCGCGGCCGATCGTGGCGGCGGGCATGGCGAGCGCCGATCCGGCGGTGGCCGAGGTACTCGCGGTCATCGCGGACCTGCCGCAGGGGGCGGTCGTGTTGCCTGGCCTCGACCTCGAAACCGCCGACTGGGACGAGATCGGCGGCTTCCCGGCGCATCCGCAGTGCGGACTCAAACACCTGCTCGACCGGATGAACGTTGCGCGCGAGGAAGTGCGCGGGTGGGAAGCTGAAAGCAGCCTCGATGGCCCGGCGTCGCGTGCCGATGCGATCGGCGCGGCGCTGTCGCTCGCAGGCAGCACGGCGCACTGGCCGCCTGCGGGTCCGCTCTCTGACCTTCGCTTTGCAGAGGCGGCAAACCCGGCCGAGGAGGCGGGTGTCATCGCGCTCGCGATGCGCCGCCAACTGGATACGCCGGGTGCGACCGCCGCGCTTGTCACGCCCGACCGGGGCCTCGCCCGCCGCGTCGCCGCGCAGCTTCGGCGCTGGGAGATCGAGGTCGACGATTCGGCGGGCACGCCGCTGGCGCGCGCACCTTCGGGCACGCTGCTGCTCGCCGCGCTGGAGGCCGGGGCGCAGCGCTTTTCGCCCGGCGCATTGCTCGCGCTGCTCAAGCACCCGCTGGCGGGGCCGGGCGAGGGCAGGGCGCGCCTCAACTGGCTCGATGACGTCCGCCGTCTCGATCTTGCCTTGCGCGGCGTGCGCCCCGCCGCGGGCCTGAAAGGCATTGCCGCGCGCGTCAAGGTTCCGCCGCAAGGCGCGCTCCCCGATAGCGAGCGCGCACAGCTTGCTGCGTGGTGGAAGGCGCTCCGTCCGCGGCTCGATGCGCTCGAAGCGCTGATGGCGAAGCCGCGCGCGCCTGGCGATTTCGCTGATGGCCTCCGCACCTTTGCGGAAGACATCTCCGAAGCCCGCGTTTGGGAAGGCGCCGCCGGGCGCGCCGCTGCCGAGACGATCGCGGAGATGGTGCAGCACGGCGATATCGGGCTGCTGATTCCGCCCGCCGACCTTCCCGCGCTGTTCGGTGCGATGCTGGAGGACGTCGCCGTGCGCCCACCGTTCGGCAAGCACCCCCGCCTTGCCATCTACGGCCTTCTCGAAGCGCGGTTGCAGCGCGCTGACCTTATGATTCTCGGCGGCCTCAACGAGGGTGTCTGGCCCGGCGGCGATCCGTTCGATCCGTGGATTCCGCCCGCGATCCGCCGCCGCCTTGGGCTTCCGGAAACCGAGCGGGCGATCGGCCTCGCCGCGCACGATTTCGTACTCGCCGCCGCAGCACCCCAGGTGCTGCTCACGCGTGCGCGTCGCGATGCGTCCGCGCCCACTGTCACCTCGCGCTTCTGGCTGCGGCTGCTCGCCTTCGCGGGCGATCATGTCGCGTGGGAAACGGACCTGCCCGCGCTTGCCGCCGCGCTCGATGCACGCGAGACGGTGCCCCCCGCCGAGCGCCCGCGTCCCTCGCCGCCCACGGCGGAGCGGCCGAAGCAGATCAGCGTCACGCAGGTCGATCGCCTGCTCATCGACCCCTACAGCTTCTATGCCGAGAAGATGCTGCGGCTGCGGCCGCTTGATCCGCTCGACGCCGATCTCTCGGCGGCGGAGCGCGGCACCATCGTCCACGCTGTCATCGAAGCGTTGCTCGGCGCGGGCACGCTCCATGACACCGCCGCGCGCGAAGCCGCGATCGATGCGGCCATCGCGGTGCACGCCGACCAGCCGCTGGTCGCGGCGCTGTGGAAACCGCGCATCGTGCGGATGCTCGATTGGGTTTTAGAGCTTATGGCCGCGCGTGCCGCCGGGGGTTGGGGCGAGGTCCGCTCGGAAGTCGAAGGGGACTTCGAGGTCTCCGGTGTCAAACTCAAAGGCAAGGCGGACATCGTGCAAGTCGGGCCGGGGGGCCTGCTGATCGCCGACTTCAAGACCGGCGCCGTTCCCCGGCAGGCGCGGCTTTCGGATGGGCTCGCATCGCAGCTTGGCCTCCTGGCGTGGCTCGCAGAGGAGGGCGCGCTGGACGGCCCGGCCTCGCGCGTCGTCGAGGTCGCCTACTGGAAACTCTCGGGCGGCAAGGAGGCGGGCAAGGAGACGACGAGCGCGCGCCACTACAAGGACGCATGGGCTGATCTCCCCGCCTTCATCGAAACCTGCCGCGCAGCGTTCCGTGAGGCGGTGGGCGAATATCTCGCGGGCAGCCGGCCGTTCGAGGCGAAGGTGAAGCCGGAATACGCCGTCCACTTGCAGGACTACGACCACCTCGCGCGGCTCGCCGAATGGTGGGGGCGCAAATGAGCATCCGGCCCCTGCTCCCCGAACAGAAGCGCGCTGCCGATCCCGAGCTCAGCGCGTGGGTCTCCGCCTCGGCGGGGACGGGCAAGACGCAGGTGCTGACCGCGCGCGTGCTGCGGCTGCTGCTCGCGGGCGCGCGGCCGGACGGGCTGCTCGCGCTCACCTTCACGAAGGCGGCGGCGGCGGAGATGCAGACGCGCATCTTCGAGACGCTGTCGCGCTGGGTGCGCGCGGATGATGAAACGCTTGCCGCCGAGCTTGCCGCCATCGGTGCGCCGTCCGATGAAGGCACCTGCCGCCGCGCCCGTGCGCTGTTCGCTGAAGCGCTGGAGACGCGCGGCGGTCTCAAGGTGCAGACGCTGCACAGTTTCGCGAGCGCGCTGCTCGCCGCCTTCCCGCTCGAAGCCGGGATCGCGCCCGGCTACGAAACGCTCGACGACAGGAGCGCGCTGCGCATCCACGCCGAAACGCTCGCCGAACGGATCGGCAGCGGCGACGCGGCGCTGCTCGCCGATCTCGCGGACCTTTCCGTGCGGGGCGGCGAAGCGCGCGTGCAGGAGGTGATCGCGAAGCTGCTCGCAGGGCGGGCCGTGTTCGAGGATGTCTACGGCAAGGCGGTCGACTGGCGCGGCCTCGTAAGGCGCGGGCTTGGCCTTCCGGGCGCTGGCAGCCGCGACGAGGTGCTCGCCGCCGCGCTCGCCGACGATGCCTTCGACTGGGAAACCGTGCGCGAATATGCGGCGGCGATGGCGGCATGGGGCACGAAGACAGGTCTTGAGGCTGCCGATGCGCTGGCGCGCGTATTGGGTGCGGCGCCGGAGGTGCGGCCTGATTTCCTCGAAGATCTCGTCGGCGCCGGTTTCCGCAAGGATGGCGAGCGCCGCGCCGCGCCCAAGGGGCTCGGCGATCTGCATGAACGTTTCTGCACGGTCGTCGGCGCTGTGCGCGATCTCGCCGCCGGGCTCGACCTTGCCGAGACGGCGGCGCTGCACCTGCGCGTCGGGCATGCGCTCGCCGCCGCTTACGAGACGCGCAAGGAAGCGGCGGGCGCGCTCGACTACGCCGATCTCATCGTCAAGGCCGCGCGGCTGCTCTCGACGCTCGCCGCGCCGTTCGTGCTCTACAAGCTCGACCAGCGTATCGATCACATCCTCGTCGACGAGGGGCAGGATACGAACGCCGCGCAGTGGGCGATCGTGGAGGCGATCGCGGACGAGTTCTTCGCAGGGACGGGCACGCGCGACGAGGCGGAGACAGGTGCGCGTACCCAGTTCGCGGTCGGCGACTACAAGCAGGCGATCTTCGGCTTTCAGGGCACTGACCCCCGCGCGTTCGAGGCGGCGCGCGCCGCTGCCGAGCGCCGGGCGCTAGGTGCGGACAAGCCCTTCGAAACGATCGACCTCGCGCTCAGCTTCCGCTCCGCGCCCGCCGTGCTCGATGTCGTCGATACGGTGGTGGAGACGGTTGGTCCGGCCGCGTTCGGGATCGATGGCGAGATTCCGCGCCACATCGCGCACCGCGCTGGTGCGGCCGGAGAAGTGGTGTTGTGGGCGCCCGTGACTGGTGTGCTCGAAGAGGATGAGGCGGAGGATGCCGTCCCTGAGGACGCCGAGCGCACGCTTGCTGCCAGCATCGCGCGGCAAGTCTCCGGCTGGCTTGAGCGCGGCGAGATGCTGGCCTCGAAGGGCCGGCCGATCGCGGCGGGCGACATCATGCTGCTCGTGCGCTCGCGCGGCAGCCTCGTGCCCACGCTCGTCTCGGCACTGATGGCGGCGCGCGTGCCGGTGGCGGGCGCGGACCGGCTGCGCCTCACGCAGCCGCTCGCGGTGCAGGATCTGCTCGCACTTGTCCGCTTCGCGCTCCAGCCGGGCGACGATCTTTCGCTTGCCGCGCTGCTCGTCTCGCCGTTCCTCGGCTGGTCGCAGGACGATCTCTATGGCCTCGCTCACAAGCGGCGTGGCACGCTCTGGCGCACGCTCCGCGATCGTATGGATAACAAGGCCCGCGCCGCCGAGGACTGGCTAGGCAAGGTGCTGGCCCGCGCCGACTACATGGCGCCTTACGAGTTTCTCGAATACGTGCTCTCGGGCGAACCGCAGGGCCGCCTGCGCCTCATTGCGCGGCTTGGCGAGGAGGCGCGCGATCCGATCGAGGAACTGCTCAATCAGGCGCTCGCCTATGAGGGCGCGAACACGCCGTCCCTGCAAGGCTTCCTTTCGTGGATCGAGGCGGATGACGTGGAGGTGAAGCGCGACGCGGAGGCCGCGCACGATGCCGTCCGCATCATGACGGTGCACGGCTCGAAGGGACTGCAGGCACCGATCGTCATCCTCGCCGACGCGGCTTCCGCGGTGCCGAAGGGCGCGAAACCGCCGCTGCCGCTCGATCTGCCCGGCCTTGGCCCCGCGCCGCTGTTCTTCGGCTCGTCCAAGGCGCTCGTCGGCCCCGCGCGCGATGCCTACGAGGCCGCGACCCGCGCCGAGGGTGAGGAGCACATGCGCCTGCTCTATGTCGCGCTCACCCGTGCCGAAGACCGGCTCTATGTCGGCGGCGCGCTCGGCAAGCGGCCGTCGAAGGCGAAGAGCTGGCACGGTCACGTCGCCGATGCGCTCGCCGCGCTGGGGGCGGAGAGTGTCGAGGATCCCGTTTGGGGCGGCGTTCTGCGCCATGCGAGCGGTACGCCCGTGCCCGCTCTGGCGCCCGCCAAAGCGGAGCCGCGCGCCGCGATCTCGATACCCGCATGGGCGCTCGCCATGCCGCCGGAGGAGGAGCGCCCTCCGCGCCCGCTTGCGCCCTCCGCGCCGCAGGATGACGATCCGGCAGAGCCGCCGCCGGGCCCGGCGCTGCGCGCCGCCGCGCGGCGGGGGCAGGTGCTGCATCAGCTCTTCGAGCGGGTTGGCGGTGTTTCGCCTGAGAACCGTGATGCGGCGATGCGCGCGTGGCTTCGCCGCAATGCGCCCGATCTGGATACGGACGCGATCACGCTCGAAGTTGCGGGGGCGCTTGCCGATCCGGCGCTCGGCCCATGGTTCGCGGCGGATGCCTATGCGGAGGCGCCGCTATCGGCCGTTGTGGAGGACGTCGTGATCACCGGCACGATCGACCGTCTGATCGTGGGCGAAGACGTTGTGCGTGCGCTCGATTTCAAGACCGGCCGCAATCCGCCTTCCGATCTTGCGGGCGTACCCGCCCAGCATCTGCGCCAGATGCGCGCCTACCGCGATGCGCTCGCGCGCATTTTCCCCGGCCGGCGCATCGAAACCGCTCTCTTCTACACCGCGGCGCTCCGCCTGATCCGCGTCGATTGATCTGAAAGCCCGGCTTTCCGCCCTGTCAGAAAAGCCTCGGGATATTTGGCCTTGAAGCGCTGCGGTTCAGTCTCCAGATTGCGGCGGAATAAGTCGTTCATGGAGACGTATCATGGGTTCCACCGCCATCACCCCGGAAAATTTCGAGGCCGAGGTCGCAAACGCCGGAAAGCCGGTTCTCGTTGATTTCTGGGCGCCGTGGTGCGGGCCGTGCCGTCAGATCGCCCCGGCACTCGAGGAGCTTTCGGAGGAACTCGGCGACCAGGTGACGATCGCCAAGCTCAACACCGACGATCACCCCGAGCTTGCCTCGCAGTTCGGCATCCGCGGCATCCCGACGATGATCCTGTTCAAGGACGGCAAGCCCGCCGCCACCAAAGTGGGCGCGCAGCCGAAATCGATGATCAAGGACTGGCTGGTCGGCGAACTCGCTGGAGATGTGCGGCAGCAGGGCTAAGCAGGGGTCTGCGTTTTCGCTCCCGTTGCGGTTTCCGCTAGTGCTGCGCGGCGGCTGACGAACGCCGCCAGCACTGCGCCTGCCGCGAGGATGCCCGCCGCGATCAGGAAGCTGACGCCCGGCGCATCGCCCACGGTCATTTCGTACATCCAGCCGAAGAACAGCGGCGAGGCGATGCCTGCGATGCTGCCGACGCTCATGTTTGCACCCTGAAGCTGGCCTTGCTCGCTTTCGGAAACGCGGCGTGTCATCAGCGATTGCAGCGTCGGCATGGCGAGCGCCCAGAGTGCGTTCGGGAACAGCGCCAGCGTGAAGAGGAAGCCGGTGGGCGCAAGGCCCATGCTCGCAAGGCCGAGGCTTCCCATCACCAGCCCCGTCACCATCGTCCGCCGGTCACCCCAGCGCTTCACCGCCGGGCCCACCAGCCCCGCCTGCACGATCATTTCGAGGATGCCCGCGAGCGCGAGCGCAAAGCCGAGGTACATCGGGGTCCAGCCGTGCTTGTGGGCGGCGTAGAGCACGAACACCACGGAGAACACGTGGTGCGCGAAGTAGAGCAGGAAGTTCACCACCGCGAGGCCGGAGAGTTCCGGGTGCGAGCGCAGTAGCTTCAGCGCTCCGAAGGGATTCGCGCGCGTCCACGAAAACGCCATGCGCCGCTCCTGCGGCAGCGATTCCGGCAGGATGAACAGGCCATAGAGGAAGGTGATGCCGGAGAGCACCGCCGCTGCCCAGAAGGGCGCGCGGGGGCTGATCTCGCCGAGCACGCCGCCGACGAGCGGCCCGGCGATGAACCCCGCGCTGAATGCCGCGCCGACGAGCCCGTAGCCTCGCGCGCGCTGATCGGGCTCGGTGATGTCGGCCATGTAGGCGAAGACGGCGGTGAAGCTCGATGAGGTGATGCCGCCGATCATGCGGCCGACGGCGAGCCACCAGAGATCCGGCGCCAGCGCCATCAGGATCCAGTCGAGCGTCAGTCCAGCAGTGGAGATCAGGATCGTCGGCCGCCGCCCGAAGCGGTCGGAGATCGAGCCGATGATCGGTGAGCAGAGGAACTGCATCCCCGCCCAGATCGCGACCATGATGCCGTTCCAGTAGCCGGCCGCAGCCTCCGACCCCACGAAGCCTTCGATGAGGGCGGGCAGAACGGGAATCACGATCCCCATCGCCATCACGTCGAGCACGGCGACGGCGAGGATGAAAGCGATTGCGGGACGTGATGACGCGGACGACATGGCCGGGCGCTCATAGCCGCGCGCGGGCGCGGCGTCACGCGGGAGATTAGGGACGAGGTCTAGACGTCGTCGCTGCCGTAGGCGCCGCCTTCATTCTCCATGCGGTCTATGGCGCGCACGTCCTTCGTCGTGAACTTCAGGCGGACGCCTATGCCGCCATCACGGTTCTCCGGCAGGAACACGGCGCCGCCCGCTTCCAGCGCCAACCGCAGGCGGTGCCGCGCATCGGGATCAAGGTCGGTGCCGCCCGTCTCGAACGCGAGCAGGACTTCTTCGTCCAACCCGGCGGCCCTGGCGACATGATCGCGAGGCCAGCGCACCAGCGCCCTTGCTGCCCGTGCCTGCGGTCCGCTGATCGTCACGGCGGGCCTCCTCAGCTCCGATAGTCGGCGTTGATCGAGATGTAGCCGTGCGTCAGGTCGCAGGTCCACACTGTGGCCCGGCCTTCTCCGAGGCCGAGGTCCACGCCGATCTCGATCTCCTGGCCCTTGAGGTGCGCGGCGACCGGCGCTTCGTCGTAGCCGTCGACGACCATGCCCTCCTTCGCGACGACCGTGTTGCCGAAGCGCACCGAGAGCTTGTCGCGGTCGGCGGGTTCGCCGGCCTTGCCGACCGCCATCACGACGCGGCCCCAGTTGGCGTCCTCGCCCGCAACCGCCGTCTTCACCAGCGGCGAGTTGGCGATCGCGAGTGCGATGCGTTTGGCGGAGGCGTCGTCCACCGCGCCTTCGACCTCCACGGCGATCAGCTTCTGCGCGCCTTCGCCGTCGCGCACGACCTGCTGCGCGAGGTCGCGGCAGACTTGCGTGAGCGCGGCCTGGAAGGCGTCGGCGCCGGGGGAGTCGGGTCCGGTGATCTCGGCGTTCTTTGCGGCGCCGGTTGCGAAAGCGAGCAGGGTGTCGCTGGTCGAGGTGTCGCTATCGACGGTGATCGCGTGGAAGCTGAGGTCGGTTGCGGCTGCGAGCATCGTCTTGAGGTAGGCGGGGGAGACGGCAGCGTCGGTAAAGACGAACGCGAGCATCGTTGCCATGTCGGGCGCGATCATGCCCGATCCCTTGGCAATGCCGACGACCGCGACGGTGCGGTCGCCGATAACGGCGGTGGCGCCGGCACCCTTCGCAAACGTATCGGTCGTCATGATCGTGGAGGCGGCGTGCAGCCAGCTTGCGTCGGAGCCCACGGAGAGCTTGCTGAACGCCTGCCGGAGGCCGTCCTTCGCCTTGTCTTCGGGGAGGGGCACGCCGATCACGCCTGTCGAGGCGAGAAAGATCGTTTCGCGCGCGACGCCGAGCTCCCCGGCGACGGTTTCGAGTATCGTGTCGCACGCGGCCTGGCCGCGGCGCCCGGTGAAGGCGTTCGAGTTGCCTGCGTTCACGACGAGCGCCCGGGCCTTTCCGCCGGAAAGCGCGCCGCGGCACCATTCGACCTCGGGCGAGGGGCACTTCGATGTCGTGGTCAGCCCCGCCACCACAGTGCCTTCGGCGAATTCGCCAAGCAGCAGGTCGGCCCGGTCCCAGCTCTTGTATCCCGCGCGCGCGGTTGCAAGGCGTACGCCCTCGATGTCGGGCAGCTTGGGGAATTTCTCGGGGGCCAGCGGCGAACGGTCGTGCATCATCGTCCTCGTGAATGGAACTGATCCTGCGTTTAGGCCACTGCGGCGTTTTGGTCGAGCCGCAAGAGGGGACTCGCCAACCCGATTCGGGCGCGTTAGGCTCATGTCCAACGATAAGGATCAAACGGCGAGCAGAGACGAAGGAGCGCAGGTTTTAAGGGGGAAACGCATTTCGACGTTCAACGAAATGTACGACGGGGAAACGGTTCGCGGACCCTATCTCGACCTTTCGGGTTGGGTGACGGACATGCCGCCCGACCTCCTCGATCTGAAGCGTGCCGAGGCTGACGCCCTGTTCCGTCGCATCGGTATCACCTTCGCGGTTTACGGCGAGGGCGGCGATCCCGAACGGCTCATCCCTTTCGACATCTTCCCGCGCGTGTTCACCGCGCACGAATGGCGGCGGCTGGAGCGCGGCGTGAAGCAGCGCGCGCAGGCGCTGAATGCCTTCCTCCGCGACGTTTACGACCGCGCCGAGATCGTCCGTGCCGGGCGCATCCCGGCCGAGCGCATTTTCCAGAACGCCGCCTATGAACCGGCGGTCGTGGGCATCCAGCCGCCGCGCGGCATCTACAGCCACATCGTGGGCGTCGATCTCGTGCGTACCGGCCCGAGCGATTTCTTCGTGCTTGAAGACAATTGCCGCACGCCGTCGGGCGTTTCGTACATGCTAGAAAACCGGGAAATCATGATGCGCATGTTCCCGGACCTCTTCCAGCGGAACCGCGTCGAGCCGGTGGAGGACTATCCGAACCAGCTCCGGCGCACGCTGATGAGCGTCGCGCCGGGAAGCTGCAAAGGGGAGCCGACCGTGGTGCTGCTGACGCCCGGCTCGCTCAACAGCGCCTATTACGAGCACTCGTTCCTCGCCGATCAGATGGGCGTCGAGCTTGTCGAGGGGCAGGATCTCTTCGTGGACGGCGACCATGTCTACATGCGCACCACGATGGGGCCGAAGCGCGTGGACGTGATCTACCGCCGCATCGACGACGATTTCCTTGATCCGCTCTGCTTCCGCCCCGATTCGATGCTCGGCGTGCCGGGGCTGATGAACGTGTACCGCGCGGGCAATGTCGCCATCGCCTCGGCGCCCGGCGCGGGTGTCGCGGACGACAAGGCGATCTACACCTACGTGCCCGAGATGATCCGCTTCTATCTCGGCGAGGAGCCGGTGCTTTCCAACGTGCCGACGTGGCAGTGCGGAAAGCCGGATGAACTCACCTATGTGCTCGAACATCTGCCCGAGCTGGTGGTGAAAGAGGTGCACGGCTCGGGCGGTTACGGGATGCTCGTCGGCCCCGCCTCGACGAAGGACGAGATCGAGGCCTACGCCCGTCGCATCAAGGCCAATCCCGGCGAGTTCATCGCGCAGCCGACGCTCGCGCTGTCGACGAGCCCGACCTTCGTCGACAGCGGCCTTGCGCCGCGCCACGTCGATCTTCGGCCTTACTGCCTCGTTGGCGAACGCATCCACCTGTGCGCGGGCGGCCTCACGCGCGTCGCGCTTCGCGAGGGCTCGCTCGTCGTCAACTCTTCGCAGGGCGGCGGCGTGAAAGATACGTGGGTGCTGGCGGACTGACATGACCATGCTGAGCCGCACCGCCGAGAACCTCTTCTGGATGACGCGCTACATGGAGCGGGCCGAAACGATGGCGCGGCTGCTGGAGGTCGGCTACCGGATCGCGCTAATGCCCTCCGTGGGCGCAGGCCACCAGAACGACTGGGCCTCGATCCTTTCCGCCTCGGGCGGGGCGGCGGATTTTGCCTCGCGCTACGACGGCGAGACGACGCCTGCCACGGTCGAATCGTTCCTGTTCTTCGACCGCGAGAATAGCTCGTCGGTGGCGAATTGCATCGCCCGCGCGCGCGACAACGCGCGGGTCGTTCGCACTGCCGTCACCAGCGAGGTGTGGGACGCGTTGAACGGCGCCTTCCAGGACCTGAAGAGCTTCGAGCGTCGCGGGCCGGGCCGCACCGACCTGATGACGCTGTGTGACTGGACCAAGCGGCAGACGGCGCTGCTGCGCGGCGCGATCGAAAGCACGCAGCTGCAGCAGGACGGCTACGACTTCATGAACCTCGGCTATTATATCGAGCGCGCCGACAACACCGCGCGGATGCTCGATGTGAAATACTACGTGCTGCTGCCGGTGACGGACCGTGTGGGCGGCGGCGTCGACAACTACCAGTGGACGACGCTGCTGCGCGCCATGTCGGTGTTCCGCGCGTTCCACTGGGCTTACGGTGGGGACTATACGCCGGGGAAGATCGCGCACTTCCTGATCCTCAACAAATCCTGCCCGCGCTCGCTCATCCACTGCGCCGAGCAGACCAACTACCACCTCGCGCGCCTCTCCCGCGCCTATGGCCAGCGCACGAAGCCGCACCAGACGGCGCGCACGATCCTTTCCGAGCTTGCCGACACGGACATAGACGACATCGTCTTTTCCGGCCTCCACGAGTTCCTCACGGGGCACATCCGCCGCACCGCCGCGCTCGGCAGCGAGATCGCGGATACCTATCTGTTCGGGGGACGATGATGCGTCTCTCCGTCTCGCACGTCACGCGCTACCGCTACGCCGCGCCGATCCGGCAGGTGGTGCAGAGCCACCGGCTCACCCCGTCGCGCTTTGCCGGCCAGCGCACGCTCGACTGGAAGGTTGAGGTGGAGGGCGGCCGCTTCTCGCAGCCGTTCACCGACGGGGCGGGGGACAGCATCCGCACCATGTCGCTGCACGGTCCGGTCGAGGCGATCGACATCCACGTGACGGGCACGGTGGAAACCATCGATCTCGCGGGCGTGCTCAAGAACCACCGCGAGCGCATCTCGCCGCTCGTCTACCTGCGCACCACGCGCGCGACGCGGCCCGACGCGGCACTCAGGAAACTCGCCGCGAAGGCGGTTTCGGGCATCCCTGAAACCGCGCGTCTAGATCGCGCGCACGCCATGTCCGCCGCCGTTTCGGATGGCATCGTGTATGCGCCGGGTGAAACGCACGCGAATACGACCGCCGCCGAAGCGCTCGAACTCGCGCTCGGCGTCTGCCAGGATCACGCGCACGCGCTCATTGCCTGCGCGGTGTCGGTGGGCATCCCGGCGCGCTACGTTTCGGGCTATCTCTTCGCCAGCGCCGATGGTGTGCCGCACGAGGCGAGCCATGCCTGGGCGGAGCTTCATATCGAAGGGCTCGGCTGGGTCGGTTTCGATCCCGCCAACCGCTGCTCGCCGGACGAACGCTATATCCGCCTCGGCTCGGGCGTCGATTCCGTGGCGGCGGCGCCGATAAGGGGCGTTTCGTTCGGCCTTGCAAACGAAGATCTCGACGTGACCGTTGCGGTTACCGCGGTGCAGCAATAAAGGTTGCAGCACCATGACATACTGCGTCGGCGTTCTCCTCAATGATGGCATCGTGCTCCTTTCGGACACGCGCACCAATGCCGGTTTCGACAACATCGCCAGCTACAAGAAGATGTTCGTGTTCGAGGCGCCCGGCGAGCGCGTGATCGCGCTGATGACGGCGGGCAGCCTTTCGGTGACGCAAACGGTGATCGCGCGCCTGCGCGACGCCATCGACGACCCGGACCAGACCGAAACGCCGTCGATCATGAAGGCCGCGACGATGCTGGAGGTCGCGCAGATCGTGGGCGACACGCTTTCGCGTGTTACGGCGGAGGTTTCGGAAAAGCTCGAACGCATGAAGCAGGGCGCGACCGCTTCGATGATCCTTGCCGGGCAGCGCAAGGGCGGCGGCCCGCGCATGTTCCTGATCTACCCCGAGGGCAATTTCATCGAGGCCACCGAAGACACGCCGTTCCTGCAGATCGGCGAGCACAAATACGGCAAGCCGATCCTCGACCGCGTGGTGCGGAAGGACATGCCGATCGACGACGCGCGCAAGGCGCTGCTGCTCTCGATGGATTCGACGCTGCGTTCGAACCTGTCGGTCGGGATGCCGCTCGATCTCACCGTGCTGCGCAAGGACGAGCTGAAGGTTTCCGAAACGCACCGCTTCGAGCCCGGCGATCCCGGATTTTCGGCCATGTCCGATGCATGGAGCCGCACACTCCGTGAAGGCTTCTCGCGGATCGAAATCTGACCAGTCAGGGTTTTCCGAAGAAGCGGTCGATCACGTTTTGCGCGAGGCGCGCGGGGCGCAGCGTTTCGGCGTCCACGCAGCACCAGCTCGATTTCACCTCGGCGAGCACTTCCTCGCCGCGCTTGATGATCGTTTCGTAGAACGCCCGCGCGCCGTGCACCTTTTCGAGGAGCACGGTGGCGATCACCTCGTCGTCGAGGAAGGTCGGCCGCCGGTAGGTGATCTCGTGCTTGAGCGCCACCCACAGGTGCGCGGCGACGGCCTCGGCGGGCGCGAAGCGCTGCCAGTGGCTGAGCACGGCGTCCTGCACCCATTTCAGGTAGCTCGCGTTGTTCACATGCCCCATGAAATCGATATCGGCGGGGCTGATCTCGATCGCGTAGCTGAAGGGGGCGGGGCTGCTCATACTGCGGAGGATAGCAGGCGCGCGGCGGTTTTGCGAGCGGCGCGCGGGTTCGGACAGAATGCCGCAGGCGCAAACGAAAAGTGCCGCCGGAGAGGACTCCGGCGGCACTCTTGCGTGACGAAGCGGTCGGTTACGCGGCCTTGCGGCGGCGCGCGGCGCCAAGGCCGATGAGACCAAGACCAAAGAGCGCAAGCGTAGCCGGCTCCGGCACCTCGACGGGCGCCACGACCTTCACGGCCTTGACCGTTGCCTTCACGCCGATCGGCGCGAAGAAATCGATGCCGGCGAGGTCGTGGAAATCGACGGTGAACTCGGAACCGTCCGCAGTGACGATCGTGGGAATGTCGTCCCAGACCAGCCAGCCGCCGGTGATGATGCCGCCGGCGGTTACGTAATAGGCTTCACCGCCCGAAGAGGCCGAACCGGCGATCGGCTCGAAGAAGGCGAGCGTCGCGGTGAACGTGGCGTGACCCGCGCCGATGCCGCTCGGCGTGATCTGGCCGAAGGTGAACGTGTAGCCTTCGCCTTCCTCAAGCGAGAACGAGAAGTCGTTGGCAAACGCGAGACCGCCGGAAACACCGCACCAGCCGAGGCAGCCGCTCGTATCGACGGTGAGGCTGGAGCCGCCGTGATCGACGTCGAAAACGAGACCAGCGTTGGCGGGAGCGGCGAAAGCGGAAATGCCCAGCAGGGCGGTCGCAGTGGCGACTTTCAGAATGTTCAAATTTTTTCTCCAAGCAAAGCAACAGTTTGATGGAATTAACCATGCAATGCATATGCCATGCTCGGAAACTTACGCTGTTCCGGGCGATACGGAGTCGCGCTTCGTAACGCCTCCGTAAAAAGTGTTAAGAATTTCGACGTTCTGGGATTCAGAACCAGGTGCGCACGCCAACGAGCCAGCGCACCGCGTCCACGTCTTCGCCCGCCGCGCGCGCGAAATCAGCCGTGTCGCCGATCTTGCGGTGCCATTCGACGCCCGCATAGGGCCGGAACTGCGGCACGAATTCATAGCCGAGCCGCGCGCCCGCTTCGATCGCGGAGAGGCCTGCGCCGATGCGGTATTCGGGGATGTCCTGCGCGGAGAGCTCCACCTCGATGCGCGGCTGCAGGATCAGCTTCTGCGTCAGGCGCTGGTCGTATTCGGCTTCGATGCGCGCGGTCACGTCGCCCTTCGTGGAGACGAATGCGGCCGCATCGACCTCGAACTTGTAGGGGGCGAGGCCCTGGATGCCGATCACCGCGTGCGCGCGGTCCGGCTCCGGGCGGATGTCGTAACGGACGCCCGCCTGCACATCGAAGAACGGGGCGATCGCGTGGCTCCACAGCGCCTGCACCTCGGCGGATTCGAGCGGGCCACCGAACGCGCCTTCGCCTTCGGTCTTCCACCAGAACTTGTCGATGTCGCGGCCGATCCAGCCCTGCACATCCCACAGGTATGTCTCGTGGCCTTGCCCAAAGCCGGCCTCCAGCCGATCGACGATGGTCTTCGCCACCGTCATGCCGCCCGTTTCCGTGTAGAGCGCGGCGCGCGCGGCGGCCATGGTGTCGTCGCCGAACACGGCATCGGCGGCGTGGGTCGCGCCGCTGGTTGCGGCGGCGGGTGGTGGGTTTTTCGGAATGGCCGGGCCGGAGGGCGCAGCGCCGTGTCCCGCATGGGGGTCGTCGGCCTGCGGCATCATGTGTCCGGCGTGCGGGTCCGCGGCGGGGGCGGCGGGCATGACGTGACCCGCGTGCGGATCGGCCGCTTCCGGCATCACGTGCCCCGCATGGGGGTCGGGGTCGGTCGCTGCCGGGGCTGCCTGATGCGCGGCATGATCCTGCTGCGCCTGCGCGAGCGCCGGGTTTGCGGCACCGATCAGCAGGAGCGTGAGAAGCCGCTTCATGCCGCGCCTCCTTCGCCATCAAGGGGCCGCACCGTCACCACGTTGAACATGCCGAGGTGCATGTGCATCAGCAGGTGGCAGTGGAACGCCCAGTCGCCGGGCGCGTCGGCGGTGAGGACGAAGGAGACCTTGCCGCCGGGCAGCACGTTCACCGTGTGCTTACGCGGATGGTGGCCGTCGTGGCCGTTCACCACCTCGAAGAAGTGGCCGTGCAGGTGGATGGGATGCGCCATCATCGTGTCGTTGACCAGCGTCACGCGAACCCGCTCGTTGCGTTCGAAGCGGAATGGCTCGGTCACCGGGCTGAACTGCTCGCCGTTGAACGACCACATGTAGCGTTCCATGTTGCTCGTCAGGTGGATTTCGAGCGTGCGCGAGGGTGGCCGTGTGTCCGGGTTCGGCGCCAGCGCGACGAGATCGGTGTAGACGAGCACGCGGTGCGTTTCGTCCTCAAGGCCAAGGCCCCGATCGCCGACGCGATCGACCGCCATCGGCGCGATCATGTCGACCCCGGGGCTGAGCTTCACGCCCGCGCGCGCGGCGTTTTCGGGATCGCGCATCTTCATCGAATGGCCCATCGCGGCATGGTCGCCGCCGCCGTGGCCCATGTCCTTCATCGAAAGCGTGGGGCGCTCGCGCAGCTTCGGTACCCGCGCGCTCATGCCCATGCGGGGCGCGAGCGTCGCGTGGGCCATGCCGGAGCGGTCGACGCTTTCGGCGGCGAGCGTGTAGGGGGCGTCACCAGGCGTCACGATCACGTCGTAGGTCTCGGCGACGCTGATCTGGAGTTCGTCCGTCTCCACCGGCCGCACGTTCTCCCCGTCCGCGTTCACAACGGTCATGGGCAGGCCGGGAATGCGCACGTTGAAGATGGTCATGGCCGACGCGTTGATGATGCGCAGCCGCACGCGCTCGCCCGGATTGAAGAGCCCGGTCCAGTTCTCGGCCGGGCCGTGCCCGTTCACGAGATAGGTGTAGGTCGCGCCCGTTACGTCCGAGATGTCGGCGGGGCTCATGCGCATGGCACCCCACTCCAGCCGCTCTTTCAGGGTCTGGCCCTTGCCCGCGGCAAGCTCGGCGAAGTTGGGGTTGTCGCGGCGGAAGAACTCGGCGTCCTGCTTCAGTTTCTTCATGATCGCGTGCGGATGCATGAAGCTCCAGTCCGAGAGCACGATGACATGCTCGCGGTCGTAGGCGACCGGATCGGCGTCCGCCGGGTCGATGACGATGGGGCCGTAGTGGCCCATCGCCTCCTGAAGGTTCGAATGGCTGTGATACCAGTAGGTGCCCGCCTGGATGACCGGGAATTCGTAGGTGAAGCTCGAATGCGGCGCGATGCCGGGGAAGCTGATGCCGGGCACGCCGTCCATCTGGAAGGGCAGCAGCAGCCCATGCCAGTGGATCGAGGTGTCTTCATCGAGATGATTGGTGACGATCAGCCGCGCTCGCTCGCCCTCTTTCAGACGGATGAGCGGCGCGGGGAGCGTGCCGTTCACGGTCACGGCATGGCCGGTGCGGCCACCGACGGTGAACGGCGTATGGCCGACATTCAGCCGAATCTCCGGCCCTGAAAGTGCCGCGCCAATGCCGGGGGTGCCGCTGCGCGCCCATGCGGGGAAAAGTGCGGAAGCGCCGATGCCGCCGATCAGTGCGCGGCGCGAGAGGGGAAGTCCGGTCATGGCGAGGCTTCTGCACCTTGACACTGTGATAAGGTCAAGGGGTCTTGACCCTTACATGGTGTAAGGGTTCAATCTGTGCAGCAATAGGAGAAACACCGTGTCCGATTGCTGCAAGCACGATCACCATCACGGCCACCACGCCGCCCCGCCGGTCGATCCCGCGAACGTCGCGGCCGGCACCATGTGGACCTGCCCCATGCACCCGCAGATCCGGCAGGTGGGGCCGGGTACGTGCCCGATCTGCGGTATGGCGCTGGAGCCGGAGGCGCCGTCGCTGGACGATGCGCCGAACCCGGAGCTGATCGACTTCACGCGGCGCCTGTGGGTCGCTGCCGCGCTTGCGCTGCCGCTGTTCGTGCTGGCGATGGGCACCGACATGCTCGGTTGGCACCTGATGCCGATGCGAACGCTGGTGTTCGTGCAGCTTGCGCTGGCGACTCCGGTGGTGCTGTGGGCTGGCCTGCCGTTCTTCGAGCGGGCCATCGCTTCGGTCCGCACGCGCAACCTCAACATGTTCACGCTCATCGGCCTCGGCGTCGGTGTCGCTTACGCCTACAGCGTCGTCGCGACGCTCGCGCCGGGCCTGTTCCCCGAAAGCCTCCACACGATGCACGGGCAGGTGCCCGTGTATTTCGAAGCGGCGGCGGTGATCGTCGCGCTCGTGCTGCTCGGGCAGGTGTTGGAGCTGCGCGCCCGCGCCGCGACCGGCAAGGCGATCAAGGCGCTGCTCGGCCTCGCGCCGAAGCACGCGCGGCGGATCGCGGCGGACGGCAGCGAGGCGGATGTGGACATCGGCCACATTACCGTCGGCGACCGGCTGCGCGTGCGCCCCGGCGAGAAGATCCCGGTGGACGGCATCGTGGAGGACGGCCGCTCGTCGGTCGACGAATCAATGCTGACGGGCGAACCGGTGCCGGCCGAAAAGGCGCCCGGCGACGCGGTGACGGGTGCGACGGTGAACGGCACCGGGATGCTCGTCGTCCGCGCCGCGCGCGTCGGCAGCGACACGATGCTCGCGCAGATCGTTCGCATGGTGGCGGAGGCGCAGCGTTCGCGCGCGCCGATCCAGAGCCTCGCCGACACGGTTTCCGGCTGGTTCGTGCCCGCCGTGGTGCTGGTCGCGGTGCTCGCCTTCGCCGTGTGGCTGTTCGTGGGGCCGGAGCCGCGCCTCGCCCATGCGCTGGTCGCGGGCGTTTCGGTCCTCATCATCGCCTGCCCCTGTGCGCTCGGTCTTGCGACGCCGATGTCGATCATGGTCGGCACCGGGCGCGGCGCGGCGGCGGGCGTCCTCGTCCGCAATGCCGAGGCGCTAGAGCGCATGGAAAAGGTCGACACGCTCGTCGTCGACAAGACCGGCACGCTGACGCTCGGCAAACCGCGCCTTGTCGGCATCGAGGGCGACGACCCGGATACGATGCTGCGCCTGGCTGCTGCCGTTGAGCGCGGCAGCGAGCACCCGCTCGCCGCAGCCATTGTCGACGGCGCGGAGGAACGCGGCCTCGCGTCCGCGACTGTTAGTGATTTCGCGTCCGAAACCGGCAAGGGCGTCTCGGGTGTCGTCGACGGTCGCCGCGTCCTTCTCGGCAACCGCGCGATGATGGCGGGGCTCGACACCTCGGCGTTCGACGCGAAGGCGGATGCCCGGCGCGCAGCGGGCGAGGGCGTCATGTACCTTGCCGTGGACGGCGTGTTCGCCGGCTTCCTTGCCGTTGCCGACCCGGTGAA
Organism: Sphingosinicella sp.; assembly: GCF_041916975.1. Taxonomy (NCBI): domain Bacteria; kingdom Pseudomonadati; phylum Pseudomonadota; class Alphaproteobacteria; order Sphingomonadales; family Sphingosinicellaceae; genus Sphingosinicella; species Sphingosinicella sp. The sequence goes on from NZ_JAYRYK010000001.1 coordinate 2,860,051, forward strand.
GGAGAGCGCGGTGGAGGCCATCGCAGACCTCAAGCGTGAGGGGTTGCACGTCGTCATGCTCACCGGTGACAGCCGCGCCACGGCAGAAGCCGTCGCAAAGAAGATCGGCGGCATCGATGCGGTGATTGCGGAGGTGCTGCCTGCCGACAAGCAGAAGGCCGTCGAGCGCCTGCGCGCCGAGGGCCGTGTCGTCGCCATGGCGGGGGATGGCATCAACGATGCGCCCGCGCTCGCCGCCGCGAACGTCGGCATCGCGATGGGCACGGGGACGGACGTTGCCATGGAAAGCGCCGCCGTCACGCTCGTGAAGGGCGATCTTCGCGGGATCGTTCGTGCCCGCCGCCTCAGCCGCGCGGTGATGCGCAACATCCGCCAGAACCTGTTCTTCTCGTTCGTGTTCAACGCGGCGGGCGTGCCGATCGCAGCGGGTGTGCTCTATCCGGTGTTCGGGCTGCTTTTGAGCCCGATGATCGCGGGTGCGGCCATGTCCCTCAGTTCCGTCACGGTGATCGGCAATGCGCTGCGGCTGAGGGGGGCGAAGCTGTGAACATCGGGGGTGCATCGAAGAAAAGCGGCGTCAGCCAGCGCATGATCCGCCACTACGAGGGGATCGGCCTCATCCCCGTGCCGCCCCGGCGCGAGTCCGGCTACCGCGACTACAGCGAGGACGATGTGCATCGGCTGCGCTTCATCGCCAATGCGCGCGATCTCGGCTTCGGCATCGAGGAAATCCGCACGCTCCTTGCGCTCTGGTCCGATCGCGAGCGCAGCAGCGCCGACGTGAAGCGCCTCGCGCTTCAGCAGGCCGAGGCGCTCGGCGAGAAGATGAAGGCGATCGAGGCGATGCGCAGCACGCTCGTCCACCTCGCGAAGGGCTGCCACGGCGACTCCCGTCCCGATTGCCCGATCATCGATGCGCTGGCGGCGAAGGTTAACTGAACGGCGACGTGCCGTGACGTATCGGTGACATTTCGGACCGGAGCGACCTTCGATGCGCTATCTCATCCTGCTTGGCGTGTTCTTTCTGCCTCAAGGGGCGGTGGCGGCCGACGGCGTGGTGGACGTCAGCCTGCGGATCAACACCTATGGCCGGGTCTCGGAATGCCGGGTGCTTCGCTCCAGCGGTTACGCGAAGCTGGATGCCAGAACATGCTCCTTGCTGCGCCGGACGAAGCGCTACGAGGTGAGGCATTACGGCGGCAAGGCCGTTTCCTACGAGCGGGTAGAGACGTATCGCTGGCAGGTGCCGCCGGTGCGGGAAGTGGCCCCGCCACAGATTCCCGAGACCCGCATTCATTGACTATAAAGCGCACCGTTCCTATGTCGGCGGCGATGTTGGGGCCCGCCTGTGCGGCCCCGCCCTTTGCGCACAAGGTCCTCCATGCTGGGTTTTAACGCGCTCGCGAAGCGTATCTTCGGCTCCTCCAACGATCGCTACGTCCGGTCGCTCTCTCCCATCGTCCGCAAGGTCAACGATCTTGAAGCCGCGTTCGAGGCGCTCTCCGACGAGCAGCTCAAGGCGAAGACGGACGAATTCCGCCAGCGCATTGCCGCAGGCGAGACGCTGGATGCGCTGCTCCCCGAAGCCTTCGCCACGGTGCGCGAAGCTTCGAAGCGCGTGCTCGGGATGCGGCATTTCGACGTGCAGCTCATCGGCGGCATCGTGCTGCACCGGGGCGAGATCGCCGAGATGCGCACGGGCGAGGGCAAGACGCTGGTGGCGACGCTTGCCACGTACCTCAACGCCATCGAGGGCAAGGGCGTCCACGTCGTCACCGTGAACGACTATCTCGCCCGCCGCGACTCCGGCTGGATGGGCAAGATCCACAATTTCCTCGGGCTGTCCGTGGGCGTCATCGTCCCGAACATCGACGAGGCGACCCGCCGCGCCGCTTATGGCGCGGACATCACCTACGGCACCAACAACGAGTTCGGCTTCGATTACCTGCGCGACAACATGAAGTATTCGCGCGAGTCGATGGTGCAGCGGCCGTTCAACTTCGCGATCGTCGACGAGGTCGACTCGATCCTCGTGGACGAGGCGCGCACGCCGCTCATCATCTCCGGCCCCACCGAGGACAAGACCGACCTGTACGTCTCCGTCGACGCCGTAGTGAAGCAGCTTCCCAAGGAGGCCTATGAGGTCGACGAGAAGCAGAAATCGATCACGCTCACCGAAGACGGCACGGAGGCCGCCGAGCGCGCGCTCGAAGCGGCGGGGCTGCTCGTGGGCGAGAACCTCTACGATTTCGAGAACACGCAGGTGGTCCACCACCTTAATCAGGCGCTGAAAGCCAACATCATCTTCCGCCGCGATACCGACTATATCGTGAAGGGCGGCAAGATCGTCATCATCGACGAGTTCACCGGCCGCATGATGGACGGGCGCCGCTGGTCCGACGGGCTCCACCAGGCCGTCGAGGCCAAGGAAGGCGTCGAGATCCAGCCGGAGAACCAGACGCTCGCCTCGATCACCTTCCAGAACTATTTCCGCATGTACCCCAAGCTTGGCGGCATGACCGGCACGGCGGCGACCGAAGCGGCGGAATTCTATGACATCTATAAGCTGAACACGGTCGAGATCCCGACGAACGTGCCCGTGAAGCGCATCGACGTGGACGACGAGTTCTACAAGAACGCGCAGGACAAGTACGGCGCGATCGTGAAGGCGATCCGCGAGGCGAGCCTCAAGGGCCAGCCCGTGCTCGTCGGCACCGTTTCCATCGAGAAGTCGGAAATGCTCTCCGAGTACCTGACGAAGGAAGGCGTCGAGCACAACGTGCTGAACGCGCGCTTCCACGAGCAGGAGGCGCATATCGTGGCGCAGGCGGGCCGTCTTGGCGCCGTCACCATCGCCACCAACATGGCGGGCCGCGGCACCGACATCCAGCTCGGCGGTAACGTCGAGTTCCGTGTCGACGACGAGCTGAAGACGATGTCCGAAGGCCCCGAGAAGGAACAGGAGGTCGAGCGCATCCGGCAGGAGGTCGCCGCCGAACGCGAGGCGGTGAAGGCCGCGGGCGGCCTGTTCGTGCTCGGCACCGAGCGCCACGAGAGCCGCCGCATCGACAACCAGCTGCGCGGCCGTTCGGGCCGTCAGGGCGATCCGGGCTTCTCGCGCTTCTACCTCAGCCTCGACGATGATCTGCTGCGCATCTTCGGCCAGCAATCGATGCTGAACCGCATGATGCAGTCCGGCCTCGAAGAAGGTGAGGCGATCGTCCACCCGTGGATCTCGAAGGCCATTCAGACCGCGCAGAGGAAGGTCGAGGCCCGCAACTACGACGTCCGCAAGCAGCTCCTCCAGTACGACGACGTGATGAACGACCAGCGCAAGGTCGTTTACGAGCAGCGCGCCGACGTGATGGATTCCGAAACGCTCGGCGATGTCGTGTCCGATATGCGCTCCGAGACCGCCAACGACCTCGTGGCGCTGCACTGCCCGGCCGGAAGCTACCCCGAGCAGTGGAACGTCGAAGGGCTGAGGGCCGATCTTGGGCGCCTGTTCTCGCTCGATTTGCCGATCGAGGACTGGATCGGCGAGCAGGCGGTCGATCAGGAAATCTTCATCGAGCGTATCGAGGCGGCCGCGAAGGACGCGCTTGAGGCGAAGACGGCGAACATCCCAGCGGAAACGTGGACGCAGATCGAGAAGAGCTTCCTCCTCCAGGCGATCGACCACCACTGGAAAGAGCATCTCGCGACGCTCGACGCGCTGCGCGCCGTCATCCACCTGCGCGCCTATGCGCAGAAGCAGCCGATCAACGAATACAAGCAGGAAGCCTTCGCGCTCTTCGAGCGGATGCTCGTCGCCATCCGCGAGGAAGTGACGCGGATGCTCAGCCACGCGCAGTTCGAAATGGCCCCGCCGCCGCTGCCGCGCACGCCGCCGGAGTTCCTGACCACGCACATCGATCCGTTCACGGGCGAGAACGATTCGCTCGCCGCCGATCCTGATCTGCTCGCGGAAACGGGCGCCGCCGTCGGTCGCAATCAGCCCTGTCCCTGCGGCTCCGGCAAGAAGTATAAGCACTGCCACGGCGCGAAGGACTGAGCCTTCGCTTCTCTGGGGGGGTGAAATGCTGAAACTGGCACTTGCCGCCGCCGCGCTGCTTTCAGGCGCGGCGCGGGCGGAAACCGTCGTCGTCACTGCGGACCGCATGGTCGATGTCGTTGCCGGGAGGATGGTGTCGAACCCGGTGGTGGTGATCACCGATGGCCGGATTGTCTCGGTCTCCGGCGGCGCGGGCGTCCCGGCGGACGCGAAACGCGTCGACCTGCCCGGCATGACGCTCGTGCCCGGCCTTATCGACATGCACGTCCATCTCGACAGCGCGCCCGTCTACGGCGGCTACAACAGCCTCGTCTTCACCGACAGCTTCTGGACGGTCGTTGGCGCGGCGAACGCGCGAGACATGCTGGAGGCGGGGTTCACAACCGTCCGCAACGTCGGCTCGGCGGGCTATTCGGACGTCGGCATCAAGCAGGCGATAGAGGAGGGCTTCGCGACGGGGCCGCGAATCGTTCCCGCCGCCTATGCACTCGGCGCCACGGGCGGCCACTGCGACGAAACCTATTTCCCGCCGTCGTTCCACCGCAAGGGTGAGGCCGTGGGCGATTCGCCCGATGAGCTTCGCGTACGTGTGCGCGAGCAGAGGAAGTATGGCGCCGAGGTCATCAAGGTGTGCGCCACGGGCGGCGTCTTCTCGCGCAACACCGAGCCCGGCCAGCAGCAGCTCTCGGAGACCGAACTGCGCGCCATCGCCGACGAGGCGCACATGTGGGGCCTGAAGGTCGCCGCGCACGCGCACGGCACCTCCGGCATCAAGGCGGCGATTCGCGCCGGCATCGACACGATCGAGCACGCGAGCCTCATCGACGCCGAGGGCATCCGCCTCGCCAAGGAGCGCGGCACGGTGCTGGCGATGGATATCTACAACACCGAGTATACGCAGGCCGAGGGGCGCAAGAACGGCGTGCTGGAGGACAATCTGCGGAAAGATCGCGAGATCGCCCAGATTCAGCGCGACGGCTTCCGCGCCGCGCACAAGGCAGGCGTGAAGATGGTGTTCGCGTCCGATGCGGGCGTGATGCCGCATGGCGAGGTCGGCAAGCAGTTCCGCGTGATGGTGGAGTACGGCATGACGCCCATGGACGCGATCCGCGCGGCGACGCGCAGCGCGGCCGAGGCGCTGGGCCGCGAATCGGACGTCGGCGCGATCGCGCCAGGCCGCTACGGAGACCTCATCGCGGTCGCCGGCGACCCGACGGCGGACGTGACGTTGCTCGCGAATGTTCCTTTCGTGATGAAGGGCGGCGACATCGTGAAAGATGCGCGCTGAGCGCATCGTCGAAGACCCGCGGAGAACCGTCACAAAAGCCGTTGACCTTGGGGGGAGGCGCGCATATAAGCCGCGCCCGTACTCGCGGGCTGGTGGTAGGCGTTCGTCCTAGACGCTGTCCTGGAACGGGTTTTTAGAGCTGATAGGCCGAAAGGCCGCGAAATAAGGGTCCGGGTGGGGCCGTTAAGGTGCCCGCCGGGACCGTTTGCATTTGTCCGCGAATCGATCGCGGATGCTTTGCGCGCGGCTGGCCCTGAGGCTTGCATGGATTTGGAAACAAGAGGCTGAAGCGTTAATGCCGACGATCAACCAGCTGGTCCGCAAGGGTCGGAATCCGCAGAAGGCGCGCAACAAGGTGCCGGCGCTCGAAGCGAATCCGCAGAAGCGCGGCGTGTGCACGCGCGTCTACACGACGACCCCGAAGAAGCCGAACTCGGCGCTCCGCAAGGTGGCCAAGATTCGCCTGACCAACGGTTTCGAGGTGATCGGCTACATCCCGGGTGAAGGCCACAACCTTCAGGAGCACTCGGTGGTGCTCATCCGCGGCGGCCGCGTGAAGGATTTGCCGGGCGTGCGTTATCACGTGCTGCGCGGTGTTCTTGACACCCAGGGCGTCAAGGATCGCAAGCAGAGCCGTTCGAAGTACGGCGCCAAGCGGCCTAAGTAAGGAACTAGAGAAATGGCTCGTCGTCGCCGTCCGGAGAAGCGCGAAATTCTCCCCGATCCCCGCTTCGGGGATGTCACGCTCACGAAGTTCATGAACCTCGTGATGTATCAGGGCAAGAAGTCGGTCGCCGAAACGATCGTCTACAGCGCTCTCGACAACGTTGAAGCGAAGATGAAGAAGGACCCGATCGGGGTCTTCCACGACGCGCTCAACAACGTGAAGCCGGGCATCGAAGTCCGCAGCCGCCGCGTCGGCGGTGCGACCTATCAGGTGCCCGTGGAGGTGCGTCCGGACCGTTCGCAGGCGCTGGCGATTCGCTGGCTGATCTCGGCGGCGCGCAACCGCAGCGAGAACACCATGTCGGCGCGCCTTTCGGGCGAACTGATGGACGCCTCGCAGAACCGCGGTACCGCCGTGAAGAAGCGCGAAGACACGCACCGTATGGCCGAGGCGAACCGCGCCTTCGCGCACTACCGCTGGTAAAGATTAAGGACTGATCGCAATGGCCCGCAGCCATCCGCTCGATAAATATCGCAACATCGGCATCATGGCGCACATTGATGCCGGCAAGACGACGACGACCGAGCGAATCCTCTATTACACCGGCAAGTCCTACAAGATCGGCGAAGTGCACGAAGGCACGGCGACGATGGACTGGATGGAGCAGGAGCAAGAGCGCGGCATCACGATCACGTCTGCCGCGACGACCTGTTTCTGGAACGATCACCGCATCAACATCATCGACACGCCCGGCCACGTCGACTTCACCATCGAAGTCGAGCGCAGCCTTCGCGTGCTCGACGGTGCCGTTGCGTGCTTCGACGGTGTTGCCGGCGTGGAGCCGCAGTCGGAGACGGTGTGGCGTCAGGCCGACAAGTACCGCGTTCCGCGCATGTGCTTCGTCAACAAGCTCGATCGCACCGGCGCCAACTTCGAACGCTGCGTCCAGATGATCAAGGACCGCCTCGGTGCGCGTCCGCTGGTGCTTTACCTCCCGATCGGCATCGAGAGCTCGTTCAAGGGTCTCGTCGACCTCGTCGAGGACCGCGCGATCATCTGGCTCGAGGAGTCGCTGGGCGCGAAGTTCGAGTATCAGGACATTCCGGCCGAGCTCAAGGACGCCGCAGAGCTTGCCCGCCAGGAACTCATCGAGATGGCCGTCGAGCAGGACGATGCCGTCATGGAAGCCTACCTCGAAGGCAACGTTCCCGATCCCGCGACGCTGAAGGCGCTGATCCGCAAGGGTACGCTGAACTTCGCGTTCGTGCCGGTGCTGTGCGGCTCGGCGTTCAAGAACAAGGGCGTGCAGCCGCTGCTCGACGCCGTCGTCGACTATCTGCCGAGCCCGCTCGACGTGCCGGCCGTGCAGGGCGTCAAGCTCGACGGCGAGACGGTCGATACCCGCAAGGCGGATGACAGCGAGCCGTTCTCGGCGCTGGCGTTCAAGATCATGACCGACCCGTTCGTCGGCACACTCACCTTCGCGCGCATCTACTCGGGCAAGCTCGAGGGCTCCTCCACCGTGCTCAATTCGGTGAAGGACAAGAAGGAAAAGATCGGCCGTATGCTCCTGATGCATGCGAACGAGCGTGAAGACATCAAGGAAGCCTACGCGGGCGACATCGTCGCGCTCGTCGGTCTCAAGGAAGTCACCACGGGCGAAACGCTCTGCGCGCCGAATGCGCCGATCATCCTGGAGCGCATGGAGTTCCCGGATCCGGTCATCGAGGTCGCGGTCGAACCGAAGACCAAGGCCGACCAGGAGAAGATGGGCATCGCGCTCAATCGTCTGGCGCAGGAAGACCCGAGCTTCCGCGTGTCGTCGGACATGGAAAGCGGCCAGACCATCATCAAGGGCATGGGCGAACTTCACCTCGAAATCCTCGTCGATCGCATGAAGCGTGAGTTCAAGGTCGAGGCGAACGTTGGCGCGCCGCAGGTGGCGTACCGCGAATCGCTCGCGCGCAAGGTCGATATCGACTACACGCACAAGAAGCAGTCAGGCGGTTCGGGTCAGTTCGGCCGCGTGAAGATGACGGTCGAGCCGGGCGAACGCGGCCAGGGCGTGCTTTTCGTCGACGAGGTCAAGGGCGGCAACGTTCCGCGCGAATACATCCCTTCGGTCGAGAAGGGCATTCGCGAGGTTGCGGCTTCGGGTTCGCTGATCGGCTTCCCGATCATCGACTTCACCGCGACGCTGACGGACGGCGCCTACCACGACGTTGACTCGTCGGCGATGGCATTCGAAATCACCGGTCGTGGTGCGATGCGCGAAGCGGCCCAGAAGGCCGGCATCAAGCTGCTCGAGCCGGTGATGAAGGTCGAAGTGGTGACGCCCGAGGAGTTCATGGGCGACGTCATCGGCGATCTCAATTCGCGGCGCGGCCAGATCCAGGGGACCGACAGCCGCGGCAACGCGCAGGTGGTCGAGGCGATCGTGCCGCTGGCGAACATGTTCGGGTACGTCAACCAGCTCCGTTCTTTCTCGCAGGGCCGGGCGCAGTACACGATGCAGTTCAGTCATTACGAGGAAGTTCCGGCGAACGTCGCCGAGGAAGTCAAGGCGAAGCTCGCCTGAGAATTTGGTTGGCAATCGGAATTGGCCGCGAGGCCAGAGACAGCAGAAGACAAGAGGGTTAGAGACATGGCGAAAGCGAAGTTTGAGCGCAACAAGCCGCACTGCAACATCGGCACCATCGGTCACGTCGACCATGGCAAGACGACGCTGACGGCGGCGATCACGAAGGTTCTGTCGGAGTTCGGCGGCGCCACGTTTACGGACTACGCCAACATCGACAAGGCACCGGAAGAGCGTGAGCGCGGCATCACGATCTCGACGGCGCACGTCGAGTACGAGACCGAAAACCGCCACTACGCCCACGTCGATTGCCCGGGCCACGCCGACTATGTGAAGAACATGATCACCGGCGCTGCGCAGATGGACGGCGCGATCCTCGTCGTGAACGCCGCTGACGGCCCGATGCCGCAGACCCGCGAGCACATCCTGCTCGCGCGTCAGGTCGGCGTGCCGGCGCTCGTCGTCTACATGAACAAAGTCGATCAGGTCGACGATCCCGAGCTTCTCGAACTCGTCGAGCTCGAAGTCCGCGAGCTTCTCTCGAAGTACGACTTCCCGGGCGACGACATTCCGATCATCAAGGGTTCGGCTCTCGCCGCCCTCGAAGGTCGCGATGACGCCATCGGCAAGAACTCGATCCTCGAGCTGATGAAGGCCGTTGACGAATTCATCCCGCAGCCGGCGCGTCCGCTCGACAAGGCGTTCCTGATGCCGATCGAAGACGTGTTCTCGATCTCGGGCCGCGGCACCGTTGTCACGGGCCGTGTCGAAACGGGCATCGTCAAGGTTGGTGAGGAAGTCGAGATCGTCGGCATCCGTCCGACGACGAAGACGACCGTCACGGGCGTCGAAATGTTCCGCAAGCTGCTCGATCAGGGCCAGGCTGGCGACAACATCGGCGCGCTGCTCCGCGGCACGAAGCGTGAAGACGTGGAGCGTGGCCAGGTTCTCTGCAAGCCGGGCACGATCACGCCGCACACGGATTTCAAGGCGAACGTCTACGTTCTGTCGAAGGATGAAGGCGGCCGTCACACGCCGTTCTTCGCGAACTATCGTCCGCAGTTCTACTTCCGCACGACCGACGTGACGGGTGAAGTTGTTCTCCCCGAGGGCACCGAGATGGTGATGCCGGGCGACAACATCGAACTCGGTGTGAAGCTGATTGCGCCGATCGCCATGGACCAGGGTCTCCGCTTCGCCATTCGCGAAGGCGGCCGCACCGTGGGTTCGGGCGTCGTGGCGGAAATCACGAAGTAAGCGAAAGCATATCGCCGGTCCGGCACGAAAACGTGCCGGACCGGTTTGCTTTTGCCGGTTGATTGTCAGGGTCGAAATTGGTCGGCCAAATAAAGGTTTGAACGGGTACCCGCATGGAAACGCAGAATATTCGCATCCGCCTCAAGGCCTTCGATCACCGCGTGCTCGATCAGGCGACGGGCGAAATCGCCGACACGGCGAAGCGGACGGGCGCGATGGTGCGCGGACCCATCCCGATGCCGACGCGCATCGAGAAGTTCACCGTGAACCGCTCGCCGCACGTCGACAAGAAGTCGCGCGAGCAGTTCGAGGTTCGCACCTACAAGCGCCTGCTGGACATTGTTCAGCCGACGCCGCAGACGGTGGACGCGCTGATGAAGCTCGACCTCGCCGCGGGTGTGGATGTCGAGATCAAGTTGCAGGCCTAGCCTGACGTTTTAACTCAAGCCCGCTCCGCGGAGTGGGCCTCTGAAGAGGAAGGAACAGGATCATGCGCACTGGCGTGATCGCAAAGAAGGTGGGAATGACCCGGCTGTTCAAGGATGACGGCCGGCACGTTCCTGTGACGGTCCTCAGCCTTGAAGGCTGCCAGGTCGTTGCACAGCGTACCGAGGACCGCGACGGTTATGTCGCGCTCCAGCTCGGTGCCGGCACCGCGAAGGTTAAGAACGTCGCCAAGCCGCAGCGCGGCCACTTCGGCAAGGCCGAAGTCGAGCCGAAGGCGCAGGTTGTCGAATTCCGCGTTACGGAAGATGCGCTCGTCGACGTGGGTGCCGAACTTTCGGCCGACCATTTCGTCGCGGGTCAGTACGTCGACATCACCGGCTCCACGCAGGGCAAGGGCTTCGCCGGCGCCATCAAGCGTTGGGGCTTCGGCGGTCTGCGCGCGACGCACGGCGTGTCCGTCTCGCACCGTTCGCACGGTTCGACGGGTAACCGCCAGGATCCCGGCAAGGTCTTCAAGAACAAGAAGATGGCCGGCCACATGGGCGCCCGCAACCGCACGCAGCAGAACCTCGAGATCGTCGGCACCGACGTCGCGCGCGGTCTGATCTTCGTCAAGGGTTCGGTCCCCGGTCACAAGGGTGGTTGGCTCGAAGTTCGCGACGCCGTGAAGGTGGCGCGTCCTGGCGAGGCTCCGTATCCGGCCGGCATTCGCAGCGCGAACAACAACGAAGCGGCCCCCGCCGAGGCCCCGGCTGAAACGCCGGCTGCCGAGACGGTCGAAACCGCCACCGACGGCCAGGAGGGCTGAACATGAAGATCAAGGTACAGACCCTCGACGCGAAGGCTGCTGGCGATGTCGAACTGAACGACGAGATCTTCGGTCTCGAACTTCGCACCGACATCCTGCACCGCGTCGTCAACTGGCAGCTCGCCAACCGTCGCGGCTACGCCCGTGCCGCGCGCGAGCGTTCGGATGTTGCACGCACCGGCAAGAAGTTCGGTCGCCAGAAGGGCGGCGGTACGGCTCGTCACGGCAACCGCCGCGCTCCGATCTTCATCGGCGGCGGCAAGGCCCACGGTCCGCGCGCCCGCTCGTTCGAGCAGAGCCTGAACAAGAAGATCCGCGTCCTCGGCCTCAAGACCGCGCTGTCGGCGAAGGCGAAGGAAGGCAAGCTCATCGTCCTCAAGGACCTCGAGCTGAAGGATGCCAAGACGAAGGCGCTGCGCGAGCAGCTCGGCAAGCTCGGCATCACCAGCGGCCTCTTCATCGACGGCGACACGCCCGCGAACTTCCGTCTGGCCTGCGCGAACCTCTACAAGGTTGACGTGCTGCCGGTCATCGGCGCGAACGTGTACGACATCCTCAATCACGACACGCTCGTCCTCACGACGTCGGCGGTCGAAAAGCTGGAGGCGCGCTTCAATGGCTAAAGCTGCGAAGAAGGCCGAGATCGCGCTGGAGCACTACGACGTGATCCTGTCGCCGGTCATCACCGAGAAGTCGACGCAGGTGTCGGAATACAACCAGGTTGTGTTCCACGTCGCGAAGACCGCGACCAAGCCCGCCATCAAGGCGGCGGTCGAAGCGCTGTTCGATGTCAAGGTGAAGGGCGTGAACACGCTCATCGCCAAGGGCAAGACGAAGCGCTGGAAGGGTCAGCGCTACATCCGCTCCGACGCGAAGAAAGCCGTCGTGACGCTCGCCGAAGGCGAGTCGATCGACGTGACCACGGGAATCTAAGCCATGGCGCTCAAATCCTATAACCCCACCAGCGCAGCGCGCCGCGGCCTCGTCCTCGTCGACAAGTCGCAGCTCTTCAAGGGCAAGCCCGTCAAGGCGTTGACCGAGGGTCTCCACAAGTCCGGCGGCCGCAACAACCAGGGCCATGCCACCGCGCGCGGCATTGGCGGCGGTCACAAGCGTCGTTATCGCATCGTCGATTTCAAGCGTCGCAAGTGGGACATGGCGGCCGTTGTCGAGCGGATCGAGTATGACCCGAACCGCACGGCGTTCATCGCCCTCGTGAAGTACGAGGACGGCGAGCTGAACTACATCCTCGCACCGCAGCGTCTTGCTGTCGGCGACACGGTCGTCGCGGGCAAGAAGACCGACGTGAAGCCGGGCAACGCGATGGAAATCGGTCAGATGCCGGTCGGCACGATCGTCCACAACGTCGAGATGAAGCCCCGCAAGGGCGGCCAGATCGCACGTTCGGCAGGCACCTATGTGCAGGTCGTCGGCCGTGACCGCGGCATGGCGATCGTCCGCCTCGGTTCGGGCGAGCAGCGCTACGTCCCCGCCGATTGCATGGCGACGGTCGGCGCGGTGTCGAACCCCGACAACTCGAACCAGAACCTTGCGAAGGCCGGCCGCAACCGCTGGCTCGGCAAGCGTCCGCTGACGCGCGGTGTCGCCAAGAACCCGGTCGACCACCCGCACGGCGGTGGTGAAGGCCGCACCTCGGGTGGCCGTCATCCGGTGACCCCGTGGGGCAAGCCGACGAAGGGTGCCAAGACCCGGAACAAGAAGAAGGCGTCGAGCGCGATGATCATCCGTTCGCGTCACGCGAAGAAGAAGAGGTAAGCCATGGCGCGTTCCGTCTGGAAGGGTCCGTTTGTCGACCTGCACCTTCTGAAGAAGGCCGAGACCGCCCAGGATTCCGGTGCGCGTGCGCCGATCAAGACCTGGTCGCGCCGCTCGACGATCCTGCCGCAGTTCGTTGGCCTCACCTTCAACGTCTACAACGGCAAGAAGTTCGTGCCGGTGACCGTCAACGAGGACATGGTGGGCATGAAGCTCGGCGAGTTCGCGCCGACGCGCACCTATTTCGGCCACACCGCCGACAAGAAGGCGAAGAGGTAAGCGATGAGCAAGGCTGCAAACCCCCGTCGTGTCGGCGAGCGCGAAGCGCTCGCGGTGGCGACGACCGTGCGCGGTTCGGCATACAAGCTGAACCTCGTTGCCGGTCTCATTCGCGGCAAGAAGGCCGGCGAAGCGCTCAACATCCTCACCTTCTCCACGAAGGCGATGGCCGTTGACGTTCGCAAGGTTCTCGCCTCGGCGATCGCGAACGCGGAAAACAACCACAACCTCGACGTCGATGCGCTCGTGGTGAAGGAAGCCAGCGTCGGCAAGTCGATCACGATGAAGCGCTGGACGCCGCGTGCGCGTGGTCGTTCGGCGAAGATCATGAAGCCGATCAGCCGCATTCGCATCGTGGTGCGTGAAGCGGACGAAGAGGCAGGAGCGTAATATGGGTCACAAGACTTCCCCCATCGGCCTCCGGTTGCAGATCAACCGCACCTGGGATTCGCGTTGGTTCGCGGACGGCGACGACTACGGTCGTCTGCTGCTCGAGGATCTCAAGATCCGCAACTTCGTGATGAAGACGCTGCCGCAGGCCGCCATTTCGAAGGTGGTGATCGAGCGTCCTGCAAAGCTGTGCCGCGTGTCGGTGTATGCTGCGCGTCCGGGCGTGATCATCGGCAAGAAGGGTGCGGACATCGACAAGCTCCGCCGCCAGCTCGCCGCGATGACGTCGAGCGAGGTGTCGCTGAACATCGTCGAGATCCGCAAGCCTGAGGTTGACGCGAAGCTCGTCGCACAGTCGGTTGCAGATCAGCTCGTGCGCCGTGTTGCGTTCCGCCGCGCCATGAAGCGCGCCGTGCAGTCGGCGCTGCGTCTTGGCGCCGAGGGTATCAGGATCACCTGCTCGGGCCGTCTTGGCGGTGCCGAGATTGCGCGGACCGAATGGTACCGTGAAGGCCGCGTTCCGCTGCACACGCTGCGCGCGAACGTGGACTACGCGGAAGGCCAGGCACACACCGCTTACGGCGTCTGCGGCGTCAAGGTTTGGATCTTCAAGGGTGAGATCCTCGACCACGACCCGCTCGCGCAGGACCGGATCATGATGGATGCACAGACGTCGGGAGTCCGGCCGGCGCGTTAAGGTCGAAAGACCATAACTGCGTCGCCTGATCGAGGACCGATTCCTGTCAGAAGGCGATAAGAGATGCTGCAACCAAAACGCACCAAGTTCCGCAAGGCCCACAAGGGTCGCATTCACGGCAACGCCAAAGGCGGCACCGAACTCAACTTCGGCGCCTATGGCCTGAAGGCGCTCGAGCCGGAGCGCGTCACTGCGCGCCAGATCGAATCTGCGCGTCGTGCCATCACGCGCCACATCAAGCGCCAGGGCCGTCTCTGGATCCGCATTTTCCCGGACGTTCCGGTTTCCCGCAAGCCTGCCGAAGTCCGCATGGGCTCGGGCAAGGGCGCGCCGGAATACTGGGTTGCCCGCGTGAAGCCGGGCCGCGTGATGTTCGAGCTCGATGGCGTCAGCTACGAGGTCGCCGCCGGCGCCTTCGAACGCGCTGCCGCTAAGCTCCCGATCAAGACGAAGCTGATCGCTCGTCTTGGCGACCAGCACTAAGGAAGGGATGCAGCCATGAAGCACGCAGACCTCAAGACCAAGACTGACGACCAGCTCTCCGCTGATCTCGCACAGCTGAAGAAGGAGCAGTTCAACCTGCGCTTCCAGGCGGCGACCGGCCAGCTGGAAAAGGCGAGCCGCGTGCGCGAGGTGCGTCGCACCATCGCGCGTATTCGGACGCTGCAGAACGAACGCGGTCGCGTCAGCGCCGCTGCCGAAGCCTGAAGGGAATAACGATGCCGAAACGCGTCCTCGTCGGGCAGGTAGTCTCCGACAAGACCGACAAGACGGTGGTTGTGAAGGTCGAACGCCGGGTTCAGCACCCGCTGTACGGCAAGATCATCCGCCGCTCGAAGAAGTATCACGCGCACGATGAAGCCAATGCCTTCAAGGCCGGCGACACCGTGCGGATCGAGGAATGTGCGCCGATCTCCAAGCTGAAGACGTGGCGCGTCACGGAAAAGGTGAGCTGACATGATCCAGATGCAGACGAACCTCGACGTCGCGGACAACAGCGGCGCGAAAAGGGTGCAGTGCATCAAGGTGCTCGGCGGTTCGAAGCGCCGTTTCGCCACCGTCGGCGACGTGATCGTCGTCTCGGTGAAGGAAGCGACGCCGCGCGGCCGCGTGAAGAAGGGTGACGTGCACCGCGCCGTCATCGTTCGCACCGCGAAGGACATCCGCCGCGCCGATGGCACCGTGATCCGCTTCGATTCGAACGCAGCCGTGCTCATCAACAAGAGCGAGGAGCCGATCGGCACCCGCATCTTCGGGCCGGTGGTGCGTGAACTGCGCGCCAAGAAGCACATGAAGATCATCAGCCTTGCGCCGGAGGTCCTCTAAATGTCCGCAGCGAAGATCAAGAAGGGTGACCGCGTCGTCGTCCTGTCCGGCAAGGACAAGGGCAAGCATGGCGATGTCGTGAAGTCGCTCCCGAAGGACGGCAAGGTCGTCGTGTCGGGAATCAACATCGTGGTTCGCCACGTGAAGCCGAGCCAGGCCAATCCGCAGGGCGGGCTGGAGCGTCGCGAGGCGCCGATCCACGCGTCCAAGGTGGCGCTCGAGGATCCGAAGACCGGCAAGCCGACCCGCGTCGGTTTCCGTATCGAGAAAGACGGCAGCAAGGTGCGTGTCGCCAAGCGGTCGGGTGAGGTGATCAATGGCTAAGGCAGAACGCGTGAAGCCGCGCCTTCAGAAGGTGTATGAAGAGCAGGTGCGCGCCGCGCTCACCGAGCGCTTCGGCTACAAGAACGCGATGGAAGTCCCGGGCATCGAGAAGATCGTGCTCAACATGGGCGTGGGCGACGCGACGCAGGACAAGAAGCGCATCGATGCGGCGCTTGCCGAGATGATGCAGATCGCCGGCCAGCGTCCGGTGGTCACGAAGGCTCGCGTCTCGATCGCGCAGTTCAAGCTGCGCGAGGGGATGCCGATCGGCGTGAAGGTGACGCTGCGGTCCGACCGCATGTGGGAATTCCTCGATCGCCTGATCAACATCGCGCTGCCGCGCGTGCGCGACTTCAGGGGCGTGAATCCGAAGTCGTTCGACGGCCGTGGCAATTACGCGATGGGCGTCAAGGAACAGATCGTGTTCCCCGAGATCAACTATGACCAGGTCGAGAAGGTCCGGGGCATGGATGTGATCATCACCACCACCGCGAAGACGGACGAGGAAGGCCGCGAGCTGCTGCGTGCGCTCAACATGCCCTTCACCGACCGCGACGAAACCCAGAAGGCCGCGTAAGCGCGGTCGCTATAGGAGCTGAACTTAAGTCATGGCGAAACTGAGTTCGATCAACAAGAATGAGCGTCGGAAGAAGCTCGTTAAGCAATACGCGGGCAAATACGCCCGCCTGAAAGCGATCGCGAACGACGAGAGCAAGGATGAGACGGAGCGTCTGATGGCGCGCCTGAAGCTTGCCGAGATCCCGCGCAACGCAAACCCGACGCGCATCCGCAACCGGTGTGAACTCACCGGCCGTTCGCGTGCGTATTATCGCAAATTCCGCTTGAGCCGCATCATGCTCCGGGAACTGGCCAACAAGGGCCTGATCCCGGGTGTGACGAAGTCGAGCTGGTAAGGAAAGGATCGATCCCATGTCGATGACCGATCCGCTGGGCGATATGCTGACCCGCATCCGCAATGGTCAGCAGGCCCGCAAGGACTCTGTTCTCACCCCCGCCTCCAAGCTGCGCAGCCACGTTCTCGACGTGCTGCAGCGCGAAGGATTCATCCGTGGCTATGCTGCCGCCGACACCGGCCAAGCGATGCGCGAGATCCGTATCGATCTCAAGTATTTCGAAGGCCAGCCGGCGATCCAGCACGTGCAGCGCGTCTCGAAGCCGGGCCGCCGCGTCTATTCGGGCGCGAAGGATCTGCCGCGCGTCCGCAATGGCCTCGGCATCACCATCGTTTCGACGCCGAAGGGCGTTCTCTCCGACGCGGAAGCGCGTGAGCAGAACGTTGGCGGCGAAGTGCTCTGCCAGGTCTTCTAGGGGTATTCACGATGTCACGCATTGGAAAAAGACCCGTGAGCGTACCTGCAGGCGTCACCGCGACGCTGGCCGATGGCCGGCTGTCGGTGAAGGGTCCGAAGGGTGAGCTCAGCATCGTCACGCACGACGACATCAGCTACGCGGTCGAGGACGGACGCATCTCGGTGGGTCCGGCGAACAGCACGCGCCGCGCCCGCGACTTCTGGGGTATGCAGCGCACGCTCGTGCAGAACCTGGTGACCGGCGTCACCGAGGGCTTCACGAAGACGCTGGAGATCACCGGCGTCGGCTACCGCGCGAACGCGCAGGGCAGCACGCTGAAGCTGCAGCTCGGCTACAGCCACGATGTCGACTTCGCGATCCCCGAGGGGATCACGGTGAAGACGCCCGATCAGACCACGGTCGAGATCTCGGGCATCGATCGCCAGAAGGTCGGCCAGGTGGCTGCAGAGATCCGTCGCTGGCGGAAGCCGGAGCCCTACAAGGGCAAGGGCATCAAGTACCGCGGCGAGTTCATCTTCCGCAAAGAAGGCAAGAAGAAGTAGCGATGGGCAAGAAACTCACACCATTCGAACAGCGCCGCCGCCGCGTGCGGACGGGGCTTCGGCTGAAGGCCGGCACGCGTCCTCGCCTGTCGGTGCACCGCTCGTCGCAGCACATCTACGCGCAGATCATCGACGACGCCGCGGGCAAGACGATCGCTTCGGCCTCCACGCTCGACAAGGACGTGAAGGGCCAGGCCGGCGCGACCGTGTCGGCAGCGACCGACGTCGGCAAGCGTCTCGCCGAACGTGCGAAGGCAGCGGGCATCACGCAGGTTGTTTTCGATCGTGGCGGCTTCCTGTTCCACGGCCGGGTGAAGGCGCTCGCCGAGGCGGCGCGCGAAGGCGGATTGGAGTTCTAGTATGGCTGACGAAACCCAGATCGACGCCCCCGAGGCGGATACCGGCGAGACCGAAGGTCGTGGTCGTCGTGGCCGTGGCGGACAGGGCCGTGAAGGTGGTGGACGTGGACGTCGCGACGATCGCGGCGGTCGCGGCAATCGCCGTGAAGCGCGTCAGGAGCCGGGCGAGGAGCTGATCGAAAAGCTCGTCCACATCAACCGCGTCTCGAAGACGGTGAAGGGCGGCAAGCGCTTCGGCTTTGCTGCGCTCGTCGTCGTCGGCGACGGCAAGGGCCGCGTCGGCTTCGGCCACGGCAAGGCCCGCGAAGTGCCGGAAGCGATCTCGAAGGGCACCGCCGCCGCCAAGAAGGCGATGGTCCGCGTGCCGCTGCGCGATGGCCGCACGCTGCACCACGACGGCTTCGGCCACTTCGGCGCGGGCAAGGTCTACGTGCGCTCCGCGCCGCAGGGCACCGGCATCATCGCCGGCGGTCCGATGCGCGCCGTGTTCGAAAGCCTTGGCGTTGCCGACGTCGTCACGAAGTCGGTTGGCACCAACAACCCCTACAACATGATCCGCGCGACCTTCGAGGCGCTGAAGGAACAGGCTTCTCCGAAGGCTGTTGCCCAGCGCCGCGGCAAGAAGATCGCCGACCTCATCGGCCGTCGCGGCGATGTGTCCGGCGCTGCCGTGCAGGTCGAAGCCGACGCGGTCACGGAGTAAGTCATCATGGCGAAGATCAAGCTCAAGCAGGTGGGTTCGCCCATCCGCCGCACCAAGGACCAGCGCGCAACGCTCGTCGGGCTCGGCCTCAACAAGCTCCACCGCACGTCGGAGCTGGAGGATACCCCCGAGGTTCGCGGGATGCTCCGCAAGGTCCAGCACATGGTGCAGGTCATCAACTAGAACAGGTTCGATCGCCTTCTTTCTTCGCGAAAGAGGGCGTTCGAATTTGGCGCGACAATAGCGAAAGCGAGTGCACACAATGAAAATCAGCGATCTCAAGGATAACAAGGGCGCCCGCAAGAGCCGCACGCGCGTTGCGCGCGGCATCGGTTCGGGTCTCGGCAAGACCGCAGGCCGTGGCCAGAAGGGCCAGACCAGCCGTTCGGGCGTTGCCATCAACGGCTTCGAGGGCGGTCAGATGCCGCTCCACATGCGTCTGCCGAAGCGCGGGTTCAACAACCCGTTCGCCAAGGACTATGCCATCGTCAACGTAGGCACGATCCAGCGCGCGATCGACGAGAAGACGCTCGATGCGAAGGCTGCCATCGGCGCTGCCGAGCTGCTCGCCGCGAACCTCATCCGCAAGTCGAAGCACGGCGTCAGCCTGCTCGGCAAGGGTGAGCTGAAGGCGAAGCTCGACATCACCGTCGCGCGGGCCTCCAAGGGCGCGCTCGCGGCGGTCGAGAAGGCCGGCGGCAAAGTCACGACGACGGTTGCCGCTGAGTCCGCCGAGGGCTGACACGGATTTTTCGGGGCGTGGGCATGGCGCAAAGCCGTCCCGCGCCCTATCTAGTTCCGGTCGCCGGCCATATCGGGGGCAGGGCAGAGCTTTTTCCGGGGTAACGTGATGGCGTCAGCAGCCGAACAACTCGCAGCCAATCTCAATTGGGGCTCGTTCTCCAAGGCGACCGACCTCAAGAAGCGGCTGTGGTTCACGCTCGGCGCGCTCATCGTCTTCCGTCTGTGCTCGTTCGTGCCGTTGCCCGGCATCGATCCGGTTCAGCTTGAACTCCTGTTCGATCAGACGCGCGGCGGCGTGCTCGATTTTGTCAACATGTTCTCGGGCGGCGCGCTCGAGCGCATGTCGATCGTCGCGCTCAACATCATGCCGTACATCACGGCCTCGATCATCGTGCAGCTCATGACCTCGCTGTCGCCTTCGATGGCCCAGCTCAAGAAAGAGGGCGAGAGCGGTCGCAAGAAGATCAACCAGTACACGCGCTACGGCACCGTCGCGCTCACGCTGTTCCAGGGCTATGGCATCGCGGTCGGCCTCGAAGGCTGGGGGGCGGGGCAGGGCGCGTCGGCCGTGCTCGATCCGGGCTGGTTCTTCCGCATCACCACGATGATCACGCTGCTCGGCGGCACGATGTTCCTGATGTGGCTGGGCGAGCAGATCACCGCGCGCGGCATCGGCAACGGCATTTCGCTCATCATCATGGCGGGTATCGTCGCGACGCTTCCGGGCGCACTCGCCGGCCTCTTCGAGCAGGGCCGCACGGGCGCGATGTCGGGCATCGTCATCCTCGCGATCATTCTCGCGGTGATCCTCGTCATCGCGTTCATCTGCTTCATGGAGCGCGCGCAGCGACGCATCCTCGTGCAGTATCCAAAGCGCCAGGTGGGCAACCGCATGTCGCAGGGCGAAAGCTCGCACCTGCCGCTGAAGCTCAACACCGCGGGCGTCATTCCGCCGATCTTCGCCTCGTCGCTGCTGCTGATGCCGCTCACGGTGGCGCAGTTCGCCGGGCAGAATTCGCAGAACGAGTGGATGATTGCGGTCACCACCGCGCTGCAGCACGGCTCGCCGCTCTACATGTCGCTCTATGCGTTCGGCATCATCTTCTTCTGCTTCTTCTACACGGCTGTGGTCTTCAATCCCGAGGAGACGGCGGACAATCTGAAGCGGCAGGGCGGCTTCATCCCCGGCATCCGCCCGGGCGAGAAGACGACGCAGTATCTCGATTATGTGCTCACGCGCATCACGGTGGTCGGCGCGGCGTATCTCACGCTCATCTGCCTCATCCCCGAATTCCTGATCTCGTCGTTCGCGCTGCCGTTCTACTTTGGTGGCACTTCACTTCTGATCGTCGTCAACGTAACGATGGATACGGTCGCGCAGATTCAATCGCATCTGCTTGCGCACCAGTATGAGGGGCTCATCAAGAAGGCGAAGCTGAGGGGGAATCGGCGTTGAACATCATACTGCTCGGCCCGCCGGGGGCGGGTAAGGGCACGCAGGCCAGCAAGCTCGTCGAAGAGCGCGGCATGGTGCAGCTATCGACCGGCGACATGCTTCGCGCGGCGGTGAAGGCGGGAACGCCCGTTGGCCTCAAGGCGAAGGCCGTGATGGACGCGGGCCAGCTCGTCTCCGACGAGATCGTCTCCGACCTTATCGGCGACAAGCTCGACGAGATGGGCCCGGACAAGGGCGCGATCTTCGATGGCTATCCGCGCACCGCGGCGCAGGCGGAATCGCTCGACGCGATCCTCAGCGCGCGGGGCCGCAGCCTCGATCACGTTATCGAGCTCGATGTCGATGAAGATGCGCTCGTCGAGCGCATCACCGGCCGCTTCACCTGCGCGAAGTGCGGCGAGGGCTATCACGACACGTTCAAGCAGCCGAAGACGGAAGGCGTCTGCGATGTCTGCGGCGGCACCGAATTCAAGCGCCGTCCGGACGACAATGCCGAGACGGTCCGCACGCGCATGGCCGAATACCGCGCCAAGACCGCGCCGATTCTGCCGATCTACGAAGCGCGCGGACTCGTGAAGCGCGTCGATGGCATGGCGGACATGGGCGACGTCTCCGCCAGCATCGCCGCAATTCTGGACGTCTGACACGCTTCCGGGCACACTCCGCTCTGAACGAGGGGAGGGACTCATGCGCTTCATTCTGCCCGTGCTGATGCTCGCCGCAGCGCCTGCCGCTGCGGACGTGAAGGTCAGCGAAACCGGCTTTGTCGTAGAGAACAAGGCAGTCGCGTCCGCTGCGCCCGATGCGGTGTGGGCGGCGCTCGTCACGCCTGCGCGCTACTGGAATCCGGATCACAGCTATTCCGGCAAGGCGGAGAACTTCACGCTCGATGCGAAGGCAGGCGGCTGCTTCTGCGAAGCGTTGCCGAATGGCGGTTCGGTCGAGCACATGCGCGTCGTCTTCGTCATGCCCGGCAGCGCGCTGCGTCTGGTCGGCGGCCTCGGCCCCCTGCAATCCGAAGGCGTCGCCGCGACGCTCACATGGGCGCTGAAGTCCGTCCCGACAGGAACCGAGATCACGCAGACCTATGTCGTCGGCGGGCACATGCGCTTCGATGTTCCGGCGACCGCGCCTCTCGTGGGTCAGGTGCTGAACGAACAGCTCACGCGCCTCGCCGCGCTGTTTCCCAAAAACTGAACCCTGTGGCGATCATTGGCCCCCTCAAGCTCAAGGCGCAGATCTTCTGCGGCGGCGAACCCGCGATCGGGCCCGGCAAGGCGGATCTTCTCGAAGCCATCGACCGCGAGGGCTCGATCTCCGGCGCAGGCCGCGCGATGGGCATGAGCTATCGCCGCACATGGCTGCTCGTCGACAGCCTCAACCGCTGCTGGAAGGAACGCGTGGTCGAAACCACCGCAGGCGGCGGCTCGGACAAAGGCGCGCGGCTCACCCCGTTCGGACGCACTGTGCTCGAAACCTACCGTGCCTTCGAAGCGAGGCTCGCGGCGGTCACCGACGACCCCGTCTACCGCGATCTGCTGACGCTGCTGCGCGACAAACCCTTGCCTCCGCACGACTGAGAAGCGTTCAGGGCGCGCGCGTCACCATCACGTCGATGCTGTCCTCCGCCGCGCCGCTGATCTGCAGCGCATAGGTGCCGGCGGGCAGCGCGAAATCCACGATCTTGCGGATACCTGAGCACGCCGGGCCGTGACCGTGCGCGGCGGAGGGAACCACTTTCCCGTCCACGAGCACATCGATCCAGCCGGCTCCACTCAGCGCCACGCGCCATGTCCCGGCCTGCTGAACGTCGAAACCGATCACGCCGCCGAAACTGTCGGGCTTCGGCTCCCGTTCCGGCGGTGCGGCGAAGCGTACCGTCGAGACGGATTCCAGCGCCACGCGCGCCGGCGTTCCTGCCACAAGCATGGTGCCTTTCGAAAGCGCACCGGGGGCGGCAGACCACGCAGCAAGCGCGGGCGGCAGCGGCTCCGTACCTGCGGGGCAATCCGACTGCGCAAGGGCGGAACCTGAGATTAGGATCGCCATACCCGCACCCCAAACCCCTGAAAAACGAGCCATAACCGCCTCCTGCCTATTGCTATATTTCTTCGTATATAGCATTGCCGCGCCGCGCCTCAATCGGGTCATCGGCGAAAAGGGGAAATCATGCGCGCGCGCTTCATCATGCTCATCCTGCTTTCGGGCGCTGCGCCGGGTGCGCTTCACGCGGCGGAAGCGGAAACCGCGGAGCCCTTCACGCTCGGCCAGATCATCGTCACCGCGCCCGCGCAGGAAGGCATCGCCATCGCGTCCTCCACGCTCTCGTCGGAAGCGATCTACACGTTCAACCGCAACACGCTCGACGAGGCCGTGAGCCTGATGCCCGGCGTCTCCGCCTCGAACAGCGGGGGTTCGCGCAACGAGCGGCTGATCTTCGTACGCGGCTTCGATCGCTTTCAGGTGCCGCTGTCGATCGACGGCATCCGCGTCTATCTCCCCGCCGACAATCGCCTCGATTACGGTCGCTTCCTAACGCCCGACATCGCCGAGCTTCAGGTGGCGAAGGGCTATGTCTCGGTGCTTGACGGTCCCGGCGCGATGGGCGGAGCGGTCAACCTCGTTACCCGCAAGCCCACGAAGGCGCTGGAAGCCGAGGTGCGCGGCACGCTCGCGCTCGATCGGGGTGCCGACTACGCGGGCTATAACGTCTTCGCGGTGCTCGGTACGCGGCAGGAGAAATGGTACGCGCAGGGTTCCTACACGCGGAATTTCCAGGATCATTGGGATCTGCCCGGCGGCTATGAAGCTGCGGCAGGCTCGGTCGAAGACGGTGGCGAGCGTGAGTTCACCCGCACGGAGGATTGGCGCGTCAACGTGAAGCTCGGCTTCACGCCGAACGCCACGGACGAATATTCGATCAGCTACACGCGGCAGGAAGGCGCGAAGAACGCGCCGCTCCATGTCACCGACACGGCGACGCAGCGCAACTGGGCGTGGCCGCAGTGGGACGTGGAGAGCATCTATTTCCTCTCGACGACGGCGCTCGGCGATAACGCAACGCTGAAGACGCGCGCCTATCGCAACAAGCTCAAGAACCTGCTCAGTTCCTTCGACGACGCCACGCAGACCGCGCAGACGCGCCCGCGCGCGTTCAACAGCCCGTACAATGACACCGCATGGGGCGGCTCAGCGCAGCTCGATGTTGATCTCACCGACAGCTACGGCCTCAGCGTCGCTACACACTATCGCCGCGACAAGCACATCGAGTCGCAACAGGTCTTCCCGGCGGGAACGTGGGAGCCCGATCAGGAAAACCTCGAGGAGACGTGGAGCGTCGCGGTTGAGAACCGCCTCGCGCTGTCGCCGACGCTCACGTTCACGGCGGGCGCCAGCTATGATTGGCGCGACCTGAAGCGTGCGGAAGAATACGGCGCCGTCACCGGCCTTCCGGGCAATCGCCTGTTTTCCTACCCGATCCGCAACAGCAGCGCGCTCAATGGGCAGGGCCGGCTCGTCTGGACGCCGGACGAGGCGACGCGGGTCCACGCCAGCATCTCGTCACGTGCGCGTTTTCCCACCGTGTTCGAACGCTTCAGTTCGCGCTTCGGCGGCGCCACCTCGAACCCGGACCTGAAGGCGGAGCGCGCCACCAATTTCGAGATCGGCGGTAGCCGCCAGTATGGCGCTGTGCGCGTGGAAGGCGCGGCGTTCTACTCGCGCGTCACCGACGTTATCGTCGCGTTCCCGACCATCATCGAGGTCTGCAAGGCGCCCGGCGTCTGCGATCCGCAGGCCGTCACGCAAAGCCGCAACCTCGGCAAGGGCGACTATTACGGCGTCGAGATGTCGCTCGATGCACACCTCGGCGAAACGCTCGGTCTCGGCGCCAACTACACGTGGACGCAACGGAACCTCGATGATCCGTCGAATGCCGCGTTCCAGCCCACCGGCGTGCCGGAGCACAAGGCGTTTGTCTGGGCGGACTGGTCGCCGGTCTCGCGCCTCCACATCGTGCCGAACGTCGACATCGCCTCGAGCCGCTGGACGGTGAACACGGCCGGCACGCGCTACTACAAGACCGGCAGCCACGTGCTCGCCAACCTGCGCATCGATTTCGACGTGATGGAGAATGTCACGCTCGGCGTGGGCGCGCGCAACCTGTTCGACGAAAGCTACCAGCTCACCGACGGCTTCCCCGAGCCGGGCCGCAGCCTTTTCGCGAGCCTCAGGGCTCGGCTGTAGGCCGCACCATCAAGAGGCCGACAAAGCTCACCGTCGCCGCGCCCGCGAGATAGAGCCCGACCGGGGCCAGCCCGCCCCGGTCGGCGAGCGCCTGCGCGATGTTGGGCGCAAGGCCGCCGCCGAGGATGCCGCCGACGTTGAACGCCATCGAAGCACCCGTGTAGCGCACGCGCGCCGGAAACAGGCCGGGCAGGAACGCGCCGAGCGGCCCGTACACGAACCCCATCATCAAAAGCATGAGCGACAGGTAGACGAAGATCGGCAGAAGCGCGCCGCCCTCCATCATCGGTGCCATCAGCAGCGCGGTCGGCACCGTGCCGATGCAGCCCGCCATCAGGACGAGGCGCGGCGTCTTCACGTCCGAAAGCCAGCCAGCGATCAGGATGCCGATCGCCATGAACAGGATCGCGCCGAGCAGCAGCGAGAGGAACGTCTCGCGCGGGATGCCGAGCGTCGTCGTGCCGTAGCCGAGCGTGAAGGCGGTCGCGAGGTAGAAAATCGCGAAGCAGCAGACGACCGCAAGCGTGCCCGCCAGCGTCTCGCGCCAGTGGTCCTTCATCAGCTCCGCAAGCGGTACCTTGGGCGGCGGGCCCTGCTCCATCGCGGCGGCGAACGCAGGCGTTTCGGTCAGCTTCAGCCGCACCCACAGGCCTACACCCACCAGCACGGCGCTCGCAAGGAACGGCAGCCGCCAGCCCCACGCAAAGAACTGCTCCTGCGTCAGCGTCAGACCGAGGATCAGGAACAGACCGTTCGCCGCGATGAAGCCTACCGGCGCGCCGAGCTGCGGGAACATGCCGAAGCGCCCGCGCCAGCCCGGCGGCGCGTTCTCCACGGCAAGCAGCGCCGCGCCGCCCCATTCGCCGCCAAGCCCGAAGCCTTGCCCGAAGCGCAGGAGGCAGAGCAGCAGCGGCGCGATCCACCCCGCGGTCTGGTAGGTCGGCAGGAAGGCGATGGCGAGCGTCGAGCCGCCCATCAGCATCAGCGAGGCGACGAGCGTGGATTTGCGCCCGATGCGGTCCCCGAAGTGCCCGAACACGCTGGCGCCGAGCGGCCGCGCGAGAAACGCGATGCTGAAGCTCGCGTACGACATCATGAGCTGCACGGAAGGCGATTCAGCCGGGAAGAACAGCGGCCCGAAGACCAGCGCCGCCGCCGTCACGTAGATATAGAAGTCGTAGAACTCCACCGCCGTGCCGACGAGGCTCGCCGTCAGCACGCGCCGCGTCGATGGCGGCAGTTGTCCGGCTTCAGCCATGCGATCCCCCGTTCATGTTCTTGCAACCGCCGATGGCGATATGCGATGCACGCGTCAACTGTCTGCCGCGTTTCGTATCTTGACACCGGCTTCGCCCGCCCGCTTGACACAGGCCGATTCGGCTCCTATCTCCCCCGCATCCCGAGTGAATCGCATTCCGGCGGCGCATATTGCGTGCTCGCCGGTTTTGTGTGTTCATTGGGGTTTCACGCTTTGAGATAGGCCCGCGCGCCCACGCGGCCTGTGGAGCTAGGAGAACCGTCTGTGGCACGTATTGCGGGCGTTAACATCCCGACCAACAAGCGCGTCGTGATTGCCCTTACCTATATTCACGGCATCGGCCGTACCACCGCTGCGAAGATCTGCTCGACGCTTGGCTTCCCTGCCGAGCGCCGCGTTCAGGACCTCACCGATCAGGAAGTCATCCAGATCCGCGAGATGATCGACCGCGATCACACGGTAGAGGGTGACCTCCGCCGTGAGACCTCGATGAACATCAAGCGTCTGATGGACCTCGCTTCGTATCGCGGCCTTCGCCACCGCAAGGGCCTTCCGGTCCGCGGTCAGCGCACGCACACGAACGCCCGCACCCGCAAGGGCAAGGCGAAGCCGATCGCCGGCAAGAAGAAGTAAGCGAGCAAAAGGGAGCTATTCGAAATGGCACGGGAACCGGCTCGCATCAAACGGCGCGAGCGCAAGAACATCACGTCGGGCGTCGCGCATGTGAACGCCTCTTTCAACAACACCATGATCACCATCACGGACGCGCAGGGCAATGCGATTGCCTGGTCGTCGGCCGGCACGATGGGCTTCAAGGGCAGCCGCAAGTCGACGCCTTACGCCGCGCAGGTCGCAGCGGAAGACGCCGGCAAGAAGGCTGCCGAGCACGGCGTGCGCACGCTGGAAGTCGAAGTTCGGGGCCCCGGTTCGGGTCGCGAATCGGCGCTCCGCGCGCTGCAGGCGGTCGGCTTCCAGATCACCGCGATCCGCGATGTGACGCCGATCCCGCACAACGGCGTGCGTCCGCCGAAGCGCCGCCGCGTCTGACGCCCCGCGCGTTCGCCAAAGCGTTTCGTCCGAAAATCCTATGCGGCGGGCTTCGGCCCGCCAGCCCGCGAAGGGGAAGACAGTGGCCGTAATTGCAAAGAACTGGCAGGAACTGAAGAAACCCAACAGCCTCGAAGTGAAGGCCGGCGCGGACAAGGCGCGGAAGGCGACGTTCGTCGCCGAGCCGCTGGAGCGCGGCTTTGGCCTCACGCTCGGCAATGCGCTTCGCCGCGTGCTGCTCTCCTCGCTGCAGGGTGCGGCCGTCACCTCGATCAAGATCGACGGCGTGCTGCATGAGTTCTCTTCGCTCGCCGGCGTGCGTGAAGACGTCACCGACATCGTGCTCAATGTGAAGCAGGTTGCGGTGAAGATGCTCGACGAGATGCCGAAGCGTCTGCACCTCACCGCGTCGGGTCCGGGCGAAGTCACTGCCGGCCAGATCTCGGTGACGGGCGATATCGAGATCATGAACCCCGATCTCGTCATCTGCACGCTCGACGAGGGCGCGACGCTCAACATGGAACTGACGGTCGAGACCGGCAAGGGCTACGTGCCCGCGTCGCAGAACCGTCCGGCGGACGCGCCGATCGGCCTCGTGCCGGTCGATGCGCTCTACTCGCCGGTGCGTCAGGTCGCCTACAAGGTGGAAAACACCCGCGTCGGCCAGGAACTCGACTACGACAAGCTGACGCTGACGGTCGAAACCGACGGCACGGTGACCCCGGACGATGCGCTCGCTTATTCGGCGCGCATCCTTCAGGACCAGCTGGCGCTCTTCATCAACTTCGACGAGCCGACCGCGATCGCCGCCGTTCCCTCCGCCGCTGCTGCGGCGCAGGAGGACGAAGGCGCCATCAACCGCTACCTCCTCAAAAAGGTGGACGAGCTGGAGCTTTCGGTCCGCAGCGCGAACTGCCTGAAGAACGACAACATCATCTACATCGGCGACCTCGTTCAGAAGACCGAGGCCGAGATGCTCCGCACGCCGAACTTCGGCCGCAAGAGCCTCAACGAGATCAAGGAAGTCCTCTCGCAGATGGGCCTCCGCCTCGGCATGGAAATCCCCGGCTGGCCGCCGGAGAACATCGAGGAACTCGCCAAGAAGCTCGAACAGGAAATCATGGGCTAAAGGCTTCGGCCTTACCCAGCACGGGTTTGGGCGGCGCCCGGTTCTGCCGCCTGGTCCGGAGTACCTTGCACGGCTCCGTGAACAAACGAGAAGGAAGTTTGAGACATGCGTCACCGCGTAGGACACCGTAAGCTCGGCCGTACCACGAGCCACCGTCAGGCGATGTTCCGCAACATGGCCGCCGCGCTGATCAAGCACGAGCAGATCACGACCACGCTGCCGAAGGCGAAGGAACTTCGCCCGTACGTGGAAAAGCTGGTCACGCTCGCCAAGAAGGGCGGCCTTGCCAATCGCCGTCTCGCGCAGTCGCGCCTGATGGACGAGACGCAGCTGAAGAAGCTCTTCGAGGTGCTCGGCCCGCGCTACGAAGGTCGCCCCGGCGGCTACATCCGCGTGCTGAAGGCCGGCATCCGCGCCGACGACGCCGCGCCGATGGCGATCATCGAGTTCGTCGATCGCGACACCAGCGCCAAGGGTCAGGATTCGGGTCCGGTGCAGTCGTTCGACGACGCCGAAGCCGCCTGATCAGGCGCTTTCGCTGAAAGAACAGGGGCCGTGCCTTCGGGTGCGGCCCTTTTCTTTTCCGGCGCACCCAATAGGGTGCCGCCTATGACCGACTTCCGCTTTGACTACGGTCCCCGCGTGCTTTCGGGCACTGGGCGCAGCACGTCCGTTTCCGATCTCGTGCCCGAAGGCCCCGTGCTTGTCGTCACCGACAAGGGCGTGCGCGGCCTCGGCCTTACCGATCCGATGCTCGGCGCGCTCGGCGACCGGGCGCTGGTGTTCGATGCGGTCGAAGCCGACCCCTCCGCGGCGACGGCGCTTGCCGCCGTAGCGGCCGGGCGCGAGGCGGGGGTCACGTCGGTCATCGGCTTCGGCGGCGGCAGTCCGATGGATGTTGCGAAGGTCGTCGCCTACCTGCTCGGCTCGGGCGATGATCTGGATGGCATTTACGGCGTCGATCAGGCGAAGGGTGCGCGCCTGCCGCTCGTGCTCATCCCCACCACCGCCGGCACCGGTTCCGAAGCCACGCCGATCGCGATCCTCACCGTCGGCGGTGCGGAGAAGAAGGGCGTCGTCGCCCGGCCGCTGTATGCGGACTGGGCGATCCTCGATGCATCGCTCACCTTCGGTCTGCCGCGCGGCGTCACCGCCGCCACCGGCATCGACGCGATGGTCCACGCCATTGAGGCGTTCACGACGAAGCGCCTCAAGAACCCGCTGTCGGACGCGCTTGCGAAGGAAGCGCTTCGCCTCCTCGGCGCCAACATCCGCCGCGCCTGCGATGATCCCGCCAACCCCGAAGTGCGCGGTGCGATGCTGCTCGGTTCGCATCTCGCGGGTGTGGCCTTCGCCAATGCGCCCGTGGGTGGCGTCCATGCGCTCGCCTATCCGCTAGGCGGGCATTTCCATGTGCCGCACGGGCTGTCGAACGCGCTGATGCTGCCGCATGTGCTCGGCCACAACATGGCCGCCGCGCTGCCGCTCTATGCCGACCTTGCACCGATCCTCGATCCGTCGCTGGCGCCCCTCGGTCGTCAGGCACAGGCGCAGGGCCTCGTCGAGGCGCTCGTCGCCATCGCCGCCGATTGCGGCGTACCAGCGCGTCTCCGCGATGTCGGCGTGGAGGCGGGCGATCTCGATCTTCTCGCGTCGGAGGCGATGAAGCAGCAGCGCCTGCTCATCAACAACCCGTGCGAGATCGACCTCGCCGATGCCCGCCGTCTCTACGAGGCCGCGCTTTGAGCCGCGAACCCTTCCGCACCCTCGCCGACTACGCCGCCTTTCGCAGCATCACCACGCGCTGGGCAGACAACGACGTCTACGGCCACGTCAACAATGTCGTCTATTACAGTTGGTTCGATACGGCAGTGAACGCGCACCTGATCGAGGCGGGCGTGCTCGACATCCACGGCGGCGCGGTCATCGGCCTCGTCGTCGAGACCGGCTGCCGCTACGCCGCGCCGCTCGCCTTCCCGCAAGTCATAGACGCGGGCATCCGTGCCGCCCACATCGGCACGTCGTCCGTCCGGTACGAGGTCGGCCTGTTCGCCGAGGGCGAGACAGAGGCCGCTGCCGAGGGCTTCTTCATCCATGTCTACGTGGACCGCGAAACCCGCCGCCCCGTACCGCTTCCCGCCCCCTTGCGCGCCGCGCTGGAGGCGATTTCGGTTCATCGCGGATAAAGCTCGTCCGGCGCATACCTGTCCCGTATCATCGGCGGGGTAAGTCCTATGCGTAAGGTCATGAGTTTCGGCGTCGCCACGGCTATCGTGGTCTCTTCCATGGCGGGGATTCCCGGGTTCGCGAACACGCTGCTCGGCGTGTCTGAAGCCCATGCCGATGGGCGCTACGGGCGCCGCCATCACCGTCGCGGCGACGGCTTCGATCTCGGCGACGCGATCGTTGGCGCCGTGGTCGCCGGCGGCCTCATCGCGGTCCTCTCCGGCGCGTCCAAAAAGAAGAAGGAAGAGGAGCAGGAGCGTCCGCTTGATTCGGGCTGGGAGCCGGAAGGCGACTGGAACCGCGACGGCACCTATGGGCGCCCCGGCAACAGCGCAAGTGACAGCGATTGGGGTTGGCAGGACCGCGACTGGAAGAACCGCACGAGCGAGGAACGCGCCGCCATCTCGACCTGCGCGCGCGAAGCCGAAGACCTCGGCGGCCGCTATGGCCGCGAGGCGCGCGTGAACGATATCCGGGGTCTGGACCGGCAGGGCGGCGAATACCGCGTCTCGGGCCGCGTCGAGATGCGCGGCAGCGACCGGAACGACAGCCGCGACGACGATCGCCGCGACGAGAGCTTCACCTGCTACGTCCGCGGCGACCGCATCACCGACTTCCGCTTCGAAAGCGCCTACGCGGGCCGCTGAGTGGCCTCGCGCGCAAGGCGCAGCTAGGCTGGTCTCCTGCCCCCTACAGGAGACCAGCCTTGTCCGTTCACGAAGATGCCGCCGCCGTTCTCGCCTTCTGGTTCGATGAGTTGACGCCCGAGCAGCACTGGACGAAGTCGTCCGATCTCGATGCCGAGATCGCGCGCCGCTTCGGTCCGATGCGCGACCGTGCGCTTGCCGACACGTCGCCGTGGACGCGCGACGCCGATACGCTGCTCGCTGCGGTCATCCTGCTCGATCAGTTTTCGCGCAACATCCACCGCGATACGCCGCGCGCGTTCGAGGCGGATGCTGCCGCGCTCGATCTCACGCTCTTCGGCATCGGCGAGGGTTGGCACCGGCAGATGAAGCCCGTCCGGCGCGGCTTCTTCTACATGCCGCTGATGCACGCCGAGGATCGCGGCGTGCAGCGGTTCGCGCTGCGCTGTTTCGCGGAAGCGGGCCTCGACCATCAACTCGACTTCGCGCGCGATCACGCGGTGGTCATCGAACGCTTCGGCCGCTATCCGACGCGCAACATCCTTCTCGGGCGCACGTCCACGCCGGAGGAGCTGGAATACCTCGCGCAACCCGACGTCGGCTGGTAGCCGGCTCAGCCCCGGCTGATGTCCGCCATGTCGAAAGGCGTCGTCTGGTAGATCTGGTTGATCCAGTTGCCGAACAGCAGGTGCGCGTGGCTGCGCCAGCGGTTTTGGGGCGTTGCGGCGGGGTCGTCGCCGGGGAAGTAGTTCTTCGGCACGTCGATCGGTTTTCCGGCGTCGCGGTCGCGGAAATATTCCTCGGCGAGCGACGTGGAATCATATTCGACATGGTTGAACATGTGCAGCGATCGGTGCTGCGGGTCTTCGAGCAGGCAGAGGCCCGTCTCCGCGCTTTCGGCGAGCACGGTGATGCCGTGGTCCCCCGGCAGATCCTCGCGCCGCACTTCGGTCCAGCGCGAGACGGGGATCGCGAAATCGTCCGAAAAGCCGCGCAGGTAGGGCGAGGCGGGGGCGAGGTTGTGGTGCTCGAAAACGCCGAACGCCTTCTTGTCGAGCGCATGCTTCGGCACGCCGTGGAAGTGATGCACCGCCGCCTGCGCCCCCCAGCAGATGTTGAAGCTGCCGTGGACGTTGATCTGCGTCCAGTCGAACACGCGGCGCAGCTCGTCCCAGTAGCCCACCTCTTCGAACGGCAGCAGCTCCACGGGCGCGCCCGTGGTGATGAAGCCGTCGAAATACTCGTCCTGAATGTCGCTCCACGGCCGGTAGAAAGACAGCATGTGATCGGCCGATGTGTTGCGCGGAATGTGGTCGCTCATCCGGACCAGCGTCAGCTCCACCTGCAGCGG
Source organism: Sphingosinicella sp. (assembly GCF_041916975.1). Taxonomy (NCBI): domain Bacteria; kingdom Pseudomonadati; phylum Pseudomonadota; class Alphaproteobacteria; order Sphingomonadales; family Sphingosinicellaceae; genus Sphingosinicella; species Sphingosinicella sp. The sequence continues at coordinate 2,892,981 of NZ_JAYRYK010000001.1, forward strand.
TGTCGCGCCGATCAGCCGCGCGATCTGTGTTTCGGTGCGGATCTTGTTGGGCATCAGGTTCAGAAGCCCGATGCGCAGCGGCCGGATATCCTGCCGCACGGCATCCGCTTCGCCCAGGATCATCACGCCCTCGCGCTCCAGCGTGCTGCGGGCGGGCAGGTCGTCGGGAATCTTGATCGGCATCGACGCGTCTATCCTCGGTTGCTTTCCGGGTAAGACGCGGTGGCTTGATCCGTTTGGTTGCCGGCTCGGCCACATCCTCCCCGAAGGGAGCGCCACCTTGCCCGGAAAGCAGGTTGGCGTTGGGCTGAACCCAACTCTTGATGTGATGCCGTATCTAGGCGGCTTTGTGTCCGCCCTCAAGAGGGAAGGCGCATCCCCGCCGCGCACATGCCCGGCGGGGACGGCAAGACCCTTAGATCGCGCGGCGACGACGGCGCGCGAAGCCGAGCGCGCCGAGGCTCATCGCGACGAGCGCGAGGCTGGCCGGTTCCGGCACGTCGGCGCTGTTGAAGCGCACTTCCGAAAGGCCCGAGGCTTCCCAGGCTTCGTAGATGGTGCCGTAGGTATAGTTGCTGAGGATATCGAACTGCACGAAGCGCGCGGCGCCCGAAAGCGCGATGGTCTGCGCGGTGATCGGTGAACCGTCGGGCGCACGGTCCAGCGTGCCCGTGAAGATCTCGGTGAAGCTCGCGCCGTCGAGCGAAACGAGCACGCGGAAGTCCTTGATGCCGCGGTCGAGCGTGGAGATCACCGGCGTGTTGGTGCCGAAGTTGAACTGCCAGATGTCTGCGCTCGCAAGATTGAAGAGCCCGCCGAGGTCGAACGTCACCTGCGCCTTGCTCGCGCCGAGGTCGGTCATCCACATGTTGGCGAAGTTGGAATCGTGCTGATCGCCCGAAAGGCCGCTGCCGTCGATCAGGTTTTCGGCGTTGTAGAAGCCGTTGTTGAACGTGCTGCTGGCGGTGGCGGAAACCGGCGTGATCACCGCCGCGTGCGCGGACGCGGCAAGAACGGAGGCCGAAGCGGCGCCGAGGAGAAGCTTGAGCATACGAATACCCCTGTGTGGACGGTTGGCGATGCACTGGCGCTTGCCGCCAGCGTTAACCATGTCTCGCGGCGGCGCCTGACAGCGCGATGACGATTCGGGGAAGCTTTTGTGAGGGGCGTGCGAAGGATTTTCCTACACGCGCTTTTTCTGCTTCAAGCTTGTGGATGAAAGACACGCCGCCCTTCGAACCCGTTCCCACCCGTGCGCGCCGGGATGGCTGGACGCCCGATCGCCAGTCCGCCTTTATCGCCGCGCTTGCCGAAAGCGGGCGCGTCGCGGTCGCGGCCCGCGCCCTCGGCATGACCCGCGAAACCGCGTACCGCCTGCGCGCCCGCCCGGGTGCCGAGGGGTTCGTCGCGGCATGGGATGCGGCGGTTGCCCGGCATTCGCGCGGCCCCACACCGCTCGACAGTCTCTGGCACCGCGCCGTCCATGGTCTGATCCGGCGTTTCCAGGCGCCGGACGGCAGCACGGTCACGCATGTGCGGCCGGATAACGCCGCGCTTTTGCGCGTGATGCGCCGCGTCGATGCCGCGCACCGAACCTCGGAACGTCACACTGTAAGAAAAACGCGTTTCGAACAAACTTCGTGACCTTCCGCCGCCTTCAAAGCGATGGCTGGACACGCCCCGCTGCCAGCGTTAACCCCACCGGATTCCCACGTTCTGACTCTCGAGGCCCCGCGTGACCGTTCCCCACGGCGATTCCATCCTCATTCTCGATTTCGGCAGCCAGGTGACGCAGCTCATCGCCCGGCGCGTGCGCGAGGCGGGGGTTTATTGCGAGATCGTGCCGTTCTCCGGCGGCGAGGCGGCGGTCGAACGCCTGAAGCCCAAAGGCATCATCCTCTCGGGCGGTCCCGCCTCGGTGACGGAAGGGGCGAGCCCCAAGGCGCCGATGGCCGTGTTCGAAGCCGGCGTGCCGGTGCTCGGCATCTGCTACGGCGAGCAGACCATGTGCGCCGAGCTCGGCGGCCGGGTGACGCCCTCCGATCATCGTGAATTCGGCCGCGCGTTCATCGAGATCGTGCGCGATTGCCATCTGTTTGATGGTCTTTGGAACACGGGCGAGAAGCATCAGGTCTGGATGAGCCACGGCGACCGCGTGGAGGCGATTCCGCAGGGCTTCGAGGTCGTGGCAAAGTCGGACGGCGCGCCCTTCGCGGCGATCGCCGACGACGTGCGCCGCTTCTATGCCGTGCAGTTCCACCCCGAGGTCGTGCACACGCCGGACGGAGCGAAGCTGCTGTCGAACTTCGTGCGCCATGTCGCGGGCTGCACCGGGGACTGGTCGATGGCGGGTTACCGCGACGCGAAGATCGCCGACATCCGCAAGCAGGTCGGTACGGGCAAGGTGATCTGCGGCCTTTCGGGCGGCGTCGATTCGGCGGTGGCAGCGGTGCTGATCCACGAAGCGATCGGCGATCAGCTCACCTGCGTGTTCGTCGATCACGGTCTGATGCGCTCGCAGGAAGCCGAGGAGGTCGTCTCGCTCTTCCGCGGCGCCTACAACATCCCGCTCGTGCACGTGGACGCCGAAGAGCTGTTCCTCTCCGGCCTCGCGGGCGTCTCCGATCCCGAAGCCAAGCGCAAGTTCATCGGCAAGACCTTCATCGACGTGTTCGAGGCCGAGGCGAAGAAGATCGGCGGCGCCGATTTCCTCGCGCAGGGCACGCTCTATCCGGACGTCATCGAAAGCGTCTCCTTCACCGGCGGGCCTTCGGTGACGATCAAGAGCCACCACAATGTCGGCGGCCTGCCCGAGCGCATGAACATGCAGCTCGTCGAACCCCTGCGCGAACTCTTCAAGGACGAAGTGCGCGCGCTCGGCCGCGAACTCGGCCTTCCCGAGGCGTTCGTGGGCCGCCACCCGTTTCCCGGCCCGGGCCTCGCCATCCGCATCCCCGGAGAGGTCGACAAGGAGAAGTGCGACACGCTGCGCAAAGCGGACCGCATTTATCTCGAAGAAATCCGCAAGGCGGGTCTCTATGATGCGATCTGGCAGGCGTTCGCCGTGTTGCTCCCCGTGCGCACCGTCGGTGTGATGGGGGACGGCCGCACCTACGACCGCGTCTGCGCGCTCCGCGCCGTCACCTCGGTCGACGGCATGACCGCCGACGTCTACCCCTTCGATGCCGCCTTCCTCAGCGCCGTCGCCACGCGCATCGTGAACGAAGTGAACGGCATCAACCGCGTCGTCTACGACTACACCTCGAAGCCGCCCGGCACGATCGAGTGGGAATAGCACCCCGATAGGCATTGGCGTTCCCGTTCGCCCGGTGGCAGGTTCGCCGTGCAATGTTCGAGGGAGTGCGGAGATGAAGCAGGGATTTCGCGGTACGGCGCTTTTTGGTGTGGCGGCGTGCCTCGCGCTTCTTTCGGGTGCGGCGGCTGCCGCTGAAAACGCCGCGCTCAAAACCGAGGTCGTCAAGGCCGTCGATGCCCGCGCGAAGCTCGCGCAGCAGATGACCGACTCGATCTTCAGCTTCGGCGAGATCGGCTTCGAGGAATCCGAAACCAGCCGCTACGTCACCGACATTCTCGAAAAGAACGGGTTCAAGGTCACGCGCGGCGTCGCCGGGCTCCCGACCGGCTGGACCGCGACATGGGGTAGCGGGGGTCCGCTCATCGCGCTCGGCAGCGATATCGATGGCGTGCCGCAGGCCTCGCAGAAGCCGGGCGTGCCGTACCACGATCCGATCGTGCCGGGCGCGCCGGGCCACGGTGAGGGGCACAACAGCGGCATCCCGCTCGTGGTCGTGGCTGCGCTCGCCGCCAAAGAGGTGATGCAGCGCGAAGGGATTCCGGGCCGCCTGATGATCTGGCCGGGCGTCGCCGAGGAGCTTTTGAGCGGCAAGGCATGGTTCGTCCGTGCGGGCGTGTTCAAGGATGCAGACGCGGTCCTCTTCGCCCATGTGTCGAGCGGCTTCACGACGAGCTGGGGCGAGGCCGCAGGCACCGGGATGATCTCGGCGTCCTATACGTTCGACGGCAAGGCCGCGCATTCGGGTGCCTCGCCGTGGTTCGGCCGCAGTGCGCTCGATGCCGTCGAACTCATGAACATGGGCTGGAACATGCGGCGGGAGCATCTGCGCCTGCAGCAGCGTTCGCACTACGTCATCACCAACGGCGGCGATCAGCCCAACGTCGTGCCGCCGCAGGCGTCGGTCTGGTATTATTTCCGCGAGCAGAGCTTCGATCGCATTCTCGAAAATTTCGCCATCGGCAACCGCATCGCCGATGCCGCCGCGGCCATGACCGACACGAAGGTGACGCGGCGCACTCTGGGCGTCGCGGCGCCGCGACACTTCAACAAGCCACTCGCCGAGGCGGCGTGGGCGAACATAGAAACCGTGGGCATGCCCGCATGGAACGCCGACGACCGGGCGTTTGCGAAAACCGTGCAGCATAATCTCGGCGCACCGGAAGATGGGCTCAAGGACAAGGTCGATGCGCTCCGCCCGCCCCCCGAAGAGAATTACATCGGCGGATCGGACGACATCGGCGACATTTCGTGGACGGTGCCGACGATCACGCTCACCTATCCCTCGAACATTCCCGGCATCCCCGCGCATCACTGGGGTTCGGCGATCGCGATGGCGACGCCGATCGCGCACAAGGGTGTCGTGAACGGCGCGAAGGCGATGGCGATGACCGTCGTCGACCTGATGACGAAGCCCGCGCTCCTTGCCGAGGCGAAGGCTTATTTCACCGATGTGCAGACGAAGGACCAGAAATACGTTCCCTTCCTGTCGGCGGAGGACACGCCGCCGATCCTGCTCAACCGCAAGCGGATGGACGAATTCCGGCCAGAGCTGAGGAAGCATTATTACAACCCGGCCCGCTACGGCACGTATCTGGAGCAGCTCGGCGTTCGCTATCCGAATACGGAACGGCGCACGCCCGAATGATCACTGTTCGGGCGCTCGGTGCGGGGGATCTTGCGGGCCTGCGCGCCATGAACGCGCTGTTCGCAACCGTGTTTGGCGATGCCCAAAGCTATGCGTCAAAGCCGCCCGGCGATGCATGGCTCCAGCGTTTGCTGGCGAGAGACACGTTCATCGCGCTTGTTGCCGAGCGGAATGGTGTCGTTGTCGGCGGTCTTGCGGCCTATGTGCTGGAAAAGTTCGAGCAGGAGCGGTCGGAGGTCTACATCTACGATCTTGCCGTTGCGGAAGCGCACCAGAGGCAGGGCATTGCGACCGCGCTCATCCGGCAGCTTCAGGCCATTGCTTCAGAGCGCGGCGCGTGGGTCATCTACGTTCAGGCCGACTATGGTGACGATCCAGCCGTCGCGCTCTACACGGGGCTCGGCGCGCGCGAGGATGTGATGCACTTCGACATCCCCGTAAGGCGCATCAGCCCGTAAACAGCAATGAGGTATCAATGGTCACGCTCTACGGCATCCCCAACTGCGACACGGTGAAGAAGGCGCGCACCTGGCTTGAAGCCAGCGGCGTCGAATACGCCTTCCACGACTATAAGAAGGCAGGCATCGATCGCCCCCGCCTGGAAGCGTGGGTGAAGGAACTCGGCTGGGAAACCGTGCTCAACCGCGCCGGAACCACCTTCCGCAAGCTGCCGGATGCGGACCGCGAAAACCTTGACGCAAAGAAGGCGGTCGATCTGATGCTGGCGCAGCCTTCTATGATCAAGCGCCCCATTCTGGATGACGGCGAGACCCGGCTGGCCGGCTTCAAGCCCGAGGTTTACGCCGCCGCGCTCCGCTGAGCTTTCCACCTCTGCACGGAGGCGTTACAAGCCGCCCCATGTCTACGACCTCGATGACGCTCACGCTCGACACCTCGACGAGCCGTGCCAACCCCACCCCGGCGCCGATGAAGCGCCTGACCGTGCCGCGTATCCGGCAGCGCAAGGGCGGCGAGCCGCTCGTGATGCTGACCGCCTACACGGTGCGCATGGCGCAGATCATGGACCCGCATTGCGACATGCTGCTCGTCGGCGATTCGCTGGGGCAGGTGATCTACGGCCTTCCGCACACGGTGGCGGTGACGATGGAGATGATGTGCGCGCACGGCGCCGCCGTCGTGCGCGGCAGCTACCATGCCGCCGTCATCGTCGACATGCCGTTCGGCAGCTACGAGGCCTCGCCCGAGCAGGCGTTCACCAACGCCTCGCGGCTTTTGAAGGAAACCGGGGCTGCCGCCGTGAAGCTCGAAGGCGGCAAGGTGCTCGCGCCGACCGTGGAATTCCTCACCTCGCGCGGCATCCCGGTGATGGCACATGTCGGTTTGACGCCGCAGGCGGTGAACATCCTCGGCGGCTACGGCGTTCGCGGCAAGAGCGACGTGGAGGCGCGCTCGATCGTCGCCGATGCCACCGCGATGGCCGATGCGGGCGCCTTCTCGATCGTCATCGAAGGCGTGATGGAGCCGATCGCCATCGAGATCACCAAGGCCGTGGCCTGTCCCACCATCGGCATCGGTGCCTCGGCGCAGTGCGATGGGCAGGTGCTCGTCACGGAAGACATGCTCGGCCTGTTCGATCGGACGCCCAAGTTCGTGAAGCGCTATGGCGCGATGTCGAAGGTCGTGGCCGACGCCGTGAAGGACTACGCGGCCGATGTGCGTGCGCGGACCTTCCCCACGGAAGACAACCTCTACCGGGCCGACGAGGAAAAATAGGGTTTTGCGTGCGCGCGCGGCCATCGCTATGGTCCCGCGCACAATTTGAGAGGCACGACATTGGCCAGGGAACCATCGGGCACAGCGCCCGAAGACGCCTTCATCCGCGAGGTTGACGAGGAATATCGCCGGGATCAGCTCACCGGCTTCTGGAACCGCTATGGGCGCTGGATCGTCATTGCCGTCGGCATCGGTCTCGTCGCGCTTGCCGGGTTCCTTTGGTGGCGCGAGGAGCAGGTCCGCAATGTCGGCGTGCTCAGCGAGGAATTCTCGTCGGCACAGCAGGGGCTGGAGCTTGGCAATGCCAAGGCGGTGGCGGATATCGAGCGTTTTGCAGCCGGCAACCACGGCGGCTACACGACGCTCGCGCGCTTCACCAAAGCGTCGCGCGCTGTCGAAAACGGCGACAATGCCGCTGCGCTTGCGGAGTATCAGGCGCTCGCCGCCGACACGAAGCTGCCGCAGCCGCTGCGCGATCTTGCGACGATCACCGCCGTGCGTGTCGAATATGATACGCTCGCACCCGCCGAGGTCGTGAAGCGTCTGAAGCCGCTCGCGCAGCCCGGCGCACCGTGGTTCGGCGTTGCCGGAGAGATGCTTGCGGTCGCCTACATGGCCGAAGGCAAACCCGAACTCGCGGGGCCGATCTTTGCCGCGATCTCGTCAGACGAAACCATCGCACCGTCGCTGCGCCAGCGCGCACAGCAGCTCGCCGCCTCGCTCGGCAGTCTCCCCGACGTTGCCCCCGACTCTGCCCCCGCGGCGGATGCTCCGGCAGCCGAAGCGACAACCGGAAAGAATTGATGCGTAAATCGCTAATCGTCGTCGTGCCGCTGGTCGTGGCGCTTGCCAGCTGCGGAATCTTCCGCGGCGGCGGAGACAAGAACAAGTCGAAGATCGCCGGAGAGCGCCTTGCCGTGCTCACTTACGAGGCGCGGACGACTGCCGACCCCGACCTTGCGAACACCACGGTCTCGCTCCCTCTGCCGGTCGTCAATGCGGAGTGGACACAGCCGGGCGGCAGCGCGGCGAAGGCGCTCGGGCATCTCAGCCTGCGGGCCAATCCCTCGCGGGCGTGGTCGGTCTCGATCGGCAGCGGCAGTGATCGGACACGGCGGCTGACGTCGGGCCCGGTGGTTTCCGGCGGGCGCGTCTACACGATCGATACCGAGGCAGTGGTTCGCGCGTTCAGTGCCGCGAACGGCGGCCAGCTCTGGTCGGCGACGCTCCGCAAGGAGGGCGAATCCCAGAACGTCGCGTTCGGCGGCGGCGTCGCCACCGATGGCGCCCGTGTCTACGCGACCTCGGGCTATGGCCTCGTTGCCGCCTACGACGCAGCGACGGGCGCGCAGGCGTGGCGCGTCGATATTGGTATGCCCCTGCGCGGTGCGCCTGCTGTCGAGGGCTCGCAGCTTTTCGTGATGACGCAGGACAACCAGTTGCAGGTGCTCTCCACCGCGACCGGAGAAACGCTGTGGGAAAACGCCGCGACGGTCGAGCCCGCCGGTCTGCTCGGCACGGCGGCGCCTGCCGTTGCGCTCGGCACCGCCGTCGTCGGCTTCTCGAGCGGCGAGCTCATTGCGCTGCGCGTCGAAAATGGCCGCAGCGTCTGGCAGGATGCGCTGAACCGCACCGGCTCCACCACGTCGCTCGCCGCGCTCAGCGACATCGATGCCTCGGCGGTGATCAGCGACGGCCGGGTCTACGCGATCGGGCACGGCGGCCGCATGGTGGCGCTCGACCTGTCGACCGGCCAGCGCGTCTGGGAACGCAACCTCGCGGGCACCTCGATGCCGTGGGTTGCGGGCGAATACATCTTCGCCGTGACCGTGGAAGGCGAACTCGTAGCGGTGCAGCGTGCCGACGGGCGCGTGCGCTGGGTGACGCAGCTCCCACGCTGGCGCAACGTCAAGAAGCGCAAGAACCCGATCATCTGGCAGGGGCCGGTGCTCGCGTCGGATCGCCTGTATCTCGTGAACAGCGAGGGCGATCTCGTTGCCGTGTCGCCCGCGGACGGCACCGTGCTCTCCACGAGCGAAGTGGCGGATGGGATTTTCCTTGAGCCGGCGGTCGCCGACAACACGCTCTACATCCTCTCCGAAGACGGCCGCCTGAGCGCCTACCGTTAGAGCCATGACCAGCAAAAAGCCCAAGGTCGTCATCATTGGGCGCCCGAACGTCGGCAAGTCGACGCTCTTCAACCGGCTCGTCGGCAAGCGCATCGCGCTTGTCGATGATACGCCGGGCGTGACGCGCGACCGCCGTGAGGGCGAGGCGAAGCTGTTCGATCTCGATTTCATCGCCGTCGACACGGCGGGGCTTGAGGATGCGGGCCCCGAGACGCTCTCTGGCCGGATGCGCGCGCAGACCGAAGCCGCGCTCGAAGACGCATCCGCTGCGCTGCTCGTCATCGATTCGCGCGCCGGCCTCACGCCGATGGACCGGCATTTCGCGGATTGGCTGCGCACCGCGAAGGTGCCGGTGGTGCTCGTCGCCAACAAGGCGGAAGGCCGCTCGGGCGATGCGGGCATCCTCGAAGCCTACGAACTCGGCTTCGGCGAACCGGTCGGCATCTCCGCCGAGCATGGCGAGGGTCTCGCCGATCTGTTCGAAGCGCTGGCGCCGCATGTCGATGCGGCCGTGGCCGCGGCGGGCGACGATTATGAGGGCGACGAAGAGGCGGTAGGCCCGCTCAAGCTCGCCATCGTTGGGCGCCCGAACGCCGGCAAGTCCACGCTCATCAACACGCTGCTCGGGCAGGACCGGCTGGTCACGGGCCCGGAAGCGGGGATCACGCGCGACAGCATCGAGATCGAGTGGAACTGGGAAGGCCGCCCTGTCCGCCTCATCGATACGGCCGGGGTCCGCAAGAAGGCGAAGGTGCACGAGAAGCTGGAAAAGCTCTCGGTCGCCGATACGCGCCGCGCGATCGATTTCGCCGAGGTCGTCGTGCTGCTGCTCGATGCGACGCTCGGCCTTGAAGCGCAGGACCTGCGCATCGCCGACATGGTGATCGAGGAAGGCCGCGCGCTCGTCATCGCGCTCAACAAGTGGGACGCGGCGGAGGATCAGTCCCGCCTGTTCCAGGGCGTCCGCAAGGCGCTCGACGAAGGGCTCGCGCAGATCAAGGGCGTGCCGCTGCTCGCGGTTTCGGGGATGACCGGCAAGGGCCTCGATACGCTGCTCAAGGCCGCCTTCGAGCAGCGCGAGGCATGGAGCCAGCGCGTGCCGACCAGCCGCCTCAACCGCTGGTTCGAAGGCGCGCTCGCGCGCAATCCTCCCCCCGCGCCGGACGGCAAGCGCCTGAAGCTGCGCTACGTCACGCAGGTGAAGTCGCGGCCGCCGTCCTTCGTGATCTTCGGCAACCGCCTCACGGAGCTTCCCGAAAGCTATCGTCGGTATCTGGCGAATTCGCTCCGCGACGATCTCGGCTTCACCGGCGTACCGATCCGGCTCACGCTGCGAGGCGGCAAGAACCCCTTCGATCGTTAGCGCGCCGCCACGGCTTCGGCCGTGAAATCGCTGAATACGCCGTCGACGCCCGCAGCGAGATAGGCCCTGATTTCCGCGCCGAGATCGCCGTGCGCGCGCGGGTCGCTACCCTTTCGATGGTCTGCGGGGAGAAAGTAATTTTCCGCGCGGAATGTCCACGGATGGACCTTGAGCCCCGCCGCGTGCGCGTCCGCCACAAGCCGGGTTGGCACACCGAGGCGCATGTCCGGTCCGCGCGGGATGACCAGCGTCTTTTCGGGGCCGATGCCGTCTGCATAGGTCGCGACCGCTTTCAGCCCCTTTGGGGTCAGCATCTCGGCATAGGTTTCGTGCGCACCGTCCGCCGGTCCGCCGTCCGCCGCGACGAGCTGGATGAGGCGCACGCCCGTCATCGCATCCAGCCGCTTCAGATTGTTGACCTCGAACGACTGGATGAAGACCGGCGCCTCGGCATCGCGCCATCCGGCGGCATCAAGCGCGGCGACGAGCTTCGCCTCGAGCGGCAGGCCGATCGCCGCGAAATAGGACGGGTGCTTGGTCTCAGGGTAGATGCCGACCCCGCGCGCCTTCGCGAGCGCGATGATCTCGCCCAGCGTCGGAATCTCGAACCGGCCGTCGTTCGCGGTGCCGCGCAGCTCGGGCAGGCGCTCGCGGGCGCGCAGGGTCTTCAGTTCGGCGAGCGTGAAGTCTTCGGTGAACCAGCCGGTGACGGACGCGCCGTCGATGATCTTGGTTGTCTTGCGATCCGCGAACTCTGCACGCGAAGCCACATCGGTGGTGCCTGAAATCTCGTTCTCGTGCCGTGCCACCAGCGCGCCGTCGCGTGTCGGAACGAGGTCGGGTTCGATGAAATCCGCGCCGTCATCGATCGCGCGCGTGTAGGCGGCGATCGTGTGTTCGGGAAGAAGGCCGCTAGCGCCGCGATGTGCGATCACGATGGGGCGGTCGGCAGGGCGATCGGCAGCCTGGGTCACGCCGGAAGCAAGCATGAGCGAGAGCGAAAGGGCAAGGAAAAGTCTCATGCCCCTCAGCTAACGTCTTTGTGTTCAGCTTTTGCGACGAAGCAGATACTTGCGGCCGCCGACGAGGCCTGCCGCGCCGAGCCCGAAGAGCGCGAGCATGGCCGGCTCGGGCACCGGATTCGTGCCGCCGCCGCCATCGCCGTCATCGCCGCCGCCGTCACCATCGTCGCCGCCACCGCCACCGCCACCCGGCAGGATCAGCTCGGCGTATTCGGGAAGGTCGGTCGCTTCGAAGTCGCTCGGGATCTGCGCATCGCGCATCATCTGATCCTGCACGATGTAGGGTTCGCACGGGAACTGCACGACCTTGCGGGCAGGATTCTTCGAAGCCGTCTTCACGGCCTTCGGCTTGTCGGCATTATGACGGGCTTCGTTCACCCCGGCACCAACCACGGCGCCGGTGCAGATGCACAGCGCCAGCTTCCCAGCAGCAGCGATATTCATAACCAAACCTGCCCTATCCTCGCCGCGCAACGCGTCGGCGGGCCCCGTTGATATTCTGTTGTCATTCCGCTCGCGACATGGCCCCGCTGCGAGCGTTGATTGGTTACTATAGTGTTATGGATTAATCCCGCATTTACAAGTCCGGCCTGGCTCTGGCGCGGTTTCAATCCGCAAGAATTTGTATTCTGTTGCGGCGAATATACATAATGTTGGTGGTTAATCGCCAGAGCGGCCGCTTGCGACATGCCGCCGCAGCGGCGGTCGGAAGCGCAGCGAAATCGAACGGAGCGAATGCAACATGCCGATGGAAACCGCGATCCTCGCAGGCGGGTGCTTCTGGTGCGTGGAAGCAATTTATGACGATCTTCAAGGGGTGGAGGCGGTCGAATCCGGCTATATCGGCGGACGCACGACGAACCCGACCTACAAGGAGATATGCGGCGGCGACACCGGCCACGCCGAAGCGATCCTGATCCGCTTCGATCCGGCAGTCGTGAGCTATGAAGAGCTGCTCGACATCTTCTTCCACATTCACGACCCGACGACGCTCAATCGGCAGGGTAATGACGTGGGCACTCAGTACCGCTCGGCGATCTTCCCGCAGGATGATGCGCAGCGGGCGGCGGCGGAAGCGGCGATCGTGAAGGCCGGCGCGCTGTGGCCGGACCCGGTGGTGACGACCATCGAGACCGGAACATGGTATCCCGCCGAGGACTATCACCAGGAATATTATGCGCGGACCGGCGACACGACGCCCTACTGTAACTTTGTCGTCGGCCCCAAGGTCCGGAAGTTCCAGGAAAAATACGCGGACCGCCTTAAAAGCCGAGGTTGACCCGCACGGCCGCCGGGGCCGAGCATCACAGGCATGACGCTTTTCGACGACTGGCGGGCGCGCTCGCCGTTCTACAACGAAACGCACGAGGCGGTGGCGGCAAGCGTGCGCCGATTCGTGGAGCGCGAGATCGCGCCTCATGTCGATGCGTGGGAGGAGGCGCGCGCCATCCCCCGCGCACTCCACCGCAAGGCCGCGGAGGCGGGCATCCTCGGGCTCGGCTATCCCGAGGAATATGGCGGCCACACCGCGGGCTTCGACGTGTTCCACAACCTCACCCAGTCCGATGAACTGGCGCGGCCGGGCGCAGGCGGGCTCACCGCCAGCCTGATGACGCACGGCATCGGCCTGCCGCCGATCCTCGCCATGGGCAGCGAGGAGATGAAACGCCGCGTCGTGCCTGCGGTGCTCGCGGGGGAGAAGATCATCGCGCTCAGCATCACGGAGGCGTCCGGCGGCTCGGATGTCGCAAGCCTCCGTACGCGTGCCGAGCGCGTGGGGAACAAATATGTCGTGAACGGCGGCAAGATGTTCATCACCAGCGGGATGCGCGCGGATTATCTGACAGTCGCGGTGCGCACCGGCGGTGCAGGCATGGGCGGCATCTCGCTGATGCTGATCGAAGCGGACATGCCGGGCTTCACGCGTACGCCGCTCGAAAAGATGGGCTGGCACTGTTCGGATACTGCCGCGCTCCATTTCGACAATGTCGAGGTGCCGCCAGAGAACCTGATCGGCCCCGAGAATGCGGGTTTCATGGGCATCATGCGCAATTTCAACAGCGAGCGGCTCGGCATGGCGCATGGCTGCTGCGCCTACGCGCGCGTCTGCCTCGAGGAGGCCGCGGCGTGGGCGCGCGAGCGCGAGACGTTCGGAAAGCCGCTCGTCGGGCACCAGTCGATCCGCATCAAGCTCGCCGATATGGCGCGGCAGGTGAATGCGACGCAGGCGTGGGTCGATCAGTGCGCGTGGCAGGTGCGCGAAGGCAAAACGGAGCCCGCCGACTTCGCGATGCTGAAGGTGCAGGCAACGCGGATGCTCGAAGCCGTCGCCCGCGATGCCGCGCAGGTGCTGGGCGGCGCCAGCTACCTCAAGGGTTCCAAGGTCGAACGCATCTACCGCGAGGTGCGCGTTAACGCGATCGGCGGCGGATCGGAGGAAATCCTGCTCGATCTCGCCGGCCGGCAGCTCTTTGCCGGGCGGTAGGTCTTATTCCGCCGCGATCGCCTCCGGCGCGCGCTGCGCCGACGCATCCGCCGCCTTGCTGAAGCGCAGCACGCCGTCGTCGACGGGCGCGTGGCGGAACATCTTCACGTCACCGGCATAGTTCTGGTTGAGCCGCCACGGCACTGCCTTGCCCTGTTTCGGGAACTGGTGAAGCCCGCGCTGGAAATAGCCCGAGGAGAAGTCGATCCACGGTTCCGCTTCCATGTTCGGGTCGACGAGCGTCGGTGTGACCGTGTCTGTGCCGGTTTCCTTCATGTGATTGAGCACGCGGCAAAGATATTCGCTGGTGAGGTCCGCCTTCAGCGTCCACGAAGCGTTGGTGTAGCCGAACGCCACCGCGAGGTTCGGCACGCCCGAGAACATGATGCCCTTGTAGCCGTAGGTCTTCGGGAAATCGACCTTGCGGCCGTCGAGCGTCACGTCGATCCCGGCCATGAAGAGGAGGTCGAGGCCGGTTGCGGTCACGACGATGTCCGCGTCCAGCGTCTTGCCCGATTTCAGGAGAATTCCGGTTTCGGTGAAGCGGTCGATGTGGTCGGTCGCGACCTCGGCGCGGCCTTCGCGGATCGCATCGAACAGGTCGTCGTCGGGAACGAGGCAGAGCCGCTGTTCCCACGGGTTATACGTCGGCGTGAAGTGCGTCTTCACGTCGTAGCCGGGGCCGAGCAGGTCGCGGACGCCGCCGAGCAGGCGTTTCTTCAGCTTTTCGGGCTTGCTCCGCGCCAGCCGGAACAGCCACTGCTGCATGGCGACGTTGCGCCAGCGCACGATATTGTAGGCGGCCATCGGCGGCAGCCAGCGCCGCAGCCAGTTCGCGAAGCGGTCTTCGGCAGGCCGGGAGATCATGTAGGTCGGCGAGCGCTGCAGCATGGTGACGTGCGCTGTCTTCGCGATTTCGGGGACGAGCGTGACGGCGGTCGCGCCCGAACCGATCACGACGACGCGTTTCCCCGCATAGTCGAGGTCCTGCGGCCAGTGCTGCGGGTGGATGATGCGGCCGCGGAAGCTCTCCGCACCCTCGAACTGCGGCGTGTAGCCGGCCTCGTAGCGGTAGTAGCCCGAGCACATGTAGAGGAAATTGCAGGTGAACTGCACGGGCTTGCCGTCGGCGCGCGCCGTCACCGTCCAGCGTGCGGTGCGCGAATCCCATGCTGCGGCCTCGACATGATGGCCGAAGCGGATCTTCTCGTAGAGGTCGTATTCGCGCGCCGTCTCATCGAGATAGCGCAGGATGGAATCGCCGTCGGCGATGGCCTTCTGGTCCGTCCACGGTTTGAAGTTGAAGCCGAGCGTGTACATGTCGCTGTCGGACCGGATGCCGGGATAGCGGAACAGGTCCCACGTGCCGCCGATGTTCGGGCGGCCTTCGAGGATCATATAGCTGCGATCCGGGCAGTGCTTTTTCAGATGCACACCGGCGCCGATGCCCGAGATGCCGGCGCCCACGATGATCATGTCGAAATGTTCGATCATGTCGAAATGTTCGGTCATGCGGTCCCTCTTCCGCTGATTTGAGCGGAACATAAATCAGGACGGCCCCGACGGAAACTCTTCTAATGCGCAGCGCCGATATGCGCGTCGGCCACCGCTGCGCTGATGCCCGCGGCGAGCACCGAAAGCTGGGCCGCCGCGGGATTGTCGCAAAGCCGGACGAGCGCGGAGGGATCGGATTCGGCGCCGTCGAGCCCGATGGCTTCCAGCAGCTCGGCCTCGTGCGGCAGCAGCGCCACGCAGCACGGCGCGCCGATCTCCAGCCGCCGCGTGCCGTGCATGGCGATGCCCGTCAGCAGGCAGCGCAGCAGGTGTTCGATCCCGCAGGCGTTGTCGCCGTAGGCCTCGATCAGTGCGGCGTGGAGACAGGGCGGGCGCGGCCATCCGATCACGAGCCGCCGCAGCGCCCACAGGATCGTCTGGCTGTCAGGCGGCAGGTTCAGCCAAGGCCCGCGGTATTCGGCTGTTTCGGCAATCGTCGCCATGGTGCGATCCTTCTTGCGAGAGAATGATAATGATTCGCAATAAGGAGTCTGTCAATGAACAATCGGGAGGGAAGCCGCAACTCCCCTCCCGCACCGTATCACTCGTCCCACATGAACTTGTACACGAAGCCCGCGATGAGTCCGCCCACGATCGGGTAAACCCAGAAGAACCAGAGCTGCTGCAGAGCAATACCGCCCTCGATCAGCGCCGGCCCCGTGGAACGCGCCGGGTTCACCGACGTATTCGTCACCGGGATACTGATGAGGTGGATGAGCGTGAGCGCAAGCCCGATCGCGATCGGGGCGAACTCAGGCGAGGCACGCTTCGCCGTCGCACCGAGGATGACGATCAGGAACCCGAAGGTCATCACGATCTCGGTCCACAGCGCCGATGTCATCGAATAGCCGCCCGGCGAATGTTCGCCAAAGCCGTTGGAGGCCAGACCGCCCGCGTAGCCGGCCTTGCCGCTCGCGATCGTGTAAAGCACGAGCGCTGCGAGGATGGCGCCGACGACCTGCGCGACGATGTAGCCCGGAGCGTCCTTCCACGCGAAGCGCCCGCCCGCGGCGAGACCGAGCGTGACGGCGGGATTGAAGTGCCCGCCCGAGATCGGACCCAAAGCAAAGGCCATCGTGAGCACGGTGAGGCCGAACGCGAGACTGACCCCGGCAAGACCGATGCCGACATCGGGAAACGCAGCGGCGAGCACGGCGCTGCCGCAGCCGCCGAGAACGAGCCAGAAGGTACCGAAGAGTTCCGCTGTGAGCTTCTTGAGATCGAACATGCCATACCCTCCCCTGAAGGGCCGCGTCATGCGCGGCGGGGCTGCATAACACATTCTGGACGCAAGGAGAATCAGCGCGGCGCGGCGGCGCGGCGCAGCCTGTCGTTGATCGCAGCGCCGAGACCTTCATGGGGGACGGGGGCGACGGCGATGGCACCTGCACCGCTCACGTCGGCGGCGTGCAGGCAGTCGAACAGGCGGGCTGCAGCTTCGACGGGATCGCCCGCGGGGGACAGGCTGATGTCGCCTGTGACGGGTCCGAAGCCGATCAGGAACTCGTCATCGCGCTCGCTCTCGGCTTCGAGCCTGAGCGGCTTCGTGGGCGCATAGTGACTTTCCATCATGCCCGGTGCCTCGATGCCGCTGCTGCCAAGAGAGACGGGGGCGAACGCTTCCAGCGCCTCGCGCGGGATGCCGCCTGGGCGCAGCAGGCGGAGACTCTCGCCGTCCACGGCGACGATTGTCGATTCGATGCCGCCCTTGCAGGAGCCGCCGTCGATGATGAGCGGGATGCGGCCGCCGAGGGTTTTCAGGACATGTTCGGCGCGTGTCGCGCTGATCTGCCCGGAGGCGTTCGCGGACGGGGCGGCGAGCGGGCGGCCAAGCGCCGCGATCAGTGCTTGCGGGACGGGGTGATCGGGGCAGCGCACGGCGAGCGTCGGGAGGCCGGCGGTGACGATGGCGGCGATCGGGCTTTCGGGTTTGCGTGGCAGGACGAGCGTCAGCGGGCCCGGCCAGAACGCGTCGATGAGGCCGCGGGCGAGGGGGGATATCTCGACGTGCTCAGCCGCCATCTCTGCGCCGCTGACGTGGGCGATGAGGGGGTTGAAGGACGGGCGGCCCTTGGCGGCGTAGATGCGGGCGACGGCGGCTGGGTTCGTTGCGTCGGCGGCGAGGCCGTAGACGGTTTCGGTGGGGACCGCGACGACCGATCCGGTGCGTAGGAGCGTTGCGGCGAGCGAGACGCCTGCGGGGTCCGGCGCCACGGTTTCGGTGCTCAAAAGATCAGGTTGCCCAGTCACAGCCCCCCGCTATACCCGCGCCGTTTCCTCTCACAAGCGATAGATGGCCTCCCATGACCTACACCGCCCCGATCACCGAACAGCGCTTCGTCCTCGAAACCATCGCAGACCTGCCCGGCCTTGCGCAGCTTCCGCACTTCGAAGCGGCGACGGCGGATCTGGTCGATGCGATTCTGGAAGAAGCTGGAAAGCTCTCCGCGGGAGTCTTCGCGCCGCTGAACCGGGTCGGCGATACAGAGGGCGCGAAACTGGCGAACGGCGTGGTTACGCTGCCCGCAGGCGTTCGCGAGGCATATGCGGCTTACGTCGAAGGCGGCTGGATGACGCTCGGCGCCGATCCGGCGTGGGGCGGGCAGGGGCTGCCCTTCGTGCTGGCGACCGCCGTTCAGGAGCAGACGACGAGCGCCAACATGGCGCTGTCGCTGTGCCCGATGCTGTCGCAGGGCGCGATCGAGGCGCTGACGGCGCACGGCACCGAAGACCAGAAGCAGACCTACCTCACCAAGATCATCTCGGGCGAATGGACGGGCACGATGAACCTCACCGAGCCGCAGGCCGGGACGGACGTCGGTGCGCTTCGCACTGTCGCGACGCCCGCCGAGGACGGCACGTGGCGCATCAAGGGCTCCAAGATCTTCATCACGTGGGGCGAGCACGATGTTGCGGACAACATCATCCACCTAGTGCTTGCGCGCACGCCGGGTTCGCCGAAGGGCACCAAGGGCATTTCGCTGTTCATCGTGCCCAAGTTCCTTGTGAACGCGGACGGCTCTCTAGGTGCGCGCAACGACCTGCGCTGCGTTTCGATCGAGCACAAGCTCGGCATCCATTCCTCGCCGACCTGCACGATGAGCTACGGCGACAACGACGCGTGCGTCGGCTACATGATCGGCGGCGAGAACGCCGGCATGCGCGCCATGTTCACGATGATGAACCACGCCCGCATCAACGTGGGGCTGCAGGGCGTTTCCATCGCCGAGCGCGCCTACCAGCACGCGCTCGCCTACGCGAAGGAACGCGTGCAGGTGCGCCGCATCATCGAGTTCGCCGACGTGCGGCGGATGCTGATGACGATGCGCGGCCTCACCGAAGCGGCGCGGGCGCTCACCTATCTGAACGCCGCCGCCGTCGACCGCGCGCACGCCGAAACCGACGAACCGGCGCAGCGCGAGGCGCAGGCGCTTGCCGACCTGTTGACGCCTGTGACGAAGGCGTTCTCGACCGATGTTGGCGTCGAGGTCGCGAGCCTCGGCGTGCAGATTTTCGGGGGCATGGGCTTCATCGAGGAGACGGGCGCAGCGCAGCACTACCGCGATGCGCGCATCGCTCCGATCTACGAGGGAACGAACGGCATCCAGGCGATGGACCTTGTCGGACGCAAGCTGCCGCAGGGCCGCTGGAAGAGCCTGTTCGCAGACATGCGCGCGGATTTCGCGCTGCTCACGGGCGAAACAGCCGGGCTGGCGCCTTATCTCGAAGATGCGCTCGCAGCGCTCGAAAGCGCGACGACGTGGCTCGCCGAAGGCGGCGCGGCGGGTGGTGCCGATGACAATGCGGCGGGCGCGTCGCCGTACCTGCGCATGTTCGGCCTTACCGTCGGCGGCTGGCTGCTTGCAAAGCAGGCGGCGGCAGCGGTGCAGCGCCTTGCGGCGGGCGAAGGCGATCCGGCGTTCCTGAGGGCGAAGATCGTGACCGCGCGCTTCTTCGCCGAGCAGTTCCTGCCGCAGGCGACGGCACTGCTCGGCCCGGTGACGCGCGGCGCAGAAACGCTGTTCACGATACCCGAAGAGGCCTTCTAAGGGCCTCTTTTTCCACCCGATATGACAGTTTAACGTGCGCTGAACGTCGTTCGTCGAAGCCTGTCTGTCGTTCGTCCTGTTTCCGACAGTCGTTCGCCGAAGCATGGCCGCCGCGCCTTTTCTCGGCCGCAATTCGCCACCACCTGTGCCGCCGTCCGCAAGGCTCTCCCCTCGCGGGCAGTGCAATCTTTGTAGAGGTGAGTTCATGAAAAAGCTTATTCTTGCCGCGCTCGCGACTGCCCTCCTCCCGGCGTCCGCGCTTGCTCAGGACGCGGGCGCCATCGGCGGCGCGTTCGTCGGCGGCCAGATCGGCTGGGGCAAACGGTCGGTCGATCTCGACTTCGGCCTGCCCGGCGTTGAGGATTTCGACAAGAGCCGTAGCGGCATCGATTACGGCGTCTTCGCCGGCTACGATTACGGCGTCGGCCAGAATTTCCTCGTCGGCGTTGAAGCCGGCCTTGGCTTCGGCGGCAAGACGCTGCGCGATACGCCGATCGCGGGTCTGACCGCAGAGATCGATCCCAAGTGGAATTACGACGTGAGCGCGCGCGCGGGCTTCCTCGCGACGCCGAATCTGCTCGTATACGGCCGGGTCGGCTACGGCGCCGAGAAGACGCGCGTCTCGACGGTCTCCACGATCACGGGCGTCGATTCCACGAGTGAAAAGGGCTGGTCGGACGGCCTCCTCTATGGCGGCGGTCTCGAATACGGTCTCAACGAGTCGGCGAGCATCCGCACCGAATACCGCCACCGCGACATGGACGGCGGCTATGCGGCCGATCAGGTTCTGGCGGGCCTCGCGTTCCGCTTCTAACGACTGTCGGTCCGAAAACAGTTGGGCCGGAGGCATCGCCTCCGGCCCTTCTTTTTTGGCTTCGCTCAGGTGAAGCGCTTTATTCCCAGGCGCGGTAGGCGAGACCGAGATCGTCGGCGACCGCCTTGTAGGTGATGAAGCCGCCCGCGACGTTGAGGCCATTGCGAAGGTGCGGATCGGCACGCATCGCGCCCTCGGCGCCCAGCTTCGCCAGCTTCACGATGAACGGCAGCGTCGCATTGTTGAGCGCGAAGGTGGACGTACGCGCCACGGCGCCGGGCATGTTGGCGACGCAATAGTGGATGACGCCCTCGACCGTGTAGACTGGGTCGCTGTGTGTCGTCGCGTGCGAGGTCTCGAAGCAGCCGCCCTGATCGATGGCGACGTCGACGAGCACGGAGCCGCGCTTCATCGTCTTCAGCATTTCGCGCGTGACGAGCTTCGGTGCCGCTGCACCCGGGATCAGCACGCAGCCGATGATGAGGTGCGAGTTCTCCGCCGCGCGCGCCACGGCGGCGCCGCTCGCGTAGACGGTCTTGATGCGGTTCTGGAACAGCGCGTCGAGCTCTGCGAGGCGGGTGGACGAGACGTCGTAGATCGTCACGTCGGCGCCGAGTCCCACCGCCATCTGCGCGGCGTTGAAGCCGGAGACGCCGCCGCCGAGGATCGAGACCTTGGCGGGCGCGACGCCGGGTACGCCGCCGAGCAGGATGCCGCGGCCGCCCTGTTCCTTTTCAAGATAGTGCGCGCCGACCTGCACGGCCATGCGGCCCGCGACCTCGGACATCGGCTGGAGGAGCGGCAGGCGGCCCTGCGCGTTCGTGACCGTCTCGTAGGCGATGCAGGTCGCGCCGGACTTCATCAGTGCTTCGGCCTGCGGCTTGTCGGCGGCGAGGTGCAGGTAGGTGAACAGCGTGTGGCGCGACTCCAGCCACGCGATCTCGTGGAGCTGAGGCTCCTTCACCTTCACGATCATGTCGGCGGCTGCGAAGACTTCCTGCGGCGTCGCGAGGATTTTCGCGCCGACCGCCGTATAGGCGTCGTCGCCGAAATCGATGCCGCTGCCCGCGCCCGTTTCGACGAAAACCTCGTGGCCAGCCTGCGTAAGCTCGGCGACCGAGGCCGGCGTCATGCCGACGCGATATTCATGAACCTTGATTTCCTTGGGCACCCCGACGCGCATGACCTGTTCTCCCTCGTCCTTATGCAATGGAGGGAATTTACCGGAAATCGCGTCGGAAAAGTTTGTGAAGTTGTCAGATGGAAGGGGAATCGTGTAGAGAATATTCGAATATCGTTGGAGATTTCGGGAAATTGTCCGATCTTGATCAGATAGACCGCAAGATTATCGCCCAGCTTGCAATCGACTCGGGATTGACCAGCGAGCAGCTCGGCAGCCGGGTCGGGCTCTCGGCGTCTGCGGCGCACCGGCGGGTGAAGCTTTTGGAAGAAGCGGGGTACATCCGCGGCTATCGGGCCGTGCTGTCGCCCGAAGCGCGGGGCAATCCCTCCGCCGTGTACGTCGCGGTCACGCTCACTGACCAGCGCAAGGAAACGCTTTCCGCCTTCGAAACCGCCGTGGCGCGCGCGGCCGAAATTGCCGAGGGACACCTGATCACCGGTGATTCGGATTACATGCTGAAAATCCTGGTGAAGGAAGGCGACAGCTTCGAGCGCGTGCACCGCGAACTGCTTGCCGCGCTCCCCGGCGTGCAGCGGCTGGTGACGCAGGTGAGCATCCGCAAGATCGTGGGTGAGTGAGCGGCTTCGCACGCCTGTTGTGCGCTGCGGCACGCTATGCTAGTCGCCGCCGCCATTTCGGTTCTGGACAAAACAGCTTGAGGCATGAGTCGCATGACCCGGCAGAACAAGGGTAACAGGGGCGCGGGCCGCTAAGCGCGGTGCCGTCGCCCCGCATCTGTCCATGACCGGACCCCACAACCCGCACGGGCCGTCGTCAGACCGCCATGACGGCATCGCGAAGCTCGCGGTCGCCGCCATCGGTATCGTTTTCGGCGATATCGGCACGTCGCCGCTCTACGCGTTTCGCGAGACGTTCGCGGGCCATCACCCGCTCGCGCTCGACGCGGTTCACGTCTACGGCGTCGTCAGCCTCATCTTCTGGTCGATGATGCTGGTGGTGACGCTGAAATACGTCACCATCATCATGCGCGCCGATAACAAGGGGCAAGGCGGCAGCCTGGCGCTGCTCGCGCTCATTTCGCGCAGGACCGCGCACGCGAGGCTTGGCGTCGTGATCGTGATGCTCGGCGTTTTCGCCACAGCGCTATTCTACGGCGACAGCATGATCACCCCGGCAATCTCGGTGCTTTCTGCGGTCGAGGGTCTCGTGGTGGTGAACGACGGGTTCGAGCCGCTCGTGCTGCCGATCGCGGTGTTCATCCTTGTCTTCCTGTTCCTGATCCAGTCCCGCGGCACCGCCAAGGTCGGCGCGCTGTTCGGGCCGATCATGGTGCTCTACTTCCTCGTGCTCGCCGTGCTCGGGATCGTGAACATCGCGAAAGACCCGCAGATTCTGACGGCGCTCAACCCCTGGTATGCGTTCCAGTTCTTCCTGCTCGACGGCTGGCTCGCGTTCCTCGCGCTCGGCTCCGTCGTCCTCGCCGTGACCGGCGCGGAGGCGCTTTACGCCGACATGGGGCACTTCGGGCGGCGCCCGATCCGCTTCTCGTGGCTGTGGTTCGTGATGCCGGGGCTGATGCTCAACTACATGGGGCAGGGCGCCATGATCGTGAGCATGACGCCCGCCGAAGCCGAGGTGGCGATCCGCAATCCGTTCTTCATGCTCGCCCCTGAAACCCTGCGCCTGCCGCTCGTTGGCCTTGCGACGCTCGCCACCGTGATCGCGAGCCAAGCGGTGATCTCGGGCGCGTTTTCGGTGACGCATCAGGCGATCCAGCTAGGCTTCATGCCGCGCCTCACCATCAAGCACACCAGCGCCTCGACACAGGGGCAGATCTACATCCCGGTCATCAACTGGCTGCTGATGTCGGCGGTGATCCTGCTCGTGCTGATGTTCCAGAATTCGAGCAACCTTGCCGCCGCCTATGGCATTGCCGTGACAGGCGCGATGCTGATCGACACGTGCCTGCTCGGCGTGGTGCTGTTTTCGCTTTGGAAATGGAAGTCTTGGCTCGCCATTCCGCTGCTCGCGGTGTTCTTCATCGTCGACGGCGCCTATTTCGCCGCGAACCTCACCAAGGTTCCCGATGGCGGCTGGTTCCCGCTGCTGATCGGCGTCGTCGCGTTCACGATGCTGACGACATGGTCGAAGGGCCGGCTGCTGATGCGCCAGCGTATGCAGGAAGCCGCGATGCCGATGGAAATCTTCGTGAAGTCGGCAGCGAACAGCGCCATCCGCGTGCCCGGCACGGCGATCTTCATGTCGTCCGAACCGACCGGCGTGCCGCACGCGCTGCTCCACAACATGAAGCACAACAAGGTGCTGCACGAACGCGTGATCGTGCTCACCGTGGCGATCGAGGATATTCCCTATGTCGAGACGTGCGACGTGGTGGAGACGCAGGATCTGGGGCAGGGCTTCTATCGGATGAAGCTGCGCTACGGCTTCATGCAGGAAACCGATATTCCGAAGGCGCTTTCGCCGGTGAACGCCTGCGGGCCGAAGTTCGACATGATGCAGACGAGCTTCTTCCTTTCCCGCCAGACTCTGATCGCGGCGCCGAAGCCCGGCATGGCGATCTGGCGCGAAAAGCTGTTCGCATGGATGCTGCGCAACGCGGCGACGGCGATGGAATTCTTCAAGCTGCCGACGAACCGCGTGGTGGAACTGGGCAGCCAGGTCGAAATCTAGCCGAGAATGCGTGCCTCGCGCACGTAACTGAAATCGCCTGCACCCGACCAGGCGCGTCCGTCAGGATAACGCAGTTCGACGCCGGCGAGGTGCTTCTCGTCCGCCAGCCACATGTTGACGCCCATCATGCTGTTTCCGAACTTTGCCACGGCGCCCGGAGTCAGGGTGAAATGCGTTGTCGCGCCGCATGTGAGGCAGAAATGGATTTCCGCGGCCGGATCGTCCTTGTCTTGCCGGGAATAGGTTTTCGTGGCGCCCTCGACGCTGACTTCCGACGGATGATAATAGGCCCAGCGCGCGCCCGATTTGCTGCACAGTGTGCAGTTGCATTCGTGGATGTAGTCCGGCTGTTTCTCGGTCGCGATGCGGATCTGGCCGCAGAGGCAGGAAAGCTTCACCATGGGCCGAGCCTATAATGATCAGGTCGGCGGGCCGATAGCCGTCATTCCTGCCGAGACCGGAATGACGGCACGTTCGGACGCTTATTTCTTCGACGCGATCCAGTCGTCGATTTTCTTTTCGAGGACGGCGAGCGGCAGGGCGCCGGTCATCAGCACCTGCGCGTGGAAATCGCGGATGTCGAACTTTTTCCCGAGTGCCTTTTCGGCGCGGGCGCGGAGTTCCTGGATCTTCATCGCGCCGACCTTGTAGGCGAGCGCCTGGCTGGGGATGGCGATGTAGCGCTCGACCTCCGCCGTGGCATCGGTGCGGCCCATGTCGCTGTTCGCGAGCATGTATTCGATCGCCTGATCGCGGGTCCAACCCTTCGAATGGAGACCCGTGTCGACGACGAGGCGCATGGCGCGCAGCATCTCGTCCGAGAGCGTGCCGAAACGCTGATAGGGATCGTTGAAGAAGCCCATCGGGTAGCCGAGCGTTTCGGCATAGAGCGCCCAGCCTTCGATGTAGGCGGTGTTGCCGCCGAAGCGCATGAAGCTTGGCAGGGCGGCGTTCTCCTGCGCGAGGCTGATCTGGAAATGATGCCCGGGCGCGCCTTCGTGGAGGTAGAGCGTCGTCATGCCCGGCGTGGTGCGCGAGGGTAGATCATAGGCGTTGAAATAGAAGATGCCGGGGCGTGTGCCGTCGGGCGTACCCTGCTGATAGGAGCCGCCCGCCTGCTGCTTCTCGCGGAACGGCTCGTAGGGGCGGATATCGAGCGGGGACTTCGGCACCGTGGAGAAATACGCGGGCACCTTGGCGTCCACCGCCTTGCCGATTTCGAAATACTTCTGGGTGAGCCACTCGCGCGACTGCGGCTTGAACTGAGGATCATTGCGCAGATAATCGAAGAATTCGGGAAGCGTGCCTTTGAAGCCGACCTCGGCCTTCACCTTTTCCATTTCGGTCTTGATGCGCTTCACTTCGGCAAGGCCGATGGCGTGAATGTCCGCGGCTTTCAGCGGCAGCGTCGTCGTGTTTTCGATGAGCTGCGCGTAGAGTACGGGCCCGCCCTTCATCGCGGAGAGACCGACCTGCTCGCGGGCGACGGGGAGGTATTCGGCTTTCAGGAAATCATGCAGCCGCTGGTACGTTGGGTAGATCTTGTCCGTGATGATCGCGCGGTATTCGGCCTTGAGGCGCGCCTGATCCGCGGCGGAGATGCCTTCGGGGAATTTGGTGACGGGGCTGTAGAAGGGCGACTCTTCGGGCGCCTGCGCGAGCTGGGTCGCGAGCTGCTCGATGACGTTGTTGATCGTGAGCTTCGTTTCGACGACGCCTGACGCCATGCCTTCACGGAACCGGCCGACCGAGCGATCGAGCAGCGTGACATAGTCCTGGTGGCGCTTCAGGTTGTTCTCGTAGTCGGCGAGCGTCGCGAAAGGCGCGCCGCCGGTGGCCGATGCGAACGACGGGTAGAAGGTGTGGAAGCCGCTGAAGTGGTTGACCGGGCGCACGACGGTGAGCGCGAGGATTTCGGGGGTGAGGCCCTTGAGCGTCTCTTCGGTCTGCCACTTGAAGACATCGTAGGCGATGCGGTCGGTGGCATCGAGCGCGCTGCGGTCGATCGCCTTCAGGCGCGCGAGGTCGCTTTCGCCGGCGGCACGCTCGGCATTGTAGTAAGCATCGGTGATATAGTCGCCGAGCTGGTCCGCGTAGCGCATGTCCCCGCGAAACAGGGCATTGATCGGATTGCGCTTGAGGTTCGCCTCGTCCGAATCCTGGAAGAGCTGCCAGAGCGCCTGATGCGCGGGGTTCTGGACTGCGGTGGAGGCTGCCGGCGCCGTTTGGGCCGAGACGGGGGCGGCGAGCGTAAGCGAAAGTGCAATGGCGAAAGCCGACGCAAGGCTGCGCATCATCGATGAAGTCCTTTCGGGAAAAGCGAGCATGGCTGGGTTCATACGCTGCGCCGCCGGGACTTGCTATACGCCCGTCGAACAGGGTGCGCGGTTCGTCGAAGCCCGGAGCGATCCTCCCAGCATCGCTAGTGAGGCGGCGGCGGCGCTGCCGATAAGCTCCCGCCCCGTGACCCGGCTTCCGACGCGCACGCTTGCCGCCTATGCGGGCCCCGGCCTTCCCGTCGCCGCGCTCGGGCTGCCGCTCGTCATCTATCTACCGCCTTACTACGCGGGCACGCTGGGGCTCGATCTTGCCGCGGTGGGCTTCGTTTTCTTCCTCGTGCGGATGCTCGACATGCCGCTCGATCCGCTGCTCGGGCATTTCATGGACGGCACGCGCAGCCGCTGGGGCCGGTTCCGGCCGTGGCTGGTGGCGGGCGGGTTGACGCTCCTTGTCGCCACGGTCACGGTGTTCTTCGCCGTGCCGGGCATTACCGTGTGGTATCTGTTCGGCTGGTTGATGCTGCTGTTCACTGGCCATTCGATGCTGAACGTGTCGCATATCGCGTGGGGCGCGACGCTTTCCGGCGATTATCATGAACGTTCGCGCGTCTACGGCTGGTGGATCGGCGGGCATCTGGTGGGGCTGATCACCGTGCTCGTGCTCCCCGCCGTGCTCGGGCAGATGATGGGCGCGGACGCGCCGAAGCCGGTGCACCTGATGGGCGCATTCATCCTCGCCATCATTCCGCTCACGGTGATCGGTGCGATCGTCGGCGCGCGCGAGGGCGCGGCACAGGCGGAGCACCCGCGCATTACGTGGGCGGATATCCGCCGGCTATTTTCAAACCGGGCGCTGGCGATGCTGCTTCTCGCCGATGTGCTGGTGAATCTTGCGCCGGGCGTGACGGGCGCGCTCTTCGAGTTCGTGTTCGTGCGCCTGCTCGGCTTCACGCAGGCCGGGGCGGCGGTGATGCTGCTGATCTATTTCGGCAGCGGCCTCCTTGCGCTGCCGCTGTGGCTGCGCCTTGCCGTGCGCTTCGGCAAACAGCGCGCCGCCGCCGCTGCGTGCGTGAGCGGCGCGGCGCTGCACGTCGCGGCGTTTCTCGTTTTCGATCCCGCGCAGGCGTGGCTTTCGTATCTTGCCATCGGGCTCGCCGGAACGCCCTATGCCGCGCCCGGCTTCCTGCTCCGCGCGATGCTTGCCGATGTCGGCGACGAGGAGCGGCTGGTGAGCGGCGCGGACCGGATCGGGCTGCTGAATGCCGTGCTGACGACGGCGATGAAGCTCGGCTACGCGCTGCCGGTGGGGATATTGTTTCCGATTCTCGCACTTGTCGGGTTCAGCGCCGAAGCGGCTGCGGCGAGCGCGCCGGGGTCGCTGCTGTGGGTCGAGGGCTTCTGGATCGTGCTGCCGCCGGTGATCCTGCTTCCCGCCGCTTTCGTGCTCGTTCGGCTGCCGCTCAGCGCCGCGCGGCACGCCGAAGTGCAGGCTGCACTCGCGCGTGCCGGAAAGAATTGAGAACACGTCTTTTTTGCTCGCAGGTTTTGCGAATCTCCTGTAGGCTGGCGAAGTTCATGTCAGTTTCAGACTGGTGTGGACGTTCGTCATGAATGTCCGTGGGCGCACGGATTTTGTTTTGGGATCAGCAGGCTGTCGACCGCCGCGAATAGAATTGGGCCGAGAACGACAGTGCTGTGGCGGCAGGCGCCCGGCTGCCGACGTTATTCAGACTGGATATCACGACATGGGTTTTGATGGCCGCAAGCGCGGTGGGGACCGTGGCTATGACCGCCGCGGCGGAGGACGCGATTCGTTCGGCGGTGGCGACGATTTTTACGACTCCGGTCGCAGCTTCGGCGGTGGTGACCGCTTCGGTGGCGGCGGTGGCGGCTTCGGCGGCGGTGATCGCTTCGGCGGTGGCGGCGGTGGTGGCGGCGGTGGTTTCCGCGGCGGCGGCGGTGGCGGCGGCTTCGGTGGTGGCGGCGCTAGCCGTGACCCCGGCACGTCGCTCGGCACGGCTTCAGGCACCGTCAAGTGGTTCAACGCGACGAAGGGATTCGGCTTCATCGCTCGCGACAGCGGCGAAGACGTGTTCGTGCACATCAGCGCGGTCGAACGCGCTGGCCGCACGACGCTTGATGAAGGCCAGCCGGTCACGTTCTCCATCTTCGACCGTGGCGGACGCCTCTCGGCTTCCGATCTCGTCGTCGATGGCGAGGCGCCCGAGCGTCCCGATCGCCCCGAACGTCCGGCCCGCGACCGCGGTCCGTCGGGCGGTGGCGCCATGGACGACGACTTCACGCCCGGAGAGCGCATCGAAGGTACGGTCAAGTTCTTCAACACGATGAAGGGCTTCGGCTTCATTTCGCGCGGCGACGGCAAGCAGGATGCGTTCGTGCACATCAGTGCGCTCGAGCGCGCCGGTCTCACCAGCCTCGCCGAAGGCCAGCGGGTCAGCTTCGAGCTGGCGCGCGACCGCCGCGGCAAGGTGGCTGCAGGCAATATCGAACTGCTCTAACGAAGCAGCCGCAATCGATTCGGGGAGGATCGAACGCAGGAGGGGCCGGCGCGTATTCGCGCCGGCCCTTTTCGTTGGGCAGCATGTCATGCCCCCTGATTGTCGAGCTGCGCGCGGACCGAGATGCGGCCGCGCTTCGAGATTCGATAGGGGCTGCCCGACCGGGATTCGATCAGACGTTTCCGCCGCAACTGGTTGAAAACCATCAGATCGAAGCCGGCAAGGAACATCCCTTCGCGTGTGACACACGCGACGGACGTGATTTTGGCGCCGTCGCCGCGCTCATGCAGAATGCGGCCGCCAAGGGCCAGAACGTGCAGCGCACGCTGTTCGTTTCGTGAGATATTCATGGAAGTCTCGTAAGATAGACGTGAAAAATACCCCGAGCGCATTGCGCCCGGCGGCTTTGAGTTCACGAGGCTCTCTGAGATTCAGAGAGCCCTATCGTACAAGCTCAGACATCCACTCTCCGGTTACCGCGACGCGAACCGTGTCGCCGCGTATCCCGCCAATATAGGGATCGCGCGTTACCGCTGACAAACAAAATTCTGGCCACGGGGAAAACTTAGCTGATCGGCGAAGTTTTTGCTTGCACGACCGGTGAGCGGCGAATTACTTAGCAATATGACTAAGCATGATCCCGAGCTTTCGCGGCTGTTCCATGCATTGGCGGACCCGACCCGGCGGTCGATCCTCTCGCGGCTCGCGGCGACACCGGCGGGCGTGACGGATCTGGCCGATCCGACGGGGCTGCGGCTGCCCACGGTGATGCGGCACCTTTCGGTGCTCGAGGACGCGGGATTGATCACCACGTCCAAGGACGGGCGGGTGCGCACCTGCGCGCTCGTGCCCGAGGCGCTGGAGCCGGCGCGGACGTGGCTCGATGAACATCGTGCGATCTGGGAAGACCGGCTGGATCGGCTGGATGCATTCGTGATGACCGTGATAAAGGAGAGCAAGGAATGACACAGGCCTTCGCCGCGGAGGGTGCAAGTCCCTTCGCGACACTCAGCTTCGAACGGAGCATCGCCGCGCCGCCCGCCGTGCTGTGGGAAGCGTGGACGGCGCCCGCCGCGCGCGCGATCTGGGCCTCGCCGTCGCCCTCGGTCACGGTCGAAATCCTCGAAAGCGACACAAGGGTCGGCGGCCGCGAGATTTCGCTCTGCAAGGTGGACGGCGAGCCCGACATTCGCTGCGAGAACGGCTGGCTCGTGCTGGAGCCGGCGGCGCGCAGCGTGAATTACGAGCTGATCTCGTGCGAAGGCGAGATCCTATCGGCGGCGCTGGTGACGGCCCGGATCGAAGAGACGGACGGGCACAGCCGGCTCGCTGTGACGGTGCAGCTTTCCTCGCTCGCACAGGACATGGCGGGCGGCTACCGGGAGGGCTTCGGCGCCGGTCTCGATAATCTTGCCGTGGTCGCCGAGCGCACCATGATTTTGCAGCGGGTGATCAAGGCGCCGAAAGCCATCGTGTGGGGCGCATGGATGAACCCCGAAACGCTGCCGCAATGGTGGGGGCCGGACGGATTTTCGTGCCGCACGAAGCGGATCGATCTGCGCGCGGGCGGCGAGTGGGTGTTCGACATGATCGCGCCTGACGGCACCGTGTTCCCGAACCATCATCTCTATCACGAGGTCCGCCACGAGGAGCGGTTCGGCTATTCGCTGCTGTGGGGCGAGAACGGCCCCAAACATGCCGACGCATGGGCCGCGTTCGAGGAGCAGGGCGGGGTGACGAAAGTGACGCTAGGCATGGTGTTCAGCACGGCCGCAGAATTTCAGGAGGCGAAGGGCTTCGGTGCCGTGGAACTGGGTCAGCAAACCCTGGGCAAGCTGGAACGCTTCGTCAGCCCCTGATGGGAACGATGCGCGCCGCGGCCGGCCGTTCGCTTTCGCGCGCGGTTTCGCGCCAGCTTACGACGCCGAACACAACGTCGATCACGCCGCCGTTGGTGGTGAACGGCATCAGTAGCGCGCGGTAGATGCCGGGGTGGCCCGTGGCGGTTTCGTAGGGCGCCTCGACCGACAGCGGCACGGCGCGGCTGAGAAGTTCGGGCAAGTAGCTGCTGATACGCATGAGGAGCGAGCCCGGCGGCGCGTCGGCAAGCCCGATGACATCGGTGTCGACGCCGCCTTCTGCCTGCAGCGCCTCACCAATGAGGCGGAGGTGCGGGCCTTCGTTTTCATCGAGATCGATGACGAAGCTCTGCGTGCAGCGATCTTCGATCAGCATCGGATCGAAATCGCTCCAGCTGGGCACGCTGCCGGCGCGCGGCAGTGTCGCCCAATAATTGTGCGCCTGCATATGCAGGCGCCGTTCCTGCGCACCCGTGCTGACCGGCGGCAACGCCTTTGCGCGGCGAAGCGCTGAAACCTTGCTGCCGAGTGTCATGTACGCGCTCCCTGAATACAGTGCGCGCGACCCTGCCCCAGCAGGCGTTAACAGCTTGGAAACAAGCGCGCCCGCTCAGCTTGCCGCGACGGTCTGCTCGATCGCGCCGAAAATGCTGTGGCCGGTGCTGTCGTCGACCCAGATGCGGACGCTGTCGCCGTACTTGAGGAACGGCGTTTCCGGCTTCCCCGACAGGATCGTCTCGACCATCCGCACTTCGGCGAGGCAGGAGTAGCCAAGGCCGCCCTGCGCGATGGGCTTACCCGGCCCGCCGCCTGCGTCACGGTTCGAAACCGTGCCCGAGCCGACGATCGAGCCGGCTTCGAGATCGCGCGTCTTTGCGAGGTGCGCGATCAGCACGCCGAAATCGAAGGTCATGTCGACATGCGTTTCGGCGCGGCCGAACGGCTGGCCGTTGAGATCGACCTTGAGCGTGCCGAGAAGCTTGCCGCCGTCCCACGCGGCGCCGAGCTCGTCGGGCGTCACGAACACCGGCGAGAAGGCGCTTGCAGGCTTGGACTGGAGGAAGCCGAAGCCCTTGGCGAGCTCGGCGGGGATAAGATTGCGCAGGGAAACGTCGTTGACGATGCCGACGAGGCGGATGTGCTGCCGCGCGTCTGCGGCCGAAACGCCCTGCGGGACATCGCCGGTGACGACGACGACTTCGGCTTCGAGATCGCAGCCCCAGCTTTCATCGGCGAGAACGATCGGGTCACGCGGGCCGACGAACGAATCGCTGCCGCCCTGATACATCAGCGGATCGGTCCAGAAGCTTTCGGGGAGCTCTGCGCCGCGCGCTTTCCGCACCAGCTCGACGTGGTTCACGTAGGCCGAGCCGTCCGCCCACTGGAAGGCGCGCGGGAGCGGGGAATGCGCCTCGCGCTCGTGGAAGCGCATCATGGGGATCACTTCGTGCGCGAGATCGGTGGCGAGAGCTTCGAGCTTCGGCGCCGCCACGTCCCAGTCGTCGAGCGCCGCTTGCAAGGTCGGTGCGATGGCGGACGCGTCCGCGCACCACGCAAGATCCTTCGACACGACGACCAGACGGCCGTCGCGGCCACCCTTCAGGCTGGCAAGCTTCATTTCTTCCCTCCGGCAAGCGTTTTGATGAGGTGCGGCCAGTAATCGAGGCCGTTGTAGAAGGAGGCGACGGGCGCGTTCTCGTCGAGCCCGTGCGCGCGCATTTTCTTCATGTCCATGAAGATCGGCGACACGGCAAAGGTGGGCACGCCCGCGATGCGGAACCACATGCCATCAGTGCCGCCCGACTCCTGATAGGGCGTGATCGCGACGCCGGGATAGTGCAGCGCGAGCGCCGATTTCACGGCGGCGGTTACGTCGGGGCGCGGCTCCGAAACCGGGCTTGCTGTCGGCGTGCCGCGCACCTTCCATTCGGCCTTCGGATTGCCGCCCGCCTGTTCGAGCGCGGCCTGCACGGTCGCCACCTCGACACCGGGGAAGATGCGGCAGTTCACCGTACCGATCGCGCGCTGCGGCAATGCGTTTTCAGCATGGCCTGCGCTCAGCATCGTGGCGACGCAGGTGGTGCGCATCTCGGGCTCGAATTCCTCGCTCGACGCGAGCGCGGCGGCGGCTTCGGCGTCGTTCGGGTTTTCGGAGAAACGGCGCAGCATCTCCGCGACCTGCGGCTGCGAGGCTTTCAGTTCCTTCGCCATCGCGCCGAACGAGGCGCGCGTGACGCTGTTCGCCTGAATCGGGAATTTGAGCGTCTCGACATTCTTGAGGAGCGCGGCGAGATCGTAGATCGCATTGTCCTTGCGCGGACGGCTGGAATGGCCGCCTTCGTTGCGGATCGTCACGTCGAACGTGGCGAAGGTCTTCTCGGCGACCTGCATCCCGTAGCCGAAGGCCTTTCCGTCCGGGGTGAGCGCACCGCCGCCCGCGTCGGAATTGAGCGCATATTCGAGCTTCACGGGCTTCAGCGCGTCGACGAGCGCGCGCGTCGTCACCATGCCGGTTTCCTCGTCGCCGGAGAAGCCGAGGTAGAGGTCGCGGTCCGGCACGAAGCCGCTCGCCTTCAGGTCGGCGAAGGCGCGCGTCAGGTGGGCGACGCCCATCTTGTTGTCGAGCGTGCCGCGGCCGAGGAAATCGCCGTTCTTCTCGCGCAGCACGAAGGGATCGAACGACCAGTCTTCGGGCTTCGCATCGACGACGTCCATGTGGGCGAGAAAGGCGACGGGCTGCTTCTTGCTGCCCGCCTTCCCCGGATAGCGGGCGATAAGGTACACGGTCTCGCCCATCGGCACGACCTTAATGTCCGCGTCCGCGAAGCCCGCCGCTTTCAGATCCTTGACGACGCGCGCCGCGACTTCGGGCACCTTGCCGTGACCCGCGGCGGAGCGAATCTCGACGATGTCCTTGTAGAGGCTGAGCGCCGCGGTGCCCTGCGGCGAACCCGGTGCGGCGGCATTCGCCATCGGTGCGGCGAGGCACAGCACCGCCGCGGACAGGATCATGGGCTTCATATGGACCCCCTTCAGGATTTGCTTTTCCAGCTATCCTTGTAACCGGTCCATTCCACAGCGGAAGCCGCTTCACCGATTTCGAGCGGATCGCGCGTGTCGATCATCACGGCGTATTCGTCGGTCATCGCCTTGGGCTGCTCGAACATGCGGGTGAGCGCCTTGGGGTGCGGGCCGTGCGTGAAGCCGGTGGGGTGCAGCGTCATCATGCCGGGGTGGATGTTGTCGCGGCTGAAGAAGTCGCCGTCGTGGTAGAAGAGCACTTCGTCGTAGTCGTCGTTGTTGTGGAAGAACGGCACCTTCAGTGCCTTCGGGTCCGTTTCGAACGGGCGCGGCGCGAACGTGCAGATCACGAAGCGGTCGGCCAGGAAGGTCGTGTGCGCCGAGGGCGGCACATGATAGCGATGGCTCATGATCGGGCGGATGTCCCGCACATTGAGCCGTGCGACCGAAAGCTCGCCGTGCCAGCCCACGGCGTCGAGCGGGTTGAACGGATAGGTCATCCACGACACCTGCCCACGCTTCTTCACCGCGACGCGCGTTTCGATGTCGCCCTGCTGGGCGCGGAAGGCGTCGTCGATCTCGGGCGTGTCCATCACCGCCGGATCGAAGATCGCGTGCGGGCCCAGAAGTCCCTTGTCGGGCAGCGTGTAGCTGCTGTTGGTCGCCTCGACGGCGAGGATCTGCATCGGCTCGGTCGGCGCGATGCGCCACATCGTGCCGCGCGGGATGACGACATAATCGCCCTGCCCGATCGCGAGATGGCCGAAATCGCAGAAGAAATCGCCTGCGCCGCGATGCACGAAGAGAATCTGGTCGCCGTCGCCGTTGCGGTCGAGGCTCGACATGGCCTCTGCAAGACGCCACAGGCGGATTTCAGTGGCCTTGTTGTGGAGTACGACGGGCGCGGACCAGAGCGAATTCGGTGCTTCGTTGATCTGCGTGAGATCGAAGGCGCGCGGTGCGAGGGGACCGTCGAAGTCGCTCCAGCCCGTGGGCGGATTGCGGTGATAGAAGAAGGCGGCTGGGCCGAAGAAGCCTTCCTTCGACATCTCGCGCTCGTAGGTGCCTTCGGGAAGATCCGCGTGCGCCTGGCGGCTCGCCTCGCCCTTCACCAGCGGAAAATTGAGGTAGCGCTTCATGGCTCAGGCCTCCGCGGTTTCGAGCACGCCGCGCTCGATCTGGTCGCGCTCGATCGATTCGAACAGGGCCTTGAAGTTGCCCTCGCCGAAACCTTCGTCCTTCTTGCGCTGGATGATTTCGAAGAACACCGGCCCCAGCATGTTGCCCGAGAAGATCTGCAGAAGCAGGCGGGGGTCGTTGTTCTCTGTGGAACCGTCCAGCAGAAGCCCGCGCGCCTTCATCGCATCGACCGGCTCGCCGTGGCCGGGTAGGCGCTCATCGAGCATTGCGTAATAGGTTTCGGGCGGCGGGGTCATGAAGGGCAGGCCGAGGGCGCGCAGGCCGTCGATGGTTCCGTAGATGTCGTTCGTGGAGAGCGCGATGTGCTGGATGCCCTCGCCATTGAAGGCCATCAGGAACTCTTCGATCTGGCCGCCGCCCTGTTTCGCTTCCTCGTTCAGGGGAATGCGGATCTTGCCATCGGGCGCGGTCATCGCCTTGCTGGTGAGGCCGGTATACTCGCCCTTGATGTCGAAATAACGGATCTCGCGGAAGTTGAAGAGCTTCTCGTAGAACTCCGCCCAGAACTTCATGCGGCCGCGATAGACGTTGTGCGTCAGGTGGTCGATGATCTCGAGGCCTGCACCCTTCGGGTGGCGGTCGACGCCTTCGAAATAGCGGAAATCGATGTCGTAGATGTCGGCATCGTCGCCGTAGCGATCGATGAGATAGATGAGGCTGCCGCCGATGCCCTTGATGGCGGGGAGCCGGAGCTCCATCCAGCCCGTGGAGGTCGGCATGGGTTCGGCGCCGTTCGCGATGGCGTGCGCATAGGCTTTCGCCGCGTCCTTCACGCGGAAGCCCATCGCGCAGGCGCCGGCTTCATGCTCTTCGGCGAAGAAGGCTGCGGGAGAACGCGGTTCGGCGTTCAGCAGGAAGTTGACGTGGCCCTGCCGGTAGAGCGTTACGTCCTTCGAGCGATGCTTCGCGATGGGGGTGAAGCCGAGCTGGCGGAACACGCGGTCGACGAGCGCGGGGTCCTGCGCGGCGAATTCCAGGAATTCGAATCCATCGAGCCCTGCCGGGTTTTCGAAAAGGTCGGCCATTGACGCTCTCTCCCTCATTTGCTTCGAGTCGTTATTCCGTGATATTAGTTTCATATGAAACTTGTTGCAAGTGGAACGATATGCCTCCGATCCGTCTCGACACGTTCCTGCCCTACCGCGTCGCGGTGCTTTCCGACCGGCTGAGCCAGCGGCTGGCGCGTGTCTATGAAGGCTGCGGGCTGTCTTCGCCGCAGTGGCGCGTGCTCGCGGCGGTCGCGGAGAAGCCGGGGCGGAGCGCGCAGGACGTGGTGCGGATGACGCCGATGGAGAAGGCGACGGTGAGCCGGGCCGTCTCCGCGCTCATCGCGCGCGGGCTGATGCGGCGCGCGGCGGACGACCGCGATGGGCGCACCTCGCGGCTGACACTGACCGCGGACGGCGAGCGCCTGTACGGCGAGATCGCGCCCGGCGTGCTCGCGATCGAGGCGGATATCGCGGCGCGCTGCGACAAGGCCGGGCTCCTTGCCGCGATCGATGCGATCGAGAACGGGCTCGGCGCGGAGGACGCGGTGGACACCGTTTCGGTGCGCGGCTAGGAGACAGTCCTGCACGGTGTGCCAAGGAATGGACTAGCATGAATACGGTCGCGGCTTTGCTCGGTATCTTCACGATGGTCATCCAGCTCGTGATCTGGATCATCATCGCGCAGGTCATCATCAGCTGGCTGGTGGCGTTCAACGTCATCAATACCAGCAATCAATTCGTGCGCAGCCTGCTGACCGGGCTCGACCGGCTGACCGAGCCGATGATGCGGCCGATCCGGCGCGTGCTGCCGGACCTCGGCGGCATCGACCTTTCGCCGATGGTGCTGATCCTCGGCCTTATCCTCATCCAGCGGCTGGTTCCGGCGCTGGTCTTCGACATCATGGCGGGCTGAAAGTTTCAAAAATGACGGCTGAGCGTATCGACGGCAAGGCGTTTGCCGAGGGCCTGCGCGGGCGTGTTTCCGCCGCGGTTGCGCCGTTTCTCGCAGCGACGGGGCGGCGGCCCGGCCTTGCGGTTGTGCTGGTCGGTGAAGACCCGGCGAGCCAGGTCTATGTCGGCTCCAAACACAAGGCGACTGTCGAGGCCGGTATGGTGAGCTTCGAGCATCGCCTGGCGGCGGACACGCCCGAGGCCGATCTGATCGCGCTCGTCGAAACGCTGAACGCCGACGAGAGCGTTGACGGCATCCTCGTGCAGATGCCGCTCCCGAAGCACATGCGCGAGAGCGCGGTGATTGAGGCGATCGACCCCGAAAAGGATGTAGACGGGTTTCACATCGTGAACGCAGGACGGCTCGCGACCGGGCTTCCCGGGCTCGTGCCGTGCACGCCGCTCGGCTGCATGATGCTGCTGGAAGATCGAGTGGGCCGCGATCTTTCGGGGAAAAGCGCAGTCGTGATCGGCCGCTCGAACATCGTGGGCAAGCCGATGGCGCAGCTCCTGCTCGCAGCGAACGCGACCGTGACCATCGCGCACAGCCGCACGGCTGACCTGCCTGCTGTGGTGCGGGGGGCGGACATCGTGGTCGCCGCCGTCGGACGCCCGGAAATGGTACGCGGCGACTGGCTGAAGCCGGGTGCGGTGGTGATCGACGTGGGCATCAACCGCATCGCGGCGCCGGAGCGCGGCGAGGGCAAGACACGGCTCGTCGGCGACGTTGCCTACAACGAGGCGCTGGAGACGGCGAGCGCGGTGACGCCGGTGCCGGGCGGCGTCGGGCCGATGACCATCGCCGTTCTTCTCCGCAACACGCTCGTCGCCGCGCATCGCCGCGCCGGGCTGCCCGCGCCCGAAGGCTTGTAATGACCGAGCTGTTCATCTCGGCGCTCGCCACGCTGTTCGTGGTGATCGATCCGCCGGGATGTGCGCCCATTTATTCCTCGCTGACGGCGGGCGCTTCCGCGCAGCAGCGGCGCTCGATGGCGATCCGCTCGGTGCTGGTGGCGGCGGCAGTGCTGCTGTTCTTCGCTTTCCTCGGCAAGGGGATGCTCGCCGCGCTCGGCATCAGCCTCGATGCGTTCCGCATTGCGGGCGGCATCCTCCTGTTCCTGATCGCCTCTGAAATGGTGTTCGAAAAGCGCACCGAGCGGCGCAATACGCGCGCACAGGAGGTGGCGTCCAAGGAGATCGAGGACGTCTCGGTGTTCCCGATGGCGATCCCGATGCTCGCCGGGCCGGGCTCGATCGCGAGCGTGATGTTGCTCACCTCGCAGGCGAACGGCTGGGCGGAACGCAGCGTCGTGCTCGCCGCACTCGCCATCGTGCTCGCGTCCACGCTCGTCGCGCTGCTCGCGGCAGGGCCGCTGATGCGCTTCCTCGGCGAGAAGCTGGAAGCGATGATCACGCGGTTGCTCGGCGTTATCCTCGCTGCGCTTGCCGCGCAGTATGTGATCGACGGAATCCGGGCGAGCTTCAGCCTTTGATGCGGTAAAGCCGCAACGGCGAGCCCTTCGGCATCGGCACGGC
The DNA here is from genome assembly GCF_041916975.1 of Sphingosinicella sp. Taxonomy (NCBI): domain Bacteria; kingdom Pseudomonadati; phylum Pseudomonadota; class Alphaproteobacteria; order Sphingomonadales; family Sphingosinicellaceae; genus Sphingosinicella; species Sphingosinicella sp. Next base: position 2,931,281 of record NZ_JAYRYK010000001.1, read on the forward strand.
TTCGAGCCATGCAGGGACTTCACCGGCTTCGAGGCGTGCCCACAGGCCCTCGGGTGCTTCCTTTTTCGCTGCCGCGAGGTCGTTGGTGCCGACGCAGCCGAGCACGTAGGTCGCGCCGTAGCGGGCGGCGATCGTCTTTGCCTCTTCGTCATCCGCACGCCACAGGCGCACCGTGTCCGCGATGGAGGCCGCGTTTCGGTGGTAGGGGCCGGCGATGACGCTGTGCGGTGTGTGGACGAGGATCGCGGGGCCCATATCGAACACGTCGGCGATGATGCCCTTGGGCACGCCGTTCAGCGGCGCGAGTGTCGCGGAGGCCGTGCAGGAGGCGATGGGTTCGGCTGCGGGAGCGGCGTTCGCGCCGCCGCCGATGCGCTTCGCTGCGAGCGCGGCGAACATGGGCAGCGCACTGGTGAGGCCGACGAGCACGAGCATGGTTGCGCCGATGCGCGGCAGTGTCGACGGAATCGCGCGGGCGCGGGGCAGCAGCATCGCGGCGACGACGGCAGCGGCGATCGCGGCGAGCGCATTGGGGCCGGTCGCGGCGCGGAGTTGCAGGAACATCAGCCATGTCGTGGTGGCAAGGAGGCCGAAAACGAGGCTCCAGCCGAAGCGACAGTCCGCGTCCGCGCGGCGCAGCATCACGAAGGCGCAGGCGATGCCGATGAAGGGGTAGAGGCCGAACGCGATCGCGGTTTCGGGCTCGGTGCCGAGATAGCTGGTGATCGAGCGCGCCTCGCTGATGCGCGCGAGGACCGGCAGGAACGCGGGATCCAGCATCGCCATCGGGCCGCCCGCGCAGTGCGGGAAGGCGACGAGCACGGCGATGCCGACGCTTGCGAAGCCGAGGAGGACAGCGATGCCCCGCCTGACGGGCGTGGTCAGTACATCGATCTGCGGCAGGATCGCGGCGAGCGCGCCGCCGAACACGAGCGGTGCGGCATAGACGGGCGAGAAGGCATCGCAGGCGGCGAGCCACCAGCGTGCGGGCGGCACGAAGGCTGGAAAAGCGAGCGCTGATCCCGCGGCGAGCGCGACGCCGTAGCCCGCGAGCAACCGTCCGAGTGCCGGTTGCAGACACCAGCCGAGAACGAGGATCGCACCCGCGACGACGAGGTGCGGGAGCATTTCGAGCCCGATGACGAGCGCCGCAACGGTGGCGAGGCCGGCAAGGACGCCCGACGAGAAGCGGCGGCGCGGATCGCAGAGCGCGGCCACGGCGCAGAGCATGAACGCGATCTGCCAGTTATGGTGATCGATGCGGAGCGGCTTGAACAGCGACAGTATCTGGCCGCTCGCCGCGATGAACACCGCCGCGAGAATCGCTGCCTGCCGTCCGGCGAGGCGGAAAGCCGCGAGCGCGGCGGCGCCCATCGTGACGAGGAGCGCAAGGAGCGGTACGGCGGTTCCGGCGATGCGCTCGGCAACGGCACGGCCGAAAACGGGCTCGGTGATGACGATGATGCCCGCGATCGGCAGGTCGACCAGGCGCGACCAGTGCATGTTCGCGCCTGCGGGCGGGTTCATGCGGTGCTGATCGACATCGCCCCATGGCTGTCCATCGAGCCAATCGCGCACCTGCATCAGCCGCTGCGCATCGTCGGTATCGGGAAGGTCGAGCGCGGCGATATCCGCGCGGTTCACCACCACGAGCGCGAGCGCGGCGAGCAGCCAGATGATGATGAGCGGCACGAGAAAGCCGCGGGTCCGATCCGTATCCATACGCGCCGGTCTACGCGGCGCATGGTTAATAGTCAGCTTCGAAGCGGCGCAATATTAACCAGTTGGAAGCCATCGCCGCCCTAGAGTTCGGGCCATCGGAACTTTCCGCCCGAGGAACAGCCATGGTCTCGATTCCGTCCGCCTCGCAGTTCGACACCGCGCAGTCGCGGGTCGGCCTTGCTACCGCCGTCGTGCTGCCGTGCTACAACGAGGCGGCGACGATCGCGCATGTGGTCGCGAGCTTTGCGGACGCGCTTCCCGGTGCGGTTATCTATGTATTCGACAACAATTCCTCCGACGATACGGCGCGCGTCGCCGAACGCGCAGGGGCGATCGTCATCCGCGAGACGCGGCAGGGCAAAGGTCATGTGGTGCGCCGCATGTTCGCCGAGGTCGACGCCGACATCTACGTGATGGCGGATGGCGACGGCACCTATGCGGCCGCCGACGCGCCGATGCTCGTGAAGGCGCTTGTCGAGCGCAGGCTCGACATGGTGGTTGGAACACGGCGCGGCGTGCGACAGGACGCCGGACGCTCTGGCCACGCGATCGGCAACCGCCTGTTCAACGGCGTGTTCCAGTGGATGTTCGGTGACGATTTCAGCGACATCTTCTCGGGCTACCGCGTGTTCAGCCGCCGCTTCGCCAAGACGTTCCCGGCAGTGAGCCGCGGCTTCGAGATCGAGACCGAGATGTCGGTGCACGCGAGCCAGCTTATGCTGCCGGTTGCCGAGATCGAAACCGACTACGGCGTGCGCCCCGAGGGATCGGTGAGTAAGCTCCGGACGTTCCACGACGGCTTCCGCATCCTTTCGGTGTTCTTCCTGCTGCTGAAGGAAACACGGCCCGCGTTCTTCTTCGGCGGGATTGCCGGGCTGCTGACGCTCGCGTCGCTGGCGTTCGGCCTGCCGGTTGTCGCCGAGTATCTGGAAACCGGGCTGGTGCCGCGCTTCCCGACCGCGATCCTTGCCGCCGCACTGATGATCATCGCGTCGATGTCCGCGATTTGCGGGCTCATTCTCGATTCGGTCTCGCGCTCGCGTGTTGAGCTGAAGCGCATGTTCCTGCTGACGCAGCGCGGGCTGCCGACGCCGTGAAGGCGCGGCTTCGCGAAGGCGCCGCGTTCCTTGCCGTCGGCGGAACGGCCTTCGTCCTTGGTGCGGTAAGCCTCGAAGCGCTGGTACGCGCTGGCGTTTCGCCTTACGCGGCGCAGGTTCCGGCGCTCGGCCTTGCGATCCTGACGACGTGGATGGGCAACCGACGCTGGACCTTCCGCGTGAATGCGCCGCCGACATGGCGGGAATTCCTTCGCTATGTCGGCGCGTCGCTCGGCGGGCTTGCGGTCAACGCCGCGACCTTCTCCGCGCTGACTTACGCCGGGCTGCCGACGACGCCCGCGTTCGCTGCTGCGACGATCGCCGCGATGGGGTTCAACTTCTTGAGTTATCGATTCTTCGTTTTCGAACACTCCGAGGACAGGCTGTGAGCGGCGCTTTGTCTCCGGCCGAGGGACCGATGCCTCCATTTCTGGTGATCATCTGCATCGTCGGAGCCGTGTTGGCTGCCGTTCCGATCATGGTCGATGTGTCACACCTCAGCGGTATGATGGTGAGCGAAGCGACCGTCTATGGACGGGATTTCGCGAATCTCTGGACCGGCGCGCGCGCTGTTCTGGAAGATCACACCGGTCTCCTCTACGATCTCGGTGCCTATCAGGCCCTGCAGCGCGATATTCTGTCCCCCGAAATTGCCGGGCATAATTTCTCCTACCCGCCGCATGTGCTGCTGTTGATCTGGCCTTTCGGCTTGCTGTCTTATGGCGCCGCACTGGGGCTCTGGACCGTGATCAGCCTCGCTGCATTCTTCGCAGCGGCGCGTCCCTATCTCGCCGGGGCGGGAATGCCGGGCATACTCAGCCTCGTTGTGCCTGCGGCGCTCGTGAATGTGTGGACCGGTCACTATGGCCTGTTGATCGCAGCGGGTGCGCTCTTCGTGTGGGACAAGGCCGACCGTATGCCGATTCGGTGTGCGATCGTCCTCGCCCTGCTGACGGTCAAGCCGCACCTCGGCATCCTGATGCCGCTCGTCCTGTTGTTGCGCGGCAAATGGAAGGTCTGCCTGATTGCAGGGGCCGTCACGCTGGCACTTGCTGGCGTGAGCGCTGCAGTGTTCGGCACGCAAGCGTGGATCGAATATCTGACACGGGTTCCGGAGTATCAGGCGGCGCTTCTCGAACACGGTGCCGGGCTTTATCGGCTGATGATGCCAAGCGTTTACAACGGGTTCGTGCTGGCCGGCCTGGAGCAGGCGGCAATGCCCTTCCAGGTATGTACTGCAGCCCTGGCCGTGGCGGCGGTTTTCCTCGTGCATCGCTCAGGCGCGCCATTGACGACACTCGGGCTGGTTGCTGCGACGGCAACATTCCTCGTGCTGCCGTATGCCTTCAACTATGACATGGCCGCGGTTTGCCTTGCGGCGCTCCTGGGCATGTACCGGTCATGTGCCGACGGACGGCCGTTTGACCGGCTCGTCTATGCCTGCGCCTATCTGTCGCCGGCGCTGATCTTCAAGTTGAACGGAACGCTGCCGTTGCTGGTTCCGCTCTTCCTGCTCGCAATGCTGTTCGTCGAGGTTAGACGAGCGGGCGGCTTCAGCCTCGGCGCCCGAGCAGGCGCAGGCGCAAGGCGTTCAGCTTGATGAAGCCTTCGGCGTCGCGCTGGTCGTAGGCGCCGGCGTCGTCTTCGAAGGTGACGACCTTTTCCGAATAGAGCGAGTTCGGCGACTTGCGGCCGACGACCCATGCCGAGCCCTTGTAGAGCTTGAGGCGGACGGTGCCGGAGACCTTCTGCTGGCTGTGGTCGATGGCGGCCTGGAGCATCTCGCGCTCGGGGCTGAACCAGAAGCCGTTGTAGACGAGCTCGGCATAGCGCGGGGCGAGTTCGTCCTTGAGGTGGGCGGCGCCGCGGTCGAGGGTGAGCTGTTCGATGGCGCGATGGGCGGTGTGGAGGATGGTGCCGCCGGGGGTTTCGTACATGCCGCGCGACTTCATGCCGACGAAGCGGTTCTCGACGAGATCGAGGCGACCGATACCATGCGTGCGGCCGTAGTCGTTGAGCTTGGCGAGGAGGTTTGCCGGAGACAGCGCCTCGCCGTTGACGGCGACCGCGTCGCCTGCGTCGAACTCTACGGTGATGTATTCGGGCGTATCGGGCGCGTCTTCCGGGTTCACGGTGCGCGAGAAGACGTAGTCGGGCACTTCCTGCCACGGGTCTTCGAGCACCTTGCCTTCAGAGGAGGTGTGGAGGAGGTTCGCGTCGGTCGAGAAGGGCGCTTCGCCGCGCTTGTCCTTCGACACGGGGATCTGGTGCGCCTCGGCGAACTCGATGAGGCGGGTGCGGCTGGTGAGATCCCACTCGCGCCACGGCGCGATCACCTTGATGTCCGGGTTGAGGCCGTAATAGCCGAGCTCGAAGCGGACCTGATCGTTGCCCTTGCCGGTGGCGCCGTGGCTGACGGCATCTGCGCCAACCATTTTGGCGATCTCGATCTGGCGCTTGGCGATGAGCGGCCGGGCGATCGAGGTGCCGAGGAGGTAAAGGCCCTCGTACAGTGCGTTCGCGCGCATCATCGGGAACACATAGTCGCGGACGAACTCTTCCTTCAGGTCGTCGATGAAGATGTGCTCGGGGCGCACGCCCATCAGCTCCGCCTTGGCGCGCGCCGGCCCGAGCTCTTCGCCCTGGCCGAGATCGGCGGTGAAGGTGACCACCTCGCAGGCGTAGGTCTGCTGAAGCCATTTCAGGATCACGCTCGTGTCGAGACCGCCGGAGAAGGCCAGAACCACGCGCTTGATATCAGACATCCAACCAGACCTTTCGCGAAAAACCGAAGTACGCGCGCCCTTCGCATTGATGAACGGCTTATTCAAGGGAGAGTCAGCGCAGGGACCGTATAGGCAGGTAATCAGATGCTGAAACGGAGTACGCAAGTGACCAAATTCCTGATGATCGGCGCATCGGCAGCCGCACTGATGGCGCTCCCCGCGATCGCCCAGCCCTCGCCTCCCTCACCGCCGGAAAAGGCGGCACGCTGGAACGCACCGCAGATGCGCGCGGACGTCGAAAAGAAGATCGCCGAGCGCTTTGCCGAAGCCGATGCCAACAAGGACGGCGCGGTGACCGAGGCGGAACTGAAGGCCGGTATCGAGGCGCGCAGGGCCGAGGCCGAAAAGAAGATGGCCGAGGCGCGCACGCGCATGTTCACGTCGATGGACGCCGACAAGAACGGCCAGATCAGCCGCAGCGAGTGGGATTCGCACCACGCCGATATGAAGGTGAAGTGGGCCGAACGCCGCGAAACCGCGCAGGCCGACGGCAAGGAACGTCGCGAAATGCGGATGAAGTTCAAGGACGGCGACAAGGACGGCCGCAAGGGCCACCGCATGATGCATCGCGGCGGCCACGGCGGCGGAATGGGCTGGGGCGGCTTCGGCGAGAAGGGCTTCGAAACCGCAGACGCCAACAAGGATGGCCGCGTTACGCTCGCCGAGGCGAAGGCGAAGGCGCTTTCGCGCTTCGACGCTGCCGACGCGAACAAGGATGGTACGCTGAGCCCCGAGGAGCGCCGTGCGGCGCACGAGGCGAAGCGCGCGGAACGTCGCGCACAGCGCGGCGACAGCTGATCGGCACGTCCCAGTCCGATCTGCTGCGTTGAGAGCGCGGGGCGTAGTTTTCCGATCCCCCTGTCGGAAACAAGCCCAAAGCGCGCGATGGGCCGGCATTCACTCCTCGGGAATGCCGGCCCTCTATCTTTTCAGGGGATCCCTTCGCACAAGACGACTCGACTTCGCGCGCGAGCCCGATAGCTTTGCAACAAAAGCATAACCGGGGAGATCAGCCATGACTGGCGGAATCAGAGTCAGCCTGAAGTGCGAAAACTGCGGCGGTACGGACTTTTCAGTGTCGGACCGGCCTGCGGAGCGCGACTGGATCGTCTGCACCGAGTGCGGAAAGGGCCTGTCGACTGTGGCCGAGTTCGACGGCGAGGTCGTGCGGCTCGCGCACGACGCCGTGCGGCATCTGGATGAGGCTAGAACCGCGCTCTGAGGCGCAGGGCCGCGCCCAAGTCATCGTCGAGTGAGGCGATGTGGCCGGGGTCGCGGCGCCAGAAGAGGTTTGTGTCGAGGTGGCCAAGGCCGGCGAGGGGCAGCGACCACGCGGCTTCGACGCTGATCTCGCGGCCCGAGGGCGCGAGCGTGAAGGTGCGGCGGGTGTAGCCTGCCGTTTCCGTTTCATAGTCGTAGCTCGTCGGGATATCGGCGCGGAGCGCACCGCCTTCGACGCGGAGCGGCTGCGCGATTCGCAGCGAGACCGCGTCGCCGCGCATGGCGACTCCCGATTTCGTGACGTCGAACGCGAAGGCGAGGCTGCGCAGCGCGTCCGCGCCCGAGATGAGGCCGCCCGAGGCGACGTCGAGACGGGTGAGCCCGCCGCGCGCCTGCGCCGCGATGCGCCAGCCGTGCCCGGCATCCATTACCCAGTCGAGGCCGAGGAAATTGCTGGAGGCGCGTGTCAGCCCAAGCGCCGCCGAGCCTTCGGCGCCGAGGATGCTGCCGCTTTCGTCGAGGCGGCTCCATGTGACGCTGACGTCTGATGCACCGATGCGGCGTGAGGCGCTGGCGGCGAAAAGCTGCACGCTGTCTGCGTTCCGGCGCCGGTCCCACGCGCTGCCGGGGCGGAGCGATTCGGTTTCGCCCGTGCCTGCCGCCATGCCGAAGGTCCACGCGCCGAGGCGCTGGCTGACTGCCGCCGCACGTGTGCCCGCGATGGAAACGCCGTCGTCGCGGAGCGCGTCGCCGCTCGCGATGAAGCGCGAGCCCGGCGCGCGTGTGCCCGCCATGCTCGCTAGGAGGTCGTCCGCGCCGTATCCGGCGGCGAAGCCGACGCCCGTGCCGGGCGTGACGCTGCCGGTGACGAAGCCGCGCGTGATGCTTGCATCCGCATCGGCGCGCGCATCGATGCCGCCCGACTGCGCGAGGCCGAGCCATGGCCGCGTGCTGACCGCAGCATTCCACGACAGGCTGTAGCCGGCGACGCCGAACGCGTCGCGCGCCTCCTCCGTGTTGGTCTGGAGAGCGGCGGCAAGACGCGGCGCGGGGGCAGCGCGCGAGACGCCGGCCCCGAGATCGGCGACGTAGGCGCGGCCGTAGCTATCGAGAACCACGACATCCGAAAGCGCGCCGGTGAGGTCGCCGCCGTCGCCAAGCGCGCCGCCGAGCACGGCGAGCGAACCCGCGTCGCTGGTGACGGGCACGGCGCTGCCGGCAAGCGACGTGCCGCCGATCGGCGAAAAAGCGCGGACGAGATCGAGGATTCCTTGCCCGAAGACGGCGTCGTCACCCGCCGTGCCGGCGTCACGCGCGGTGCGGAACAGGATGTCGATGATCTCGTCCGCCGAGAGGCTGGGGAAGGCGTCGGCCAGCAGCGCGACGGCGCCGGCGATGCCGGGGGCGGCATAAGAGGTGCCGCTGAACCAGTAGTGGGTGCCAGTGTGATCGAAGCTGCGCACATCCTCGCCGAGCGTGGCGATATAGTGCGCGGCATAGCTGCCCGCGCGGTTGCTGAAGCTTGAGAGCGCGTCGCTCTGGTTCACCGAACCCGCGATGATCACGCGGCCGCGCGCGGCGGGGTCGCCGGCGATCTGGGCGAAGGGATCGGGGTTCGAGAGGCTGTCGTTGCCCGCCGAGATGACAATGATGACGCCGGCGGCCGCTGCGTTTGCGATCGCCGTGCGCAGGCGCGAATTGGGCCCTTCGCCGCCGAGCGACATGTTGATGACGCGCGCGCCCGCCGCGACGGCCGTATCGATGGCGATGGCGATGTTGTTGTCCGAATGGGAGCATTCGTCGGCGCAGGAGCCGGGCGAATCCGTGCGGAGCGCAATCAATGTCGCGTCGAAGGCAATGCCGTGAATGCCGCTGTCGTTCTTCGCCGCGAGCGCGACGGCCGAGACCGAGGTGCCGTGGCCGTCGGTATCATCGATGCCGCGCGTGCCGGCGATATCGCGGCTCGCGGAATCGATGCGGCCCGCGAATTCGGCGCTCTGGATGTCGACGCCGCTGTCGATCACGGCGATCTTCACGCCTGCGCCGGTCGCGCCCTCCTCGTAGGCCGCGATCGCGCCCGCCGAGGCGGCGGCGTTGGATCGCCCGTATTCCGGCGTATCGTAGACCGGGCTCGGCGTCGGTGTCGGGGTGGGGGTCGGCGTTGGGGGTGGCGTCACCGTGCCAGGCGCGACCGGGCGCGTGCCGCTGCCTCCGCCGCACGCTACGAGAAAGGCGGCGAGGCAGAGTGTCGAAACGGCGGTAAGCCTGCGATATCGCGTCCTGACGTGTCGGCGCATACTCGCCTGCCCCTCTGGTTCCCGTTGCACCCCTGATGGCAGAATCGTCGCGCAAAGGCATTACCAAATGCTTGCGGAATCGACCGGTCGAAGCCATGACCCCCGCATGGATGCCTTCGGCCACATCGAGACCTGGATCTTCGATCTCGACAACACGCTCTATCCGCCGCGCGCGAACCTCTTCGCGCAGATCGACGAGCGCATGGGCGCGTTCATCATGCGCCTGATCGGCTGCGATGCGGTGGAGGCGCGGCGCGTGCAGAAGCGCTTCTTCCACGACCACGGCACGACGCTGCGCGGGCTGATGGACGGGCACGGCGTCGCGCCCGCCGAGTTCCTGAGCTTCGTGCATGATATCGACATGGGCGTGCTGGAGGCGGACGGGCGCATGGCGGACGCGTTTGCGAAGCTGCCGGGGCGCAAGCTCGTGTTCACCAACGCCGATACCGCTTATGCCGAGAAGGTTCTGGACAGGCTCGGCCTCGGCAGCGTGTTCGAGGCGGTCTACGACATTCACGCCATGGATTACCGGCCGAAGCCCGACCCGAACGCCTATCGCGGTTTCTGCGCGGCGCACGGCATCCGCCCTGAACGCGCCCTGTTCGTGGAGGACATGGCGCGCAACCTCGTGCCCGCGAAGGCGATGGGCATGACCACGGTGTGGGCGGACAACGGCGCCGAAAGCGGCAGCTATCAGGCCGATCACACCAGCATCGACCACCGGATCGCCGATGTCGGCGACTGGCTTCATTCCATTACAAGAGGGGTAAACGCATGACCGATCTCGCCGCCATCATCGACCGGGCCTGGGAAGAGCGCGAGGGGCTGGGCCTTTCCACGACGGGCGCGGTGCGGGACGCCGTGGACGCCGCGATCGCGGGGCTGGACGCGGGCACGTACCGCGTTGCCGAGAAGGCGGACGGGGAATGGCGCGTCAACCAGTGGCTGAAGAAGGCGGTGCTGCTGTCGTTTCGGCTGAACGACAACGCCATTGTCGACGGCGGCGCGGGTGGGGCGCCGGCGTTCGACAAGGTGCCCTTGAAGTTCGCGGGTTGGGGCGAAGCGCAGTTTCGCGCGGCGGGCTTCCGCGTGGTGCCCGGCGCGGCCGCGCGGCGGGGCGCCTACATCGCCAAGGGTGCGGTGCTGATGCCGAGCTTCGTCAACATCGGCGCTTACGTCGGCGAGGGCACGATGGTCGATACGTGGGCGACGGTGGGAAGCTGCGCGCAGATCGGCAAGGGCGTGCACATTTCGGGCGGCGTGGGCATTGGCGGCGTGCTCGAGCCTCTGCAGGCCGGACCGGTGATCATCGAGGACAATTGCTTCATCGGCGCGCGCAGCGAAGTCGCCGAGGGCGTGGTGGTGGAAGAGGGCGCCGTACTCTCGATGGGGGTCTATCTCGGCGCCTCCACGAAGATCGTCGACCGCGCGACCGGCGAAGTGACGCGCGGGCGGGTGCCGGCATACTCCGTGGTGGTGCCGGGCTCGCTGCCGGGCGCGGACGGCGGGCCGGGGCTTTACTGCGCGGTGATCGTAAAGCGTGTCGACGCGCAGACGCGCAGCAAGACGGGCATCAACGAGCTTCTGCGAGACTAAACGCCTAAGCGGCGGCGCTCTGGATCGCCGCGGCGCGGCGGCGTTCGACCGAGGAGCCGATGCCCATCGCCTCGCGGTATTTCGCGACGGTGCGGCGGGCGATGTCGAACCCGGCGGCGTTCAGGAGCTCGACGAGCTTGTCGTCGGAGAGGATCTTGCCGCCGCGTTCGCCGTCGATGAGCTCGCGGATCTTGGTCTTCACGGCCTCGGCGGAGACCGCGTCGCCGCCGTCGGCCGCCTGAATCGCCGAGGTGAAGAAGTATTTCAGCTCGAAGAGGCCGCGCTCGCACGACAGGTACTTGTTCGAGGTGACGCGGCTGACGGTGGATTCGTGCATGCCGATCGCGTCGGCGATGGCGCGGAGATTGAGCGGCTTCAGGTGCTGGACGCCGTGGAGGAAGAACGCCTCCTGCTGGCGGACGAGCTCGGTCGCGACCTTGATGATCGTGCGCTGGCGCTGGTCGAGCGCCTTGATGAGCCAGTTGGCGGATTGCAGGCAATCCGAGAGGAACGTCTTCGCGGCCTTGCCGCCAACGCCCGAAAGCTCGGCATAATAGCTGCGGTTGACGAGGAGGCGGGGCAGCGTCGCAGCGTTGATCTCGACCGCCCAGCCGCCCGCCGCAGTGCGCGCGACGAAGATGTCGGGCATGATCGGCTGCGGCGGCTCACCGCCATAGGCGAGGCCGGGCTTCGGATTGTAGCTGCGCAGTTCGGCGATCATGTCGGCGAGGTCTTCGGCATCGACGCCGCAGATGCGGCGCAGCGTCGCCATCTCGCCGCGCGCAAGAAGATCGAGGTTCGACAGCAGCGTCGCCATCGCGGGATCGTGGCGGTCCGCCTCCATCGCCTGCAGCGCAAGGCACTCGCCGAGCGAGCGCGCGCCGACGCCGGTCGGCTCGAAGGTCTGGATGATCTTCAGGACGGCCTCGACGTGGGCGGTGGGCACCTGCAGGCGCGCGCCGATTTCATTGAGGTCGCCGGTGAAATAGCCGCTCTCGTCGATGAGATCGATGATGTGGCGGGCGATGATCTGCTGGATGTCATCCATGCCCGCGAGCTGGGCGAGGAGCGTATCGTGGAGCGAGAGCTCGGCGGCGAGCGTGGCATCGAAGCCCTCGCTGTCCTCCCCGCCGCCTGCGCCGGCGACGGTGGGGCCGGCGACGCTGAGGCTGCCGTCGAGGCCGCCGGTGCCGGGGGTGGGCATGTCGCTCGCGCAGTCGTGGTGGAAGGTCTCGGCGGAATGATCGACGTCGAGGGGGGTATCGGCCTCGCCGCCGCCCGCCGCGATGAGCTGGTCCGAACCCGCAGGATCGGGCGCCGACCAGTCGTCGGAAGCGATCTCTGGAGCATCGGAGGGCTCGGCGGGAGCCTCGCCCGCCGCTTCGAGCAGCGGGTTCCGTTCGAGCTCGCCGTTGATGTAGCTTTCGAGCTCGAGGTTCGACAGCGCCAGCAGCTTGATCGCCTGCTGCAGCTGGGGGGTCATCACCAGCTGCTGCGAGTGCCTCAGATCAAGACGCGGACCGATCGCCATACGCTAGAGGCTGAAACTCTCGCCGAGGTAGACCTTGCGCACCGTCTCGTCGGCGACGAGCGCCTCGGGCGTGCCTTCGAAGAGCACGCGGCCGTCGTAGATGATGCAGGCGCGGTCCACGATCTCCAGCGTTTCGCGGACATTGTGATCGGTGATGAGGACGCCGATGTTGCGGTCCTTCAGATGGCCGACGAGGTTGCGGATATCGGCGATCGAGATGGGATCGATGCCTGCGAACGGCTCGTCGAGCAGCATGATCGAGGGATTCGCGGCAAGCGCGCGGGCGATCTCGCAACGGCGGCGCTCGCCGCCCGACAGCGACATGGCGGGAGCCTTGCGGAGGCGCGCGATCGAGAATTCGCCGAGAAGCTGATCGAGCCGCGCCTCGCGCGCCGCCGGATCAGGCTCCGCGACTTCGAGGACGGCGCGGATATTGTCTTCGACGGTCATGCCACGGAAAATCGAGGTTTCCTGCGGCAGATAACCGACGCCGAGCGCAGCGCGGCGGTACATGGGGAGGCCGGTGATATCGATGCCATCGAGGAGGATGCGCCCCGAATCGGGCATCACGAGACCCATGATCGAATAGAAGCACGTGGTCTTGCCCGCGCCGTTCGGGCCGAGGAGCCCGACGACCTCGCCGCGGCGCACGCCGAGCGACACATCGCGCAGCACGACGCGCTTGTCGTAGCGCTTGCCGATGGACACGACGGCGAGACCGCGTTCGGTGTCGACCGCGGGAGTCTCGTCCTCCATCGTCATGACTTCGCTCATGGCGGGCTTTCTACCTCACGAATACTTAACGACAAATGCAGGAACCGGCTGCCTAGGTGCCCAGTTGGCGCAATTTGTGCATGGTCGGTTTCGGCAATGCAAGCCGAACGGGACCAAACACCATAAAAAGGGTTGTGCGGGCGGTTACTGCGAACCGCGCGGGGGCACCACGAAGCGGCCGGTGACGCGGGGTCCGCCGTCAGTCGAGCTTGCCGAGCCGTCGAGCGTCGAACGGCCGTTTTCAAGGTCGATGACCAGCCGCTCGCCGCGCAGCACGCTGTCGCCGCGATTGAGGACGACGCCGCCGACGAAGGTGATCTGGCGGGTCTGGACATCGTAGATGCCGAGGCGCGAGCTCACGCGCTCGCTGGGGCTGACGAGCTGGACGCCGCCTTCGGCATCGAGCCGGTTGATCGCGAGATTGCCGCCCGTGGCGTTTTCGTAGAACACCCGCATCGTTGCCGCGTTCAGCGTCATGTTGCCTTGCACGACGCGCACCGCGCCCGAGAAGATCGCCTGCGAATCGCGGTCGCGCACCTCGATGCGCGCGGCATCGATATCGATGGGCGAGCGCGTATCATGGCCCTTCAGCGCTGAGCTGCCGAAGCCGCTCTGCGCCGAGGCGGCAAGGGGGAGGGTAAGCGCTGCGGCAGCGGCGAGGAGAAGGGCGGAGCGGATCATCGCTGCGTAATCCGCATTTTCACGCCGCCTGACAAGGTGACAACGCGCGTTTCCATGTCGGCATCGAGACGGGACGCGGAAAACGAGCCGAGCGGCATACGCCCGCTGACGCGCCCCGCGCTCGTGACCTTGCGTGTCGGCAGGCTTACCGCGACATCGCCGGTTTGCAGCACGTATCCATCCGGGCGGTGAAAAACGACCGGGCCGAGAACGTTGAGCTTTTCCGCTTCGAGATCGTAGCGGCCGCTCGGCGCGGTGACGGTGGCAATGCCTTCCTGCATCGTGAGGCGCGCCTCGATGCGCTTCAGCTCGACGACCGGCGTGTTCGAGGTGCGCTGCACGGCTTCGTCGGCAAGGATGCTGAACGGGCGGCCCTTGCTGTCTTCGCCGCGATACATGGGCGCTTCCATGCGCAGGCGCTCGGCTGCCTTTTCGACAGCGTCGCGCGACAGGATGAAGCTGAATTCCTGCTGCGCGGTGAGCGGCCAGATCAGGCAGGCGAGCAGGATCACCGCGGCGGTCGCGGGCAGCAGGCGCTTCAGGAGGATGACCTGCCGATCCCATGCGCTGCCCGGCATCGCCCAGCGGCGGCGGTCGCTGGCGAGATCGTCGGCGGCCTGCGTCATCGCCAGCTCAGCTTTCGTGGCTGAAAATGTCCTTGTCGGCCCAGCCGGCAAGGTCGAGCGCCGCGCGCGTCGGCAGGAAATCGAAGCAGGCCTGCGCAAGCGCCGTGCGCCCTTCGCGCTCCAGCCGTTCTTCGAGGATCGCCTTGATGCGGTGCAGATAGCGCACGTCGGACGCGGCGTATTCGATCTGCGCCTCGCTGAGCGTGTCTGCGCCCCAGTCCGACGACTGCTGCTGCTTGGAGATGTCCTGCCCGATCACTTCGCGCGCGAGGTCCTTGAGGCCGTGGCGATCGGTGTAGGTGCGGATCAGCTTCGACGCGATCTTGGTGCACCACACAGGCGCCATCACGATGCCGAGATACTGCTGGATGAGCGCGACGTCGAAGCGCGCGAAGTGCAGGATCTTGAGCCGCGACGGGTCGGTGAGCACCGCCTTCAGGTTCGGCGCATCGAACTGGCCAAGCGGGAACTGCACGAGATGCTCGTCTCCGCCGCCGTCCGAAAGCTGCACGACGCAGAGCCGGTCGCGCAGCTGGTTGAGGCCCATCGCCTCGCAGTCCACGGCGATGGCGCCGGGGGCGAGAACATCTGCGGGCAGATCGCCCTTGTGAAGATATGCGGTCAATCCTGTTTCCCTTCGCGACGCCGCTTCGCACGGCGCGACAGCATGTTCAGTACCTCGACGAGAACCGAGAAGGCCATCGCCGCATAGATGTAGCCCTTGGGCACGTGCGCGCCGAAGCCCTCGGCGATGAGCGTCGTGCCGATCATCAGCAGGAAGCCGAGCGCGAGCATCACGACGGTGGGGTTCTTGTCGATGAAGTTGGCGAGCGGGTCTGCCGCGAGCAACATGCAGGCGACGGCGACGATCACGGCGACGACCATGATCGGGACGTGATCGGTCATGCCGACGGCAGTGATGATCGAATCGATCGAGAAGACGAGATCAAGGAGGATGATCTGCGTGATCGCCGATCCGAAGCTCATCACGGCCTTGCTCGTATCGAACACGTCGCCGCTCGGGTCCGGATCGACGCTGTGGTGAATTTCCTTGGTGGCTTTCCACACGAGGAAGAGGCCGCCAGCGATGAGGATGATGTCGCGCCACGAGAAGCCCTGCCCGAACAGTTCGATCACCGGCTTCACCAGCGTGACGATGAACGCCACGGTCGCGAGCAGGCCGAGGCGCATGAGGAGCGCAAGGCCGATGCCGATGCGGCGGGCCTTTTCGCGCTGGCCTTCCGGCAGCTTGTTGGTGAGGATCGAGATGAAGATCAGGTTGTCGATGCCGAGCACGACTTCCATCGCGATCAGTGTGATCAGCGCCGCCCATGTGGCCGGCTGCAGGAACAGTTCGATAAGGCCTTCCATCATCCGCCTGTCTTAATGTGGGTTGATCTGGGTAATTCGAGCACGAGAATTCGGATCGTGCGCTAGAGTGACTGCACCGGCTTCTGCTGTCCGGCTGCAGGCGCGGTGAGCGGCAGGTCGGTATCTTCGAGAAGGACGGAGGCTTCGAGCTGCTGGAGCGCGCCGTAACTGTTCGCGTAGGCCTCTGCCGAGATGCGCCACTGCCGGGCGAGCTTCTGCGTGCGGGCCGGAAGCCGCTGCATGGCGAGGAGCGCGCCAGCGACATCACCCTGCGAAAGCCGCGTCGCCATATCGGCGAGCCGCGCCTCGTTGGCGGTCTGGGCCGCGGCAGCGCCCTTTTCACGCACCTGGACCAGGCTGGCGACGCCCGCCTTGAATTGCGTCCAGAGCGTATCGGCCTGTTCGGGTTCGGCGCTTTCGGCGAGCTGCGGGCGGATCTGCGCGAACCGGCGGCGCAGCACGGCGAGCGTCGGCGCGCCGGGAGACGCGGTGAGCAGCCGTTCGACAGCATCGGCATCGGCGGCGGCGAAATGGCGACGCAGCGCTGGGGCAAGCACCGCAAGGCTCTGGCCCTGCTCTGCCGCGCGCCGTGCGGCAGTGACCAGCAGCACGCCGCGCGCCTTTTCGGCGCTGGCTGCGGCAGCCTCGATGGAGCGGGCGGCGTTGCCGCCGACCTGCTCGATCTTCACGTTGATGCCTGCGAGCTCAGCGGAAACATTGTCGAGGCGTGTCGAGGTCTGTGCCTGTCCACGATCGAGCGCTTCGATGCGCGCTTCAAGCCGGGCAAGGCGTTCGGCGCTGGGGCCTCCACCGAGCGCGAGCGGCACGGGATCGTTGAGCGCGGGGGGCGTGGTCGCGGCATCGCCGAGCGGCGCGGACGTTACCGAGTGCGTTTCCAGCGCCGCGACGCGGGCTTCAAGCGCGGTGATCGTGCCGGCTTCGCGCTCGACGCGGGCGGCGAGCGATTCGACATCGGGGCGCTGCAACGCGCCGGGCAGGCGCGTGCGCACGTTCGTTTCGAACCACGGGCTGAGCAGGAGCCCGGCCGCGAACAGCACGACCCCCGCCACCAGCACCCAAGGCACTGCGCTGCGCGGGCGCGGCGTTTCGCGGGCTTCGTCGTCGATCATCCAGTCCTCGTCAGCGGTGCCTTATCCGCCTGCTTCTCGCACAACAGCCCGGCCGCCGCAAACAGCGCATCCTCGTCTGGCGTGGCCGCAACCGCACGGGCGGCCCAGCCGTCGCCCGCGGCCGTCGCGGCGTTGCGGCTGATCGCCGAGAGACGCACACCCTTGCGATGTGCGCCGAACGCGGCGCCGAGGGCTTCTCCACCGCGCGGCGAATAAATGAGTGCGACGTCCGCTGCCTCTGCGGCTGCGCGCTCCGCTTCGGACCAGCGGTGGAAATGCGCGCCGTAAACGACGCGGCGTTCGACCTTGAGACCTGCGGGCGGTGCGTAGGTGGCGATTTCGATACCGGAGAGATGCAGGATGTCGCCGATGCCCGCCGCAGCGATGGCGGCGAGCAGCTCTCCGCCGTCGTGCACCTCCGGCGTGCGGATATCGGTGAAGCCCGCATCCTGCGCGGCTGCGGCGGTACGCGCGCCGACGCAGAAGCAGGGCAGACCCAGATACGGCGCCATCGCCGGGCCGCCTTCGCGTGCCGCGGCGGCGCTTGTCAGCATGACGGCCTCCGGCATGGCGGTGGGCGGCGACCATTCTTTCGCCCTCACCTCGAACAGTGGGGCGACCACGGGTTCGTGGCCGAGCGCGCGGAGGCGGTCAGCGGTTTCAGCAGCGCCGGGCTGCGGGCGGGTAATCAGAACACGAGTCATGCGACAAAGAGACTCCGAAGAACCGGTGATGCCCGGTTTAATATGGTTTTTGCGAGGGTTTCAGCGGCAGAGGCCGCATCGATTTCCGAAAAACGCGCTTCTCCTGCGATGCGTTCCCGGCCATCCGTGCCGAGGATCTCGGCGCGAAGACGGAAGTCTGCACCATACCGCTCGGCAAGCGCGGCGACGGGGCTGTGGCAACTGCCGCCGAGCGCCGCGGCGAAAGCGCGCTCGGCGATGAGCGCCGTCATCGCGTCGGCGTCGCTCACCGCGGCGAGGTGGCTTAGGACGGTGGCGTCGCCGGCGCGGGCCTCGATCGCGATGATCGCCTGCCCCGGCGCGGGGAGCATCGCCTCTACCGGGATGGGCGTGCCGACATCGTGCATCCCGAGCCGTCCGAGCCCGGCGCTCGCGAGCAGGGTGGCGTCGGCTTCGCCGGCTTCGATGCGTGCGAGGCGTGTTGCGACATTGCCGCGGAACGGCACGAGGCCGAGGCCGGGGACGCGCGCCAGAAGCTGCGCGGCGCGGCGGGGCGAGGTGGTGCCGACACGCATTCCCGGTTGCAGGGCATCGAGGCCGGAGACGCCGATGATTCGTTCGCGCACGTCGGCGCGGGGCAGCGCGGCGGCGAGGGCGATGGCATCCGGGCGGATACTCTCCATGTCTTTCGCGGAGTGGACGGCGAAATCGATGTCGCCGTCGAGGAGCGCGCGGTCCAGCTCCTTCGTCCACAGCGCCTTGCCGCCGATCTCGGCGAGCGGACGGTCCTGCACCTTGTCGCCGGTGGTCTTGATCGGGACGATCTCGACGCTGTCCTCGGTCCAGCCGTGCGCAGCAATGAGTGCGGCGGCGGCGGCGCGCGCCTGGACAAGCGCGAGCGGCGACCCGCGCGTTCCGAGTTTCAGAGGCTCAGCCTTGTGCATGGGGGGCGGCGTATCTAGTTACGAGCGCGGAGACAATATGATCGTTTTGGGTCTGGAATCGAGCTGCGACGAAACGGCGGCAGCGCTCGTCGACGGAAACCGCAATATTCTCGCTCAGCGCATCGCGGGGCAGGAGGAGGCGCACCGGCCCTATGGCGGCGTGGTGCCCGAGATCGCGGCGCGCGCGCATGTCGACCGGCTGGCGCCGCTTGTCGAGGCGGTGATGGCGGAGGCGGGGATCGGGTTCGGCGATCTCGATGCCGTTGCGGCGACGGCGGGGCCGGGGCTGATCGGCGGGGTGATGGTCGGGCTCGTCACCGGCAAGGCGCTGGCGCTGGCGAGCGGCAAACCGCTCGTGGCGGTCAATCACCTCGAAGGTCATGCGCTTTCGGCGCGGCTTGCCGATCCGACACTGGCGTTTCCCCATCTGCTGCTGCTCACCTCCGGCGGGCATTGCCAGCTGCTCGGCGTGGAAGGCGTCGGGCGCTACCGGCGGCTCGCGACGACGATCGACGACGCGGCGGGCGAGGCGTTCGACAAGGTGGCGAAGATTCTGGGGCTGGGCTTTCCCGGCGGCCCTGCTGTGGAGCGCGCGGCGAAGGACGGGAATCCCAAAGCGGTGCCGCTGCCGCGTCCGCTCGTCGGGAGCGGGGATTCCAATTTCTCGTTCGCGGGGCTGAAAAGCGCCGTGCTGCGCGCGGCCGGCGGATCGGTGCCCGATCTTGCGGCGAGTTTTCAGCAGGCAGTGGTCGACTGCCTTGTCGACCGGACGCGGATTGCGCTTGGGCGGATGCCGGAAGCGACGCGGCTTGTCGTGGCGGGGGGCGTCGCTGCGAACGGCGCGATCCGGGCGGCGCTGCAGCGCCTCGCTGACGAGAACGGCATCGGTTTCACAGCGCCGCCGCTCGCGCTCTGCACGGACAATGCGGCGATGATCGCGTGGGCCGGGATCGAACGGCTGCGCGCCGGGCATACCGACGCGCTCGACGTACCGGCGCGCGCGCGCTGGCCGCTCGACCCGGAAGCGGAGCCGGTGCGCGGGGCAGGAGTGAAGGCATGAAGGTTGGCGTGATCGGCGGCGGCGCGTGGGGCACGGCGCTTGCGGAGGTTGCCGCAGGAAGCGGCGACGTGGTGCTGTGGGCGCGCGAGCCGGAAGTGGTCGTGGATATCAACGGCGCGCGGGAGAACCGGCTGTTCCTGCCAGGTGTGCGACTTTCCGAAGCGATTGTCGCGACGGATGACCTTGCTGCGCTCGGTGATTGCGGCGTGCTGCTCGTTGTGGCGCCCGCGCAGCATGTGCGGAGCGTGCTTGCCGGGGTGCCGAACCGGGATACGCCGATCGTGCTCTGCGCCAAGGGCATCGAGGCGGCGACGCGCAGACTTGTAGGTGAGGTGGCTGCCGAAGTGTTGCCCGATGCGCCGCTTGCCGTGCTTTCCGGGCCGACGTTCGCGCGCGAGGTGGCGATGGGGCTGCCGACCGCGATCACTTTCGCCTGCGCCGACCGCGCGCTCGCCGAGCGACTGATCGCGCGCATCGCCGCGCCGCGCTTCCGCCCTTACTGGACGGATGACGTGATCGGCGCGGAGGTAGGCGGCGCGATCAAGAACGTGCTTGCGATCGCGTGCGGCGTCGTTGTGGGTCGGAAACTCGGTGAGAACGCGCGCGCGGCGCTGATCAGCCGGGGTTTTGCCGAAATGCTGCGCTTCGGCATCGCCAAGGGCGCGCGCTCCGAAACGATGCGCGGCCTTTCGGGGCTCGGCGACCTGGTGCTCACCTGCTCCTCGACGCAGTCGCGCAACTTCTCGCTCGGGCACGGGCTCGGCGAGGGCAAGAGTGCGGGGGAACTGCTCAGCGACCGGCTGACGGTGGCCGAAGGGGCGTTCACGGCGCCGGTGCTGCAGGCGGCGGCGGACGAGCTTGGCGTCGACATGCCGATCACGCGCGCGGTGTGCAGCCTGCTCGACGGCAGCGCATCGGTGGACACGGTGATCGCCGAACTGCTCTCCCGCCCGCTGCGCAGCGAGGACATTTGAGTCCGCTCCTGTCGGCAAATTTTACATCCGAATAACAAGATTTCCCAAACGGAACATTAACCATATGATATTGCAGGATTCCGCCAAGATGGCGCGGCTCTTGCTTGGGCTGGCCCCATCTGCGTGACCGCCGCGCGGCACGCCGTGCGTACCCCTGCTGGGAGGGGTTTGCGTCTCTGGTATCAGGGTGGGAAAATGCAAAAATCCATTCTCGTCGGAGCCTCTGCAATTGTGCTGGGGCTGGTTGCTTCGTCGTCTGCGTTCGCGGGAGGCATCACCAAGGTTTCGATGGCGGACAACAAGGCGTTGCTGCAGCCGAAGCTGGTGGTTTCAGGCGCCGGCCAGGTCAACGATCCGCAGTTCAAGGTGGGGGCAAGCGCGTACTCGGGCGTTGGCGGTCTCATCATGAACACGGACTCGCTCGATGCGGCCGGGTTCATCACCGTTTGCACCGGAACGTTTATCTCCGCGGATGTCGTCGTCACCGCGGCACACTGCGTCGATGATTCCGATCTCAACCGCATCCGTTTCCGCACCGGCGCGGGCAATGGCCTTGCCGGTACGACCTTCGATGCCGAATACGAAGCCTTCAGCTACTGGGTGCATCCGGGCTTCGATTTTCCGAGCAACGACATCGCTTTCATCAAGCTGAAAAAATCGGCGTCGAACGGCGAAGAGATCTACGGCGTCTACACCAGCAACGATGAACTCGGGCAGATCCACACCAAGGTGGGCTTCGGCACGACGGGCGAAGGCACGGCGGGCACGCGCGGCATCACGCCTGCCGCGGACGACTTCGACAAGCGCGCCGGCAACAACATCTACGAAGGTCTCGGCAGTGACATCTTCTCCGATGTCGGCGACGGCGTTCTGCTGTTCGATTTCGATAGCGGGCTCGACGAGAACGACGTGTTCGGTTCGGTGGATCGCTGGTTCTGCGGCGGCCTTGAACTCTGCTTCGCGCACGACACCGGTGTTGTGATCGACGGCGTGCGCACCGAGGTGAACAGCTCGCCGGGCGACTCGGGTGGTCCGACGTTCATTGCCGGGCTTCTCGCGGGCATCACTTCGTTCGGCATTACGGGCGGCGTGTTCGACGGCGGTTGCGGTCCGGGCTTCCTCGATCCGGATTCGAATGCGCCCGGCGTTGACGTGGGCGTCACGCCCGTATCGAACGCCTGCACCAACTCGAGCTTCGGCGAGCTTTCGGGCGACACGCGCGTGTCTTATTATCTCGACGAGATCTACGCGATGCTGCGCGGCGACCTGCGCATGATCTTCCTGCCCGAGCCGGGCATGATCGGTCTGTTCGGCCTTGGTGTCGTCGGAGCGCTCGCCGCGCGCCGCCGCCGCAAGACCGCATAACTTCCCCCGAACGCCGCAGCCCCCCGGCCCGCGGCGTTTCTAAAAAGGCATCGCCGTCAGAAATCGACGGCGATGCCTTTCCTTTCCCAGTCACCGTAGCGCACGGGGTCCGGCCCTGCGGGGCCGCCCTCTTCCTTTTCCTTCGGTGGCGCTTTCGGTTTCGCGGTTTTCGCGGGCTTCTTCTCTTCCATTGGGCTCTTCCACCATATTCATAGCTGTGCGCGCGCGGGCGGGCGCGGCACCATGCAGGCGAGATAAAGGGAGGCGGACGACATGAAAAGCCTTGAAGGCCGGGCCATTGCCGTAACCGGCGCGGGAAGCGGCATCGGACGCGCGCTTGCGATCGGCCTTGCCAAGCGCGGCGCGAAGCTGGCGCTTTCCGACAAGGACGCGGACGGGCTTGCCGAGACTGCACGGATGCTCGGCAACTATCCGCATACGCACGCGGCGTTCGATGTGACCGACGAGGCGGCGCTGAAAAGCTGGATCGACGCAGCCGCCGCCGAATTCGGCGGGCTCGACGGGATTATCAACAATGCCGGGCTTTCGGTGGTGGCGCCGTTCGCCGACACGCCGAAGGCGGATTTCGACAGGGTAATGGCGGTGAATTTCAATGCAGTCGTGAACGGCTGCCGCCACGCCATCCCGCACCTTCGCAAGTCCTCCGATGCGTGGCTGGTGAACATCTCGTCGGTGTTCGGCATGATGGGCTATCCGACGCAGTCCGCGTACAACGCCTCCAAATACGCGGTGCGCGGGCTCACCGAGGCGCTGTATCTGGAGCTTGGGCAAACCGATCCGCACATCAATGTGATCCGTGTGCATCCCGGCGGCATCAAGACCAACGTCGCGCGCAACGCCAAGTTCATCAAGGGCATGGACGGGCGGACAAACGCGCTCGATTCGGGCGACGAGTTTGAAAAGTCGGCGCGCACGACGCCTGCCGAGGCCGCAGAAACGATCATCCGCGGCATGGAACGGCGCCAGCACCGCGTGCTGATCGGCGGCGACGCGCGCTTCATCGACATCATGACGCGGCTGTTCCCGGTGAGCTATTTCAAGCGCATCGGCAGTTTCCTCGGCAGCGGAAACTCTTGAAGCGAGGCAGGCGCATCCCGATAATATGACGCGAGGACCGAAGGAGCCTCGCGCGATTATGGGTCAGATGAAGACGGTGATGCTGCTGGCGGCGCTGACGGCGCTGTTCATGGGGCTGGGCTACATGCTCGGCGGCAGCGGCGGTGCGCTGATCGCGCTTCTGATTTCCGGCGGGATGAACCTGTTCGCGATCTGGAACGCGGACAAGATGGTGCTTCGGATGCACAACGCCCGCGAAGTGGACGCGGCGAGCGCACCGGAGTTTGTCGGCCTCGTGAAAAACCTCGCGCAGCGCGCGGGGCTGCCGATGCCGAAGGTGTTCATCATCGATACCGATGCGCCCAACGCATTCGCGACCGGGCGCAATCCCGAAAACGCCGCCGTGGCGGCGACGACCGGCCTGCTGCGCATCCTCGACCGTGACGAGATCGAGGCGGTGATGGCGCACGAACTTGGCCACGTGAAGAACCGCGATACGCTGCTGATGACGGTGACGGCGACGCTGGCCGGCGCGATCTCGATGCTCGGCAATTTCGCGCTGTTTGCGGGCGGCAACAACCGCAACCCGATCGCGATCATTGCGGCGGTGATCGTGGCGCCGCTCGCGGCCATGCTGGTGCAGATGGCGATCAGCCGCACGCGCGAATATGGCGCGGACCGAGCGGGCGCCGAGATCAGCGGCAAGCCGATGAAGCTTGCGTCGGCGCTGCAGAAACTCGCGGCGGGCGCCGCGCGGATTCCGAACCCCTATGCGCAGAAGAATCCGGCGGCCGCGCAGCTCTACATCGTCGAGCCGTTGATGGGCGGCGGCATGGACAATCTTTTCTCGACGCACCCGAACCCTGAAAACCGTGTCGCGGCGCTCAGCCGCATCGCGCAGGAAATGGGGCAGGGTACGCGCCCCGCGAGCATCCAGGAGGCCGCGCAGCGCGGCCGGGTGAGCGCGCTCGATCCGCTCAAGCGTCGTCGCTGAACGTGGAGCAGATTTCGGGTGTACCGGCGCGCGCGGCGGCGCTTGCGCTTTTACAGGCGGTGTTGTGGCGGGGCGAACCGCTGGACCGTTCGATCGATCGCGCCTTTCGCAAGCTTGATGCGCCCGCCGATCGCGGCCTTGCGCGCGCGATCGTTTCGGGTGTGCTGCGGCACCTCCCAGATCTCGACGCGCTGATCGACGGCGCGACGAAGAAGCCCCTGCCGGACGATGCGCGCGCGCGCATGGTGCTGCGCATGGCGCTCGTCCAGACGATCCTCCTTGAAACGCCGCCGCACGCGGTGATCGCAACGGCGCTGCCGCTTCTCGAAGGCGGGCCGCGTAGGCTTGCGCACGGCGTGCTTTCGACGCTGCTGAAGCAGGGCGCCGCGTTGCCGTCTCCGCCGGGCCTGCCCGATCTGTGGACGGTGCGCTGGGGCGCGTCGTGGGGTGAGGATGTGGTCGCGGCCGCCGCCGTTGGCCTTGGCGCGGAACCGCCGCTCGACCTGACGCTTCGCGATGCGGGCGAGACGGCGATGTGGGCGGAGGCGCTCGGCGGCACCTCGCTGATCCCCGGGCATGTTCGGCTGGCGCGGCATGGACGCATCGAAGAGCTGCCCGGCTTCGAAGAGGGCGCGTGGTGGGTGCAGGATTTGGCGGCGTCGCTGCCGGCGCGGCTGCTGGACGCGAAGGCGGGAGAGGCAATCGCCGATCTTTGCGCCGCGCCGGGGGGCAAGACTCTGCAACTCGCCGCTGCGGGTGCGCAGGTGACGGCGCTCGACATTTCCGAGAATCGCATCGCCCGGGTGCGTGAGAATATGGAACGCACGGGGCTTGCGGCGGAGGTCGTTGCGGGTGACGCGCTCAAGTGGAAACCGGCCGCGCCGCTCGATGCGGTGCTGCTTGATGCGCCCTGTTCGGGCACCGGCATCTTCCGGCGGCACCCGGACGTTCTGCACCTGAAATCGGCGCGTCAGATCGGCGAACTCGTGCGGATGCAGGCGGCGCTGATGGATCATGCATTCGACATGCTGAAGCCCGGCGGGCGGATGCTCTACTGCGTCTGCTCGCTGGAACGCGATGAAGGCGAGTCGCAGGTTGCGGCATTCCTCTCGCGGACGCCGTGGGCGCGCTCTCTTCCGGTGGATGTGGAGAGCCTTCCGGCCGGAATTTCGCCGAATTCCGAGGGTTTCGTGCGTACGCTACCTGGTCAGCTTGCCGCGGACGGAGGCCTCGATGGGTTTTTCATGGCGCGCATCGCGAGGGTTTGAGCCGCGAATTTGACCTCCCGGCACGGGATGTTAAAGCCGGTCACATGCAGCAGCCTGTCCGTATCGCGCCCTCCATCCTTTCCGCTGATTTTGCCGATCTCGGCGCCGAGGTGCGGCGCATCGATGCGGCGGGGGCGGACTATATTCATGTTGACGTGATGGACGGGCATTTCGTGCCAAACATCACGATCGGGCCCGCTGTGGTGAAGGCGCTGCGGCCGCACACGGCGAAACCCTTCGACGTGCATCTGATGATCGCGCCGGTTGATCTGTACCTTGAAGCCTTCGCGGCGGCGGGCGCGGACATTCTTTCCGTGCACCCCGAATCGGGGCCGCATTTGCACCGTACGGTCCAGACGATCCGTACACTCGGCAAGAAGGCGGGTGTGGTGCTGAACCCCGCGACGCCGCTCAGCGTGCTCGATTATGTGATCGAGGATCTGGACCTCGTGCTGGTGATGAGCGTGAACCCCGGATTCGGCGGGCAGTCGTTCATCGACAGCCAGCTTCGCAAGATCGAGGCGATCCGGAAGCTCATTGACGCGACGGGCAAGACCATCGACCTCGAAGTCGACGGCGGCATCGACATGGCGACCGCGCCGCGCGCCATCGCGGCGGGCGCGGACGTGCTCGTTGCGGGCACGGCGACCTTCCGCGGCGGCCCGGACGCCTATGCGGCAAACATCGCACGCCTCAGGGGAGGCGGCGTGGCGTGAGCGATGCGGGCGGCAGGGATGATGACGGCCAGCGCCTGACGCGCGGGCGCGGCGCCGCGCGGACGCTCGGCGCGCGCCTGTCCGAAAAGCTCGCCCGCATCGGCTATGCGACGCCGCTCCACAACCGCAAGCTGCGCGGGCGGCCGCCGCTGAAACTGCTCGCGGTAACGGCGGACCCGATCGTGGGCGATGTCGCTGCGGGGCGCGAGATCGCGGCGGGCAAGCTCAGCTTCGGCGGGCATACGGAGGCGGTCCGCACGCTCAACTTCGCGACGGCGCGTGCGCCGCTCGCGTGGCGCGAATGGGTGCACGGCTTCGAGTGGCTGCGCGACCTTGCCGCGGCGAGCGACCGCAAGAAGGGCGCGATCGTCGCCGAACTCGTCGTCGAGGCGTGGCTTGCGAGCTACCGCGAGTACGACGAACTCGCGTGGCGCGCCGATCTCGCCGGGCGGCGGCTGATGTATTGGCCGCTCTATGCGCCCTACATCCTGTCGCGCAGCGATCCGATCTATCGCAGCCTCGTGCTCAACCACCTCGCCCGCGCCGCACGCCATGTCGATCGTGCGTGCGAGAAAATGCCGGAGGGGCTGCCGCGCGTGGAGGCGGCTGCAGGCCTGCTCGCGGCGGGGCTGATCCTGCCCGAAGGCGCGGCACGGACGGTGCGCGCCGAGAACGCGCTCAGGAAAGCGCTCGAAGACGTGCTGCTTCCGGGTGGCGGCGTCGCCAGCCGGCGGCCTTCGGATGCGCTCGCGCTCCTCGAGCGGCTGTTGACGCTCCGGGCGTTCTACGAAGCGCGCAAGACCGAGCTTTCCGAAGTGGTCGCCGAGGCGATCGAGACGGTGTCGTCGGGCGTGAAGGGGCTGCTGCTCGGCGACGGGCGGCTTGCCTCGATCCACGGCGGCAACGTCTGCGCGCCGGAACGGATCGCCAAGGCGCTCGCGCTCGTCGGCGGCAACGTGCGGCCGACGCGGAACGGTGCGGCGTCCGGCTTCCAGCGCATGGACGCGGGCAAGACGGTTATCGTCGTCGATGCGGGGCCGCCGCCCGCCAAGGACGTGGGCAGCGGCGCGCACGCGGGGACGCTCGCGTTCGAAATGTCGGACGGCGACGCGCGCATGGTCATCAACTGCGGCGGCGCGGACGGCGCGGCGGCGGCGCTGCCGGATGCCCTCGAAGGTCTGCTGCGGACGACGGCCGCGCATTCCACGCTCATCGTGAACGACACCAATTCGACACGGCTGCTCGTCGGCGGCGGGCTCGGCAAAGGTGTCGGCGAGGTCGTCGTCACGCGCCATGAAAGCGAGGAGGGCTGCTGGCTCGACGCGACACACGACGGCTATGCGAAGCGCTTCGGCGTCATCCACCGCCGCCGTATCTTCCTTGCCGCCGACGGTCGCGACATTCGCGGCGAGGACGCGCTTGAACCCGCGCGCGCGACGCGGCTGCTCGGGCGCCGCAAGGCGATCCCGTTCGACGTGCGCTTCCACCTTGCGCCCGGTGTCGAGGCGACGCCGACGGCGGACGGCAAGGGCGCGCTCGTGAAGCTGGCGGCGGGGCGCGTGTGGCAGATGAAGGTGCGCGGCGGCCGCCTGACGGTTGACGAGAGCATCTTCGTCGACGAAAGCGGCAAACATCGCAGCGTGGCGCAGATCGTCGTCAGCGGCGGAACGGAAAGTGGCGGCGCGACGGTCAACTGGTCGTTCAAGCGCGCAAGCAAGTAATAGGCAGGATAGTGACGATGAGCGAGATGCCGGTGAAGGTCACCCGGGCACTGATTTCGGTTTCGGACAAGACGGGTGTGGTCGACCTCGCGAAAGCACTCGCGGCGCGGGGTGTGGAACTGCTGTCGACCGGCGGCACGGCGAAGGCGCTGCGCGACGCGGGGCTCGCCGTGAAGGACGTGTCCGAGCACACGGGCTTCCCGGAGATGATGGACGGGCGCCTGAAGACCCTGCACCCCAAGGTGCACGGCGGGCTTCTGGCGCTGCGCGATCATCCCGAGCACGCCGCCGCGATGCGCGACCATGACATCGCGCCGATCGATGTGGTGGTGGTGAACCTCTACCCGTTTGAGGCGACTGTGGCGAAGGGCGCGGCGCGCGACGAGATCATCGAGAACATCGACATCGGCGGGCCTTCGATGGTGCGCTCGGCGGCGAAGAACCATGGGTTTGTCGCGATCCTCACAGATCCGGCCGACTATGCGGAGTTCATTGCGGCGCTGGAGGCGAATGACGGCGCGACCGATCTTGCGCTGAGGAAGCGCCTCGCGGCGAAGGCGTTCGCGGCGACGGCGGCGTATGATAGCGCAATCTCGTCCTGGTTCGCGTTCGGCGATCAGGGCAAGCTGTTCCCCGATACGCTGACGGTCGCGATGACGCGCGGCGACGAACTGCGCTACGGCGAGAACCCGCACCAGAAGGCGGCGTTCTATGCGCCGCGCGGGCCGCACACCAAGGGTATCGGACAGGCCCGGCAGGTGCAGGGCAAGGAACTCAGCTACAACAATCTGAACGATGCCGACGGTGCGCTCGAACTCATCGCCGAGTTCAAGGATGCAGGTCCGGCGGTCGCGATCATCAAGCACGCGAACCCGTGCGGCGTGTCGACGGGCGACAGCCTTGCCGAAGCCTATGGCGCGGCACTTGCCTGCGATCCCGTCTCGGCGTTCGGCGGCATCATTGCGGTGAACCGGCCGCTCGACGCGGCGGCGGCGGAGGCGATCACCGGTATCTTCACCGAGGTGGTCGTGGCGCCCGATGCCGACGAAGCGGCGCTCGCGATCTTCGCGAAGAAGAAGAACCTGCGCCTGCTGCTCACCGAATTGCCGGACCCGGCGCGCGGGGGCCTCTCGCTCAAGACCATCGCGGGGGGCTATCTGCTGCAATCGCGCGACAACGGCGCGATCGGTGTCGATGACCTGAAGGTCGTTACGGCGCGCCAGCCGAGCCCGCAGGAACTTGCCGACATGCTGTTCGCATGGCGTGTGGCGAAGCACGTAAAATCGAACGCCATCGTCTACGCGAAGGACGGCGCGACTGCCGGCATCGGCGCGGGGCAGATGAGCCGGCTCGACTCAGCGCGCATTGCCGCGTGGAAGGCGCGCGACGCTGCCGAGGCCGCAGGCTGGGCGCAGGTGAAAACTGTCGGTTCGGCAGTGGCTTCGGACGCGTTCTTCCCGTTCGCAGACGGGCTGCTCGCAGCGGCGGATGCGGGTGCGACGGCCGTGATCCAGCCCGGCGGCTCGATCCGCGACGATGAGGTGATTGCGGCCGCGAACGAGAAGGGCCTCGCGATGGCGTTCACCGGGATGCGCCACTTCCGCCACTAGGACGGCCCGATCTTCCGCCCAGGGCGGGCTGCAAACGTCGGCTTTCTGCGCTTCCGGTGCTCACGTACTGTAAGTACGTTGCGCTCCGGTTCTCGAAATCCACCATTTTCGCTCCGCCCTGGGCGGAAGCTCGAGCCGTCCTCAAGCGCTTTTGCGAATCGTTCCGCTTTCGCTTTGAAAGGCGTAGGCTTCGGGCTTCGCAATAGCGCGAGGGAGGAAGCCATGCGTGTTCTCTGTCTTGGCGTAGTGTTGGCGTTTTCGGCATCCACGGCGCTGGCGGCGGACATGAAGCTTTCGCCCGCCGATACGGCGGCGGCGTTCAAGGCGGCGGGGTTCGCGAAGAAGGGGAACCGCTGGGAAAGCTGCGGTGATCCCGGCACGGCGGCCTACACGCCGGGCACGATCGACCTGGTGCGGGATCTGAACGGAGACGGCCAGCCGGAAGCCGTCATTTCCGAAGGCAGCAGCTTTTGCTTCGGCAACACCGGGACAGGCTACGCGATCGTCAGCAAGCAGGCGGCGGGCGGCTGGAAGCTGATCACCGGCGGCCCCGGCATCCCGAACCTGCTCACCACGAAGGGCGCGGGCGGCTGGCCCGACATCGAGATAGGCGGGCCCGGTTTCTGCTTCCCGGTCGAGCGATGGAACGGCAAGGAATACCGGTTGCATCGGCATCAGTATGAAGGCAAGGCCTGCCGCCCAAGATAGGCCGCAATCCGGGTCAGGCTGGCCTGCAAAGCACGACTTTCTGTGCTTCCGGTGCTCACGGACTCTTGTCCGCTGCGCGCCGGTTCTCGAATGTCATCCTTTTCGGCTCGGCCGGACCCGGATTCCGACCTATCCTCCAATGTCGACCAGTGAGTTTTGATGTCCGATCCGACCACCATTCGCCGCCTTTACGGACGCCGCCAGGCGTTTGCGCTTCGCAATCGGGCGCAGCGGCTTGTCGAGGAATTGCTGCCCACCGTGGCGATTCCCACGGAGGGGCCGCTGGATGCCGCGCGGCTGTTCGGCGACGCGCGACTGCTGGAGCTGGAGATCGGGTTCGGCAAGGGTGAGCATCTCGTTGCCCATGCCGCCGCACGGCCGGAGACGGGGTTCATCGGCTGTGAGCCGTTTCTGAACGGTGTCACCGGCCTGCTCGGCCACATCGAGGACGAGGGGCTGACGAATGTCCGCGTTCATGACGGCGATGCGCTGAACGTGCTGGAACGTTTGCCCGATGCGGCGCTTGAGCGGGTGTATCTGCTCCACCCCGATCCGTGGCCGAAGGCGCGGCACGCCAAGCGGCGTTTCGTCAATCCGGGGCCGCTCGATCGCATCGCCGCGAAGCTGAAGCCGGGCGGCGAGTTTCGGCTCGCCACCGATCATCCCGTCTACATGCGCTGGGCGGTGATGCAGATGGCGCGGCGGACTGACTTTGAGTGGCTTGCCGAGCATCCTTCCGACTGGGAAACTCGCCCCGATGACTGGCCGCCGACGCGCTACGGCGAATGGGCGGCGGGCGAAGGACGGCCGATCTGGTATTTCCGGTATCGGCGGCGATAGGAGTGTGGACATGACTGCGAACGAAGCCCCCGTGACGACAGCTGTGACGACAGCGATGGAAGGCGGCGTTCTGCGGTTGACGCTGAATGCGCCGTCCGCGCGCAACAGCCTGTCCTTCGCGATGATCGAGGCGCTGCGCGCCGCGCTCCGCGATGCGGATGCGGACCGCGCAGTGCGTGTCATCGTGATCGCGGCAGCGGGGCATGTGTTTTCCGCCGGGCATGACCTTAAGGAGATGGATGCCGCGCGCGCCGCGGAGGACGGTGGCCGCGGCGCGTTCATTCGGCTGTTCGAGGCGTGCGGCCAGCTGATGCAGGAGGTCGTGAACCATCGCTGCCCGGTGATCGCCGAGGTGGCGGGCGTCGCGACGGCGGCCGGGTGCCAGCTCGTTGCGAGCTGCGACCTTGCCGTGGCGGGCAAGGCCGCGCGGTTCGCGACGCCGGGCGTGCGGATCGGGCTGTTCTGCTCGACGCCGATGGTGGCGCTCACGCGCAACCTTTCGGCCAAGCACGCGATGGAGATGCTGCTGACGGGTGACCTCATCGACGCGGCGCGCGCGGCCGAGATCGGTCTCGTTAACCGCGTGGTGGATGACGCCGCGCTCACAGCCGAGACGATGGCGTTTGCGGCGCAGATCGCGGGGCGCTCGCAGCTCACCGTCGGCATCGGCAAGCGCGCCTTCTATGCGCAGCGCGAAATGCCGCTCGCCGAGGCCTATGCCTATGCGTCGACGGTGATGGCGGAAAACATGATGGCGGCCGATGCCTGCGAGGGCATCGGCGCCTTCATCGCGAAACGCGATCCCGTCTGGCGGGATCAGTAAGCGGGCGTCAGCTTCAGGAGGCGACCGTTCTCGCCGTCCTCAAGTAGCCAGATCGCGCCGTCCGGGCCTTGTTCGACGGCGCGGATGCGGGCTTCCATCGGCCACTGGTCGGCCTTGGTCGCGGTCTCGCCGTTCAGGTCGACACGGATCAGCGCCTCGCCCGAAAGTGCGCCGATGAAGGCGTCGCCCTTCCAGTCGGGGAACAGGTCGCCCTTGTAGATGAGCAGGCTTGAGGGCGAGATCGAGGGGTTCCAGAACACCTTCGGCGGCTCGAAGCCGTCGCCCGGCTTGTGGTCCGGAATGTCCTTGCCGTCGTAGTGATCGCCGTTCGAGGCCTTGGGATAGCCGTAGTTGGTTCCAGCCTTGATGAGATTGAGTTCGTCGCCGCCCTTCGGTCCCATCTCCATTTCCCAGAGACGGCCGTCGCTGTCGAAATCGATGCCGAGCGGATTGCGGATGCCGTAAGCCCAGACCTGCGCCTTCACGCGGCCCTGATCGTAGAAGGGGTTGTCCGACGGGATCATGCCGGTGTCGGAAAGGCGCACGATCTTGCCGAGATTGGAATTCAAATCCTGCGCGGGATCGAACTTCTGCCGCTCGCCGCTCGACACGTACATCATGCCGTCCGGGCCGAAGGCGATTCGGTGGCCGTAGTGGCCCTGTCCGCTGACCTTGGGTTCCTGCCGCCAGATCACCTGCAGGCCCTCGATACGGGGCGCACCGCCATCCAGCACAAGCTTGCCGCGCGCCACAGCAGCGCCGCGCGTGTCGCCGTCGCCGGCTTCGGCGAAGCTCAGGTAGATATAGCCGTTGTTCGCGAAATCCGGGTGCACCGCGACGTCGCCGAGGCCACCCTGTCCGCCGTAGTCGACCTTGGGCACGCCCGCGACATCGACCGTGTCGCCGCCGAGGCGGACCAGCTTCAGCACGCCTTTCTTCTCGGTGACGAGGATGCGGCCATCGGGGAGGAAGGCGAGCGCCCACGGCTCTTCGAACGTGCCCATTTCGGCCGAGGTGAAGGGCTTGCCCGACTTTGTCGTGGCGGCGGGTGCGGTGTCGGCGCTGTCGTTGGCGGCGGAGCCGTTTGCGCCGCAGGCGGCGAGGGCGAGTGCGGAAACGAGAGCGAGCGCGGGGAAAGAGCGGATCATTGCAGCAATGTCTCCATTTTCGGGGAATGGGCGCAGGCTAGCCGGGTGTTGGGCCGCTGACAAATCTCTATACCCATGCCTGGGCGTGGTGCTCTTGCGAGGCGCAGGGTTTGCGCCTATATGGGCAGCGTTCTCCACATGGGTAGTCCAAGAGGAGGTCGGTTCCAAGGTTCGGAACCGGCGCCGAAGGGTCGTATCTGCAAGGGAGCAGGAGTTTGACGGACACGAAGGCGCTCGAGGCACTGGTGGAGCCGATCGCAACCGCGATGGGCTTCGATCTCGTGCGCGTTGCGCTGATGAACGGTGCGGGCGGGTTGACGCTGCAGGTGATGGCGGAAGACCCCGCGACGCGGCAGCTCACCATCGATCAGTGCGCGTCGCTGAGCCGCCGCGTGTCGGACATGCTCGATGAAGTCGATCCGATTCCGGGCGAGTATAATCTCGAGGTGAGTTCGCCCGGCATCGACCGGCCGCTGACCCGCCTTCAGGATTTTGCCGACTGGGCGGGATATGTCGCCAAGATCCAGCTCACCGAGCCCGCTGAAGGACGGAAGCGGTTTCAGGGGCACATTCTCGGGCTCGATGATGCTATGGTGCGCATCGCGGTTGAGGGACTCGGCGAGACCGCGGTGCCGTTTGCAAGTATCGCCAGCGCGAAGCTGGTGCTGACCGACGATCTCATCAAGGCAACGAAGCCGCTCTCCAGCGAGGGCGCCGACGCGTTAGACGAAGAAGAAGAGGAAGACGACTGATGGCCACCGCGATTTCCGCCAACAAGGCCGAGCTGCTGGCGATTGCCGACGCCGTTGCGCGCGAGAAGTCCATCGATCGCATGATCGTGATCGAGGCGATGGAAGAGGCCATCCAGCGCGCCGCTCGTGCCCGTTACGGCGCCGAGAACGACATCCGCGCGAAGATCGATCCGGTCTCGGGCGAAATGCGCCTGTGGCGTGTGCTCGAAGTGGTCGAGGCGCCTGAGGATCATTTCAAGCAGATCAGCCTCGTCGACGCGCAGAAGCGCGACAAGGGCGTCGCGATCGGCGACTTCGTCGTCGACCCGCTGCCGCCAATCGAGTTCGGCCGCATCGCCGCGCAGGCTGCAAAGCAGGTGATCGTGCAGAAGGTGCGCGATGCCGAGCGCGAGCGTCAGTACGAGGAATTCAAGGACCGCGTGAACGAGGTGACGACGGGCGTCGTGAAGCGCGTCGAGTTCGGCCACGTCGTCGTCGACCTTGGCCGCGCCGAGGGCGTCATCCGCCGCGACCAGCAGATCCCGCGCGAAATTCTGCGCGTGAACGACCGCGTGCGGTGCCTGATCAAGGACGTGCGCCGCGAGAACCGCGGCCCGCAGATTTTCCTGTCGCGCGCGGCGGGCGAGTACATGAAGAAGCTGTTCGCGCAGGAAGTGCCGGAAATCTACGACGGCATTATCGAGATCAAGGCGGTCGCCCGCGATCCGGGCAGCCGCGCCAAGATTGGCGTCATCAGCCGCGATTCGTCGATCGACCCCGTCGGCGCGTGCGTCGGCATGAAGGGCAGCCGCGTGCAGGCCGTCGTGCAGGAGCTGCAGGGCGAGAAGATCGACATCATCCCGTGGTCGCCCGACATTGCGACGTTCGTGGTGAACGCGCTGCAGCCCGCCGAAGTCGCGAAGGTCGTGATCGACGAGGAAGAGCAGCGTATCGAGGTGGTCGTTCCCGACGACCAGCTTTCGCTCGCCATCGGCCGCCGCGGTCAGAACGTGCGCCTCGCGAGCCAGCTCACGGGTCACCAGATCGACATCATGACCGAGGCCGACGAGAGCGAACGCCGCCAGAAGGAATTCGTCGAGCGCTCCGAGATGTTCATGAACGAACTCGACGTCGATGAGACGCTGGCGCAGCTGCTCGTTGCCGAGGGTTTCACGGAGCTTGAGGAAGTCGCCTACGTCGAGACGGACGAACTCGCCGCGATCGAAGGCTTCGACGAGGATCTGGCGGGCGAACTCCAGAACCGCGCCACCGAAGGGCTGGAGCGCCGCGAGGCCGCGAACCGCGAGGAGCGCCGCGCGCTCGGCGTCGAGGACGCGCTGGCGGCGATCGAGGGGCTCTCCGAGAAGATGCTCGTGACGCTCGGCAAGGCCGGTATCAAGACGCTCGACGATCTCGGCGATCTCGCGACCGACGAACTCGTCTCCAAACGTGAGGGCGTGCTCAAGGAGTATGGCCTCAGCGAAGCCGACGGTAACCGCATCATCATGGCGGCCCGCGCCCACTGGTTCGAGGGCGAAGACGCATCCGGGGAGGACGCACCCGCGGATGCCGAAGCATGAGCCCGAACGTCGCTGCATAATTAGCGGTGAGCGCGAAGGGCGGGACGCACTGGTGCGGCTCGCTCTTTCCCCCGACGGCGAGGTTCTGCCGGATGTCGGCGCGCGCGCGCCGGGCCGCGGCGCGTGGGTGAAACCCGATCGCGCTTTCGTTGCTGAAGCCGAAGCCAAAGGCAAGTTGAAGGGCGCATTGCAACGTGCCTTCAAGGGCGATGTGAAACGCGTGCCCGAAGGCATGGCGGAACGCATCGAGGCCGGGTTGAAACGCGCGGCGCTCGACCGGCTTGGGCTGGAGCTTCGCGCGGGCAATCTGCTGCTCGGCAGCGACCGCATCGCAGGGGCGGTGGACAGCGGCGAGGCGCGGCTTGTGCTGCACGCCGCCGACGCCGCGCCCGACGGCGTGCGCAAGCTGGCGCAGCGGTTGCATTCGGCGGGCGGAAAGGCCAAAGCAATCGCCTTGCCCGTGGGCCGGGATGAATTGTCCTTGGCGCTTGGGCAGGCCAATGTGGTACACGCCGCGCTTCGCGACCGGCAGGCCGCGCTTCGCGTGGAGTCTGCGGTCACTCGCTGGCGCGCGTATCTTGGTCTGCATGACGGAATCGAAATCTCGGACGGGACGCCGTCCGCTGGATCTGAGTTGTAAAGGGTACGAATGAGCGACGATAACAAACCGAAGCTGGGCGCACGTGCACCGCTTGGAATCAAGCGCACGGTCGACGTCGGCAAGGTCAAGCAGAGCTTCAGCCACGGCCGGACCAAGTCCGTCGTCGTCGAGGTGAAGCGTCGGCGCGTGCTCGGACGGCCCGATGGCGCGCCCGAGGAAACGGTGGTGGAAGCCGCCCCCGAGGCACCCGCGCCCGTCGCGGCACCGCCGAAGCCTGTTGTCGAAGCCCCGAAGCCCCGGCCGGCTGCCGCGCCGAACGACCTGATGTCGCGTCAGGAGCGGCAGGCGCAGTTGCTGCGCGAGGCCGAGGAAGCGCGTCTTCAGATGCTGGAAGACCAGCGCCGCCGCGAAGAGACCGCACGCGCCGAGGCGGCCGAGGCCGAGCGCCGCCGCGCCGAGGAAAAGCGCCGCGAGGAAGAAACCCGCGAAGCCGCACCGGCGGCGCCCGAACCCGCTGCGCCGGAACCCCAGGCCGCCGCCACCCCGGCTGCATCCGCGCCGGCGGCAAAGCGCGAGCCGGCGGCTGCCGACGACGACAATAACCGTGGTGTGCGCCGCGGCCCGCCGCTGCCCGTGCGCAAGGAAGCGCCGAAGCCCGCGCGCGGACGGGGTGAGGATCATCGCCGTTCGGGCAAGCTCACCGTTACGCGCGCGCTCGAAGGCGACGAGAACGGCCGCGCCCGCAGCCTCGCCGCGCTTCGCCGCGCGCGCGAAAAGGAGCGCCGTGCGCATATCGGCGGCGCCAACCAGGCGAAGCAGGTGCGCGACGTGGTCGTTCCCGAGGCGATCACCGTGCAGGAGCTCGCGAACCGCATGGCCGAGAAGGGCGCCGACCTCGTGAAGGCGCTGTTCAAGATGGGCTCGATGGCGACGATCAACACGACCATCGACCAGGATACGGCCGAGCTGCTCGTCACCGAGTTCGGGCACAACATCAAGCGCGTCAGCGATTCGGACGTCGAGATCGGCCTTGAAGGCGAAGCCGACAACGATACCGATCTGCTGCCGCGTCCGCCGGTCGTCACCATCATGGGCCACGTCGATCACGGCAAGACCTCGCTGCTCGACGCGCTGCGCGGCACCGATGTCGTGTCGGGCGAGGCGGGCGGTATCACGCAGCATATCGGCGCGTATCAGGTGAAGGTCGCCACCGGCGATATCGTCACCTTCCTCGATACGCCAGGCCACGAGGCGTTCACCGAGATGCGCGGTCGCGGCGCGAATGTCACCGACATCGTCGTGCTGGTGGTTGCCGGCGACGACGGCCTGAAACCGCAGTCGATCGAGGCGATCAGCCACACGAAGGCGGCGGGCGTGCCGATGATCGTTGCGATCAACAAGAGCGACAAGCCCGGTTCCAAGCCGCAGAAGGTCCGCGAGGAACTGCTCCAGCACGAAGTCGTCGTCGAAGACATGGGCGGCGACGTGCAGGATGTGGAGGTCTCGGCGCTCAAGAAGACGAATCTCGACAAGCTGCTGGATGCGATCCTGATGCAGGCCGAGCTTCTGGAGCTGAAGGCGAACCCGAATCGTCCGGGCGAAGGCACGGTGATCGAGGCGAAGCTCGACAAGGGCCGTGGCCCAGTCGCGACCGTGCTCGTCAGCCGGGGCACCGTTCGCGTCGGCGACATCTTCGTCGTCGGCGCCGAGTGGGGCAAGGTGCGCGCGCTCGTCGACGATCGCGGCGTGCAGGTGAAGGAAGCCGGTCCGTCGAAGCCTGTCGAGGTGCTTGGCCTTTCCGGCACGCCGATGGCGGGCGACGTGTTCGCGGTCGTGGAAAACGAAGCGCGTGCCCGCGAGATCGCGGCCTATCGTGCTTCCGTTCTGCAGCGCAAGCGCACGACGCAGGCGCCCGCAAACCTCGAAACGATGTTCTCGGCGCTGAAGGAAAAGCAGGCGCTCGAATACCCGCTCATCATCAAGGGTGACGTGCAGGGTTCGGTCGAAGCGATCGTGGCGGCGGTGAACAGGATTTCCACCGACGACATCAAGGCCCGCGTGCTGCATTCGGGCGTCGGCGGCATCACCGAATCCGACGTGACGCTGGCGGGCGCTTCGGGCGCGCCGATCATCGGCTTCGGCGTGCGCGCCAACGCCAAGGCGCGCGAGATCGCCGAGCAGCGCGGTGTGGCGCTGAAATACTACGACGTGATCTACGATCTCGTGGACGATGTGAAGGCGGCGATGGCCGGTCAGCTCGGCCCCGAGAAGATCGAACACGTCGTCGGCCGCGCCGAAATCCGCGAAGTGTTCCAGGCGGGCAAGCATGGCAAGGCCGCCGGTCTTCTCGTCCTCGAAGGCTTCATCCGCAAGGCGCTCAAGGCGCGTGTCATGCGCGACGATGTCATCATCTACAACGGCTCGGTCTCCTCGCTGCGCCGCTTCAAGGACGACGTTGCCGAAGTGCGCGCCGGTCTCGAATGCGGTGTCACGCTCGAAGCCACGACGGACATCAAGGCGGGCGACTACCTTGAGACGTTCGAGGTCGAGGAGCGCGAGCGGACGCTCTAGGGCGTTTCGCGCGCGGGTCTATGCGGCAGACGCAAACCCCCGAGGGCAAATCGGTCCGCCTGCTGCGGATCGGCGAGCAGGTGCGCCATGTGCTGGCGGGCGTGCTCGGCCGCGGCGAAGTGCGCGATCCGGTGCTCGAAACGCACATCGTCTCGGTGAGCGAGGTGCGGGTCTCCCCGGACCTGCGCATCGCTACGGCTTTCGTGAAGGCGCTCGGTGGTGACGACGACGAGGTGCTCGCCGCGCTGAAACGCAACGCGAAATACCTGCGCGGCGAGGTGGCCCGGTCCATGAGCACCAAATACACACCCGAACTCAAGTTCCGGCTCGACGAGAGCTACGAGGAAGCCAGCCGTATCGATGCGCTGCTGCGCGATCCGAAGGTGGCGCGCGACCTCGAGGACTGATGGCGAAGCTGTATTTCTACTTTGCGTCGATGAACGCGGGGAAATCGACGACGCTGCTGCAATCGAGCTTCAACTATGTCGAGCGCGGGATGCGGACGCTGCTGTTCACGGCGGCGGTCGATGATCGCGGCGGGCGCGGACGGATCAGTTCGCGGATCGGGCTTGAGGCCGAAGCGGTACCTTTTTCGGATGATACCGATCTCGATGTCATCATTTCCGCCGAGCACGGCGTGGCGCCGATCGGCTGCGTGCTGGTCGACGAGGCGCAGTTCCTGAGCCGGGTGCAGGTGGACCAGCTTGCGGCGGTGTGCGACCGGCTCGGCATTCCGGTGCTCGCTTATGGACTCCGCACCGATTTCCGCGGCGAGCTGTTCGAGGGGAGCGCGCGGCTGCTCGCGATCGCGGACAAGCTCGTCGAGCTCAAATCCGTGTGCGAATGCGGGCGTAAGGCGACGATGAACCTGCGCGTCGATATGGAGGGGCGCCCGGTGAGCAAAGGCGCGCAGACCGATATCGGCGGCAACGATCGTTATGTGGCGCTTTGCCGAAAGCATTTTCTGGAGCGCCTCGCGCTGAACGGGAACTGACCTTGCCGCTCAGTCGTCGTTCACCCGGCGGGGCCGATAAAGGGGGCGAAGGAGACAGAGCATGAAGACGATATTCCATGCTGCAGGAGCGGGCGTGATCGCCGCGCTCCTTTCCACCGTTCCGGCGATTGCGGCGACACCGCAGGCGAAGATCGGCGAGGAGGCGCGCATTCCCTTTGCCGATACGACGGGCATCCGGAATTTCCGCGCCGAAAACGACCATGCGCTCTATATCGAGGGGCAGACCGGCCGCTGGTATTACGCCGAGACGATGGGCCCCTGCACGGGTCTCAACTTCGCGAACAAGATCGGCTTCATCACCAAGGGCACGGGGACGCTCGACAAGTTTGGGCAGATTCTCGTCGATGGCCGCACCTGCCAGCTGAAGAGCCTCGTAACCGCGGAAGACCCCGGCAAGGCCGCGAAGGCCGAAAAAGCCGATAGCAAAGAGGACTGACAGGCGGGCCGCGCGGTGTATTTTCCTGCCGCATCGCTTGGCGCGCAAATCCGGTTCCCACTTTTGCGCGCGATGCTCTAAAGCCGCCGCGTGAACGGCTGGATCATTCTCGACAAGCCGCTGGGGCTGACCTCGGCGCAGGGCGTTGCCGCGATCAAGCGGCTGTGGCGGCAGGCGGGCTTCCCGAAGCCGAAGATCGGCCACGGCGGCACGCTCGATCCGCTGGCGACGGGCGTGCTGCCGATCGCGCTCGGCGAGGCGACCAAGCTGACGGGCCGGATGCTGAACGGCGACAAGGCCTATGCCTTCACCGTGCGTTTCGGCGCGGCGACGGAAACCGAAGATGCCGAGGGCGCCGTCGTGGCGACATCGGACGTGCGGCCCTCGCGCGCGGCGATCGAGGCGGTGCTGCCGCGCTTCACCGGACCCATCGAACAGCGCCCACCCGCCTATTCGGCGCTGAAGGTGGACGGCGAGCGGGCCTATGCGCGGGCGCGCGCCGGCGAAACCGTCGTGCTTCCGCCCCGCGCGGTGACGATCCATGCGCTCGATCTGCTGGAGGCGGACGGTGATACGGCGACGTTCTCCGTTTCGTGCTCCAAGGGCACCTATGTGCGGAGCCTCGCCCGGGATATTGCGGAGGCGCTCGGCACGGTGGGGCATGTGGTCATGCTCCGACGCACGAAGGCGGGGCCGTTCGGCCTCGAAGGCGCGATATCGCTGGACAAACTCGGCGAACTCGCTATGGAGCAGCGCCTTATAGCGGCACTGTTGCCGCTGACCGCGGGGCTGGACGACATCCCGGCTCTGGCGGTCAACCCCGGCGAAGCGGCCCGGCTCAAATCGGGCCAGACGCTCGCCGGACGTCCCGAACCGGACGGACTTGTGGTCGCGATGCTGGACGCAGTGCCCGTCGCGCTCGCCCGCGTTGAAGCGGGAACAGTCCGTGTGGAGCGGGGCTTCAACCTCTAGAACGAAGGAGTCTACGATGTCGATTGCAGCAGAGCGCAAGGAAGCGCTGATCAAGGAACATGCCCGCGCCGAAGGCGACACCGGCAGCCCCGAAGTTCAGGTCGCGATCCTTTCAGAGCGCATCGCCAACCTCACCGAGCACTTCAAGAGCCACGCCAAGGACAACCACTCGCGGCGCGGTCTTCTCATGCTGGTGAACAAGCGGCGCACGCTGCTCGATTACCTGAAGCGGAAGGACGAGGGACGGTATACCGACCTCATCGGGAAGCTCGGGCTTCGCAAGTAAAAGGTTCGTCTCGGGCGCCGCGCACGGCGCCCGTTTCGTATTGAAGGTACGGCAGGCGCGAAAATGCCTGCCACCGTGCGCAAACCGTCTGCCGCGACAAGCGCGGCGACGGATGATGGAGGCCGGGCGGGCATAGGGCCCGTTTTTGACCGGCCGCGAAGGAAACGGAAAAACAGATGTTCAATATCCACAAAGTTGAAACGCAGTGGGGCGGCAAGACGCTGACCCTGGAAACGGGCCGCATTGCCCGTCAGGCTGACGGCGCGGTGTTCGCGACGCTCGGTGAAACCGTGGTGCTTTGCGCCGTGACGGCTGCGAAGTCGGTGAAGGACGGGCAGGACTTCTTCCCGCTGACCGTACACTACCAGGAAAAATTCTCGGCCGCCGGCCGCATCCCGGGCGGGTTCTTCAAGCGCGAAGGCCGCCCGACCGAGCATGAGACGCTGACCAGCCGCCTCATCGACCGTCCGATCCGCCCGCTGTTCCCGGAAGGCTTCTACAACGAGGTCAACGTGATCTGCCAGGTGTTGAGCTACGACGGCGAGAACGAGCCGGACGTGCTCGCGCTCGTCGCCGCTTCGGCCGCGCTCACGCTTTCGGGCGTGCCGTTCATGG
Organism: Sphingosinicella sp.; assembly: GCF_041916975.1. NCBI lineage: Bacteria > Pseudomonadati > Pseudomonadota > Alphaproteobacteria > Sphingomonadales > Sphingosinicellaceae > Sphingosinicella > Sphingosinicella sp. Next base: position 2,972,851 of record NZ_JAYRYK010000001.1, read on the forward strand.
GCCCGATCGCGGGTGGCCGCGTCGGCTATGTCGACGGCGAGTATGTGCTGAACCCCAGCCGCAACCTCGAAGGCTCGAAGCTCGACCTCGTCGCCGCCGGTACGACGGACGCGGTGCTGATGGTGGAATCGGAAGCGCATGAGCTTTCCGAGGAAGTGATGCTCGGCGCCGTGATGTTCGTTCACGAGAACGGCAAGAAGGTCATCGACGCGATCATTCGTCTCGCCGAGAAGGCCGCCAAGGATCCGTGGGAGCTGAAGCTCGACGACGGCGCCGACGCCAAGAAGGCCTCGCTGAAGAAGCTGGTCGGCAAGGATATCGAGGCCGCCTACAAGCTGACCGTGAAGCAGGAGCGCGTTGCAGCGCTCGACGCCGCGCGCGCCAAGGCGAAGGAGTCCTTCGCGGACGCGGAGCCCGCCGAGAAGCTGAAGCTCGGCAAGCTTGTGAAGAAGCTGGAAGCCGACATCGTTCGCGGTGCGATCCTGAAGGACGGTCGCCGCATCGACGGTCGCGGCAAGGAAGACGTCCGCCCGATCCTCGCCGAAGTGCAGGTTCTGCCGCGCACGCACGGCTCCGCGCTGTTCACGCGCGGCGAGACGCAGGCGATCGTCACGACGACGCTCGGCACCGCCGACGACGAGCAGATGATCGACGCGATCTACGGCATCAGCCACGAAAACTTCCTGCTGCACTACAACTTCCCACCGTACTCGGTCGGTGAAGTCGGCCGCTTCGGTGCGCCGGGCCGCCGCGAAGTCGGTCACGGCAAGCTCGCATGGCGCGCGCTGCGCCCGGTGCTGCCGACCAAGGAAGAGTTCCCGTATACGATGCGCGTGATCGCCGACATCACCGAGTCGAACGGCTCGTCTTCGATGGCAACGGTGTGCGGCGGTTCGCTCGCCCTGATGGACGCGGGCGTGCCGCTCAAGCGTCCGGTTTCGGGCATCGCCATGGGCCTCATCCTCGAAGGCAAGGACTTCGCGGTGATTTCCGACATCCTCGGTGACGAGGATCATCTCGGCGACATGGACTTCAAGGTGGCGGGCACCGAGCTCGGCATCACCTCGCTGCAGATGGACATCAAGGTCGCCGGCATCACCGAGGAGATCATGAAGGTGGCGCTGAGCCAGGCGAAGGCCGGCCGCGCGCACATCCTCGGCGAAATGAACAAGGCGCTCGACGGCACCCGCACCGAGATGTCGGCGCACGCGCCGCGCATCGAGACGATGTCGATCCCGAAGGACAAGATCCGCGAAGTGATCGGCACCGGCGGCAAGGTCATCCGCGAGATCGTCGCGGAAACCGGCGCGAAGGTGGACATCGAGGACGACGGCACGATCAAGATCGCGTCGTCGGACCTGTCGAAGATCGAAGCCGCCAAGAACTGGATCATCGGCATCGTCGCCGAGCCGGAAGTGGGCAAGGTCTACAACGGCAAGGTCGTGTCGATGGTCGATTTCGGCGCGTTCGTGAACTTCATGGGCGCCAAGGACGGCCTCGTCCACATCTCCGAGATCAAGGAAGAGCGCGTCGGGAAGGTTTCCGAGGTGCTCACCGAAGGCCAGGAGGTGAAGGTCAAGGTGCTCGGCATCGACGACCGCGGCAAGGTTCGCCTGTCGATGCGCCTCGTCAACCAGGAGACGGGCGAGGAACTGCCCGACACGCGTCCGCCGCGTGAGGAACGCCCGCGCGGTGAGCGCAGCGACCGTGGCGATCGTGGAGATCGCGGCGGCCGTGGTGGTGACCGCGGACGCGGCGGCGGTGGCGGTCGTGACCGTGATCGTGGCCCGCGCCGTGATCGCGGCGAAGGCGGCGACCGTCCCCGTCGTGAAGAGTCGAACGAAGGTGAGGGCGGCGGTCTGCCGGATTTCATCGCCGGCGACCGCGACTGACAAATAGTATAAAGGGGGAGTCTCCTGCGAGGCTCCCCCTGCTATTTGACGGCTGGGTAATATTTCGCCCCCAATCGCGCTCCCGTTGGTCTATAGCTCGCAAGGGGAGACGCGCCGGAGGGGCGCAGCGGGCTGAGAAACGACAACAGGTACGATGAAGCTTCTGAATTCCATCCGCATGGGCGGGCGCGAGATGCTTCCGCTCGTTGAGGGCGGCAAGGGCGTTTCGGCGACCAACCATGCCTCGTCGGGTGCGTGGGCTGCCGCGGGCGGGCTTGGCACCGTCTCGGCCGTGAATGCCGACAGCACGGATGCGCTCGGCAACATCATTCCGCAGATTTATCGCGGCCGCACACGCGGGGACCGCCACGAAGAATTGGTCGCCTACGGTATCGCAGGCGGCGTCGAGCAGGTCCGCCGCGCGCACGAGATCGCAGGCGGGCAGGGCGGCATCAACATCAATGTGCTCTGGGAAATGGGCGGCGCACAGCGTATCCTCGAAGGCATATTGGAAGAGGCGAGCGATCTTGTCGACGGCATCACCTGCGGCGCGGGAATGCCCTACAAGCTGAGCGAGATCGCCGCGCGGCATCGCACCTATTATTATCCGATCATCTCATCGGCCCGCGCCTTCCGCGCGCTCTGGAAGCGCGCCTACAGCAAAGCACCCGAATGGCTCGGCGCCGTGGTCTACGAAGACCCTTGGCTCGCCGGTGGTCACAACGGCCTTTCGAACGCCGAAGACCCGCTCCACCCGCAGGACCCCTATCCGCGCGTCAAGGATCTGCGCGATACGATGCGCGAAGTCGGCATTTCCGACGACGTGCCGATCGTGATGGCGGGCGGCGTCTGGTATCTGCGCGAATGGGAAAACTGGATCGGCAATCCCGAACTCGGCACGATCGCCTTCCAGTTCGGTTCGCGGCCGCTTCTGACGCAAGAAAGCCCGATCCCGGACGTGTGGAAGCGCAAGCTGACGACGCTGAACGAAGGCGACATCCTGCTGCAGGCGTTCTCGCCGACGGGCTTCTATTCGTCGGCCGTGAAGACGCCGTTCCTTGAAGGCCTGATCCACCGCTCCGAGCGGCAGATCGGCATTTCAACGGAACCGCACGACCACCGCACCCACCTGCTCGACGTCGGCGTGCCGGGCAACAAGCACTATTACGTCACGCGCGACGACCTGCTGCACGCGCGCGGCTGGCACGCGCAGGGCTATACCGAGGCGCTGAAGACGCCCGATGACACGCTGGTGTTCGAAACGCCCGCGATGGCGAAGACGGTGCGCAAGGATCAGGCGGACTGCATGGGCTGCCTTTCGCAGTGCCGCTTCAGCGCGTGGGCCGAGCACCTCGACAAGAACAGCACCGGGCGGCTCGCCGATCCGCGCTCCTTTTGCATCCAGAAGACGCTTCAGGACATCGCGCACGGCTCACCGCCCGAGGACAATCTCATGTTCGCCGGGCACAGCGCGCACCACTTCTCAACGGACCCGTTCTATTCGAACGGCTTCGTTCCCACGGTGAAGCAACTCGTCGAGCGCATTCAGACCGGCGACTGAACCTTACCGATCGCGACGGCAGCGATCGTATTCGCGTGAATCGCGCGGATAGCGATCACGGCAGTATTTCTTGCTGCCGCGCTTGCTGTCGCCGTCCGTTACCGCGCCGTAGATTGCGCCGGCCGCACCGCCTGCAACGGCGCCTTCCGTGGTGCTGACACCCGGAACCACTGCGCCCGCCGCCGCACCGACGCCCGCGCCGACAAGACCACTGTCGATCGTTCGGCTGCCCGTACAGGCGCCGAGCGCGAGCAATGCGCCTGAGCCGAGAATAATCAGAGACTTACGCATGAAAAATCTCCCACATAACGCCCCATCAAAGGGTCAACGCGGTGTGGGGGAAGCGGTTCCGCTTGTTAGAGCCAACCTTCGAGCACCTGATCGGGTGGGCGGTGCCCGTCCGCCCAGGCGCGGATGTTGGTGACGACCTTGTCGCCCATCGCCTGCCGCCCTTCGAAGGTCGCAGAGCCCATGTGGGGGAGCAGCGTCACATTATCGAGCGGAATGAGGCGCGGGTTGATGCGCGGTTCATCCTCGAACACATCGAGGCCGGCGCCCGCGATCACGCCCTTTTCGAGCGCGTCCGCCAGCGCATCCTCGTCTATGATCTCGCCGCGCGCGGTGTTGACGAGATAGGCTTCGGGGCCGAGCAGCGCGATGCGCCGCGCGTTGAAGAGGTGGCGCGTGTCGTCGGTGAGCGGGCAGTTGATGGAGACGATGTCCACCGCCTCGATCATCGCGTCGAGATCGTCCCAGTAGGTCGCGCCGAGCATTCCCTCCACCGTGTCCGCCAGAGGCCGGCGGTTGTGGTAGTGGATGCGCAGGCCAAAGGCGCGTGCCCGCGTCGCGATCGCCTGGCCGATGCGGCCCATGCCGATGATGCCGAGCTTCTTGCCGGTGATGCGGTGGCCATGCACGTCGCACGGCTTCCAGCCGTCCCACTTGCCCGAATAGAGCTGGCGGCTGCCTTCGGTGAGGCGACGCGGCACCGAGAGGATCAGCGACATGGCAAGGTCGGCGGTATCGTCGGTGAGGACGCCGGGCGTGTTCGTCACCATGATGCCCTTGGCGCGCGCGGCGACGAGATCGATGTGATTGACGCCGGTGCCGTAGTTCGCGATCAGCTTCAGCCGCGGCGGCGCTGCGGCGATAAGCGCGGCGTCGATCGTGTCGGTAACGGTGGGCAGAAACACGTCGCAGTCCGCCATCGCGGCGGCGAGGTCGGCCTGTGACATCGCTCTGTCTTCAACGTTGAAAACGACATCGAACAGTTCGCTCATGCGCGCTTCAACCGGTTGCGGCAGGCGGCGCGTGACGACGACGCGCGGGCGGCGGGGGCGTTCTTCCATGTGTCGTGGCTAGGATCGCCTCGCACCCGCGTCAAGGCCGAGAGAGCAAGCGAGGCGCTTGCATGGCGGGGCGGATTCGATTCAATAGCGGCATGAAACGCATCATCGCCCTGCTGCTCGCCGCCGCTTTTGCGGGAACGCCCGCCGCGGCGCAGGATTCGGACGCCACCAAGGGACTTTCCGGCCTGCCGACGCCGCGCTGGGTTTCGATCGCCTCGGGCGAGGCAAACATGCGCGCCGGGCCGGGCGAGGCCTATCCGGTGACGTGGACCTACAAGCGCAAGGGGCTTCCCGTGGAGGTGATCCGCGAATGGGGCATCTGGCGGCAAATCCGCGATCCGGACGGCGAAACCGGCTGGATGAACAAGAACCTGCTTTCGGGCAAGCGCACCGCGATGGTGCGCGGCAAGATTGCGAACCTCTATGCGCGCGCCGAGTTTTCAAGCCCCGCGGTGTGGCGCGCGGAGCCCGGCGTGGTTGCAGACATCCAGGTCTGTGACGAAGGCTGGTGCCGCCTCTCGCTTGGCGGGCGCAACGGCTATGTGCTCGCGGTCGACCTGTGGGGTGTCTACAAGGGCGAAACGATCGACTAGCGCCGGTTCTACACGAACAGCAGTTCGTCGTTCCGCGCATCGGCGAGGAAGGCGACGAGGCCGCCCGTCTCGACACCTGCGATCAGGCCCGGCGCGCTGAGCCCGCAGAGGTGGATGCCCGACTCGCAGGCCATGATCGGCAGGCCGAGGCCGATGGCCTGATCGAGAAGCTCCGAAAGCTGCGGCAGCCCACCCGCCTTGTAGGCCTTGTCGCCCGCCCAGTGCCGCTCCACCTGTAGCGCGCAGACGGCTTCACCCTGAAAGAACAGCCGCACCGGGCGGCCGAGTGCGGCGGCGGCGAGCGCGAGGCTGAGGCCGCCGTGCAGGCGCGCGTGGTTCGCTTCCGCGAAGACGAGCGCAAGACCTTGCTGTTTCACGCTTTTCCGCATGACGGGCATCGGGGGTCCTTCGGCAGCCGCACGGTGCGAACCCGGGCGCCGAGTGCATCATACAGCAAAACCCGCCCCGCAAGCGAATCCCCGAAGGGCGCGATCTCGCGGATCACCTCCAGCGCCTGCATCGCGCCCATCACACCGGTGAGCGCGCCGAGCACGCCCGCCTCGGCGCAGGTTGCGCCCTCGCGGTCGGCAGCCTCGCCCACGAAGCAGCGCCAGCAGGGCTTGTCCGCCTCCCAGCCGCGATAGGTCGCGATCTGCCCCTCGAACGGGCCGACGGCCGCGGCGACGAGCGGAATGCGCAGCGCAAGCGCGGCATCGGCGACGGCGCGGCGGGTTTCGAAGCTGTCGGAGCCGTCCGCGATCACGTCGTGGCCTGCCAGAAGCGAAGCAGCATTCGCGGCATCCAGCCGGACACGGTGCTGCGCCACGGCGACGTCCGGGTTCAGCCGCGATACGGCATTCGCTGCACTTTCGGTCTTGGCGCGGCCCACGTCATCCGTGCCGTGCAGCACCTGTCGCTGGAGGTTGGAGATGTCGACGGCATCGTCGTCGATGACCGTGAGGTGTCCGACGCCCGCCGCCGCGAGATACTGGATGCAGGGGCTGCCAAGCCCGCCAGCGCCGACCACGGCCACGCGCGCGGCGAGCAGCTTCGCCTGTCCGGCGCCGCCGATCTCTTTCAGGATGATGTGGCGGGCGTAGCGTTCGAGTTGCGGGTCGGTAAGGCTCAACGGCGTCGTTATCGGCCTGTGGAGCCGAAGCCCCCGGCGCCACGCGCGGTCTCGTCGAGGTCATCGACTTCGGCGAAGTGCGCCTGCTGCACGGGCGCGGCGACGAGCTGCGCGATGCGCTCGCCGCGTTTCACGGCGAAGGGCTCGGCGCCGAGGTTGGCGAGGATCACCTTCACCTCGCCGCGATAGTCCGCGTCGATCGTGCCGGGCGTGTTGAGGCAGGTGATGCCGTTCTTGAGCGCGAGGCCGGAGCGCGGACGCACCTGCACCTCATAGCCCTCGGGAATCGCGAAGGCGAAGCCGGTGGCGACGGCATGGCGCCCGCCCGGCGGGATGATCACGTCCTCGGCGGCGACGACATCCATGCCTGCCGCGCCGCTGGTGGCGAGCGCGGGGATGGGGAGGCCCTCGCCGTGGGGAAGGCGCTTCAGGCGGATTTCAATCGGTGAGCTCATTGGCGATCCTTTGTGCGAGCCGCCGGGCGACGGCGTCCTTTTCCATGTCCGGCCAATCCTCGACACCGGCGGCGCTGACGATGTGGATGCGGTTGCGCGCACCGCCCATCACGTCGCCGGAGACGTCGTTGGCGACGATCCAGTCGCAGCCCTTGCGCGCGAGCTTGGCCTTGGCGTGCTCGACGACGGTCTCGGTCTCGGCGGCGAAGCCGATGACGAGGCCGGGGCGCTTCGGCGATTTCGAGAGGCCCGCAAGAATGTCCGGGTTCTCGACGAGGGGCAGGGCGTCGAGGCCGCCCTTGTCCTTCTTGATCTTCTGGCCGGTGGCCTCCGCGCGCCAGTCGGCGACGGCGGCGACCATCACGGCGGCGTCGACGGGAAGCGCGGTTTCGACCGCTTCGGCCATTTCGCGCGCGGTTTCGACATTCACGCGGCGCACGCCGGGGGGCGTCGCAAGCGTCACGGGACCGGCGACGAGCGTCACGTCCGCGCCGAGCGCTGCGAGCGCGCCGGCGATCGCGAAGCCCTGTTTGCCCGACGAGCGATTGGCAATGTAGCGCACGGGGTCGATCGGCTCGTGCGTCGGCCCGGCGGTGACGAGCACGTGCTTCCCGCGAAGTGGTGGCGGGTTCTGGCCGAAGCGCGCGGTGGCGGTCTGTGCCTCGCCGAGCGGCGCGGCGAGCATGGCGCGGATCGACGCGAGGATGGCTTCGGGTTCGGGCAGGCGGCCGGGGCCGTATTCGCCGCAGGCCATGTCGCCGTCGTCCGGCTCCATGATGGTGATGCCGTCGACGCGGAGCTGCGCGACGTTGCGCTGCGTCGCCGGGTGCAGCCACATGCGCACGTTCATTGCGGGCGCGGCGAGCACCGGCTTGTCTGTGGCGAGCAGCAGCGTCGTCGCAAGGTCGTCGGCAATGCCGCCCGCCATCTTCGCGAGAATGTTGGCGGTCGCGGGCGCGACGACGACGAGGTCGGCCTGCCGCGAAAGCTGGATGTGGCCGATCTCGCGCTCCTCCTTCAGGTCGAAGAGATCGGTGTAAACATGGTCCTCGGTGAGTGTGCCGAGGCTGAGCGGCGTCACGAACTGCTGCGCGGCCTGCGTCAGCACCGCGCGCACGGCGATGCCGTCTTTCCGGAGCAGTCGGACGAGCGCCAGCGCCTTGTACGCGGCGATGCCGCCCGAAATGATGAGGAGGATGCGTTTGCCCACTGCCGGACTCTAAAGCGTCATCGCCAGCCAGCCAAGGCCCGCGCCGATGCCGGCACCGAGCAGCAGCCATGCCGTGCGCGAAATGCCGCGCGGGGCGGGCAGGGGGGCGAGCGGCGGCAAGGGCGGCGCGGCGCCGGGGTTCGGGACCATCGCTTCAAGGCGTTTCAGGACATCGGGCAGGCGGGCGAGCGCGCGCGAGGCTTCCACGATCCGGTCGGCGATCACGGCTTCGGGGCCGAGTTCGTCGCGCATCCAGTCGCCGACGAACGGCCCGGAGATTTCCCACATGTTGACGTCGGGATCGAGCGCGAGCGCGACGCCTTCCACCATCACCATCGTTTTCTGGAGGAGCAGCAGGTGCGGCTGTGTCACCATGTCGAACTGGCGCGTGACCGCGAACAGCCCGTCGAGCATGTTGCCGATCGAGATGTCCTTTACCGGAAGGCCGCGGATCGGCTCGCCGATCGAACGCAACGCGGTTTCGAACTCGGCCATGTCGTGATGCGGCGGCACGTACTGTGCCTCGAAATGAATCTCGGCGACACGTGCGTAATTGCCGGTGAGAAGCCCGTGCAGGATCTCCGCGAGCCACAGCCGTGCCTGTCGGTTGATGCGGCCCATGATACCGAAATCGACGACCGCGAGCCGCCCGTCCGGCAGCGCGAACAGGTTGCCCTGGTGGAGATCGGCGTGGAAGAAACCGTGGCCGATCGCCTGCCGCAGGAAGCTGCGGACGAGCGTTTGCGAAAGCACCTTGCGGTCGATGCCGGCCGCATCGACGGCTGCGAGGTCAGTGAGCTTCACGCCGTCGATCCACGCGATGGTCAGCACGCGGCGGCTGGTGCGCGCCCAGTCCACGTCGGGCACGACGAAGCCGGTCTCGGGCGTCAGAGCCGCTGCAAGCTCGGATGCCGACGCGGCTTCCATGCGGAGATTGAGCTCGCGCTCCACCCAGCGGCGAAAGTAAGCGATGGTTGCGCGCGGGCGCAGGCGGGCGAGCTCTCCGCCGATCGTCTCAGCGCGCACGGCCGCCCATTCGTAGGTCTCTATCGCGCGCGCGAAATCCGCCTCGATGCCGGGCTTCAGCACCTTCACCGCGACAGCGCGGCCATCGGTGGTTACGGCGCGGTGCACCTGCGCGACCGATGCGGAGCCGACGGGCACTTCGTCGAAGCGCGAATAGAGCGACTCGAGCGGGACGCCGAAGGCTTCCTCTATCGAGGCTTTCACGGCGGCGAACGGTGCGGGGGGGAGGTTGTCCTGCAGCCGGGTCAGGTCTAGCGCGGCCTCGGGGCCGACGAGATCGGGGCGCGTGGCGAGGGCCTGGCCGAGCTTGATCGCGGCGGGGCCGAGCGCCTGGAAGGCGTCGGCATAGTGCGGTGTTTTCGGCGCGCCGGTGCCGAACCGGGCGAGCTTGGCGATGCGGCGCAGCAGCGGCGGCGTTTGCGGTGCGGCCTCGATCTCGCGCAGCGCACCGTGCCGCGCAAGCGTCCGGCCCCAGCGCAGCATCCGAAAGGCATGGACGATCGAGGTGGTCAAATCTTCCAGCCGCTGTGCATGGCGACGACGCCGCCGAGAATGGGCCGCGCCGTGGTGCGGGCGAAGCCCGCGTCCGCGATCATGCTCTTGAAGGTCGGCATGTCGGGGAAGCGACGGATCGATTCGACGAGATACTGATAGGCTTCTTCGTCACGCGCGACGGCCTTGCCGATCTTCGGCACCACGTTCATCGAATAGCTGTCGTAAACTTGAGCGAACACGGGCCACTCGCAGCGCGAGAATTCGAGGCAGAAGAAACGCCCGCCGAACTTCAGCACGCGGTACGCCTCGCGGAGCGCGGCCGGGATGTTGGTGACGTTCCGGATGCCGAAGGCGATGGTGTAGGCGTCGAAGCCGGCACTTTCGAAGCTCAGAACCTCGGCGTTCTGCTCGGACCATTCGAGGCCTTCGAGACCACGCTTCTTCGCGCGCTCCTTGCCCACGTCCAGCATCGCGGGGTTGATGTCCGCAACGGTCACATGGGCGCCGCGTTTCGCCATGCGGAAGGCGATGTCGCCGGTGCCGCCCGCCATGTCGAGGATGCGCTCGCCGGGGCGCGGGTTCACGGCGCGGACGAAATCATCCTTCCAGAGCCGGTGCAGTCCGCCCGACATCAGGTCGTTCATCAGGTCGTAGCGCGCCGCGACGCGTGCGAAGACCGAACCGACGCGCCGCGTCTTTTCCTCGGGGTCGACCTCCTGGAAGCCGTATGAGACTGTTTCCGACATGGGACGTTGCCTTAGCCCACGCTTGCCCCCTTCGTAAACGCGGCATAGACGCCATACGCAATGCCTGAGCTTCCCGAAGTCGAAACCGTGATGCGCGGCCTGAGGCCGGTCCTCGACGGCCGCCGCCTCGCGCGCGTCGAGGCGCGGCGACCGGACCTGCGCTGGCCGATCCCGGCGGACCTGCGCCAGCGGCTGACGGGCGCGCTCGTTACCGGCATCCGCAGGCGTGCTAAATACGGCCTTATCGACACCGATCGCGGGGACACGATGATCCTGCATCTCGGCATGTCGGGCCGGATGCGTGTCGATCCCGAAACCGAAGAGAAGCACGACCATATCGTTATAGAGACCGACGAGGGCCGCCGCGCCGTGCTGAATGACGCGCGCCGCTTCGGATCGGTGCATCTGGTGGCGACGGACGACCTCGACAGTCATTTCCTGATGAAAGGGCTCGGGCCGGAGCCGCTGGGTGCACCGGTCGACCTTTCGGGCTTCAAGGGGCGCTTCGCACCTGTGAAGGCGCTGCTGCTCGATCAGCGGCTGATCGCAGGGCTTGGCAACATCTACGTGTGCGAGGCGCTGTTCGACGCGGGCATCGCGCCCACGCGCGAGGGCGGCAAGGTGAAGCGTGCCGAGCTTGCGAAACTTGCGGCTGCGATCCCCGAAGTACTCGAACGCGCCATTGCGGCGGGAGGCTCGACCTTGCGTGATTATCGCCAGGTGGCCGGCGAACTCGGTTATTTCCAGCACGAATTCCGCGTCTACGGGCGCGAGGGCGAGGCCTGTGTGCGCTGCGCTGCGCCTGTCGCGCGCATCGTCCAGTCGGGACGCTCCAGCTTTTATTGCCCATCCTGTCAGAAATAGGGGAGACCAGCCCATGTCCGAATATCAGTGCCTGAAGGTGGAAACGCGCGGCCGCGTCGGCATCATCACCATGTACCGGCCCGAAGCGCTTAATGCGCTCAACCACCAGCTGACGAGCGAGATCACCGCTGCACTCCGCGCGTTCGAAGCCGATGCGAATGTGGGCGCGATGATCCTCACCGGCGACGGCAAGGCGTTCGCGGCGGGCGCGGACATCAAGGAGATGCAGCCCAAGACCTTCTCCGTCGTCTATTCTGAAGAGTTCATCACCGCGACGTGGGAGGAGCTGACGCGGACGCGCAAGCCCGTGATCGCGGCGGTGAACGGCTTCGCGCTCGGCGGCGGCTGCGAGTTCGCGATGATGTGCGACACGATCTTCGCGAGCGAGAAGGCGAAGTTCGGGCAGCCCGAGATCAAGCTCGGCGTCATTCCGGGGTCGGGCGGCACGCAGCGGTTGACGCGCTTCGTCGGCAAGGCGGTCGCGATGGACATGATCCTCACCGGCCGCATGATCGATGCCGAAGAGGCGCTGCGTATCGGCCTCGTCGCGCGCGTCTATCCGCCCGAGCAGCTGATGGAAGAAACGATCAAGGCGGCCGAGCAGATCGCGAACTACGGCGCGCTCGCGGTGATGGCCGCGAAGGAAACCGTGAACCGCGCCTACGAGACGACGATGTCCGAAGGCGTCCGCTTCGAACGCCGCCTGTTCCACGGCCTGTTCGGCACCGCCGACCAGCAGGAAGGCATGGCCGCGTTCCTGGAGAAGCGCGAAGCGAAGTTCACAGGAAAATAGGCGTCTTCAGCCGAACAGCGCCACCATCTGACGCCCCGCGAGCACGGGGTGGCCGCTTTCGTCCCACATGCCCATCGTCTGGGAGGTGTAGCCGTTCGCGCCCGTCTCGGCGGTTGAGCGGATGAGGTGCCAGCCTTCGCCGCTCGCCTCCGTATCCAGCACCTCGATCTGCCAGGTCGCGGTGCTGATGGGGGCGAAGGCAGTGAACATCGGCATCACGGCGGGCGGCGGCGTGTCGGCGAGCGCGAGCAGGCGCACGGCGGGCGGGATGCCGGACGGATCGCGCAGGCGAAACCAGTATGCGATGTCGCCATTACCGGTGCCGTCGGCGGAGCGGCCGCCGAAGGCCATGCGCGCATCGAACTGCTGCAGGAAGTTGAGCGGCGTGCGCTTGCGCCATAGCGGCTCACACGCCTCTGGGGCGGATACGGCGGGCATCGGGAAGTGGTTGAGGTTGATGACCGATTCGCGGTTGCTGCCGAATGCGAAGATACATCGCGTCGCCAGCGCCTCGCCCTGGCGAAGGTCGGCTTCCATATAGGTCATCGACTTGCCCTGGCGGAGCACGCGGCAGCGTGCCGTCACATCCGCCCCGGCGGGGCCGATGAACGCGATCTGCGCCGAGCGAAGCGGTGGCAGGTCCATGTGCGCGGAGAGCGTTCCGGCAAGGCACAGCGCGGCCGAGAGCCCGCCGTAGGTGGTGCGGCCCTGCATCCATTCCTCGGTGATTGTGTAGATCGCTCCATCGCCTCCGGTGCGCGCGGCGGCGAGCATGGCGCCCAGGCTTGTTCCCACGGTTTCGTCCTTGCTGGTCATAGCGCGCGGAGCCTATCGGCAGGTCTGCCGCTGTATATCCCGAAACTTGTGAGGAAGGCGGCGGCAAAGCGTGCTTGACGAGGGCGGCGGCGCCTAGTAGGAGGCCCGCTTTCCCGGGCGCGGGTCTCCCTCGCGTCCAGCCGGCCCGTGCGCCGGTCCGGATCAGGATCATTCTGAGGACTCGATGGCGAATACACCGCAAGCGCGCAAGCGCATCCGTCGCAACACCCGCCGTCAGGCGATCAACAAGTCGCGCGTCAGCCGCATCCGCACCTTCGTGAAGGGTGTCGAGGCCGCGCTCGCGAGCGGCAAGAAGGACGAGGCCGCCGCCGCGCTGCAGGCAGCCCAGCCGGAAATGATGCGGGGCGTCACCAAGGGCGTTCTTCACAAGAACACGGTTGCGCGGACCATCTCGCGACTCAGCAAGCGCGTGAAGGCGCTCGCCTGAAAATCCTTTGATTTCAAGGTTCAAACGCCGCCGGATTCCGGCGGCGTTTTAGTTTGGGACACATTCCCGATTCGTTCTGCAAGCGTTACGGACCATGCCTTTCCAAGGGTCTGAAGCGGCGAATCGGCGGTCGTCCTTGTCAAACCTTTTATTTCATTTTCGTTGCACGCGGAGACCCTTGAAAGCCTGTCCGCGGCCTGCCTAATGTGCCCCCGGCCTCGCGCCAAAGGGGAGTTCGCTCCTTCCCCAAAGTGACGCAAGAGTAAGCCGCGTTCCCACCAGCTTCCCGGTGGGGCGATGCTGTTTTCGTACGTTTTGCGTTCGGCGAGTCGCCGCGCGTGCCTTTGTCTGAGGATGCTGGGTTTTGGGGGATATGACGGGCAAGCAGGCGGGTGAACGAGCCGTGTCGGCGATGGCCGGTCGCGGTTCGGCGCAGGGCGTCTCCATGTTCCTGTCCGGCACCGATTCGGCCGAATCGATCTGGCAGACGATTCGCGCGCACCTGCGCGCCGAGTACGGCACCCGCACCTACGATAGCTGGCTGAAGCCGCTCGCACTCGTCAGCGTCGATGCCGACACGGTGACGCTGGGCTCGCCGACGCACTTCACGGCGGACTGGATTCGCAATCACTTCGCCGAGCGGCTGCGGCTGCTCTGGGCGGCGCAGTCGGCGGCCATCCAGCACGTCCGCATCGTCGTCGAGAACGGTCTGAGAACCGCTGCCGTCCCCGAGCCGGAGCAGCCCGTGGCCGTCCCTGCGGCGGTGCGCGAGGCGCCGGCGTTCGGTGTCGCGCTCGAGCCGCGCTACACGTTCGACAGCTTCGTCGTCGGCAAGGCCAATGAGCTCGCCTACAACGCCGCGCGCACGGTCGCCGAGGGCGGCCCCATCGATTTCAACCCGCTGTTCCTCCACGGCACCACGGGTCTCGGCAAGACGCACCTGATGCACGCCATCGGCTGGCAGATCCGCAGTGCGATGCCCGGTGCGAAGGTCGTCTATATGTCGGCCGAGAAGTTCATGGTCGAGTTCGTCTCGGCGATGCGCGACAAGGACACGCTGTCGTTCAAGCAGAAGCTGCGCACTGCCGACCTGCTCATGATCGACGACGTGCAGTTCATCGCCGGCAAGGATTCGACGCAGGAAGAATTCTTCCACACGATGAACGAGATCATCTCGGCGGGGAAACGGCTGGTCATTACCGCCGACCGCTCGCCGCAGAACCTCGAAGGCATCGAGAACCGCATCCTATCGCGCCTCGCGTGGGGCCTCGTCGCCGACATCAATCCGGCCGACTACGAGCTTCGTCTCAGCATTCTTCTCGAAAAGATGAAGCGGATGCCGGGTGCGACCGTGGGCGAGGACGTGATCGACTTCCTCGCGCGCAAGATCACCTCGAACGTGCGCGAACTCGAAGGTGCCCTGAACCGCATCGTCGCCTACTCGACGCTGGTCGGCAAGCCGATCGACCTCGATTTCGCGCGGCAGGTTCTGGCGGACGTGCTGAAGGCGCACGACCGCAAGGTCACGATCGACGAGATCCAGCGCAAGGTCGCCGATTACTACGCGATCAAGCTCAGCGATCTCCTGTCGGCGCGCCGCGCGCGCGAGGTCGCGCGCCCGCGTCAGGTGGCGATGTTCCTCGCCAAGCGCCTGACGCCGCGCTCGCTGCCCGACATCGGCCGTCGCTTCGGTGGGCGCGATCACACGACGGTGATGCACGCCGTGAAACGCATCGAGGAACTCCGCGCCGACGACAGCGAACTCGACGCCGACATCACGCGGCTGACGCGCATCATCGACGCCTGAGGCGTCGGCCTCAATCCTTCAGGTAGAACTCCACCGTCGTCACCACGCGCACCTTCTGTTCGGGTGAAGCGTCTGCCGGGCCGCCCGAATCGCCGTCGCGCGACTGGATCGAGAAATAGCCCTGGCTCGCCGAGCGGATGCCGCCGACGCTCGCGCCCGAATCCTTGGCGAATTGCTCGGCGCCCTTACGTGCGTCCTTGGTGGCTTCCGCGATCATCGCGGGTTTCACGTCGTTGAGCTTCGTGAAGCTGTAGGCGATCGAAGGCCCGCCATCTTCGAGCGCAACACCGCGCGCGAGAAGCGCGGCCTGGCCTGCGTGTGCGGCTTTGGCTTCGGCGATCTTCGTGGTGCGCAGGCGGAACTGCTGGCGCACCTGTATCTGATCGATACCGTTGTTGTTCCACTGGTTGACGCTGATGCCCGCCGGCTGGATGTCCGCGCCGCTGAAGCCGTGCTCGCCGAGGTAGGCGCGGATCACGTCCGCGTCGCGTGCGGCGTCGGCCTGCACTGCCTCGAAATTGCTGCCGGTGGACAGCGTGCGGATCGTCCACGTGGCAAGGTCGGCGGTCACGTCGCGCTCGGCGAGCCCGCGCATCATCACGGCGCGGTCGGCGAGCTTCGCGCGCTTCAGCCCGTCGCCCAGCAGATAGCCGCCGAGGATGACGCCGATCGCCAGAACGACGGCGGCTATGATGAGTGATGAGTTGCGGTTGGTCGTGTCAGCGGCCATTGTGTGCCCCATAAAGCGGTTTCGGCGCATCCTATCGCGCCTTGCCGCTGCACAACAGCTGAACGAAGAAAGGGCTCCATGCCGCGCGCCGATTTCCGGTTCTCGTTCCCCAAGCGCGTCCGCTACGCGGAATGCGATCCGCAGGGTATCGTCTTCAACTCCCGCTATCTCGAATATCTCGATATCGGCATCACCGAATACTGGCGTGCCGCTGGCATCTACGCGCTCTCGCCGACGGCGATGGGGCCGGATTTCCACGTCGCGCGCAATGTCGTGGAATACAAGAAACCGGTGCTGCTCGACGAGATGATCGACATCTGCCTGCGCTGCCGCCGCATCGGCAGCAGCTCTATCATCGTGGATTACGAGATTCACGGCGGAGGCGCAGACGATCTTCGGGCGATCGGGGAGCAGGTGGCCGTGAACGTCGAGGAAGCGCGCGGTGCGCCGGCGCCGGTGCCGGACTGGGTGGTCCGCTGTTTCGAAGAGTATGAAGGGCGCCCGCTCCGGGCGGAAAAGGCTGCGGCATGAAATATCTCCACACCATGGTGCGTGTCAGCGATCTCGAAGCGAGCCTCGCGTTCTACAGGCTTCTCGGGCTGCACGAGATTCGCCGCATGGATCACGAAGCGGGCCGGTTCACGCTGATCTTCCTCGCCGCGCCGGGCGACGAGGAGGCGCAGGTGGAGCTGACCTTCAACTGGGACCCGGAGGTCTACACCGGCGGCCGCAACTTCGGGCACCTCGCCTACGAGGTCGATGATATCTACGCGGACTGCCAGCGCATGATGGACGGCGGCATCACCATCAACCGCCCGCCGCGCGACGGCCGCATGGCGTTCGTGCGCTCGCCGGACGGCATCTCGGTCGAGCTTCTGCAGAAGGGCGAGGCGAAGGCGCCCGCCGAGCCGTGGGCTTCGATGCCGAACACGGGCGTCTGGTAGGCCGCCATGCTTGAAATCGTCCGCATCCCGGTGCTCTCCGACAACTACGTCTGGCTCGCGCACGATGCGGCGAGCGGCGAGACTGCCGTGGTCGATCCCGCGGTTGCGGAACCGGTGCTCGCCGAAGCCGCTGCGCGCGGCTGGCGGATCACGCAGATTCTGAACACGCACTGGCACCCGGATCACGTCGGCGGCAACGCGGAGATCAAGGCTGCGACGGGCTGCACCGTCACCGGACCGGCGGGTGAGGCGGCGAAGATCACCGGTATCGACCGCGCCGTGGGTGAGGGTGATATGGTGCGGATCGGCAAGGCAGAGGGTCGTGTCATCGATGTCCCCGGCCACACGGCGGGGCATATCGCCTACAGCTTCGACGGCGTGCTGTTCTGTGGCGATACACTGTTCGCGATGGGCTGCGGGCGGCTGTTCGAAGGTACGGCGGCGCAGATGTTCGACAGCCTCGGCAAGCTGATGGCGCTGCCCGATGCGACGCGCGTCTACTGCGCGCACGAATACACCGAATCGAACGGCCGTTTCGCGCTCACCGCCGAGCCGGAGAACACCGCGCTTGCCGCGCGTCAGGCGGAGGTCGTCGCGATGCGCGGGCGCGGCGAGGCGACGGTGCCGTCCACGATCGGCCTCGAACGCGCGACGAACCCGTTCACGCGCGCCGGCGATGTCGCCGAGCTCGCGGCGCGGCGCACCGCGAAGGACAATTTCCGCTAAAGAGGGGAGACAAGGCCGTGAAGCGACTTGCCGGGCTTGCGATGGGGGCTCTTATGCTATCGACGGCCAGCCTCGCTGCCGAACCCCTGAAGGATCAGGGCGACCGCGCTTCGGGCGCACCGCACGCCACGCGCTCCGCCGTGCTCGGGCTGAACGGCATGGCCGCGACGAGCCAGCCGCTGGCGACGCAAATCGCGCTCGATGTGCTGAAGCAGGGCGGTAGCGCCGTCGATGCGGCGATCGCGGCGAATGCTGCGCTCGGCCTGATGGAGCCGACCGGAAACGGCATCGGCGGCGATCTGTTCGCGATCATCTGGGATCCGAAAACGAAGAAGCTCCACGGCCTCAACGCTTCGGGCCGCGCGCCTTCGGGGCAGAGCCTTGCGCAATTGAAAGCGCGCGCCGCGAAGGTGCCGCGCGAAAGGGATGACAGGGACGGCACGGTGCCGGATTGGGGCGCACTTTCGGTGACCGTTCCCGGCGCGGTCGACGGCTGGTTCGAAATGCACGGCAAGTTCGGCAAGCTGCCGATGCAGCGCGTCCTTGCGCCCGCGATCCGCTATGCGCAGCAGGGCTTCCCGGTCAGCGAACTCATCGCGGATGGCTGGAAATCCGGCACGGCGAACTTCGAAAGACTCGCGAAGGCGGGCGTGATCGAGGAGATCGAGAACATGCGCCGGGTCTACATGCCCGGCGGCGCAGCACCCAAGGAAGGGGATGTGTTCAAAAACCCCGACCTCGCGCTGACGCTGATCGAGATCGCCGAAGGCGGCCGCGACGCCTTCTACAAGGGCAGCCTTGCGCAGGCGATGGACCAGTATTTCCGCCGCATCGGCGCCCCGCATCGGCTCAGCGATTTCGCCGCGCATAAATCCGAATGGGTCGATCCCGTCTCGGTCAACTATCGCGGCTACGACGTGTGGGAGCTCCCGCCGAACGGGCAGGGGGTCGCTGCGCTCCAGATGCTCAACATCCTCGAAGGCTATGATCTGAAAGCCATGGGCCGCGCTTCGCCGGATTTCTGGCACGTGTTCGTGGAGGCAAAGAAGCGGGCCTTCGCAGACCGCGCGCGCGTCTATGCGGACCCGGCATTCGCGAAGATTCCCCTCGCGCAGCTCCTTTCGAAGGACCGCGCCGCGAAACAGCGCGAGACGATCGACATGGGCCACGCCGCGAAGACGGACATGCCCGGCCTCGCCATCGAAGGCGCGGGTAAGGACACGATCTACATGACCGTGGCGGACAAGGATGGGATGATGGTGAGCCTCATCCAGTCCAACTATCGCGGCATGGGCTCGGGGCTGGTGCCGGACGACGGGAACGGCCGCACGCTCGGCTTCATGTTCCAGGATCGCGGCGCGCAGTTCAATCTCGATGCGAAACACGCCAACGCCTACGCCCCCGGCAAGCGGCCGTTCCACACGATCATCCCGGCGTTCCTCACGAAAGACGGCAAGCCCCTGATGAGCTTCGGCCTGATGGGCGGCGCCATGCAGCCGCAGGGCCACGCGCAGATCGTCGTCAACATGGTCGACTTCGGCATGGGCGTGCAGGCGGCGGGGGACGCGGCGCGCTTCCACCACGACGGCTCCACCGATCCCGAAGGTGGTGCGCCGATGACGGACGGCGGCGTTCTTGAAATCGAATCGGGCGTGCCGCAGTCGGTCGCGGAGGCGCTGCGCACGCGTGGCCACACCGTGCGCTACACCACCGGGCCTTTTGGCGGCTATCAGGCGATCTGGCGCGACCCCGATACGGGCGTCTACTGGGGCGCCTCCGAAATGCGCAAGGACGGGCAGGCCTCGGGCTACTAAACCCCTTTGCACTCTGCTAAATTCGCAAACAGCGGGGATCAGTGGAGATTGAACACATGCGTAGTCTGTTTCTGCTCACTGCGGTCGCCCTCGCGGGCTGCGCCGCGAACGATGGCCCCGCGCGTCAGGAGGCGCTTGCCGCCGTGCCGGGCAAGGCCGTCGGCGAGCCCGTGACCTGCATCCAGTTGCGCGATGTCGACCGTGTGGAAGCCGTGAACGACTATGTCGCCTTCTTCCACATGCGCGGCAGCCGTGTGTACCGGATGGACTTCCCGCAAAGCTGCCGGGGCCTGAAGAACGATGCGTTCCGGCACAGCTCGTCGATGGCGCAATATTGTCGGGGCGACATCATCACGACGTTCGACACGACGAACCGGATGACCACGGGAAGCTGCGGCCTGTCCTCGTTCACGCCGTGGGAAGTGCCGCCCAAGGGCGAGTAAAACTATTCGGGGTTCCTGAGCAGCGCGGTATCGGCCGACTTGCCGGCGGGCGTGTCGCGTCCGGCCCTGACAGCGGCGTTCCAGAGCGTGCGGGCTTTCGCATAGTCGCCGTCCATCGCCGCCATGTTGCCGGCTTCGAGCTGCACGTCCGGGTCATCGGGCGCGAGGCGCAGTGCATTGGCGAGCGCTGGGCGGGCGGCGTCCAGTCGTTCTTCGCGGCGGGCGAGCGTACCGAGCAGCAGCCAGCCCAGGGCATCATCCGGCGCAAGCTCAACCGCCTGTTCGAGGTCGGAGCGTGCGCCAAGCGCATTGCCCTGCGCCTCGCGGGCGCGGGCGCGGTCGATCAGCATTTCGCCTTTCAGCGCCGGGCGCCGCGCGGCAAGCACCATCGCATTGCTGAGAACCACTTCGGCGCGCGCATATTGCTCCGCGATCAGCAGCGCGTTGCCTGCCTGCCCATAGAGCTCGGCGGCGGCGGGGTTGCCTTGGGCTTCCGCCACGCGCGCGGCGTCCTCGAAGGCACGCGCGGCGTCCGCCGGGCGGTTCGCGCCCATGTAGGCAAGGCCGAGGCAATGCCGCGCCGGAACCCCGCCGGTGCCGTTCTTCCACTGCGTCGCCGCATCGATCGCGCCGGGCACGCCTTCGTTCGCGGCGCGCACACAGTCCGCATACAGCGCCTGTTCGTTCGGCGTCGTGGCGGCGCCGGGCGTGGCGGGCAGCGGCGCGACCACCTGCATCAGCATCAGGGCGGCAAGCAGCGGCATTTACAGATCCTCGATCACGCGCAGCAGCAGGGCAATGTCCTGCGGCCGCGACAGGCGGTGGTCGCCGTCCTTCACCAGCAGCGTCTGTACGTCCGCTGAACCGAGCGCTTCGGCAAGCCGGAGCGAGACGGACCACGGCACGTCCGGGTCGGCCTGCCCGTGCAGCAGCCGGGCGGGACAGGTGAGCGGGACCGGCGCATCCAGCAACCGGCTTGCTTCGCCCGAGCGCCACAAGGCAGCGGTTGTCACGTAGGGTTCGTCCGAATAGGCGGAAGGCTCCACGAGGTCTTCGCCGCGCGCGAAGGCGGCCTTCTGGGCATCGGTGAAGCCCCAGTCGGTGAAATCCGGCGCGGCAGCGATGCCGACGAGACCGGAAACGCGCGCGGGGATCGCAAGCGCGACGAGCAGCATCAGCCAACCGCCCATCGACGAGCCGATCAGCACCAGCGGGCCCTCTGGCGCAACCGCCGCGATTACATCGAGCACGTCATCCCGCCAGCGCGTGAGCGTGCCGTCCTTGAACGCGCCGCCGCTCGCGCCGCAGCCCGAATAGTCGAGGCGCAGGCAGGCACGGCCGTTTTCGGCGCACCATGCATCCACCGCAAGCGCCTTGCCGCCCTCCATGTCCGACATGTAGCCGGGCAGGAACACGAGCGTTGGGCCGGTTCCCGTGCGGTGCGCATAGGCAAGCGGAATGCCGCCGCGCGACGTGATCGTGGGCATGGAACTCCTGTCGTCAGTCTTGCCGGTCGGGGTCGTTATGGCAGATATCGACGAGCGCGTCCCATTCGTCGCGGGAAAGCGCGGGGGTGTAGGCCGTGCCTTTCGCTGCGCCCTTGCGGAAGGCAGCGGCGCGACCCTTCGAGACCGGGTGTGAGGAGAGGTAGACGAGCATGTCGGCGCCGCCGATCATGTCCTCGCTCTTCGCGAGCCGTTCGAAAAAGCCCGCCGTCGGTGCGGGGGAAATGTGCGCGCGATTCATCATCGCGATGGATTCGGCATCGGCGGCACCTTCCGCGCCGCGGCTGTAGCTGAGCGAGAGTAGGCCGTGGACATTGCCTGCGACGTCGCCGCCAAGTGTCGTCAGCACGAGCCCGAGCCCAAGCTCGCGCACCATCGCCTCGGCGACGTCGCGGTGCTCGATGTGCGCGATCTCGTGCGCGAGCACGCCGGAGAACTCCTCGGGGCTTTTCGCCTCTTTCAGCAGCTCGTTGAAGATCACGATGTTTCCGCCGGGAAGCGCGGCGGCGTTGACGACGGGCAGGTCGACGACGCGGACGTTGAGGCCCTTCACATCGGGCGCGAGCCGCCGGGTGAGCGCGTCGAGCGCGGCCTGTCCGCCCGGTCCGGCGCAGAACTTGCCGCCGAAATCGCCGACCATCGCGTCGCCGTAGCTCTTCATCACGCGGTCGGGCACCAGCGGCGCCAGCCAGTGCGGCAGCTGGTAGACCGCGAACAGCACCGCTGCCGATACCGCAAGGCCGATGGCGCTCGCCCGCCACAGGCCGATGCGGTCGATCCAGCCGCCGTAGTGCGCCGCGTTCGGAAGCAGCGCGGCAATCTCGTCGGCAACGGGTTCGGGAACGCCGAGCCGCCAGCCGAGCACGTCCTTCCGTCCGTACACCCGCTCTTCGGTGCGGCTTTCGATGAAAACGAGATCGGCGGGGGCGACGCGCGTCTCGCCGTCCTCCCCCGCGATCTCCAGCGTTCCGTCGCGGGCGCCTAGCCTCACGCTCCGGCGCAGCGCGGATTCGCCATCATACAACCAAGCGTTAGTCATCCGGCGTCAGATTGCCCCGATGTCGAACGCGTCGGCAAGGCCTTCCGCATCGCTTCTGATACGCGTGGTGGACTGCGTCAGCGCCGCCAGATCGACCTCGCCCTGCACTTCGAGATGCCGCACGTAGAACGACCAGTGCCGGTAGCCGAGGTACATGATGCCGAAGCCGAGCGTGAAGACCACGAGCGCGATGTTGCCGAGGATCAGCTTCACCCAGTCCATCGTGCGCGCATTGAACGCGAAGTTGAGGTTCCCGAGCGTCATCTCGCCCACCACCTTGCGCATGAACACGGCGTAGTAGGCGAGGCTGACGAGCGAGAAGAGGGCATAAAAGCCGATCACCGCAAGGAAGAATGTCCCCATCATGCCCGCCATGACCCGCGGATCGGGGTTGGAGCCCGCCGTGAAGATGGTGCCCATTCCGAGCGCGAAGACCAGGATCGCCCACAGCACGGGCGTGGCATAGATGAGCAGATAACGCCCCATCAGGCCTTGCACGGCCGGTCCGTCACCGGCTTCGAACGCGTAGGGGCCAAAGCTCATCTTGCCCCAGCGCTCCCGCCACAGCTTCACCATCGCCCACGGGACGAGGAAACCGAGTGTGACGAACCCGATGATGTATTTCAGCATGGCCGAACCGGCATAGCTCCAGCCGCCGTCATCGCTGCCGCCGCGGATGCCGTGCCAGTAGGTGCGGCTCAGCCGGTAGCGGAGCGCCCGGAACAGGGCGAGGCCCGCGAGATAGAAGAGCGCCAGATAGAGGCCGATGGCGAGGACGGACGCAAGCACGCCCTGACCGCGCAGGATAAGGGCCTGCAGGCCGAACTGGAAGAACAGCAGGATCGGCACGAAGATCGCCATCACGATCAGGAAGCCGATGAACATCTCCTTGCCCGTGCCTGCCCATTCGAGCCGTTCGTCGATGAACTGCGTGCGGCTCCACAGATATTTGCGCTCGCGCGTCTTTGCCCAGAACCGGTAGATTCCGAGCGTCACGATGGTGAGCAGCAGGTTGGTGAGCGCGATCGGCAGGAATTCCTGCCAGCGGCCGTGGAAAGTAATGCCGTCGGCAAATTCACCGGTTTTCATATCAACCGGAGTGGTCTCGTCCATGAATACAATCCCCCGTATTCGGAAATACTTGATATGCTGCGCTTATTATCGACGTGTGACAAGGGACTGCTGGCCTGCCCCTATCGCAAAGCGCCTGTTGCCAGCCTTGGCATGGAAAAGGCATAAGCCCCGCGTCATTCAACCGAGAAAAGCCTGAAAACGACCATGTCCGAGATGATCCGCCTCACCCTGCCCGATGGTTCCGTGCGCGAGCTGCCGCGCGGCACGACAGGCGGCGACGTGGCGCGTTCGATCGGCCCGGGGCTGGCGAAGGCTGCGCTCGCGGCGAAAGTGGACGGCGAGGTGATCGACCTCGAACGCCCGATCGAGCGCGATGCCGCGCTGGCGCTGGTGACGGCGAAGGATGAGACGGACGCGCTCGAACTCGTGCGCCACGATTTCGCGCACATTCTCGCCGAGGCGGTGCAGAACCTCTTTCCCGGCACGCAGATCACCTTCGGCCCGGCGACGGACGACGGTTTCTACTACGATCTCGCACCCGTGCGCCCGTTCACCGAGGAAGACCTCCCGGCGATCGAGGAGGAGATGCGCCGCATCATCCGCGCCGACCAGCCGCTGCGCCGCGAGGTGTGGGCGCGCGACGCGCTGATCGCGCGCTGGCGGGAAATGGGCGAGACGTTCAAGGCCGAGTGGGCGGCGGAACTGCCCGAAGGCGACGAAATCAGTGTCTACTGGTCCGGCGACAAGTGGTTCGACATGTGCCGCGGGCCGCACCTCGCCTCCACCGGCAAGCTCGATCCGCAGGCGTTCAAGCTCACCCGCGTGTCGGGCGCCTACTGGCGCGGCGACCAGAAGAACGCGATGCTCTCACGCATCTACGGCACCGCGTGGCTGAGCAAGAAGCAGCTCGACGCGCACCTCCACATGCTGGAGGAAGCGGGCAAGCGCGACCATCGCAAGCTGGGGCAGGAGATGGACCTGTTTCATCTTCAGCAGGAAGCGCACGGCAGCGTCTTCTGGCACCCGAAGGGCTACATGGTCTGGCGCCAGCTCGAAGCCTACATGCGCCGCCGCCTCGATGCGGGCGGCTATGAGGAGGTGAAAACCCCGCAGATCATGGACGCGCGCCAGTGGGAGCAGTCCGGCCACTGGGGCAAGTACCGCGAAAACATGTTCGTGATCCCCGACGAGGTGCCTAACACCGAGGATGAAGGCCCGGTGATCTCGCAGGACGCCGACTGGATGGCGCTGAAGCCGATGAACTGCCCGGCGCACGTGCTGATCTTCCGGCAGGGCATCAAGAGCTACCGCGACCTTCCTATCCGCATGGCGGAATTCGGCTGCTGCCACCGGAACGAGCCGCACGGCGCGCTGCACGGCATCATGCGCGTGCGCCAGTTCACGCAGGACGACGCCCACATCTTCGTGCGTGCGGACCAGCTTGTCAGCGAGGTCGCGAAGTTCGTCGACCTGCTCGATACCGTTTACAAGGATCTGGGCTTCGACAAGTACGCGATCAAGCTCGCGCTCCGTCCCGAAAAGCGTTTCGGCAGCGAGGAGATGTGGGACTGGTCCGAGCAGTCCATGCGCGACGCCGTCGCCGCCACCGGGCGCAACACGCCCGAATTCGGATGGGAAGAGCTTCCCGGCGAAGGCGCCTTCTATGCGCCCAAGCTGGAGTTCCACCTGACCGACGCGATCGGCCGCACCTGGCAGGTCGGCACGATCCAGACCGATACGGTGCTCCCCGAACGCCTCGATGCGAGCTACGTGGGCGAGGACGGCGAACGGCACCGCCCGATCATGCTGCACCGCGCGATCCTCGGCTCGTTCGAGCGCTTCATCGGCATCCTCATCGAGCACTACGCGGGCAAGTTCCCGCTCTGGCTCGCGCCGGTGCAGGCGGTGGTCGCGACGATCGTGTCCGATGCGGACGGCTACGCTGCCGACGTGGTCGAAAAGCTCCGCGCGGCCGGCCTGCGCGCAGAGGCGGACGCGCGCAACGAGAAGATCAACTACAAGGTCCGCGAACACAGCCTCGCGAAAGTCCCGCATCTCCTCGTCGTCGGCAAGCGCGAGGCGGAGGAGGGCACCGTCGCCATCCGCACGCTCGGCGAGGAACGCCAGAAGGTGATGCCGCTCGAAGAGGCGATCGCGTGGTTGCAGGCCGAGGCAACGCCTCCCGATCTGCGCTAGCGGCCAGGCCGGGGCGCGATGTTCGATGCGATCGGCCTGTCGCCGGAAAGCTTTGTCGTTGCCGTGCTGATGACCTTTGGTGCCGCGTTCGTGCGCGGCGTTACGGGGTTCGGCATGGCGATCATTCTGGTGCCGCTGCTCGGCCTTGTGATCGCACCGGAAAGCGCGGTCGTCGCCGCGATCCTGCTGCAATTGCTGATCGGCCCCGTCGGCCTGCGCCGCGTGATCGCGGACAGCGAGAAGGAGAGCGTTCTGCCGATCGCGCTTGCCGCGATGGTGACGACCCCGCTGGGTCTGCTCGCGCTCACGGCGATCCCGGCCGATCAGGCGCGGCTGCTTATCGCGGCGATCGCCATCGGCGCCTTCGCGCTCGTTTCGCTGCCGGTGTCGGCGACGGTTCGTCCGCCGGGCCGGACGGCAAGCCTGCTCACGGGCGGCGCGGCGGGACTTCTCGCGGGGTTTGCAGGGATGCCCGGTCCACCGGTGGTGCCCTATTATATGCGTCGCAATCTGCCGCCCCGGTCTGCGCGCGCTTCAATGATCCTCGTGTTTTTCGCTACCGCGATCACAGGCAGCATCGTGGCGGCATTACGGGGCCTTGCAACGCCGCCGCTGCTGGCGCTTTCAGCGGCATTGTTTCTGCCGATGCTGGCGGGCAACTGGTTCGGTGGGCAGCTGTTCGGCCGCGTTCCGGCGCGGCTGTGGCGCGCGGGTGTCGGGCTGGTTCTTGGGATCGCAGCCGCATCGGCGCTTTTCCGCCTGCTTGCCTGATGGGCTTTCTCGCATAAATTTGTGTGGCACTGTTGCCGCGCTACCCCTTTCGCTAACGCGCGCAACACACTAAATAGCCACGCTTGAACCACGATTCATGGAGAAACTGCTATTCGACCGCCTCTGACCCGGCGCCCACCGGTGCCGCAAAACTTTTCGGGCCCTCGCTACAACGAGTTCATCCAGTCCCCGAAAGTCCGTGTCATCGACCACGAAGGTGAAAACCTCGGGGTGATGCTCACAGCAGAAGCGATTGAATCGGCAGCGGAAGTCGGTCTCGACCTCGTCGAGGTCTCGCCGAACGCCGATCCGCCCGTCGCCAAGTTCCTCGACGTCGGCAAGTACAAGTACGAAGCGCAGAAAAAGGCGAACGCCGCCCGCAAGAACCAGAAGACGCAGGAGATCAAGGAGATCAAGATGCGTCCGAACATCGACGACCACGACTACGACACCAAGATGAAGGCGGTTCAGCGCTTCATCGAGGAAGGCGACAAGGTCAAGATGACGCTGCGTTTCCGCGGCCGCGAAATGTCGCACCTCCAGCTCGGCATGAAGCTGCTGGAGCGCATTCAGCTCGATACTGTCGAGTACGCCAAGGTCGAGCAGCATCCCAAGCTCGAAGGCCGCCAGATGCTGATGGTGATCGCACCCAAGCTGTAAGGGGAACGCCCCTCCCGTGCAGGAGGGGCGCCCGGTTCAGTGTATCAGGCTGCGGCCTGCGCCTGTTCCCACGTCGGATAGTCGGTGTAGCCTTCGGTGCCGTTCGTGTACCAAAGCTTGTAATCTTCGGTCGCGAGCGGGTGCCCATCCTTGATGCGCAGCGGCAGGTCCGGGTTCGCGATGAACGGCCGGCCGAAGGCGATGGCGTCGGCCTTGCCGCTCTCCACGAACGCCGCGCCCATTTCCGGCGTGATGTCGTTGTTCAGCACCAGCGGGCCGTCATAGAGGCGGCGGAACGACGGCGACACCTGCGGCACGTCCGAATTGCCGAACGTACCGCCCGGCCGCTGCTCGCGCAGCTCGACGAAGGCGAGGCCGCGCCCGGCGAGCTGCCGCGCGACGATGTCGAACAGCGTGGCCGGGTCGCTGTCTTCGGTGCCCTGCGTGTCGCCGTTCGGCGAGAAGCGGATCGCTGTGCGGTCGGCGCCGATCTCCGCGATCACCGCGTCCAGCACTTCGTTCAGGAACCGCGTGCGGTTCTCCGGGCTGCCGCCGTATTCGTCGTCGCGCGTGTTGGAGTTGTCGCGCAGGAACTGGTCGATCAGGTAGCCGTTCGCCGCGTGGAGCTGGATGCCGTCGAACCCGGCGCGGATCGCGTTGCGCGCGGCGGCGGCATAGTCGGAAACGATCCCGGCGATCTCGTCCTTCGTCAGAACGTGCGGGACGACATAATCCTTCTTGCCCTCATAGGTGTGCGCGTAGTGCGGCGCCTGGATCGCGCTCGATGATACCGACTCCATGCCGCTGACCGACGGATGCACGAGGCGGCCCATGTGCCAGAGCTGGCTCACGATCTTGCTGCCGGCCGCGTGTACGGCCGCCGTCACCGGCTTCCACGCTTCGACCTGCGCCTCCGACCAGATGCCCGGCGCGTTCGGCCAGCCGAGGCCCTGCCGCGAAATGCCGGTCGCTTCCGAGATGATGAGGCCCGCGCCGGAGCGCTGCGCGTAATAATCCTTCACGAATGCCTGCGGAACGCCGTCGCGGTCGGCGCGTGCGCGGGTCAGCGGGGCCATCAGGATACGATTGTCGGCGCTGATGGCGCCGAACTGAACGGGGTCGAAGAGTGTCGGCATCACGAACCTTCCTGCTAGTGTCCCTCCGCCCGTCAACTTGGGAACGCGGGATGGCGGCGACAAACAAGATTAGGTATTGCCGCGTCAATGAAAACTCCCCGCTTCGCCTTCCCGCTGTTTCTGACAGGCAGTGCCATGCTCTCGGCGGGGCCGATCTTCGTCCGCGTCGCGGACGTCGGCGTGCTGCAATCGGCATTCTGGCGCCTCGCGCTCGCCGTGCCGCTGCTCTACGTGCTGGCGCGCGCGATGGAGCGCGAGGCGCCGCTGCTGCCGCCGCGCGGGAGCGTGCTGTGGCTGTTCCTCGCGGGCTTTTTCTTCGCGGCAGACCTTGCGGCCTGGCATCTCGGCATCGTGCGGACCGAGCTTGCGAACGCGGCGCTGCTCGGCAATGCGGCCGCCTTCCTGTTCCCGATCTGGGGCTATCTGGTGGCGCGCCGCTGGCCGACGCCGGTGGCGGCGCTGGCGCTGGCGCTCGCTGCGGTCGGCATTGGTATGTTGATGGGCGATTCCGCGAGCGTGTCGGGCGGGCACTTGTTCGGCGATCTGCTCTGCTTCATCGCGGCGGTGTTCTACACGGGCTATCTCGTCGTCATGGGCAGGGCGCGGGGCGGCCTTTCCGCGATGGCGACGCTTGCGCCCGTCACGCTCGCGGGGGCCATTTGCCTGTTACCGGTGGCGCTGATCGCGCCGGGGAATGTGTGGCCGCAGGACTGGACGCCGGTCATCCTGCTCGCGCTCGGCAGCCAGGTGGTGGGGCAGGGGCTCATCATCTATGCGCTGCCGCACCTCACGCCGCTGGCAAGCGGCGTCGGCCTCCTCATCCAGCCGGTGTTCGCGGCGCTGCTAGGCTATCTGTGGTTCGAGGAGATCCTGTCGGTCACGGACCTCGCGGGCATCGCGATCCTGTTCGTCGCGATCCTTCTCGTTCGGCGGCCGAGCGCAGCGCAGCCGCCGGTGGAGAAGCGCGTGCCGCCCGGAGGCGGCGCGGTCACGCCGCCCGGGGAAGCGCCGTCCGCCTGATCGCGATGATCTGAAGCTCGGCGAATACCAGCACGGCCGCCGCCTGCACGATCACGAAGACCGTGCCGAGCGGTGTCGGATCGACAAGCCCGGAAACCAGCAGCGCCGCACTTGCCGCGACCCACGCAACGTTGATGGCGATGATGGCGCGCACGCCGATCGCTGAAGGGCTGCCCGCGCGCATCAGCCAGACGAGCATCCCGACGAAGGGCACGAGGACGAGGCCGGAGATGAACAGCAGGTCTTCGGGAAGGCCGAGCAGACCGGCAAGCGTGCCGGCGCCCGCAATCAGAAGCACGGCGCAAGCGCCGGACATCGCGGCATCGAGCAGCAGCGTGCGCCGGATGAAGCTGTCGGGACTGAGGGACATGAGATTTCTCCTTGATCGCGTTTCGATGCGACAAGGCTGCCTTCGGGGCGGGGGCGTGTCGATTACCCGGCAGGTAATTGGAAACGACTCCGGCCGCGCTATGCTCGGGCCATGGCGACACAGGTTTCGATCGGCGATCACTTGCGCGACTGGCGCCGCCGCAGGCGCATGAGCCAGCTCGATCTCGCGCTCGATGCGGAGATTTCTACGCGGCATCTGAGTTTCGTGGAAACCGGACGCGCGCGCCCCAGCCGCGAAATGGTGCTGACGCTCGCAGGACGGCTCGACGTGCCGCTGCGCGAGCAGAACGCGATGCTGCTTGCCGCCGGCTATGCCCCCGCGTTCAGTGCACACGGCTTCGCCTCAGATGCGCTCGCCGGGGCGCGGCAGGCGGTGGAGCATATTCTGAAGGCGCACGAGCCGTTTCCGGCGATCGCCGTCGATCGGCACTGGACACTCGTGGCTGCGAACGGCGCGATCGGGCCGTTGGTGGCGGGCGCCGCCCCATATCTCCTCGAGCCGCCGGTGAACGTGCTCCGCCTTGCGATGCATCCGGAAGGTCTGGCACCCCGTATCGTGAACCGGGCCGCATGGAGCGGCCATCTGCTCACGCGCCTTCAGCGCGATGCCTTCGCCACCGGCGATCCCGTGCTTGCCGAACTCTGGCGCGAGCTTGCGGACTATGCACCGGATGCCGAAGGTCACGATATGGCGGGCATTTTCCTGCCGTTGATGCTTCGCGGCGAGAATGGCGGCACGCTCAGTTTCATCAGCACGATCACGAACTTCGGCACGCCCGCAGACGTGACGCTCGCGGAACTCTCGCTGGAGACGTTCTTTCCCGCGGATGCGGAGACGCGTACCGCGTTAGTCGGCCATCGCTGAAGCGGCCGCGCGGATTTCGTCCTCGCTCATTGCCTTGATGTTCGACATGAACATCCATGTGTAGCCGGATGGGTCGGTGAAGACGACGCGGCGCTCGCCATAGAACTGGTCGGCGGGCTCTTCGGTCATGATGCCGCCCGCTTCCAGCGCATGATTGGTGAAAGCATCGACGTCGTCCACGTAGACGCAGAAGCTGACCGGGGAATGATCGAGCGCTTCGGAGCGTGGGCTGCGGACCGGACTGCCGCCGGTGCCTTCGGGCGCGCACATGAAGAGAAGCTGCCCCTTGTAGCGGAACTCGGCGTGGATCGGCGTGTGGCCGGGGCCGTCAAGCGCCAGCCCCAGTTCGAAGCCGAACACCTTCTCGTAATAGCGGCGATTGTCCGCCCAGTCGGTCAGTACGAGATAGGGGGTCAGCCACGGTGCATCCTGCGGCTTCGGGTTGAAACGGGTCATCGCTGGCTCCGGCGGTTGGTCTAGGGCGTTTGATCTGACCCGCATCCTTGCACCGCGTTTGTGACGGATACGCGACATGGAGCATCGTGCGGAAACGTGGGTACCGGCTTTCCGCGCAAAACGATGCGCCCACAAAGAGAGAGGGCAAGCTGCGTGATTCCGGAATCGCGCAGCTTGCCTCAAAAAAAGAAGCGCCCGCCGGTTGTCCCGACGGGCGCCTCGTCACCCTCCCCGGTGATCAGGTGTGATCAGGTGCGGCTTATGCCGCGTCCTTCTTGAACTGATCGGCTTCGGTCGATTCGGCGAGCGCGGTCGTCGAGCTTTCGCCGCCCGCGAGCGTCGTCGCGACCATGTCGAAATAGCCTGTGCCGACCTCGCGCTGGTGGCGCGTTGCGGTGTAGCCGTTGGCTTCCGCTGCGAACTCGGCCTGCTGCAGCTCGGAATACGCCGCCATGCCGCGATCCTTGTAGCCGCGCGCCAGCTCGTACATGCCGAAGTTCAGCTGGTGGAAGCCGGCCAGCGTCACGAACTGATACTTGTAGCCCATGGCGCCCAGCTCGCGCTGGTACTTGGCGATGGTGTCCTTATCGAGGTTCTTTTCCCAGTTGAAGCTGGGCGAGCAGTTGTACGCCAGCATCTTGTTCGGGAACGCCTTCTTGATCGCTTCGGCGAAGCGGCGCGCGTCGTCGAGGTTCGGAACCGAGGTTTCCCACCACAGCAGGTCGGCGTGCTCGGCGAAGGCGAGGCCGCGCTTGATGCAGTGGTCGACGCCGGTGCCGTCCTTCAGGCGGAAGAAGCCTTCGGGCGTGCGCTCTCCGGTCAGGAACTCGCGGTCACGCTCGTCGATGTCGCTGGTGATGAGCTTGGCGCTCTCGGCGTCCGTGCGGGCGCAGATCACGGTCGGCACGCCGCAGACGTCGGCGGCGAGGCGCGCGGCGTCGAGGTTGCGGATGTGCGCCTGCGTCGGGATCAGCACCTTGCCGCCGAGGTGGCCGCACTTCTTTTCAGACGCGAGCTGGTCTTCGTAGTGAACGCCCGAAGCGCCCGCCGCGATGTACGCCTTCATGATTTCGAAGCAGTTGAGCGGCCCGCCGAAGCCGGCTTCGGCGTCGGCCACGATCGGCGCGAACCAGTCGCGCTTGGCGCCGCCTTCGGAATGCTCGATCTGGTCGGCGCGCATCAGCGCGTTGTTGATCTTGCGAGCAAGCTCGGGGCCGGCGTTCGCGGGGTACAGCGACTGGTCGGGGTACATTGCGCCCGCGGTGTTGGCGTCGGCGGCGACCTGCCAGCCGGAAAGGTAGATGGCTTTGAGGCCCGCGCGCACCATCTGCATCGCCTGGTTGCCCGAAAGCGCGCCCAGCGAATTGATGTAGGGCTCGGTCTTCAGAAGCTCCCACAGCTTGTTCGCACCGCGTTCGGCGAGCGTGTAAGCGATCGGGAACGAGCCGCGCAGACGCTCCACATCGGCGGGCGTGTACGGGCGCTTGATGCCGTCGAAGCGGCCGGCGGGGGCTGAGGGGATCAGCGATTCGAAGGTCGGCTGGGCGCTCATCGTGTATGACTCCGTGTTAACCATTCACAGTCTTTTTACATTGCAGTGCGGAAACGGGGCTTCCAATCGAACCCAACCGAATCGCAGTGCCTTGCAAATCTGCTATTGATGCCTTGTCGTCTTTCCCCTACTCGCAGCAAGGCAAACGTGTAAAAAACGTGTGTAAGTGTCTGTAAATTTCGTGTCTTTATTGTTAAAAAGTAAAAGAGACATACAAATGGCCAGCATCGCGATCGACACTGCCGAACCGCGCGGAAAGCTCTTTGCGGGCCCCCGCGTGCGCCGCCTGCGCAGCCAGCTCGGTCTCACGCAGACGCGCATGGCCGAGGAACTCGGTGTCTCGATTTCCTACCTGAACCTCATCGAACGCAACCAGCGCCCCCTGACCGCGCCGTTTCTGCTCAAGCTGTCGCACCAGTATAATCTCGACCTCCGCCAGCTCACCGGCGCCGACGACGACCGCCTCGCGCTCGACGTCGCCGAAGCCCTCGCCGACCCGCTGCTGAAAGGGCTCGATGTCGGTCGCGCCGAAGTGCAGGAATTCGTCGCAGCCTCGCCCGGCATCGCACAGGCGATCGTGCGGCTGCGCAGCGCACTCCGCGACGCCCGCAGCAGCGGCGCTGGCGCCGAAGCGCCGCAAGGGGAGGGACCGCTCGAACTCGTCCGAGCGTTCATTCAGGACCGTCGCAACCATTTCCCCGAACTCGAAACACGCGCCGAATCTCTGGCCGACGAGTTGCGCCTCGCTGCCCCGGATTTCTTCGCGGCGGTCAGCGACCGGTTGCGCGCGCGTCACGGCCTCACCGTACGCATCCTGCCCGCCGAGGTGATGCCCGAACTGCTCCGCCGCCTCGACCTGCACGGCCGCCAGCTTCAGCTTTCCGAACTGCTCGATCCCGCCTCGCGAAGCTTCCAGGCGGCCTACCAGCTCGCGCTCTCCGAAGGCCGCGGCGAGATCGATGCGATCGTCGCGCGCGCCGGAATGCCCGATGCGGCATCCGAGCGGCTGCTCGTCCAGAACCTCGCCAATTATTTCGCCGCCGCACTGATGATGCCCTACGGCCGTTTCCACACGGCCTGCGAGGCGACGGGCTACGATCTCGATCTGCTGCAGGCGCGGTTCAGCGCGGGGCTGGAACAGGTTGCGCACCGTCTCACCACGCTGCAACGCCCCGGCGCACGCGGCATCCCGTTCTTCCTCGTCCGTGTCGACCGCGCCGGCAACATCTCGAAGCGGTTCTCTGCGGGGGGCTTTCCGTTCTCGCGCCACGGCGGCAACTGCCCGCTGTGGACGCTGCACAAGGCGTTCGAGCGGCCGGGGCAGATCCTGCGGCAGCTCGTCGAGATGGAGGACGGCACGAAATACGTGTCGATCGCCCGCACCGTGCGTGCCTACGCGCAGCCCTACGGCGGCGTCCGCCCCGAATATGCGATTGCGCTCGGCTGCGAGGCGCGACACGCGCACGGTCTCGTCTACGCGCGCGGCCTTGATCTCGGCAGCGGCGACGCGACGCCGATCGGCCTCGGCTGCGAACTCTGCGAGCGTCCTCACTGCCGTCAGCGCGCTCGCCCGCCCGCGAACAGCAGCCTCATCATCGATGAAAAGCAGCGCGGCCCGAACCCCGTGCAGTTCGGCCATACGGTCTGAACCTGGGCCAAGCCGTGATGGCGGCTTTGCATTTCGCGGCGGCAGACGCTAACCCGCTGAAGCGTCTGCTGCTCAGGGGCCATTGAATGCGTATTGCGATGATCGGGACGGGCTATGTGGGCCTCGTTTCCGGTGCCTGTTTTTCCGAGTTCGGCCACAGTGTCACGTGCGTCGATCTCAACGCCGCGGTCATCGAGCGGCTGAAAGCGGGCGAAATCCCGATTTTCGAGCCCGGTCTCGAAGACCTCGTTGCGCGTAACGCCAAGGCGGGGCGCCTGACCTTCACGACCGATCTTGCCGCCGGCGTGAAGGATGCCGACGCGGTGTTCATCGCGGTCGGCACACCCAGCCGCCGCGGCGACGGTCACGCCGACCTCTCCTATGTCTATGCAGCAGCGCGCCAGATCGCCGAAGCTGCCCCGGATACCTGTGTCATCGTCAACAAGTCGACCGTGCCAGTGGGAACCGCTACCGAAGTGGAGCGCATCGCGCGCGAAGTGGCGCCCGGAAAGGCGATCAGCGTCGCTTCGAACCCCGAATTCCTGCGCGAAGGCTCGGCGATAGAGGACTTCATGCGGCCAGACCGCGTCGTCTGCGGCGTTGCCGACGATCAGGCGCGCGACGTGCTCAAGGCCATTTACCGTCCGCTTTCACTGCGCGAAGTGCCGATCCTGTTCGCCGACCGACCGACCGCAGAGGTCATCAAATACGCCGCGAACGCGTTCCTCGCTGTAAAGATCAGCTTCATCAACGAGATCGCCGATCTCTGCGAAAAGGTTGGCGCCGACGTTCAGGATGTCGCGAAGGGCATCGGCCTCGACAAGCGCATCGGTTCGAAGTTCCTGCACCCGGGTCCGGGCTACGGCGGCTCCTGCTTCCCGAAGGATACGCTCGCGCTCCTCAAGACCGCCGAGGATAATGCCGTGCAGCTGCAGATCGTGGCGGCAACCGTAAAGGTGAACGACGAACGCAAACGCGCCATGGCCGACCGCATCATCGCCGCCTGCGGCGGATCGGTGGACGGCAAAACCATCGGCATCCTCGGCCTCACGTTCAAACCCAACACTGATGACATGCGCGACGCGCCCAGCCTCGTCATCATCCCAGTGCTGCAGGCGGGTGGTGCGAAGGTGAAAGCGTTCGATCCGGAGGGGATGAAGGCCGCGGCGGCGCTGTTGCCTGGCGTGGAGATGTGCAGCGATGCCTATGCGGCGCTGCACGGAGCGGATGTAGTGGTGCTGCTGACGGAATGGAATGAGTTCCGAGCGCTGGACTGGCAGCGCATACGGAAGGGATTGAAAAGTCCCTTATTCGTGGATTTGCGGAATGTTTATCCCGTTGAAGAGATGTCTTTGCATGAGATAGATTATATTTCGGTTGGACGCTGCAATCTGACGCATAGCTATGAATTTCCATCTCCGCGACTGCACTGACCTGAGTTCAGTCGCTCGAACGATCGCGGGGACTATGCCCATATATTAGCGCCCTGCTGGGAATGCTGGCCGGTTTATACTATGCCCATGGAAATGTTTGGGGTAGCTCTTTGGCAAGAGGCGTTGCTGGCAAGCCTCAAAAATTTGCTGAGCAGGATGGTCTGAAGCCTAAATGAATGACTCGAATGCTGTGATCGCGCGCGAGCCGAACGATGTTGACACTCTCGACCTGAAGGAGCTGTTCGATAGTCTCTGGGCAGGGCGCTGGGTGCTTCTCGCCTGTGTGGTTGCAGCTTTTGTCGTAGCCCTCATCTATTTGAATGCCACGACCTACAAATATACGGCGCGGATGAAGGTTACGCCGGTCAGCTCAACCAGTTCAGTCGGGTCTTCTCTTGGCGGATTATCGGGCTTGGCATCGATCGCCGGTGTCAACCTTTCGCAGGGACAAGGGGCCTCCCCTTTCCAGCTTTACACAGAGGGTTTGGACTCGCAGGTCGTCGCAGAAGCACTGGCGCAGCGGCGGGATCTAATGCAGGTCATTTTCAAATCGGAATGGGACGATAGAACGCAGCGTTTCGTGGAACCAGGTCGTGGGCCTGTTGGCGAAACCGTCCGGGGGGTCAGGGCTGTTCTCGGCTTGCCAGTCTATACTTGGCGGCCACCCGGTTCAGCGCACCTTCAACTGTACCTGTCGGAACGGGTCAAGCTTACCCAGAACGCCAAGACATCCATTGCTACGATCACCTATGAGCATGAGGATCCGCGCTTCGCCGTCAAGTTTCTGAGCGCTATTCATGAGGAGCTTGACGAAAGCCTGCGTCAAAAGGCTCTCGCTCGTGCGAATCTTTACATCGATTATCTGTCACGTCAGTTGCAGCATGTAACGCTGATCGAACATCGCGAGGCCCTTGCTCAGGCGCTGGCCGAACAAGAAAAAATGAGAATGATGGCTAGCTCTCGGCTTGCCTTTGCGGCCGAACCGTTTGGTCCAGCCACCCCTTCATTGTACCCGACAAGTCCCAAGCCGATACCCGTTCTTGTGTTCGCCGTGATGTTCGGTGCGGCCATAGGTGTGGGGGTCGTAATAGTCCTGCGTCAGTTTCGCGGCCGCCGCATCATGTCGGAATGATTCTTCACGCCGCGTTCGACTGAACGCGAAGCAGGTTCGCGGTGTCGACATGGACGCGCGTCTGACGCCCAAGGATGTCGAGTAGGATCCACGCGCGCTCCTGTGGCCCTAGGCACTCGACCGTCCCGATCAGGCTGGCAAATGGCCCCTTCACCACATGCACGGCGTCTCCTGTGCCGATTGCATCGCGCTCAATGAACAGGTTGTTGCTGTCGCAGCGTGCTCTGACGGCGGCCACAAGCGCATCCGGCACGCGCACTGGAGCGTATTCGTGGAAGCTTACAAGCCGTGCCACACCGTAGGTGGCATTGATTGCACGGCAGCCCGCTGACTCCGGGTCGAAGCTTATGAATACATAGCCTGGAAACAATGGTTCGAGGACTTGCTGAAACCCGGACGCTCTTCGTCGCGGAACCTTCCGCCTCGGCGAAAAAATCGTAAACTGTTGTTGCCTTAAATTACGTTCCGCGACTTTGAGGCAGTGCGGCTTGATCTGGACAACGAACCACGGCATTTGCTTGGAATTGGCGTGCATGATGTCCCCCTTTTGCCGGAACGTTCACGATTGAACAATATAACGAGCGTGTAGGCTGAGTGCAATTCTCAGATCGGGTTAGGGCTAACATCTCAGATTATGGGAGGTGGTGCGCGGCAGCCAGGGTTGTCTTTTGTGCTGCATCTCTATAATGCATGGCGTTCATGTGTGAACGCGCGCGGTTAGCTGCATATCACGCACCTGTCTGCCGGGAAGAGTTTTGGCTCCTCTCGTGCGGTAGCTATGCTTCACAATTCCAGAGGTAGTCCGAGTCCATGTCGCGCAATGTGGAATCCGGACGCGAGGATGCGCATTTTCGGGTGATGCGTCTACTTGATGCACACCCCGAATACAGCCAGCGCGAGATTGCAGCTGAGGTTGGCATAAGCCTCGGAGCGGTGAATTATTGTCTGAACGCTTTGATTCAGAAGGGTTTCATAAAGGTCGGCAATTTTCGCGCCTCTCACAATAAGCTCCGCTATGCTTATTTCCTAACACCCCGCGGCTTGACCGAAAAGACGGCGCTGACCACACGTTTTCTGGCCCGAAAACTGGCTGAATTCGAAGCCCTCAAGTCCGAGATTGAAGCGCTGCAGGAAGAATGCGGTACCGGTGGGGAAGGGAAGTCTGGCCCGAAGTGTCAGCGGTCAGAGCGCATCGCTTAAATTTGCTGAATCTCTCGTGTCTTTGGCGATCGTACCAAAATGGATGAAAGAATGGAATGAAGAAGGCTCTTATCACAGGAATTACCGGGCAGGACGGCGCCTATCTCGCCGAATTCCTTATAAACAAGGGTTATGAAGTGCACGGCGTCCGGCGCCGGGCATCGCTATTCAATACCGGTCGGATCGACCACCTTTACAGAGATATCCATGATGGTCCCGTCAATATGTACCTCCATTTTGGAGACATGACGGATAGCTCAAGTCTTCTGGGCATTATCCAGAAGGTCCAACCGGATGAGATCTATAATCTCGCCGCCCAGTCCCATGTCGCCGTGAGCTTTGAAGAGCCTGAATATACAGCCAATTCCGACGCACTCGGAGCCCTGCGCATTCTGGAGGCCATTCGTTTGCTCGGTTTGACGCAGAAAGTGCGCTTCTACCAGGCATCAACCAGCGAGCTCTACGGCTTGGTGCAGGAAGTGCCGCAGCGCGAAACGACACCGTTCTATCCGCGCAGCCCCTATGCGGTCGCCAAGCTCTACGCGTACTGGATCACCGTGAATTATCGGGAAGCTTATGGCATCTACGCCTGCAATGGCATCCTTTTCAATCACGAGAGTCCCATTCGCGGTGAGACCTTCGTCACGCGCAAGATTACACGAGCGCTGGCGCGCATAAAGCTAGGGCTGCAAGACTGCCTCTATCTCGGGAACCTCAATGCGCGGCGGGATTGGGGCCATGCGCGCGACTATGTCGAGGCGCAGTGGCTGATGCTGCAACAGAATGAGCCGCGTGACTTCGTGATCGCCAGCGGCGTACAGCACAGCGTGCGCGATTTCGTCAATGCGGCTGCGGCCGAGCTTGAAATGGGAATTGTTTGGCAGGGTGAAGGGGTGACTGAGACCGGCACGATGGCGGGCACCGATCAAGTGGTTGTCCGCGTCGATCCGCGCTATTTTCGGCCTACCGAGGTCGAGACACTTCTGGGTGATGCTGATCGAGCACGCCGTCTCCTTGGGTGGCAACCCCGAACAAGCTTCGCCGAGCTGGTGCAGGAAATGGTGCGTGAGGATCTTCAGGCGTCGAAACGTGACGAGCTGATCAAGCGGCACGGCTACAAGTCTCTGGATTATTTCGAATAGCTCTTATCGTGCTGTGAGGTCAAAAATGTATACGACGATTACGCAGTGCCGCATTTGTCGAAGCAAGACACTGACGTCTGTGCTTTCGCTGGGCGAACAGGCTCTAACCGGTGTGTTTCCGGCCTCTCCGGAGGAGAGGGTTTCCAGCGGTCCGGTCGATCTCGTGATGTGTACCGCGCCAGACGGATGCGGGTTGGTGCAGTTGTTGCAGAGCTACGACCTGCGCGAGATGTACGGCCATAACTATGGCTATCGCTCTGGCTTGAACCGAAGCATGGTCGAACACTTGCAGCGCAAGGTTCGCAACATCCTTGAACGGGGAGTGCTGCAGCCCGGCGATCTAGTGATCGATGTCGGTAGTAACGACGCGACCACGCTCAGATCCTATCCAGCCGGCGCCTATGATCTTGTCGGCATCGATCCGACCGGCGTCAAATTCGCCAGCTACTACCCGCCTGAAATCCGCTTGATTCCAGACTTCTTCTCGGCCGAAACTGTCACCCAGGCGCTCGGTGGGCGTAAGGCGAAGGTCATAACCTCCTTCTCGATGTTTTACGATCTGGAAGATCCGGTGGCATTCGCACGCGAGATCGCCGCCGCGCTCGATCCGGAAGGTATCTGGGTTCTGGAACAGAGCTATCTACCTACAATGTTGCGCACAAACTCGTTCGACACCATCTGTCACGAGCATCTCGAATTCTATGGCCTCCGGCAGATCGAGTGGATTGCGTCAGCGGCCGGTCTGAAGATTCTCGACGTCGAGTTCAACGACATTAACGGTGGCAGCTTTTCGATCGTGGCCGCAAAGGCCGGATCGAGCCATGCCGTTAACTTGGAGCAGATCACACAGATCCTTGCCGAGGAACAGGCGTTAGGTCTACAAAGCCCGCGGGCCTTTGGCGACTTCAAGGTACGGGTTGAGGAGGCTGGACGGGCCCTGCGCGCTTTTCTGGAAGGCGCGCGTGCGGACGGCAAGCAGGTGTACGGCCTGGGCGCGTCGACCAAGGGCAACGTGTTGCTGCAATACTTTGGAATCGGTCCTTCACTGTTGTCAGCCATAGGCGAGGTCAACGAAGACAAGTTCGGGAAATATACACCCGGCACCGCGATCCCTCTGCGATCGGAAGATGAGGTTCTTGCGCTGGACCCTGACTATCTGCTTGTTCTGCCTTGGCACTTCCGACCGTTTTTCGAGCAACTGGGCAAGCTCAAGGGGCGGCGGCTGGTGTTTCCGCTGCCACAGCTCGAAATCGTCGAACTCTGACTCAGGTTCAAGCGCACGTGACGGTTGGGGCTGAGACCACCGGGCAATACGGGCCGTCCAGCGTACACGTCGGGCGGCGGTCAACAGCGACAGTACGGCAGCCGATTCTGGCCATTCTGCTGCTTCTGTGCGGTTTCACAGCAGTGCAGCGTTTCACGCTCGATCCGGCGAACAGCCTGATATGCGTGCTGCCCTATAGCCTATTTCTCTTTTACCTCGTGCAGCAGAATTTTCGGACAGCGCTTTCCTGCCTGATTTTGTCGCTTGTCTTCTCGGTGGATAATGGCGGCGGCGCTTATACCGAGACGCCCGCACCGCTGCGTTACGTTATTTATCTGTCGGGCATCGGGATGATGATTTGCCTCAGCCGGCGGCAGATACACGAGAAGGCACTGTTACTTGCGGCGTTTTTGGTCTCGGGCCTTATCATAGGTACGCTGCTCAGTATTTCAGACGCCGCCGCAGTCTTCGACAGCGCGACGCTGAGGCGTGATGTGCAAGCGCTCTTTATCTTGTCCATCTTCCTGTTTGTTCGCGGGGATGTCCGCCTAGACCCTTTCGTGCTCTTTGCCGGCGGTGTGGGCTATGTCGCCGGCGAGGCAGTTAATGCTGTTCTTTTTTACGATTTTGGTTCGTTCGACTATCTGAGCTACGATAGCCTAAAGGCGTTCGCAGTGTTCCCCGCACTCTACGCCATCACGTACCGCCACTCTCACATGGCGCAGTTGGCGCTGATGGTCATCACGTTTCTCCTAATCTCCCTGTATGGCAGCCGTATGATCACCTTGTCCGCGATTGGGCTTGTGTCGGTAGCGCTGGTCATCAGTTCGATCCGGGCGGGGAAGTGGAAGATTTATCTTGCCGCAGCAACGATATTTATCATGCTCGCCAATGTCGACGTTGTTGCGCTGCTCAAGAGCGAACCCCTGGTGCGGGTGAAGGCGTTGTCGTTCATCGCAGTCATCTTCGAGAGTTTTGACTCGTCCGAAATCATGCAGATGTTCATGACGCTGGATCGCGTGCGCTTCGCTGAGCACCAGCTTTTCTTCTCGCGTCACCCTTTGGAATTGATCTTCGGGAGTGGGCTCGGCTCCGGTGTAGTCGATACGCAGGGGTTGCTGGGTTTCTTGGCCTATGAACAGACGGCGTTCAGCACCGAGGAGATTCGAACCTCAATCTATTTCAACCTTCATGATTTCTGGATCGATTATGGGCTTCGCTTCGGCCTGCTGCCCGTTGTCTATCTAATCTATATCCTGTCCATAAGGGAGATGTGGCGAGGGCGCCCCTGGATTGGCGTGCTGTTCGGCATCCTGTTGCTCAATACGACCTTCGCCACATCGGGATTGGTTCTGACATCGATGATCGTGCGCTTCTTTCCGCGTGAGCGGGTAGGCTGATCACGGCATGTCGCTCGTCAAAAGTCTTAGCGGGTCCACAGCGATCAGCGCTCTGGGTACGATCAGCAGCTACGCCCTGACCATTCTGTTGGCGCGTGACGGAGGCAGCATCAACTTTGGCACCTATGCGCTCTGCCTCGCCTGGGCGGCGATCATGACGACTCTTATCGACTGTGCCTCCGATGCCGCCTTCACGCATTTGACGATAAGGAAAGGGGACCCACAGGCTGCCTTCGACACCATCTTCACCGCTCGGCTGTCGGTATTCCTGATCCTTGGCTGTGTGCTGAGCGTTGCAAGGCTTGCCGACCTGATCGACATGCCATGGCAAACGTTCCTGCTCTTGCTGCCTGCCTTTAATTTTGGCGTTCTTTTCGAATACCATCGGTCGAATCTCAGCTTCGCGGCAATCACCTGTGCGGAGAAGTTCTTGTTGCTGCTTTGCAATGCGATGCTGCTATCCTTCTTCGCATTCGGTGAGGTGGTGTATGCGAGCTACGCAGTCGTGTCACTCGCATCGCTTCTGGCACAGGCCACGGTCTATCGCCGTTTCCTCTTGCGGCTGAAACCTGCGCCAGTGCGTGAAACTCTGTCTTATGTTGTCAGCTACTGGCCCTTGCTGACCATTGCCCTGGCGCAGCTGGGCTATGGCCACCTCAGCCGCATCATCATTCAGGGCAAGCAGGGGCTCGAGGTTTTCGCGGCCGTGTCGCTGGCATTTCAATTCATCACGCTGGCATCGATCTTTCAGAGCCAGGTTGATCGCGCATTCCGCCCGCCCCTCATCGAAGCGATGCGCCAAAGCAATAAGGAGAGCTGCCACGATCTTGTCGGCCGCTATCTGATCTTCGCCACGCTGCCTATGGCAATGGGAGCTGCGTTGATTTTTGTGCTTGCGCCACAGTTGATCCATCTGATCTACGGGCCGGAATATCAGCTCGCCGGGCAGATTTTGCGTGAGATCAGCCCGCTGTTCGTGTCCATCAGCCTTGTCCGCCTGACTGATTTAGTGCTTCTTTCGCTTGATCTCATAAGACAAAATTTGTTCGTCAACGTCTCCGTTTCCTTCATGATGCTGCTGATCATGTTCAGCCTGTCGGCCTCCAGCCCGCTTTCGCTGTTCATCGGAGTCATCGTCGTCGCACAATTTGTTCAGGCGGCTGCAGGTGGCATGTTGGCCTACGGCGCGCTACGATGGAGAGTTTCATGATCAACTGGTCCGGGTTCAAGGTGGTCGGTCGCGAGCTGGATTACCTGATCGATGCCTTTCAGTCAGGCTGGGTGTCAGGTGGCGCTTATGTCGAGAAGCTGGAAAAGGAACTCGAAGGCCTTTTCCCGGGCTCAACGGCGCTTGCCGTGAGCAATGGCACGTCAGCTCTGCAGCTCGCTTTTCAGACGCTTGATGTGCGGCCCGGTGACCATGTTATCGTGCCTGCGTTCTGCTTTCAGGCTGCCGGAAACGTGCTGCGTCAGCTCGGCGCCGTGCCTGTCTTCTGCGATGTTGACCCGCTGCATTGGAACCAGACAGTCCAGACGCTGCAAACAGCGCAGACTTTCCGCACGGTGGGCGTTGTTGTCGTCCACAACTATGGTGCCGCAGCGCCGATCCGCGAGATTTGTGCCTGGGCGCGGGAGCAGGGGATCTGGGTCATCGAGGATTGCGCCGAGGCCTGGTTCACGCAGCATGACAGCCGCTACGTTGGCCAGTATGGCGACGTCGCAACATTCAGCATGCACGCGACCAAAACGATTTCCTGCGGTGAAGGCGGCGCGGTTCTCGTCAACGACCCTGCAAGGGTTGCGATGGCAAGGCTGATGCGCAGTCATGGTCTCGACAGGCAGAAGGTGCAATATTTGCACGAGATTGCTGGCAACAACTACCGACTATCCAACCTGCTCGCGGCGATTGCATGCGCCCAGCTGGAGGAACGCGACGGGATACTGCGCAAGCAGCGGGAGAATTCCGAGGCCTATCGTCGTCTGTTGGCGGGGCATTGGGCGATAGAACTTCAGGCCTCGCATCCGGAAAGCGAGGACTATCTGTGGGCGGTGGCTGTCAGTATCTGGTTGGATGGGCTCACTGTCGATCGTGATGATCTGCTGCGTCTACTCAAGAAGGCCGGGATCGAAGCACGTCCCGGATTTTATCCAGCTTCATCATTGCCCTATAACGACGATTTGGACTTTATCCACAGCGATGTCGCGGACCGCCTGCACAAGACTATCATAGTGCTGCCCTGTGCGTTGACGCTCGGGATGGAAGAAATCGGGCAGGTCTGCACCACGCTGTGTGCTCTGATCGAACAGCACCGCAAACCGTCGACAGCCTACTGCCTGCAGGATGCGCGGCATCTGGCAGAGGGCGGAGCCTTGATCCAAGCATTTTACAACAGGCTGGCCGAGGGTCGGAAGAGTTTCCGCTATTTTGACAAGCGTAGTGTAGCCGTCATCCAGTCCCATCTGGCGACCTTGTTGCTGGAGGTCGAGGGCCGTGTCGTCGGTTACGGGCACCTCGACCCGGACGGAAGCAATGTCTGGCTCGGTATCGCGCTGGCGGATGGCGAGACTGGTAAGGGCTGGGGCAGGATCATGATGCTCGCACTGCTGAAAGCGGCTGCGGCACTCCGCATCCCAGTTATTACGCTGCGCGTCGACAACGACAATGCAGCGGCTATCCGGCTTTATCGGAGCTTCGGCTTCGAGACTGTTGCCGGGAGCGAGACGGAGTCGTCTTTGACCATGATACTGCACCAGTAGACGCTGCATTCGGCACATGTCCAAGCTTGTCCTGATCTCACGGTTTGCAGTCAATGCACTGAGTGGGCATTTCTTGCTCGATGA
Organism: Sphingosinicella sp.; assembly: GCF_041916975.1. NCBI lineage: Bacteria > Pseudomonadati > Pseudomonadota > Alphaproteobacteria > Sphingomonadales > Sphingosinicellaceae > Sphingosinicella > Sphingosinicella sp. The sequence continues at coordinate 3,017,416 of NZ_JAYRYK010000001.1, forward strand.
TGAGTATTATTTCCATTTCCTCAATCGGAAGGGCGTCGACTTTCGATTGTACACATCGCGCTATTCAGCCGAGCGCATCCTGAACAGCTTCCCGGCTGACTGTGATAGAATTCATGCGCTCGAAGATGGCCAACCGCGCCTAGATCGCGGTGACCGGGTCATCTTTCTGGGCTTTTCAGAGGTCGATGTCATCGTCTTCCTTCTGAAGAACCTGCTGCGCCTTCCACGATTGGTCCTCATCGCCACCAACAATTTCTCAAGTGGCCGGATCGCACGGTATCGAACGTTCCTGAAAATTTTTTTGCTCCTGATCAACGGCAGCCTCGAGCGGCTGGTTCTTCACACTGCTCATGAACGTCGGCTTGTTACCGATCTCGATAAGCGGGCCGGAGCAAAGGCGGTGATCAAGAAGCATCACATGATGATGCCACAGTATACGCCGTCTATGGATTTCGGCACGGACCAGCCTATTATCGCCTATTTCGGACCAGAGAAGCGCGAGAAGCCGATCGATCCATTGCTCTGCCTTATCAGGGCGGACCGTGGAAGGCGGTTTCTATACCGGCTCTACAATGTCGATCGTGCTTTGCTGAGAGCACAGCTGCCCGATATCGCGGAGCGCTCCAATGTCCAGGTCGTCGACGGCTGGCAAAGTCACGAAAGCTACCTTCGGGCGGCTCGTAGCAGCACATTGTTGTTTCTCAGCCATACCAGGGATTTCGAGGGCAAACTGTCGGGTAATTTATGCGACAGCTTTGCGCTCGGCATCCCTTATATTGCGCGGGCGATGGAGCCGATGACATCCTATCATGTCCATTATGGCCCGCTGGGTTACCTGGTCGATTTCGACGATCCAGACTGGCCAGAATATTTCCGGCGTGCATATAGCCCCGCTAACATAGCACGGATGCGGGGCAATCTTCACCGGCTGGGCATTGATCATTCGGCTGACGCGATCGACACTAACTTGGCCGCCTGTCTGCTCGACTGACGGACAGCCACCTCGAGACATAGCAGGGTAACATGTGCGGGATTTTCATCGCCTTCAATCACGCGGGTCTGGCGCATGCGCGGGACAAGGCGTTCGTGCGGGCGATTGCAACGGCAAGCCATCGCGGTCCAGACAATATCGATCATATCCGGGACGGTTTCTGTTTCTTAGGTCACAGCCGGCTATCGATAATTGATCTCGATGTCGCCTCGAACCAACCGTTCCGGTTTGAGCAACTTTTGATGACCTACAACGGCGAGATCTTTAACTATGAAGAGTTGCGCGCTGAGTTGCAACAACTCGGGCGCAGCTTCCGTACCGAATCCGACACCGAAGTGGTGATCCAAGCCTACGCACAATGGGGCGCCGAATGTTTCGCTCGACTGAACGGCATGTGGTCGCTCGCAATATACGATACGGCTAAACGCGAGTTGACCGTTTCGCGGGACCGCTTCGGGCAGAAACCCTTGTTTCTGAGCCGTAATGGTTCGGATGTTCTGTTCGCTAGCGAGTTTCAGCAACTGGCCGAGCTTGTCGACAGGCGCATCGACTATGGCCTCATACAGATGTTCCTCAAAGAAGGAACCTATGAAGGCGGCGGACGTACCTTCCTGGAAACGATCCAAGAGTTCCCAAAGGCTCATTATCTGAAGATATCGGCGTCAGGAACATGGGAAAGCAAGGCCTACTGGCACTATCCAGACGGGGAGATTGCACTGACCGATAGTGACACTGTCGAGGCATTTTCCGAGTTGCTGAGCGATGCCGTGCGATTGCGGCTGCGCTCGGACGTTCCGTTCGGCTTGCTCCTGTCGGGCGGCGTCGACAGCACGCTTGTCGCACATTATGCACGGGAACATAGCGGCGAGACTAAGGGAGTTCCTGCCTTCACCTTTTCCTCTGGAGACTGCCATGACGAGAGAGGCTTCGCAGAAACGGTTGCCGACCGGTTGGATCTCGACCTGCATGTCAGGGTCCAGGAGCAGGAACCATCCGACTACAAGAGGCGCCTCAAGGCGCTGGTGCGCCACCTCGGGCGTGGCCATTCCTCGCCGGCGATCGTCTCTGTCGACTATCTCTACGAGTCGGTCGCGCGGAACGGCGTGCGTGTGGCGCTCGACGGCCAAGGCGCAGACGAATTGCTTGCTGGCTACAAAAGCTATTTCATGCTCGTCATTCCCTGGTATCTCGCGCGGGGCAAGTTCCGGCAGGCCTATCTTTGCTTCCGCGATCAGTTGCGTTTCGGTTTCGTCTCCGCGATCATCCTGTTCCTGCGAAACATACTGCCGTCGTCGCTCAAGAGGTTGATGCGCTGGGCTTATGGCTACGAACGGCTGTTCCGGGCCTATCGCGGGCCGAACCTTCCGCGCTGGCTCGATGTCGAGGATCATGTGGGGCGTAATCCCAACCTCCTCAACCGTTACTTGATATCGCAACACGATCTCGGGCTGGAGAATCTGCTCTATTATGGCGACATTGTCGCCATGCGGAGCAGCGTCGAAAACCGCTCACCGTTCATGGATCATCGCTTGGTCACGTTCGCTTTTCAGCACGACGACGGGCTCAAGCTTCAAGATGCCATTGACAAGTATGCGCTCCGCAAGTCACCGGCCTATAACTCCTATCGGGACGTGTTGGAGCGGGATAAGCTCGGCTTCTCGTCCGGTATCCTGCCGTCCACCAAAGCCTCGATGATCACGGACCTGAGAGACTCGTCGATCCTTGATTGGCCGATCTTCAGCCACCGGATTCGCGACTTCGCAAGGTCGGATCAGTTGCTGCGCAGCAAATATGAACGGCTTCTGTTCCGCCTTTATCAGGTTCACATCTGGAACGAACTCTTTATCGAGGAAGCTGGCGGGAATTCGCCTGCTCTGGCATGCTCGTGAACTGGCGCCAGCTTCGAAAGTTGGGAAGCTTATGATGAAAAACATGCTTTCGCTCGCACGATCGGCTCGCGTGCTCGCCCGGATCATGACGGGCCGCGACGTGTGGGTGTCGGCCAAACCGCAAGGCAAGCTGGCCTGGTGCGGCAATCCTTCCTACGGCGGATGGAAGTTGCCAGTGGATGGGATCGGCGGCCGGGTCGGCGTGATCGATGCCGGTGTCGGCGAGGACCTGTCGTTTTCAGAGGATTTGATTAGCCGCTACGGTGCGAGTGTCGTGGCGCTCGATCCGACGCCGAAGGCTGCACACTACGTGCATTCTCGGGGCAATCCCGCGATCGACTTTGTCAATCATGGTCTCGCGCCAGAGGATGGGAAGGCGATCTTCTATCTTCCGTCGAACCGGAATCATGTTAGCGGGTCGCTCAATGCCGAAAATCATCTCAAGGGCGGCGAACTCGAGGTTGAACTGAGCAGTCTAAGTACGGCCATCAGCCGGCTTCCTGAGTGCGATACACTGATCGTCAAGATGGATATCGAAGGCGCCGAGTTCGACCTGCTCGGGTCGGCGGACTTCCAGAGTTGCGCCATGGAGATCGACATCCTGTGCATTGAGTTTCATCACCGTTGGCCGAATTTCGGTGCGGCGCGCCTACGACAGGCTGTCGAGGCGCTGGAGGCGCTCGGCTTCTCTTGTGTCTGGCGCAATACCGGAACCAACGAGGAGTTCACGTTTGCTCGGGCCGCAATGGTCTGACCCAGATATCCCTCTAATTGCTGGTGCATTTATGATTCTGGTGGTCCAGAACCAACTCCCCCACTATCGCCGGGCTTTCTTCAATGCGCTCTGCGATGTCGATGAGGTCATCGTTCTTCATTCCGGCAAGCCAGTCGGGACCGACGGCGAGCGCTTCAAGGAACTGATCGTGCCGCAGCGGCAGTTCGGGCCGTTCAATCTTCAGATCGGCCTGAACGACGCCATCATGCGCCTCACGCCAACCACCGTCATCGCTTCGGCGGACCTGCGCAACCTGTTGTCCTTCGTCGCGATGTTCCGATTCGAGCGACGGCTAAAGTGGGTTTGGTGGGGGCTCGACAAGGGGGCAAGCGCTCTGGCGCTGGCGGTGAAGACATGGCTCGTGCGCCGCGACAACCCGGTCGTCTTCTACAATCATGTTATCCGCGATGAGTTCCAGGCCCGCGGCCTTGCGCCTAACAGGCTCTTCGTCGCGAACAATACTTTCCACGTCGACAATCATCAGTCCTTTGCCGACACGGCTCCGAAGGATTGCTTCATTAATGTCGGAACACTCGATCCGCGAAAGCGGAACGATGTGACGGTGCGCGCCTTTCGAACGGTGCTCGATAAGAGCGGCCGCGATCTCAAGCTGTATCTGATCGGCGAAGGCCGGGACCGGGAGGTGCTTGAGGCGCTGATCGCCGAACTTGATCTCGCCGGCAGCGTCATCCTGACCGGCAAGATTGAGGATCCAAAACGACTGGAGGGCTATTATGCCCGCACCATCGCGTCGGTTTCGTTCGGACAGGCCGGGCTGGCAGTGCTTCAGAGCATGGCGTTCGGTGTACCCTTTGTCACCAAGGCTGACGCCATCTCCGGGGGAGAGAAGCATAACATCATCAGCGGCCATAACGGCATCTTCTGCGACGGCGACCAAGGCGCGCTCGAAACCGCGATGCTCCGTTTGGTTGAAGATTCGGACTATGCGCGCAAACTGGGTCGAAACGCCTATGCTCACTATATCGAGAAGGCTTCGATTCAGGGTATGGTTGGCGGTTTCCGCGCTGCGCTCTCCTGTATGGAAGTCTGACCGTGGCGCATGTGCTTATCAACGGCATTAGTGCCAAGTCGGGCGGCGGCAGGAGCATCCTGACCAACTTCCTATCGGTTCTGAATGCCAGGGGATCAAAGCATCGTTTCAGCGTCACAGTGCCCGATGCGGAGAGCTATGCGACTTTCGCCTCGGCGAATGTTCGGCTGCTTCCGATGCCGGTGTTGAGCAAGACCATGCTGCTTCCGCTAGCGGCGAGCACGGCGTTGCCGCGCATGATCCGCCGGCACTGCTGTGATCTGGTCTTCAATCTCGCTGACATACCCATCAGAACGCGGACGACGCAGATTTTTCTGTTCGACTGGCCACATGCCGCTTACCCGCAGTCGCCGGCCTGGAAGCGCGGGGATTTCGCGGACACCGTCAAGCGGCGAATGAAGCTCCATTTCTTTCGTTCTTATCTTCGGTACATCGACGTGATGATCGCGCAGGGGCCGGCTATTCGCGACCGACTGATGTCGCTGTACGGCATCGACCGGATGCCGGTCGTCCCCAATGCCGTGTCGCTCGATAATCTCTCGGCCGTAGGGTCCTACGACTTCGCTCTCGGCGGCGGTTTCAAGCTGCTGTGCCTCAGTCACTATTACTCACACAAGAATTTGGAAATCTTCGTCCCCCTCGCCGAACTGATTCGAGAGCGGCAGCTCGACCTGAAGATCGTCATCACCATTGATGCCGGCCAGGGGCAGGGTGCGCACGAACTGCTCACCACGATTGCGGAACGCAAGCTCGGCGATATCATCATCAACGTCGGTCCGGTACCGATGGCAAGAGTGCCAGGCCTCTACCGCCAGACCGACGCGCTACTGCTGCCGACGCTGCTCGAATCCTTCTCGGGCACCTATGTCGAGGCAATGTTTCACGGCAAGCCGATCTTCACCAGCCACTACGAGTTCGCGCTGGATGTGTGCAAGGATGCAGCCTTCTATTTCGATCCGCTGGACGCTGGCGATATACTAGACAAGGTCGGCTTCGCCTTCGTCCATCCAGAGGAGCGCGCGAAAAGAGTTGCGGAGGGTCGGCGCTTGCTCGAAGGAATGATGAACTGGAACCAAGCCTTTGACGCCTACCTTGCCCTCATCGACGAGACACTTGCAGAGCAGCCATGACAAGAGCCTATCGGATCTGCACTTCCTGCGTGATGGACACCAGCGACCGGATGATCCGGTTCGACGACAAGGGTGTCTGCGACCATTGCAACAATTATTATTGCCATACTCTGTCCAACTGGCACACCGATGCGCGCGGCCGGCAGGAACTCGACCGGATGGTGAGCGCCGTCCGCGCGGCGGGCAAAGGCGAGGATTTCGATTGCATCATCGGCATGAGTGGTGGGATCGATAGCTCCTACCTCACCTATATCGCAAAGGCGGAACTTGGGTTGCGGCCACTGGTGTTCCATGTTGATGCGGGATGGAACTCCCAGGTTGCGGTCAACAATATCGAACGTCTTGTCGATGGGCTCGGACTGGACCTGTTCACAGAGGTCATCAACTGGGAGGAGATGAAGGATCTCCAGCTTGCGTTCCTCCGTTCCGGCGTGTCGCATATCGACGCACCGCAGGATCATGCCTTCTTCGCGACCATGTACAAGTTCGCGACGCAGCATAAGGTCAAATATATCCTGACCGGCGCGAATCTTTCGACCGAATGCGTTCGTAACCCGGTCGAGTGGATGTACTACCAGTCCGATTCGCGCCAGCTGCGCGACATCCATGCCAAATTCGGATCGCGCCCGCTCAAGACCTATCCGACGACCTCGATCCTCTGGCACAAGTTGTGGCTGCCCTATGTCAAGGGCATCAAGGTGCTGAAACCGCTCAACTACGTGCCCTACATCAAGGAGGAGGCGAAGGCGCTGCTTATCGAGCGGTTCGCCTGGCAGCCCTACCCGCAGAAGCATTTCGAATCCCGCTTCACAAAATTCTACGAAAGCTACTGGTTGCCCAAGCGCTTCGGTTATGACGTTCGCCGCGTGCAGTTCTCCAGCCTGATCCTGACCGGGCAAATGACGCGCGAGGAGGCGGTCGCAGAGCTGGAGAAGCCGCCCTACGACCAGCAGGCCATCGGGCAAGAAGTCGAATTTGTAGCGAACAAGCTCGGCATCAGCATCGGCGAACTGGAAAGTTATATGGCGCTGCCGCTCAAGAGTTATCGTGACTACAAGAACCAGCGTCAGATTTACGATCTGGGCGCGCGCGTGATGCGGGTGCTGGGGCTGGAAATTGGCGGTAAGCGATGATCGCGCTCGTTGACTATGGACTGGGGAATATTCGCGCCTTTGCGAATATCTACCGTCAGCTCAACATCCCGGTCGCGATCGTCGACAGGCCCGGCGATCTGCTGAAAGCGCGCAAAATCATCCTGCCCGGCGTCGGCGCGTTCGACTGGGCGATGGAACAACTCAACCGCTCGGGCCTGCGCGACGCGCTCGACCTTCAGGTGCGCGACCGCAAGGTGGACGTGCTCGGCGTTTGCGTCGGGATGCAGATGATGGCCTTGCGCAGCGAGGAAGGCGAACTGGCCGGGCTCGGCTGGATCGATGCCGAAGTGCTGCGGTTCGACATCGCCACGCTCCGGCAGCAGACGCAATTGCCGCACATGGGCTGGAACCATGTGCGTCTGATTGGCGAAAATCCGCTGTTCCAGCAACTCGACGATTCGCAATTCTACTTCCTGCACAGCTACTTCATGCAGCCGACCGATCCCGCTGACACGCTCGCAGTCGCCGACTATGGCGTCGAGTTTACGGCGGCTGTCGGCTCCGGCAATGTCTACGGCACGCAATTCCATCCCGAGAAGAGCCACGCTTGGGGTATTCGCCTGCTGCAGAATTTTGCCGAGCTCTGATCATGCTGCGTGCCCGCATCATTCCCTGCCTGCTCATTCATGAGGGCGGACTGGTGAAAACCACCCGTTTCGGTGACCCGAAATATGTCGGCGACCCGATCAACGCGGTCCGCATTCTGAACGAGAAGGAAGTCGACGAACTGATGGTGGTCGATATCGACGCCAGCCCCCACGACCGTGAGCCAAACTATCAGCTTATTGCCAATCTTGCCAATGAGTGCCGGATGCCGCTCTGCTACGGCGGTGGCGTCAAGACCACTGGGCAGATCGAGCGCATCATCGCGCTCGGTGTCGAGAAGGTCGCGCTCAGCGCGGCCGCCGTCGAAAATCCCCAGATCGTTCGAGAGGCAGCCCGGCGTGTCGGGAGCCAGAGCGTGGTGGTGGTGCTAGACGTCAAGAGATTCGGCCTGCTGCGGCGGCCGGAGATTGTCACCTACAATGCCACCAAACGAAGCGGTCTCGATCCGGTCGAGTTTGCTCGCCGTGTCGAGCAACTCGGGGCCGGCGAGATCGTGCTCAATAATGTTGATCGCGACGGCGAGATGAAGGGTTATGACAAGGACTTGGTCCGCCAGATCCGGAACGCGACAAGCCTGCCGCTCACAGCACTCGGTGGCGCGGGCTCTCTCGACGATATTCGCGATCTGATCGCGCAGCATCATATTATCGGAGCAGCCGCCGGCAGCCTGTTCGTTTTCAAGGGTAAATACCGGGCGGTCCTCATCAACTATCCGAACCGCGAGGAAAAGCGCGCGCTCTTCGGCAACGCGAGGGCCATGCCATGAAGCAGGTATTGCAGAGTCTGAACGATGGGACGACCGAGATCGCTGAGGTGCCGGTGCCACGCATCAAATCGGGCCAGCTGCTGATCGAGACCAGCAAGACTCTAGTGTCGGCTGGCACCGAGCGGATGCTGGTCGAGTTCGGCAAGGGCAATTGGCTCCAGAAGGCCCGCCAGCAGCCGGATAAGGTTCGGATGGTGCTCGATAAGCTCCGTACCGACGGCGTGCTGCCCACGATTGATGCCGTGCTCAATAAGCTCGATCAGCCGCTGCCGCTCGGCTACTGCAATGTCGGCCGTGTCGTCGAAGTTGGAGCGGCCCTAGCCGGCTTCGAACCCGGCGACCGGGTCATCAGCAACGGCAAGCATGCCGAGGTTGTGGGCGTACCCATCAACTTGTGTGCCCGTGTGCCGGAAAGCGTCAGCGATGATGAGGCGGCATTCACCGTGCTCGGTGCGATCGCGCTCCAGGGTGTCCGGCTGGCGCAGCCGACGCTCGGCGAGACGGTCGTTGTCACCGGCCTTGGACTGGTCGGGTTGATTACCGTGCAACTGCTGCGTGCCAATGGCTGCCGTGTGTTAGGCCTCGATTTCGATGAACGCAAACTGGCGCTCGCGCGAGAATTCGGTGCAGAGGTAGTGAACCTCGCCGCCGGTCAAGATCCGGTGACGACCGCTTGGCAATATTCGCGGCAGCGCGGTGTTGATGCCGTTATCGTCACTGCCGCGACGTCGAGTAGCGAACCGATACACCAAGCGGCAACCATGTGCCGCAAGCGCGGCCGTATCGTTCTGGTCGGTGTCACCGGACTGGAGCTGTCGCGCGACGACTTCTTCAAGAAGGAACTGACCTTCCAGGTGTCGGCCTCCTACGGGCCGGGTCGTTACGATCCCAATTATGAGGAGAAGGGGCAGGACTATCCGGTCGGCTTCGTGCGCTGGACCGAACAGCGCAACTTCGAGGCAGTGCTCGACATGATGGCGGACAAGCGGATCGACGTGCGGCCGCTGATCTCTCACCGCTTCGGCATCGCCGAGGCGGACAAGGCCTATGACCTCATCAGCGGTTCCGAACCGTCGCTCGGTATCGTGCTCGACTATCCAGGTATCAGGATCGATACTACGGCGCGGACAGTGCCGCTGGTCCAGACCATGCCGACCGGCGCCGCGCCGTCGATCAGCGTCATCGGGGCGGGCAACTATGCCTCCGCCATCCTGCTGCCAGCATTCAGAAAGACCGGCGCGCACCTACGCTCCATCGCCTCGAGCGGCGGCGTCACCGGGCTGCACGCTGGCCGGAAGTTCGGTTTCGCCGAAACGACCACCGACAGCGATCACATCTTCGCCGACCCCGGCACCGATGCTGTCGTCATCACGACGCAGCACGATAGCCACGCTCATTTCGTGCGCAAGGCTCTGGCTGCGGGCAAGCATGTCTTCGTCGAGAAGCCGCTGTGCCTGACCCTCGCCGAGCTGGCCGCAATCGAGGCCGATTATGGTGCTGCGGCCGATGCCGGGCGGGCGCCCTGTCTGATGGTTGGCTTCAACCGGCGTTTCGCACCGCATGTCCAGCGGATGAAGTCGATGCTCGCCGTGATCAACGAGCCGCGCGCCTTCGTGATGACAGTGAATGCCGGGGCCATTCCGGCGGACCACTGGACGCAGGATCAGGCGGCGGGCGGTGGCCGCCTTGTCGGAGAGGCATGCCACTTCATCGATCTGCTCCGCTACTTGGCGGGTGCGCCGGTCACCGGTTGGAGCCGATCGGCGATGCAGTCGCCGCTCGCAGACACCGTCAGCATCCAATTGGAGTTCGCTGATGGATCGATCGGCACGGTCCACTATCTCGCTAATGGCAACAAGGCGGTTTCGAAAGAGCGCCTTGAGGTCTTCACCAGTGGCCGCATCCTGCAACTCGACAACTTCCGCACGTTGACGGCGCATGGCTGGTCGCGCGCCAAAACGATGCGCCTGTGGCGGCAGGACAAGGGTCAGTCGGCCTGTACGCAGGCCTTCGTCGATGCGGTTGCCAAAGGCGGGCCCCCGCCGATCGCCATCGACGAAATCTTCGAGGTCAGCCGCCTTTCCATCGAGATCGCCGGGGGCGGCCGTTGAGCATTGTTGCGCGTGTCGGTCTCTATTGGCACACCCTGCGGTATCTGCGCCCCATCCAGTTCTACGGTCGCCTGAAACGCCTGCTGCCGGTCCCGGCCAGCGGTCTCGCGCGGTCCGCACCTCCGCCGGAAGCCGCGTCTGGTCCTTGGGTCGCGCCCGCACGCCGCCATCCGAGCCTTCTGGATTCCGACCTGTTCTGCTTCCTCGGCCGACATGGTACGTTGCGGGAGATCGGCTGGGACGCACCGGATCGGGATGCACTCTGGCGCTACAACCTGCATTATTTCGATGACCTCAACGCCGAAGGCGCCGAGGCGCGCACGGACTGGCATCGGGTACTGCTCGCTGACTGGGTCCACGCGAATCCCCCTGCGCGGGGCATTGGCTGGTCACCGTATCCGACTTCGCTGCGCATCGTGAACTGGTTGAAATGGCATTGGTCCGGCCATGCTTTGCCGCAACCATGCTGGAACAGCCTCGCGGTCCAGGCGCGCTGGCTGTCGAGGCGGCTCGAATGGCATCTTCTCGGCAACCACTTGTTCGCCAACGCCAAGGCACTGGTCTTCGCGGGTCTCGGCTTTCGCGGTACGGAGGCTGAGGCGTGGCTGCATACCGGGCTTCACATCATCGACCGGCAGCTCTCCGGGCAACTGCTGGCCGACGGTGGAAATTTCGAACTCAGCCCCATGTATCACGCCATTTTTCTCGAAGACCTTCTGGATCTTCTCAACGCGGCGCGGCGGACGGACGGGCGGATTCCTGCCCGACCGGTCGAGCGCTGGCGCGAGGCGTCCGGCCGTATGCTCGGCTGGCTGGATGCCATGTCGCACCCCGATGGTGAAATCGGCCATTTCAACGATGCCGCGCCCGCGATCGCGCCGTGCCTCGCCGTGCTTCAGGCTTATGCAGCGCGGCTCGGCATCGCCTCCTGCGCGCCTGCGCCGATGGTGACGGCCGCGCGGCCTGCCGTTCGTCACTATGAGCAAAGCGGCTATATCCGCGTGGACGGCGCCGATGCCGCGCTGCTGCTCGACGTCGCGCCGATCGGACCCGACTATTTGCCGGGCCACGGCCACGCGGACTGCCTGTCCTTCGAATTGTCCCTCTTCGGCCGGCGTGTAATCGTGAATAGCGGGACCTCCTGCTATGGTAATGACCCGCGCCGTAAATACGAACGCGGCACGAGCGCGCATAGCACCGTAGAGGTGGCGGAGCAGAACTCCTCCGAAGTCTGGGGTGATTTTCGGGTCGCGCGCCGAGCTTATCCCTTTGATCTCGAAATTGATGCAGAGGCCGAAGCGATCGAGGTCGCCTGCAGCCACGATGGCTATCGACGTCTGGCCGGCAAGCCAGTGCATCGCAGGCGCTGGCGCCTGAACGGATCAGAACTTACGGTTAGGGACCGGGTGGACGGAGGCGTCCCGGCCGTTGCGCGCTACATTCTCCATCCAGACGTCATGGTGGCTCCAGGGGAGCTAGACGGTTTCAAGCTCTCCATCGGTGACGGCCAGCAGCTGCATTTCACCATAGCGAAGGGCACGGCCCGACTGGAGCAGGTGCAATATGCGCGGGGTTTCGGCGATCTCGCGCCGACCCATTGCATCGCCATCGCCCTGGTCGATGGCCGGTCGGCCGCCAGCCTCCGTTGGCGTTTCCCGGATGTTTCCTGATGATCGCGTCATGTTGACCCGCAGCCTCACTATCGTCACCAGCTACCCAATGGATGAGCCGGTCGTGCGTAACCGGTTGACGCCGCTCATCGATCGGGCAGTGGCGCGCGGTTTTCGCGTGCGCCTTGTCAGTAGCGGAACGACAACTCTCGACGACGATCGGCCGGGCTTTCGGCACGACCGCCTTGGTGCGGTTGCAACGCCGCAGCGCAACTTCGTCCGCCGCGCAATCGATGAATGGCGCGCTGCGAAAGCCATCCTGCAGTCGGTCCGTACCACGCCGGAAGACATTGTGCTTGTCACCATCCCTTCGATGTTTCTGCTATTTCGCGTCGGGCTACTCTCAGGCGGACGCAAACTGCTCGACGTGCGCGATCTGACCTGGGAATATCTTCCGGACTCCCAACCCTTGCAGCGTGCCGCCAAGCTGTTGTTTCGGCATCTGGCTCACGGACGCTTCGGCAGCTTCGACCTCATCAGCTGCACCAACGAACGCGAGCGTGCCTATCTTGCGAACAAACTGCGGATCGCGCCTTCGGAGATTGTTCTGGTGCCCAACGGTATCGCACAGTCACAATTTGATCTGCTTGCCCCGAACGGCATCCGGCGCGCGGACGCGCTTGAGGTCAGTTACATCGGCAATGTCGGCGTGGCGCAGAATCTGTCGATTCTGCTCCGGGCCGCACAGATGCTGCCCAAGGTCCGCTTCAACATTGTCGGCGGTGGCACTGCTCTGACTGAAATCTCGATGCTACGGAAGAGCATGGCACTCGACAACGTCCATATGACAGGCCGCATCGCTTGGGATGAGGTACGGTCAATCTACAATCGGACCCATATCCTGTATGCACAGTTGTCGGCGAATTTCGAAGGTGCAATGCCCTCCAAGCTTTATGAATATTTGTCGACGGGCAAATATGTGGTCTATGGCGGCGGCGGCGAGGCCCGAAAGATGCTCGCGCGCTTTGACAATAATGTCGTCATCGATCCGGACGATCCTGATGCGCTCGTGCAGGCAATCCGCGACGCCGCGCGCGATGGCGCCGACCGGCGCCTGTCGCTTCGTAACCGCGAGGCGATTGAGGCCAGCTTTATCCGCGAACATGCCAGCGACCGGCTGCTTGACCGGATGATAGAACAGTTCAATCTCATCGCATGAGCAGGGTTCTAGTCACCGGGGCGGCCGGCTTCGTCGGCCGGGCACTTACGCGGCATCTTCTGGGCCTTGGCTTCGACGTGTGTGCGGTCGGCCGCCGCGCTGGTACGATCGAAGAGATGGTTCCCCTTCATGGCATCGGCACGATCAATGGTGCGACCGACTGGCACGGTCTGCTGAGCGGAGTCAGTTATGTGGTGCACTGTGCGGCGCGGGCGCACAAGCTCAACGATCGAAATCCGGACCGGATGGCGGCCTTTCGCGAGACGAACGTCGCGGCGTCGCTCGCGCTCGCTCGCCAAGCCGCCGCCGCCGGTGTCCGACGCTTCATCTTCCTGAGTTCAATCGGTGTCAACGGTAACTGGACTATCAGGCCATTTACAGAGGAAGATGTGCCACAGCCGGTCGAGGATTATGCCCGCAGCAAGCTGGAGGCCGAGACCGGGCTGAGGCAACTGGCGACCAACACCGGCATGGAACTGGTGATCATCCGTCCGCCTCTGGTCTACGGCCCTGATGCGCCTGGCAATTTCGGCCGGCTGCTGGCGTTGGCGGCGAGCGGTCTGCCGCTGCCGCTCGGGGCGGCCGACGCGCCGCGAAGCTTCGTTGCGCGCGACAATCTCGTCGACTTCATCTCAACGACGATCATGCATCCTCGGGCGGCCGACCAGATCTTCTTGGTCGCCGATGGGCAAGACCTGTCGACTGCGAAAATGCTGCGACTGATCGCTGGCGGCTTGGGGCGCTCCCCCCATCTTGTTACTGTCCCACCGACTTTCTTGTTTTGGATGTCCGGGCTTCTGGGAAAACGTGCCTTGCTCGACCGGTTACTATCACCACTCCAGGTCGACACTGCCAAGGCGCGCAATATGCTAGATTGGCGGCCGCTGGTGGCGGCAGAGATAGCGGTGCAGGATGCGGCACGGCAGTGGCATACAAGAAAGTCGGTGCAATCGGAGTTGAGACGAGGTCGGGCGTGAATATTCTTTCTCTGGTCGGCCGTGATCGGGCGCTATTCGAAGCCGATCTGGCCACATATGGCGATGTGATGGCGGAAACTGTCCGCAACGCGCGTTTCCTGGTGATCGGCGGTGCGGGTTCGATTGGGCAGGCCGTGGCGCGCGAGGTCTTCAAGCGCAACCCGAAAGCGCTGCATATTGTTGACATCAGCGAGAACAATATGGTCGAGTTGGTGCGCGATCTGCGCAGTACGCTGGGCTACATAGACGGAGACTTTCGAACTTTCGCCATTGACTGTGGCGGGCGCGAGTTCGAGGCGCTTATGGTGGCAGAGGGGGGCTATGACTATGTGTTGAACCTCTCGGCGCTCAAGCATGTGCGCAGCGAGAAGGATCCTTTCACGTTGATGCGCATGGTCCAGGTCAATATTTTCAACACTCTCAAGACCCTGCAGCTGGCCCATGAAGGCTGTACGCAGAAATATTTCTGCGTATCGACGGACAAGGCTGCGAATCCCGTCAATATGATGGGTGCGAGCAAACGCATCATGGAGATGTTCCTGATGCGGGAGAGTCTCGTGCAGCCGATTTCGATGGCGCGTTTCGCCAATGTCGCTTTCTCGGATGGCTCGCTGCTGCAGGGGTTCAACCACCGCTTTGCTAAGCGCCAGCCGATCTCGGCTCCGAACGACGTACGTCGCTATTTCGTCACGCCGCAGGAAGCGGGTGAGTTGTGCCTGATGTCCTGCATCATGGGCGAGAATCGCGATATTTTCTTTCCGAAGCTCAGCGAGAAACTCCACCTCATCACTTTCTCGGAGATTGCCGTCCGTTACCTGCGCGCGCTTGGCTATGAGCCATTCGAATGTGCCAGCGAGGACGAGGCGCGCAGTCGGGCAGCAGAGCTGATCGAACGAAGATACTGGCCCTGCTATTTCTTCTCCAGCGATACGACGGGTGAGAAGGATTTCGAGGAATTCTTCACCGATAAGGAAGACCTTGACATGGTGCGCTTCAGTTCGGTCGGTGTGATTCGCAACCCGGCATCCTTCGATCGGAAAATCCTTGATCATTTCCAAGAACAGATCAGCCAGCTCCTCGCGCAGACATCCTGGAACAAGGGTGATCTGGTCGATCTATTCTTCACGTTGCTCCCGGATTTTGCCCACAAGGAAACCGGGAAGTATCTCGACCAGAGAATGTGACCATGCAACGCTGCTTCGACATCCTGTTTGCAGGACTTGCGGTGATCGTCCTGTCCCCGCTGCTCATTCCGATTGCCCTGCTGCTACGGTTTACAGGCGAGGGTGAGATTTTCTTCCTTCAGGAGCGCATCGGCAAGGGGGGACGGCCGTTCAATCTTTTCAAGTTTGCAACGATGCTGAAAAATAGCCCCAGTATCGGTACCGGCACTGTAACGGTGAAAGGTGATGCGCGCATCCTCCCCGTCGGGAAATTCCTGCGCAAGACTAAGATTAACGAACTGCCGCAGTTGTTCAATATCCTGCTCGGCGACATGAGCATCGTCGGTCCGCGTCCGTTGACGAAGCAGACCTTTGGTGCCTATGCGCCTGAAACGCAGGCCATAGTTCTGCGCGTTCGTCCGGGTCTGTCGGGCATTGGTTCCGTCATCTTCCGGGACGAAGAAAGCATGCTTCATGGCCAGCATGATGCCCTTGAATATTATCATCGTGTGGTCGCGCCATATAAAGGAACGGTTGAGCGCTGGTATGTCGAAAACAATCGTCTTTTCAATTATTTCGCGATAGTTTTGGCGACCATCTGGGTTGTGGTCCTTCCCCGATCTCCACTCGTTTGGCGACTGTTCCCTACTCTGCCGTCACCGCCACGTGAACTGCAGGCAACCCTGAACCATCCAGGCTGACTTGTCGAAGTGGCAGCCACAAATACGTGGAAAACTGTGGATATGAGAGTTGTTGTCATCGGGCTCGGCTATGTCGGTTTGCCGTTCGCGATCGCTCTGGCGCGCTCGTGCGATACGATGGGGTTGGATATCTCTGCCGGGCGGGTCGCGGAACTTCAGCGCGGGCATGACCGCACACGCGAGGTTGAACCTGAAGTGCTGCGCGCCACCAGCCTGCGTTGCACTACTCCTATTGATGACTGCCGCGGCGCCGATATCT
The DNA here is from genome assembly GCF_041916975.1 of Sphingosinicella sp. Taxonomy (NCBI): domain Bacteria; kingdom Pseudomonadati; phylum Pseudomonadota; class Alphaproteobacteria; order Sphingomonadales; family Sphingosinicellaceae; genus Sphingosinicella; species Sphingosinicella sp. The sequence continues at coordinate 3,033,818 of NZ_JAYRYK010000001.1, forward strand.
ATATCGTTACCGTACCGACGCCGGTCGATGTTGCGAAAGAGTCGGATCTGGCACCAGTGCTGGCTGCAACCCGCGCAAACGCATCGATCCTTGCCCAGGGCTAACGAGCGATCATCGTCTATGAATCGACTGTCTATCCGGGTGTTACCGAAGATATCCGCGGACCCGACATCGAACGTGTCTGGGGGATATTCGGCAAGCTAGGCCTCTCAGTCTACGACGCGTTGGAGCCGGCCGCAACAAAATGGAATTTTCTCAAGTTTCAGCCAAGCCTTGCCGGCGGCCACTGCATCGGCGTCGACGCCTATTGCTAAATGGCGCAGAAGCTTGGGCACGATCCGCAGGTGGTTCTGGCGGGACGCGCCGTGAACGACACCATGGGCCTTTACATTGCCGGCCAGGTACATGCGTGGCTGGGTCGGGTAGGTAAGATTCTCGTGCTGGGTGTTACTTTTAAGGAAGACGTGCCCGATCTTGGGAATTCGAAGGTCGTCGATATCATCGGTCGTCTCCAGTGGATCGGACATGATGTGACGGTGCACGATCCTCTCGCAGATGCAGCTGAAGCAGATCATGAATACGGGTTTCTGCTTGATGATAACGCATTTTCGTACCGTTACGACGCGGTCATCGCTGCTGTAGCGCATGCCTTCTATAAGGCGGTCGAGCCATATGTCGTCGTCGAGCTGTTGAACGAAAACGGTCTGGTTGTAGACATTAAGGGCGTCTGCCGCGAGCAGCACTTTCCCGCGTACGTTTGCCGCTTGCAGATTTAGGACGACATCAAACACTCTTGTGGCAACATCTGGGCCGAGAAGAGTGCCTATCCTAACGCGCATAGGTGCAGTGGCTGCAACCCGTTCGTTGTCGGGCGAATACGATAGTGCAATCATGGGGCTTCAATAATAACAGGACAAACTTTACGATGCACAAACTCACGGATGGGGAGGGGCCGGTGGGGAATGCTGATGACTGGCTGAATGGAGAGGCTTTACCGGCCGATCTTTCCCTAATTCCAGACGATGTGTTCACCAAGCTCATGTCGGGCGAGCACATCTTTGGCGATGACTTCGTGCCTGCCTCCATCGACCGCTGGTTTGAGGACGAGAAGAGTGCCTCCTATGCGTGCTATGAGGGTGTGGATACAACCCAGTACGATATCCTCAATTGGATACATGCCTTTCGCCGCGTGAAACACCGGACATTTGAGAACTGTCTCGCGATCGGTGTCGCTGATGGAAAGGACGTGGAACCCTTGGCGCATCAGGTCGGGAGCTTCTTCTGCGTCGAACCCGAAGAAAAATGGTGGCGTCCGCTCATCGGGGGGAAGCCAGCCCACTACCGCACTCCGAACGCCGATGGGAGTTTGACCGCATTTCAGGACGAGTCCTTTGATCTCTCCATCGCGATCGGATGCCTTCATCATATTCCGAATGTCTCCCATATCATCAGCGAGATGGGGCGAACGACGGCAAGTGGGGGCTATCTGATTATTCGCGAGCCGATCACGATGATGGGCGATTGGCGTTTCCCCCGCCCGAACATGACGAGACGGGAGAGAGGTCTCCCACCGCAGCCACTGCTTCAAGCGGTCGAGCGTGCCGGGTTCACGTCCGAGTCCGTTGTCTACTTCGATTGCCCCCTAGTAGCCCGTGGCGGCGCGAAGCTCGGGATCAAGCCTTATAACAACACGGTGTTTGTCGTTCTGGACTGGCTGCTGTGTCGTGCACTGCGCTGGAACATGCACTACCGTCCGCGCAGTATCCTTCAGAAGATCGCGCCAAGCTCCGTGTTCATCGTAGCTCGAAAGATTTAGCCTCGATGAAGAAAAAGGGAGAAGCTACCTCGCTTGGGATGCCACTTCAAGAGCGTCAGCTGGTAGTTTGGTGGAGCCGAGGGGGATCGAACCCCTGACCTCTACAATGCCATTGTAGCGCTCTCCCAGCTGAGCTACGGCCCCACACGTCTTGCTTGCGGCCCGGTCTGGTCCCGGGCGGCGGGCATTTAGGTCAGAAGCCGCGCGGTGCGCAAGCACCTTGTGCGGCTCCCATTCAAAAAATCAGACGTCTTCGCCCGATTCCTTGGTCATCGCGACTTCGCCGAGGTCGTCGTCGCCACCGAGGTCGTTCTCGTCGTCCGGGTTCACGTCGTCGTCGTCGACATCCACGTCGAGATCGTCTTCGTCGAGGGCGCCGTCATCGCTTTCGGTGGCGGCTTCCTTTTTCACCACCTCGAAGGGCAGCGGCTGCTTGGACTTCAGGATCGGCTCGGGCGCCCAGGCCGTTCCGCATTCGATGCAGGTGACGGGGTCATCGGCGCCAAGATCGTAAAAGCGGGTGCTGCATTTCGGGCAGGTGCGCTTCGTTCCCCATTCGGGCTTCACCAAGATATGTCTCCGGACGTTCGTATTTCGTACAGCTGTCTGTCGTGTAGCCGCTACCCAAGCGCACAAAAGGGCGCCGCCGGGGCGGATTCGCGGGCGGTGCCTTGCCATGCGCGTGCGGCGCTGTCAAAACCTAATCGCGCCGGGAGCCCCCGCGCGCGGCCGTCGGCGTTGCGTCGGCAGCTTCCCATAGCTGTTTCCTCCAGGATGAAGGGGCCGACCGTTGTCCGCCGCCACACCCATGCCGCTTTCGCTTGTCGCCGAGGGGCCGCTTTCCGGCCGTGTGCGTGTGCCGGGGGATAAGTCGATCTCTCACCGGGCGCTGATGCTTGGCGCACTCGCGGTCGGTGAAACCGTTATCGATGGTCTCCTCGAAGGCGAGGATGTCCACGCCACGGCCGCCGCGATGCGGGCGATGGGCGCGCATGCGGAGCGGGATGCCGGAGGGCGCTGGCGCGTGCACGGCGTTGGTGTGGGCGGGCTGTTGCAGCCTGCGGGCGTGCTTGAGATGGGCAACAGCGGCACCTCGACTCGGCTTCTTGCCGGGCTTGTGGCCAGCCATGCGATTCGCGCGACCTTCGTGGGTGATGCGTCGCTTTCGAAGCGCCCGATGCAGCGGATCATCACGCCGCTGTCGCAGATGGGTGCGCGCTTTTCCGGGAACGGTGACCGCCTGCCGATGACGGTGGAGGGCGCCTCTCCGGCGCTGCCGATCGAATATCGCCTGCCGGTGGCGTCGGCGCAGGTGAAGTCCGCGGTGCTGCTCGCCGGGCTCAATGCGCCGGGCATCACGCGGGTTATCGAAAGCGTGCCGACGCGCGACCATTCGGAGCGGATGCTGCGCGGTTTCGGCGCGGATTTGACCGTGGAAAGTCTGCCAGACGGCGCGCGCCTTATCTCCGTGCATGGCGAGGCGGAGTTGAAGCCGCAGCGAATCACGGTGCCGGGGGATATTTCATCCGCGGCGTTCCCGCTCGTGGCGGCGCTTGTGGTGCCGGGCAGCGAGGTCGTGATCGAGAATGTCGGCCTCAATCCCACGCGCACGGGCATTATCGATGCCCTCGCCATGCTGGGACTCGAGGTGGCGGTGGAGGGCAAAGGCGAGGCGGGGGGAGAACCGGTCGGCGCACTTCGCGTTCGCCATGCGATGCTCAAAGGCGGCGAGGTCGATCCGGCGATTGCGCCGCTGATGATCGACGAGTATCCAATCCTGATGGTCGCGGCGGCCTTTGCGGACGGCGCGACCGTGATGCGTGGGCTGGAGGAGCTGCGCGTCAAGGAATCGGACCGCCTTGCCGTGATGGCGGTGGGCCTCGCCGCCTGCGGCGTGCCGGTCGAGGAGCTGGAAGACGGCATTGTCATCCATGGCAGCGGCGGCGCGCCGGTGCCCGGCGGCGCGACCGTGGCAAGCCACCTCGATCATCGTATCGCGATGAGCTTCGCAGTGCTCGGCCTTAACGCGAAGGCGCCGGTGGTGGTGGACGACGCGCGTCCGATCGCGACGAGCTTCCCGGATTTCCTGCCGCTCATGCAGCGCATGGGCGCGGCGGCGCGCTAGAAGAGATAAACCAGCGCGAAGGCCGTTCCGGCGACATAGGCAGTGAAGAAAAAGCGCAGGTCGTTGATCAAGGCCGCCCGGGAAACGCGCGCGCGAACCTGCACATACTCTTGCTCGGGGGCCACGAACTCTCTCCCAATGCCTGCCGTTAACGAAGGTTACCAATTCGTTAACGATTGGGAAGGGGTAAAGTTGCGTCATGTATCCAGGCGCGAATGCGAATGACTTGCAGCGGAGGTGTAATTCTGCTAATCGTTCGCATTATTGGCTTTGGGGATGGCCTAACGATGATCCTTTGCGTGTGCAATGCCCTGCGTGAAAATGATGTCCGCGCCGCTGCGGGCCCCAAGGGCTGTCCGGTGGAAACCTACGCGCGGCTGGGTGCCCGCCCCCAGTGCGGCCAGTGCCTTTCTCATGCGCGGCGTTTGCTGAAGGGCGGCCGCGCAGCCTGAGCAGGGGGGGCTGTCGCGGCGGCTGCTAGTGCTTCGCATCATCGCAACCCATTGTTGACGTTGAATTTTCTGGGGCGCATCATAGCTCCTTGTTCCCCCGTCCAAGACAAGGAGACGCGCCATGAAGGGTGACAAGGACGTCATCAAGCATCTGAATGCGGCGCTCAAGAATGAGCTGACGGCGATCAACCAGTATTTCCTGCACTATCGGATGCTGGACAACTGGGGCGTCACGCGCCTCGCAAAGTACGAGTATGGCGAATCCATCGACGAGATGAAGCACGCCGACAAGCTCGCCCAGCGCATTCTGTTCCTCGACGGCCTGCCCAATTTCCAACTGCTCGGGCGGCTGCGCATCGGGGAGTCGGTGGAAGAGGTGCTGAAAGCCGATCTGGAGCTTGAGCGCGAGGCGATCCCGCCGCTGCGCGATGCCATCCAGCACTGCGAGAAGGTGCGCGACTATATCAGCCGCGAGATTCTGGAAGACATCCTCGAAAGCGAGGAGGAGCATGTCGACTTCCTCGAAACGCAGCTTTCGCTGATCGAATCGATGGGTATCCAGAATTATATTCAGCTGCAGACCAAGCCTGCAGAGGATTGAGGCGCTCAGGTCGCTGGTGCGGAGTGCAGTTCGTCATAAAGCCGCCGGGCGATCCGCTCGGCGGCTTTTCCGTCTCCGATACGAGTGGAGGGTTTGGCCATGCTGCGGTAGGCCAGATCATCATCAAGCAGTCGCGTTGCCGCCGCCAGGATGCCGCTCTTTGCAGTGTCCACGATCATCGCGGTGCCGGCCTCAAGCACTTCCGGGCGTTCCGTGAGCGCGCGCACCACAAGGGTCGGAATGCCGAGCGCGGAGGCTTCCTCCTGGATACCGCCCGAATCGGTGATGATGAGGTGCGCCGCGGCGAGTGCGGCGACGAAGGCGGGGTAGGGCATCGGCGGCACCAGCCGCACGTTCGGCGCGGTCTCCAGGGGCGCATACATGTCGGGCGGGCAGCCGGGGTGACGGGGCAGCAACACCTCGACATCGCCGCGTGCTGCGATTTCGGCAAGTGCGTCGATGATCTCGGGAAACGCGGTCTCACGGTTTTCCCGCCGATGCAGCGTGGCGAGCACGAGGCGCCGCTTGCTTCGCGGTGCGGCGGGTACGGTTCGCAGCGTTCGGTGAAGCGCATCGACAACCGTGTTGCCCGTCACTTCGATCGCCTGGCGCGGCACACCTTCGGCGCGAAGGTTCGCCTCTGCACCTGGCGTGGGTGCGAAATGCAGCGTCGCCAGCCGCGCGATCAGCGTGCGGTTCAGCTCTTCAGGGTAAGGCTGGGTGAGATCGAAGCTGCGCAATCCGGCTTCGACATGCGCGACCGGGATGCCCAATTGCCGGGCCGCGATGGCGCCTGCCAGGGCGGAGGTCGTGTCGCCCTGCACGATCACCCACGCGGGTTGCTTGCTGGCCAGCCGCAAGGTGAGGGCATCCACTGCGCGCCGCGTCAGTTCGGCAAGCGATTGTCCGGGTCGCATCAGATCGAGGTTCACATCGGCCTCGATGCCGAAGGGTGCGAGCGCCTCGGTCGCCATTTCGGGATGCTGTCCAGTCAGGCACACGCGAACAGGCAGGTGCAGCGCGCGCAGTGCGAGTACGACGGGGGCGAGCTTGATCGCCTCCGGCCGCGTGCCGATGACGATCTTCATCGCACCTACCGATACCATGCGCCCCCCCTTCGCACTTCACATCGATACGCCTGCGTCTATAGGAGCGGCATGAACGTGCCGAATGCAAATCGTTTCGCTGTCGTTATAGCCGTGGACGGTCCCGCCGCCTCGGGGAAGGGCACGATCGCGCGGGCGCTCGCCGCGCATTTCGGTCTGCCGCACATGGATACCGGGAGCCTCTACCGTGCCGTGGGCCTCGCCGTGCTGCGCGCGGGGGGCGATCCCGCCGACGCTGCGCTCGCTGCCAAGTGCGCGCGAACGCTCGACGTGGCCGTGCTCGATGATCCGGCGCTGCGGGAACCTTCGACGGCGCGGGCGGCTTCGGTCGTCTCTGCGCATCCGGAGGTGCGGGCGGCACTTCTCGAATGTCAGCAGGCCTTCGCGCGCCAGCCCGGTGGCGCAGTGCTCGACGGGCGGGACATCGGCACGGTGATCGCGCCCGATGCCGACATCAAGATCTTCGTGACCGCGAGCCTCGACGTGCGTGCGAAACGCCGGCAGGCGGAGACGCCGGAGCGCGACTATGCCGTCGTGCGCGCCAATCTTGCCGAACGCGATGCGCGGGACGCGGGGCGCGATGCAGCGCCGCTCCGGCGGGCGGATGACTCGATCCTGCTCGACACGTCCGGGATGGACCGGGAGACGGCGATCGCGCGCGCGATCGCGCTTGCCGAGGCGCGACTTGCGGAAAAGGCGGCTTTGCGATAGAGCGGCGCCGCTTTTCGTGGTGGCAGCCTTCAGGATGCCGCCCGTTTTCCGCGTTTCATGAACTTGGAAAAGAAGGGCCAAACGCAAGGTTTTGCAGCGCAGGCTTTTGCAGGAGAGCGGACGGGCATGGGGCCCGGACGTGTTTCCAGACCGCCGGAAACAACCGGTCGGCCAGTAAACAGACATGAAGGATAACTGATACCTATGGCAACCAACCCCACGCCGAGCCGCGACGATTTCGCGGCGCTCCTCGAAGCGAGCCTCGGCGGCAGCGAATCATTCGAAGGCCGGGTCGTCACCGGCACCGTCACCGGAATTGAAAACGACATGGCCGTCATCGACGTCGGCCTGAAGTCGGAAGGCCGCGTGCCGCTGCGCGAGTTCGCAGCGCCGGGCGAGAAGCCCGAGATCAAGATCGGCGATCAGGTCGAAGTGTATGTCGATCGTGTCGAGAACGCCTATGGCGAGGCCATGCTGTCGCGCGACCGCGCGCGCCGTGAAGCCGCCTGGGACAAGCTCGAATCCGAATTCCAGGAAAACGCCCGCGTCGATGGCGTCATCTTCGGCCGCGTGAAGGGCGGCTTCACCGTCGATCTCGGCGGCGCGGTGGCGTTCCTCCCCGGCAGCCAGGTCGATATCCGCCCCGTGCGCGACGTCACCCCGCTGATGGGCATGCCGCAGCCGTTCCAGGTGCTGAAGATGGACCGCAAGCGCGGCAACATCGTCGTCTCGCGCCGCGCCGTGCTCGAGGAAACCCGCGCCGAGCAGCGTTCGGGCCTTATCCAGACGCTCACCGAAGGCCAGACGGTCGACGGCGTCGTCAAGAACATCACCGACTACGGTGCGTTCGTGGACCTCGGCGGTATCGACGGCCTGCTCCATGTCACCGACATGAGCTACAAGCGCGTCGGTCACCCGTCGGAAGTGCTCGGCATCGGCGACACCGTGAAGGTGCAGATCGTCCGCATCAACCGCGACACGCAGCGCATCTCGCTCGGCATGAAGCAGCTTGAGTCGGATCCGTGGGAAGGCGCCGCCGCCAAGTATTCGGTCGGCCAGAAGGCCACCGGCCGCGTCACCAACATCACCGACTACGGCGCCTTCGTGGAGCTGGAAGCGGGCGTCGAAGGTCTCGTCCACGTCTCCGAAATGTCGTGGGTCAAGAAGAACGTCCACCCGGGCAAGATCGTTTCGACGAGTCAGGAAGTCGACGTCGTGGTGCTCGAGGTCGATGAGGACAAGCGCCGCATCAGCCTTGGCCTCAAGCAGGCGCAGCAGAACCCGTGGGAGGCGTTCGCGTCTCAGCACCCGGCCGGCAGCGTCGTTGAGGGCGAAGTCAAGAACACCACCGAGTTCGGCCTGTTCATCGGCCTCGACGGCGACGTCGATGGCATGGTCCACATGTCCGACATCGCGTGGGGCGTGAGCGGCGAGGACGCGCTGGAACTGCACCACAAGGGCGAGACGGTGAAGGCCGTCGTGCTCGACGTGGACGTGGAGAAGGAGCGCATCTCGCTCGGCATGAAGCAGCTTGATTCCGCGTCGGGCGGCGGCGGCGGCGGTGCCACCGTCTCCAGCGGCGGCGGCGTCAACAAGGGTGAGACCGTCACCTGCACCGTGGCGGCGATCACCGACGGCGGCATCGAGGTCACGCTCGGCGACAGCGGTTCGACCGGCTTCATCCGTCGCGGCGATCTCAGCCGCGACCGCGACGAGCAGCGTCCGGAGCGCTTCCAGGTCGGCCAGAAGGTCGATGCGCAGGTGATCGGCTTCGATCGTTCGAAGAAGCCGAACCTCTCCATCAAGGCACTGCAGATCTCCGAGGAGAAGGAAGCCGTGAAGCAGTACGGCTCGTCCGATTCGGGCGCGAGCCTCGGCGACATCCTCGGTGAGGCGCTGAACAAGGCCAAGGACGCGAAGAAGTAAGCCAACGCGCCTTTGTGAGCCGTTTGCGGCCCGTCAGTTCCGTTACTGACGGGCCGCTTGCTTTTTGTTAACCTGCTCAAGCTGTTGTATGATTTGCGCGGACCGAGTCGGGGGATAATGGACCCGGTCCGTGCTGGGTGGCCCGCAACGTGGTTGGAACAATAATTGGGGCTCGAGAAACGGGGTGAGAGATGATTCGATCTGAACTCGTCGCAGCAGTCACGGAAATGAACCCGCATTTGTCGCAGCGGGATGTCGAACGGGTCGTATCGACCATTTTCGATTCGATCACGGAGGCGCTCGCCGAAGGCCGCCGCGTTGAACTGCGCGGTTTTGGTGCCTTTTCGACGCGCGGCCGCGATCCGCGGACGGGGCGCAATCCCCGCACCGGCGAGAAAGTGTCTGTGGACGCGAAGCGCGTGCCGTATTTCAAGGCCGGCAAGGAACTGCGCGAGCGGCTCAACAAATAGGGTGTGTGGCTATTCAGCCCATGCCGGGCTGCAAACGGCGGCTTTCTGCGCTTCCGGTGCTCACGTACCTTTAGTACGCTGCGCGCCGGTTCTCGAAATCCACCGTTTTCGCCTCGCCCTGAATTGAATCCCCACACACCCTAAATCGTCTTTTGGGCTGATGGCGCTTTGTACGCCATCGGTGCTGGCATCGCGCGCAGCTGTTCGTTAAGCAGAGGTCATGCGCATCGTTACGCTGACCTTCTACTTCCTGTTTGGCGCGCTGCTGGCATGGTTTGCCGCGCGAAACTGGGATTTCGTCACGCTGAAGCTGTGGGGCGATTACGAGCTGGCGATCCGGCTCCCCGTTCTGCTGCTCCTCATGTTCCTCGCTGGCGCGCTGCCGCTCGCGATCCTGCGCTACACCAGCCGCTGGCACTGGTCGCGGCGGGTGAAGAAGCTCGAACGCGCGCTTGAGGACAAGGCGCCGGTGCCGTCGCCCGCGCCGCCGCCCGTCATGGATCCGGCCTCGCCGCCGCCTCTCGCCCCGCTATGAGCAATCCTGTCTTCTGTGCGGTCGATACGGCCGACAAGGACCACGCGCGGGCGCTTGCCGCGCGTGTCGCGGGGCGTGTCGGCGGCATCAAGCTCGGCCTTGAGTTCTTCATGGCGAACGGCCGCGAGGGTGTGGCTGCCGTCGCGGGGGAGGGCGGGGTGCCTGTCTTCCTCGATCTCAAGCTTCATGACATTCCGAATACCGTGGCCGGCGCCGTCCGTTCGCTCGCCTCGTGCCCGTACGATATCCTCACTGTCCACGCGGGCGGCGGCAGCGCCATGATGCGCGCGGCGAAAGCGGCGGCGCGTCCCGGCGCGAAGGTCGTGGGCGTCACGGTGCTGACCAGCATGGACGAGGAGGACCTTGCCGCCACCGGCGTGATCGGCACCACCGCCGATCAGGTCCGCAGGCTGGCGGTGCTGGCGCGGGGCGCGGGGCTCGACGGCATCGTGTGCTCGGCGCACGAAGTCGCCGCGATGCGCACGCAGTGGCCCGATGGCTTCTTCGTCGTGCCCGGCATCCGCCCGGCGGGCAGCGCCGTGGGCGATCAGAAGCGCGTGATGACGCCGCGCCAGGCGATGGACGCGGGCGCGAGCATTCTCGTCATCGGGCGGCCGATCACCGGCGCCGATGATCCCGGCGCGGCGGCGGACGCAATCCTCCAGAGCCTCTGAGCCGTGACGCGCATCAAGATCTGCGGCGTGCGGGACCGCACCGCGATCGATGCCGCAGCAGCAGGGCGCGCGGACTACGTGGGCTTCGTGTTCTTTGCGAAAAGTCCGCGCAATCTTTCGCTCGATGAGGCCGGCGGGCTTGCCGGCACGGTGCCGTCCGGCATCCGCCGCATCGGCCTGTTCGTGAATGCCGACGACGAGGCGATCGGCGGGGCCGTGCGCGCTGCGCGGCTCGATGGCGTGCAGCTTCACGGAGACGAGGGGCCGGATCGCGTGGCGGCGGTGAAGGCGCGCTTCGACGTCGAAGTGTGGAAGGCCATATCGGTTGCGACCCGCGCCGATCTTGCAGCGGCGCGGCGCTATGCGGGCGTTGCCGACCGTATCCTGTTCGACGCGAAGACGCCCACCGGCGCGGCACTTCCCGGCGGCATGGGCGTGCGCTTCGACTGGCGGCTGCTTGCCGGGGGCAACGGAGGCTTCGACCCCGGTGCGGCGTGGGGCCTTGCGGGCGGACTTGACGCCTCGACAGTCGGCGAGGCGCTCGCTACGACGCAGGCGCCGCTCGTCGACGTCTCGTCGGGAGTGGAGGATGCGCCGGGCGTGAAATCCCCGGCGAAGATCAGGGCGTTTTGCGAGGCGGTGCGCGCACGATGACGGTTCAGAACAGCCTGAGGCAGCAGCCCGACGAGCGCGGCCATTTCGGCGCGTTTGGCGGGCGTTATGTCGCGGAGACGCTGATGCCGCTGATCCTCGATCTCGAACGCGAATACCGCGCGGCGCAGACCGACCCGGCCTTCCGCGACGAGTTCGAATACCTGCTGAAGCACTATGTCGGCCGGCCGAGCCCGCTGTGGTTTGCCGAGCGTCTGACGACAGCGCTGGGCGGCGCGAAGATTTACCTGAAGCGCGAGGACCTCAATCACACCGGCGCGCACAAGATCAACAACTGCATCGGCCAGATTTTGCTCGCCAAGCGTATGGGCAAGACAAAGATCATCGCGGAGACGGGCGCGGGCCAGCACGGCGTCGCGACCGCGACCGTGGCGGCGCTGTTCGGCCTGCCCTGCACAATCTTCATGGGTGCGGTGGACGTTGCGCGCCAGCAGCCGAACGTGTTTCGCATGAAGCTGCTCGGCGCCGAGGTGGTCGCGGTGGAATCGGGCGCGAAGACGCTGAAGGACGCGATGAACGAGGCGCTGCGCCACTGGGTCGCGAACGTTCACGACACCTTCTACATCATCGGCACGGTCGCGGGCCCGCACCCCTATCCCGAGCTTGTGCGCGATTTCCAGTCGGTGATCGGAACCGAGGCGCGCGCCCAGATCCTCGAGGCTGAAGGCCGCCTGCCGGACATGCTGATCGCGCCCGTCGGCGGCGGCTCCAACGCCATCGGCCTGTTCCACCCGTTCCTGGATGATGCAGACGTGGAGATCGTCGGCGTCGAGGCGGCTGGCGAGGGGCTGGACGGCAAGCACGCCGCGAGCCTCGCGGGCGGTTCGCCCGGCGTCCTCCACGGCAACAAAACCTACCTGCTGCAGGACGAGGACGGCCAGATCACCGAGGCGCACTCGATCTCAGCGGGGCTCGATTATCCCGGTATCGGGCCGGAGCACGCGTGGCTCCATGAGATCGGCCGGGTTCGCTATGTGCCCGTGACGGACGACGAGGCGCTCGCGAGCTTCCAGCGCCTCTGCAAGCTGGAAGGCATCATCCCCGCGCTCGAATCCGCGCACGCCATCGCGGCTGCGGAACGCATCGCGCCGACGCTGGGCAGGGACAAGCTGATCATCGTCAACCTCTCCGGGCGCGGCGACAAGGACATCTTCACCGTGGCCGAAGCGCTGGGGGTGAAGCTGTGAGTGGGCGTCTCTCCGCCACCTTCGCCCGCACCGGTTCCGAGGGCCGCGCGGCGCTCGTTACCTTCGTGACGGGTGGCGATCCGTCGCCCGCCGATACCGGCGCCGTCCTCGATGCGCTCGTCGCGGGCGGGGCGGACGTGATCGAGCTCGGAATGCCGTTCACCGATCCGATGGCGGACGGCCCCGCCATTCAGCGTGCGAACCTGCGGGCGCTTGGGGCGGGAACGACGACGGCCGACATTCTCGGCATTGCGAAGGCGTTCCGCGCGCGTCACCCGCAGGTGCCGCTCGTGCTGATGGGGTATGCGAACCCGATGCTTCGGCGCGGGACGGACTGGTTCGCCGCTGCCGCTAAAGATGCGGGTGTCGATGGCGTGATCGCGGTCGATCTGCCGCCTGAAGAAGATGCGGAGCTTGGGCCTGCGCTTAGTGCCGCGGGGCTGCACTTCATCCGCCTCGCGACGCCCACCACGGATGCCGCGCGGCTTCCCGCGGTATTGGATGGCGCGTCCGGCTTCCTCTATTATGTCTCGGTCGCTGGCATCACCGGGTTGCAGCAGGCGGCGCAGGGCAGCATCGAAGACGCTGTCGCGCGGCTGAAGGCGGCGACCGACCTGCCCGTCGCGGTCGGCTTCGGGGTTCGCACGCCCGAACAGGCCGCCGCGATCGGGCGCGTTGCGGACGGGGTTGTCGTCGGCTCGGCGATCGTCGATATCGTCGCCGCGCACGGCGCCGCGGCCGCGCCGCATGTGAAGGACTATGTGACCGGGCTCGCCGCCGCGCTCGCCACCGCAAGGGAGAAGGCCGCATGAGCTGGCTCGAACGCATCCGCCCCGCGCTCAGTTTCCTCACCAAGAAGGAAACGCCGGACAACCTCTGGACAAAGTGCCGGGGCTGCGGCCAGATGAACTTCCACCGCGAACTGGTGGACAACATGAACGTCTGCCCGCGCTGCGAATTCCACGAGCGCATCGGCCCGAAGGAACGCTTCCAGCAGGTCTTCGACGGCGGCAAGTACGAGCGGCTGGCGATCCCGTCGGTGACGGAAGATCCGCTGAAGTTCCGCGACCAGAAGAAATACACTGACCGCATCAAGGCCGCGCGCGGCGCGACCGGTGAGCCCGAGGCGTTCGCCGTGGCGGAAGGCCAGATCGAGGGCATCTCCGCGGTCGTCGGCGTGCAGAACTTCGCCTACATGGGCGGATCGATGGGCATGGGTGTCGGCGAGGCGTTCATCGCCGGGGCAGAAGCCGCGCTCGACAGCCGCGTGCCGTACGTTGTTTTCACTGCGGCGGGCGGCGCGCGTATGCAAGAAGGGCTTCTCAGCCTGATGCAGATGCCGCGCGCGACCGTGCTCACATCGCTGCTGCGCGAGGCCGGGCTGCCGTACATCGTCGTCATCACCGATCCGACGACGGGCGGCGTCACCGCGTCCTACGCGATGCTCGGAGACGTGCACATTGCCGAGCCGGGCGCGCTCATCGGCTTTGCCGGACAGCGTGTCATCGAGCAGACGATCCGCGAGAAACTGCCCGAAGGCTTTCAGCGCGCCGAATATCTGCACGAGCACGGCATGGTCGATATGGTGGTGCACCGGAAGCGGCTGAAGGCGCAGCTTGGCAGCCTGCTCGGCGTGCTCACCCACGCGTCCGCGAAAGCCGCCTGATCGATGCCAGCACCGCGCTGATGGCCACCGAGGGGGCCCGATCAGACAATCCCGCGCTCGACGCTCTGCTCGTCGAGGCGAAGGCGCTGCACCCCAATTTGATCGACCTGACGCTCGGCCGCCTCGAACGGCTGCTCGGCAAGCTCGGCAATCCGCACCACCACCTGCCGCCGGTGTTTCACGTCTCCGGCACCAACGGCAAGGGCTCGACGGCCGCCTTTCTGCGTGCCTGCCTCGAAGCAGCGGGGCACCGCGTCCACGTTTTCACCTCGCCGCATCTGGTGCGCTTCAACGAGCGTATCCGCCTTGCCGGGCGGCTGATCACCGATTCCGAGCTGATCGAGCTGCTGACCGATGTGATCAGCGTTAACAACGGCGAACAGATCACCTTCTTCGAGCTGACCACGGCGGCGGCGTTCACGGCCTTCTCGCGCACGCCCGCCGACGCCTGCGTCATCGAGGTCGGACTCGGCGGCACGTGGGACGCGACGAACGTGGTGCCCACGGCGGCCGTGTGCGGCATTGCGCAACTGGGCCTCGACCACCAGCAGTTTCTCGGTCACTCCATCCTCGACATCGCGCGCGAGAAGGCGGGCATCGCCAAGAAGGGCGTGCCGCTCGTCACCTCCCGCTATCCACAGACGGTGGCGGCGGCGATCGGCGAGGTGGCGGGGCCGAAGGGCGCGCGCATCATCGCGCGCGGTATCGACTGGGATGTGGGCATCTATCAGGAGCAGCTCCACTACCGCGACAGCAAGGCGAAGCTGACGCTCGGTATGCCGCGCCTGCCGGGCGCCCACCAGATCGACAATGTCGGCCTTGCCGCCGCCATGCTTCGCCACCAGACGGCGCTCGCCGTGCCGGATGCGGCGCTCCGTGCCGGGCCGGGCTGGGCAGAATGGCCCGCGCGGCTGCAGCGGCTGGAGAGCGGCCCGTTCGTGCAGCATTTGCCGCAGGGCAGCGAACTCTGGCTCGACGGCGGCCATAACCCCTCCGCGGCGCGCGTGATCGTCGATGCCTTCCGCGCGCAGGATATCGCGGCGACGCCGTTCCACCTCGTGCTCGGGATGCTCCAGAGCAAGGACGCGGCGGCCTTCCTCAAGGCGTTCGCCGGCCGTGTGACAGCGGTGCACACCGTGCCGATCCCCGAGCACGACTGCGTGCCCCCGGAAACGCTCGCGAAATTTGCGGGCGATGTCGGCCTCACCGCGACCCACGCCGTATCGGTCGACGAAGCCCTCCGCCGCATCGGCCACGCCGCCGACCGCAAGGCGCCGCCCGTGGTGCTGATCGCGGGGTCGCTCTACCTCGCCGGTGACGTGCTGAAGATCAACGGGCCCCTTCCGGGCTGACCTTTGGCGTTTCGGCGGAGGCTTCGTCACCCGCCCGCGCCCGTTGCAGCAGGTCCACGACATAGTCGGACGGGGGGCTGTGCGGGTTCATCATCATTGCGCCGAGAATAGCCTTGGCTTGCTTGAATTCGCCCTTCTCGACCAGCACGGAAGCGAGCGCGATGTTGATGTCTCTGACTTGTGGCGCAAGTGCGCGCGCCTCGGCAAGCGCTTCGACAACGTCGGGACGCTGCGGATCGGCCTGCGCGCGGACATAGTTGTAAAGCGTCTGATAGTGGCGGGGACGCGTTTTGAAGGCGCGTGTGAAATACCGCCTGGCCTTGGCGTGGTTCGCATCCTCTTCAGCGCCGTCCTCAGCGGACCGCATGTAACTGCGTCCCATCAGGTAATTGAGTTCGGCATCGTCAGGCCGGGTCTTCAGCAGCGGTTCGAGTAGCGTTCGCCCGCGCGCGATGTCGCCGAATTCGGCCTCCGCCGCGGCGATCACCTCGGCTGCCCACGGATCGTTCGGGTAACGCAGAGCGCCTTGCCGCAGGCTCGCGAGGAGCGCCTCGTCGTCTCCCGTCCCCACTTTCAGCATGGCATAGGGAAGCAGCAGCGTTTCGGCCGAGGTCGGCAGCACGCGCACGCTCGGGGGAGCATCGGGGGCCTGGCCCGGCTTGATGGTCAGCTTCGTGTAAGTGATCTTCCCTCTCATGTACTTGTTGAGCTGTCGGTTGAACGTTTTCATGTCGACGCCGAAAGCAGGTTCGAAGGCCGCTTCAAGGCCTTCCCCCTCGCTCAAGCGCTTCAAATAGGCGGACAGCTGTTGCGATCGCTGCGGATCGCGGAGCAGGTAGTGCGTCGCGAGCCACGCCTGCGCATAGAACATTGTGGTATCGTCGCGCCTTTTCAGGCTCCAGGCATCGGCCAGCAGCAGTTCACGCGCGTCGATCCAGGTTCCGTAGGCGAGCCACGAACCGCTGTTCGTGTCGGGACGGCCCATCGTCATATCGTCGGTCTTGACGTCGGCGGTGGAGAAATACTCGGCGAAGCCCTCCACGTACCAGGATGGGTACACGTAGGGAAAATGGAACATCATGAAGTGATGGGCATATTCGTGCAGCAGGATATCGAGCGCAGTATCGTCTGCATCGTTGGCGCGAACGGAGAAGGCGGCCGTGCCGCTTGCCCCCGCGTAGTAGACGCCGCCGATATCGTGCGGCAGGTTCGCGAGCGCGCGTAGCTTTGCTCCCGAGCGAACCAGGTAGATGTCGAGCGGTGGCATCTCCCGCTCCATGCCGGCGCCCGTCATCAACCGCAGCAGCCAATCGAAGCGTTCGAGTTGCCGCGCATAGGCGACCAGCGCCTTTTCGGAGCCGTCGCTGTAAACGCGGAAATGCTTTGTTTCCGCGACACGCCATTCGGCTGAAGCGCTTGCCGAAAAACAGAAGGCGATAAGGAGAAGACTGAACGTTCGTGCAAGAAACGACATCGGAATTTCCCCCAACGTCGTACTCTATACTTTTCGTATGTTCGATGTCTCCTGTATTTTCCGGGTGTTCTGCTTTCCGTCAGGGCTGTTCGGGCGCTTTCTCCGTTCCCGCCGTGCCGATCGAGGCGTCGATGAGCCCTGCGCGCATCATCAGCCAGAAGAGGAGGATGCCGGGGACCGCGATCGCGGTGGTGAAGAGGTAGTAGTTCACATAGCCGAAGCTCTCGATGAGCGCGCCTGCCGTCGTGCCGGTCATGACGCGGCCGACGATGCTGGCGAAGGCGGAGATGAGCGCATATTGCGCCGCCGTGAAGCGGAGGTCCGTGAGCGCGGAGAAATAGGCGACGACGCAGACGCCACCGATGCCGCTCGCGAAACTCTCGAAACCGATGGCGAGCGCCATGCCGGTGTTCGAATGCCCGGCCCCGGCGAGCAGCGCGAAGCTGAAATTGGAGACCGCCATCAGGATCAGGCTGAAGAGCACGGAGCGTTTGAGGCCGAGCTTCGCGTAAAGCACGCCGCCTACGAAGATGCCCGCGAGCAGCGCCCAGAAGCCGACGCCGACGTCGTAGATCGCGATTTCGGTGTTCGAATAGCCGAGATCCTCGAACAGCAGGCGCAGCGTGAGGTTGGCGAGCGTGTCGCCGATCTTGTGGACGAGGATGAAGAGCAGCACCAGCCACGCGCCGCTGCGCTTCAGGAACTCCGCAAAGGGGCCGATGATGGCGGTGCCGAGCGACTTCAGCGACTTGCGTGCGGCGACCTCCTTGTGGCGTGCGGGTTCGCCCATGACAAGCGCGGTGAGCGCGGCGGGAAGTGCGAAGACGGCGCACAGCATGTAGGCCGCGTCCCAGCCGAGGTTCCACTGCATGGGATCGGCGGCGACAAGCGCGAGCGCGCCCGCGCCCGCCGCGCCGATGCGCCAGCCGTATTGCGACATGCCCGCGCCGACGCCGAGCTGGCGCGGCTCCAGAAGCTCGATACGGTAGGCGTCGATCACGATATCGAAGGTTGCGCCCGCGACGCCGACGAAGATCGCGGCGAGGGCGACCGCCATGATATCCGCCTCCGGGTCGGTGAGGCCGAGGTTGATGACCGCGGCGATCACCAGCGCCGCCGTGAACACCATCCACGATACGCGCTGGCCGAGCCGCCCGAGCAGCGGCAGGCGCACGCCTTCCACCACCCAGGCCCACAGGAACTTGAAGTTGTAGGCGAGGAACACGAGCGCGAAGGTGGTGACGCTCTTCTTGTCGATCCCGTCCTGCGCCAGACGCGTGGTCAGCGTCGCGCCGATCATCGCGTAGGGAAAGCCCGACGACATGCCGAGGAACAGCGCGGCGAGCGGCTCGGATTCGAAATACGGGCGGACACCTTCGGGAAGACGGTCCCGAACCGATGCGAACGTGCCCGCCATGCCTGCTCCTTCATGCTCAACGCCCGCATGTGTAGGGCAGAAAACGTGCCGCGTGAATCTCCCCCGTTTGCGCTAGGTGCCGGGCAGCCTCCGGCGCGGTAGAATGTGTGGCATGGACGCCCTTTCACCCCCGCGCCGTCCGACCGCCGGCCAGCTTGCGCTGGCGCGGGTGATCGCGGACGGCAAGGCCGCGCACGACGACCACACCGCGACCGTGCCCGCATCCGTCTATATCGACGACGCGCGTTTCCGGTTGGAGCGTGACCGGCTGTTCGGGCGGCTTCCGGTTGCGGTCGCGGTATCGGCGCTGCTGCCGGAGACGAACATGGCGGTGCCGCACGACGGCTTCGGCGTGCCGCTGCTCCTCGCGCGCGACGGCAAGGGTGTGGTGCGCGTGTTCCTGAACGTCTGCCGCCATCGCGGCACGCGTCTGCTGGACGGGGCAGAGGTGCAGAAGGCGCCGCGCATCGTCTGCCCCTATCATGCCTGGGCCTATGGCGCGGACGGGCGGTTGGCGGGCGTGCCGCGCGCCGACACGTTTCCGGGGTTGGACAAGGCGGAGCGGGGTCTTCTCGAACTCCCCTCGCGTGAGGCAGGCGGCATCATCTGGGCGGGGCTTGAGCGGGATCGGGCCTATGATTTTTCGTATGTCGAGGGGGCGCTCGCCGCCGATTTCGACGCGCTCGGGCTTGGCGACATGTATCTCTACAATCGCCGCACGCATGATGTGCCCGCGAACTGGAAGCTCATCATGGACGCGTTCCTTGAAAGCTACCATGTGCAGCGCCTGCACACGAAAACGATCGCGCCTTTCTTCGTGGACGGGATCACGGCGGCCGACCTGATCGGTCCGCACGCGCGTTCGGCGGTGGCCCGCGCCGATTATCTCGCCAAGGTCGATCTTGAAGATTGGGCGGCGCTGCGCCGTGTCGTCACTTATGCCTATCAGCTCGTGCCCGGCACGGTGCTGGTGTTCTCGCCCGACTATGTGAACCTGATGACGCTGATGCCGCAGGCGGCGGGGCGCACGCTCGTTGAGGACTTCATGCTGATCCCCGAGAAGCCCGCGACGGCGAAGGCCGAGGATCACTGGCGTCGGTCATGGGAGCTGCTCGACGGTGGCGTGTTCGGCACCGAGGATTTCGGGGCCGCCGCGCTCGGCCAGCAGGGGCTGGAAAGCGGCGCCGTGTCCGAACTGCTGCTCGGCAGCCTCGAACTCGGCATCCGCCGCTTTCACGAAACAGTGGAAAACCTCATCGCATAGGTTCGGGTGTAAGGAGCGGTGGGTCGGTTTCGCCGCGCGACACCACCACTGCGGCGGCGAGATCGCCGGTGACGTTCAGCGTGGTGCGGCACATATCGAGGAAGCGATCGACGCCGAGGATGAGGCCGATGCCTTCGGGCGGCACGCCGACCATGCCGAGGATGAGCGCGACGACCGGCAGCGAGCCCGCGGGCACGCCCGCCGTGCCGATGCCGCCGAGGATGCACACCAGCATCACCACGAACTGCTGGCCGAGCGACAGCTCGACACCGAAGAACTGCGCGAGGAACAGCACGGTGACGCCTTCGAACAGCGCGGTTCCGTTCTGGTTGGCGGTGGCGCCGATCGTCAGCACGAAGCGCGAGACGCGGCGCGGCAGCATCAGCTTGGTTTCGGCGACGCGGAGTGCCGTGGGCAGCGTGGCGTTTGAGGAGGCCGTGGAGAAGGCCATGACGATGGCTTCCTCCGATCCCTTGAAGAAGCGCGCGGGCGACATGCCGCCGAGGAACTTCACGGCAAGCGAGTAGACGACGATCATGTGGACACCGAGCGCGAGCACGACGACGCCGACGTAAGAGGCGAGGCGGGCGAGCAGATCCCAGCCGAACAGCGCTGCGAGATTGAACATGAAGCAGGCGACGGCATAGGGCGCCATGCGGATGACGAGGTTGATCAGCGTCATCGTCACGTCGAACAGGCCTTCGATCGCGCCCTTCAGGCGCTCCGTGCCCGGCGAGTTCGCGAGCACCATGCCGATGCCGAACATTAGCGCGAAGAACATCACGGCGAGGATGTCGTTGTCCGCGGCGGCGCGGATGACGTTCGAGGGCACGATGTTGAGCACGGCTTCCACGCCGGAGGGCGCCTCGCGGGAGCTTGCGACGATCGCTGACGCATTGTCGCCCGCGTCGGCGAGCAGACGCTGGGCGAGCGCGGGGTCGATGCCGTCGCCGGGGCGCAGTACGTTCACGAAGAAGAGGCCGATCGCCACCGCCACGGCGGAAACGCCGATCGTATAGGCGAGCGTCTTCCAGCCGATGCGGCCGAGCGAGCGGATGTCGCCCATCTCGGCGACGCCGAGCACCAGCGCCGAGAACAGCAGCGGGATCACGAGCATGAAGAGCAGGCGCAGGAAGAGCTGCCCGATCGGGCCGGTCACGTAGGTCGTGACGGTATGGACCCATGCGGCATCCGCGCCGGCCGTGAAATGCACGACAAGGCCCGCGACAAGACCGGCCGCGAACCCGATCAGCATTTTCACATGTAACGGCATCAATGGCTCCCTCTGCCCATGGGGTGGTGACGATAGACGAGCGCTATTGCGATGGAAATGCGTTCAGGCGTCGACGAAAGATAGCCTGGGGATATGGTTTCAGTTCACCGGGGCGCGGCGCCGGTAGCTGAGCGCTTCGGCGATATGGATGCGGGCCACGCTCTCCGCGCCTGCGAGATCGGCGAGCGTGCGGGCGACGCGCAGCACGCGGTGGTAACCGCGTGCTGTGAGGCGCATCGATTCTGCGGCCTGCATCAGAAGCGTGCGGCCGGCGTCGTCGGGTGTCGCGACATCTTCGAGGAGTTTGCCGTCGGCCTCGGCATTGGTGCGGACGCCGTGCGCTTCGTAGCGCGCGGTCTGGAGCGCGCGGGCGGCGGCGACGCGCGCGGCGACTTCGGCCGAGCCTTCCGCGGGGGGCGGTAGCGCGAGATCGCCGGCGGAGACGGGTTCGACCTCGACGTGGAGGTCGATGCGGTCCAGCAGCGGCCCGGAGAGCTTCGCCTGATAGTCGGCGGCGCATCTGGGCGCGCGGGCGCAGGCGAGTGCGGGGTCGCTCAGGTGCCCGCAGCGGCAGGGATTCATCGCGGCGATGAGCTGCACGCGCGCGGGGTAGGTGACGTGAAGCGCGGCGCGCGCGATGCTCACCTCACCCGTCTCCAGCGGCTGGCGCAGCGAATCGAGCACTTGGCGCTGGAATTCCGGCAGCTCGTCGAGGAACAGCACGCCGAGATGCGCGAGGCTCACTTCGCCCGGCCGCGCCTTTGCGCCGCCGCCGACGAGTGCCGCCATCGATGCCGAATGGTGCGGCGCGCGGAAGGGGCGGGTGCGGATCAGTTTGCCGCCGTCGAGCGCGCCCGCGACAGAGGCGACCATCGAGACCTCCAGTGCCTCGCGCGGGGAGAGCGGCGGCAGGATGCCGGGCAACGTGGCGGCGAGGAGCGACTTGCCCGCGCCGGGCGGCCCGGAGAACAGCAGGTTATGGCCCCCGGCCGCCGCCACTTCGAGCACGCGCTTGGCGGTTTCCTGGCCCTTCACGGCGGCGAGGTCTGGCGCGCCGACGGGTTCGTCGGCCACGGTCGCCACGGGCGGGCTGAGAAGCTGCGTACCTTTCAGGTGGTTGAGCAGGCTGAGGAGATCGGGCGCGGCGAGCACGTCGCAGCCCGCCCACGCCGCTTCGCCGCCCTGCGCGGCCGGGCAGATGAGGCCGAGTTCGTTGGACGAGGCGTGGAGTGCGGCGAGCAGCACGCCGGGCACCGGGCTCACGCGCCCGTCGAGCGCGAGTTCGCCGACCGCCGCGTAACCGGCGAGCGCTTCGAGATCTACGACGCCCATCGCGGCGAGCAGGCCGAGCGCGATGGGGAGGTCATAGTGGCTGCCTTCTTTGGGGAGGTCGGCAGGCGAAAGATTGACGGTGATGCGCTGGAAGGGAAGCGCGAGGCCGATGGCGGAAAGCGCCGCGCGCACGCGCTCCTGGCTTTCGGCCACGGCCTTGTCGGGCAGGCCGACGATGGTGAACTTGGCACCCCCGCGCGCGATCTGCACCTGCACATCGATACTGCGCGCTTCAAGCCCGATGAACGCGACTGTCTGCACGCGCGCAACCATGACCAGCATTCCCCCGTTGATGCACCGAAACAATGCATCGAAGGACACCGGTAGAGTGCGCCAACATTGCCGTCAAACCCCTGAGGATACGGCCTCTTTTTTGACACGCCGCCGGTGCATCGTGCGCTGCAGAAACGATTCGCGCGTCTTCAAGGATTCCCGGTGACCACGCCTTCTCCATCCGCACGCAAGCCGCGGCGGCCGCGTTCGCTCGCGCGCCGCGGCGCGGAGATCACGGCGGGCGTGATGCTGATGATCCTGTCGCCGATCATCGGCGGGCCGCTGATTCCGGGGCCGTTCGGCTTCATTGGTTCGGCGATCGGGCTCGCTCTCGTGCTCAGAAACTCGCACGGCGCGCGCAAGCGTTACGTCGGCTTCAAGCGCCGCTATCCGAAAATTGCACACTGGGTGGACATGGGACTTCGCCGCCGCAAACGGCCGCGTCCGGAGTAGGCGCGTCCACGCTTTCCGTTGACTTTGGGCGCGTGCCTGCCTATGCGCTCGCCCGAAGGTTTCGGCCGCGATTGCGCGAGCACGCGTGCGCGGCCGTTTTTATTGATTCGATTCGCAAGAAGGCATGTCCGATGAAGCGCACCTACCAACCGAGCAAGCTCGTCCGCAAACGGCGTCACGGCTTCCGCACGCGCTCCGCGACGCCGGGCGGCCGCAAGGTTCTGGCGGCCCGCCGCGCGCGCGGCCGCAAGCGGCTGTCGGCGTAGCTCCGACACCCGAGCGGCTCCGTTCGCGGCGTGACTTTCTCGCCGCGAACAAGGGACGCCGCGCTGTGACCGACGGTTTCATCCTGCTGGCCCGCGACCGCGCCGATGGCGGCGGGGTGCGCGTCGGTTTCACCGTCACCAAGAAGATCGGCAATTCGGTCGTCCGCAACCGATTGAAGCGCCGCCTGCGCGCGCTCGTTTCCGAATCGATGCCTGCGCTGGCGTCTCCCGCCCATGATTATGTGCTGATCGGCCGCGAGGCCGGGCTGACACGCGCTTATGCCGATCTGATCGCCGATCTGCAGCGCGCCGTGCGGAAGGTCGCAAGATGATCGGCAGGCTGGCTGCCCGCATGATGATCCTCGTGGCGCGCGGCTGGCAGCTGACCTTCTCGGCGATCCTGCCGCCAACGTGCCGCTTCGCGCCGTCGTGCTCGGCCTATGCCATCGATGCTATCGAGCGGCACGGTCCTATCAAGGGTGGCGCGCTTGCGCTTCGTCGGATATTGCGCTGCCATCCGTGGGGCGGTTCGGGGTTCGATCCCGTCCCCGGTTCCGAAACCATAATGAAGTCGAGGCCCTGCTGCGGGCCGCAAGAAGGTGGTCGAGCTTGAGCGATAATCGCAACATGTTTCTGGCGATCCTGTTGTCGATCGTCGTGCTGTTCGGCTGGGCTGCCGTTTCGGAGCGCTTCTTCCCGACGCCGAAGTCCAACGCACCGGTAAGTGCTGCACAGAAGCCGGATGGCGCAGCGCCGATCGCCGATGCGCCCACCATGCTGCGCGACCGGGCAGCGGTGATCGCTGAAGGCGCACGCGTCGCGATCCGCACGCCCGCGCTTTCGGGCTCGATCAATCTTGCCGGCGCGCGCATCGACGACCTGCTGCTGCTGCGCCACGACGAGACGCTGAAGAAGGATTCGGCGAATGTCCGCCTGTTCTCGCCTTCGGGAACGCAGGGCGCGTACTTCGCGGAATTCGGCTGGACCGGGTCCGCGGGCCTGCCGACCGCCGAAACACGCTGGACGGCGAGCGCGCCGACGCTGACGCCCGAACAGCCGGTGACGCTGTCGTGGACGAACGCCGCAGGCCAGACCTTCCTGATCGCCCTGTCGGTAGACAAGGACTATCTGTTCACCGCGAAGCAGAGCATCGTGAACAAAGGCGGCCAGGCGCTCGTCGCGCGGCCTTACGGGCTTGTCGCGCGCGTCGGCACCGGGCCGGACAAGAGCACGTTCAACGCCCACACCGGGCCGATCGGCGTGTTCGGCGGCAAAACCGACTACGACAATAATTACGAGGACATCGACGAGGCGCCGGACCGGCAGATCGATTTCAGCTCGAAGGGCGGCTGGATCGGCTTCACCGACAAATACTGGCTTTCCGCACTCATCCCCGCGAACGACACGACGTTCGACGCGAATTTCCGGGGCGGCGGCGACCAGCGCTATCAGGCCGGCGTGCGTGGCGAGCCGATTGCCGTCGGCCCCGGCCAGACCGCCGCGACGACGACGCGCCTGTTCGCGGGCGCGAAGGAGGTGGACGTCCTCGATCGCTATCAGGATGGTCTCGGCGTCGTTCGCCTCGGCAGCGCCATCGACTGGGGCTGGTTCGAGGTGATCGCGAAGCCGATCTTCCATCTGCTCGACTGGCTGTTCGAGAAGACCGGCAACCTCGGCGTCGCCATCATCGGCCTCACCATCCTCATCCGCTTCGTGCTGTTCCCGATCGCGAACAAGCAATACGCCTCGATGGCGAAGATGCGGCAGGTGCAGCCGAAGATGAAGGCGCTGCAGGAGCGCTACAAGGACGACAAGCTGAAGCTCCAGCAGGAGATGATGGAGCTGTACAAGACGGAGAAGGTCAACCCGCTCGCGGGCTGCCTGCCGATCCTGCTGCAGATCCCGATCTTCTACGCGCTCTACAAGACGCTGTTCCTTGTCATCGATATGCGGCACCAGCCGTTCTACCTGTGGATCAAGGATCTTTCCGCGCCCGATCCGCTGACGCCGGTGAACCTGTTCGGCCTGCTGCCGTTCACGCCGCCGCCCTATATCGGCATCGGCGTGCTGCCGATCCTGCTCGGCATCACCATGTGGCTCCAGCAGAAGCTCAATCCGCAGCCGCTCGACGAGATCCAGCAGAAGGTGTTCGCCATCCTGCCGTGGATGTTCATGATCATCATGGCGCCGTTCGCGGCGGGTCTGCAGCTGTACTGGACGGTGAACAACATCATCTCGATCGCCCAGCAGTGGGTGCTGATCCGCAAGCATCCGGCGCCCGCGCCCGAACCTGCCAAAGCAAAATGACCGGCGTCAGCCCCCGGGAGGCGAACCGGCTGTTCACGGGGCCGATCGCCTTCGTGAAGTCGGCGCCGACGATGGACGATCTGCCCCCGGCGAACCTGCCGGAGGTGGCGTTCGCGGGGCGTTCCAATGTCGGCAAGTCTTCGCTTTTGAACGCGCTGACGGCGCGGAAGGGCCTCGCGCGCACTTCGAACACGCCGGGGCGCACGCAGCTTCTCAACATCTTCGATGTCGGCGAGCCCGCCGTGCTGCGCCTCGTCGACATGCCGGGCTACGGCTATGCCGAGGCGCCGAAGAAGATGGTGGACGCGTGGAAGCGCGCCGTGTTCGATTACCTGCGCGGGCGCGCCAATCTGAAGCGCGTGCTGCTGCTGATCGATAGCCGCCGCGGTATCGGCAAGGTCGATGAAGACGTGATGGACATGCTGGACAGCGCTGCCGTCTCCTACCAGATCGTGCTCACCAAGACGGACAAGGTGAAGGAAAGCTGGGTCGCGAAGCTGCGCGAGGATCTTCCGGCGCTTCTGAAGCGGCATCCAGCATCGTTCCCCAGCCTGCTCGCCACCAGCTCCGAAAAGAACCACGGGATCGAAGACCTGCGCGCTGCGGTGCTCGGGGCGGCGAAGGACGAGGCGGGCATATGAAACTGGTGATCGGCAACAAACGCTACTCGTCGTGGTCGCTGCGCGGCTGGCTCGCGATCAGGCAATCGGGCCTCGCATTCGACGAAGTGGTGATCCCGATGGATACGCCCGAATTCGCCGCGGCGAAGGCAGATGCCTCGCTGATGCCTTCGGGCACCGTGCCCGTGCTTTGGGATGGCGACGTCGTGGTGTGGGAGAGCCTCGCGATTATCGACTGGCTCGCCGACCGTGTCGGCCGCGACGTCTTCTGGCCGAAGGATGACGCGGCGCGGGCGCTCGCGCGTTCGATCGCGGCGGAGATGCACGCGGGCTTCATCAATCTGCGCAGGCACTGCCCGATGAACACCGGGCGGACCTATCCGGCGTTCGCGCTGACGCCTGAGGTGGAGCGCGACATCGGCCGCATCGACGCACTGTGGCGCGAGGCATTGCATGGTTTCGGCGGTAACGGTGGCCCTTATCTGTTCGGCGCGTTCGGTGCGGCGGACATCATGTACGCTCCCGTCGTCACGCGGTTCCGCACCTACGACGTGCCGCTCTCCGATGCATCGGAAGCCTATGTGAACGCCGTTCTCGCTCATCCGTTCATGCAGGACTGGTATGCGGGCGCGGATGCCGAGGACTGGCGGCTCGACCGGATCGAGTTCTAGGACCGATCGCCATTCAGCTCTGACGGCCTGCAAATGGCGGCTCTCCGCGCTTCCGGTGCTCACGTACCTTTAGTACGCTGCGCTCCGGGTCTCGAAAATCCACCATTTTCGGCACGCCATCTTCTGAATGTCGATCCGCCCTAAAGCGTTTCGCCGCAGCCTTCGTAGCGTTTGCCGTCCAGCGTCATGGTGACGGCGTAGGCGTAGGGCTTGCCGCTCATCGCGTCTTCACACCGCGTCTTCACGATCGAAACGGCGAGCGACGACTTGCCCTGCGCAGCGGAGAAGCTGCTCGTGCCTTCGAGCGCGAGGCGAGCGGGCGCCTTGAACGTCGCGGTCTTCGATCCGTAGTCGGCGATCACCTCCACGTCGCGGCCGGTGGCGATGTCCATCGTCCAGCCCGGTTCCTGCCCGACGGCATGGAAATGCACGGTGGGGCCCGGCGCGGCGGTTTCGGGGAAGCCGCCGGGCTGATCCCACTCGCGCGGGCCGTTGACGCGCCAGATTTCCTTGCCCTCCGCATCGTAGAGCACGGTGAAGGGCAGCCCCGGCGCGCCGAGCGTGGTGGCGAGCGCACCTTCCTCGTCGAGCAGGATGGTCATGTTCTGAAGCTTCGCCTTCGCAAGGAACGGCTTCACCTTCCCCCAGCCCTGCAGATCCTGGCTGATGCCGATCACTGCCATTTCGCCGGCCTTCGCCTTCGCAAGTCCGTCGAGCGCGGGCATTTCGGCGATGCACGGCGCGCACCACGTTGCCCAAAGGTTCACAAGCACCGGTTTGCCGCGGAAATCGGCGAGCGTCACCTTGCTGCCGTCTTCGCGCGCGAAGGCTTGCGTGGGCGCTGGCGTGCCGGCCTGCGACACGTCCACGACGCCCGCGGCTTTCTTCGCTGCCGGGGCCGCGCTTTCTTGCGAGGCGAGCGCGTCTGCTTTATCGGCCTCCTTGGCCTTGCCGCAGGCGGAAAGCGGCATGAGAACGAGGATCGCGAACATTACAGACCGCATTGCAAGCTCCAATGACATGTGGGGCGGCCGCTTCGCCGAAGGGCCGTCTGCTGTCATGCGTGACATTAATGTCTCTATCGGCGTCGACAAGCGCCTGTGGCGTCAGGACATCGCGGGCAGCCGCGCGCACGCCGCGATGCTGGCATCGGCGGGTATTCTTTCCAAGGGCGATGCCGCCGAAATCGCGCGCGGACTCGATGCGATCGAGGCCGAGTATGCCGCGGGCGGTCTCGTGGAGAACGCCGCGCTCGAAGACATTCACATGCATGTCGAGGCGCGGCTGAAGGAGATCATCGGCGAGCCCGCCGGGCGGCTCCATACGGCGCGCTCGCGCAACGATCAGGTGGCGACCGATTTCCGCCTGTGGGTGCGCGATGCGATCGATGCGATCGACGCGGGGCTCGGCGGTTTCCAGAAGGCGCTGCTCACGCGGGCGGAGCAGCACGCGGCGGACGTGATGCCCGGCTTTACGCATTTGCAGACCGCGCAGCCGGTCACGCTCGGCCATCACCTGATGGCGTATTGCGAGATGACGCGGCGCGACCGTGGCCGCTTCGCCGATGCGCGGGTGCGGCTCAACGAATCGCCGCTCGGCGCGGCGGCGCTCGCGGGCACGTCGTTCCCGATCGATCGCCATGCGACCGCGAAGGCGCTCGGCTTCGACCGGCCGATGGCGAACAGCCTCGATGCGGTTTCGGACCGCGATTTCGCGCTCGAATTCCTGTCGGCGGCGGCGATGGCGGGGCTGCATCTCTCGCGGCTCGCCGAGGAGATCATCATCTGGGCGAGCCAGCCCTACGGCTTCGTGAAGCTGCCCGACGCGTTCTCGACCGGTTCGTCGATCATGCCGCAGAAGCGCAACCCCGATGCTGCCGAACTCGTGCGTGCGAAGGCGGGCCTGTTCCTCGGCGCGTACCAGCGTCTCGCCGTCATCATGAAGGGGCTGCCGCTCGCCTATTCGAAGGACATGCAGGATGACAAGGCGCCGGTGTTCGAGGCCTTCGACACGCTTGCGCTGTGCCTCGCCGCGATGACCGGCATGGTGGAGACGATCACGTTCGACACCGCCCGGATGCGCGCGGCGGCGGGCACGGGTTTCTCGACCGCGACCGATCTTGCCGATTGGCTGGTGCGTGAGGGCGGCGTGCCGTTCCGCGAGGCGCACCACATCACCGGGCGCTGCGTCGCGGCGGCGGAGGCCGCGGGCTCAGACCTTGCGGCGCTGCCGCTCGATACGCTGCGCGGTATCGATGCGCGCATCGATGATCGCGTTTTCGGCGTGCTCACTGTGGATGCCTCGGTCGCGAGTCGCACGAGCTTCGGCGGTACATCGCCCGCGAACGTGCGCGCGGCCGTTGCCGCCGCGCGGGAGGCCGGACAATGAAGGCCGCGTTGCCTCTGCTGCTTCTGCTTGCCGCGTGCGGCGCCAAGGGGCCGCTCGCGTGGCCCGAGGGCGGCCCGCCCGCGCCACCGCCCGGAGTCAAGGAACCGCTCACCACCGAACAGATGCTCGAACCGCCGGCGCAGGCCGCGCCCGAGCGTGTCGACGATCCCGTCCGCCGCTCCGAAGAGCGCCGCGATGACGAATTCGATCTGCCGCCGGGGCGCTGATGGACCATTTCGAGCACAGGAACGGCCGCCTGATGGCCGAGGATGTCGACGTGGCCGCGCTCGCGGAGGCCGTCGGCACGCCCTTCTATTGCTACTCGTCGGCGACGATCGAGCGGCACTTCACCGTGTTCCGCGATGCGGTGGCGGGCGCGGGCAATGCCCCGCCGCTCGTCGCCTATGCGGTGAAGGCGAATTCGAACCAGGCGGTGATCGCAACGCTCGCGCGGATCGGCGCGGGGGCGGATGTCGTGTCGCTCGGCGAGATGAAGCGCGCGCTTGCGGCGGGCGTTCCGGCGGAGCGCATCGTCTTCTCCGGCGTCGGCAAGACGGCGGATGAGATGGAAGCTGCTGTTGAGGCCGGCGTCTATCAGATCAATCTCGAATCGCTGCCCGAAGCGGAGATGCTGTCCGAGGTCGCGGCGCGAATGGGCCGGACCGTGCCGGTCGTGTTTCGCGTGAATCCCGATGTCGATGCGGGCACGCACGCCAAGATCTCGACGGGCAAGGCCGAGAACAAGTTCGGCATTCCCATCGATACCGCGCAGGAGGCGTTTGCGCTGGCAGCGGCGCTACCCGGCATCGAACCGGTGGGCGTGGCGCTCCACATCGGCAGCCAGCTCACCGACCTTGCCCCGCTGGAGAAGGCGTTCACCCGCGTCGGCAACATTATCGCGGAGCTGCGTGCAGCGGGCTTCACAGTCAGCCGCGCCGATCTCGGCGGTGGGCTCGGCGTGCCCTATTCGGCGCACACGCCCGGACCGCCGCTGCCGGAGGCCTACGGCGCAATGGTCGCGCGCGTCACCGCCGGGTGGGACGTACGCCTTACCTTCGAGCCGGGGCGCGTGATCGTCGGTAACGCGGGCGTGCTCGTCTCGCGCGTCATCCGCGTGAAGACGGGCGCGACGACCGACTTCGTGATCATCGACGCGGCGATGAACGATCTGCTGCGACCCAGCCTCTACGACGCATGGCACGACATCGATTCGGTGATGCAGACGGAAGCGCGGATGACCGCAACCGTCGTCGGCCCAGTGTGCGAAACCGGAGACACGTTTGCGGAAGGGCGTGAGATTCCCGCGGTGGAGGCCGGCGATCTGGTCGTATTCCGCACCGCGGGCGCTTATGGTGCGGCGATGGCTTCGACCTACAATTCCCGCCTGCTGACGCCCGAGGTGCTGGTGAAGGGCGACAAGTGGGCGCTGGTGCGGCCGCGCAGCACGATCGAGGATCTGATCGCGCAGGACCGCGTGCCGAACTGGGTGGGGTAGCGCGATGACCGCGCCCGCACCGCAGCAAGCCTTTCTTGCCGCGATGCGCGTGCCGCTCGCCCTTTCGGGGATCGTTCTTGCGGCCGAGCGCGCGCTGCCGCGCGAGCTTGGCCTCACGCTGACGCTGTGGCTGCTATGGATCGCAGCCGCGCTGCTCGGGCTCACGCAGGCGTTGCCGGGGGTCCTGCGCGTCGCGCTGCTCGCGCTCCTCATCGTCGGAAGTGCCGCCTTGTTGATCCGCGCGGCATGGCGCATCGGCATTCCCAGCGCCGCCGCGCGCCGGGCACGGCTGGAACGGGGCGGCGGGCTCAGCCGGGGGGCGCTTGCGCTTGTCGCCGACGTGCCCGTCAGCAACCCGGATGACTTCGGGGCTGCGCTCTGGGACCGTGCGCTTGCCGATGCACAGAAGCTGCGTCCACGCCTCGGCCGTCTCGAATGGCAGCCGACGCTGGAAACCCGTTACGGCCTCTGGCCGCTCATCGGCACAGCATTGTTCCTTGGCCTGATGACTGCGAAGGCGGACGCGCCGCAGCGACTCGCGGCCGCCTTCTCGCCGTGGCCGACGACGCTGGAAGGCGTGCGTGTCGCGGTGACGCTGGAGCCGCCCGCCTATGTTGGCGCACCGCCGCGGCGCATCGATCTGAAGGGCGGTGCGGATGCCGCGCTCGACGGGCTTGCCGCAAGCCGGGTCACGATCCGCGTCGAAGGCCTTGAAGGCGGCTGGCATGTGGCCGGACCCGGTATCGATGCGGCGGCGGAAGGCGGGCGTGTATCCTTTCCGCTCGCGCGCGCGGGCGAATACAGCGTTCAGCAGGGGGCTCGCCGGATCGCGGCGCTCGATCTTTCGCTCGCCGCCGATCTCAGGCCCGCGATCCGTTTCGATGGCGATCCCGCCATCACGCCCACCGGCGCGCTTCGGCTCGGCTTCCGCCTGCGCGACGATCACGGTGTCTCCGCGCTGTCGCTGCGCGTCCGGCGCGGCAAGGCGGTGCGCGACGTCGATCTCGAAACGCGCGTGCCGCCGGGGCGGGGCAGCGTTTTCGCCGATCTCACGCCGCACCCGTTCGCCGGATCGACTGTCGAGCTGATGCTCGTCGCCACCGACGGTGCCGGGCAGGAAGGTGTGTCGCCGCCCATCCGCATCACGCTGCCGCAGCGCCGCTTCGCCAATCCGCTCGCGCAGGCGATCGTTGCCGTTCGTGCCGATCTGCTCGCGGGCGCGAAGCGGAGCATCGTGGCGCGCCGCCTGTCGGGGCTGGCGGCCGATCATCCGGCCTTTCAGGATGATCTCGGCGTGTTCGCCGGGCTGCGCGCCGCGACGTGGCGGCTGGTGCACGATCCGCGCAAGGATGCGCGGGACAGCATCGCGGCGCTGCTCTGGGATATCGCGACCGATCTCGAAGACGGCGGGGCGACGCAGGCGATGGATGCGATGCGCCGCGCGATGGAAGACCTGGCGCGAGGCATCGGTGCTGGCGACGATGCGTCGCTGGCCGCGATGGCGGACCGGCTGGAAGCCGCGATGAGCGAGTATCTCAGCCGTCAGATCGCCGCCGCGCTCGCGGAAGGTGGCGCGCAGCCGCCCTCATCGGCAGGAGGTTCCGGGGTGTCGGTCGATCTCGGCTTCCTCGACCAGATGTTCGCGGACCTGCGCGACCGGCTGGCGGCGGGCGACAAGGCGGGTGCGGCGGAGGCGCTCGCTAACCTTCGTCAGCTGATGGAGACGATCCGCTTCGGCAATGCCGCGCCCGATCCCGAAGCCCAGGCCCGCGCCGCTGCCGCCGCGGAGGCAGCGCAGGCACTGCGCGCGATCGAGGCGCGGCAGGGCGTGCTCCGCGATGCGACGATTGCCGACATGATCGAGGCCTCATTCGGAAACGATAGCGGCCTGCGTGAGAATGCTCCGCCGCAGCGCACGCTCGGATCGGATACGAAGGCGCTGGTGAAGCGGTTCGGCGCCGCGGGAATGCCGGCCCCACAGCCGCTCGGTGCCGCCGCGAAGGCGATGGCGGAAGCGGCGCGCGCGCTCGGCGCCGGGGATGCGGGCGGCGCGATCCGGGCGCAGACGCGCGCGCTCGATCTGCTCCGGCAGGCGGCGAACGCGGCGGAAGCGGCGGCGCAGCAGATGGCGCAGGCTGCAGGGGCGGGGGCGATGCAGCCGGGCGCGGCGGGCTCCGGGCTCGATCCGCTCGGGCGCCCCGGTACGGGGTTCGGGCAGGGCGCGGTCAAGCTGCCCGATCAGGCCGATGTGCGGCGCATCCAGCAGATACGAAAGATTCTCGAAGAACGCGCAAGCGACCCCTCGCGTTCGGAAGAGGAACGGGGCTATTACCTCAGACTTCTCAAGCGGTTCTAGGACGGGAGAGCGAAAGCGGATGCGCAAGGTTCGGACAGCGGTGTTCCCCGTGGGCGGCCTCGGCACGCGGTTCCTTCCTGCGACGAAGGCGATGCCCAAGGAGATGTTGCCCGTCGTCGATCGGCCGTTGATCCAGTACGCGGTCGACGAGGCGGTTGCCGCGGGGATCGAGCAGATGATCTTCGTCACCGGTCGCGGCAAGAATGCCATCGAGGACCATTTCGATCGCCACTACGAACTCGAAACGACGCTCGGCGAGCGCGGCAAGAGCGAGGTGCTGGCGCAGCTCGACGGCACACGGTTCGCGGCGGGCACCATCGCCTATGTACGGCAGCGCGAGCCGCTCGGACTTGGCCACGCCGTCTGGTGTGCGCGGCATCTCATTGGCGATAACCCGTTCGCGGTGCTGCTCCCCGACGAGTTGCTGTGGAACCCGGCGCGGCCCTGCCTGAAGGCGATGATCGAGGCACATGCCGAAGTCGGCGGCAATCTGATCGGCGTGCTCGATGTGCCGCGCGCGCACACGCACCGCTACGGCATTGTTTCGCCCGGCGCGCAGCGCGGCGCGCTCACTGAGGTGCGCGGCCTCGTTGAAAAGCCGAAGCCCGCCGATGCGCCCTCCACGATGGCGGCGATCGGCCGCTACATCCTGGAACCGGCCATCATGGACAAGCTCGAGGCACGCAAGCGCGGCGCCGGAGACGAGATTCAGCTTACCGACGCGATGGCGGAGCTGATCGGCGGGTCGCCCTTCCATGCGCTGCCGTTCGAAGGCACACGCTACGATTGCGGCGACAAGGCCGGTTACGTGACGGCAAACATCGCACTTGCGCTCGAACGCGACGATATAGGCCCGGAGGTGAAGGCGTGGATCGACGCGAACGTGCGCTGACGCCGCCGTCCGGCCTCGTGCCGCCGCCGCTCGGGCGCTTCGCGCTCGAGGTGAAGGCCGTGCCCGAACTCTGCCGGTTCGTCATGAAAAGCCGCACGCATGGCCTGCCGAAGGGCGATGGTCATCCCGTGATCGTATTTCCGGGCTTCCTGGCGGGTGATGCACTGACATGGCCGCTGCGGCGCCGTCTCGGCGCGCTCGGCTATTGGAATGCCGGGTGGCGCTTCGGCACCAACCTTGGTCTCAAGCCCGGTCTGCTCGCGCAGATGGTGCATTATGTGAAGTCCGTGCACGCGGGGCAGAAGCGCAAGGTGAGCCTCGTCGGCTGGAGCCTCGGCGGGCTTTACGCGCGCGAGATCGCGAAGCGCATTCCGGACCGCGTGCGCCTGATCGTAACGCTGGGAACGCCCGCCACGCGCGATCTGCACGCAAACAACGCGTGGCGGCTTTACGAGCGGCTCAACGACCACACGGTGGACGCACCGCCGATCGAAACCAATCTCATGGAGCTGCCCCCTGTGCCGGTTACGGCGATCCTGACGCCATTCGACGGCATCGTGGCGCCCGCGAGTGCCGACATCGGCAACGGCCCGACGTGGGAAACGCTGAGGGTGGGCGGCACACACATCGGGCTTGCGTGGAACGCGGACGTGCTGCGCATCGTCTCCAACCGGCTCGCGCAGCCCGATGGAAGCTGGGCGCCCTATCGATCGCGCGCCTGATCGGGTTTCATGCTATGCTGCGGCGTTCGAGAGGGGAGGAACGCAGATGCGCCTTGTCCTGATCGCTGCCGCCGCGCTCGTTTCCGCGCCCGCGGCGGCGGCCGATCTTTCGTGGATGAGCGGGTGCTGGCAGCAGACGCAGCAGGAGCGCTGGACCGAGGAATGCTGGACCGTGCCGCGCGCGGGGCAACTGATGGGCTCAGGCCGCACGGGGGATGCGGCAGGCGTGCAGAGCTTCGAATTCATGCGCATTGCGCCGGGCGAGGATGGCGTCCCGGTGTTCTGGGGTGCGCCGGGAGGCGGCGCGGCCGTGCCGTTCCGGCAGGTGAGGGCGGGAGACCGTGAAATCGTGTTCGAGAACCCGAACCATGATTTCCCGACGCGCGTGCGCTACTGGCGCGACGGCGAGACGCTGAATGCGGAAATCTCGGGCGCTGACGGCACAAAGCCCATGTCCTGGCGGTTCGTCAGGATGTGAAAGCGCGTCCCCCCGCACGGCAGGGGGAAGGCTCAGTTTGCGGCAGCGGCCTGCATGGCTTCGTAGCGGGCGACCTGCTTTTCGGCGACGGCACGCTCGGCGTCCGTCTTGGCGAGGCGCACGTCGTCGCGAGCGTCGGAGAGCTTCTTGGAAACCTCGTCGGCTTTGATCTCCGCGACCGGAACCGCGTTCTCGGCGAGGATGGTGAGGCCGCTGTCGTTCACCTCGGCGAAGCCGCCATCGATGAAGATGCGTGTCGCCGGGCTGCTCGCGCTTTCATACACTTCGATCGCGCCGGGGCGGATCGTGGACATGAACGGCGCATGGCCCGCAAGCACGCCGAAGTCGCCTTCCGTGCCCGGCACGACCACCATGTGGACGTCGCCGGAACGCAGAAGCCGCTCGGGGCTCACCAGTTCGAAGTGGAGATTGTCCGCCATTTAGGCCGCTTCCGCCGCCATCTTCTTGGCCTTCTCGACCGCTTCGTCGATGCCGCCGACCATGTAGAAGGCGGCTTCCGGCAGGTGGTCGTACTCGCCGTCCACAACCGCCTTGAACGAGCGGACCGTGTCTTCGATCGCGACGAACTTGCCGGGGATGCCGGTGAAGACTTCGGCGACGTGGAACGGCTGCGACAGGAAGCGCTGGATCTTGCGGGCGCGGCTGACGGTCAGCTTGTCCTCTTCCGAGAGCTCGTCCATGCCGAGAATGGCGATGATGTCCTGAAGCGACTTGTACTTCTGCAGGATTTCCTGAACGCGGCGGGCCGTCTCGTAGTGCTCCTGACCGACGACGCGCGGTTCGAGAACGCGCGAGGTCGAGTCGAGCGGATCGACGGCCGGGTAGATGCCGAGCTCGGAGATCGCGCGCGAAAGCACGGTCGTCGCATCGAGGTGGGCGAACGAGGTGGCAGGCGCCGGGTCGGTAAGATCGTCGGCGGGCACGTAGATGGCCTGCACCGAGGTGATCGAACCCTTGTTCGTGGAGGTGATGCGCTCCTGAAGCTGGCCCATGTCCGTCGACAGGGTCGGCTGATAGCCCACCGCCGAAGGAATACGGCCAAGCAGCGCCGACACTTCCGAACCCGCCTGCGTAAAGCGGAAGATGTTGTCGACGAAGAACAGCACGTCCTGGCCTTCGACGTCGCGGAAGTATTCGGCGATCGTCAGGCCCGAAAGGGCGACGCGCGCGCGGGCTCCCGGCGGCTCGTTCATCTGGCCGAACACGAGCGCGACCTTGGAGCCTTCCGGCGTCGGGTTGCCGTCGGCGTCCTTGGCGATGACGCCCGCGTCGAGGAACTCGTGATAAAGGTCGTTGCCCTCGCGGGTGCGTTCACCCACGCCCGCGAACACCGAAGTGCCGCCGTGGCCCTTGGCGATGTTGTTGATCAGTTCCTGAATGAGCACGGTCTTGCCGACGCCGGCGCCGCCGAACAGGCCGATCTTGCCGCCCTTCGCGTAAGGCGCGAGGAGATCGATGACCTTGATGCCCGTCGCGAGGATGCTCGTCTCGGTCGACTGGTCGACGAAGAGCGGGGCTTCGGCGTGGATCGGGGCCGTGGCGGTCGCATTCACCGGACCGCGCTCGTCGATCGGCTCGCCGATGACGTTGAGGATGCGACCGAGCGTCTGCGGGCCGACCGGCACGCTGATCTGCGCGCCCGTGTCGGTGACCGGCTGGCCGCGCGTCAGGCCGTCCGTCGCGTCCATGGCGATCGTACGGACCATGTTCTCGCCGAGGTGCTGTGCAACCTCGAGGACGAGGCGCTTGCCCTGGTTCGTGGTTTCGAGCGCCGAAAGGATCGCCGGCAGCGCGCTGTCGAACTGCACGTCGACGACGGCGCCGATGACCTGCGCGATGCGGCCGGTGTTGTTGGTCGTCTTGGCCATGGGTCTCTATCCTTGCCTTCGTATCTGACTAGAGCGCTTCGGCGCCCGAAATGATCTCGACGAGTTCGGTGGTGATCGCTGCCTGACGCTGCCGGTTGTACTGGATCGACAGGCGGTTGATCATGTCGCCGGCGTTGCGCGTGGCGTTGTCCATCGCGGTCATGCGGCTGCCCTGCTCGGACGCGGCGTTTTCGAGAAGCGCGCGGAAGAGCTGCACCGAAAGGTTGCGCGGCAACAGGTCGGCGAGAATGCCTTCCTCGTCCGGCTCGTACTCAACGGCCGCGGAGACGCCCGCCGCCACCTCGCCGCCGCCGGCCTGCACCGGAACGGGGAGGATCTGCTGCTCGGTCGGCTCCTGCACCAGCGCCGACTGGAACTTCGCGTAGTAGAGATAGGCGACATCGAACTCACCCGCTTCGTAGCGCGCGGTGATATCGTCGGCGATCGGCGCGGCATTCTCGAAGCCGATCTGCTTGACGCCCGCGAACTCGGTGGAAGCGATGATCGTGCCAGGGAACAGGCGGCGGATAACTGCGCCACCCTTCTTGCCGACGAGGTAGAACTTCACCGTTTTGCCTGCGGCGATCAGTTCCTGGGCGCGAAGGCGTGCGGCCTTCACGATGTTGGCGTTGAACGCACCGGCGAGGCCGCGATCCGAGGTGCAGACGACGAGGAGGTAGGTCTCCTCTTTGCCGGAGCCCGTCAGCATCTTCGAGGTCTGCGGACCCGGCGTCACGCGCGCGCCGAGAGAGGCGACGACCGCTTCGATACGGCTCGCGTAGGGACGGCCCGCCTCGGCGGCTTCCTGCGCGCGCCGAAGCTTGGCGGCAGCCACCATCTTCATCGCCTTCGTGATCTTCTGGGTCGATTTGACCGAGGCGATCCGAAGCTTGAGGGATTTGAGGGTTGCCATCTAGGTGCCGGCCTTATGCGAAGGTCCGCACGAATTCCTTGAGGATCTCGTGCAGCTTGGCCGTGGTTTCGTCGGAGAGCGCGCCCGATTCGCGGATGCTGCGCAGGACTTCGCCGTTGTTGGCGCGCAGGTCCGAAAGGAATGCACCTTCGAAGCGGGTCACGGCGTTCGCCGGGATACCGTCGAGATAGCCGTTCACGCCTGCGAACACTGAGGCGACCTGTTCTTCCACCGGCATCGGCGAGAACTGCGGCTGCTTCAGAAGCTCGGTGAGA
Organism: Sphingosinicella sp.; assembly: GCF_041916975.1. Classification (NCBI taxonomy): domain Bacteria; kingdom Pseudomonadati; phylum Pseudomonadota; class Alphaproteobacteria; order Sphingomonadales; family Sphingosinicellaceae; genus Sphingosinicella; species Sphingosinicella sp. The sequence continues at coordinate 3,071,869 of NZ_JAYRYK010000001.1, forward strand.
CGCGCGCCGCGATTGAGAAGGCGCTGCGTCGAGGCGTCGAGGTCCGAACCGAACTGCGCGAACGCCGCCATTTCGCGGTACTGCGCCAGCTCCAGCTTGATCGAGCCGGCGACCTTCTTCATCGCCTTGGTCTGCGCGGCGGAGCCGACGCGGCTGACCGAGAGGCCGACGTTGATGGCGGGGCGGATACCGGCGTTGAACAGATCGGTTTCAAGGAAGATCTGGCCGTCGGTGATCGAGATCACGTTCGTCGGGATGTACGCGGACACGTCGCCCGCCTGCGTCTCGATGATCGGAAGCGCGGTGAGCGAGCCGTTGCCGTTGGCATCGTTCAGCTTCGCAGCGCGCTCCAGAAGGCGCGAGTGGAGATAGAACACGTCGCCCGGATAGGCTTCGCGGCCCGGCGGGCGGCGCAGCAGCAGCGACATCTGGCGGTAGGCGACCGCCTGCTTGGAAAGATCATCGTACACGATCACGGCGTGCATACCGTTGTCGCGGAAGAATTCGCCCATCGCGCAGCCGGTGTAGGGCGCGAGGAACTGCAGCGGGGCGGGGTCCGAAGCGGTCGCGGCGACGACGATCGAATATTCCATCGCGCCGTTCTCTTCGAGCGCGCGCACGATCTGCGCCACGGTCGAGCGCTTCTGGCCGACGGCGACGTAGATGCAGTACAGCTTCTTCGATTCGTCGGTGCCGGCGTTCGCGGCCTTCTGGTTGATGAACGTGTCGAGCGCCACGGCGGTCTTGCCGGTCTGGCGGTCACCGATGATCAGCTCGCGCTGGCCGCGGCCGACGGGGACGAGCGCGTCGAGCGCCTTGAGGCCGGTCTGCACCGGCTCGTGAACGGACTTGCGCGGGATGATGCCCGGCGCCTTCACTTCAACGAGGCGGCGCTCGGTCGAATCGATCGGGCCCTTGCCGTCGATCGGGTTGCCGAGCGCGTCGACGACGCGGCCGAGGAGGCCCTTGCCGACCGGCACGTCGACGATGTCGCCGGTGCGCTTGACGGTGTCGCCTTCCTTGATCGAGGCGTCCGAGCCGAAGATCACGACGCCGACGTTGTCGACTTCGAGGTTCAGCGCCATGCCCTTGATGCCGCCCGGGAACTCGACCATTTCGCCGGCCTGGACGTTGTCGAGGCCGTGGACGCGCGCGATACCGTCGCCGACCGACAGCACCTGGCCGACTTCCGAGACCTGCGCTTCGGTGCCGAAGTTCGCGATCTGGTCCTTGATGATGGCCGAAATCTCGGCGGCGCGGATATCCATCTTGCCTTAGCCTTTCATCGCCTGCGCCATCGCGCCAAGCTTGGTACGGATTGAACTGTCGATCATGCGGCTGCCGACCTTGACGACGAGGCCGCCGAGAATGGCGGGATCGACGGAGACGTCGAGCGCCACGTCGCGGCCGAGGCCGGCCTTGAGCTTCGCCTTCAGCGCGTCCTGCTGCTTCACGGTAAGCGCTTGCGCGGCCGTGACTTCGGCGGTCACCTCGCCCCGGTGGGCGGCGGCGAGACCGTTATAGTCGCGGATGATTGCGGTGAGCGCGCCGAGGCGACGGTTTTCGGCGAGCACACCGAGGAATTTCGCGGTCAGCGGATCGAGCTTCAGCGCCTTCGCGACCGCGCCGACGGCTTTCGCCGCTTCGCTGCGCCCGATGCGCGGCGACAGCGTCAGCGCGCGGAAGTCTTCCGATTCGGAAAGCGCGGCGCGAACCGCAGCGAGGCTCGTCTCGACAGCTTCGATCGCCTTGCCGTCACGGGCCAGATCGAACAATGCGGTGGCATAACGCCCCGAAAGTCCGTGTGCCCTGCTCCCTGTATTGCCGCCTGTATCCACGCGTCCTCTTGGGTCTCGTTCGGTGTAAGCCCGGATGTCGAATTGCCTGCGCATAGCGAAGGGCGCGCGAATGCACCCCCTTCACGACTGGCGGGGGCCGACTAGCACGCACCCTTTCTTGTTGCAAGGCAGCAAGAGGCGGAAAACACGGGCTGCCGGGCACGCGACGAAATGCCCCTGATGCGCGCCGGACAGCGCTGCGGATCGGCGATTGTTCATCAGCATGGGCGTAAGGACAGGCCTGTCTTCCGCTGGAGGTTTGTCGCCGTGAGCTTCACCCGATTCGCGTCCGTCCGATGGATGCTGCCGTTCGCTGCGCTGCTGCTTCCGGCCTGCATCGCCCGCACGGCGGTCGACATCGTGACACTGCCCGTGAAGGCGGCGAGCGCCGGGGTCGACGCCGTTACCACCAGCCAGTCGGAGGCTGACGAGAAGCGCGGCCGCGAGATCCGGAAGCAGGAAGAGCGTATCGGCAAGGCCCGCCGCAAGTGCGAGGATGCCCGCAAGCGCGGCGCGTATGACGAGAAGTGGTGCCCGATCGCGCAGGAAACCGTCCGCTACTGATCGGGCAGCCTATCCCCACACGGCCTTGAGCCGCCGGTCCTGCCCGCAGCCGGAGCGATAGGCGCGATAGCGCAGTGCGTTCCGCTTCGCGAAGTCCTGATGATAACCCTCTGCCGGATAGAATGGGGCGGCATCCCGAATCTCGGTCGTCACGGTCTTGCCGAAATGCTTCGCGATTCGCGCCTTGTCGCCTTCCGCCAGCGCGCGCTGGTCGGCGTTCGCGGCGAACACGGCCGTGTGGTAGGAGGCGCCCTTGTCGCAGAACTGGCCGGCAGGGTCGAAGGGATCGATGTTGTGCCAGAAGGCGTCGAGCAGCTTCGCGTAGCTCGTCTTCGCCGGATCATAGACGACGCGCACAGCCTCAAGGTGGCCGGTGCCGCCTTCCGTGACCTTGCGGTACGACGGGTTCTTCACGTGCCCGCCTGCAAAGCCCGACACCGCCTCGATGACGCCGGGCTGCTTTTCCATTGCGGCCTCGGCGGACCAGAAACAGCCCATCGCGAAGACAGCCTCCGCGCGCCTTGGGCTTTCGGCGGGCGCAAATCCAGCGGCTGCAAGCAGCGCAAGGGCGAGGGCGCGTTTCATTCGCTTTCGGGTTCGAACGCGAGTGAAACGCCGTTGATGCAGTGGCGCTTGCCCGTGGGAAGGGGGCCGTCGTCGAACACATGGCCGAGGTGCCCGCCGCAGTTGCCGCACAGCAGTTCGGTGCGGACCATGCCGTGGCTGTGGTCGGGGCGTTCGATGATCTCGCCGTCAGCGCGGGTGAAGCTTGGCCAGCCGCAGCCGCTGTCGAACTTGTCAGCGGACCGGTAGAGCACGGCGCCGCAGCCCGCGCAGACGAACTCGCCCTCGCGCTTCTCGTCGTTGAGCGGGCTGGACCACGGTCGCTCGGTGCCCGCCTCGCGCAGCACGCGATATTGTTCGGATGTCAGGCGCGCCTTCCATTCGGTTTCGGTGGTTGGTTTGTCCATCTTCTGTCCTGTCATGCGGTCTTGGCGGGGACGAAATCGAGCGCGTCGCCGTTGATGCAGTGGCGCTTGCCGGTGGGTGGCGGCCCATCGTTGAAAACATGCCCCAGGTGCCCGCCGCAGCGTCGGCAGAGCACTTCGGTGCGGACCATGCCGATGCTGAGATCGCGCTCCGTCAGCACGGCATCTTTCACCGCGCGCGTGAAGCTCGGCCAGCCGGTGCCGCTGTCGTACTTGTCGGCCGATCGGTAGACCGGCAGCGCGCAGCCCGCACAGGTGAAGGTGCCCTTGCGCTTTTCCTTCAGCAGCGGGCTCGTGAAGGGGCGTTCGGTGCCTGCCTCGCGCAGGATATAATATTGTTCGCCGGTCAGGCGGCGTTTCCACTCGGCGTCGCTGTAGCGGACGGGAAAGTCGCCGACCGGCTTCTCATCGCCGGCAAGCGCCCAGCGTCCCAACAGGCCGCCGCCCAGCAACCCTGCGCCGAGCCCAAGAAATTCACGTCGGATCATGCACACATCCTCCGTGGGACTATACGTATGAGCCGCCCAAAAGGTTACAAGCTTCTAAACGAAACTATAGGGGTCGATGTCCACGGCGACGCGCACGTTCCGGGGCACCTCGATACTCCCCAGCCACTCCGCGATCAGCCCCTGCACGTCGGCCCGCCGTGCGGCATGGACGAGCAGTCGGTGGCGGAAACGCCCGCGCAGCAGCGACAGGGGCGCGGGTGCGGGGCCGAGGATGGTGAGGCCGTCGATGCCCGTGGGCGCGGCGCGACCGATTGCGCGGGCGGTCGCCGCGACCTCTGCCTCGTCCGGCCCGGAAACGATGATCGCGGCGAGCCGCCCGAACGGCGGCATCGCGGCGGCGCGGCGCGCTTCGGTTTCAGCGGCGTAGAAGCCGGGCGCGTCACCCGCGACGAGCGCGGCGAGCACGGGCGCTTCGGGTTGGTGCGTCTGGATATAGACGTGCCCCGGCTTCTCGCCGCGCCCGGCGCGCCCGGCGACCTGGCTGATCTGCTGGAAGCTGCGCTCGCCCGCGCGAAGATCGCCGCCCTTCAGCGCAAGATCGGCATCGACGACGCCGACAAGCGTCAGCTCGGGGAAGTGGTAGCCCTTGGTGATGAGCTGCGTGCCGATGAAAATGTCGATTTCGCCGGCAAGCGCGCTGTCGACCAGCGCCTTCGCCTGCGCGGGTGAGTGGATCGTGTCCGAGGTGACGAGCGCGACGTTTGCGTCCGGGAACAGCGCGGAAACCTCCTCGGCGATGCGCTCCACGCCGGGGCCGCAGGCGACGAGGCTGTGTTCCTCGCCGCACTCGGGGCAGGCCTCGGGGACGGCTTCCACGAGGCCGCAGTGGTGGCATTGCAAGCGTTTCACCAGCCTGTGCTCGACCATCCACGCCGTGCAGTTCGGGCACTCGATGCGCGTGCCGCAGTGGCGGCAGAGCGTGAGCGGGGCGTAGCCGCGCCGGTTGAGGAACAGGAGCGACTGTTCGCCGCGTGCGATCCTGTCCTTCATCGCCTCGACAAGCGGCGGCGCGAGCCAGCGGCCGTGCTCGGGCGGGGTGGTGCGCAGGTCGATCGCCTCGATCTCAGGCATCTGCGCACCGCCGAAGCGGCTCGCGAGTTCGAGGTGGCGGTAGCGGCCGCGCGTGACCTGCGCCAGCGTTTCGATGGCGGGCGTCGCGGTGGCGAGGACGATGGGGATCGCCTCGATCTGCGCGCGCATCACCGCCACGTCGCGCGCGTGATAGGGAACGCCGTCTTCCTGCTTGAAGCTCGTCTCGTGCGCCTCGTCCACCACGATCAGGCGAAGGTCGGGGTAGGGGAGGAACAGCGCCGAGCGCGCACCCACCACTACCTTCGCCGCGCCGCTCGCCGCCGCGCGCCACGCCGTGCGGCGTTCCGACGAGCGCAGGTCGCTGTGCCACTGCACCGGCTTGCAGCCGAAGCGCGCTTCGAAGCGGCGCAGGAACGGTTCGGTGAGCGCAATCTCCGGCAGCAGCACGAGCGCCTGCCCGCCCGCGTCGATGGCGGCGGCGACCGCCTCCAGATACGTCTCGGTCTTGCCCGACCCGGTCACACCGTCGAGCAGGAAAGGTGCGAAGTCGTGCGCTTTCACCGCCGCGACCAGCGCCGAAGCCGCTGCCTCCTGCTCAGCCTCCAGCACCGGCGGGCCGAAATCGGGGTCGGGGAGCGGTGGCGCGCGGTCCACCGACACCGTGACCGGTTCGATGGCGCCCGCCGAGATGAGCCCGCGAATCACCGCGTCAGACACGCCCGACCATTCGGCAAGCTCGCGCACCAGCCCCTGCGCGTCGCCGAGCGAGGAGAGCGCCGCCTCGCGCTTCTCCGTCATGCGTTCGGGGAGGATGCCGGAAACACGGTATTCGGTGACGGTGCGCGCCCCGTCGAGCGCGGCGGAGACCGACAGCACCATGCGCAGCACGGCGGCGGGCGGCACGAGGTAATAGGCTGCGACCCACTCGACGAGCCGCCGCACGCTTGCCGGGATCGGCGGCACCGGCGCGATGCCGTGGATAGGCCGCAGCTTGGCGTCCGCGACCTCGTCCGCCGGCAGGCTTTCGGCCTCCCACACCACGCCGTGCAGCTCGCGCGGCCCCAGCGGCACGCGCACCACGCTCCCCACCGGCACGGCCTCAGCGGGCGCCCGGTAATCGAGCGGGCCGAGCGCGGCATTGCGGGTCAAAACACGGAGGCGGGGGGCGGGCATCGCGCCCTTATGTAAGCACGCGCCCGCGAAGGCAAAGCCGCGCTATGGACGCCCCGCGATTCGAATCGCTAAGGGCTGTTCAAACGCCTCTTTCGAAAGCCCGACCCATGAAATTCTTCGTCGACACCGCCGACACCAAGGACATCGCCGACCTCGCCGCCACCGGGCTTCTCGACGGCGTGACGACGAACCCGTCGCTGATCCACAAGTCCGGGCGCGGTTTCGTCGAGGTCGTGACGGAGATCTGCGGCATCGTGGAAGGCCCGGTTTCGGCCGAAGTCGTCGCGCTCGATCACGAGACGATGATGAAGGAGGCCGAAGTTCTCCGCAAAATCGCCGACAACATCGCGATCAAGGTGCCGCTCACCATCGACGGGCTGAAGACCTGCAAGGCGCTCACCAGCGACGGCACGATGGTGAACGTCACGCTCTGCTTCTCGGCGAATCAGGCGCTGCTTGCGGCGAAGGCGGGCGCGACCTTCATCTCGCCGTTCGTCGGCCGCCACGACGACAACGGCCTCGACGGGATGCAGCTGATCAGCGACATCCGCCTCATCTACGACAACTACGATTTCGCCACCGAAATCCTCGTCGCCAGTATCCGTCACCCGATCCACGTGCTCGAATCGGCGAAGATCGGCGCGGACGTGATGACGGCACCCCCGGCGGTGATCCGCGCGCTCTTCAACCACGTTCTCACCGACAAGGGCATCGCCGGCTTCCTCGCCGATTGGGAAAAGACCGGCCAGTCCATCCTGTAACGCTCAGCTTCTCTTAACCATGTCCGCGATAGGGTCGCGGACATGGCTGTTCTCGATTTCCAGTCCGAAGCGCTGGTTCGCCTGCGCACCCGTGTCGCCGTGCTTGGCGAGGCGAATAGCGACCTGCTCGCGTATGCGCGCGGTCACGCCGGCGCCGTGCAGCAGATTCACGCCGCCGCGCTCGCCGCGCTGGACGCGCGGGACTTCGAGCATCTGATCCATGTCGTGACGCAGGACTGGGTGGATATCCTCCGCATCGATGCCGTCGGCCTCGGGCTCACCACAAGCGGGCAGGGCATCCGCGCCAGTGCGAGCGGCGTGCAGTTCATCGATCCCGAACAGGTCGAGCTCTGGTGTCACCTGCTCCCCGTGGGGCAGGCGCGCAGCGTGAAGCACGGCTCGCCCGTGTTCGGCCCGGCGGCCGAGCTTATCCGTTCCGAAGCGCTGATCGCGCTCAAACCCACGCCGCCCGCGCCCACCGGCATCATCGCGCTCGGCTCGCGCGCGCCGCACAACTTCGGCGATTATCATGGCAACGAGCTTCTCGCCTTTCTCGGCGATGTGGTTTCGCGCATGATCGCGCGGTGGATGCAGATCGAGCCCTAGACCTTCCGGCGCTGAATCAGCCCGCGCACGCCCGCGTCGCGGAATGGCTCCAGCACCTCGAAGCCGCCGAGCGCCGCTCCGCGCACACGCTCCGCGCCTATCAGACGAGCCTCAACGGTTTCGTGCATTTCATGGGCGGGCACCTTGGCGCCGCCGTGACCGACAGCGCGCTTGCCGCGCTCAGCCTTGCCGACCTCCGCGCCTATCTCGCGCACCGCCGCGCCGAAGGGCTCGCCAATGTCTCCGTCGCGCGTGAAGTCGCCTCGCTCCGCAGTTTCTTCCGCTGGGCAAGAAAGCATCGCAGCGTTGACTGCAAGGCGATCGCGGGCCTCGCCTCGCCGCGCCTCAAGAAGCGCGTGCCGCGCCCGCTCGCGCCTGCTGACGCAACCGGCGTCGCCGACCTCGCGGGCGAGGATGCGCGCGAGCCGTGGATCGGCGCGCGCGATACGGCGGTGCTGCTGCTGCTCTATGGATCGGGGCTTCGCATCGCGGAGGCGCTGTCGCTCACCGGCGACGTGCTGCCGATCGGCGCGGCGATCACCGTCACCGGCAAGCGCGGCAAGACGCGCGTCGTGCCGGTGCTGCCAAAGGTGCGCGAGGCGATCGAAGCCTATCTCGCGCTTGCGCCGTTCAGTCCTGCGCCCGGCACGCCGTTGTTCCGAGGTGCCAAGGGCGGGCCGCTGTCGCCGGGGATGATCCGTGCCGCGATGCGCACCGCACGCGCTGCCCTCGGCCTGCCGCCCTCAGCGACGCCACACGCGCTCCGCCACAGTTTCGCGACGCATCTTCTCGCCCGCGGCGCGGACCTGCGTTCGATCCAGGAACTGCTCGGCCACGCCAGCCTGTCGTCGACGCAGGTCTATACGGAGGTCGATGCGGCGCGGCTGCTCGACGTTTATCGCCACGCGCACCCGCGCGCTTAGGGCTGAATGTCGATTGGTCCTAGGCGTGCGGCTTCCACGTGATGACGCGCCACAGGTATCCCGCCACGCACACCACGATCACGGCGGTGCCGACCGGGCCGACATACGCTTCGATCTCGGCATAATCCTGCCCGAGCTTATAGCCCGCGACAGCGAGCAGCGTTGTCCAGCCGGCGGTGCCGATGGTCGAATAGATCACGAACTGACGGAAGTTCATCTCCATGAAGCCCGCGGGCACGGAGACGAGTGAGCGCAGCGTCGGGAGCATCCGCCCGAACAGCACGAAGGCCGCGCCGTGCTGGTCGAACCATTTGTGCGCCTTATCGATGTCGCCGAGGCTAACGGTTAGCCAGCGGCCGAAGCGGCGGACGATCGGATCGAAGCGGTGGATGCCGATCTGCTTGGCGAGCAGATACCAGAAGATGTTGCCGAACATCGCGCCCGTGGTGCCCGCGATGATCGCGCCGACGAGGCTGAACGCGCCTTTGGCGGCTTCCAGTCCAGCGAACGACATAATGATCTCGCTCGGGATCGGCGGAAACACCGTTTCCAGAAACATCAGGAAGGCGACGCCGAGATAGCCGGTCTCGGCGATCAGCTGTTGAACCCATTCACCCATATCAGCGGCCGAGCCTCCTCAAAATCGCATCCCAGATCATGCCCGCCGTATCGGTGCCGTTGAAACGATCGATCGCGACGATGCCGGTTGGTGAGGTGACGTTGATTTCGGTGAGGTTGCCATCGATCACGTCGATGCCGACGAACAGCAGTCCGCGCCGTTTCAGCTCCGGCGCCAGCCGCGCGCAGATTTCCTCTTCCCGGGGCGTCAGCTGTGTTTTCGCCGCATTGCCCCCCGCTGCAAGGTTGGATCGGATCTCGCCCGCCTTCGGCAGTCGGTTGATCGCGCCCGCGATCTCTCCGTCGACAAGCACGATGCGCTTGTCGCCGTCGCTGACCTTCGGGAGAAAGCGCTGCACCATGAACGGTTCGCGCCAAACGTTGGAGAACAGTTCGACGAGCGCGGGAAGGTTGCCGTCGTCCTCGCCGAGCTTGAACACCGCGGCGCCGGCATTGCCGTGCAGCGGCTTCACGACGATCGCGCCGTAGCGGCGACGGAACGCCAGCACTTCCTCGAGCCGCCTTGTGATCAGCGTCGGCGGCATCAGGTCGGCGAACTGCGTGACGAACAGCTTCTCGGGCGCGTTCCGCACTTCGCGCGGGTTGTTCACGACCAGCGTTTCGCCGTCCAGCATTTCGAGGAGGTGCGTGGCGGTGATGTAGCCGATGTCGAACGGTGGATCCTGCCGCATCAGCACGACGTCGACGTCGCTGCCGAGATCGATGTCCCGCGCTTCACCCAGCGTATAATGGTCGCCGGCCACGCGCCGCACGGAGACAGGCCGGGCATGTGCGATCACGCGGCCGTCGCGCCAGGAAAGCTGATCGGCGAGATAATGCCACAGCGTATAGCCGCGTTCCTCGGCCTTCAGCATCAGCGCGAAGGTCGAATCGCCCGCGATGTTGATGCGCTCGATGGGGTCCATCTGGACGGCGACGGTGAGGCTCATGGGAAATTCCTTCGATTCGAACGCCGTCTAGCAGCTAAGCCCAATCGCCGTCGACCACGCCCTCGATGTGGCGGGGCAGCCGACCGCGCGAGACGACCAGCGCGTCGATGCGCGCGCCGTCGCAACCTGCGATGTAGCGGCCAAGCACGAGATTGGCGGCGCGCGAGACCCGGCGCAGGCGTGCAGGCTCCAGCGCGGCGGATGCATCGGTATCGTCGTCGCGGGCCTTCACTTCCACGAACGCAAGCGTCCGGCCGCGCCTTGCGACAATATCGATTTCGCCCGCCGGTGTGCGAACACGCTCGCCGAGGATGCGATAGCCTTTGAGCCTGAGCCACAGCGCGGCGATGCGCTCGGCGCGGCGGCCGTGACGCTCGGCGGCCTGCCGCTTCATTCGCCCCCGCGCAGTTCGAGCGCGCGGGCGTAGACCTGCTTGCGGGGGAGGTCGAGCGCGGCGCTCACCTCTGCGACGGCGGATTTCAGAGGCTGCGTTGCCATCGCGGCAGCAAGCGCGGCGTCGAGCGTGTCGGCGTCTGCCGGCGGTGCCGGTTCCGGCGGACCGACGACGATCACGATCTCGCCCTTGGGCGGAGCGTCCGCATAGCGTGCGGCAAGTGCGCCGAGCGTACCGGTCACGGTTTCCTCGAACGCCTTGGTGATTTCGCGCGCGACGGCGGCAGGACGATCGCCGAGGCCGTCTTTCAGTGCCTCCAGCGTCCGCGCGAGCCGATTGCCGGATTCGTAGAACACCAGCGTCGCATCGAGCCCCGCGAACTCCGCGATCGTGTCCGCTGAGGCTTTCGCTTTTGCTGGAAGGAAGCCCGCGAACAGGAAGCGGTCGGTCGGCAGTCCCGCGAGCGTCAGGGCGGCGATGGCGGCGCATGGCCCCGGAATCGTCGTCACGGCGATGCCTTCGGCACGCGCTTCCCGCACCAGCTTGAAGCCCGGATCGGAAATCAGCGGCGTTCCCGCATCGCTCACCAGCGCAACCGATTCATTTCGCATGCGTTCCAGCAGCCGTGCGCGCACGCGGCTGTCACTATGGTCGTGATAGGGCACCATCGGGCGGTCGCTGCCGATGCGGGCGAGCAGCTTTGCTGTCACGCGCGTATCTTCAGCGGCGATTAAGGCTGCGGACTTCAGCACGTCGGCTGCGCGCCACGTGATGTCGCCCAGGTTGCCGATGGGCGTCGCCACGATGTAAAGGCCGGGTTCGAGTTCGCCGGATCTAGATTCTGGGGGTAAGGGTGCCATGGACATGTCGATTTACAGCATGGAGGGCCGCGGGCGATTTTGGAATCGCTGTTTTTCAGGCCTGAAGCGGACACTGCTCCCGATGGCGGCGCTTGCCGCCGCAGCCTGCACGCAAACGGTCCAGAAAGCGCCCGAGGTCGTCGAGGCTCCGCCCCCGCCGCCGGTCGTGGAGACGCCGAAGGAAATTCCGCAGAACCGCGTCGCGCTGCTGCTGCCGATGACGGGCGGCACCGCGCGCGTCGGCCAATCGCTGGCGAACGCCGCGAACATGGCGCTGCTCGATGTGAAGAGCACCAGCATCAAGCTCACCGTCTATGATACCGCGCCCGGCGCGGCCGCCGCTGCGCGCCGTGCGGTCGCGGAGGGCAACAAGCTGTTCCTCGGGCCGCTGCTTGCGGCGGACGTCACCGCCGTGCGCGGTGTCGCGAAGGCGGCGGGCATCCCGATCATCTCGTATTCGAACGATGCCGATGTCGCCGGAAACGGCGTCTATATCCTCGGCTTCCAGCCCGATCAGTCGATCGATCGCGTCGTGCGCTATGCGCGCGCGCAGGGTGTTGAGCGCTTCGGCGCGCTCGTGCCGGCGGGCAACTATGGCCAGCGCGCCTCGGGCGCCATGCTGCGCGCGGTGCGCGAATCGGGCGGCAAGGTCACGGCGGTGGAAACCTACGAGCGCTCGCGCGCCAAGCTGCAGGCCGCCGTGCGCCGCCTTACTGACTATGAAGCGCGTGTCGCACGGGCGAGCCAGGGCGGCATCGTGCGCGCCGACGGCACGGTCGCGCCGGTGCAGGAGCGTCTGGGGCCGGTGTCCTTCCAGGCGCTGCTGATCGCGGACGGCAGCCAGATCGCCTCGGCGTTTCTCGGCCCGCTCACCCAGTATGGCGCCGGGCCGGGCAAGGTGCGCTACCTCGGGCCCGAGCTTTGGAACGCCGAGCCGGGCATCCGCAGCGTGCCGGGGTTGCACGGCGCCTGGTACGCGAGCGTGCCGGATGCGCGCTTCCAGCAGCTCGCCTCGCGTTACCGCGCGAAGTTCGGCGGCGCGCCGTCGCGGCTCGCCAGCCTCGGCTACGATTCGGTGCTGCTGGTGAATGCGATCGCGGATAGCTGGACCATCGGCTCCAGCTTCCCCGAAGCGCGCCTGCGCGATTCTGATGGGTTCGCGGGCGTCGACGGCATCTTCCGCTTCGGCGCGTCGGGCATTGCCGATCGCGGCCTCGAAGTGGGGCAGGTCGGCGCATCGGGCACCACGGTCGTCTCGCCCGCGCCGCGCACCTTCGCGAAGCGCCCGGGTGCCTGATCTGGGCGCCTGATCAGACCATAAGCCGGGCGATCACCCCATTCAGCAGCGGCTGACCCGCTTCGGTCAGCCGCAAACGGCCATCGCCGAATTCGACGAGTCCCAGCCGCGTCGTTTCTTCAAGGCCGGAGGCGGTGACGACATCGCCGAGCCGCGTCCCCGTGCGTGCGGCGAACGCAGCCTCGTCGATGCCTTCCAGCAGCCGCAACCCCATCATCAGCGCCTCGTCGGCGCGCGTATTCGCTCCCAGCGGCGTTTCGCTGGCGACCGACCTTTTCAGCCACGCTTCGGGTAGCCGCGTGCGCAGCGTCGCCATGCCCCCGCGCCGCCCGTGCGCGCCCGGGCCGACGCCCACATAGTCGCCGTAGCGCCAATAGGTGAGGTTGTGGCGGCTTTCTGCACCCGGCCGCGCGTGGTTCGAAACCTCGTAGGCGGGAAGCCCCGCCGCTGCCGTCATCGCGCGCGTCATCTCGAACATGCCGAGCGAGGCGTCTTCCTCCGGCAGCGTCAGCCGCCCGAGCCGCGCCCGCGTTGCGAACGCGGTGCCGGGCTCGATCGTGAGTTGGTAGAGCGAGAGGTGTTCTGTCCCGAACGCCAGCGCGCGCGTGAGTTCGGCTTCCCATTCTTCCGGTGTCTGGCCTTCGCGCGCATAGATCAGGTCGAAGCTCACGCGCGGGAAATGCCTCTGCGCGATGTCGAGCGCGGCGAGCCCCTCGGTAAGGTCGTGCGCGCGGCCGAGCGCTTTCAGTGCCGTATCGTCGAGTGCCTGCAGCCCCAGCGACACGCGGTTCACGCCCGCTGCCGCGAAGCCCGAGAAGCGCTCCGCCTCGACACTCGAAGGGTTGGCTTCGAGGGTGATCTCAGCGTTTTCAAAGCCCCACAGCCGATCAGCGGCTTCGATGATCGCGCCGACGGTTTCGGGGGCCATCAGCGATGGCGTGCCCCCGCCGAAGAACAGGCTCGAAAGGCGTCGCCCCGGCGTCAGGCGCGCCTCGTATTCCATGTCCGCGATCAGCGCCTCGCGCCACGCCGCCTCGTCCACGCGCTCGCGCACATGGCTGTTGAAGTCGCAGTACGGGCATTTGGAGACGCAGAACGGCCAATGGACGTAAAGCGCCAGCGGCTGCGCTACTTCAGACATGCCTCAACCAGCTGCGCGAATGCGCGTGCGCGGTGGCTCATCGCGTGCTTCGCATCGGGCGCCATCTCGCCGAAGCTGATGGTGTGATCCTCGGGCACGAACATCGGATCATAGCCAAAGCCCTTGTCGCCGCGCGGCGGCCACACGAGCGCGCCGTGCACATGGCCTTCGAAGGTCTCGACGTGCCCGTCCGGCCACGCCAGCGACAACGCGCAGGTGAAGTGCGCATTGCGGTCGGTGGCATCGCCGAGCGCCTCGTGCACCTTCCGCATGGCGAGCGCGAAGTCCTTTTCCGGTCCCGCCCAGCGCGCCGAATAGATGCCGGGATCGCCGCCGAGCGCATGGACATTGAGCCCCGAATCGTCGGCAAGCGCCGGAAGCCCCGATCCGCGCGCGGCGGCGAGGGCTTTCAGTTCGGCATTGCCGCGAAACGTCGTCTCGGTTTCCTCCGGCTCCGGCAGACCCGCGTCCCCCGCCGACACCGGTTCGATACCGAACGGCGCCAGCAGATCGCGGATTTCCCGTACCTTGCCGGGATTGTGGCTCGCCACGATCAGCGTGCCGGGGAGGAGCTTCCGCGCCATCGCCTAGCGTCCGGTCGCCTTCGCCTGCGCCGCGTAGATCTTGCCGCAGCCGATGCGCGCGAGGCGCAGCATACGGAGCAGCGTCTCCTCGTCGAACGGGTCGCGCTCGGCGGTGCCCTGCACCTCCACGATGCCGCCCTTGTCGGTCATCACGAAATTCGCGTCGGTCTCGGCGGCCGAATCCTCGGGGTAATCGAGGTCGAGCACCGCCGTGCCTTCGTAAACGCCGCAGCTGATCGCCGCGACCTGCGCGCGGATCGGGTCCGCCGTCAGCAGGCCATCCGCCATCAATTTGTCGATCGCGATGCGCAGCGCCACCCATGCGCCGGAGATCGCCGCGGTGCGCGTCCCGCCGTCGGCCTGCAGCACGTCGCAGTCGATGGTGATCTGGCGTTCGCCGAGCGCCTTCAGGTCCACGATGGTGCGCAGCGAGCGGCCGATCAGGCGCTGGATTTCCTGCGTGCGGCCGGATTGCTTGCCCTTCGCGGCCTCGCGTGAGCCGCGCGTGTGCGTGGCGCGGGGGAGCATCCCGTATTCCGCGGTCACCCAACCTTCGCCCTTGCCGCGCAGGAACGGCGGTACGCGCTCTTCAAGGCTCGCCGTCACCAGCACATGCGTGTCGCCGAACTTCACGAGGCAAGAGCCCTCGGCATGGCGCGAAAAGCCGGGGATCATCTCGATGGTGCGCATCTCGTCGGGCGCGCGGCCGGAGGGTCGCATGAAAACTCCTGTACGGGGGAATGATATCTGCCGCGCCGTGTACCGGCTCGCGCCACCGGGGTCCAGATCACTTGAGAGGGGCGGGGCTCCACCCTACATTGCCCCCCGATGACGAGCGGCCCAACCATATCAGAGCTTTCCGATCGCGCGCGCGCCGTGTTCCGACAGGTGGTCGAGGAATATATCGCCTCAGGCACGCCGGTCGGTTCGAAGACGCTCGCGGCGCGCGCCGACAGTCTCGGTCTCTCGTCCGCGTCGATCCGCAGCGTGCTCCATGATCTGGAGCGCGTCGGCCTGCTCGGCAGCCCGCACACCTCGGCGGGCCGCGTGCCCACTGATTTCGGCCTGCGCCTCTTCGTCGACGGCATGATGCAGGCGAGCGAGGCGGGCGCGGAGGAACGCGCCGCCATCGAAGCGGGCCTCAGCGCGCCCGACCGCGCCGTGGAGGATGTGCTGTCGCGCGCGACCGCCGTGCTTTCTGGCCTCTCGTCCTGCGCCGCCGTGGTCATGGTGCCGCGCACCGAGCGTGTGCTCCGGCAGGCGAGTTTCACGGCGCTGTCGCCGACGCGCATTCTCGCGATCCTCGTCGCCGATGATGGCACGGTCGAAAACCGCATCGTCGAACTCGAATATCCCGTGTCCCCCGCGGCGCTCATCGAGGCGGGGAACTATCTCACCGCGCGCCTCGCCGGCTCCACGCTTGCCGATGCAGCGGCACTGCTCAAGCTGGAGATCGAGACCGAACGCGCGCTTATCGATGCGGCGACGCGCGACCTTATCGCGCGCGGCATCGCGAGCTGGTCGGCGGACGATGCCGACCGCGCCGTGCTCATCGTGCGCGGCCAGTCGCACCTCCTCGACGATGCGGCGGAGGCGGACCTGCAGCGCGTGCGCTCGCTCCTCGCCGATCTCGACGACAAGGTCGAAATGCTGCGCGTGCTCGATGACGCACGCGAGGCGCGGGCGATGAAAATCTTCATCGGCTCCGAAAACAAGCTCTTCTCGCTCTCCGGTTCATCGGTTATCGCCGCGCCATACAGCGGCGCCGAAGGCCGTATCGTCGGCGTCGTGGGCGTCATCGGCCCCACGCGCCTCAACTATGCACGCATCGTGCCCATGGTGGATTACACCGCCCGAACACTCAGCAGGTTGATAGGATGATTGACGAAAACGAAAAGCTGACCCCCGAAGAGATCGCCGCCGCCGAACAGCCGGAGGAAGCGCCGCAGGCCGATCCGCTCGCCGAGAAGGACGCCGAGATCGCCGATCTCAAGGACCGCCTGCTCCGCGCCGTCGCGGAATCCGAAAACGTCCGCCGCCGCCTTGAACGCGAGAAGGCGGACGCGGTCGCCTACGCCGTCACCGGTTTCGCGCGCGATCTGCTCGGCGTCGCCGATAACCTCCGCCGCGCGCTCGATGCTGCCGCGAAGGACGATGTTGTGGCCAGCCCGCTGCTCTCGGGCGTGGAAATTACCGAGAAGGAACTGCTGAAAGCCTTCGAGAAGCACGGTATCGCACGCGTCGAAAGCGTCGGCCAGAAGCTCGATCCGAACCGGCACCAGGCGATGCTCGAAGTCGTACAGGAGGGCGCAGAGCCCGGCACGATCGTTGCCGAACTGCAGACCGGCTATGTCCTCAAGGACCGCCTGCTGCGCCCCGCGATGGTCACTGTGGCGAAGGAAGCTTGATGGCTGATCCCGATCCCATCTGCGGCGTGTGGCAGCTCGACCAGTGGGTCGAGTTTCGCGACGGCGATCCCTACATCCTCGATGCGAGTGGGCGCATCTTCTACCATCCCGAAGGTCATGTGAGCGCGATCCTCACGCGGCAGACGGACGGCGCCGATCCGCTCGTCATCGCCTATGCCGGCCGCTGGCGCCGCGAGGGCGACGACGTCCATCACGCCGTCGAGCACGCCACCGTCCAGCGCTGGGTCGGCACGACGCTCACGCGCCGCGTCGTCGAATTCGATCCCACAGGCGATGGCCGCCTGCTGCTCCGCACACCCCCCGAAACCAGCCGCTCGGGCGCCGAGTTCTTTCACGATCTGATCTGGGTGCGGGCGGTCTAGCCGCAGAGCATCGCGCTGGAAAACGGCGGGGTGGACACGAAGCCCACCCCAAAGCGCCTCAGATCCCGTCGAGACCCTTACTGACCAGAATATTCACCGCAACGCGGCGGTTCTGTGCCTTGCCTTCAACCGAGTCGTTACTTGCCGCCGGGTCGGCTTCCGCCATTCCGGTGGGCGTCAGCATACGATACGGCTTCCAGCCGCAGGCCTGCTGCAGGAAATTGACCACCCGCGCGGCGCGCTTCTCGCTCAGGACCTGATTATAGTCTTCGCTTCCCGTGGAATCGGTGTAGCCGACGACCAGCAGCAGCGCGTTGTCCATCGCTTCAGCTTCGCTCGCGGCCGCGCAGAGATCGGTTTTCGCCTGGTCCGACAGCACGGCCTTGCCGGTGTCGAAGTTCACGCTCATCGTGTTTTTCACATTATACTGATCGATATCCGCCACGCGGCCCCGAAGCGCCTCCGTCGCCGCGGACTGCTCCGCAAAGCGCTGGTCGGTCGCATTGTGGATCATCGACGCGGTCTTCAAATCCTTGTTCTTGAGCGCGATCTGGCTTGCCACCAGCCCTTGCCCCCACTGCACCGTCTTGATGGTGACGGGCAGGCCGTTCAGCAGCGCGTCCGAGGCGAGTTTCTTGCTGCTCGCTCCCAGGAATCCGCCGCTCGATTTCACCTTGGTCGCCTCGCTGATGAAAATCGTCTGCTTCGCGCCGCCGGGGACCGTGATCAGCATCTTCTGATCCTTGCGTGCCGCGATGAAGCCTTCGACATCGGGCCCTGCGGGCATCCCCGAAAGATCGGCCGGCGGATAGGCGTTCACGTCTATGGACGGGTCGGCCCCGCTCATATCCTGCGGCTGCGCGTGCAGGCTCGCCGGGACCATGGCCGAAACGGCCAGCAGCAAGAACAGTCTTGGACTTTTCGAAATGACACTCATCGCGTTCCTCCTTCAAACTCGACCCATCGACCGCGCGTTGGCGCGCGTGTCGTTCGACCCGCATGATCCGCGACGCCATATCCGCCTGCCGAATTCCCCTCGTCGGCATCGAACCCTGACATCCCGGATGCATTGCATGTTCGGGCGCATCCTTCGGGCACAACATTGTGGTTAACGCCAGTATTACGGAGACGTTTCGAGAGTCTGTTGCGGCGAGCCGATGTTATGGGCGCATGAGGCCGGCTCTAAGCGATCCCTCTCGCGCCGCTCTCCGCCCGGAACGGCAACAGCGCGTCGTATGTGGCGAGTGGCGGAGTCCCCGGTACGTCGCCGCCCATGCGCTTCACATAGGCATCGCGCACGATTTCGGCCTGCTGTTCGAGGCCGTAGGCCGAAAAGCCCAACCCCGCTTTCAGAGGCAGATAGTCGTAGCGCGCCAGCGGCCCCCGCTTCAGGATCAGGTTCACGCCCTGCTGGTGCTGCCACACATGGGTCAGTTCGTGGACGATGAGACCCTGCAGAAACAGCGAGGCGCGGCTGAAATCCTCGCGCCATGATGCGTTGTTGGGGTGGAACCAGATGTGCCCATCGGGCGCCATCACCACCCATGCCGGTTGCAGCCACCACCATTTCGCCCACCGGATGGTGACGCGCGCGAGATCGATCGCGTCGCCGAAGGCCCGGCGCGCCATCGCCTGCTCGCCGTCCGTCAGCGGTCTAATGATGGGCGTGCTCTCCGGCCTTCATGTCGGGCGCCGTTGCGCTCATCGCGTGCGCGGAAACGACGACGCGGCCGGCCTTTTCGAACACGAAGGTCAACGGTACGCGCGAATCGGGCTTGGTTGCGGGCAGGCTGAACACCATCACATGCATTCCGCCCGGCTTCATCTCGATCTTCTGTCCGGCATTCACCGGCAGGCCAACGAGCGGGACCATGCGCATCACGCCGTTCTCGGCTTTCGTCGCGTGCAGCTCGAAGCGCGCGGGCTTGGGGCCTTCCACGGCGATCAGCCGGTCCGCCATCGCACCGCCCGCGATCGTCGCATACAGCGCGGCCGGACGGCCCGCGACGACAGGCAGGCGAATCCAGGCATTGCTCACGGCCGGAGGGACGGGGGGTGCAGCAAGCGCGCGTCCGCCGACTGCCGCTGCCACGAGCAGCAAAAGCGCGGTCACACACGCCGCAATTCCAAGGTTTCTGTCGATACGCGCCACGATCTTGTATCCTTTGCCAGAGACATCCACGCTCCGCACGAACACTTCATGCCACAGCTCGGGGCGTTTGCACCATGCGGCAGCACGTCCTCATCGCAGGCGCAAATCGCATCGGGGGTGTGCACACGCTCTTGTATGGCGCTGGCGCTGTTCCTACATCGCCCGCGTGGATCAACGACGCTGCGGCAAATCTGCGCAGCGGCGGGATCAATCGTTTGTTCCTGCTTGGAATTTGAAAGAGGAAGCACGGGAGATATGGGCAAGGTAATCGGTATCGACCTTGGCACGACCAATAGCTGCGTCGCCGTGATGGAAGGCAGCAAGCCCAAGGTTATCGAGAACGCGGAAGGCGCGCGCACGACGCCGTCGATGGTCGCCTTCACGAAGGACGGCGAGCGTCTCGTCGGCCAGCCGGCAAAGCGTCAGGCAGTGACGAACCCGGACAACACGGTGTTTGCCGTGAAGCGTCTGATCGGCCGCCGTTTCGACGATCCGGTCACCAAGAAGGACATGGCGCTCGTCCCCTATCACATCGTGAAGGGCGGCAATGGCGACGCTTGGGTGAAGGCCGGCGGCGAGGATTACAGCCCGTCGCAGGTGTCTGCCTTCATCCTGCAGAAGATGAAGGAAACCGCCGAGTCCTACCTCGGCGAAACCGTCACGCAGGCGGTCATCACCGTTCCTGCCTACTTCAACGACGCGCAGCGCCAGGCAACCAAGGACGCGGGCAAGATCGCGGGCCTTGAAGTGCTGCGCATCATCAACGAGCCGACTGCGGCCGCGCTTGCCTACGGGCTCGAGAAGAACGACGGCAAGACCATTGCGGTCTACGACCTCGGCGGCGGCACCTTCGACGTGTCGATCCTCGAAATCGGCGACGGCGTGTTCGAGGTGAAGTCGACGAACGGCGACACGTTCCTCGGCGGCGAGGATTTCGACGCCAAGATCGTCGATTCGCTCGCCGAAGGCTTCAAGAAGGACGAAGGCATCGACCTCCGTTCCGACCGTCTTGCGTTGCAGCGCCTTAAGGAAGCTGCCGAGAAGGCGAAGATCGAGCTGTCGTCCGCGCAGGCGACGGAGGTGAACCTCCCGTTCATCACCGCCGACCAGAACGGCCCGAAGCACCTCGTGAAGACGATCACGCGTGCCGACCTCGAAAAGCTGGTGGGCGATCTCGTCGCCCGCACGATGGAGCCGTGCCGCAAGGCGCTGAAAGATGCCGGGCTCGACAAGGACAAGATCGACGAGGTCGTCCTCGTCGGCGGTATGACGCGCATGCCGCTCGTCCGCGAAGAGGTGAAGAAATTCTTCGGCAAGGAACCGCACACGGGCGTCAACCCCGATGAGGTCGTTGCGATGGGCGCCGCCATTCAGGCGGGCGTGCTGCAGGGCGACGTCAAGGACGTGCTTCTGCTCGACGTGACGCCGCTGTCGCTCGGCATCGAGACGCTGGGCGGCGTGTTCACGCGCATGATCGATCGCAACACGACGATCCCGACCAAGAAGAGCCAGGTCTACTCGACCGCCGAGGACAATCAGGGCGCGGTGACAATCCGTGTCTTCCAGGGCGAGCGCGAGATGGCGGCGGACAACAAGGCGCTCGGCCAGTTCGATCTCGTCGGCATTCCGCCGGCGCCGCGCGGCGTGCCGCAGATCGAGGTGACGTTCGACATCGACGCCAACGGCATCGTCAACGTCTCGGCGAAGGACAAGGGCACCGGCAAGGAGCAGCAGATCCGCATCCAGGCCTCGGGCGGTCTTTCGGACAACGACATCGAGCAGATGGTGAAGGACGCCGAGAAGTTCGCCGACGAGGACAAGAAGCGCCGCGCGAAGGCGGAGGCCCGCAACCAGGCGGACAGCCTCATCCACTCGACGGAGAAGCAGCTCGCCGAGCATGGCGACAAGGTGGATGCCTCCACGAAGGGCGGCATCGAAACCGCCGTCGCCGCGCTGAAGTCGGTGCTCGACAGCGACGATGTCGACGACATCAATGCCAAGACGCAGGCGCTCGCGCAGGAAGCGATGAAGCTCGGCGAGGCGATCTACAAGGCCGAGCAGTCCGCCGCATCGGGCGAAGGCGATGCACAGGCCTCCACTTCGTCTACATCGGACGAAGATGTCGTCGATGCCGAGTTCTCGGAAGTCGACGAAGACAAGAAGGCGTAAAGTCAGGAACGGCGGTCATCCGGAAACGGATGGCCGCCGTGCCAGCGGGGGCGATCCGGGCGTATGGTTGAAGCCGATTACTACGAACTCCTTGGTGTCGAGCGCACTGCTGACGGTGGCACGATCAAGTCCGCTTATCGGCGGCTCGCCATGCAGTACCACCCCGACAAGAACGGCGGCTGCACGGATGCCGAGGCGAAGTTCAAGGCGATCAACGAAGCCTATGATTGCCTGAAGGACGATCAAAAACGCGCCGCCTACGATCGCTACGGCAAGGCTGCGTTCCAGAACGGCGGCCCCGGCAACGGCGCGGGCGGTGCCGGCTTCGGCGACTTCGCCGACATTTTCGAAGGCATTTTCGGCGAGTTCATGGGCGGCGGGCGCCAGCGGCAGCGCAGCAGCGCGATGCGCGGCGCGGACCTGCGCTTCGATCTGAATCTCAGCCTTGAGGAAGCCTTCGCGGGCAACACCCGCACCATAGAAATCGATGTCGCCACGGCCTGCGAGCCGTGCAACGGCTCGGGCGCTGCACCGGGCGCGACGGCCAACACGTGCGGCACCTGCGGCGGCCACGGCAAGGTGCGTGTGCAGCAGGGTATGTTCCTGATGGAGCGCACCTGCCCGAACTGCCACGGCGCGGGGCGCGTCATTTCCGATCCCTGCAAGGAATGTCACGGCGCGGGCCGCGTCGACAAGCACAAGTCGCTCGACGTGCGCATCCCGGCGGGCGTCGACGACGGCACGCGCATCCGCCTTTCGGGCGAGGGCGAGGCGGGCGCGCGGGGCGGCCCCCCGGGCGATCTCTACATTTTCGTCCACCTCGAACCGCACGACATCTTCGAGCGCGACGGCACCAATCTTTATGTGAAGGTGCCCGTCCCGATGACGCTCGCCGCGCTCGGCGGCACGGTCGAGGTGCCTTCGATCGACCGCGAGGCGGTTGAGCTCAAGGTGCCGGCGGGAACGCAGAGCGGCAAGCAGTTCTCGCGGCGCGGACAAGGCATGCCGCCGCTGAACGGCGGAGGGCGCGGCGACCTCATCATCGAGGTCGAGGTGGAGACGCCGACGCGACTTTCAAAGCGTCAGCGCGAACTTCTGGAAGAGTTTCAGGCGCTTGAGCCCGAAGCGGGGAGCTGCCCCGAAAGCCAGGGGTTCTTCGCGAAGATTCGTGCCAAATGGGATGAACTGACCGAGTAGAATCGCAATCGGGGAGGACCACATGATAAAGGTTTACGGCTCGACGCTGTCGCCGTTCGTTCGCAAGGTCGTTGTGGTACTCGCCGAGAAGGGGCTCGATTACGAGCTGGTTCCCGCAGGGTTGCCCGCCCGCGATCCGGAGTTCCTCTCGATATCCCCGTTCGGGAAGATGCCGGCGTTTCGCGACGGCGATTTCACCATCTCCGATTCCTCCGCCATCGTTCACTATCTCGACGCGAAGTATCCAGAACCCCGTCTCATTCCGCAGGCGCCCGAGGATCTGGCGCGTGCCGTGTGGTATGACGAGTTCGGCGACACCATCGTTGTCGCCACTGCAGGTAAGGTGTTCTTCAACCGCGTCGTCGCGCCGCGCTTCCTGAAGCAGGCGGGCAGCGAGGATATGGCACAGCAGGGCATCGCCGAACTGCCCCGCCTGTTCGACTACCTCGAGGACGTGGTGCCGGAGCCGGGCGGCTTCCTTGTCGGCGGAGTGCTCAGCCTTGCCGATATCTCCGTGGCGAGCCCGTTCGTGAATCTGTCGCACTGCGCGCTCGATATTGATTGTGCGAAGTATCCGAAGCTTGGCGCCTGGCTGCCCACGATCCTTTCCCGGCCGTCTTTTGCGTCGGTCGTGAGGGAGGAGAGGGCGTTCCTCGCCGCCTAGACAGCGCGGTGTGACTTCGCCACAGTCCGCGCCATGTCGCTGGAGAGTAAGCTCGAGGCGTGGGTCGCCGCCGGTTTCATCGATGCCGATGCCGCCGCGCGCATCCGTGCCCATGAAGAGGCGAACGATCGTCCCTATGTGCTCTGGGCTATCGTCGGCCTCGGCCTGTTTGCTCTCGCGCTCGGCCTCGCGCTCATCGTTGCGGCGAACTGGGATGTTATCGCCGACTGGCTGAAACTTGGTGTCCATCTGGCACTCGCCGCTGCTGCTGCGGCCGCCGTCTGGATTGGCGCCGCGCGAGGCAATCGCTGGCTTAAGGAAAGCGCGCTGTTTCTGCTTGCGGCGCTCGTTCTCGCGGGGATCGCGCTGCATTCGCAGGTCTATCAGCTCACCGGCCCGATGTGGCAGGCGCTCGTGCCTTGGCTGCTGCTGATGACGCCCGCAATGCTGATCGCGGGCAGCACGCGGCTCGTGGCCTACGGCTGGGCGGGTATGCTGCTCTGGACGCTGGCGTCGCTGGCACTTGAAAACGAGCACGCGGACGGTCTCTGGTATTTCGTCCACGGCGCCGCGATTGCGGGGCCCTTGATCCTCATCGGCCTGTCGCTGCTGCCGTGGCGCAGCCGCCTCAGCTTCGCGGACGGGCTACGCGAGGTCGGCGTCCTCGTCTGGCTCGGCGGCGTCAGCTTCGCGCACTTCGTGTGGGCTGGCACCGTCACGTCGTCCGAAGCCGGTGAGATGGCGGTGCGCCTTGTCGTGCCGGTCGTCTTCGCTGCAGCGGCAGTGTGGATCGGCCGCCGTTGGCGAATGATCCCGCAGGCGATGCTGCTGCCGATCATTGTCGCGCCGATGGCGGCGCTGTTACTGGCGACTGTGGTTCCTCATGCGGATGGCTGGCCCGCGCGGCTTGTCGGCGCGCTCATCTACATGACGATGTGGGGCGTCATCGCCCGCGCCGCGATCGCCTCCGGGTGGCGTGCACTCTTCGGCGTTGCAATTGCAGCCATCGGCATTCGCATCTTCATCATCTATTTTGAGCTGTTCGGCTCGCTGGCAACGACGGGTGCCGGGCTCATCATCGGCGGCGTGCTGCTCATCGCGCTCGCGCTCGGCTGGCGGCGGGTGTTCGCTCTCGTCGGAAGGAAGCGGACATGAAGCGCTGGCTCGGCCTTGCCCTGCTGCTCCCGCTCGTGGGCCTCGTACTCAGCATTGCCGCGCGCGAGGCGGGGCTTTCGGGCGCTTCCGAATGGCGTATTCCCATCGCGGGTTTCGATCCACGCGACCCGATCCGCGGCCGCTTCATCCAGTTCCGCTACGACTGGCGCGTGGCCGGCGATCCCGCGCTTTGCACGGCGGCCGCCTGCGCTCTCTGCCTGTCCGGAGACTCAGGAGAGATCGTGGCCACGATGGTGGCGCCGGGCACGGTCTGCCCCGCATACGTTGATGTGAACGGCAGCAACATCAGGGGGCTCAACGTCGCGCCGGGTCAGGTGCCGGACTTCTCAAGCCGCATCTTCGTTTCCGAAACCAGCGCGCCGAAGCTTGAAGACATGCTGCGCCGCGAGCCCATGGTCGTCATCGCGAAGCTCACAAAGCAGGGCCGCCTCGTCAACGATCGGCTCGAACCGGCGAACTGAAGGCCTTCCAAAATAGGAAATCCTGTGATCCGCTCGGCGCCGCTCTTTGAGGCGCGGCTCGCCCACGCATTGAACCGACCGAGACACGCCCGGCACTCTGCTGTCTTGGTGTAACTTTCCTCACCTTCGGCCGATCGGGCCGCGGTGTCAGATACGCTTGGAAATCGCGATCGCCGCGCGGCACCCCGCGCGAATTGCGGCGGAAAGCAGCGGATAGGCGGGGGCTTGCTCTGCGCCGTGCGCAATCGCCGTGTCGCGGTGCTCGCGCTCTTCCTCGGCAAACTCTTCGATGCGGGCTTTGAGTTCAGGATCGCTGTCGCCGATCGCTTCGGCCTGCTCGGCATAGTGGCGATCGATCTCGGTCTCGATGGCGGCCGTGCACGCCATCGCCGCGCGCGGCCCCATCAGTGCGGTCGCCGCGCCGAGCGCATAGCCCGCAACGTGCCAGAAGGGCGCGAGCGCCGTCGGCCGCACACCGCGTTCCACGACCATGCGGTTGAACACGTCGAGATGATGCTGCTCCTGCGCCCGCATCCGCGCGATCTCGGTGCTGTCGGGGTGACGGTTCCCCATCACCGCGAGCTGCCCCGAATAGATGCGCGCTGCGCCATACTCGCCCGCCTGATCGACGCGCAGCATGGAAGCGGTGTCCGCGCCCCGGTCTCCCGGAAGCGGACGTTTCAGCGTTTCAGGATCAGCCACAGCGCGACTCCCGCGATCAGCCCGGAGAAGATGGCATTGTACCCGGCCATCGAAATGCCCGCCAGCGACCACGCGATCTGGTCGCACTGCACGACCGCCGTCGCCATCACGTTCGACAGGAAATCGCCCGAACCGAGGTCGGTGGCGCTGCACGCGCTCGGTCCCTGCCACCAGCGCTGCTCGACGCCCGCATGGAACACGCCGATGCCCGCCGTGACCAGTTCCGCGAGTGCGGCAAGCAGCAGCAGAGCGCGCTTGCCCGCGCCCGGCACGAACAGCGCCAGGCTGGCGAGGACGAGCGCGGCGGCGTGCGGCCAGCGCTGCCAGATGCACATCTCGCAGGGGTGCAGCCCGCCGATATGCTGGAACGCGAACGCGCCGCCCAGCAGCGCGGCCGGACCGAGCAGAAGGAGCAGATGCGCGGCGCGCAGCCGGTCAGTCATTGCTCGCCTTCCGCGCGACGAGGCTGGCGCCCACAAGCGTCACGCCCTTGGCTTCAAGCCCCGCCGACCAGTGTTCGATTTCGCCGATCGTCGTCGAAACCGGACGTGCGTATCCGATCGCGTAGCCGCGACGCTTCGCGGTGGCGGCAAGGTCGTCGAGGTTGCGGCGGATGTTCGCTGCGGTTTCCGGCTCATCGAGGAAGCGGTCGTTGGTCGCGGCGGCAAGCCCGATGGCGCGCGCTTCCTTTTCGCCGACCGAGCGCCCGGAAGAGCGCGCGTCCACATAAAACAACTGCTTCGCCTTCGCCGCATCCAGCACCGGGCGCATCGCGGCGGCGTTCTCGGTGAAGGCGCTGCCCATCATGTTGGTGATGCCGACAGGGGCCTCGACGCGGGAGAGTGCCCAATTCAGCCGCCGCACGTTCTCGGCCGGTGTCTCGCCGGTCAGCAGCACGTTCTGGCCCGGATTGACGCGGGGGTATGATTTCGGCTGCATCGGCACGGAGAGCCACACCTCATGCCCGCCCGCCTTCGCGGCCTTCGCCAGTTCGCGCGATGCGTCGGCATAGGGCGAGAAGGCGAGGCTGACGGCGGCGGGCAGCCGGTCGATCGCAGCCTTTGCGGCAGTTGCGTTGGGGCCGAGTTCGGTGAGCACAATGGCAACGATCGGTCCCGCCGGGATCGGCGCTGCGGGCACGGTTGCGGGGGCGGGTGGCGTTGTACCTGCTGCAAGCCGGGCCTCGTCGATCTCGGGCTTGTGGACGTCGGTGACGGGCACCTGCGCGATCGGCGGCCGCAGCGTGCCGGTGGCGGCCGCGTCCTTCGCCTTCACCTTGGCTTCCGGCGGCAGCGCGCGGTTTAGCTGATCGCCGGTTTGCGCGGCGGCATGGCTCGGCGCGAGCGGCCGCAGCAGCTCGACGAACACGGTCGCAAGGCCAATGAACAGCACGGCGCCGCCAAGCGCGAGCAGCAGTCCCCGGCCCCGACGCGGGGCAATGTCTTCGCTCAGCGGGACACCTCTGCGGTCTGCACCGGCTGCGGGCCGAGCCGGCCGATAACCTTCATCGCGTAGTCGAGCTGGTAGTCCTTCACGCCCGCCTTTTCGAGATCGGCGGCGGTCCGCGTGAAGCGAGGATTCTCCTTGTCGTCTTCCTCGATGATCTTGTTGTCCTTCACCGCGTCGTTGCGCAGGTGCTGGCGTAGGTCGGCCTCGCGGATCACGCGGCGTTCCTTGTAATCGGCGTCCGAAAGCTGCGGCACGGTGATGTCGGGCTCGATGCCCGCTTCCTGCACGGAGCGGCCGGAGGGCGTGTAGTAGCGCGCCGTGGTGAGCCGGAGCGCCGTGTCCTGCGTCATCGGGATCAGCGTCTGCACCGAGCCCTTGCCGAAGCTGCGCTGGCCGAGCACGAGCGCGCGGCGGTGATCCTGCAGCGCGCCCGCGACGATCTCCGCGGCGGATGCCGAGCCTTCGTCGACGAGGACGACGATCGGCTTGCCCTTCGTGTCGTCGCCTTCGCGTGCGTAATAGCGCTGCACGTCGCCCTTGCGGCGCCCACGCTGCGAGACGATCTCACCACGCTCGAGGAACGCGTCCGACACCTCGATCGCCTGATCGAGGAGGCCGCCGGGGTTGGAGCGCAGGTCGATCACGAAGCCGAGCAGCTTGCCGCCAGCCTGCTTCTCCATGTTGGCGATCGCCTGCCGCGTCGCTTCGCCCGTCTGCTTGTTGAAGGTGGAGATGCGCAGGATGCCGATGTTGTTCTTCACTTCGGACTTCACCGGCTTCAGCGAAATGACTTCGCGCTTCAGCGTCAGTTCCATCGGCTTCTGCTGGCCGGTGCGCACGACGCTGATCTTCACGGTCGTGCCGGGCAGGCCCTTCATCTTGTCGACCGCGTCGTCGAGCGACAGGCCGTAGATGAGTTCGCCGTCGATGTGCGTGATGTAGTCGCCGGCCTTGATACCCGCGCGCGCGGCCGGCGTATCGTCGGTCGGCGCGATAACCTTCACCACGCCGTCTTCCTGGCTCACGGTGAGGCCGAGACCGCCGTATTCACCCTCGGTCTGCGTCCGCATCCGCTCGAAGTTGCGCATGTTGAGGAAGCTCGAATGCGGATCGAGACTGGAGAGCATCCCGTTGATCGCGCCTTCGATCAGCTGCTCGTCGGTCACCTCGTCCACATATTCGGCGCGTACGCGTTCGAACACGTCCATCAATTGGTCGAGCTGACGATAGGTGCTCGCCGGGTTCGCCGCCTGCACGGCGGTCGTCGAGGGAATGAGCGCGATCGCCACGGCGGGGATCAGCGTGTGCAAAAGCTTACGAGACATCACTTCTTCCTTGTCGTGACCTGCGGTACGGCCCTCTGTCCCAGCGCATCGACAGTCATCATAGCCGTGCGTCGATGAATTGGCGAGTAACGGATTTCAGCCGTCGCGGCCTGTTTTGCGAACATGCGGCGCGGGATCGATCGGGCGGCCGCTTTGGCGGAGTTCGAGGTAAAGCTCGGGCTCCAGCGATCCCATGCGGCCGATCGGCGTTCCGGCCGATACTGTCTCGCCAACAAGCACGTCGACGCGTTCGAGGCCCGACATCATGCTGAGCAAACGCCCGGGATGCTGAACGATGACGATATCGCCGTAGGTGCGGAACGGCCCGGCGTAGGCGATCCTCCCTTTCGCCGGGGCGACGACCTGTGCACCCTTGCGCGTTGCGAGTGTGATGCCGCGCGCGCGGACACCAACGCGGCTCATGTCCTCGAAGCCTTCCACGATGCTGCCCGCCGCGGGCTGCTGATACGGGAAGGGCAGGGGTGCGGCGGCCGCGCGGATGGGCCGGGAGGGCGCCAGCCGCCGGGCATTCGTGCCCGCGCTATCATCGAATGCGCCCGCGAGGCCGCGCAGGTCCATCGCCTTTGCGGCAAGCGTGCGCGCCTGCGCGCGCTCCTCGTCGGCCTCGCGATCGAGCGAGTCGCGTTCGGCGCGGAGATCGGCCTGCACGCCATCGAGCTGGCGGATCGCCTGCGAAAGCTCGGTGTTGGCGGCCAGCAACTGCTGCTTTGATGTGACGAGCCGGGCTTGCATGGCGCGAGAATCGACAAGCGCACGGCGGTATTCGGCGGTGCGGGTTCGAAGCGTCGGCTGCACGGCTTCCAGAAGCGCACTGACCCGGGCGGTGGTGACCGCCGACGAAGGCTCAAGGAGCACGAGGCCCGCCGGCCTGCGGCTCAGGGTCTGGAGCACGGCGAGGAGGCGGCTGATTTCCCCATGCTGCGCGGCGAGCCTGGCGCGCTGCTCGCGACGCAGCCGTTCGAGCCGGGCGGTTCCGGCCTCGATGGCGCTCACGCGCGCCTCGCCGTTCTGGATGCGCCGGGCAAGGTCGATCGCCTTCTGCCGGGCGGTTCGTGCCTTGTCGTCGGCTGCATCGGCATCGCGGCGTAGCGCGGCGGCACGGGAATCGGCCTTCAGCGCATCCTGCTCGGCCATGTCCGCTGGCGCGGCCGCAGCGAGGAGCAGGAAGGCGAGGGCCGCGGCGCGCATCAGCCCTCGCGGTGGTAGGGATGACCGGCGAGGATCGACGTCGCCCGGTAAAGCTGCTCGGCAAGCATCGCGCGCACCATCAGGTGGGGCCATGTCGCCTTGCCGAAGCTGATGAGCAGGTCGGCGCTTTCCCGCGTGTCCGCGTCGTGGCCGTCGGCCGCGCCGATCAGGAAGCGTGCCTCGCGCACGCCGTCGTCGCGCCAGCGACTGAGGCGTTCGGCAAGCGCCGTTGAGGTCAGGCTTTCGCCGCGCTCATCCAGCGCCACCGTGCGACAGTCACCCGTTGGCGGCGGCATACGACCGCCTTTGTCGGAAAGCTCGGTGATGCGAAACGGCCAGTTCATCCGCGCGCGGTAGCGTTCGACGAGATCGGCTTCCGGGCCGCGCCCGATGCGTCCGCGCGCGATGACATGCAGGAGCACCTCAGGCGGTTGCGGCCGCCGCCGGCGTCTTGTCGAAGGCCCACATCTTCTCAAGGTTATAGAAGCTGCGGACTTCCGGGCGGAACAGGTGAACGATCACGTCGTCCGCGTCGATCAGCACCCAGTCGGCGGTCGGCAGGCCTTCGATGCGCACGACGCGGCCGAGGTCCGCCTTGATCTTTTCGGCGAGCTTCTGCGCCATCGATGCCACCTGCCGTGTGGAGCGACCGCTGGCGATGATCATGTGATCGGCGATTTGCGTTTTTCCGCTGAGCGGAATGTCGATGACATCGACGGCCTGATCGTCGTCGAGCGACTTCAGGATGAGGGCGTGCAGCTCTTCTGAGCTTCCGCCGTCACGGTCGCCGGGCGTTGCCGCGGCGCTGCTGGGAGACAATCCTTATCCCTTCGGGTTCGTTGCACCAATTCGGCTTGCCCATCCCGGATCGCGCGTGCGGATCGCCGTGGCGGAGGTGGGATCGAGCGGGATCGAAAGGATCACTATCGCCGGCAACTCCCATTCAGCCCAGAGTTTGGCACGCGCTTCGCCGCGGATATGCCGCCGAAGCCACGCCATGGCCGGAGCCCGGCGTGCCCGCCCAATGTAATCGCCCCGCGCCATAACGGCAATCGGCACTTCGCGTGCGATGTCGCGCCAGCGTTTCCAGCGGCTGAACTGCAACAGATTGTCCGCGCCCATGATCCAGATGAAGCGGTGCTGCGGAAACGCGCGCCTCAGCGCGGCGATGGAATCGGCGGTGTAGACGGTGCCGAGCGACGCTTCGATGTCGGTTGGGCGGATGCGTGGGTGGCGTGCGGCGCGGCGCGCGGATTCCATGCGCGCGGCGAGCGGTGCCATCCCCGCCTTGTCTTTCAAGGGGTTCTGCGGGCTCACCAGCCACCATACCTCGTCGAGCGCGAGCCGCCGGAGCGCTTCGATGCTGATATGGCGGTGGCCTTGGTGGGCCGGGTTGAACGACCCGCCTATAAGCCCGATCCGCGCCACTACAGCCCTGCTGCCTGCGCGGCGATTTCATAGGAGCGGAGCCGGGCGGCGTGGTCGAAGATCATGCCCGTAACCATCAGCTCGTCGGTGCCGGTTTCTTTCACGAACGCTTGCATCTGCCGTGCCACGGTGTCCACACTGCCCACGGCGGAGCAGGAGAGGGTGCGCGCCAGGTGCGCCTGCAGCTCGGCCGGGAGTGATTCGCGGTAGCCCGGGATGGGTGGCGGCAGGCGGCCCGGCTGACCCGTGACGAGGTTAACGAATGCCTGCTGCTGAGAGGTCGCGAGCACGGCGGCCTCCTCGTCCGTATCGGCGGCGATGACGTTGTAGCCAAGCATCAGGTAGGGTTTGTCGAGGTAGGCGGATGGCTTGAAGTAGCCGCGGTACACCTCGATCGCCTGGCTGAGCGCCTGCGGGGCGAAATGCGAGGCGAAGGCGTAGGGAAGGCCGAGATGTGCGGCGAGGCTCGCGCCGAACAGGCTGGAGCCGAGGATCCAAACATCCACGTTCGCGCCGCCCCCCGGCACGGCGAGGACCGGGCCTTCGTCCCGGAAGTATGCCATCACCTCCTGCACGTCCTGCGGGAAGCGCTCGGAAGCGGCGTGGAGATCGCGGCGGATCGCCTGCGAGACCTTTTGATCAGAGCCGGGCGCGCGGCCGAGGCCGAGATCGATGCGGCCGGGGTAGAGCGCATCGAGCGTGCCGAACTGTTCGGCGATCAGCAGCGGCGCGTGGTTGGGCAGCATGACGCCGCCCGCACCCACACGGATCGTCGACGTCGCACCCGCGATATGGCCGATCAGAACGGAGGTTGCGGCGCTCGCGATGCCCGGCATCCCATGGTGCTCGGCGAGCCAGATGCGGCGGTAGCCGAGCCGCTCACCCGCCTGTGCAAGCGCCACCGAGTTCGCGAACGATTGCCGGACGCTGCTGCCCTGAACGACGGGCGAGAGGTCGAGGATCGAAAGCGGGGTCATGCGGCGATCAGGGGCGCACCTGCCCGTTGCCGCGCACCACGGTCTTGTAAGTGGTGAGGCCTTCGAGCGCGACCGGGCCGCGTGCGTGAAGGCGGCCCGTGGCGATGCCGATCTCGGCGCCGAAACCGAACTCTCCACCGTCTGCGAACTGGGTGGAGGCGTTGTGGATCACGATGGCGCTGTCCACGCCCGCGAGGAAGCGGTTCGCAGTCTCGGTGTTCTCGGTGATGATGCTCTCGGTGTGGGCGCTGCCGTGGCGGGCGATGTGTTCAGCCGCGCCGCTTACGCCGTCCACCACTTTCGCGGAGATGATTGCATCGAGATATTCGGTGCCCCAGTCGGCGTCGTCCGCTGCCACCACGCGCGGGTCGATGGCCCGCACGGCGTCGTCGCCGCGGACCTCGCAGCCAGCGTCGAGCAGCGCCTTCACGACGCGCGCGCCGGTCGCCTGCGCGGCCTCGTCGATCAGCAGCGTTTCCGCCGCGCCGCAGATACCGGTGCGGCGGAGCTTGGCGTTGAGCGCGATGGCTTCCGCCTTATCGGCGTCCGCATCGCGGTCGATGTAGACGTGGCAGATGCCGTCAAGGTGCGCGAGCACGGGCACGCGCGCTTCCGCTTGCACGCGGGCGACAAGGCCCTTGCCGCCGCGCGGAATGATGATGTCGATAAGGCCCGCCGCACCCAGCATCGCGCCGACGGCGGCGCGGTCGGGCGTCTCCACGAGTTGGACGACGTCGGCGGGAAGACTCTCGCTGGCGATGCCCGCGATGAACGCTGCGTGCAGGGCCTTCGACGTGCCAAGCGCCTCGGAGCCGCCGCGCAGGATGCAGGCGTTGCCCGACATCAGGCACAGCGCGCCCGCGTCCACGGTGACGTTCGGGCGGCTTTCGTAAATGATGCCGATGACACCGAGCGGCACGCGCACCTGCTCGAATTTGAGGCCGTTCGGCTGCGTCCAGCCCTTGATCGGCGCGCCCACGGGGTCGGGCAGAGCGGCCACGGCCTCCACGCCCGCCGCGATGCCTTCGAGGCGGGCATCGTCAAGCCGCAGCCGGTCGAGCATCGCGCCCGAGGTGCCGCGCGCTTCGGCCGCTTTCACGTCTTCTGCGTTGGCAGCAAGGATCGCAGGCGCGGCAGCGCGGATTGCCGAAGCAGCGGCCTTCAGCGCCGTGGCCTTGCGTGCGGTCGGCGTCGCCGCGAGCGCGCGCGATGCGGCGCGGGCAGCGGTGGCCATTTTGGCGATGCGGGCTTCGATCTCACTCATAACAATACCAGATGATCCCTGTGTACCATTGCGGAGCGCGGCGCATAGCCGAGGAGTTCCGCCTGCGCCTCGGTGCGCTTGCCCGCGATGGCGCGTGCATCGGCGATATCATAACCCGCAAGCCCGCGCGCAAGCACGTGGCCGCTTTCGTCGGCAATCTCGATGGCGTCGCCGCGCGCGAACTTGCCTTCCACCTGTCGCACGCCCGCCGCGAGCAGGCTGCCGCCGCGCTGCAGCGCCTTCACCGCGCCCGCATCGATGGTGAGGCGCCCGGCGGAGGTGAGGCGGCCTGCGAGCCACGCCTTGCGTGCCCGGCTCGCCGAGACGGCGGCGAATACTGTGCAGCGGCCGTTCTCTTCGAGATGCGCGAGGGGGTTGAGCCCGGTGCCCTGCGCGATGCCGAGCGGAATGCCGCTCTTGCAGGCGATGCGCGCCGCAGCGACCTTGGCGCCCATGCCGCCCGATCCCATGGCGGCGCTTTCCCCGAGCGTCACGCGCTTCAGCACGGCATCGATGTCGTCGACGCGCGCGATGAGTTCTGCGTCCGGGTCGCTGCGCGGATCGGCGGTGAACAGGCCGTCGATGTTGGAAAGGAGCAGCACGCCCTCTGCTGCTGCCGCCTGTCCGACGCGCGCGGCAAGACGGTCGTTGTCGCCGAAGCGGATTTCCTCGGTCGCGACACTGTCGTTCTCGTTGAGCACCGGTACAACACCAAGCCCGAGCAGCCGTTCGAGTGTCGCGGCGGCATTGAGGAAGCGGCGGCGATCTTCGAGATCGCCGAGCGTCAGCAGCATCTGCGCGGCGGTGATGCCTTTGTCGCCGAGCAGTTCGGCCCACGCCTGGCTGAGCAGGATCTGCCCCGTGGCGGCGGCGGCCTGCGCATCTTCAAGGCAGGCGCGCCCGCCTTTCGGCAGCCCGAGCCGCCGCGCGCCGAGTGCAATGGCGCCCGAGGAGACGACGACGATGCGCTGTCCGCGCGTGCGCCGGTCCGCGATATCGACGGCCAGGCTTTGCAGCCATTCGCGGCGCAGCTTGCCGTCTTCGTCGACAAGCAGGGCTGAACCTACCTTGACGACCAGAGCTTTGCAGTTGCCGGGCGAAAAGGGGCTCAGATCGGTGACCATGCTGCCTGTTTGTCCGCCTCTTTTCGTGACCCGCGTGCGGGTTCGCCGATCACAGTCAGCAGCGCATCGAGCACTTCGGTCAGACCTTCGCCGGTGGCCGCGGAAACCAGATGGACTTTCTGCCCGCAGGCGTTTTCGAGTGCGCGCAGCTTGGCGGCACGCCCGCGCGCGTCGATAAGGTCGATCTTGCTGAGTGCAACCACCTGCGGCTTGTCTTCCAGCCCAGCTCCATAGGCCTCCAGCTCATCCACAATCGTGCGGTAGGCTTTAGTGGGGGAAGGTGCGCTTGCGTCGACGAGGTGCAGCAGCACGCGGCAGCGCTCGATATGGCCGAGGAAGCGGTCCCCGATGCCGACGCCGTCCGCCGCTCCCGCAATGAGGCCGGGGATGTCGGCGAGCACGAACTCACGGTCGCGGTGCAGCACGACGCCAAGCTGCGGCTTCAGCGTCGTGAACGGGTATGCGCCGACCTTGGCGTTGGCGTTGGTGACGGCGTTGATAAAGGTGGATTTGCCTGCGTTCGGCAAGCCGAGCAGACCCGCGTCGGCGAGCAGCTTCAGCCGCAACCACACCCACATCTCCTCGCCGGGGATGCCGGGTTGCGACTGGCGGGGCGCACGGTTTGTCGAGGTCTTGTAGGAGGCGTTGCCGCGCCCGCCCATGCCGCCGTGCAGGAAGGTGAGACGCTCGCCGACCGTGGTGAGATCGGCGAGCAGTGTGTGCTCCTCGTCATCGGCCAGAATCTGTGTCCCCACCGGGACGGGGATCACCAGGTCCTCTGCGGATGCACCCGTCTGGTTGCGGCCGGCACCGCCCGCGCCGCGCGGTGCCTTGAAGTGCTGGCGGTAGCGGAAGTCGATGAGCGTGTTGAGGCCCTCGACGGCTTCGAAAATGATGTCGCCGCCCCTGCCGCCATTGCCGCCGTCCGGTCCGCCCTGCTCGATGAACTTCTCACGGCGGAACGATACGGCACCGGGGCCGCCGCCGCCGGAGCGCAGGTAGATCTTTGCCTGATCGAGAAACTTCATGCCGCTTCCCTATACATGCCGACGCGATCTAGCCAGCGTTCGCGTGACAGGCGGTATTCCACCGAGTCGATCTCGCAGTCGCGCGCGCGGCAATAGTGGGGCACGATCTCTCCCGTGGCCACAAAGCCGAGCTTTCTCAGAACCTTGCCGGAGGCCGGGTTGTCGATGAAGTGACCCGCGCCGAGCATGTCGTTGCGAGCGCCGAGGAAGGCGGCCGCGATGATCGCTTCGGCAGCTTCGACCGCGATGCCCTTGCCCCAGTGGCGCCGCGCCACCCAATAGCCGATCTCGGGAATGGTGATCTTGTCGTTCCACCTTCCGAAGCCGACACTGCCGACGAGTTCCGGCGCGCCGTCCGTGCGCAGGAAGATGAGGCTGCTCGCCTCGTGCGGGGGCGTTTCGGCGTCCCTTGCGATCTTCTCGCGCGCGTCTTCGATGCCGTAGGGCCACGGCGCGGTCGCGAGGTTGCGGACGATCGCCGCGTCGGCGATCGTGGCGGCCAGCGCCGCAGCGTCCTCCGGCCACGCCGGCCTTAGAAACAGCCGTCTCGTTCTTGCAAACATCTCTCGCTCCATGCCCGATCGGGAAGGGGAGAGACGAAAAAAGGGAGATGGCGACCCATCTCCCTTTCCCTGTGCGTATGCACCAGATTCAGGGGCCGCCTACCCGGCGGCCGTATATCAAGCGGGCCGCCTCGCTATTCCGCTGCCATCGGCATTGGATCGACGCTGACGAATTTGCGTCCAAGCTTGCCGTCGTGGAACGCTACGCGGCCTTCGACGAGCGCGAACAGCGTGTGGTCCTTGCCGATGCCGACATTACGGCCCGGGTAGAACTTGGTTCCGCGTTGACGGACGAGAATGTTGCCAGCGAGCACGTCCTGCCCGCCAAAGCGCTTCACGCCAAGACGCTTGCCTGCCGAATCGCGACCGTTACGCGACGAACCGCCAGCTTTCTTATGTGCCATGGTTCAAACTCCTCTTTACTCGGCGTCGGTCTTGGCAGCGGCCTTCGCAGGCGCGGCCTTCTTGGCCGGGGCCTTCTTCGCAGGCTTTTCAGCCGGCTCGGCGGCGGCTTCCACGGCCGGTGCGGCTTCCGCCTTCGCGGCCTTCGGCGCCTTCGCGGCGGCCTTGCCGATCGCGGTGATCTTCAGCACCGTCAGCAGCTGGCGGTGGCCGTTACGGCGGCGATAGCCGTGGCGGCGCTTCTTCTTGAAGACGATGACCTTGTCGCCCTTGGGCTGCGCCACGATCTCGGCAGAAACGACCTGACCAGCCACGTCCTTGAGTTCGCCGCCCTCGCCGATGGCAAGGATATCGCCCAGCTGGACGGTTTCGCCGACTTCGCCCTTCAGGCGGTCGACTGTGATCTTCTGTTCGGCGGCAACGCGATACTGCTTGCCGCCCGTGCGCACGACTGCGAACATGGCTTTGGCTACCTTAGGCCCAGAAATTGAACAACAGACACCCGCGCGTGGAAACACGCCGATGCCTGCGGAAAGCGCAGCTAGCTACTGGCCGTGGGCGCGAATGTCAACCGATTCAGCACAGCTTTCGCCATCAATGGCGATGCCGTGATTTCAGCCGATAGCTGCCGTCCGGCATCCGCTCGAACATCTCGGAAACCGCGGGGTGCAGCACAGGTGCACGGCTCTCGTCGGGCAGCAGGTTCTGCTGGCTGACATAGGCCACGTAGGTCTGATCGTCGTTCTCGGCGAGCAGGTGATAGAAGGGCTGGTCCTTTGCCGGGCGGATGTCTTCGGGAATCGCTTCCCACCATTCCTCGGTGTTGGCGAACTCCGGATCGACATCGAAAATAATGCCGCGAAACGGGAAAAAGCGGTGCCGCACCACTTCGCCGATGCCGAAGCTGGCGGTGGTGACAGGCTCGCCAAAGGGCGGCAGCAGACGCGGCGTGAGAGCGGCGGGGGGAGCAGTAATGGACTTCGCGGTACGCATACAGGGAATATAAGGGCCTGCAGCTCCTCTGCAAAGGCTGCGCGTCGGTCTGTCCGGCGCCGTTCAATATGAAAGAGTCGCAGCCGCAGCCGACTCGCTCACACCGCAGGCTGCAAACGAAAGCGCTCGAGGCCCGTGTCCGTGTAGGAAATGCCCTCGGCACGCAGCGCCTCGGGGCAGGCCTCGTCCCGAATCCGCGCGGCAAGCAGTTGGGCAAGCGCCGGCGCCGTCTGGATGCCATAGCCGCCCTGGCCGGCAAGCCAGTAGAAGCCCGGCAGGTCACAATCCGGCCCGGCGATCGGCAGCCGATCCCGCGTGAACGTGCGGAGGCCCGCCCAACTGTGCCGAACGCGCCGGACCTGAAGCGTCGTCGCCGCGCAGACCCTGTCGATCGCGACGGCGATGTCCCATTCGTCCGGCTGCGCGTCGCATGGCTCGCAGGCCGTTTCGTCCGCGGGCGAAAGCAGAAGCGTGCCCGCGTCCGGTTTGAAGTAGAAGTCTTCGTCGATATCCATCACGAACGGCCAGCGCGCGATTTCCATGTCCGCGGGCGGGTCCACGAGGACAGCGGTGCGCCGAAACGGCTGCACATAGCCGGCTCTCGATCCGGCCATGGCGGCGACGCGGTCGGCCCATGCGCCGGCTGCGTTCACGACGATCGCGCTCGCAAAAACGCCCGTTGCCGTGCGTAGCGTCCAGCGACCGTCCTGATAGTCGAGGCCTTCAAGCCCCGCCCGCGTCGCCAGGGCGCCTCCGTTCCGCCGGAACGCGCGCAGATAGCCCTGTTGCAGGGCATCGACATCGATCGCGAGCGCGCCGGGCTCATAAACCGATGCCGCCACATAAGGCTCGGCGAGCAGCGGACAGAGGCGCCGCGTGGCGGCGGCATCCATCCACGTGGTGAGAGGCGCGATATCCGGCCGTTCAAAGAAGGCCTCCAGGCGCCCGAGTTGGTCCGCGCGTGCGACAAACATGTTGCCGAGCGGTGAAACGAGCGCGTGGTCGGCGAAGCCGTCAGGCGGCGCGGTGAGAAAGTCCCGGCTGGCGCGCGACAGGGCGCGAACGGTTTCATTGCCGTAGATGGCCGTGAAGACCGCCGCGGACCGCCCCGTCGCGTGATAACCCGGTTGATCTTCCCGTTCGAGGAGCAGCACCCTGTAGGTCGAGGACAGTGCGCTTGCGATTGAGGCGCCGGCCATGCCGGCGCCGATTACGGCAATGTCGAATGTTGCGTCGGGAACCGTGATCATGAAGCGGCCCGCAACTCCCGCGTCTTCTGCAGGTCGAGCGACCAGGCCCCGCTGCGTTCCTCGACGACGACACCGTAGTGGGTGCGGGCGTCCTCGGCGGTGAGGAACTCGTTGCGGACATCGCTGAGCACAAGCTCCGGATCGCGTTCGCTGGCCTTGCCCCACGCCCCGCCGCCGCCGGTGATGACGCGGAACAGTGTGCCCTCCCCGAACGGCCCGATGGAGCCGATGCGCTTGTTGTAGACAATGCGCTCGCCGTCCACCGGCATCACGGTGAGGCTGCCGTGATCGCCGTCCGTGCCGTCCTTGAAGCCTGCGGCCGTGGTATCGGCGGTGTTTTCGATGACGAAGGAGGCGTAGACGCCGTCAGTGAGACACCTGTAGTCCTTGCGAACCCCCATGCCGCCCCGGAACTTACCGACGCCCGCGACTTCGGGCGCGAACTCGAACAGCTCGACGCGGAACGGATGACGCGTCTCGGTGATCTCGATTGGCGTGTTGGGCAGGTCGCCGTTGCCGGTCAGCTGGTTGGTCGCACCGTCTCGGTCGATCAGCGCGCCGTTGCCGCCGTGCATCGGGTCCATCATCACGAACGGCTTGCCGTGGCGTGACTGGCTGCGCGAGAAGAACGCACCGGTCAGCTGATAGCCGCCGGCCGGGCACTTGTCCGGCACGATGTTCAGGAAGCACCGGAACATCATGTCCATCAGGCATTCGATGACATAGCCGTACGAGTCGGTTGGTGCGGGCCACACCGGATTGACGATCGATTCCGGCGGCAGTTCGAAATCCAGACACTTGGTGTGGCCGGCGTTGCAGGGATCGAACGGCAGCAGGATGCCCTTCAGCGACGATGCCAGGATGCCCTTGGTGCAGGGCGCGGGGAGGTTGATCGGCCCGCGCGCCGTGGGGCTCGAACCGTTCAGCGAGAAGTGCACGCGGTCGCCCTGGATCGTGACCTTCAGGCAGACGAGGAATTCGCCGTCTTCCTGAACGCCGTCGCTGTCGAGCCGGATCGAGGTGCCGTACTCGCCGTCCGGCAACGCCGCGATCGTTGCACGCATCGAGCGGTCGGTCTGGTCGATCACATAGTCCATCGCCTCGCGGATCGTTTCCGTGCCGTATTTGGCGCACAGCGACTGGATGCGCTCGCAGCCCTGCCGGCACGAGGCGATCTGCGCCTCAAGGTCGCCCTTCACGATTTCCGGCACGCGGACGTTGCAGTCGATCAGATCCCAGAGGCCCTGGTTCTTGACGCCGCGTTCCACGATCTTCTGGTGCCGGAAGCAGAGACCTTCCTGGAAGGTATCCGTCGTATCCGGACACCAGCCGCCGGGATTCTTGCCGCCGACGTCCGCCCAGTGCGCGGCGGTTCCGCAGAAGGCGACGAGTTCTCCTTCGAAGAACACCGGCATGTAGACATTGGTGTCGGAAATATGCGTTCCGGTTTCGAACGGATCGTTGACGATGAGCACGTCGCCTTCCGCAAAATTGCCCT
The DNA here is from genome assembly GCF_041916975.1 of Sphingosinicella sp. Classification (NCBI taxonomy): domain Bacteria; kingdom Pseudomonadati; phylum Pseudomonadota; class Alphaproteobacteria; order Sphingomonadales; family Sphingosinicellaceae; genus Sphingosinicella; species Sphingosinicella sp. Next base: position 3,111,930 of record NZ_JAYRYK010000001.1, read on the forward strand.
TCCACCGGGCGATTCCGGCGCGCACGGCTTCCGGGAAGGCCTGGCTGAACACGATTACGCCGGGTGTTTCCGCCCACATGTCGCCGTTCGCCGACATGATGGTGACGCTGAAGTCCTGGACTTCGTAAAGCAGCGGATTGAAGGCCGTGCGGATCATGGTCTTCGCCATCTCTTCGGTCGCGGCCACGAGGCGGTTGCGGATGATTTCCGTCAGAACGACGTCTACTTTGCGCATGGTATGTTTTCCCGCCTTTACAGAGTGGGTTCGAGAACGAGATTGCCGAAGGTGTCGCAAGTGGACTGCCATCCGGGCGGAACGATTGTCGTCATGGTCCATTCGTTGATGATCGCCGGGCCGGTGACGACCTGGCCGGTCGCGAGCGTTTCGCGATCGAAGACGCCGGTGGGCACTGCTTTCCCGGTGCGGGGAAAATAGACCTGCAGCTGCCGTTCCGCCACGCCCTGCGGCCTTTCCGGCATCGGCGCGATCTCCGGCGCGCGGACGCGCCCGATCGCGCGGCAGCGGATGGAGACCAGCTCCAGCGGAGCATCCGGCTCGCCGTGACCATAAAGCCGGATATGCGAGTCCACGAAGCGTTGCCGCGCACCTTCCAGAATAGACGCGGCATCCTGCCATGCGTCCTCCAGATCGACTGTGATCGTGTATTCCTGATTCTCGAACCGAAGGTCGAAACGTTTCACGCGCTCGATATCCCCGGCGGCGAAGCCATATTGGCCGATGCCGCCTGCCGCCCGTGTTTCGAGCTCTTTCATCGTCGCCAGTGCCCCCGCGATGTGCGCGGCGTCGAAGGGCATGACCTTGGTGCGGACCTCGTCCTCCATGTAGTCGGTGGTGAGGATACCCCACGCCGAGAAGTTCGCCGGCGCGTTTGGCACGATGACCTTGGGCACTTCCAGCTCTTCCGCCACCGAGCAGGCAAACAGCCCGCCGCCCCCGCCGTAGGCGAGCAGCACGAACTCGCGGGGGTCTAGGCCGCGTTCGACCGTCTTGCTGCGAATGGCATTTGCCATGTTGGTTTCGGCGATCGAAACGATGCCTTGCGCGGCCGACTGAAGATCGAGCCCCAGGGGTTCGGCGATCTTCTTTTCGATGGCCGCGCGCGCGCCTTCGGTATCGAGCTGCATCCGGCCGCCGAGGAAGTAGGCAGGATCGAGGCGACCGAGCGTGAGGTGTGCGTCGGTGACGGTCGGTTCCGTGCCGCCGCGCCCGAAGCACACCGGCCCGGGCGAAGCGCCTGCACTTTGTGGGCCGACCTGCAGGCCGCCGCGATGGTCGAGCCAGGCAATGGAGCCGCCGCCCGCGCCGATGGAGATGACGTCGATCAGCGAACCGAGGATCGGCCGCTGCGCGATCTCGGCTTGGCTGCGTTCGAGCACGCGACCGTCTTCGATGATCGCGACATCATAGGTGGTGCCGCCGACGTCGGTGCAGATAACATTCGCATAGCCAAGGCGATCGCAGAGGAACTTTGCGCCGATCACACCGCCGGCGGGGCCGGACATCAGCGTGCGGATCGGCTTTCGGCCGGCTGTCTTCGCATCCACAACGCCGCCGCTCGACTGCATGATGGCGAGCGAACGCGCGTAATTCGCGTCGGTGAGCTTGTTTTCGAGATTGGTGAGATAGGTCTGGACCGTGGGCTGGATGAAAGCGTTCAGCACCGTCGTCGAAGTCCGTTCATATTCGCGCCATTCGGAGGCGATCTCGTGCGACACGGAGATCGGCAGATGCGGATAACGCGCGAGGATGCGCTGGCACGCCGCGATCTCGTGCGCAGGCTGGGCGTAGGCGTGCAGGAAGCAGATCGCGATGGCCTCTGCGCCGCGCGCCAGCAAGAGATCGACCTGGCTGTCGACCGCCTCAAGATCGATCGGGGTCAGAACCTCGCCCTCGAAGGTCATGCGTTCGGGAATTTCGAGACGCAGGAAGCGCTCGACGAGCGGCGGAGCTGCCCTGTGCAGGAAATTGTAGACGGGCTTTCTGCCGCCGCGCCCCATCTCCAGAACATCGCGGAAGCCCTTCGTGGTCAGCAGGCCGACTTTCGCGCCCTTCTCCTGAACCAGCGCGTTCACGCCGACAGTCATGCCGTGGAAGATTTGCTGGATGCTGTCGATATCGACATCGAGGCTTTCGATGCCCTTGAGGAACTGCTCGTGCAGCCTGTCGGGAATCGAAGGAATCTTCTCCACGCGGGCGGCGCCGGTGGCCTCGTCCATCAAAACGAAGTCCATGAATGTGCCGCCTACGTCCACGGCGACCCTGTAGCGATCCTGTGTCATGCGCTCCCGTTCTCGATAGTTTGCCCGCAAGACCCGGCCGGGCTTGCGAACGATGAACTCAGTCCATCGAAGGAAGCGGGGTGCGGACCTCTTTGCAAGGTTCCACATGGGGGATCACCCAAAGCCGTTCCGGCATGGGCCTCGACTATGGGGGATCACCCAACATTTGACTTGGACCACCCGCCGTTCGCCCCGACTATGTTTACGGATACTCGTTCGCAAGTATCGGTTGCACATAAATAGGGGGAATATGATGGATACCGTTCGAACGCGGATTCTGGCTGCCGTTTCGGTGGCCGGCCTGCTTGTCGCTGCCGCACCGGCCGTGGCCGCCGAGCCCGAACAGGGCGAAATTGTTATTACGGCGCGCAAGCGGGCGGAAAGCCAGATTGAGGTTCCCGACGCCGTCACCGTCTTTACGGCGCAGACCATCGAGAACGCCGGCATCAACGACGTCACGGACTTCGCCAATCTCACGCCCAACATGTTTTTCACGCCGACGTTCAGACCGGCGGAAATGCAGATGACGATACGCGGCATTCCAACGGCGCAGGGGGGAGAGGCTCCTGTCGCCGTGGTGATAGACGGTGTGCAGGTTTCGCACCCCACCTTCGTCAATCAGGAACTGCTGGATATCGAGCAGATCGAAGTGCTGCGCGGTCCGCAGGGCTCGCTCTATGGCCGCAACGCCATCGGCGGCGCGCTCAACATCACGACGCGGCGCCCGACCAACGAGCTCGAAGGCATGGTTCGCGCCTCCTACGCCAGCGGCAACGACATCCGCGTGGGCGGCGCGATTTCGGGCCCGCTCGTCAAGGACAAGCTGTTGTTCCGGCTCGCCGCTTCGATGCGCGACTACGAGGGGCAGCTGCGCGACCAGACCGCGCGCGACGGCGACCGCAAGGCGGACTACGATGAAAACTACCTCGTGAAAGCCGGTCTGATCTTCACGCCGACCGATCGGCTGGAGATTAATCTCAGGGGCAATTATCTGCACCAGCGCGCAGGCGCGCCGACGCTCGAGATGGTGAGCAATGCCAATTTCGACGACTACGGCGCGTCGCTGCTGAACCGCAACGTGCTGACGTATGACAAGCGCGAAATCTACGACCTCTCGTTCAAGGCCGATTATGATTTCGGCGCTGCGATGCTCACATGGATCACCGGCTACAGCCGCAGCGACGCGCATTTATTCGGCGACGCGGACTTCTCGCCGGCACCGATCGTGCTTCAGGATCTCGATCTCACCGTGAAGGCATTCACGCAGGAGCTGCGGCTGTCTTCGCAAGGCGAAGGTTGGCTGCGGTGGCTCGTCGGCCTCTACTATCAGAAGCGCGACACCGATAACTTCCTGCTCATTCCCTTCGATGACGGCACGGGCCAATCGAACGGCAGCTTCGCTATCCAGAGCTTCGATGCGGGCACGAGCAAGTCGATCGCGGCGTTCGGTTCGGTGAGCGCCGACGTTTCCGATGACCTCGAACTGACGCTTGGTATGCGCTACGACCGCGACAAGCGCCGGTCCGTGGATACGGCGATCGGTGCGGCCTCCGAGGCGGGCGATACGTTCGAGGCTCTTCAGCCGAAGCTGCAGCTGAAGTACAAGATCGACGACGATCTCAACGTCTTCGCGAGCTACGGGCGCGGCTTCCGCTCAGGCGGCTTCAACGCCTTCTTTGCTGCCGGCGCCGATCGCCAATTCAGCAAGGAAACCTCCGACAGCTTCGAGATCGGCATGAAGGGCGATTTCCTGGATCGCCGTCTCACGTTCTCGGCTTCGGCATTCCACATCAAGTTCGACAACCAGCAGTTCTTCTTCATCACTGTAAGCCCGCCGTCGCAGAATGTCGTGAACATCGGCAAGGTGGATATTTCCGGTCTTGAAGTTGAGCTGGCTGCCCGCCCGACATCCCAGCTCACCATCAACGCCGGCTTCGGTCTTTCGGATGCGACGATCAAACGGTTCAGCGACGCCGCGCCTGCGCTCTACAAGGACAATCGCGCGCCGCAGAGCCCCGCGTACACGGCGAGCCTCAGCATGGACTATGTGATCCCGCTGGCGGACGATTTCGACGTTCGCTTCAACGGCAGCTTCGTGCGGCGCGGCTCGATCATGTGGGATGCTGCCAACACGCTGCGCACGCCCGCGAAGAACCTCATCAATGCGCGTCTGTTCGTCGAACGCAGCGGGTTCTCGATCGGCGCCTACGTGGATAACCTGACGAACGCACGCTATCCGACACAGGCGCTTGCCAATTCCTTCGGAGACGGAGTGCATTCACGCATTCCGAGCCCGAGGCGTCAGTTCGGTGTTCAGGGCTCTTACAAGTTCTGATTTCTTGTTTCGATCATGGTGCCTTCGCTGCAACTGCGGCGGAGGCACCATGCGTTTTCCACCGGATGCAGAAGGCTCCCTGACCATGCATGAGGGGCGGGACGTGCGCATTTTCGGCGCGGGCGATGTGTGGGAGCATCTCTCCTACGAAGCCTGTATCACGGCGATGCGGGATGCCATGGTAGCGTTCTCCGAAGGTCGTGCGCCCGGTGTTCCGCGAACCTTTCTCGATCTCGCGCGCGGCAACATGTTTGGCGCGATGGCGGGAAGCCTTGGCGAAGGCGACGTGTTCGGTGCCAAGCTGATCAGTCTGTTTCCCGGGAACGTCCGGCATGGCAAACCCTCGCACCTCGGCCTTGTCGCGCTGTTCGACCCCGTGGACGGCAGCCTCTCCAGTCTCATCGATGCCGCAGTGCTCACTGCGATCAGGACGGCTTCAGCGAGCGCCGCCGCAACCGACGCGCTTGCCCGGCCGGGTGCTCGGACGCTCGCCGTGCTGGGATACGGTGAGCAGGCCGAAACGCATATCCACGCGATCCTTGCCGTGCGCCCGATCGAGAGCATCCGCGTGTGGGGCCGTGATCCGGAACGCTGCGCGCGCTTTGCTGACCGCATCGCTGCGGCGTGCGCTGTTCCGTGCGCGCCCGGTCCTGATGTCGCCCGTGCTGTTGCTGGCGTGGATATCGTCTGTACGACGACGGCAGCGGTCGAGCCCATCCTCCATGGCCGCTGGATCGCGCCCGGCACCCACATCAATGCCGTGGGCTTTGCCGGAAGTGATGCGGCGGAAATCGATGCCGATCTGGTTCTTCGCGCGCGTTATATCGCCGATAGCCGCGCATCCGTTCTTGCTGAAGCCGGCGAATTCCGTTCGCTGCTTCGCAACGACACGATCACCGACGCGCACATCGTTGCCGAGATCGGCGACGTTTATTCGGGCCGCGCGGCGGGGAGAAGGTGTGATGACGATATCACGCTGTATCGCTCCCTGGGCCACATCGTTCAGGATCTCGCGGCGGCGCGCGCCCTCGTTGATCTGGCGAGCGGTGCGGCGCTTCGAAGCATACGTTTGTGAAGGCTGATGCGAAAGCGGCTATACCCGCCATTCGAGATGCAGTGCTGCCGGCTGCCGGAATTCGAAGCCGCGAACGTCCGCCGGGTGATCAGCCGAAAGGCCGAGATCGGGGCAACGTTCGAGGATATGCCGAATGGCGGTGATGGCTTCGAGACGCGCAAGGTTCGATCCCAGGCAGAAATGCGGGCCGAGTGCGAAGCCCAAGTGTTTCCGCACGTTCGTCCGCTCCAGCCGGAATGCCGCGGGCTCATCGAACACGCGTGGGTCGTGATTGGCCGCGCCGAGCATACAGTTGACGATGTCGCCGGCGCGAAAGGTGGATTCGCCCAGCGAGAAATCCCGTGCGACGTGGCGCGTGGCGGATTGCACCGGCGAAAGCCAGCGCAGCGTCTCCTCGATGGCCTGCGGGATGAGATCCGGATTCCGACGCACTTTGGAAAGCGCATCGGGGTGCGTGCAGAGCGCGTAAAGGCAATTCAGAACGACCGCTTCCACTGTCGAAATACCGCCGAAGAAGACGATGGACGCGTTCCTGCAGATCTCCGCATCGTCCAGCCGGTCATCGCTCCGGTCGTTGACGACCTGGCTGAGCAGGCTGTCGTCGGGCGCCGCCCGTACCCGCGCGATGTGGTGCTGGATAAGGGCGTGGAATTCGCCGACGTATCCGTGCGCCCGCCCCCGAACCTCCTCGCGCCGCGCGAAATTCGAAAGCGCCTGTTCGAAACCGTCGTACCAGAGGCGCAGTTTCGGCTCCTCTTCAAGTGGAATGTCGAACAGCGAAAGGATCGAGAGCACGGGCAGCCGGCCGGCATAGGCTTTGCGGAACTCGGCCTTGCCACCGCCCACGATCCCGTCGAGAAGCAGCCGCGAACAGGCCTCCGTCTTCTGCTCCATGGACGCGCGTATGCGGGCCGGGCTGAAGGCTCCGCGGAAACGCGATTTGAACCGCTCGTGCTGCGCGCCTTCCGTGGTCAGCATGTGTTCGCCGAACGTGTCGAAAATCAGCGAATCCGGGGTTCCCGTTACGAAATCGTCGGAGTTGCGGAGGATAGCTTCCACCTCGCGGTAACCGGCGACGAGCCACATGCCCAGCTCCGGTACCCAGCCCACGGACGACGACTCTTGCAGCGCCCGGAAGGTCGGATACGGATCGCGGTCGAGGGCCTCCGCCGTGATCTCAAGGCAAGGCGTTCGATCGTGCGTCATGGTGGTGCGAAGTCCTCATCCCGTTGTTTCAGCGAGATTAAGAGGTGTGGATTGAAGAGTCCCACCAGACATGCCATATTTTTCCTATTTTTCGGATAATATGGATCAAATCTGTGTCAGAAATGACGACAATGGCCATAACACTCGACGCTGGTGACCGGAAAATTCTGCGAGAGCTGCAGCGGAACGCCCGGCTCAGCAACATCGACCTTGCAGCGCGCGTCGGTATGTCTCCATCCACGTGCCTGCGTCGCACGCGCGCTCTCGAAGAGGCGGGGATCATCAGCGCCTATGTCGCCGTCATCGATCAGGCAGCGCTTGGGCCGAGCATTTCGCTCTACATCATGATCGATCTCGATCAGCGCATCGAAACCGACGCCAAGATGTTCTTCGACAGGATCGCCCGCGACGACAGGATCGTCGAATGCGTTGCGCTCACCGGAAACCACGACATACTGATCCGGGCGGTGGTCCGCGACATGGCAGACATGGCGCAGCTCACGATGGATACATTGCTCAAACTGCCGAGCGTGAGGAGCATCACGTCGAGCATCGTGATGCGGCCGATCAAACGGGCGGCTTCGCGATTGCCATGAAGGGAGGAGGAATGCCGATCCGCAGCCTGTTCCGGGCCCTCTGTTCCGTAAAGAGCGCGGCCGCATGAAGTTCCTGCCGCTCGGAACCGCTTCGGATGCGGTCGACAGACGGCGGCTGATCGATCTTGCGCTGACGGGCGCCCCGGCCGCGGCAGGCTCCACGATCATCACGGCACCTGCCGGATATGGGAAAACGACGCTCCTCGTGCAGATCAGGGACGAGCTGGAGCTTCTGGGCTTCCGGTCCGCATGGCTCAACTGCACGGTCGATCATGTCCAGCCCGCAGCGTTTCTTGTTGATATCGCGGCAAGTTTCCAGCGTGCGGGCATGTTTCCGTCCATGTCGGAATTCGGCCTCAGTGATATCGTATCGTCGCTTTCCGAATGCGGCCCCGTCTCGATATTCATAGACGAGTATGAGTGCGCGAGTTCGGACGAGACGGACAGCTTCCTTGAATTCTTCATTCGCATGTTGCCCTCGAACTGCAAGCTGTTCGTGGCGACCCGCGAGCTTCCGAAAATCAGCCTCTCCAAGCTGCTCGTCGATGCACGAACGCGGCTGGTGAAGGCGAACGAGCTGCAGTTCAACTCGGCGGAAACGAAGTGCCTCATGGCCGACATGGGGGATGCGGATCAGTATGGCGAGTTGCTGGAACAGTGCGATGGCTGGCCTGTCATCCTGCAGCTCCTCCGTCTTGAAGGGCAGGCGCTGCAGAAGACGGGTCTCCCACCCACGGCCGGCCAGCACCGGGTTAGCATCTTCAACTACATTGCCGAGCAGGTACTGGCGCGGCAGGAAGAGGGGCTGCAGGCATTCCTGCTGCAGATATCGATCCTTTCGGATGTCGATGGAGCTTCCGCGCGCGCCGTTACGCAAAGCGATGTCTCGGAAAGGCTCCTGCGCACGGCGCTCAATCTCAGCCCGATCGTCGCCACGATTGCCGAAGAGCCGCTATCCCTGCGGCTGCATCCGCTGTTCAGGGATTTTCTGCGTCAGGAACTTGCCGTGAGGATGCCGGATGCGCCCAATGCGCTGCACGGAAGAGCCGCGAAACATTTTGCTGCGCTGAGCGATCTGCACAAGGCCGTTCACCACGCGAGTCTTTCGGGCCAGAATGATTTGACAGCGAACATTCTCGAGGAGGCGGGCGGCGCACTTCTCGTGATCAGCGAAGGCATCGCTGCGGCCGGAGCCTTTCTTGCCACGCTTCCGGCGAGTGTCGTGACGGCTCGGCCAAAGCTGCGGCAGCTGCGGGTGATACAGCAGGCGATGGAGGGTACGTCTTCGGACTGGCTCGGTGATTTCGAGCGGCTGGATTATCTCTGCGGTATCACGCACGGGGATTCCGCCGGCGAGATGTTCCGGTTCACGACGGATCTGATAAGGGCAATCCGCAATTGCTCCGAAACACGCTACGCCGTGCTGAGCGCACCTTGGGCCGAACTTGCGAAGCTCCGGGAAAAAGCCCTTGCACTGCGATATGAGGAACCGCGCTATCTTGGCATCCACTTGCCCGCAGAGCAGATTCTGTCGTGCGACTATGGATCGGTGAGCCTCGCTGAACGGCGGACGCAGGAATTGCAGTCCCTGTTCGAGACCGAGCACTATGCGCCCAACACCGTGTGGATCACCAATCACCTGTCTTTCATCGCCGCCACCAAAGGCCACTCGCGCGATGCGGAGCACTACTCGCGCGTCGTTCTGGAACGCCTTGCGGACACCGGAGAGATGCGCAACACTTTCATGAGACGGCACTGTACCGCAATTCTCGGCCAGAGCTTTTTCGAACAGAACATGCCCGATGTGGCGCTGGCGCATTTCGATGCCGTGCCGAGGCAGATGGCGTATTCGCTGCTCAGCACGCAGGTGTATGCGATCTGCACGCGGGCGCGCTGCCTGTTTCTTACCGACGAGGTCGATCAGGCGCTGTCGGATCTCGACGACGACTACCACTACGCGCTTGAGGAAGCCTTGCCGCATATGTCCGTCATCGCGCCGGCGGTCGGTGCTGAACTGCGGTTGGCGGCTGGGGACAAGAGCGGGTGCGAGCAGTTGATCCGGTCCGCGAAGCTCGATGCCGTGCTCGATCAGCATCGCACGTGGTTCGTTCGCCCGTGGCTCGAAACAGAGGCGCTGGTTCGGCTGTTTTCTCGCCACTGGCTGCACGCGGGCGACGCCGAGCGCGCCTATAATCTCGCGCACGAATTTGCCATTCGCGCTTTGCAAAGCGGGCGTCTTCTGATGGGCGCCGGCGGGCTTCTCGATGCAGCGGCTGCCGCGCTGGCTTGCGGGCATCGCGGCAAGGCCGATGCTGCCATACGTCAGGCCATGAAGCAGGTGGAAGGCACCGGCGCGGTGCGCCTCTTCCTCGACGCCGATGAAGACGTTCAGGCCGTACTTCAGGAGATATCGCGGGATGAGCGGTCGGGGGCGGCGGACGAAATCCTGCACCACTTTTCTGCGCGCATCGCCCACGACGCGGATCGCGGCATCGCCAGGCTCCTCAGCCCGCGCGAGCAGGAGGTGATGGCCGAACTGTGCCTCGGGCATCCCACAAAGGTCGCCGCCCGGCATCTCAACCTCTCATACGAGACGGTCCGGCATCACCTGAAGCGAATCTATCACAAGCTGCATGTCCACACCCGGCAACAGGCCGTGGAGGCCTGGAAGAGACATGCCGATACACCTTGAACGGCGTGCTGCGTCCCTCGTGCGCCGAACAGTGTGATGGTGGAGGGGGCTGGATTCGAACCAGCGTACGCTATGCGGGCAGATTTACAGTCTGCTGCCTTTAACCACTCGGCCACCCCTCCACAGGGCGGGCGGCCCGGCAGTGGAGCCGGGCGCGGCAAGGCGGGCTAGATGGCGAAAGGCCGCGGCGATGTCAACGCGTGATGTGCAGCTTCACGCAACGAGCCCCGAAGCCCAGCGCGCGAACGCGAGCCAGCCCTCCGTTTCCCAGATGAGAACGCGCAGAATCTGCGAGCCGACGAGCAGCAGCCCGCCCCAGACGGTCGCACGGTGGACGCGGCCCAGGGTCATCAGGTCGAAGAGCATGAGCGCGAGTAGGAACAGGTCCGGCAGGGCGAAGATCGCCACAGGGCCCACGAAGGGCGGGGGCAGGGGCATCCGCCCGATTGCCGGGCTCATCATGCCGATCATCGCGATGAACATCAGCCGCTTGTGCGTCAGCGGCGTGCGGCGGTTGGCGAGCGCCCCGCCGATCAGCAGCGCGAACACCGGAATGTCGAGCAGCGGCACAGCAAGGAAGGTGAGCGGCGGGATCATCGGCGGGCCGGATTCGCGGTGGACGCCGTAGAGGGCCGAGACGGTCGCGATCACGATCATCGCCGGCAGCATCACGAAGCCGATCGTGCCGAGCGCGCGGTGCAGATCGGTGCGTCGCCACGCCACGAGCTGAGTCTGCAGCACGAACAGCAGCATCCAGCCTGAAAACAGGAAGGCGTGGACATGAACAAGCGTCGTCGCGGGTTTCAGCCCCGGCGGCGGCCCCATGATCCCCGAAAGATAGTAGCTTGGCGCAAAGCCGATGAAGACCAGCACAAGCATCAGCAGCGCCGTCGATGTGAAGAACCAGCGGTCGGCAAGGGCTGCCGGGCGCCGCGGTGCCAGTGTTGCCATGGAAGCCCCCATCCAGTTGACGCGCCGTTCATACCGTAATCCGCCGATACCGAACAGAGGGTTGGAGCGGGGAGACGCGCGGGCTAAGGAGCCGCAAGGACGCGTGCAGCGTCGCGGCGGAACGGGAAGACGGCAATGGGCAGACGGGGCAAATCCGGCAAGGCAAAGGGCGGCGGCGCATTCAAGTATCCGCGCCTCTATGGAAAGCACGCGGTCGAGGCGGCGCTCGGCAACCCGGACCGCATCCCCCGCAAGCTATGGGTGACGAGCGACATCGCGCAGAAGTTCCACCTGCCTGAAGGCCTTCCCGTGGAGATCGGGCAGGCTGCGGACCTCGCGCGCCTCGTGCCGGCCGATGCGCCGCATCAGGGCCTTGTGCTGGAAGTCGAGCCGCTCGACGATCTTCATATTGAGGACGTGATCGGGCTCGACGGGCCGATTCTCGTACTGGATCAGGTGACTGACCCGCACAATGTCGGCGCCATATTGCGCTCGGCGGCGGCGTTCGGCGCGGCGGCGGTGGTGACGCAGGACCGTCATGCGCCGCCCGAATCCGGCGCTCTCGCGAAGGCCGCATCCGGCGCGCTGGAAGTTGTGCCGTGGGTGCGCGTGACGAACCTGTCGCGGGCACTCGAGGAGCTGGCGAAGGCAGGCTACTGGCGCATCGGGCTCACCGGCGATGCCGACAAGGCGCTTGCCGATGCGCTCGCCGACATGCCGATCGTGCTCGTGCTCGGAGCTGAAGGCCCCGGGATGCGCCAGAACGTCGGTGCGCACTGCGACGTGCTTGCGAAGCTGCCGATCTCGGACCGCGTCGAGAGCCTCAACGTCTCGAACGCGGCTGCCGTAGCGCTCTATGCGGTCACGTCGCGCTGATCAGCGCACGCGCTTCATGAAAACGGTGCCGCCCTCGCGGCGCTCGGTCACGAAGTTCGGCACCGCCTCGACCAGCTCCGAAAGCCGCTTGAAGCCGTAGTTGCGTACGTCGAAGGAGGACCGGTTGCCCGCGATCTTGCCGACCTCGGCGAGGCGGGCGTAGCCCTGTTCGTCGCGCTTCACGGCGTTGTAGGCATCGATCAGCAGGTCGATGAGCTGGTCGTCGACCTCGCCCTTCGGCGCCTTGTCCGCGACCGGCATCAGCGCATCGACATCAATGAAGCGCGTGCACGCCTGCCGGAAGGATTCGGGCGTACTGGCACGGCCGAAGCCGTAGACGGGCAGGCCGTTCTGCCGGATGCGCATGGCGAGCGGCATGAAATCGCTGTCCGACGACATCAGGCCGAAGCCATCGACGCGGCCAGAATAGAGCAGGTCCATCGCATCGATCGCCATCGCCATGTCGGTGGCGTTCTTGCGCTTGGCGATATCGAACTGCTGCATCGGCATGATCGCATAAGCGTGGAACACCGGCTCCCACGTGCCGAGTTCGGGCTTGGACCAGTTGCCGTAGGCGCGGCGGATGTTCACCGTGCCGAGCTCGGCGAGCACGGTCAGCACCGCGTCCAGATACTTCTGCCCGCCCTGATCGGCGTCGATGAGGAGCGCGATGTTCGGACTGCGCTCGTTGCCGTTTGTCGCCATGCTCAGTCCTTCGCGAAAAGGTTTTGGGGCGTGCGCATCGCCTTGAATTCGAGCGCGTTGCCGCTCGGATCGAAGAGGAACATCGTCGCCTGCTCGCCGACCTCGCCCGCGAAGCGAACATGAGGCTCGATCTCGAAGCGCACGTCTGCGGCACGGAGGCGATCCGCAAGCGCATGAAAGGCATCCCAGCCCAGCACGATACCGAAATGCGGCACGGGCACCTGGTCGCCGTCCACCGGGTTCCTGTGGATGCTGCCCGCCGGGGCGCGGTGTGCGACGATCTGGTGACCGAAGAAGTCGAAATCGACCCAGGTCTCCGAGGAGCGCCCCTCGGGGCAGCCTATCAGCTCACCATAGAAGCGGCGGGCGGCGGCAAGGTCATCGACGGGAAAGGCCAGATGAAACGGCTGAAGGCTCATGGCGTGACAGTGGCAAGCCCCTGCCGGGCACGCAAGGCTTTAGAAGGAACGCTCCAACCGCCCGAGCAGCGCGCGCGCCGGGGATAGCGGCACTTCGGTCGCGAACTGGTCGTCGAGGCGCTTCACGCGCTCATACAGGTCGCGGCTCGCCTCGATGATCTCGCGCGCACGCGGGGGAAGCTGGCCGAGGCGCGTGGAATCGAGCTCAGTATCGCCGGCGCGGCCGAGGCGGCGTTCGGGCGCTTCGCCCTCGGCCTCGGTCATCTCGCCTGCCGACACGGCCTTACGGACGAGCAGCCACGAAACGACATGCATCAGCCGCGTCGTCACGCGCAGCGATTCGCACGAGTAGGCGACGCGCAGCACAGGATCGAGCGCGGCGCGCTCCAGCTGGCCCTCAGAATCGAAGTAGCTGCGTGCCTCGTCGGCAAGCAGCATCGCCTCCGTATAAAGGGCGGCCACCAGCTTCGCTGTGATCGGCGTGTGTTCGTTCATCATCGTTGCCGCGAGTGAATCGCGCCTTGTCGTTCCCGGGTCAACGGACATCTTGAAACAAAAGGGGTTAACAACCACCTCATCAGCGCCGGCGACGGGATGCCCGACATGGGGTCCGAGCGTCCGGCAAGGCCCAGCCATATGGTGGGCTGAAAGACCGCATATTGCTTTGAATTGAAAGGATATGGACATGCGTACATTCGATCTGACCCCGCTGCTTCGCTCGTCGATCGGCTTCGAAAACCTCAGCCGGCTCGCGGAATTTGCCGCGCGCGGCGACGAAGGCGGCGGATACCCCCCGTATAACATCGAAAAGACCGGCGAGAGCGCCTACCGCATCCAGATGGCGGTGGCGGGCTTCGCGGAGAGCGAACTCGACATCACCGTTCAGGAAAATACACTGACCGTGACCGGCAAGACGGTCGAGACGGAGACCGGCGATCGTCAGTTCCTGCATCGCGGCATCGCCAAGCGCGCTTTCGAGCGCCGCTTCCAGCTCGCCGACGTTATCAAGGTGACCGGCGCGAACTACGAGCACGGCCTTCTCAACATCGATCTCGTTCGCGAGATTCCGGAAGAGAAGAAGCCGCGCAAGGTGGTTATCGGCGGCCAGAACGGCCCGCAGGTGATCGAAGGCAAGCGCGAAGCTGCCTGAGCATCTTGCGTTTGAAATGAGAGGCCGGAGACGAAAGTCTCCGGCCTTTTTCTATGCCGCAGCCTTGTGCGGGTTTGCGTTCGCCGGTGGACCTTTCAGTGCCGTCACGAAGTCGTCGCGCCAGGCAATGACGTCCTCGCCGCGCACGCTTTGCATCATGCTTCTCCAACGGCGGACACGCTCTTCGCGTGGCATGGCGAGGGCGGTGTTGATTGCGTCGCCAACCTCTTCGCTGCTGTGCGGATTGACGAGCAAGGCATCTGTAAGTTGCAACGCAGCGCCGGCGAAGCGCGAGAGAATGAGGACGCCCGGGTCCTCGGGATCCTGTGCGGCGACATATTCTTTTGCAACAAGGTTCATCCCATCGCGCAGCGGCGTGACGAGCCCGACGCGCGCTGCGCGGTAGAACCCGGCCAGCTCGGCACGCGAATAGCCCTGGTTCACATAGCGGATTGGTACCCAGTCGATATCGGCATGGGCGCCATTGATGTGCCCGGCCGAGCGTTCGAGCGCATTGCGAATATCCTGATAGGTGTGCACGTCTTCGCGTGAGGGTGGCGCGATCTGCAGCAGCACGACGTCTTTCGCCGCTTCGGGGTGTTCCGTGAGAAAGCGGTGGTAGGACTCGAAGCGTTCGACGAGGCCCTTCGAATAATCCAGCCGATCAACGCCGATGATGACCTTCTTGCCGTCAGCGCTCGATTTGAGGCGTGCGAAGGCACGTTCGGCGATGTCGCTCTTCGCCGCTGCCTTGAACTCTGCATAGTCGATGCCGATCGGGAACGCGCGTGCAATGACACGGCGGCCGTCCCATTCGATCGTGCCATCGTTCGCAACCGTGCCGCCGAGTTCCTTTTCGACGTAATGATTGAAGGATTCGAGCCATTCCTGCGATTGGAAGCCGATCACGTCATAATGGAGCATATGTTCGACCAGTCGCTCGTGGAACGGCAGAGAGACGAACAGGCGCGTCGGCGGCCAGGGGATGTGGAGGAACAGTCCCATCCGGTTGCCGATGCCGCGGTCGCGCAGGAATTTGCCGAGCGGCAACAAGTGGTAGTCATGCACCCATACGAGGTCGTCCGGCTCGATGAGCGGCGTCACGCTATCCGCAAAGCGCTGGTTCACGCGCTCGTACCCTGCGCCAAAGCTACGCTCGTACTCGGTGAGATCGACACGGTAGTGGAACAGCGGCCAAAGCGTCCGATTGGCGTAGCCGTTGTAATATTCGTCAAGATCCTGCGATTCGAGATCGATCGTCGCGGTGGTGACGCCGTGCTGCCTCTGCATGTTGAGATGGCCGGTAAACGTCTCGGTTTCGTTGCCCGACCAGCCGAACCAGATGCCCCGATGCTCCCGAAGCGCGGCGCCGAGCGCTACCGCGAGACCGCCCTGGGCGCCGTTTGAAGCGGGGCCCTTGGGTACGGACACACGGTTCGAAATGACGATCAGGCGGTTCATCGGATGGTACTCCACGGTTTCGACAGCAATCCTGCGCAGTTGATGATGCCCACCAGCGAATAGGTTTGTGGATAGTTCCCCCACAGCTCGCCGGTCTCAAAATCCATGTCTTCGGACAGCAGTCCCGCGTCCGTCGTGTGCTCCAGCATTCGTTCGAAAAGGCTGCGCGCCTCGTCAGCGCGGCCGCTCAGGCAGAGGGCCTCGATCAGCCAGAAGGTGCAGAAATTGAACGCCGTTTCCGGTTTTCCGAAGTCGTCCTCGCTGTCGTAGCGCAGCATGTGTTCGCCCCGGCGCAGCGCCTTTTCGGCCGCGGCGAAGGTGGCGGACATGCGCGGGTCGTCGGCGGGCAGGAATCGGAGATCCACGAGTTGAAGCAGGCTCGCGTCGAGCTCGGTGCTCCCGAACGAGGCGCCGAAATGCCCGGCGTGTTCCGCCCACGCGCGCGCCTCGATCGTCTCGCGGATCGCGGCGGCGCGGTTGCGCCAGTGACGCTCGCGCTCCTCAAGCCCGAAAAGGCGCGCCGCGTTCTCCAGCCGGTCGCATGCCGCCCAGCTCATCACGGCGCTGTAGGTATGGACGGCGGTCCGCGTGCGGAACTCCCACAGGCCCGCGTCGGGCGTATCATGGCGCAGCCATGCCATTTCCCCCACGTGTTCCAGACTGTGGAAATCGTCGATATTGCCCATTCTCAGCAGCCGCCGGTCCACGAACGCCTGGATATTGGGCAGGACGATCTGGCCGTAAACGTCGTGCTGTACCTGCGTGTAAGCGGCGTTGCCCACGCGCACCGGCCCCATGCCGCGGTAACCCGCAAGGCTTCCCGCGACGGTCTCGTCGAGTGTCCGTTCACCCGAGACGCCGTAGAGCGGCTGAATATCGCCGTCCGCGGCATCCACGATGTTGCGGAGGTAGGCGAGGTATTTTTCGAGCACGTCGAGCGCACCGAGCCGGTTCAGCGCCTGCACAGTATAGTAAGCGTCTCGAATCCAGCAGTAACGGTAGTCCCAGTTTCGCGCTGAGCCGGCGGCCTCGGGAATCGAGGTGGTGAGCGCAGCGACGATCGCACCAGTCTCTTCGTGCTGGCAGAGTTTCAGCGTGATCGCGGCACGAATGACGTGATCCTGCCATTCGAGGGGCGTCGCGAGGCCCCGCACCCAGTGCATCCAGTACGTCTCGGTGCGGTCGAGCATTGCCCGCACTTCGTAGGCGACGTTGCCTCCGAACGGCTCGTCTGGACCGAGGAAGAAGTGCAGCGGGCGCTCCAGCCGGAACGGGCGGCTGTCGAGGACGTAGCCGACCGGCGCATCGGTCGTCAGGCGCAGCGCCTGGTCGCCGAGCAGGTAGCGGATGTGGTTGGTGCCGTTGGTACTCGGCGCAAGCTCACGGCCATAGCCGCGCATCGGGGCAAGGTGAATGCGAAGGCGCGGCGATCCCGCCACCGGCTGGACGACGCGCACCCAGGCGACGGGCCTGTACATACGCCCGGACCGTTCGAAGCGGGGACAGAAGTCGATCACATCGACCGCGCCGCCGGCCTCATCCTCAAGCCGCGTCACCAAAATGGGCGTATTGCGGCGATAGCGCTGCCGCGCCGTGACCTGACCTTCTAGTGAGATCGCCCACGCGCCGTTCGTGTCGCCGCCCGGATCGTTGTTGAGAAGCGCGCAAAAGGCGGGGTCGCCGTCCACGCGCGGCACGCAGCCCCAGACAAGACGCCCGGCCGTATCGATGAGGCCGCTCACCTGGCAATTGCCGACAGGCCAGAGTTCAAGGCTGCTCACAGTCCCTCCAACCATTTGTGAACGGCATTCACATCGTCGAGCCGCGCGGTCGCGGCAGTTGCTGCGCGACTGCCGACGAGAACGCCGAAACCGCCGTGCGCTACCGCCGCGCGAAAACCATCCTCATCCGTCACGTCGTCTCCGATGAAAACTGGTGTGGAGTTCTGGAAGCCGGGGGTTGCCATCAGCGATGCGACGATGCCGCCCTTGTCGATGCCGGGCGGCATTAGCTCGGCGACCATCTTGCCGGACTTTACCTGTAATCCGTAATGTGCACCCAGCCTCCGGGCGAAGGCCTCTACGGCGGCACCTGCGGCCGGCGCCTGCCGATAGTGGAAGGCAAAACCAAGAGGTTTTGTCTCCAGAAGCAGCCCGTGAGCAGCCGCGAAGGCGCTCGCTTCCAGATGCGCCCGTTTCGGAAAGGCAGAGCCCGGCGGCGCCTCCGCATCCGCGGCTGCGAGGCGGAGTTCTCCGCCGTGCGAGCCGGAGAGGGTGAGTCGCCGAGTGACAAGAAACTGGTCTAGATCGGCAAGCGCGCGGCCGCTTACAACAGCCAGTCGACCTTCCAGGCATGCGGCCGCGTGTTCCAGCAGGGGAACAAGGCCGGGCGCGAGCCGGATCGCATGAGGGGCGGCCGCCAGCTCGACGAGCGTGCCGTCGAAATCGAGGAAGATCGACAGGCGTTCGATGGTCCCGGGCAGGGGCGGCGGTGGCAGCCTTGGCGTGCCGGCCGTGAATGTCTCAGCGGAAGAATCAATGCCCATGCGATACGGGATGAAGAACGTCCTTCGGCTGCCTTCGGTTCCTCCATTGTTGGGGCAGCGCACCTGCCGGATCAACCCCGCATGCACATCAAACGACAGGACTTGCGTGCAGGAAAGCCGCCGACTATAGACGCGGCTCCCGGGCTCTAGGAGTGTAGCTCAGTTGGTAGAGCATCGGTCTCCAAAACCGAGGGCCGTGGGTTCGAGTCCCTCCACTCCTGCCAGTCTCCGATAGGCGAGCAGTTTTGGGGCTCGGGAACGAGTAGAGGTTCACCAGTCAACCGGCGCCGCCCGGAAGAGAAGGGCGCGGCCGGTCGGCTGTTTTTGTTTGGGAATTGAGCGCGTTAGATGGCTAAGATGACCAATCCGGGCACGTTCGTGCGGCAGGTGCGTCAGGAGACCGCAAAGGTATCCTGGCCGACGCGCCGCGAGACGATCGTGACGACGATCATGGTGCTCATCATGACCACCATCCTGTCGCTGTTCTTCCTGGGCGTCGATCAGGTGCTGGGCCGAATCGTCCAGTTCCTGCTCGATTTCGCGAAGTAAACGGGGAAGGTTCGAAACGGGCATGGCCGCGCGCTGGTACATCATTCACGCCTACTCGAACTTCGAGAACAAGGTCCGCGATTCGATCCTCGACGAGGCGAAGCGGCTCGGCCTTGAAGCGCTCGTCGAGCAGGTCGAGGTTCCGACCGAAACCGTGACGGAAGTCCGCCGCGGCAAGAAGGTGCAGGCGGAGCGGAAGTATTTCCCCGGCTACGTGCTAGCGAAGCTGCACATGACCGACGACGTGTTCCACCTCGTGAAGAACACGCCGAAGGTGACGGGTTTCCTCGGCGCGAGCGGCAAGCCCTCGCCGATCAGCGAGGCGGAAGCCGCGCGCATCCTGTCGACGAAGGGCCACCACATCGAGGCGCCGAAGGCGAAGATGAAGGTGAACTTCGAGATCGGCGACGAAGTGCGCGTGCTCGATGGTCCGTTTGCGAGCTTCAACGGCCTCGTGGAAGAGATCGATTTCGATCGCGCCCGCGTGAAGGTCTCGGTGTCGATCTTCGGGCGTGCGACGCCTGTCGAGCTCGACTTCGAGCAGGTCGAGCGTACGAAGTAGTTTTTTACCCCTCGCCGTTAAGGGGAGGGGCGTTGCCTGCGGGAGGCTGCCTTCGGGTGGCCGTCTGGACCGCTAAACTTGAAAGAGAGTGAGACCAATGGCCAAGAAGATTACCGGCTATATCAAGCTGCAGGTGCCTGCTGCCGCCGCCACCCCGTCGCCGCCCCTCGGGCCGGCGCTCGGTCAGCGCGGCGTCAACATCATGGAATTCTGCAAGGCATTCAACGCCCAGACGCAGGAAATGGAAAAGGGTGCCCCGGTGCCGACGGTGATCACCGTCTACGCCGACCGCAGCTTCTCCTTCGTCACGAAGACGCCGCCCGCCACCTTCCTTCTGAAGAAGGCCGCGAACCTCAAGTCCGGCTCCAAGACGCCGGGCAAGGCGAGCGCCGGAACGATCAAGCGTTCCGCCGTCCGTGAGATCGCGCAGGCGAAGATGGTCGATCTGTCGGCAAACGACATCGACGCGGCAATGAAGATCATCGAGGGCTCCGCGCGCTCGATGGGTCTTGAAGTGGTGGAGGGCTGAACATGGCCAAGCTGACGAAGAAGGCCAAGGCGCTGGCCGGCAAGGTCGACCGTGAGAAGCTCTACGGCATCGATGAAGCCATCGCGCTCGTGAAGAGCCTCGCAAGCTCCAAGTTCGACGAGACCGTCGAAGTCGCTTTGAACCTCGGCGTCGATCCGCGCCATGCCGACCAGATGGTGCGCGGTGTTGTCCGTCTGCCGAGCGGCACGGGCAAGGACGTCCGCGTTGCGGTGTTCGCGCGCGGCGACAAGGCCGAGGATGCTCGCAAGGCGGGCGCCGAGGTCGTGGGCGCCGAAGACCTCATGGAAGAGATCCAGGGTGGCCGCAGCGATTTCGACCGCGTCATCGCGACGCCCGACATGATGGGCATCGTCGGACGCCTCGGTAAGGTGCTTGGTCCCAAGGGCCTGATGCCGAACCCGAAGCTCGGCACCGTCACGCCGAACGTCGCCGAAGCCGTGGAAGCGGCAAAGGGCGGCCAGGTGGAGTTCCGCGTCGAAAAGGCCGGCATCATCCACAGCGGCATCGGCAAGGCGAGCTTCGACGACGCGGCCCTGCGGGCGAACTTTGACGCCTTCGTCGACGCCATCGTCAAGGCGAAGCCGTCGGGCGCCAAGGGCAAGTATGTTCGCAAGATCGCCATCAGCTCCACGATGGGGCCCGGCGTGAAGATCGATACGGCAACCGCAGGCGCGGCTGCCTAAACAGCATCGCGGGGCGGGCCGGAAACGGGCTGCCCCAAGATACCGTCCGAGATTGCAGGCGTTTCTGACAAGGAAACTCAAAACGCCAGCCTGCATGAGACGGGGACAAGTTTTACCGGTTGCAGCCGTGCGATGGCGAACCGGGTCTGCCCAAGGGCTCCATGCCCGCACGCAGACGACGACCCCGCGGACGGGCCGAGACCCCCGGAATGGTCCGGGATTTCGGCTCAACCGTCTGAAAGGCGAGCAATCGCCGGAAAGACAAACCAGGAGTGAAGCATGGATCGCGCTGAAAAAAAGGCGCTCGTCGCATCGCTCAACCGCGTCTTCTCGGAGACCGGGGTTGTCGTCATTACGCGCAACCACGGCCTTACCGTCGCCCAGGTGACGGCTCTCCGCGGAAAGATGCGCGAGGCGGGCGCGGGCTATAAAGTCGCGAAGAACAAGCTCGCCCGGATCGCACTGGAAGGTACGCCGTACACGGCGATCAGCGACATGCTGGTCGGCCCGACGGCGCTGGCAACGTCGAGTGATCCCGTTGCCGCTGCCAAGGCAGCCGTCGATTTCGCGAAGACCAACGAGAAGTTGGAAATCGTCGGCGGCGCCATGGGGGATACCATCCTCGATGCGAATGGCATCAAGCAACTGGCATCGCTGCCGTCGCTTGACGAACTGCGCGCCAAGATCATCGGCCTCGTGAATGCGCCGGCGACCAAGGTTGTTCAGATCGTCCAGGCGCCTGCCGCGCAGCTTGCGCGTGTCATGGGTGCTTATGCGGCCAAGGACGCCGCGTAAGCCAGTCCGGACAGGCTCTTACGACCAATATTGAAACATTGGGCCGATCGATTGGCCCGCATGGAGACTTAAAATGGCAGACCTTCAGAAGATTGTTGACGACCTTTCCGCTCTCACCGTTCTCGAAGCCGCGGACCTCGCGAAGCTCCTCGAAGAGAAGTGGGGCGTTTCGGCCGCCGCGGCTGTCGCGGTTGCGGCTGCTCCGGGTGGCGGCGGCGACGCCGGCCCGGCCGCGGAAGAGAAGACCGAGTTCGACGTGATCCTCACCGGCGACGGTGGCAAGAAGATCAACGTCATCAAGGAAGTCCGCGCCATCACCAACCTCGGCCTCGGCGAAGCCAAGGCGCTCGTCGAAGGCGCTCCGAAGCCGGTGAAGGAAGGCGTGAACAAGGAAGAAGCCGAGAAGATCAAGAAGCAGCTTGAAGAAGCCGGCGCGACCGTCGAGATCAAGTAAGCTTCACGGCTTTACGAACGAAGGGGCGGTTCCGAAAGGAGCCGCCCTTTTTTCATGCGCGCATAAGCGGCTGATTCCAAAGCCGTGCGTTTGATGTATGGTACGAGGCGAGGGACCGGGCGGCGTTTATGCGGAAGATCGAAGACAGAACCTTTCTCGCGCTTATCGTTGTCGTCTCGTTGGCGTTTGCGTGGGTGTTGCTGCCGTTCTTCGGCGCGATCCTGTGGGCGCTGATTGCCGCGATCCTGTTCGAGCCGCTGAACCGGCGGCTGCTTGCGAAGTTTTCGGGGCACCCGAACCTCGCCGCGCTCCTTACGCTGCTCGTGATCGTTGCGATGGTGATCCTGCCCGCCATCACGCTCGGCATCTTCCTGTTGCAGGAGGCGACCGCCATCTATGCGCGCATCGAGGGCGGAGAGATCGACGTTGGCGGCTATTTCCGGCAGGTGCAGACGCTGCTGCCGGACTGGGCGATTTCCATGCTGCGCCGCGTCGGGCTCGGCAACATCAGTGCGATCCGCGAAAAGATCGCGGACGGCATCGCCGACAGCTTCCAGGTGCTCGCGGCGCAGACCGTGCTGATCGGGCAGCGCACGTTCGGTTTCCTCGTCGGGCTCGGCGTGATGCTGTACCTCATCTTCTTTTTCCTGCGCGACGGCGATGCGCTCGTCGAGAAGCTGCGCGGCTCGATCCCGCTGCACCCGGCGCAGCGCAACGCGCTCATCGCCAAGTTCGTCACGGTGATCCGCGCAACGGTGAAGGGCAGCATCGTCGTCGCCATCCTGCAGGGCGCGGTCGGCGGCGTCGTGTTCTGGAGCCTCGGCATCCACGGCGCGCTGCTATGGGGCGTGCTGATGGGCTTCCTGTCGCTGCTGCCGGCGGTGGGCACGGGGCTCGTGTGGGTGCCCGTCGCCATCTACCTGCTCGTCAGCGGCGCGATCTGGCAGGGGGTCGTACTCGTGTTCTGCGGCTTCTTCGTCATCGGGCTCATCGACAACATCCTCCGCCCGATCCTCGTCGGCCGTGATGCACGGATGCCCGACTATATCGTGCTCGTGTCCACGCTCGGCGGTATCGAGCTGTTCGGGCTGAACGGAATCGTCATCGGGCCTGTCATCGCGGCACTGTTCATGGCGGTCTGGGAGATCGTCGCCGCGGGCCGCCGATCCGGCTGGACCACCGCCTGAGGCCTCAGTCTTCCAGAATGCGGCTGTGCGTGCGCGTGTCGCGCATCCGAAGGTACACGATCAGCGAAATGCCGATCATCACGGTCACATACCAGTAGAAGCCCTGTTCCATGCCCTCCGCCTTGAACCAAAGCGCGACATATTCGGCGGTGCCGCCGAAGATCGTGTTGGCGAGCGCATAGGGCAGGGCAACGCCGAGGGCGCGGACGTGCGCCGGGAACAGCTCCGCCTTCACGACGGCGTTGATCGAGGTGTAGCCGGTGACGATGATGAGCGCGCCGAGCACGAGCACGAAGGCGATGAACGGGCTTTGTGCCGTCTCCAGCGCCGAGAAGATCGGATAGGTAAAGAGCACCCCCGCGATGCCGAAGCCGACCATCAGTGGCTTGCGCCCGATCCGGTCCGATAGCGCGCCCGCGAGCGGCTGCAGCAGCATGAAGACGAACAGTGTGCCGGCGTTGATCTGCGAAGCGACTTCCCGGCTGAAACCGGACGTGTTGACCAGGAACTTCTGCATGTAAATCGAGTAGGCATAGAAAGCGAGCGTACCGCCGGCGGTGAGCAGCATCACCACCGCCGCCTCGCGCGGATGGCGCAGGAACAGCTCGGCGAGGCCGGAAACGGCGATGCCTTCCTTCTTGGCGTTCGTGAAGCTCTCGGTCTCGGCAAGGCCGCGCCGGATGTAGAACACCACGATTGCCAGCACGCCGCCGATCGCGAAGGGGATGCGCCAGCCCCATTCATCGAGCGCGGCCTCCGGCATCACGGCCTGCAGCACCAGAAGCACGCAGATCGCGAGCAATTGCCCGGAAATCAGCGTCACGTACTGGAAGCTGGAAAAGAAGCCGCGCCGGTCGCGGCCCGCCATCTCGGAAAGGTAGGTGGCGCTCGCGCCGTATTCGCCGCCCACCGAAAGCCCCTGCATCATGCGGGCGAGGACGAGAAGTACGGGGGCGAACACGCCGATCGCTTCGTAGTCGGGCGTCACCGCGATGAGCAGTGATCCCGCGCACATCAGCGTCACGGAGACGGTGAGTCCCGCCTTGCGCCCGTGCCGGTCGGCATAGATGCCCATGATCCACGCGCCGATCGGCCGCATCAGGAAGCCGACGGCGAAGACGGCGGCGCTGTTCATAAGCTGCGCGGTGCGGTCGCCTTCGGGAAAGAAATGCGGTGCGAAATAGAGCGCGAAGGCGGCATAGACATACCAGTCGTACCATTCGACGAGGTTGCCGGTGGCGCCGCCGATAATGGATTTCAGGCGGTTACGGCTGTCTGTAGCCTTCGGAGCGCTCATGCGGTCGTGGTCTCCCCCTCAACGATGCCGTATCTGTTAGGGGAGCGAGGCGCGGACCGAAAGGGACTCTTGCGACAGGGGTTTGACAGCGCCGCCTGCGGCTCCTATATCCCGCTTCCTTCCACAGCCTTTCGGGAAATGATGCGTCTTCGCGCAGCGCATCGCACGAATGGATCGGCTGCGGCTTGATGCGAAAAGCTGCGGTTCTCCCGGATACGGGAGAGCCTGCGGCTTTTTTCGCGTCAGCGTCTGACGACATTTGAAGAGCAAGGGCGACAAACAGCATGGCCACCCAGGCGAAATCCTTCACCGGTAAAAAGCGTATCCGCAAGGTCTTCGGGCATATCGCCGAAGTCGTGCAGATGCCGAACCTCATCGAGGTGCAGCGCGAATCGTATGAGCAGTTCCTGCGCTCCGATCCGTCGCGCGGCTATGTCTCGGGCCTTGAAAAGACGCTGCGGTCGGTGTTCCCGATCCGCGACTTCGCCGGTACCGCCGAGCTGGATTTCGTCAACTACGAGCTTGAAGCGCCCAAGTACGACACCGATGAGTGCCGCCAGCGCGGCATGACCTATGCAGCGCCGATGCGTGTGACGCTGCGTCTCATCGTGTTCGAAATCGATCCCGATACGGAAAGCCGCTCTGTCCTCGATATCAAGGAGCAGGACGTCTACATGGGCGACATGCCGCTCATGACCGAGAACGGCACGTTCATCGTGAACGGCACCGAGCGCGTTATCGTTTCGCAGATGCACCGTTCGCCGGGCGTGTTCTTCGATCACGACCGCGGCAAGACGCACAGCTCGGGCAAGTTCCTGTTCGCCGCGCGCGTCATCCCGTATCGCGGCTCGTGGCTGGACTTCGAGTTCGACGCCAAGGACATCGTGAACGTCCGTATCGACCGCAAGCGCAAGCTGCCGGTGACGACGCTGCTCTATGCGCTCGGCATGAACAGCGAGGACATCCTCAATCAGTTCTACGGCCGCGTGACCTACAAGCGCGCCGAGGGTGGCTGGAAGGTGCCGTTCCTTGCCGATCAGTGGCGCGGCAACAAGCCGATGTTCGACATCGTCGACGCGAAGTCTGGCGAGATCGTCTTCGAGCAGGGCAAGAAGATCACGCCGCGCGCCGCCAAGAAGGCGGAAAACGACGGCCTCACGGAGCTGCTGATCCCGACCGAGGAAATCTTCGGCCGCTATTCGGCCTTCGACCTCGTCAACGACAAGACCGGCGAGATTTACATCGAGGCCGGTGACGAGGTGACGGAAGAGAACCTCGCCAAGCTCGACGCCGCCGGGATCGGCGACATCGATCTGCTCGACATCGACCATGTCAACATTGGCGCCTGGATGCGCAACACGCTGATGGCGGACAAGGTTGAAGAGCGTGACCACGCGCTCGCCGAGATCTACCGCGTCATGCGCCCCGGCGAGCCGCCGACGCGCGAGACCGCGGAAGGCATGTTCGCGGGCCTGTTCTTCGATCCGGAGCGCTACGACCTCTCGGCCGTGGGCCGCGTGAAGATGAACATGCGCCTCGACCTCGATGCCGAGGACACGGTGACGACGCTCCGCAACGAAGACATTCTTGCGGTTGTGAAGACGCTCGTGGAGCTGAAGGACGGCAAGGGCGACATCGACGACATCGACAATCTCGGCAACCGCCGCGTGCGTTCGGTGGGCGAGCTGCTGGAGAACCAGTACCGCGTCGGCCTGCTCCGCATGGAGCGCGCCGTGAAGGAGCGCATGTCGTCGGTCGATATCGAAACGACGATGCCAAACGACCTCATCAATGCGAAGCCGGCTGTGGCGGCGGTGCGTGAGTTCTTCGGCTCCTCGCAGCTCTCGCAGTTCATGGACCAGACGAACCCGCTCTCCGAAGTGACGCACAAGCGCCGCGTTTCGGCGCTCGGGCCGGGCGGTCTCACCCGCGAGCGCGCGGGCTTCGAGGTTCGCGACGTTCACCCGACGCACTATGGCCGTATCTGCCCGATCGAAACGCCGGAAGGCCCGAACATCGGTCTCATCAACAGCCTCGCGACGTTCAGCCGCGTCAACAAGTATGGCTTCATCGAAACGCCGTACCGCAAGGTCATCGACGGCAAGGTGACGAACGACGTCATCTATCTGTCGGCGATGGAAGAGGCGAAGCACACGATCGCGCAGGCGAACGCCGAGCTTGATGGTGAGCGCCGCTTTGTGGAGGAACTGGTTTCGGCCCGTGAGGCCGGCGAGTTCCTGATCGCGCCGCGCGACCATATCACACTGATGGACGTCAGCCCCAAGCAGCTCGTGTCGGTCGCGGCATCGCTGATCCCGTTCCTTGAGAACGACGACGCCAACCGCGCGCTTATGGGATCGAACATGCAGCGTCAGGCCGTGCCGCTGCTTCGTGCCGAGGCGCCGTTCGTCGGCACCGGCATGGAAGGCACGGTGGCACGCGATTCGGGTGCTGCGATCGCTGCGCGGCGCACGGGCATCATCGACCAGGTCGATGCCACGCGTATCGTTATCCGCGCGACGGAAGAGGAAGACGCCGGCAAGTCGGGCGTCGACATCTACACGTTGCACAAGTTCCAGCGTTCGAACCAGAACACCTGCATCAACCAGCGTCCGCTGGTGAAGGTGGGCGACGTCGTGCGCCGCGGCGACATCATCGCCGACGGTCCCTCGACGCAGCTCGGTGAGCTCGCGCTCGGCCGGAACGTGCTCGTCGCGTTCATGCCGTGGAACGGCTACAACTACGAAGACTCCATCCTCATCTCCGAGCGGATCGTGAAGGACGACGTCTTCACCTCGATCCACATCGAAGAGTTCGAGGTGATGGCCCGCGACACGAAGCTCGGGCCGGAGGACATCACGCGCGACATTCCGAACGTCGGCGAAGAAGCGCTCCGCAACCTCGACGAGGCGGGTATCGTCTACATCGGTGCCGAGGTGGAGCCGGGCGATATTCTCGTCGGCAAGATCACGCCGAAGGGCGAAAGCCCGATGACGCCGGAAGAAAAGCTGCTCCGCGCCATCTTCGGTGAAAAGGCGAGCGACGTGCGTGACACCTCGCTCAAGCTGCCGCCGGGCGTTGCCGGAACGGTCGTCGAGGTGCGCGTGTTCAACCGCCACGGCATCGACAAGGATGAGCGCGCGCTCCAGATCGAGCGCGAGGAGATCGAACGGCTCGAGAAGGATCGCGACGACGAGCGCGCCATTCTCGATCGCGCCTCCTATGCGCGTCTGAAGGACGTGCTGCTCGGTCAGGCGACCACCGCAGCGCCGAAGGGCATCAAGAAGGGCGCCGTTATCGACGACGCGATCCTGAACGAGCAGCCGCGCCGCGAATGGTGGAAATTCGCTGTCGAGGACGACAAGCGCCAATCCGACATCGAGGCGATGAAGGCGCAGTGGGAAGAGGCATTGAAGAGCCTCGACCGCCGCTTTGCCGAGAAGGTCGAAAAGCTGCAGCGCGGCGACGAGATGCTGCCGGGCGTGCTGAAGATGGTGAAGGTCTTCGTTGCGGTGAAGCGCAAGCTGCAGCCGGGCGACAAGATGGCCGGCCGTCACGGCAACAAGGGTGTCATCAGCCGCATTCTGCCGATCGAGGACATGCCGTTCCTCGACGACGGTACGCATGTGGACATCGTGCTGAACCCGCTCGGCGTGCCTTCGCGCATGAACGTCGGTCAGATCTTCGAAACCCACCTCGGCTGGGCCGCGCGCGGTCTCGGGCGTCAGATCAGCGCCATGCTGGAGGATATCCACGTCAAGGCGCAGGGTCTCGACAAGGACGACGCCAAGGGCCTGCGCGACAAGCTGAAGGCCATCTACGGCCAGCAGTATAACGCGGAGATCGACGGCCAGTCCGACGATGAGCTTCTGGAGCTTGCCTCCAACCTCGCCGCGGGCGTGCCGATGGCGACGCCGGTGTTTGACGGCGCCCGCGAAGCGGATGTGGCGGACATGCTGAGCCTAGCCGGTCTCGACCGGTCGGGTCAGGTGGAGCTGTACGATGGCCGCACGGGCGAGATGTTCGACCGCAAGGTTACCGTCGGCTACATCTACATGCTGAAGCTGCACCACCTTGTGGACGACAAGATCCACGCGCGTTCGATCGGGCCGTACAGCCTCGTCACCCAGCAGCCGCTGGGCGGCAAGGCGCAGTTCGGCGGTCAGCGCTTCGGTGAGATGGAAGTGTGGGCGCTGCAGGCTTACGGCGCTGCGTACACGCTGCAGGAAATGCTGACGGTGAAGTCGGACGACGTCGCCGGCCGCACCAAGGTCTACGAATCGATCGTCAAGGGTGACGACACGTTCGAGGCCGGCATCCCCGAAAGCTTCAACGTGCTCGTCAAGGAAATGCGCTCGCTCGGCCTCAACGTCGAGCTGCGCAACAGCGAGGACGACGAAGCCGAGGCGAAAGCTATCGCGGCCGAGTAAAGCAACACGGGAAGAGGGGCCATTTTCGGCGGCCCGTGCCCCTCTTCCTCCCAAGCAAGGCTTGGGCCCCTCCCTCGCAGCGAAGGCGCGGGGGCTGATCTGGAGGCGGTATGAACCAGGAACTGATGAACTTCTACAACCCGGCGGCGAAGCCGGAGACCTTCGACCAGATCCGTATCGGTCTGGCGAGCCCGGAGCGGATTCGCTCGTGGTCGTTCGGCGAGATCAAGAAGCCGGAGACGATCAACTACCGGACGTTCAAGCCCGAGCGCGACGGCCTGTTCTGCGCCCGCATCTTCGGTCCGATCAAGGACTACGAGTGCCTGTGCGGCAAGTACAAGCGCATGAAGTACAAGGGCATCGTCTGCGAGAAGTGCGGCGTCGAGGTCACTGTCTCGAAGGTCCGCCGCGAGCGCATGGGCCACATCGAGCTCGCCGCGCCGGTCGCGCACATCTGGTTCCTGAAGTCGCTGCCGAGCCGCATCGGCATGTTGCTCGACATCCAGCTCAAGCAGCTGGAGCGTGTGCTGTACTTCGAACAGTTCATCGTCATCGAGCCGGGCCTCACCTCGCTGGAGCGCTATCAGCTTCTCACCGAGGAAGAGCTTTTCGCCGCGCAGGATGAGCACGGCGAGGATGCCTTCACCGCCGGCATCGGCGCCGAGGCGATCCAGAAGCTGCTCGAAAGCCTCGATCTCGAAGGCGAGAAGAAGCTGCTTCTCGAAGAGCTCGCGGTCACCAAGTCCGAGCTGAAGCCGAAGAAGATCATCAAGCGCCTCAAGGTCATCGAGAGCTTCCTTGAATCGGGCAACCGTCCGGAGTGGATGATCCTGAACGTCGTGCCGGTGATTCCGCCGGAACTGCGTCCGCTCGTGCCGCTCGACGGCGGCCGCTTCGCGACGTCCGACCTCAACGACCTCTACCGCCGCGTCATCAACCGCAACAACCGCCTGAAGCGGCTCATCGAGCTGCGCGCGCCGGACATCATCGTCCGCAACGAAAAGCGTATGCTTCAGGAAGCCGTCGATGCGCTGTTCGACAACGGCCGCCGCGGCCGCGTCATCACCGGCGCCAACAAGCGCCCGCTGAAGTCGCTCAGCGACATGCTGAAGGGCAAGCAGGGCCGCTTCCGTCAGAACCTGCTCGGCAAGCGCGTCGACTACTCGGGCCGTTCGGTCATCGTCACGGGTCCGGAGCTGAAGCTCCACCAGTGCGGCCTGCCGAAGAAGATGGCGCTCGAGCTGTTCAAGCCGTTCATCTACTCGCGCCTCGACGCCAAGGGTCTCTCTATGACCCTGAAGCAGGCGAAGAAGTGGGTGGAGAAGGAGCGCAAGGAAGTCTGGGACATCCTCGACGAAGTCATTCGCGAGCACCCGGTCCTCCTCAACCGCGCGCCGACGCTTCACCGCCTCGGCATCCAGGCGTTCGAGCCCGTGCTGATCGAAGGCAAGGCGATCCAGCTGCACCCGCTCGTCTGCTCGGCGTTCAACGCCGACTTCGACGGCGACCAGATGGCAGTGCACGTTCCGCTGAGCCTCGAAGCGCAGCTCGAAGCGCGCGTGCTGATGATGTCCACGAACAACATCCTCAGCCCCGCGAACGGCAAGCCGATCATCGTGCCGTCGCAGGACATGATCCTTGGCCTCTACTACCTCTCGATGGAGCGCAAGGGCGAGCCGGGCGAGGGGATGCTGCTTTCGGACATGACCGAAGTGCACCAGGCGCTCAACGCCAAGGCCGTGACGCTGCATTCGAAGATCACCAGCCGCGTCCCGCAGACGGACGAGGCCGGCAAGACCTACATGAAGCGCTGCGAGACAACGCCGGGCCGTATGCTGCTCGGCGAGTGCCTGCCGAAGAACCACAAGGCGCCGTTCGAGATCGTCAACCGTCTCCTCACCAAGAAGGAGATCGCGGACGTCATCGACACCGTCTACCGCGAGTGCGGCCAGAAGGAGACCGTGCTGTTCGCTGACGCGATCATGGGCCTCGGCTTCCGTCATGCCTGCATGGCCGGCATTTCGTTCGGCAAGGACGACATGGTGATCCCGGACGAGAAGGAAGGGATGGTCGACGAGACGCGCGCGCTCGTGAAGGACTTCGAGCAGCAATATCAGGACGGCCTGATCACGCAGGGCGAGAAGTACAACAAGGTCGTCGACGCGTGGGCGCGTTGCGGTGACCGCGTTGCCGACGCGATGATGGCGCGCATTTCCGCGCGTCCGGTCGACGCGAACGGCCGCGAATTGCAGATCAACTCGATCTACATGATGGCGCACTCGGGCGCCCGCGGTTCGCAGGCGCAGATGAAGCAGCTCGCGGGTATGCGCGGCCTCATGGCCAAGCCCTCGGGCGAGATCATCGAAACGCCGATCATCTCGAACTTCAAGGAAGGCCTCACCGTCCTTGAATACTTCAACTCCACGCACGGCGCCCGCAAGGGTCTCGCCGACACCGCACTCAAGACGGCGAACTCGGGTTACCTCACCCGCCGTCTCGTCGACGTGTCGCAGGATTGCGTGGTGATCGAGGACGATTGCGGCACCGACAACGCGCTGACCATCAAGGCCATCGTCGAAGGCGGCACCACCATCGTCTCGCTCGGCGAGCGCATCCTCGGCCGCACGCTGGCCGCGGACGTCGTCGATCACAAGACGAACGAGGTGGTGATGCCGGCTGGTACGCTGCTCACCGAAGCCGAGACGGCGATCGTCGAGGCGGCGGCCCCGCAGTCTGTGCTCATTCGTTCGCCGCTGGTCTGCGAAACCCGTCAGGGTGTCTGCGGCGCCTGCTACGGACGCGACCTTGCACGCGGTACGCCGGTCAACATCGGCGAGGCCGTTGGCGTTATCGCGGCGCAGTCGATCGGCGAGCCGGGCACGCAGCTCACGATGCGTACCTTCCACATCGGTGGCGCGGCGCAGGTCTCCGAGCAGTCGACGCTGGAAGCGAGCTTCGACGGTACGATCGAGCACCGCAACCTCGACACGATCACCGACAGCCGCAGCCGTCACATCGCGATGAGCCGCAACGGCGAACTCGCGATCGTCGACATGGACGGCCGCGAGCGTTCGGTGCACCGCATCCCGTACGGCTCGATCCTTGCGAACGCGCCGGGGCATATCGTGTCGAAGGGCGATCGTCTGGCCGAGTGGGATCCTTACACGCTGCCGGTGATCACCGACAAATCGGGTACGGTGAAGTATCAGGATCTGATCGAGGGCGTCTCGCTGACCGAAAACGTCGACGAGGCCACCGGCATCACCAACAAGATGGTGATCGACTGGCGCAGCCAGCCGAAGTCCGGCGATCTGCGTCCGCGCATCACGTTGCTTGACGAGACCTCGGGCGAAGCTGGCCGCTACATGCTGTCGGTGGACGCCATTCTCTCGGTGAACGAGGGCCAGAAGGTGGAAGCGGGCGACGTGATCGCGCGTATTCCGCGCGAGGCCGCGAAGACCCGCGACATCACCGGCGGTCTGCCGCGCGTCGCTGAGCTGTTCGAGGCGCGCAAGCCGAAGGACAATGCGGTCATCGCGCGCTGCGACGGTCGCATCGAGTTCGGCAAGGACTACAAGACCAAGCGTCGCATCATCATCCACCCGGAAGATGGTTCGGATGCGGTCGAGTACATGATCCCGAAGGGCAAGCACATCTCGGTGCAGGAAGGCGACTTCGTGCGCCGCGGCGACTACCTGCTCGATGGCAACCCCGATCCGCACGACATTCTGGACGTGCTGGGCGTGGAGGCTCTCGCCGAGTATCTGGTCTGGGAGATTCAGGAAGTCTACCGGCTCCAGGGCGTGAAGATCAACGACAAGCACATCGAGGTGATCGTTCGCCAGATGCTGCAGAAGGTCGAGATCACCGATTCGGGCGGCACCACGCTGCTCGTCGGCGAGCAGATCGATATCGAGGAACTGAACGAGGAGAACATCAAGGCCACGAAGGAAGGCCGCGATCCGGCGGTGGGCAAGCCCATCCTGCTCGGCATCACCAAGGCGTCGCTGCAGACGCGGTCGTTCATCTCGGCGGCCTCGTTCCAGGAAACGACGCGCGTGCTCACCGAAGCGTCGGTGCAGGGCAAGTCGGACACGCTGATGGGTCTCAAGGAGAACGTCATCGTCGGCCGCCTGATCCCGGCCGGCACCGGCGCCGCGCTCGCCCGCGCGCGCATTGCGGCATCGAGCCGCGACGCGCAGCTCCGTGCCCGTCAGAAGCGGGTGCTGGATGCGGGGCAGACTGCGGTCGGTGAAACCGTCGACGCCTGACGCTTCTTGTCATGATGAAAAGGGCCTCGTCGGGAAACCGGCGGGGCCTCTTTCGTTTCGGGCGCATTCGCTTCAGGCGTCGGCGCTCTTTACACCGGTGTCAGGAATCGCTGCGCCTCGCGAAGCCGAAAGGTTGGATTTCGGCCTTCGGACCCGGATGGCACGATCCGTGCTTGTCCCATCGCGGGACAGGGGACAGGAGGTGGGCCGATGCTCTGGTGGGTCGCGGGCGTGGTTGGTGCGTTGCTTCTTGCTGCGCTGTTGGCGCCGCCGGCGCCGGGCCGTCGGACACTCAGCCGGATGGATTTCGGCGAAGAGCCCGCGGACAAGGACGAGAGCCCGCGGTAGGGCTGAACGTCGCGCTGTTGCGCACATCCCTCACCGGTAGGGGTTCCTGCATCGGCCGGATATCAACGTGACTTTCGGGGTTGCATCGGAGGCGGCGAGGCCCGAAAGGCGGGGCCAACGCCGCCGGAGCCAGTCGAAGTCCATGGACTGCTGTTGGAATTTGCTCCGCAGATCGATTAACGTCCGGCGCTTTCACGATGCGGAGCGACATATTGCCTAGCAGCGATCTCAGGGTCGCCCTGTTCTCGGGCAACTACAATTATGTGAAGGACGGCGCCAATCAGGCGCTGAACCGGCTTGTCGGCTATCTGCTGCGGCAGGGCGTCGCGGTTCGTGTGTATTCGCCGACCATCGAGAATCCGGCGTTCGCGCCGACGGGTGACCTCGTTTCGATCCCGTCCGTACCGATCCCGGGGCGCGGCGAATACCGCCTGGGGCTCAGCATCGGCGGCGTGAAGGCGGATCTCAAAGCCTTCGATCCGCACATCGTCCACATCGCATCGCCTGATATCGTCGGCCACCGCGCCGTCTCCTGGGCGCGGTCGCGGGGAAAGCCGGCGGTCGCGTCCGTCCACACGCGCTTCGAAACCTATTTCCGCTACTACCGGATGCACTGGATGCAGACGGTGATCGAGGCCGTGCTCCGCCGCCTCTACCGGCGCTGCGTGGAGATATATGCGCCCTCGGAAAGCATGGCGGCGGTGCTCACCGATCAACGCATGAGCCGTAACGTCCATATCTGGAGCCGCGGCATCGATGGCGATCTCTATCGCCCGGACCGGCGCGACATGGAATGGCGGCGGAGCCTCGGTATCGCCGACGAGGACATGGTGATCCTGTTCGTAGGCCGTCTGGTGCTCGAGAAAGGCCTCGATACGTTCGCGGCGACGCTTGCGGAGCTGGACGCACGCAACGTGCCCTACAAGGCATTGTTCGTGGGCGACGGTCCGGCGCGGCCGTGGATCGAGGCGCAGGCGCCGCAGGGCATCTTCCTCGGCTTCCAGTCGGGTGAAGCGCTGGCGCGTGCCTATGCGTCGGCCGACGTGATGTTCAATCCGTCGTCCACGGAGACGTTCGGCAATGTGACGCTGGAAGCGATGGCGAGCGGCCTGCCCGTGGTCGCGGCGCGTGCGACCGGCAGCCTCAGCCTCGTGACACCGGGCCTCAACGGGCAACTCACGACACCCGACGACATACAGGAATCGGCGGATGCGCTCGCTGCCTATATCGCCGATCCGGAAAGCCGCATGGCGGCCGGAAAAGCGGGCCGCGAGATCAGCAAGCGCTTCGATTGGGACACGATCAACGGTGCACTGTTGCAGCGTTATCGCACTGTTGTCGCACGACGCTCTTCAAAAGCACGCGCCTAGCCCCTATATGGGTGTTGCCGTCTTCGGGCGGCTATGGCGATAAATGATGCCGTGAAATAGGTACAGCGGACCCGGGGGCGGTACCCGGCGGCTCCACCAGTTTCGCCGGGCAGGCTAGAGCGGCCTGTCCGGACATGGGGCCGAACTAGGATCGACGTGTGCTGAAAGACGGTTATCTTCGCCCGGCCTGAATGCGCCGTAAAACCGTTCAAAACCTACAAATGCCAACGACAACGAGGCATTCGCTCTTGCCGCGTAACTGAAGCCCTTCGGGGAATAGGTTACAGAGCTTAGCGCGGTTCGGGCCGCACCGGGCAACAGAAGCGGACACCAGCGGCACGGGGAGCGCCGGGCAACAGAAGCTCCCCACTTTCACGCTTCATCGGAAGACAGGCTTGACCGCGCCGCGGCGCCGCGCCACCAAGTGCCCTTGTGAAAAAGAGGGCCGCATGAACGCCGAAACACCGGAAAGCCTGATCCCGTATGACGAGATCGTGCAGGATGCTCTGCGCGGGGTCGTGTACGGCGTTCTGAAGCGGGTGGAGACCGATGGGGGCCTCCCCGGCAACCACCATTTCTACATTGCCTTCAAGACCGGTGCGTCCGGCGTCGAGATACCGGTGCACCTGCGCCAGCGCTATCCGGACGAGATGACGATCGTCATCCAGCACCGTTATTGGGAGCTGAAAGTCGATCGTGAGCACTTCGAGATCGGCCTCTCGTTCAACCAGGTGCCGACCAAGCTTTCGATCCCCTACACGGCGATCACGGGGTTCCACGATCCTTCGGTGGAGTTTGCGCTGCAGTTTCCGACGCCTGAAGGTGTCACGCCGCCCGCGCCGGAGCCGGAACCCGAGCCCACGCCGCCCGAAAGTGGCGACGGCTCGAACGTGGTGACGCTCGACGCCTTCCGGAAAAAATGAGCGCACGCGTCGAGACCGACAGTTTCGGGCCGATCGACGTGCCCGCCTCGGCTTACTGGGGCGCGCAGACGCAGCGCTCCATCGGCAA
This sequence comes from Sphingosinicella sp., assembly GCF_041916975.1. Taxonomy (NCBI): domain Bacteria; kingdom Pseudomonadati; phylum Pseudomonadota; class Alphaproteobacteria; order Sphingomonadales; family Sphingosinicellaceae; genus Sphingosinicella; species Sphingosinicella sp. Next base: position 3,147,749 of record NZ_JAYRYK010000001.1, read on the forward strand.
CTTTCCCATCGGCGGCGAGCGGATGCCCGTGCCGCTGGTACGTGCACTCGGCCTCATCAAGCAAGCCGCGGCCTATGTGAACGCCGAACTCGGCGTGCTCGACAACAATCTTGCGCCCGCAATCATCGAGGCCGCCGCCGAGGTTGCGGCGGGAAAGCGTGATGACCAGTTCCCGCTCGTCGTCTGGCAGACCGGTTCGGGCACGCAGAGCAACATGAACGCCAACGAGGTGATCGCCGGCCGCGCCAACGAGATCCTCACCGGCACGCGCGGCGGCAAGGTGCCGGTGCACCCGAACGACCACGTCAACGCCTCGCAAAGCTCCAACGACACGTTCCCGACCGCGATGCACGTCGCGGCGGCGCGCGAGGTGAACGAACGGCTGATCCCGGCGCTCCGCCACCTGCACGTGGCGCTGGCGGCAAAGGCAGAGGCGTTCGCGGACATCGTGAAGATCGGCCGCACGCACCTTCAGGATGCGACGCCGGTGACGCTGGGGCAGGAATTCTCGGGCTACGCGCAACAGCTCACGGATGGCATCGCGCGCGCCGAGGCGGCGCTGCCGCGGCTGTACCGGCTGGCGCAGGGCGGCACGGCGGTCGGCACGGGCCTCAACGCGCCCGAAGGCTTCGCCGAGGGCATCGCGAGCGAACTCGCGCGGCTTTCCGGCCTACCGTTCGAAACCGCGCCCAACAAGTTCGAAGCGCTGGCCACGCACGATACGATGGTGGAGCTGTCGGGCGTTCTGAACGTACTCGCGGTCAGCCTCAACAAGATCGCGAACGATATCCGTCTGCTCGGCTCCGGGCCGCGTTCGGGGCTCGGCGAGCTTTCCCTGCCGGAAAACGAGCCCGGCAGTTCGATCATGCCGGGCAAGGTGAACCCGACGCAGGCCGAGGCGCTGACGATGGTCGCCGCGCAGGTGATGGGCAATCATGTCTCCGTCACCGTGGGTGGCGCGCAGGGGCACATGGAGCTCAACGTCTTCAAGCCGGTAATCGCCTACAACGTGCTGCAGTCGATCCGCCTCATCGCCGACGCATCCGTGAGTTTCGCCGATCGCTGCGTCGTCGGGATCGAACCGAACCGCGCGCGCATCGCCGATCTCGTGGAACGCTCGCTGATGCTGGTGACCGCGCTTGCGCCGGAAATCGGCTACGACAATGCCGCAGCGATCGCCAAGCACGCGCACAAGCATGGGCTGACCTTGCTGGAAGCGGCAAAAGCGCTCGATCTCATCGACGAGACACGCTTCCGCGCCCTCGTCCGCCCGGAAACGATGCTCGCACCGGGGCGTTAGGCGGCGCGTTCCTCGTTTTCGATGTCGGCTGCGATGACCTGTTCGTCGTAGTGGATGCCGAACCGGTCTTCCTCCACCCATCGCACGATCCCCGAGCGGGGCTGCTGCCCTTCGACGAAGGTGGTTACCCGGTCATCCGGCCTCGGCAGCCAGCGCGCCTCGAACATCGCGCCCGTATCCGAGGTGTTGCGCAGCCGGGCGCTTCGTCTGCGACCGTTGTGCAGGATCGTCGCGCGTCGCAGCATCGCGATACGGCGCGGCCGGTTCGATTTCACGCCGTTCGGCGCGATTGGCGCTTCCGATCGCGCCAGGATGCCCGCCTCGGCCCAGGGCACGGCCTTGCCGAAGATGAAGCCCTGTACCTGCGTGCAGCCGATGCGGCGGATGATATCGAGATCGTCGTGCGTCTCGACGCCTTCGGCCGTGGTGATCATGCCGAGACTGTCGGCAAGCGCCACGATCGCCCTCACGATCGCGGCCTTCTGCCCGCCGCGCTCCGCCGCGCCGGAGACGAACGAGCGGTCGATCTTGATCTTCTTGAAGGGCGCCTTGGTGAGATAGGCGAAGCCCGAATAGCCGGTGCCGAAATCGTCGAGCGTCAACCGCACGCCGATCGCGCCGAGGCGCTGCAGCGTGGCGCGCGTGGCGGGATTTTCCTCAAGGAAGACGCTTTCGGTGATCTCCAGCTCCAGCCGTTCGGGCGCGAGGCCCGCCTGCGCGAGCGCGTTGATCACGAGCGTTGGGAGTTCCGGGTTCGTCACCTGCAGCGGCGAAAGGTTGACGGCGATGCCGATGTGCTCGGGCCATTTCGCTGCCACCATGCAGGCGTTGCGCAGCACCCACTCGCCGATGCCGTCGATAAGGCCGGTTTCCTCGGCGATCGGAATGAAGCTCGCGGGTGAGATCTCGCCGTGGCGCGGATGGTGCCAGCGCACCAGCGCTTCGAACCCGACGAGCGTTTCGCTCGCTGTCTCGACGATGGGCTGGAAATTGAGCGACAATCCGTTGCTGACGAGTGCGCTACGCAGGTCGGTTTCGATCTGCCGCCGCGTTTCGGCATTGCGGTGCATCCCGCCCTCGTAAAAGCGGTGCTTGCCGCGCCCGTCCGATTTCGCCGCGTAGAGCGCGAGATCGGCGTTCCGCATCAGCGCGTCGACGCTGTGGCCGTTGTCGGGGCCGATGGCGATGCCCACGCTCGCCCCGATGATGATGCGGTGCCCCTCCACCGTATAGGGCGCGGAGAGGTAGTCGATGATACGCTGGGCGAAGGCGGAAAGCGCGCCCATCGTTTCTGCGTCGCGCACGACGATCGCGAACTCGTCGCCGCCGAGGCGCCCGACGCGACCGTCCGCGCCGACGAGCGTGCCGAGCCGGTCGGCAACCTGTTCGAGCAGCTTGTCGCCCACCGGGTGGCCGAGCGTATCGTTCACCGATTTGAAGCGGTCGAGATCGAGCAGCAGCAGCGCGCAGCGCTGTGGCACGACACCGCCGTGGCTGAGCAGCGCGGTTTCCAGAGTTTCGCGGATGGTGACGCGGTTCGCAAGGCCCGTGAGCGGATCGAAGCGCGCAAGGCGCATGGCGCGGTCTTCGGACCGGCGCACGTCGGTAAGATCGCCGCCGATCCCGGTGAAGCCTTCGAAATGGCCGTGCTGGCTGTAGATCGGCGTGCCTGCGATCGACCACCACTGGATGCCGAGCGGGAACAACACGGGGATCACCACATCATGAAACGGCAGCTTGCCTTGCAGGTGGAACTCCAGCGTTCGTAGCGAGGTTGCCGCCTCGTCCGGGTCTTCCACCTCAAGCGAGATGATATCCCCAAGCGGGCGTCCGATCAGCAGGTCGTTCGTGGTGCCGTGTGCCGCGCCGAACGAGGGCGAGATATAGGTGATCCGGCCATCGACGTCGGTTTCCCAGAACCAGCCGCTGCCGCAGGTCTCGAATGTCGCGCAGAGCCTGCGCACGCGCTGTTCGCCGAGATCGCGCATCGATCCCTCGACGCGCTCGATGAGTGTGCGCCGCCCCGCGAGATAGAGCGTGAGCGCCCCCGACAGCACGACGACCGCGGCGGCGGACGATGCGAAGCCATCGAGCCGGGTGACGAGCGTGACCGCGAACGCGACCATGTAGGCCATCGCCGCAAGCGGCATCGGGGAGAGGGCGACGATGCCGAGCACGAGCATCGAAATGGAAAGAACGAGCGCGAACGGGATGTCGCTGATGACCGGAAGCGTGCTCCAAAGGAGCCCCGCCGCTGCGCTCAGCGTAACGAGGCCTCGCGCCGTATCGGCGACCTCGCCCGCCTTCGGCTGGGCTTCGCGCAGCCCGAACACCGCGAACAATGTCGTCAGCACGCCGCCCGCCGCAAGCCACGCGCCCTGGATCGATGCGGTGAGCGGCACGTGCCACAGCGTGACACCCGCCCAGATCAGCGCGCCGATTGCCGCGAACAGCGGAATCGTGGGGCGGAGATCGAGCAGCTGCCGATGCGTGTTGGCGATCTCGCTGCGCGAGCCGAGGCGGGGCAGTGCGACGCCGGCCAGCCAGTTCCGGGGCTCGCGAAGATTGGCGGCAGGATCGCCGCCTACGGTATCGCGGATCGGCTTGGCGGGGCGGCTGCGCATCTCAGGCCGCCGTCGCGACCGAAGGGTCGGGCTCGGCGGCGGCGACGTGCCGGTCGCGCCCGGTCCTCTTGGCCTCGTAAAGCGCTGTGTCGGCTCGCCGGTAGACCTGCCGCCAGCTGCGGTCGTCCGCGATGATGCCCGATGCGGAGCCGATGCTGACGGTGATACGGATGCCATCCGTCATCGGTGTCGCGCGGAAGGCGCGGAGGATCGTGCCCGCGCTATCGTCGCGTTCGCTATAGGGTACGATGAGTGCGAATTCCTCGCCGCCGAGGCGCCCGACGACCGCGCCCACCGGGGAGATGCTCTCGATCAGACGCCCGGCCTCGCGCAGCACGCGATCGCCGAATTCGTGCCCGAAACCGTCGTTGACGGTCTTGAAGTGATCGATGTCGATCAGCAGCAGCCGTGATTTCAGCTTGCCTTTGCCGCTCCGGCGGATGCCGTATTCGATGAAGGCGCGGCGGTTGAGAAGCCCGGTCAGCGCGTCGGTTTCGGCAAGGTAGGTCAGCTCGATCTCACGGGCGCGGGCTTCGTCGCGCTCGGCGCGAATGTTGGAGATGCGGTAGGCGATACCGATCATGCTCAGCACGCATTCCAGGCACATCGCGTAGAAATAGCTGTCCTCGATGAACGCGCTCGTCTCGACGAAGCCGAGCGCGACGAGGATGCGGGCGAAAGCGCCGGCGAGCGGTACGGCCCATGCCACCGTATAGATGAGGATGATGCGGCTGCCCCGACGCCATGCGATGATCGCCATCGGGAAGATCAATGCCATGGTGAGCGCGCCGAGGATGTTGACCACGGCGAGCGGGACATGCAGCAGCTCCGGCGCCTGGAACAGCGTGATGAGCGCGATGACGCCCGCGCCGCATTGCAATGTCGCGAGCGCGATTCCCGTGATCGCCAGCCGCATGTGTACGGTACCGCGCTCCAGCAGCGTGACCGTGAAGACGACCGCGAACCATAGCATGACAGGGAGAACGGCTTCTGCGGCGACGTTTCCCAGCATCGGCGGCAATCCCGCGGGAAGCATCCGCATCAGGATGCCGGATGCGGCGAGGCCATAAAGCAGGGTCGCTGCGGTCATGCCGCAGTAGAAAAAGAGGAACGCGTAGCGCAGCCACACGAGCAGCACGAGATTGAAGAACAGGGTGGCGAAGATCACGCCGCCGAACAGGCCATAGATCAGCGATTGCCGTTCGGTTTCAATGGACTCCGCCTGGGCGTTCTCGACCGCGGGGCGAACGAAGGCGCCGCGCGGGTCCACGACCTTCTCGGCGTGCAGCGCGATGGTTTCGATCGTGCCCGCCCGCCACGGAATGCGCAGCCGGAACATGCCGCCAAGCTCGGTGTGACGATTGGCGGAGGCGGCATCATGGCGCACGGTCCACACGAAGCCGTCCGCATAGCGGACGTAGAGCGTAACCTCTTCGAAAAGCGTTTGTTTGACGTGGACGGAGAGGGGCTCCGCGGGATGCTGCGTGAGTTCGAGGCCGGATTTCACCAGCCAGCTGTCGCGCATCTCGCCCGTGGATAGCCCGCCCGGGCAATCGTCGCGCGCGGCCCTCGCCATCGCGCCGGCAAGGCCCAGGTCCTTGTGATCGGGGAAAATGCACGCGCCGGTGCCGATATCGAGCGCAATCCGCGCGTTCGCCGCCGATGAAATGGCCAGCGCACAGAAAAGCAATCCCGCAAACAGGAGCAGCCCGCGCCGTGCGAACACGGCGGTTATGCCGAAAAAACCATGCATCCGCTTTAGGTTAACGCAGTGGATGATAACGATTCGCTAATTACGTTCTTCTTTGCGCAATCTTGACCGTGGCTCACCTTGCTTTATGTCCGGCGCGCATGGACGCACGGACAGACAAGGCCGGAAAAATCGAGCGGCGCGGTATCCTTTTCGTGCTGTCCTCCCCCTCGGGCGCGGGAAAAACCACCATGGCGCGGCGGCTGCTGGCGGCGGAGCCGCAGATGGCGGTCTCGGTGTCGGCGACGACACGCGCCAAGCGCCCCGGCGAGGTGGACGGCATCGACTATCACTTCCGCACCGAGGCGCAGTTCGAGCGCATGGTCGAGGCGGGCGAGTTCCTCGAATGGGCGCACGTGTTTGGCAACCGCTACGGTACGCCGCGCGCCGCCGTCGAGACCGCGCTCCGCATGGGCCGCGATGTGCTGTTCGATGTGGACTGGCAGGGCACACAGCAGCTTGCGCAGTCGATGGGCGACGACGTCGTCTCCATCTTCCTGCTGCCGCCGACGATGGCCGAGCTGGAGCGCCGCCTGCGCGCGCGCCGCACCGACAGCGAAGAGGTGATCGAGGGTCGCATGGCGCGCGCTGCCGCTGAAATAAGCCACTGGCCCGAATACGACTACGTGCTCGTCAACGAGGACATGCACGACTGCTTTGAGCAGATTCACACCGTTGTTCATGCCGAACGGCTCCGGCGACCGCGCCGGGGGGCGTGGCTCACCGAATTCACCCGCGAGATGGTGGGAAAACAAGGCTGATCGAATGCGGTGGCAGGGGGTTAACGCCCGCGCCTCGCGTACCTATGTGATTGCCGGAAACATCACGGGACGAACGATGAAAGCGAACCGATCACTTTGGCTGCTGGCGGCGGGCGTCATTGCCGGAACCAGTTTCGCCATGGCCATCGACCAGATCGAGCCGCAGGCCTCGGCGCAGCAGGTGGCGGCGCTTGCCGCGGCCGCCGCGCCGCCGGAGGTGCCGCGCCGCGTGCCGACCAGCAATACCGAGCTGATGCTGTCCTACGCACCGCTCGTGAAGGCGAGCGTGCCGGCCGTCGTCAACGTCTACACGGCGCGCCTCAATCGCACACGGCGCGATCCGTTCTGGGACCTGTTCTTCGGCGGCGGTCGCATGACGCCGCAGCCGCGCGTCGAGCAGTCGCTGGGCTCGGGCGTCATCGTCGATGGCACGGGGCTCATCGTCACCAACAACCATGTCGTGGAAGGCGCGGACGAGATCGTCGTCGCGCTTGCCGATCGCCGTGAATTTCCGGCCAAGCTGATGTTCACCGACAAGCAGCTCGATCTTGCGCTTCTGAAGGTGGAAACCGGCGGGGCGGCGCTTCCCGTCGTGCCGCTCGGCGACAGCGACAGCGCCGAGGTCGGCGACGTCGTCATTGCCATCGGCAACCCGTTCGGCGTCGGCCAGACTGTGACGCACGGCATTGTCTCCGCGCTGGCGCGCACTGGGGTCGGCATTAGCGACTACCAGTTCTTCGTGCAGACGGACGCCGCCATCAACCCCGGCAACTCGGGCGGTGCGCTCATCGGCATGGATGGCCGCCTCGTCGGCATCAACACCGCGATCTACTCGCGCTCGGGCGGCTCGAACGGCATCGGCTTCGCCATTCCGGCAAACATGGTCCGCCAGTTTATCGCGGGTGCGAAAACCGGCAAGATTTCCCGCCCGTGGCTCGGCATGGTGGGCCAGCCGGTAACGGGGGAGATTGCGCGTGCCTCCGGTCTCGACCGGCCGATGGGCGTCGTTATCAACGAGGTGACGAAGGGCTCACCCGCCGAGCGTGCCGGTGTGCGCGTCGGGGACATCATCTACGCCGTCGACGGCAAGGACGCCTCCGATCCCGATACGCTGCGCTACCTCGTCGCCAGCAAGCCCGTGGGCGAAACCGTGAAACTGACGCTTCTTCGCGGCGGAAAGGCGGAAAACGTGGCGCTGAAGCTCGTCGAGCCGCCCGAGGTGCCCGCACGCGACACGACGCTGCTCGCCGGCCGCTCGATCCTTGCGGGCATCACGGTCGCGAACCTGTCGCCGGCGCTCTCTGCCGAGATCGGCGGCGGGCTGCCCGACGCGGGCGTGGTGGTGATCGGCGCCGATCCGCGTGCGCCCGCGCTGCGCTTCGGGCTTGTCCAGCCCGGCGACATCCTCGAAGCGGTGAACGGCCGGGCCGTCACGAGCGCCAAGGGGCTACAGTCACAGGTGAATGATGCCGCTGCCGAGATGACGCTGCGCATGAACCGGGGCGGGAACACACGCGAATGCTATTTCCGCGCGCCGTCCTCGCTGCAATGCCGGGGCTGAGGAGCCCTATTCGAATTCCATGATGATGGCGTCCACGGCGAGGCTGTCGCCCGCCTTGGCGTTCACGGACTTCACCACCGCCGCCTTTTCGGCGCGGAGGATGTTTTCCATCTTCATCGCTTCGACAACCGCAAGCGCTTGGCCCGGTTCCACCTTGTCGCCCTCCGTCGCCGAGATGGAAACGACGAGACCCGGCATCGGGCAGAGCAGGAACTTCGAAAGGTCCGGCGGAATCTTCTCGATCATGTGCCCGGCGAGCGCACTCGCACGCGGCGTCAGCGCGCGGACGTTGTGGGCGGAGCCCTTCACCGTCATGCGGTAGCCCACGGGCCTCAGCGCGAGCTTCACGGCAACGTCGCGGCCGTCCACGTCGGCAAGGAACACCGGATCGCCCGGCTCCCACTCCGTCGCCACGTTGTGCGTATGCGCGCCGCCTTCGAATGAGTGCGTCACGCTCCAGCCGCTGCTCGTCTCCTCGGCGCGCACGCTAAACGGCTTGCGGTCAATCTCGATCACCCAGTCCGGGCCGAACTGCGCGCCGTGGCCGTTAAGCTGGCCTTCGATGAACTGCGCCCGCTGCACGGTGATGGCGTTGATGACAGCGGCGGCGATGATGAGGTCGTCGCGCTTGCCGTCGGTGAACGGCGCACCCTCGAATCCGTCCGGATACTCCTCGGCGATGAAGCCTGTGGTGAGCCGCCCGTCGCGGAAGCGCTGGTGCTGCATCACCGCGGAGAGGAAGTCGATGTTATGGCCGATGCCGTCGATCCGGTAGCGATCGAGCGCTGCGACCTGAAGATCCGCGGCTTCCTCGCGCGTCGGCGCGTGGGTGATCAGCTTGGCGATCATCGGATCGTAGAACATCGAGATCTCGCTGCCCTCGACGACGCCGGTATCCACGCGCACCGTCGTTTCGCCGCTCGTCTCCTCCGGCGGCGCATAGCGCGTCAGGCGGCCGATGGAGGGCAGGAAGTTACGGTAGGGGTCTTCCGCGTAAACGCGGCTTTCGAGCGCCCAACCGGAGAGCTTCACATCGTCCTGCGTGAAGGCGAGTTTCTCGCCCGCCGCGACGCGGATCATCTGCTCCACGAGGTCGAGCCCGGTGATCAACTCCGTCACCGGATGCTCCACCTGCAGGCGGGTGTTCATCTCCAGGAAGTAGAAGCCCTGACCCGTGGTGTCCGCGCCGCTGACGATCAGCTCGACCGTGCCCGCGCTGTAGTACCCCACGGCCTTCGACAGCGCGACGGCCTGCTCGCCCATGGCCTTGCGCATCTCGGGCGTCACGAAGGGCGATGGCGCCTCTTCGATCACCTTCTGGTGGCGGCGCTGGATCGAGCATTCGCGCTCGCCGAGGTAGAGCACATTGCCGTGCTGGTCGCCGAGCACCTGAATCTCGATGTGGCGCGGTTCGACGATGAACTTCTCGATGAACACGCGGTCGTCGCCGAAGCTCGACAGCCCTTCGCGCTTCGTCGCCTCAAAGCCCTCGCGCACGTCCTTTTCGGAGTAGGCGAGGCGCATGCCCTTGCCGCCGCCGCCAGCGGAGGCCTTCATCATCACCGGATAGCCGATCTCGTTTGCGATGCGGACGGCGTGCTCGGTGTCCTCGATCTCGCCGACGAAGCCGGGGACGACGTTGACGCCCGCGGCCTTGGCGAGCTTCTTCGATTCGATCTTGTCGCCCATCGCGGCGATGGCGTTCGGCGGCGGGCCGATGAAGGCGATGTTCTCTTCGGCGAGCTTCTTCGCGAACCACTCGCGCTCCGAGAGGAAACCGTAGCCCGGATGCACAGCCTCGGCGCCGGTCGCCTTGCACGCGGCGATGATGGCGTCGCCAAGCAGGTAGGATTCGGCTGCAGGCGGCGGACCGAGCCGCACGGCCTCATCCGCCATTTCCACATGCAGCGCGCCCGCGTCCGCATCCGAATAGACCGCGACCGTCTTGATGCCCATGCGCCGCGCCGTCTTGATGACCCGGCAGGCGATCTCACCGCGGTTCGCGATCAGGATTTTCTTGAACATGAAAGGCGCCGCCCCCCGAAAGCTATGACGCGGACCTTCAAGCGGTGAAGTGCGGCGCCGTCAAGCCTTGAGGAGGCTAAGGAAGGTTTCGTCCGCCACGCCGCGCCCTTCCGCCTGTTGCAGAAGGTCGAAGTCGCCGCGGTGGTTGACCTCGACGAACGACGGGCCTTCGGGTGTGATGGCAACGTCCCAGCCCTGTACGGGAACCCCCGCAAGCCCCGCAGCGGCGAAGCGCACGGCGTCCAGCGTCTCCGCCCAGAACGGCAGCCGCCAGCCGGCGAAGGCGGCGCCCGTGTCGGGATGGTTTTCGATCGTTCGGTGGGCAGCGCCGACACCCGAATGCACGCGGAGCACCTCGCCCGTTGCGGCATCGACATGGCCGAGCATGTTGCCGCTTTTGCCGCTGCGATAATTGTCGGTCATGTTGAGGCCCACCGGGATGCGGAAGGCGATGCGATGCACGCGCGGCCCTTCCGGGAGCAGCAGCACCATGATCCGAAGCGTCGCCGCACGCGGACCGATGACGCGCACGAGGTCGGCGTGAGGGACGATCAGTTCCTGGAAGATGAGCGGACCGGCCGAGCGGGTCCACATCTTGCCCACATAGTCGGTAACGCGGATCGTGCTCCCGTCCGACATCCGCAGCGAGTCCGATGCGCGGTCGTACCCCTCCAGCAGCGCACAACCCATGCCGAGGGCAAGATCGGAAGGCTTCGCAAAAAGCGGGTAGGGGCAGCCCTCGCGCAGCCAAGTGCCAAGCGCTTCGGGAGAGCCGAGCGTAGGCACGCCGGGATAGGTACGGTGCGGGTGTCCGATCGCGACGACCTTCGGGTAGAGAAGGCCAAGCCCGTCCAGAAACTGGTAGGTAAGCAGCTTGTCGTCGGCGACCGCATCCCAGCGATGATTGCCGACGTTATAAATCGTTCCTTTCGCCCAGGACCCGACGAAGGCGCGCTTCGACGCAGGGTTCATGCCCGGGCGGTAGAGCCGCTGCTCGTAATATTCCTGCGGCCGCAAACGGAATGGTCCGAACCGAAGCTGCACCATCTCCGCGAGCTGTGCGGCCAGGGGAAGCCCGCCGTCGGCGGCGCCCGCGCGCGCATAGCGCAGCGTGGCGGCGATGTTGCGCATACCCATCTCAGGCGGCCTTTCCGCGTGCGGGGAGCGCGTCCGTATCGGCATCCATCAGCGGTTCGAGGTAGAGCTGCGGCAGGATGACCCCCGGCGCGGCATTCACTTCAATGAGCATCGGCCCCTCATCGGTAAAGGCGAGGTCCCAGCCGGCGAACTTCAGCCCCGGCAGATAGGAAGCCGCCTGTCTTATGTCGGCGATTGCCTTCTCCCAGTCCGGCATGGTCAGCCGGGCAAAAGGCACGCCCGTATCCGGATGACATTCGAGTACATGCTGGTCCGGGCCGGTGCCGCGTGTCGCGGTGACGAGCTTGCCGGTTTCGGGGTCGATCGCCGCGTAGGCGTTGCCGGTGATGCCGCCCGCGAAGTTGTCGGTCATCGACGTGCCGACCGGGATGCGCAGCAACGCGCGCTTCACCTTGAACGCGTCTTCATGCGCGTAGGTCATCACGCGCACCGTGGCGAGCCGATCCCCGATCACTGCCGCCAGGTCCGGATGCGGCCGCGCCAGTTCCTGAACGACGAAGCCGCCGTCGCGCGTGCCGCTGTGCCGTGCCACGAACGCATCGAGCGGGACAGTCTCTCCGCTGCCGAGGCTCACGACGCCCGCGGTCGGGTCCACCGAACGCACAAGTGCCGCGCCGCGCCCTCGAATGTCGTCCACGCGCTTGATGAAAAAGGGGGCATTCCCCCTCCGCGTGAAAAACGCCCGGATCGCGTCGGCATCGCGCAGCATTTCGGCGCCCGCGAACACGCGCCACGGATGGATCACGGCGATCACGCGCGGTGCCGGCAGGTTCCACGCGCGCATCATCGTGTAGAACAGCAGCTTGTCCGTACCGATCGCGTAGAAGCGGCGGTCGTCGAAGCTGTAGAAGCGGGGCCGCGCCCATTCGTCAACGAAGCGCCGCTTGCGTTCCATGGGCAGGCCCGGCGTGTAGAGGCGATATTTGAAATAGGCCTCGGGCCTGATCCGGCCGGGAGCAAAACGCAGCCGGGCCATGTCGAGAATCTGTCCGGCGATCGAACGGCCGGTTTGCGCCTTCGCGCGGCGGGCCGATTTCACGATCTGATCGAGCGTCAGCCCGAGGCTCATAAAGTCGCTTTCCTGCGCAGTGCACGAATCTCGTTCGCCGCGAAGCGTCCGAACTCTCGGAAATACAACGCCCTATCTCCCGGAAAGTTTAAATCGGCATGAATGCGGGGATCGACGAAGCGCCATGCGAACGCGCCGAGCCGCGCCGCCTTGCTGCCGGGGCGCCGCAGCGCGTTCGCGAGCCAGGCAAATTCGCCGGGAAACGTGTCGCGGCAGACGACGTTCTGCTTCGGCCGGATCGGTGGCGGAATGCGGCCTTCGAGGAACCATTCGGCGGCGAGGCGGGGGAAATCGACGCCTGCGTGCAGATCGAGGTGCAGGTACTGCCAGAAGCGGGCATTCACTTCGATCACGTGGAAATCGCCGCTCTCGTCGTCGCGCCGGTATTCCACCATCGCGCAGCCGATCCAGCCGAGTGCGGACAGGCGGCGCACGGCGTCGTCGTAGATGTCCTGGTGCCACTGCGTGCGGCGCAGCGACATCGTGCCCTTGCTGTGCGGCTCTGCGTGGCAATCGACGACGACGTTGCCCGCAAGCGGTCCCTCCGGCCCCATCAGCAGGCTGACGCCCACCTGCCGCCCGGTGACGCCACCCTGTACGAGAACGCTCTCGTAGCCCGCCGCGAGCGTCTTGCGGATGGCGTCCTTGGCGGCGTCCACGCTCCGGCACTGATGGAAGCCGATACCGACCACCTCGCCGTCCGCGCCCCGGCCGCCCTTCACGTAGATCGGCAGCGGAAAGCCCGAAAGGTCGGGTGTTTCGCCCGCGCGTACCACCAGCGTTTTGGGATGATGATCGAGGAGGCCCGCTGCGCGCCAGCGGTCGTAGGCCGCGATCTTGTCGCCGCCCGCGTAGACGATCGCGGGATCGGCCGCGACGGGGAGGAGCGGCTTGAATTCCGCGAAACGCTCGCGCACGGCGGAAAGCAGGCCGCCCGAGGGCACGATCATGCGGATGCCGTTCGCCTCCACATAGGCGGCGAGCCAGTCGCAGAAGGCCGGGTCGCCGTAGCGCGGATGCGTCGCCGTGTGCCGCGCGAAGGTCGATCGCAGGCCCATCGCCTGTGGGTCTGCCGCCACGGCGTGCGTCTCGTAGCCCGCGCGGCCGAGCGAGCGCAGCGCCGCGAGCTGCGCGCGCGTCTGGACATCGGGGACGAGGATCGCGGGCTTCACGCGGCGTCCACAAAGCGGGCGTCGAAGGTCGGGTCGATACGCTCGGCAGTCATGCGCGCCATGCCCAGCCGCCGCCGCGTGCGGAGCAACGCGACCGGGCGCACGCCGGATTTCCGGGCGCTCGCGAGGGCCGCAAGGTTCGTGCTCACGACACCGCTCACCACCCAGCGCATACCGAGGTCCGCGATCAGATAGCGGATGCGCGCAAGCTGTAGTGCGGCGTGAAGGCCGTGCCCGCGCGCCATGGGGTGTACATATCCGCCGTAGAGCGTCGCCGTTCGTTCCGGCCACAGGACGCGCTGGCCGACATGCGTGTAGAGGGTGTCCTCGGAATTCGGATGCGCAAGGCCATAGCCGAGCAATGGTCCATCGGCGGCGGCAACCGTGAACAGCAGAGTCTTGCCTTCCGCGAGGCGCTGCTCCGCTGCGGAAACGAAGTCCTCGCGCGTCTGCCAGGGTACGGTCTGTTCGAAACGGCGGACATGGCCCATGTCGTTGACGCGAACATCGAGATCGGCGGGCGCCCCGGCGCCGGGCGTGTCGGCGGCGAACAGATGCAGCGCGTGATCGCTCCACAACCGCGCAACCGCTGGTTGCCGGGCTATCTTCGAAAGGATGCCGTCGCCGCTCATGCGCGCCTGTCTATGGGTGGGCGCGTTGCGAATGCGCTAATTTTCAGGCGGTTGCAAGCGCCGGCGCGGCCAATTCCATCGGATGGACGCCAAGGCGTGCGAACAGCGCCGCATCCTTGCTGTCACCCGCGTTCGGCGTGGTGAGCAGCCGGTCGCCGGTGAAGATGCTGTTCGCGCCCGCCATGAAGCACATCGCCTGCGCGGCATCGGACATGCTCTCCCGGCCCGCGGAAAGGCGCACCATGCTTTCGGGCATCAGAATGCGCGCGACGGCGACGGTGCGCACGAACTCGATCTCGTCGATCTTGGCGAGCGGCGTGTCCGCGAGCATGTCGCCGAGCACGGTGCCCTTCACGGGCACGAGCGCGTTGATCGGCACGCTTTCGGGGTGATGCGGAAGCGTGGCCAGCGCGTGCAGGAAGCCGACGCGGTCGCTACGCGTTTCGCCCATGCCGACGATACCCCCGGAGCACACGTTGATGCCCGCGCTGCGCACGTTCTCCAGCGTTTCGATGCGATCCTCGAAGGTGCGCGTGGTGATGACGTTGGCGTAGTTCTCGGGGCTCGTGTCGATGTTGTGGTTGTAATAGTCGAGCCCGGCCTCAGCCAGTTGCTTCGACTGGTCGGCGGTCAGCATCCCGAGCGTCATGCAGGTTTCGAGGCCCATGGCGCGGACGCCTTTCACCATCTCGACGATCGCGGGCATGTCGCGGTCCTTGGGGCTGCGCCACGCCGCGCCCATGCAGAACCGGCCGGAACCCGCGTCCTTCGCGGCGCGCGCCTCGCTGAGCACGGCCTCCACGTCCATCAACTTCTCGGCCTTGAGGCCGGTTTCGGCGCTCGCGGACTGGCTGCAATAGCCGCAATCCTCCGGGCAGCCGCCGGTCTTGATGGAGAGCAGCGTCGAGAGCTGCACCGCGTTCGGATCGAAGTGCGTGCGGTGCACGGTCTGCGCCGCGAACATCAGGTCTGCGAACGGCAGGTCGAAGAGGGCGGCGACTTCGTCGCGCGTCCAGTCGGTGCGGACCTCACGGGAGATGGGCGTGTGGAGGTTCATGTGGTCTTCCCTTTTAGAGCGGGATGTTGTCGTGCTTCTTCCACGGGTTTTCGAGGCTCTTGGTGCGGAGCTTGCGAAGACCGATGGCGATGCGCCGCCGCGTGGAGTGCGGCATGATCACTTCGTCGATGAAGCCCTTGGACGCCGCGACGAACGGGTTCGCGAAGCGCGCTTCATACTCGCGCGTGCGCTCGGCGATCTTCTCGGGGTCGCCAATGTCCTTGCGGAAGATGATCTCCACCGCGCCCTTCGCGCCCATCACCGCGATCTCGGCGGTCGGCCACGCGTAGTTCAGGTCGCCGCGCAGGTGCTTGGAGGCCATGACGTCGTAGGCGCCACCATAGGCCTTGCGGGTGATGACGGTGATCTTCGGCACGGTTGCCTCGGCATAGGCGAACAGCAGCTTGGCGCCGTGCTTGATGATGCCGTTGTGCTCCTGCGCGGTGCCGGGAAGGAAGCCGGGCACGTCCACGAAGGTGACGATCGGGATATTGAAGGCGTCGCAGAAGCGCACGAAGCGCCCGGCCTTCTTCGACGAGTTGATGTCGAGCACGCCCGCCAGCACCATCGGCTGGTTGGCGACGATGCCGACTGTTGTGCCCTCGACGCGTGCGAAGCCGATGATGATGTTGCCTGCGTGGTTCGGCTGAAGCTCGAAGAACTCGCCTTCGTCCGCCACTTTGCGGATCAGCTCGTGCATGTCGTAGGGCTTGTTGGCGCTGTCCGGGATCAGCGTATCGAGGCTCATCTCCAGGCGTTCGGGGTCGTCCTCTGTGGGGCGGAACGGCGCCGGCTGGCGGTTGTTGAGCGGCAGGAAGTCGAAGAAGGCGCGGGTGCGCAGCAGCGCGTCCACATCGTCTTCCATCGCGACGTCGGCGACGCCGGACTTGGAGGTGTGGGTAACGGCGCCACCCAGTTCCTCCTGCGTCACCACCTCGTTCGTCACGGTCTTCACGACGTCCGGGCCGGTGACGAACATGTAGGACGAGTCCTTCACCATGAAGATGAAGTCGGTCATCGCCGGCGAATAGACTGCGCCGCCCGCGCACGGACCCATGATGAGGCTGATCTGCGGGATGACGCCCGAGGCGAGCACATTCCGCTGGAACACCTCGGCATAGCCGCCGAGGCTCGCGACGCCCTCCTGGATGCGGGCGCCGCCCGAATCGTTGAGGCCGATGACGGGTGCGCCGACCTTCATCGCCATGTCCATCACCTTGCAGATCTTCTGCGCGTGACGCTCCGAAAGCGAGCCGCCGAACACGGTGAAGTCCTGGCTGAACACATAGACGAGGCGGCCGTTGATCGTGCCCGATCCGGTGACGACGCCGTCGCCGGGGATCGTCTGCTCGGCCATGCCGAAATCGACGCAGTTATGCTCGACGTACATGTCGAGCTCTTCGAAGCTGCCGGGATCGAGCAGGATGTCGAGCCGTTCGCGGGCCGTCAGGCGGCCCTTGGCGTGCTGCGCGTCGATGCGGGCCTGTCCGCCGCCAAGCTTCGCCGCCTCGCGGCGGCGTTCGAGTTCGGCAAGCACCTTCTGCATCGGCAAGTTCCCCGGTCCGTTTGTCGATTCGCCACCGCGCTTAGCCGTGTGGGGCGGCGATGTCACGCCCGCGCGAAAATGTGCTACGTTCGCGCCCGGCGGCCAAAGGGCCCCGCCCGCGCCGCCTGAACCAGGGGAGGGAGATATGGGCAGACTGCTCGTCGGCAGCCTCGTCGCTGCCGTTGCAATGTTCCTGATCGGCTTTGTGTTCTTCGGTACGCCTTTGTTCTCAAACGCCTACAAGACAGCACCTTTCGAAACGCAGGTGGCGGTGCAGGAGGCGTTGAAGGCGCTGCCTGCGAGCGGCACCTATTTCATTCCGATGGGCGAGGACGAGGCGGCGATGGCGGCGCACCGCGCCGGGCCGACGGCGATGCTGCGCGTGAACCTGCAGGGATCCGAGATGATGGACCCGATGGTGATGGTGAAGGGCTTCGTCCACATGGTGGTCTCGGCCTTCCTGCTTGGCCTCCTGCTGCTGCGCGTCGCGCCGAAGATCTGGAACTTCGGGGAACGGATGGGGATCGTGGTGGCGGCAAGCCTCGCGGTCGTCGTCTTCTCCCGGCTGGGTGAGCCGATCTGGTTCGGCGCGGACTGGCCGTTCACACTCTACGTGGCGGTGACCGACCTGATCTCGCTCGTCGTCGCGGGGTTCATCCTCGCGAAGTGGTTCCTGCCGAAGTCGCATCCAGCAGGCTGAGAAAGCGGGCGGCGGCGTCGAACGCGGCACGGCGCGCGGTGCGCGCGGCCGTCGCTTCGGCATCGTCGCCCCATTTTTCGGCCTGATACAGCTCGTCGAGATGCCCCGCGGCGAACGCCGCTTCCGCATCGACTTCGCCCTCGGCGAGCGCCAGCGCGATGACAAGCGAGCCTGCGATGGTGACGAGAGGCTGCATCGCGGCGAGCCTGTAGGCGTCCATGCCCTGAAGCGCAGCGGCAAGGCGCTGGACTGCCGTCGCGTCCTGCGCGATGTGCGCGATACCGTCCGTCACGCGCAGTGCGGCATCGTAACGCGTGCGTGCGAAGGTCACGAACGTATCCCACGCTTCCGCCTGACACGCCGCGAGGTCGGCGGGCGCATCGGCGCGGTAGCAGACAAGGTCGGATTCCGCATAGGCCGCGAGGCCCGCCGCGAACGCCTTCGGGTCCGGCAGCACGTGATCGATCGCCGCGTTGGCAAGGCCGGTCATCGGCATCGTCGCGGGCGCGATGCTACCGCCCTGCGCGTCCCATTCCTCGGCGACCGCGGCGGCGAGCGCGGCGGTCGGCAGGGAGAGGAACGCGCGCTTCGGCGTCCGCACCGGGCGCCCGTCGAGCGTGATCCGCCACGCGCCGTCTTCGGGAACGGCGGCAACCGCCGTGTAGAACCGCTTCACTTGCCGCCTGTATCCTTGCTGCGCCACGCCCGGCGCAGCAGCGCGGGGATGATCAGCGTTTCAAGCAGGCCGATGAGGAAGATGGCTTTCCCGATCAGCTCGTCCTGAAAGCCGCCGATGCCTTTGCGCCAGATGAGCAGGCCAACGCCCATGAAAATCAGCCCGCCCACGCGCAGAACGTTCAGCAGGATCCAGCGGTTCTTCGCCGGATCGTTCACGCCTGCCGCTCCAGCTCGGCGATCAGCGCGCCGAAATCGGCGACGACATGCCGCGCGCCCGCGGCGGTCAGCTCATGCGCCTCGTGATAGCCCCAATCGACGCCGATCGCGCGCGTACGCGCTGCCACAGCCATTTCCATGTCGAACACGGTATCGCCGATCATCACCGTGTCTTCTGCCCGCGCGCCGGTTTCCGCCATCGCCGTCTGGATCATCGACGGGTGCGGCTTGGAAGGGTGCCGGTCCGCCGTCTGCAGCGTGACGAAGCGGCCGTGAATTTCGTGGTGCATCAGTGTGATCGCGAGGCCCCGGTCGGATTTGCCCGTGGCGACGCCGAGCAGCCAGCCGCTGCGTTCAAGCTGGATGAGCCCGTCCCGAACCCCAGGATATAGCGGCTCGGCCGCAAGCCCGCCGTTCGCGCGCCGGCCCTGAAAGGCGAGCTTGTAGTCCTCCGCGAGCCGGTCGTGAAAGTCTGCTTCCGCATCCGGCAGCAGCACCGCCATCGCCTCGGCGAGAGACAGGCCAACAACACGCCGCACGGCATGCCGGTCCGGCTCATCGAGGCGGTGCTTCGCGAAGGTATCGGCCATGCAGTCGATGATGTTCGCCTGGCTGTCGACGAGTGTACCGTCGCAATCGAAGATCGCGAGGCGGAGCGTCATTTCTTGCCCCGTTTGGGCGCGACGCGTCCGCTGCCCCGGCGGCTGCGGTGCGTATCGCGGCGCTCGCGGCGGGCGTCGCGCGCCTTGTGCCGGGCCTTCCGCTCTTCGGCGCCGGGATCGACGAGTTCTTCTTCAAGCGGAAGGTCGCCGATCGAGGCGTCGAAGCCGATGGTGGCGAGGCTTTCGGCGAAGTGCGGCGCGGGATCGGCCTTGATGTCGAGCATCTTGCCGCCCGGAAGCTCGATCACCAGCCGCCGCGCGTGCAGGTGCAGCTTGCGTGAGACGCTGCCCGAAAGGAACGCTTCCTTGCCGCCGTATTTCGCATCGCCGACGATGGGATGGCCGATCGCGGCGGCGTGAACGCGAAGCTGGTGCGTGCGGCCGGTGAGCGGCTGCATCTCCAGCCATGCCGCCCGGCTGGCAGCACGCTCGATGCGGCGATAGCGCGTCACGGCGCGCTGCCCCCCGGCTTCATCGATATGCATCTTCTCGCCGCCGGTGCCCGGCTGCTTGCTGATGGGCAGCTCGATCATGCCGTCGCGGATATCGGGCACGCCCATCACGATCGCCCAGTAGAGCTTCTTTGCCGTGCGGCCCGCGAACGCCTTCGAGAAATGCGCCGCCGCGCGCGCCGTCCGCGCGAGGAGCAGCACGCCGCTCGTATCCTTGTCGAGCCGGTGGACAAGCTTCGGCCGGTCGGTGCGATCGAACATCAGCGCATCGAGCAGACCGTCGACATGCTCGGTCATCTTCGTGCCGCCCTGCGTGGCGAGGCCCGCGGGCTTGTTGATCACGATCGCGTACTCGTCGCGGTAAATGACGAGGCTCTGCGCGAACTCGATCTGGTCGTCCGTCAGCGCCCGGCGTTCAGGCTTCTTCACCGACATGATCGTCGGCGCCGCCGCTTCGGCCGGGGGCACGCGGATGCTCTGGCCGGTTTCGATCCGGTCGCCCGGCTGCGCGCGTTTGCCGTCCAGCCGCAGCTGGCCGGTGCGCGCCCACTTGGCGACGGTGGTGAAGCTGGTGTCGGGCAGGTGCCGCTTGAACCAGCGGTCGAGCCGGATGCCGTCGTCGTCCTCGCCGACGGTGAATTGGCGGACGCCGTCGCTGTCGTTCTCACTCATACCAGCGTCTTTCCGATGAAAAGCGCGGCAATCGAAAGCGCGACCGAAGCCGTCACGTAACCGATTGCGGTCAGCGCCGCGCCGCGCTCCAGCATCGCCACGACGTCGAGCGAGAAGGCCGAGAAGGTCGTGAACCCGCCGAGCACGCCGACGCCGAGCAGCAGACGCAACGGCTCGCTGCCGCCGCGCTCCGCGAGGATGCCGACAAGCAGCCCCATCAGAAGTCCGCCGCCGACGTTCACGATCAGCGTCGCCCAAGGGAAGCTCGGCCCCATGAGGCGCAGCGACGCCATGCCGACGCCATGCCTGAGCATTGCGCCCGCAGCGCCCCCGATTCCGACGATCAGGAAATGTTGAATCATGGCCCGCGCTTCTGAGCCATAGGTCGGCATCCGTCCACCCTTGTTGTGGCGCTTCTTCGGCTTCCGGCCATTTCGAATACGTCACAAATAATCGTCGGAATACATTACAGAAATTTATGAATATAACGATCGTGAAACGCCAAATAAAAGAAAATAATCAGAAAATCTTGTTGGTATAAATATTGCTTAAAATCATCCTGTTGGGAGAATGGATTTTTATTACGGGAGGTAAACATGAAACGAGTCGCCGCTGCTCTTTCTATTGCTTTTGCCCTGTCTTTCGTTTCACTTCCGGTACAGGCTGCCTTGATCGCGGATGGATTTACATTTGCCGTTGCCAGTGCTGGCGATGATTTCAGCGTCGGCACGCATTTCCATTCGAACACCGGCGGCGCCTTCGGCAATCCGGCCGGCAAAGCCGAGGTCGGTCGCTATTCGACGGAGGAGGTGCGCGGTCTTTCGGAGTATGATCTCACGGGCCTCGCCGCATCGCCGGCCGCCTTCGTGACGTTCAACGTGTTCAAGGCGGGCGGGCTTTTCGTCGGCGAAAACGACACGCCGTTCGATGGTACGATCGACATCGAGATTTACCAGGGCAACAACACCGAGGATCTCTCGGACTTCGAAGCGCCCACGGTGGCCTTTGTGATGAGCTTCGCCACGGCCGGCCTTTCGGTCGGCGAGGTGATCAGCGCCGACATCACGACATGGTTCAACCAGGCGATTACCGACGGTTGGACCAGCCTCGGCATTCGCCTGCGCAACGAACCGCTGCACGCCACAAGCCAGGCGTGGACCTTCGATCTGTTCCGCCTCACGACGGAAGATGAAACGACTGCGATTCCAGAACCGGGCGTGCTCGGTCTCCTCGGCATCGGGGTCGCAGCGCTCGGCATGGCGCGACGCCGACGGTCTTAGAGTACGCCGAACGTCCAGCCCTCGGTGCGTGCGACAGCCGCATCGAGGGTTTCCGGGCTCCAGTATGCGGTGTTGTCCGCAACGGCGCGCAGACCCGCCGCCGCCACGAGAACGTCGGTCTGATTGTCGTTCAGCGGCCTGCGGCTGCGCATCGGCCGCGCGCCGAGCCCGGCAAGCGCCGTGTTGAGATCGGCAAGGCTGCGCAGCTTGAGCCCGCGCCCGCCGGAAAGGCGAATGAAAGCGCGGCAATAGATCTCGACGAGCAGCGAGCCTTCGGCGGGCGGTGGATCGAACGGCCACACCGGCACGCGCCCGGCGAGATGATGCAGCAGGCGCATCCCCGCGAAGCTCGCCTTCGCCACCTGCGCCGCACCGATCGCATCGAACACGGTGGAAGGCTTGCCGCCGCCGCCCGCGTTGAACGCGTCTTCGCAGACGCGAAGATGCATGAAATCGGCTTTCGTGCCGTCCGCCTTGCCGAAATAGAAATGCCGTCGGAAGCTGCGTTCGAGGAAGGATGCGGCGCCAAGGTCTTCATCGTCGCAGGCGGTGTCCACGAAGGCCCAGAAGCTCCGTGCGTCATCCGGCGCGCTATCTCCCGGCAGATAGGCGCCGCGCGCGACGAACGGCGGCGCGAAGCTGAAATCCATGCCCACGAGTGTTGGCGGGCCGTCGGCAAGCGCCGCGATCCAGTCCAGCACCTCCGTGCGGGACCAGACATGGCCGGGCTTCACCAGCCGGGGCGGCGCGTCACCCGCCTCGGCGATGCCGACCGCGATGCCCTTGTGGCGGCTGCCTTTCGCGCCGGACCAGTCAATCGCGGCGAAACGCGCGAAACGGCTCAAGCCTTTTTCCTGCTGCGCGGTTTGGGCCTGCCCGCCTGCCATGCGTGGGCGCGTTCGATCATGGCGTGCACGCGCTCGGGGTCGTCCGTCTCAAAGCGAACCAGCACGGCAGGCCAGCCTTCATAGTGCGGCGATTGCCAATAGGTGGCGGGCTCGGTTTCCTTCAGCATCAGCACCGTGTCCATGTCGATCTGCAGGCAGAAGGAGCCCGGCTCGTGTCCGGTGTTCACGAACGCGCGGCCGTTCACCTTCACGGCGGGCTGGCCGTAGCTCGTGGAACGTTCCGCGCCGGGCAACGTCACCGCGAACGCGGCGACACTGTCCCAGTCGAGGCTCATTTCAGGGTTTTCAGCACGGATGCGGCAAAGCCCGCGATGTCGAAGCGCGTGCCCGCGTGATCCTCGCCGCGGCGCACGATCACGATGTTGCGGCTCGGTACGATCACGATGAACTGGCCGCGGTTGCCGAAGGCGCCGAACGTGTCCTTCGGGATGTCGTCCCGCGTGTTCAGAAGCCAGAAGGTCGCGCCGTAGCCGACACCTTCGTCGCCCGGCTGCGGCCCCGAAGGCGTGCTGACGTAGCGGACCCAGCCCTCGGGTAGCAGGCGCTCGCCGTTCCACACGCCGTCGTTCAGGTACAGGAGGCCGAGCCGCGCGAAATCGCGCGCCGTCGACCAGACCTGCGAGGAGAGGATGAAATTGCCGCGCCAGTCGGTTTCCGCAAACGTGTGCGTCATGCCGATTTTCCAGAACAGCTCGGTGAACGGGAAGGCATTGTATTTCGCGTCGTCGCCAATCGCGGCGCGCAGACCATAGGCGGCGAGCAGCGTGTCGTTGTTGGCATAGCGGAAGCGTGTGCCCGGCTTGGCTTCCAGCGCCTGTCCGGGCACATTCTCGTCGACATGCGTGCCGCCGAAATAGATCGCGTCGGTGCGGTTGCCCGCGAAGTCGCTGTGGAGGCCTGATGCCATGCGCAGCAGATTGTCCGTGGTGATCGCGGCGCGTGGGTCTCCGGGCGCCTGCCATTCGGGAACCGGCGCGGGTTTCGCGGGGTCGATCAGGCCCTTGTGCGCGGCAACGCCGATCAGCGTTCCGGTCATGCTCTTGGCGGCGGACCATGTGCGCTGCGGCACGTGCTGTCCGAAGCCTTCGGCGTATTTCTCGGCGACGATGCGGCCGCGCTGCACGATGACGACGCCGGTCGTGCTCGATGTCGTGAACGCCGCGTCGATAGCGGCGGCAAGTGCCTTGGCGTTGCCCTTCGGCTTCGCCTCGGCGCCGACATCGCCATAGGGCCAATCGGGTGCGCGGATGAACTGCGGCGGGGACACGGAGAGCGTTGGTAAGTTCACGGTCGTCGCGCCGATCGGCAGGCCGGTGCAGCCGAGCCATGGGCGCCATGCCGCGATGCGCGGCGGCAGCGCGGGGTCGAACGTCACCGATACCGTTTTCGCCGTCTCGTCGATGCGCGCTTCAAGGGTCGCGAGCAGCGGCGCGACATTCTCCTGCGTGCCGGCAAGCTCATAACGGTCGATCGCCTCGGGCGTGCGCCCGGCGCTGAACACGCCGCTGCAAACGAACTGCGCCTTGTAACCGGCGGCAAGCGCGCGCGTGTAGGGATCGGCATCCGCTGCCACCGCCGCGCTGCTCAGCAGCATCAATGCTGCGACAAGGCTATTTCCGGCGTTCACGGCGTTCCTCCCACCAGGCCAGCCGCTCGCTGACACGCTTCTCGAAACCCCGTTCGGTGGGGCGGTAATAGGTTTCGGGCTGCATTTCGTCAGGCCAGTAATTGTCGCCCGAAAAGCCGCCTTCGGCATCGTGATCGTAGGCGTAGCCCTTGCCGTAGCCGATGTCCTTCATCAGCTTGGTCGGCGCGTTCAGGATGTTCGCAGGCGGCATCAGTGATCCTGTTTCGCGTGCGCTCCGCCACGCCGCCTTCTGCGCCACGTAGGCGGCGTTCGATTTGGGCGCGGTCGCGCAGTAGAGGCAGGCCTGCACGATCGCGAGTTCGCCTTCGGGGGAGCCGAGGAAGTCGTAAGCGTCCTTCGCGGCCATGCACTGGATGAGCGCCTGCGGGTCGGCAAGGCCGATATCTTCGCTCGCGAACCGTGCGAGGCGGCGCAGCACGTAGAGCGGTTCTTCGCCCGCCGTCAGCATTCGCGCGAGATAATAGAGCGCCGCCTGCGGATCGGACCCGCGCAGCGATTTGTGGAGCGCGGAGATGAGGTTGTAATGCCCCTCGCGGTCCTTGTCGTACACGGCGACGCGGCGGTGCAGCAGGTCGCGCAGGCCAGCAGGATCAAGCGGCGCGTCGAGGTGCACCGACATCAGCGTTTCGATCTGGTTCAGCAGGAAGCGCCCGTCGCCGTCCGTCGAATGGAGGAGCGCCTCGCGCGCTTCGGGCGTGAGGGGGAGGGGGCGGCCGAAATCGGCTTCCGAGCGTTTCAGCAGCTCTTCGAGCGCCGCTTCATTGAGCCGGTGGACGAGCAGCACCTGGCAGCGCGAAAGGAGCGCGGCGTTGAGTTCGAAGCTCGGGTTCTCGGTGGTGGCGCCGACCAGCGTCACCGTGCCGTCCTCCACGAAGGGCAGGAAGCCGTCCTGCTGCGCGCGGTTGAAGCGGTGAATCTCGTCCACGAACAGCAGCGTCTTCTGCCCGATCTTCGCGTACTCGCGCGCCTCGGCGAACGCCTTCTTCAGATCGGCGACGCCCGAGAACACAGCCGAGATCTGCACGAAGCGCAGGCCCACCGCGTCGGCGAGCAGGCGCGCGATCGTGGTCTTGCCGGTTCCGGGCGGCCCCCAGAAGATGATGCTCGAAAGCTTCCCCGCCGCCACCATCCGCCCGATCGCACCCTCCGGGCCGGTCAGGTGTTCCTGCCCCACGACTTCATCCAGCGCACGCGGCCGCAGCCGCTCGGCAAGCGGTGCGTCGGCGGCAGGCCGCGCGTCGGGGCGCGGAGACTCCTTGGCGAAGAGATCGGGCATGAGGCGCGGACTTTAGAGCCTGATCGTTTGAGGGGAAAGCGCGGTGCGCTCTCACCTCAAACGATCAGGCTCTCATCCAAAAGCATCTTGCATTCGATGCATTAAGATATATCTTAGAGTCAATATAATGAGTCGAAAGGTATCGAAGATATGAGAGAACACAGACATGGCCACCACCCGCGGTGGCGCGGTCGTCGCGGTTGGGGCGGCTTTGCCGAAGCCCTCGCCGGCCTCGGCGCTGCAATGGAAGGCGACGAGCACGGACGCGGCCATCGCCGCCGCCGACTCGGCGCGGGCGAGCTGCAACTGCTGCTGCTCTCCCTGATCGAGGAAGCGCCGCTCCACGGTTACGCGATGATCGAAGCGATCGAGGCCCGCACCGGCGGCGCCTATGCGCCGAGCCCGGGCGTCGTCTACCCGACGCTGACGCTGCTCTCCGACATGGAGCTTGCCGAGGAGCGCGCCGACGGCAGCCGGAAACTCTATGCGGTCACGGCGAAGGGCAAGGCGCACCTCGACGAGCGCCGCGAGGAGCTGAACGCCCTCCTCGAACGGCTCGACGCGGCGGGCGAGGCGAACACCCGCGCCGACGCCGCGCCGGTCTGGCGCGCGATGATGAACCTCGGGTCCGTACTCAAGGGCCGCATGTGGGATCGCGGCGCCGACCGCGAGGCGATGCTGGAAGCCGCGCGCATCATCGACGAGGCTGCGCAAAAGATCGAAAGACTCTGAACATGGCGAGCGCAACCGCCGCCGTTCCGACCACGAACGGCAGCCGCTACATGCAGCAGCTCTGCAAGCACTGGAGCCACAAGTTCGACGTGAGCTTCGACAAGGCGCAGGGCCGGATCACGTTCCCCGAAGCGACGGTCATCATGACCGCAGAACCGGAAGCCCTCGCCGTAGTTCTGGATGCCGACGATCCCGCCGTCCTCGAACGGATGAAGGACGTGCTGGCAAGCCACCTCGACCGTTTCGCCTTCCGCGAGGCGCCGCTACCGTTCCGCTGGCTGAATGCCTGAAGTCTAGACGGTTTCCCGCGTGGGGGACGTGCTGCCCAGCTCACCCTCCCAGTGTGCAACCGTCGTCGCAGCAGCGAGGTTGGCGCAGGCGCTCGGCACCGTGCGCATCATGTCGAGCAGCCGATCGAACGGCAGGATGAACCCGACGATGAGCGCAGCCTGCTCGGTTGTGACGCCGACGGCGTTCAGCACCGCGGCGAGCATGAACAGCGAGGCGGACGGGATCGGTGCGGTGCCGAACGCGGCAAGTGCGGCCGTGAGGAAGATGATGACCAGCATATCTGCACTCGGCGTGATCCCGAGCGCCTGAAGGCTGAACAGGCTGAGCAGGCCGACGTACATCGCCGTGCCGTCCTTCCCGATGGCGGCGCCGATCGGCAGCACGGTCGAGGCGATGGGCGTCGGCACGCCGAGATTCTCGCGCGCGACACGCAGCGACACCGGCAGCGTTGCCGAAGACGAGGCGGTCGAGAAGGCGACCGCGAGCGCATCGATGATGCCGCGGAAGAAAAACGGCAGCGGCACACGCGCGATGCTCCGCACGATCACGCTGTGCACGACCCCCATCTGAAAGAGCGCGCCGAGCGCCACGCAGAGCGCGAGCAGGCCGATGTTGGTGAAGACGGCAAGGCCGTTCGCCGCGATGGCGCCTGCCGTCAGCGCGAAGACGCCGAAGGGCGTCGTTTCCATGACGACGCGGATCATCTGGAACAGTACGCTTGCCGCCGATTGCAGGAGCGATGCCACCGGCTTTCCGGCCTCGCCGGCAAGGATCGTGGCGATGCCGAGCATGAGCGAGAAGAAGATGATCGCGAGCATGTCGCCCGCCACCAGTGCTTCGAACACGTTCGTGGGAACGATGCCGACGAGCTGATCATATGTGGATTTCGGATCGCCGAGCGGACGAGGCTCCGCACTGCCGAGATCGGCGCCGATCCCCGGCTCCACGATGAGCGCGAGCACCATGCCGATCGCAACACCGATGCCGGTCAGCACCGCGAACAGGCCGATTGTCCGCCCACCGACCGAGCCGAGCCGCTTCGGATCGCCGAGCGAGGATACGCCCGACGCGATCGTGACGAACACGATCGGAACGACGAGCATCCGAATAAGGCGGATGAACAGGTCGCCCAGGATCGCGACCGAATCGGTTGCCGCAGGCCACAGCAGGCCGAAGGCGACGCCGAGCGCGAGCCCGCCGAGTACCCGTTTCCAAAGCGCGATGCCGAACCATGCGCGGATGAGCGTCATGAGCAGGCTCCCGCTTTGGGCGTGCGCGGCAATCCCCGGCCCGCGGCGACGCCCGTGGGTGCGCCGTCCTCCACCGCGACCTTGCCGTTGACGATGACCGTGCGGACGCCCTTCGCGAACAGCGCGGGCTGCGCGAAATCGGCACGAGGCGCGTAGGTTGCGGGGTCGAAAGCGATCACATCGGCGAACGCGCCGGGCGTCAGCCTGCCGCGGCCCTGGAGCGAAAATGCGTCCGCAGGCAGGGCGGTGCTGCGTTCGATGAAGTCCCTGAGCGGGATGACCTTGTTCGTCTTCACGTACGTCTCGTATTTCCGCGCATAGGAGCCGTAAAGGCGCGGATGGCCGGTGGAGGCATCCGAGCTGGTCATCACCCACGGCTGCTTCATGAACGCGGCGATATCGGCCTCGCTCTGGTTGAACGACGCGACGCCCGCTGGCGCGCGCCTCAATATGGCGATTGCGGCCTCAATGGGTTCGACGCCGCTTTCCTTCGCGATCGCTTCGAGCGTCTTGCCGACAAGATCGTCCGGCCCGGAGGTGATCAGCAGCGAAGCGGCGCCGCCGCGCCGCCGCAGGTTCTCGCGCATTTCGGGGCGGAGGCGTGCAAGCGTTTCCGGCTCGTCGAAGCGTTTCAGCATCGCCGCGCGCCCGCCATCTTCCGCCCAGCGCGGCAGCAGCGATGCCGAGAGCCCGGTGCCGGATGCCGACCACGGATACTGATCGGCGTGAACGATCTGTCCGGCGGCGCGCGCCGCCTCGATCTTCGCGATGATCGCAGGCGCCTGGCCATGCACATCGACGCCGAGCGCCTTGATGTGTGCGATGTGGGCGGGCAATCCCGCTTCACGCCCAACGGTGATGGCTTCGTCGATCGCAGCCGAGAGCCCGATCGTGTAGCTCGATTCGTCGCGAATGTGGCTGTCGTAGATGCCCCCGCGCGTTGCCGCTTCTTTGGCCAGCGCGATCACCTCATCCAGCTTCGCGAAGCTCTGCGGTGCGTAGAACAACCCGGTCGAAAAGCCGAGCGCGCCGCTGCACATCGCCGAGGCGACGAGCGTTTTCATTTCGGAAAGTTCGGTCGCTGTCGGCGCGCGGTCATCCTGCCCCACGACCTTCGTGCGAACGGCGCCGAAGCCAACGTATGCGGCATAGTTGATGCCGACCGGTCGCACCGCCGCGCTGCCCAGAACCTTCGCCGTGTCCGGATCGCCGTAGCCGTCGTTGCCGATGAACGCCGTAGTGACGCCCTGCATCAGGAACGGCAGGACGAGCCGCTCGGCGGCGTCATCGCCCGCGATCATGCCGTTCACGTGCGTGTGCGTATCGATGAAGCCCGGGGCGACGATCAGGTCCCTCGCATCGATCACGCGCTTTGCTCTGCCGGGGGCTTTTTTGCCGACGTAGGAAATGCGGTCACCGGTGATCGCGACATCGCCAACAAAGGCCGCAGCAGCGCCGGTGTAGATGGTGCCGCCCTTGAGAACGAGATCGGCTTCGGCAGCGGAGGCTGCGAGGAGCGGCATTGCCGTGAACGCCGTCGCGGCCATCGCCGTGCGCACCTTGCGCTTCAGCCCTCGAACACCCATCGCGCCCCCCTCGCTTGCTGTCCCTATCCGCCGATCCGACTGTGCAGGTGCAGCATGGGAAAGAAAAGCGGACAGGCCATTGTATGCGTTTGTATACATATAACGAGAGGCTATGCACCGCCCCATAGCGTAGGAGAGGGCGGTGTCAGAATGCCGTTGGAGCAGGTAACGCCGCCCGCGCGGTCGTTTGCCAGCCAGACCGGGCCGTCGAGATCGGTGAACGCCGCGTCTGCAGCGATAATGAGCGCGGGCGCAATGCTGAGCGACGAGCAGATCATGCACCCGGTCATCAGCCCCATGCCCTTTGCGCGCGCAGCATCGGCGAGCTCAAGCGCGGCGGTGAGCCCGCCTGTCTTGTCCAGCTTGATGTTGATGACCTGGTATTTCTGCATGAGCGCATCGAGATCCCCGGCGACGTGCGCGGATTCGTCTGCGGCGATCGGCACCGCCGAGCGAAAGCCTTCGAGCGCGGCGTCTTCGGCGGCGGGAAGCGGCTGCTCCAGCAGATCGATGCGGAGGTCGACGAGCAGCGATTGCAGATCCCGCACCTCGGCGATCGTCCAGCTTTCGTTCGGATCGACGATGAGCTTCGGCTTCGGCGCGGCGGCGCGCACGGCCCTGATCTGCGCCGCGGGGTCGCTGCGATCGACCTTCACTTTGACGAGCGGCACGTCCGCGAGCTTCAGCGCGGCGGCGCCCATGGCTTCGGGGGTATCGAGGCTGACCGTGAGCGCGGTCGGCGTCGGTCCAACCGGCGCACGGCCGATGAGCGCGGTGACGCTCTTTCCGGCGAGCCGGGCTTCGAGATCCCAGAGCGCGCAATCGACGGCGTTGCGGGCGGCGGACGGCGGCATCAGCGCATTGATTTCGGCGCGCCCCGCACCGGCTTCGATCGCGCCGCGCACGCTCTCGATCGCGGCGAGCGCGCTTTCGATCGTCTCGCCGTAGCGTGGATAGGGCACGCCCTCGCCGCGCCCGAAGTGGCCCTCCGCGGCGATTTCCACGGTGACGACGTCGGCGGCGGTCTTCACCCCGCGCGAGATGCGGAACGGGGCGACCAGCGGGAAATTGTCGCTGCGGGCGATCAGGCTTCGCATGTGAGAATCCGGTCGATGATGGGTTCCACGCCCATGGTGACCGGATCGACGCAAGGCAAGCCAAAAGCGTCCGACGTTTCGGCGCAAAGCTTCGCAGCCGCCTCCGGCGTCATCTTGGAGGTGTTGAGCGCGATGCCGACGGCTTTCACATCGGGGTTGGTAAGGCGTGCAGTGCGCAGGTTCGCTTCGAGGCAATCGGCAAGACTTGGCAGCTGATAGTGCGGCAGGCCGCGCATGTGCGGGCGATTCGGCTCGTGACACAGCACCAGCGCGTCGGGCTGCGCACCGTGCAGCAGCCCGGTGGTGACGCCCGCGAACGAGGGGTGGAACAGCGATCCCTGGCCCTCGATGAGATCCCAGCCGCCGTCGTGGCGTGCGGGGGAGATGTGCTCGATCGCGCCCGAGATGAAGTCCGCGACCACGGCATCGAGCGGAACGCCGTCGCCCGCGATGAGGATGCCGGTCTGGCCGGTCGCGCGGAAATCGGCGGGCACGCCGCGCGCCTGCAGCGCGCGGGCGAGGTGGAGTGTCGTGTACATCTTGCCCACCGAACAGTCCGTGCCGACGGTGAGCAGACGCTTGCCTGCGCGGCGGGCACCGTTGCCGACGGGAAGGTCGGGCGCCGGATCGCGGACGTCGAACAGGGAAACGCCCTTCGCCTGCGCGGCGGCAACGAGGCGCGGCTCGTCGCGCAGGCGCTGGTGGAGGCCCGATGCGATGTTGAGGCCCGCCTCGATCGCGGCGAGCGCATCCTGCACCAGATCCTCGCCGAGCGTGCCGCCCGCGTTCGCGATGCCGAGCACGAGCGTCTTCGCGCCCGCCGCGACGGCCTCTTCGATGGTCAGGCGGGGAAGGCCGAGTGTGAGGCCGCAATCATCGTGGCGAAACTCGCCGACGCAGTCTTCGCGGCGGAAAACCGCGAGTCCGCGCGAGGTCTTGATCCCGATCTCGTCGTTCGAATGACCGAGATAGAGGAAATAGGGACTGGGGATCATCGCGCACCTTTTTGCCATGCAATCTGTTGCCTGGATGCGATAGACGCGAGGCGCGCGCCCGGCTTCATATCAAGCGCCGTCACCCCTATAACGCGGGTCTATAGGGCCTCAATGACCTCGCTCAGCACCTTCAGAAACGCTGTCGCGAGGCCGGAGGGTGGGCGGTTCTGCAGGTGGACGGCGTGGATGTCGAACGCCAGTGAAGGCTGGATCGGACGGAAGGCGAGGCCCGGCGCCCTGGCGGCTTCCGCCGTGAAATTATCGACGATCGTCATGCCGACACCCGCCTTCACCAGTGCGGATGCGATGTAGAAGGTCCGCGCCGAGACGATCTCGTTCAGTTCGACGCCCACGCGCTGAAGTTCGGCGGAGAGGAGCCGGCCGATGGGGCCGCTCTGGATCGGGCTGATGAACGGCCGGTCCCGCAGCATCTCAAGCGGGATGCGCGGCGGCGCGTCCGGCATGTCCGCTTCCCGGTAGAGCACGACGAGTTCGCCCTCGCCGAGCCAGCGGTGGGAGACGGGCGCGGCGGGCGGCACTTCGTAGCTGACGACGATGTCCGTCTCGCGTTCGTAGAGCTTGCGGACCATGTCGTCGTGGTGGACCGTCTGCAGATCGAAGCTGACGCCCTCGTGATCGCGGAGGAAGCGGGCGACGGCGTCCGGCAGCGCGCTGAGGCTGAGCGAGGGAAGGGCGGAGACGCGCAGCGTGCCGCCGCGTCCGTGCCGCAGGTTCTGGCTCGCCTGCCGCAGCGAATAGACGCGCGTCTGGATCTCGGCGACCTCGGCGAACAGCGTGTGCGCGTCTTCGGTGGGCACCAGTCCGCTCTTGGCACGCTCGAACAATGGGAAGCCGAGCAGCATCTCGGCATGGCGCAGCACCTTCGTCACCGATGGCTGTGAGACGTTGAGCGCGCGCGCGGCCGCACTGACGGACCCGTTGCTGTAAACGGCGTGGAAAATCTCGATGTGACGCAGGTTGATCATGGAGGCCCATCCTCCCGTCCGGGGTGGGCCTGCGTCAATCCCGATTGTGACCGAAAACGCGCGTTTAGGCTATGTCGGGCACGGCGAGGCGTGCAAACCGGCCTTCGTGGTAGAGTAGCGGATCGTCGGCGCCCGTGATGTGAACGGCGTCCACATCGCCGATGACAAGACCGTGCGTCGCAAGCATGGTGATGCTGTGCACGCTGCATTCGAACGCGGCGAGCGCCGAAGCGAGCCGCGGCGCGCGGTCCGTCGTGCGCACCCACGCCCCGGCGGCGAAGCGATCGCCCGGCGCCGCGCCGATGCCCGCGAAAACCTCCGCAGCGGCGCGGTCGCCGCTGCCGACGAGGTTGACGCAGAACCGGCCGTGGCGGCGCAGGATGTCGAACGTCGCGCCGCCGCTGTTCAGGCAGGCGAGGAGGCGCGGCGGCTCTGCCGTCAGCGAGCAGACCGCCGTGGCGGTGAGGCCGCCCGCGTCCTCGCCTTTGCCCGCCGTCACGATCGTCACGGCCCCGGCGAGCCGGCGCATTCCCCGGCGGAAATCGTCTGTCTGCATGTCCGTCCTCACCTGATCACTGGGCCGCGATTCGTAGATGGTGAGAATCGGGGCCGCTATCCGGCCGGCGACGCCGATTGTCCGCTCCGCGCAAGACCGCCGCGCGATTGACGGAGGGAAGCGCTCTTCAATAAGCTGCGGCGTCCGCGTGGAGGGCGCGGATCGACATCGCCGAAAGTCCGCCGATGACAGCGTCACCTGATCCGGGGCTGCTCGCGCTGTGCGAGATGAGCCCGCTCGCCGCCCATAGCCGCTTCGCTTCCACCGACCGGGACGAGGTGCAATCGCACGTGGCCGACGTGTTCTGCGGCCACAGCCTCAGCGTGCTGAACCGCGCGCAGCCTCTGGACGCCGAGCTGGATCACATCCGCCTCGGCGGTGTGGCGCTGGCGATCATGCGCTACGGCGCGGACGTGATCGTGGAACCGGGCGTGCTTCAGGATTTCTACCTTGTGCAGATCCCGACGCGCGGCAAGGCGCGCATCAGCTTCGGGCGCGACGATGCGGTGATCGAACCCGGACGCGCTTCGGTGCAGCATCCCGCCGCGCCGCTCAGGATGCACTGGGATGCCGCCTGCACGAAGGTGGTGCTGCGCTACGACCGCGTCCGCTTCGAGCGCTTCGTGGAGGGCTGCGTCGGCCGCCCGCTGCGCGAGCCGTTATACCTGCGCCCGGAGATGGACCTTTCGGGCATCGCCGGCCAGATGCTGCTCGACCAGATCAAGTCGGGCCTGCGCTGCGCGAGCAAGCTCGGCGGTGCGGCGCTGCCGCCGCTCCTTGCGGCGCATCTGGAGAACAGCCTGATGAGCACACTACTGTTCACGCAGCCGCACGACCGCTCCGAAGAGTTCGCAGGCGCCATCGACGGCACCGAACCACGCCTCGTCACGCGCGTGCGCGACTATCTCGCCGCCCACGCCGACGAGCCGATCGACATGGCGATGCTGGCGGAAGTCGCAGGCGCGCCTGTGCGGACGATCTACCATCAGTTCAAGCGCACGCTCGGCATCGCGCCGCTGCAGCTGCTGCGCGACATCCGCATGGACCGCGTACGCCGCGACCTGATGGACGGCGGCGTCGATGCCAACGTCACGCGCATCGCGCTCGGCTGGGGCTTCGAACACCTCGGCCGCTTCGCCGCGCAGTACCGCGAGCGCTTCGGCGAAACCCCGCGCGACACGCTGCGCCGCCACCGCACCGGCCGGATGAACTGACGCTCCCAGCGCCGCTTGCACGCACCGGATAGTCGTTGCCGCCAGCGGATTGTGGGCGGCTCCCATGTTTCTAGTCTTTCCGCATCGGCCAATTCGGGATGTCGGGAGGGACTATGGCGAGGATCGCGATCGTGGGCGCGGGGCAGGGCGGATTGCACCTTGCGATCGGGCTGCTGCACGGCGGCCACGAAGTGACGGTGCTGTCCAATCGCACGGGTCAGCAGATCGCGGACGGCACCGTCACGTCGAGCCAGTCGATGTACGGCATGGCGCTCGCGCTCGAACGCGAACTCGGCATCGATTTCTGGGAGCACGGCAGCCCGCAGTACGGTGCGGCCTCCATGTGGATCGGCGATGGTGCGGGTAACCAGATGCTGCGCTGGGAAGGCGCGATGGACGTGCCGGGCCAGTCGATCGACCAGCGCGTGAAGATGCCGCGCTGGATGGCGCATTTCGAGTCGCTGGGCGGCACGCTGCGCTACGAGGACGCCGACATCGAAACGCTGGAGGCGCTCACGCTGGAGCACGACCTCGTCGTCGTCGCGTCCGGCAAGGGGCCGATCGGACAGCTCTTCGCGCGCGATCCGTCGCGCTCGCCCTACACGCAGCCGATGCGCGTGCTCGCGCTTACCTACGTGAAGCCGATGCTGCCGCGCGAAGGCGGCCCGGCGATCAGCATCAACATCAATCCCGGCATCGGCGAGTTCGTAACCTTCCCGGGCCTGACGCTGAGCGGCGCGTGCGACATCTTCACGATCGAATGCGTGCCGGGCGGTCCGATGGATTGCTGGGACGATGTACGCACCCCCGCCGATCATCTGGCGGTGAGCGAGCATCTGCTGCGCACCTATTTCCCCAAGGAAGCGGAGCGCATCGACGGGAAGCTCGTACTCACCGACGAAGGCGGCGTACTGCGCGGCCGGGTGACGCCCACGGTAAAACATCCGGTCGGCCGCCTGCCGAGCGGGCGCGTCGTGCTCGGCCTCGGCGATGTGCTCGTGCTCAATGATCCCATCACGGGGCAGGGATCGAACAACGCATCCAAAGGCGCGAAGATTTATCTCGATGCGATCAACGCCCATGCGGGGGTGTTCGATGACGAATGGATGACGACTGTTTTCGAGCGTTATTGGGACTACGCACGCTGGGCGGTCGCCTACACCAACATGACGCTGGGGGCGCCGCCCGAGCACATGCTGCGCATTTTGAAGACCGCGGAATCCGATGCCGGTCTCGCGCACAAAATGGCGAACAGCTTCAACGATCCGAAATCGATCTCGCCCTGGTACTTCGATCCCGCGGCGGCAAACGATTTCCTCGCCGCGCGCGCCCGCGCCGCGGCCTGAACTTCATTCGAAAAAACAAGAAACAAATATCAACACCAGAGGGGGTGACCTATGATGAAATCGCGATATCCGCTTGCCTGTTTCCTGCTTGCCACCACAGCAGTCATCGAACCCGCGCTCGCGCAGGATGCGCCCGATACGGCGAGCGACTCCGCACTCGGCGAAGCCATTGTCGTCACAGCGCGCAAACGCGAGGAATCGCTTCAGGAAACGCCGATCTCGATCACCGCGTTCAGCGGACGCGGCCTTGAAGCGCGCGGCATCCAGACGACCGAGGGCATTGCCCAGATCACGCCCAACCTGACGCTGCAGAACAACCCGGCGTTCAGCGGCGCGAGCAACAGCGCGACGATCTATATTCGCGGCGTCGGCCAGCAGGATTTCGTGCCTACGGTCGAGCCCGGCGTCGGGGTCTATGTCGACGGCGTGTATGTTGCGCGCTCGATCGGATCGATTCTCGATCTCGTCGATTTCGAACGCATCGAAGTGCTGCGCGGGCCGCAGGGCACGTTGTTCGGACGCAACACGATCGGCGGCGCGATCTCGGTGACGACCAAGGCACCAGGGCAGGAATTCGAGGCGTCTGGATCGGCGACCTACGGCACCGATGATCTCTTCGTGCTGAAGGGCTCGCTCAACCTGCCGCTCGGCCCGCGCGCAGCGCTGCGCGCATCGGTCGGCTGGTTCAATCAGGACGGCTACGTGACGCGGACGTTCGACGGCAAGAAGCTCGGCGATTCCGATCGCCTCGCCGGACGCGTCGCGCTACGCCTCGAACCCGTCGACGGCTGGACCGCCGACCTTGCCTTCGACGGCACCACGGCGCGCGAGAACGGTCCGGCGATCAGCCTCATCGGCATCAACTACGGCCGCACCATCGACCCCGCCACACCACCGTTCGCCGACATCAGCAACATCATCGCGAACGTGATGAGCGGCGGTGGCATGGTGCCCTGCGCGACCGCCGCCGCACCGATCAACCTTGCCGTCGCGGGATGCTACGACAACCGCTACGTGCTCGGCCCCGATACCAATGCGGGGACGGCACCGTCCTATTCGCGTTCCGACGTGTGGGGTCTCAGCCTCACCAACAGCTTCGAACTTTCTGATAGCCTCGATCTCAAGTCGATCACCGCATACCGCCACCTCAGCGGCAGCTTCGCGCGCGACGGCGATGGCTCGCCCGCCGTGATCGCGCAGTTCTACGACCGGCTGAAGCAGAAGCAGTTCAGCCAGGAAATCCAGTTGCTCGGCAAGAACTTCGACGAGCGGCTGAACTGGATTCTCGGCGCCTATTATTTCAAGGAAAGCGGCATCAACACCAACCGGCTGCTGTTCACGATCTCCGAGTTCCAGTCGGGCGGTGATTTCAAGAACGAAAGCCTTGCCTTCTTCGGGCAAGGCACGCTGAAGATCGGCGAGCGCTTCAGCCTCACGGCGGGCCTGCGCTACACCGAGGACGAGAAATCCTTCCACCCCGACCAGTTCATCATCGAAAACCGCGCCGCGTTCCTCGGGGCGCCGTTCGACAGCCCGATCTTCGCGGAAGGCACGCGCGTGCTCCCTGACGTGAACGCCAAGGTGAAGTTCAGCGAGATCACGCCGATGGTGAACCTGTCGTATGACGTGGCGGACGGGCTAATGACCTATGCGACGTGGTCGCGGGGCTTCAAGTCGGGCGGCTTCAGCCAGCGCGTGTTCCCGCCGATCATCCCGGGCGTGACGACGCCGATCACCGATCCCGTCGCGGCGATCCCATCCTTCTCGCCGGAGAAGGTCGATGCCTACGAACTCGGTGTGAAGTTCCAGACGCCGGACCGCGCGCTGACGCTCAATGCCTCGGCGTTCTACACCGATTACAAGGACATGCAGGTGCAGGTATTCACCAGCGTGGCGCCGGTGTTCCAGAACGCGGCGAGCGCATCGATCAAGGGCTTCGAGCTTGAAATGCAGGCACGGCCGCTCGCCGGGCTGACCATTGAGGGCACGGCGGGCCTCACCGACGCCTCTTATGACAGCATCGACGAGACGACGACGTTCATCGATCCCGAGAACGCCTTCGAGCGTGTCTCCAAGTGGACGCTGTCGGCGGCGCTCACCTACGAGCACGAACTGGCGGGCGGATCGACGCTGCGGCCGCGTGTCGATTGGTCGTGGCGCAGCCGCTTCTACAACAACACGTTCAACACGCCGGAGATTGCCCAGAGCGGCTATCATCTCGTGAACGCCAGCCTCGGCTGGACGTCGGCGGACGAGCGCTTCGGCCTGCAGGCAGGCGTGAAGAACATCGCCGACAAGCGCTACCTTGTCTCGGGCATCACCGTCGACGCAATCCAGGCGTTCGAAGGCGTCTACAACCGGGGCCGCGAGTGGTCGCTGACCGCGAGCGTCCGCTACTGATCACTAAAAATGAGAACCGCGCTTTGCCTTGGCCCCCCGTTCGGGGCTAAGGCCAGCGGGCGTATGGGCATTACTAGGGACAGGGCATGTCTGAGAATCTGGTCGCGATCTTCCTTGGCCGGCAGGCGGCGTTCGGCGCGAAGCCCGCGATCGTCTGGCGTGATGCGCCGCTGATCGATTTCGCGGGACTGCCCACGATGGTCGGGCGATACCGCGCGGCGCTTGCCGCGCTTGGCGTGAAGCGCGGCGATCGGGTGATGGTGAAGACCGAGAATTCGCCATCGTTCGTCTACACCTATCTTGCCGTGCTCGCGTCGGGCGCGATCTTCGTACCGATGAACGCGGCGTACACCGCCGCCGAGGTGGCGCTGCTGATCGAGGACGCGGAGCCTGCGCTCCTCGTCCACGCCGCCGCGACCCCGGTGCCCGGCGAGGACGCGGCGCCGGTGAAGCGCGTGACGCTGGAACCCGACGGGTCGGGGTCGCTGCCCGACCTCGCGCTGTCGCTGGCGCCGGACCTCTCGATCGAGCCGGTTGCGTCCAGCGATCTCGCCGCGATCCTGTTCACCTCGGGCACCACGGGGCGGCCGAAGGGCGCGATGCTGAGCCACGGCAATCTTTCGAGCAACGTCGCTGCGCTGCACGAGGCGTGGCAGTTCTCGTCCGACGATTCGATCCTGCACGCGTTGCCGCTGTTCCACGCGCACGGGCTGTTCGTGGCGCTGCACCTTGCGCTCTATAACGCCGCGACATTGGTGATGCTGCCCAAGTTCAACGCCGCCGACGTGCTCGCGCGGCTGGGGCAGGTGAGCGTGTTCATGGGCGTGCCGACCTTCTACGCGCGCCTGCTCGCAGAGCCCGCATTCGGCCGCGATGCCTGCGGCACGATCCGCCTGTTCGTCAGCGGTTCTGCGCCGCTGCTGCCGTCCGTGTTCGAAGCGTTCGAAGCGCGCACGGGCCACCGCATCCTCGAACGCTACGGCATGACCGAGGCGCTGATGATCACCTCCAACGCCTATGCGCAGGCGGGGCGTATCGCGGGCACCGTCGGCTATCCGCTGCCGGGTGTGTCGCTGAACGTTGTCGATGCGGACAGGAAGCCGCTCCCGGCGGGCGAGGTCGGCGAGATCGAGATCAAGGGGCCGAACCTCTGCGCGGGTTACTGGCGCCGCCCCGAGGCGACTGCGGAGAGCTTCTATGCGGACGGTTTCTTCCGCACCGGCGACACCGGGCGCAAGGACGCGGACGGGCGCGTGACCATCGTCGGGCGCTCGAAGGACCTTATCATCTCTGGCGGGTTCAACGTCTACCCGGCCGAGGTCGAGATCCTGCTCGCCGAAGTGGCGGGCGTCGTCGATGTCGCCGTGTTCGGCGTGCCGCACCCCGATTTCGGCGAGGCGGTGGTCGCGGCGGTAACGGTCGATGGACCGGACTTCGATGTCGCCGCGCTGGAAGCGGCGGCCACCGCGAACCTCGCGCGCTTCAAGCAGCCGAAGGCGATCCACGTGCTTGCCGAACTGCCGCGCAACGCCATGGGCAAGGTCGTGAAGACCGAACTGCGCCAACGCTACGCGGACAGCTTCACCGCTCAGTAGACAGAGGGCACGCCCGACAGCACGTCGTCGGCCGGGTTTTCCGGCGGCATGTACGTGCGCTTGCTGTGGCTGAGGCCGAGATCGAGCAGCATCTCGCACTGCTTGTAGGCGACGAGGCCCGGATTGAGCACGGGCACCTCCAGCCGTTCGCTGAGGTAGCGGTGCGACTGGTGCATCGTCGTGGAGCCGAGCACGATCACGTCGGCGCCGTCCTCATCGATGGCCTTGCGGCATTCGGCTTCGAGCAGGGCGAACACCGAGTCCTCCTTGCCGGAGAGAAGCTCCTGCGTATCCGGGCGGATGCCGATGTCGCGCACCGAGGCGAGGCGGTCACCGAGCCCGGTTTCAAGGGCGAGCTTGTCGTAAATCCAGCGCCAGCGCGGCCACATGGTGACGACCGAGAAGCGCTTGCCGAGATCGGCGGCGAGATGGAACGACGCGCGGCCCGGACCCGTGACCGGGATGCTGAGCCGCGAGCGCAGCGCCGCGAGGCCGGAATCGCTCATGCTGTTGAGGCAGATCGCGGCATAGCCTTCCTGTTCGGCGCGGATACCCGCTTCAAGGCAGAAGGCGTCGGCGAGCGTCGCTTCGAACTGCGAATCGAGGCAGGTGGTGCCGGCGCGGATGCCGGTGAAATCGACGGCGATCCCCGGCCGCACGAGGCCCGGCGGCATCTGCGCGGCGAAGCCCGCGACGGCCTCCGGCGGCAGCGGAACGGGCACGATGATCTTGATGCGGATGTCCGTCACGCGGCGGTTCCTTCTTTAGGCTTCAGTGCGCGCGGGGCGCGGTGGACGCGGCAGGATAGAGCTTGAGGCTGATCTCGCGCGCGTGCTCGGCGAGCGCCCGCGCGATGTCCGGAAGGTCCGCAGGCGCGAACACTGAGGCGGGCGCGGAGGTCGAAAGCGCGGCGACCACCTTGCCGTTCCGCCCCGTGATCGGCACGGCGACGCAGCGCAGGTCATCGAAAATCTCGCAGTCGTCGATCGCATAGCCCTGGCGCCGGACCTGTTCGAGTTCGCGTGCGAGCTGCGCCGCCTCCGTGATCGTGTTGACGGTGAGCGGCACGAACGGACCTTCCGCGATATAGGCGCTGCGCTCCGGGCACGGCAGCGCCGAGAGCAGCACCTTGCCGAGGCCCGAGCAATAGGCTTCGAGCTGGCTGCCGATCTGCGTCGGCATCCGATGCGACTTGCGCGCCATCTTGGCGATGTAAGTGACCATATAGTCGTCGTCGAGCATACCGACGTGCGCGGTGTGCCCCAGCGTCTGGATGATCCGGCGCAGCGCGGGCTCTGCGGCAGCGGCGAGGAGCTTGTCGGGTGCCGCCGTTCGCGCGAGATCGACGAGGCCCATCCCGATCCGGTATTCGCCGGGCGCGGTGTGTACGATCACGCCCAGCGTTTCGAGCGTCGCGAGCAGGCGGTGCGCCGTCGCCACCGAAAGCCCGCACTCCGCCGCCATCGACGGCAGGCTCTGGCAGCCGCCGTTCAGCGCCAGCTGCGATAGCAACGAGAATGCCCTGTCCACAGACTGAATCCGGGGTGTTGCCACTGCTCCCATCCCTCCCTTGCCTCATCGCGAAGTGCGACTCGCACCGCTCTGCGAATCCACCGCGAATCCCGTCCCACCGTTTTTTGAAGATTTAAGCGAAAATATATCGAATATCGATTGAACTTCGATGTAACGTAAATCCGGACTTTGCGAACCGGCGGTTTTCCGCGTATCTCAGATAATGAGAGCCAGGCCGTCAGGCGCTTTGACAGCCTGCCCGACCCCGCACATCCTCATCATCAGGACCGAACCTGCCGATAAAACGGGCGGTCGGGACAGGGAGCGGCCGGTGGAGATTGGAAGGTCTCGGCATCGGTACATGTGGTGGGATTCAAGAGGGGGACGGAATGAAAAGCATGTCGATGTTTCGGGCCGGTGTTGCGTTTGCGGCACTCGCCCTGCCGCTCGGTGCCGCCGCCGCGCAGGATGCGCAGCCGGAAGCGCCGGAAACCTTCGGTGAGATCGTGGTGACCGCACAGCGCCGTGCGCAGTCGCTTCAGGATGTCGGCATCTCGGTCGCCGCCTTTGCCGGCGAGGAGCTGAAATCGCTCGGCGTCGAGTCGAGCCTCGAGATCGCCCGGCTCACGCCCGGCGTGCACATCTCGGGCAACGTAGGCGGCCAGAACAGCCAGTTCACGATCCGCGGTGTCACGCAGAACGACTTCAACGACGCCATCGAAGCGCCGGTCGCCGTCTATGTCGATGACGGTTATATCCCCAACCTGCAGGGCCAGACCTTCGGCCTGTTCGACCTCGAACGCGTCGAGGTTCTGAAAGGCCCGCAGGGCACGCTCTTCGGGCGCAACGCCACCGGCGGCCTCGTGCACTATGTAATCAAGAAGCCCTCGGACACGCTCGAAGGTTCGATCGACGGCACCTACGGACGCTTCAATCAGGTGCGCATCGAGGCCGGGATCGGCGGGCCGCTTTCCGAAACGGTAAGTGCGCGCGTGTCGGTGTTCTACAACCGCCACGACGAGATCTGGAAAAACATCTATCCGTCGGGCGCCGCCGCAGGCGCACCGCTCAACCTCGGTCAGGAAGTCTCGCCCTGCTGCGAGGACGAGTGGAACGACGACACGCTCGCGGGGCGCGCCCAGCTTCAATTCAAGAGCGACCGCCTGACCGTCCGCCTCGTCGGCGCGGCCGCCCGCCAGCACCTCTCGACCGGGCCTTACACGCAGGCTGCGACGGTGCCGGTGGTCGACTCTCTCGGCCGCGTCGTCAATGCGATCTACGCGGGGCCGAACGAAACCCGCGTCGGCATCGATCACAACGGCAATAATTACACGGCGTTCCCCGGTGCGCCGGCAACCCGCCTTCCGGGTGCGGACTGGTTCGGCTTCATCGCCCCCGATCCTTCGAAGCGCCTGGTTTCCAAGGACTTCGCGCAGTCCGATCTCAACCGCACCGAAAGCTGGAACGGCGCACTGCACCTCGATTATGAATTCGACGGCGCGACGCTCGTTTCGATCAGCGATTACAAGAAGTTCACCAAGAACTTCAGCATGGACGTCGAAGCCTCGCCGCTCAGCCTCGTCGAATACGGCACCAAGGCGAACACGCGCAGCTTCACGCAGGAAATCCGCCTGACCGGCAGCAGCGACACGCTCGACTGGACGGTGGGCGCCTATTACCTCGATATCGATGCGAAATCCTCGAACGGCTTCCTCGCGCCCGCTTACTCGATCTATTCGAGCCTGCTCGGCGCAACGACGACCGGCATCGATCTCGTCAACACGTTCCGCCTGAAGACGCAGTCCGGATCGATCTTCGGTCAGGTGGAATACAAGTTCGCGCCGCAGTGGACGTTCATCGTCGGCGGCCGACTGATCCGCGAGCACCAGGAATACGAATTCGCCTCGAACGGCATCGTCGACGAAGATCCATACCGGATCGACACGGGCACGATCCTGTTCCCGCTGCAGCCCTCGTTCGCCGACAAGCGCACCAAGACATTGTGGGCGGGCAAGGCGCAGATCGAGTTCCGTCCGAACGACGATCTGCTGCTCTACGCGGGCATCAACCGTGGCGTGAAGGGCGGCAGCTACAACGCCAAGCTGCCCGACGGCACGCCGCCGCTCGACCCCAGCGATATCCCGTACAAGCCCGAAGTGCTGCTGTCGTACGAAGGCGGCTTCAAGTCGACGCTGATGGATGGGCGCGCGACGTTCAACGGTTCGGTCTATTACTACGACTATTCGAACTACCAGGCGTTCACCTTCTCGAACGTCTCGGGCTTCGTGCAGAACCGCGACGGGCGCACCTACGGCGCCGAGGCGGACGTTGCACTGCGGCCCACGCCCGGTCTCGAGATCGGCCTTGCCGCATCGGTGTTCAACGCGCGGGTGAAGAACGTGCAGATCGCGCCGGGCGTGTTCGAAACCGTGCGGCCGACATTCGCGCCGCAGACCCAGCTTTCGGGCCGGATCAGCTATGAGCTGCCCACCGACGTGTTCGGCGGCGCGCTCACCATCGGTGTCGACGGCAATTATTCGTCGAGCTTCTACCACAACATCCGCAACTTCGATGCGAACAAGATCAATGGCTATGCACTGTTCAACGCCCGGGTCAGCTGGACGGATGCAAGCGAGGCGTATCGCATCTCGGCGTTCGTGAACAACTTCACCAACAAGACATACAAAACGGTGGGTTACGATCTCTCGACGCTCTGCGGCTGCACCGAGGAGTCCTATGGACGCCCGCGCTGGTGGGGGCTGAGCATGGGTTACAGCTTCCGCTGAGGTCCGGTTTCCGGGGGCGGGCAGGGAGACCGCCCGCCCCCGGAAAGCTGCGATCCAGCGGATTTTTCGTACCTGTTAAATTGAAAGTCTATTGATTTTTTATTGTAAATCGAGTGATCATGAATCGGCTGTTACGGTGGATGCGGATCACGTCATGCGGAGAGACACGGTGGCTTCAATTCATATCGACCTGCTTGGAACGGAAACCCGGTTTGTGGACACGGGCCGTTTCCGCACGCGCATCATCACGGTCGAAAACGACAAGCCGCCGCTCATCCTCCTGCACGGCGGCGGCGGCCACGCGGAAACCTATTCGCGCAACATGATGCGGCTTGCCGAATATTGCCGTCCGATCGCGATGGATTTCATCTGGCACGGCATGTCGTCGGCACCAGCATATTCCGACAAGGGGCCCGATGAGGACGGCAACTGG
Source organism: Sphingosinicella sp. (assembly GCF_041916975.1). NCBI lineage: Bacteria > Pseudomonadati > Pseudomonadota > Alphaproteobacteria > Sphingomonadales > Sphingosinicellaceae > Sphingosinicella > Sphingosinicella sp. The sequence continues at coordinate 3,191,675 of NZ_JAYRYK010000001.1, forward strand.
CTCGATCAGTTCACCGCGCAGGTGATCGATCTGATGGATCATCTCGGCATCGAGAAGGCGGCCATCGAGGGCGAATCGCTTGGCGGCTGGATTGCGTATGACATGGCGGTCAATCACCCGGAGCGGACCTCGAAGGTCATCCTCAACACCACGTGGGGAATGAGCCTCGATCCTTCGAAGGTGCACGAGGGCGATACCGATCTCGATGCGCTGCGCCAAACCTCGGTGAACGCGCTGATGAACCCCACGCGGGAATTGCTGCGCAAGCGTCTTGAATGGCTGATGCCGCTCGGCGGCGTCACCGAAGAGCTGGTCGATCTGCGCATGGCGCTGTGGTCGATCCCGCAAACGCGCGATGCGCTTATCGAATATTACAAGCGGCTGTTCGCGCCAAACATCGGTGAATTCTATTTCACGGAGGACGAGATCCGGCGGATCACATGCCCGACGCTCGTGCTCTGGACCGACAAGAACCCGATCCACGGGGAAGACGCGGCCGATCGGCTCGCGGAGATCATTCCGGGCGCACAGAAGCACATCATGCGGGGCTGCGCGCACTGGCCGCAATGGGAGCGGCCCGAGGAGCACGACGAGGTGGTGGGAGCCTTCATGCAGGCGTGAGCATGAACTCAATTCCGAGGGAGACGACACGATGAACGAAGCAACACCGATCCGCCGCCGACAGACCGTGCGGCTGAACGAGATCAGCGACAAGCGCATGAACGACCAGAAGCTGCAGGGGCAGTATCAGCCCTACAAGGATGCGGCCTGGGGTTTCATCAACCATTGGTATCCGGCGCTGTTCAGCGAGGAACTGCCAGAGGAGGGCGTGGAGGGCATCCAGATCTGCGGCGTGCCGATCGTGCTGCGCCGCGTCGACGGCAAGATCTATGCGCTGAAGGATCAGTGCGTTCACCGCGGCGTGCGGCTCTCGGCAAAGCCAATGTGCCTCACGAAGAAGAGCATCAGCTGCTGGTATCACGGTTTCACGTTCGATCTTGAATCGGGCAAGCTGACGACGATCATCGCCAATCCCGAAGACAAGCTTATCGGCAACACCGGCATCACCACCTATCCGGTGGAAGAGAAGGGCGGGATGATCTTCGTCTTCGTGCGCGAGGATGATTTCCCCGATGAAGACGTGCCGCCGCTCGCGTCCGACCTGCCGGTACGCTTCCCCGACAACAGCGAGCGTTTTCCGCATCCGCTGTGGCCCGCGTCGCCGAGCATCCTCGATGAGAATGCGGTTGCGCTCGGCATTCACCGCACCGGCGAGACCAACTGGCGGATCGCGTGCGAGAACGGTTTCGATAATGCACACATCCTCGTCCACAAGGACAACACCATCGTCCAGGCGATGAACTGGGTGCTGCCGCTCGGCCTGCTGCCGACGTCGGACGATGCCATCACGCTGATCGAGGATGAAGACGGGCCGAAGGGCCTGATGCAGTGGCTGTTCACCGACAAGTGGGCGCCGGTTCTCGAAAACGAGGAACTGGGTCTGAAGGTGGAAGGCGTCAACGGCCGCTTCTATCGTACGTCGGTGGTGCTGCCGGGCTGCCTGATGGTCGAAAACTGGCCCGAGGAGCATGTCGTTCAATACGAGTGGTACGTGCCGATCACGGACGACCTCTACGAATATTGGGAAGTGCTCGTGAAGGTGTGCCGCACCGACGAGGAACGGACGAAATTCAAGTACCGCTTCGACCGCGTCTACGTGCCGCTCTGCCTCAACGGTTTCAACGACTGCGATCTCTACGCCCGAGAGGCGATGGAGGAATTCTACGCGGACGGCACCGGCTGGGACGACGAACAGCTCGTCGCGACGGACGTTTCGCCCGTCACCTGGCGCAAGCTCGCCTCGCGCTGGAATCGCGGCATCGCGAAGCCGGGACGCGGCGTCACCAACGCCACCAAGACGTCGAGCATCCGTATGCGCCGGCTCGCGGAAGGCAAGAAGCCCAGCTACTTCGTGGAAAAGATCGAAGACTGATGACGGACGGTCCGTTCCAGGTCGAGATCGCATTCAGCGACGGCGTCGAACATCGGCTCGAGGTCGCCCCCGGCGAAACCGTGCTCGATGCCGCGCTGAAGGCGGACCTGCCGGTGCTCTACCAGTGCCGGTCGGGAAGCTGCTCGAGCTGCCTCGCCAGCCTCACGGCGGGCGAAGCGGACACCCGGGCGGGTGCAAGCTCGACGCTGCTCGCTTCCGAACGGGCCGAAGGGTTTCGGCTGCTGTGCGTCACCGAACCGCACGGCAACTGCCGCTTCGAACTTGGCTACGACAGCGAGGCGGGGGCCTCGCGCCCGGTGGAGGGCCACGCCTTCGTCAACGCGGTCGAGCGCGTTGCGGCGGACGTGGTGCGGTTGGAGCTGGAACTCGCCGAAGGCTGCTGGTTCGATTTCCGGCCTGGCCAGTTCGTGCAGGTCAAGGTGCCCGGCACCGATGCGATGCGCAGCTATTCGATGTCGAGCACGCCCGGCGAACTGCCGAAGATCGAGTTGCTGATCCGCATCCTGCCCGGCGGCGTGATGTCCGAATGGCTGACGCAGCGCGCGGCGCCGGACGACGTCGTGGAGATTTCGGGGCCTTACGGCCACTTCTTCCTGCGGGAGAAGGTGCGCGCGCCGCACATCATGATCGCGGGCGGCACCGGCCTCGCGCCGATGATGTCGATGATCGACAGCTTGCGCGGCGTGCCCGGCCGCAAGCCGCAGATGCTGCTCAGTTTCGGCTGTCAGTCCGCGGAAGGCCTGTTCCATCTCGATGCGCTCGATCTGCGCCGTCACTGGTTGCCGACGCTCGACCTCCGCATCTCTGTGGAGCGCGGCGACGGACCCGAAGGCGTGCGGATCGGCAATCCGGTTGCGGCGATCGGCACGGGAGAGCCGATCGATCCGGCGAGCGTTGCCTATCTGTGCGGCCCACCGGGCATGATCGACGCGGCGCGGCGTCACCTGGAGGGGCTCGGCCTCGCGGCAGAGAATATTTTCGCGGAACAGTTCACCGCCAGCGGCACCTGAACGCGGCAAGGGAGGGAACCATGGGAGTTTCAGCACTCGGTTACGTCACGCTCGACGTCAGCGATATGGACGCATGGCTGAAGATCGCGACGAACGTTCTGGGGATGCAAACGACGCGACGCCCGGATGGCGCCGTCGACCTGCGCATTGATGATTTCCACCACCGCTTCACGCTCTATCCCGCTGCCACGGACCGGCTGCACAGCCTTGGCTGGGAAATGGCTTCGCCCGAAGATTTGCTCGCGCTTGTTGAGAAACTGCGCGGCCTCGGTTTCACCGTGGATGAGATGGACGCCGCGACGCGCGCCGACCGCAAGGTGATCTCGGGGTATCGTTTCCACGAGCCGCTGCTGAACGCGGAGACCGAATTGTTTTTCGGTCCTCTCGCGCACAATCTCGCCTTCGCGCCGACGCGCGGTATCGCCGGATACAACACACGCGGTCTCGGCCTCGGCCATGTCGTGTTCCACGTCGCCGATACCGACGCGACGGTTGCCTTCTACCGGGACGTGCTCGGCTTCAGCCTTTCCGACTACATCGGCTGGGATGGGATCGAAGCGATCTTCCTGCACTGCAATCCGCGCCATCACACGCTCGCGATCATGAACTGCTTCAACGGCATCCAGCCGGGCGCGCTCAACCACATCATGATCGAGGCGCTGAGCTACGACGATGTCGGCTATGCCTACGATATCGTGCGCGACAGCGGCGTGCCGCTGTTCATGGAAATGGGCAAGCACAGCAACGATCACATGCAATCCTTCTACATCCGCACACCCTCGGGTTTCTGTATCGAATACGGCTTTGGCGGCCGGCTGATCGGCCCCGACTGGGAAGTGCGCAACTACGATCAGCCGATGCTGTTCGGGCACCGGATGGTCGGCTGAGCGGATGACAGCCGTAACCGATCTCCCTGCGCTCTCCGCCTCCGAAGCCGCCGCCCGCATACGCACCGGATCACTCGGATCGGAAGAGCTCGTCCGCGCCTGCCTCGATCGCATCACCGCCCGCGAACCCGTAGTCCATGCCTGGGCCTGGGTCGATCCCGATGCCGCACTCGCCGCCGCCCGCGCCTGCGACGCGGAAGCTCCGCGCGGCCCGCTGCACGGCGTCCCCATCGGCCTCAAGGATGTCATCGACACCGCCGACATGCCGACCGAATTCGGCTCCGAGGCATTCGCCGGACATCTCCCCACCCGCGATGCGGCCTGCGTTGCGGCGCTGCGCGCGGCGGGTGCCGTCATCATGGGCAAGCTCGTCACCGCCGAGTTCGCGACCTATCGGCCAGGCCCCACGGCCAACCCTCTCAACCCCGGCCACACGCCCGGCGGCTCGTCGAGCGGATCGGCGGCGGCGGTGGCGGACTTTCATGTGCCGCTCGCGCTCGGCACGCAGACCGCGGGATCGGTGATCCGCCCGGCGAGCTTCTGCGGCATCCACGGCTTTAAGCCGACGTTCGGCCGCTATTCGAACGACGGCGTCATCGCGACTGCGCACCGGCTCGACACGCTCGGCAGCTTCGCACGCACGGTGGACGACCTGCTGCTCGTCGACGCCGTGTTCGGCGATGCTGTCGATCTGCCAGCACCGGCGCCCGTCATCGGCCTCTACCGCAGCGAGGCGTGGCAGGAGGCAAGCCCCACCATGCAGCGTGCGCTCGAGGAGACCGCCGTGAGACTCCGCGCAGCCGGTTACGACGTGATCGACATCGCCGCGGCAGAACCGTTCGTGAAGCTAGCCGAAGCGCAGGCGATCATCCACAAGCGCGAAGCCTTTCTCTGCCTTGGCGATATGCGCCGCGAACGTGCGGACAAGGTGAGCCAGATCTTCCGCGACTTCATCGACGAGGGCGAGCGGATCAGCGCGGACACTTACACGTGGGCCTGCGGCGTGCAGGATGCCTGCAAGGCGGACGAGGCACTGCTGTTCGGCCGGGCCGACGTGCTGCTCACCCCCGGCGCGCCCGGCATCGCGCCCGAGGGGCTGTCGGCGACCGGCAACCCGCGTTTCAACCGCGCGTGGACGGCGCTCGGCACACCCTGTCTCGGCTTCCCCGGCGGCAGTGAAAGCGGCCTGCCGCTCGGGCTGCAGTTCGTCGGGCGGAGCGGAAGCGACCGGGCGTTGCTGCGGCAAGGCGCAGCCATGCTCGCGGCATTGGCATAACGAAGGAGCGATCAGCCATGGAACCCACCGTCAAGGCCCCCTTCTCGGCGGAGCAGCAGGCCTGGTACGAAGCGGCTTGCGCGCGGCTCGATGCGGGGCGGCTGAAGCAGTTCCTGTTCGACCTCACCAACATCCACAGCCCCACGGGCGCGACGCGCGCGGCGAGCGAGTTCGTGGCGGCGCGGCTGGGCGCGGCGGGGCTGCGCTCCGCCTACAAGCCGATGAGCGAGCGCACCGGCAACGTGCTCGCCGAGCGGCGCGGCAGCGGCGGCGGCGCGACGCTGCTGCTCTACGCGCCGATCGACACGCATCTCGAAGGCGACGAAAGCGATTTTCCTTGGGCCGGGCCCGAGCAATACGCGGACCTGAGGCCCGAGGCGAAGATGGTGGGAAACTGGGTCTATGGGCTCGGCTCGTCGAACCCGAAGGCGATGGTTTCGACGCTCGTCGAGATCGCGACCGCGCTCATTGAGGCGGACGTGCCGATCGTGGGCGACCTCAACGTCGGGTTCGCCGACGGCGGCATGCCGGTGAACATCGCCGCGCGCGACAACGCGGGCATGTCGAACGGCGTGTTCCACCTGCTCAACCGCGGCATGGCGCCCGATTTCGCGATCATCATGAAGCCATGGAACTGGGTGTACCACGAGGAGCCGGGCATGGGCTGGTTCCGCATCGATGTGAAGGGCACGCTCGGCTACGCGGGCGTGCCGCGCGGGCTGCCGGCGTTCCGCAGCTCCGTGGTGCCGGCGGCGACGGTGATCCAGAAGCTGGAGGCATGGCTGATCGACTATGCCGAACGCAACACCTCGGGCGTCGTGAAGCCCTACGGCTGGATCGCGGGCGTGCGCGGCGGCTGGCCGGAGCGGCCAGCGTTCCCGAGCGCGACGACGCAGATCTTCCTCGATGTACGCATCAACCCGCGCACGACGCCGGGCGAAGTGAAGAGTCAGTTCGCGGCGTTCATCGCCGAACTGCGTGCGGCGCATCCCGACCTCGATCTCGACTGGGAGATGTATGGCTCCACGCCCGGCGGCACGACGGATGCATCCAACTGGATCATCCAGTCGGCGCGGCGCGGCTGGGAGACGATCGAGGACGCGCCCTACCGCGATCCAGACCTGCTCGGGGGGCAGACCGACGGCGCGGCGCTGCGGCGGCTCGGCGTGCCCACGGCGCGCATCGGCTGGCCGTGGCCGGCGACGGGCTCGCCCGAGCCGATCGCCGAAGGGCTGGGCGGCATGGGCGCGACCTACGTGCCCGACCTGATGCCCTGCGCGCGGAAGATCATGTACGCCGTGATCGACACACTTACGCGGAGCCGCGGCGAGATGGGCCTCTAGGACGGATCGACGTCCACCACCAGTTTGCCGAAGTGCTTCCCCGTGGGGAGTTCGGCGAAGGCGGAGACGGCGTCCTCGAAGGCGAAGCGGCGGTCGATGACGGGTTTCAGCCCCGCCGCATCCACGGCGGCGACGAGCGCCCGGAAATCCGCGCGGTGGCCGACGGTGATGCCCGACAATGTGATGTGGCGGAACAGGATCTGCGGCACCGGCACCGGGGCGACGAGGCCGGAAAGCACGCCGACGACGCTGATCCGCCCGCCGACGCGAACCGAGCCGAGCGACTGCGCCAGCGTGTCCTGCCCACCGACCTCGACGACGATGTCGGCGCCCTTGCCGCCCGTCGCGTCGAGGACGGCGGCGGACCATTCGGGCGTCTCGCGGTAGTTGATCCCGACATCGGCACCGAGCGCCTTGGCGCGTTCGAGCTTCGCGTCGCTGCCCGACAGCAGGATGACGCGCGCGTGTGACAGCTTCGCGAGCTGCAGCGCGAAGATGGCGACGCCGCCGGTGCCCTGCACCAGCACCGTCTGCCCCGGCCGCAGCCCGCCTTCGGTGTAGAGCGCCGTCCACGCCGTGAGCGCCGCGCACGGCAGCGTGGCGGCCTCGGCGAAATCGAGCGTGGCGGGCTTCAGGACGAGGCCGCTCGCCGGCACGAGCGCGTATTCCGACAGCATGCCGTCGAGGTTGCAGCCGAGCGAGGTGCGGTTGTTCTCGTCGGCGGGGCCGCTTTCCCAGAAGGGGTAGAAGCAGCCCATCACCGCGTCGCCGGCCGCGAAGCCGGAGACGCCGGGTCCCACCGCCTCGATGATGCCGGCGCCGTCGGAGAATGGTACGACATCCGGCTTGTTGGGATAGTGGCCGGCGAGGGTGCCGAGATCGCGCGCGTTGATCGCCGCGGCCTTCACGCGCACCAGCACCTCGCCGTGGCCGGGCGTGGGCACTCGCGCTCTGTTCAGCTTCAGGGCCTCGATGCCGACGCCTTCGAGCTGCCAGCGCCTCATGCCGCGCGCTCCTCCTCCAGGAAGTTCTCGACGAGCTGCCGGAAGCGGCGGCCGTGCTCGATCATCGTCCAGTGGCCGCAGCGCGAGATGCTGTGGAACTGCGAATTGATGAGGTGCTGGTGGAGGTTCCACGAGACCTTGGGATCGACCACGCGGTCGTCGCGGCCGTGGATCAGCAGCACCTCGTTGGTGATGCCCTGCAGCGCCGCGATCGGCAGCGCCTGCGCATCGAGCCAGCGCTGGTAGGGCGGCGGGAACACGCTCTCGAAGGCCTCCTGCGCGCCCTCACGCAGCGTGGCGCGGTAACGCATCTCGACGAGTTCGTCGGTGATGAGGCCCTGATTGTACGCCATCACGCTCATCGCCTGCCGCATGGCCTCGGGCGAAGGCTTGTAGCCCCACAGCGAGGCCAGCTCGGCGCCGACCGCGAGCGGCCAGCCGCCGGGGCCCATCAGCACCAGCCGGCCGGAGCGCTCGGGCTGGCGGTGCGCCATCCACAGCGCCACGGCGCCGCCGAAGCTGTTGCCGACGATGTGGGCGCGCGCGATGCCGAGCGCGTCCATCACGCCGAACACCTGATCGACCCAGCTGTCCATGAAGCGGAACGTGAAGCCGTCCGGCGTTTCGGTGTAGCCGAAACCAACGAGATCGGGCGCGAGCACACGCCACGACTTGGCAAGCTCGGGGATGAGGCCGCGCCAGTTCGCCCAGCCGGACACGCCCGCGCCGGAGCCGTGCAGCAGGATCACCGCATCGCCTTCACCCTGATCGTGGCAGTTGGTGCGATAGCCGCAGGTCGGCAGCATGGTGCCGAGTTCGGGATTGTCCGTCATGTCGTTCCTCCTGTCTTCACGGGAGGAGGGGGCGTCGAAACAGGCCAGGGGTTCAGCGTGCACGGCGCCCGCGAAGGCGGGATCAGGGCGTGCTGAACGTGGCCGCGCTGCGGGCCATCTCCTCGTAGATGCCGGTGAGCACGCCGAGAAGCTGGGTCATCTCGGTGATGCGCTCGTCGATGTTCGAAATCGTGCCGATCGCCTTCAGCAGCAGGTCGCTGCGGATATCGGCGTATTCGTCGGTCATCCGCTTGCCCGCCTCGGTGACGCTGTAGGAGAAGATCTTGCCGGCCTTTTCCTTGGTCTTGCGGATCAGCTTCGCGGATTCGAGTTTGCGCAGGCTGTACTGGATGTTGGGGATGTCATCCCGGTTGATCATCCGCGCGATGGTGGCGCTGCTCTTCGGGCGGTTCTGCATCCGGATCACGTGTAGGATCAGGTGCTCCGAGAATTTGATGTCGGCATCGGTGAGCACCGAGCCCGTCGTCGTCACCCAGCGCGAAAAGGCCTCGTAGAAGCGGATGATCGACCATTCGAACTCGGTGACGCGGTATTCCCCATCGGTCTTGGCTAAATGCCAGTTTTGATAGAATTTCGATTCCATGCGCTTTTCCTGCCTGACCACCGAACTGACAGGCCGGGTTAACGGAGCCACGCTCACAAGGAAAGAGCTTCGGGCAGTGGCGCGAAAGCCGGGGAAAGCGCGAAGCCGGCGCCGGGGGCCACGGGTTCCAGCCCGAGCGACTGCAGCATGACGCGCGCGGTGCAGGCCGCGGCGGACACGACGGGGAGGCCGACGGCGTCCTCCGCGCGCGAAAGCGCGTCGAGCGACGGCATCTGCACGCAGGCCGACAGCACGACGGCCTCGGCGCCGGTGACATCGAGGCGCTTCAGGTCTTCGAGCAGCAACAGCGGATCGCGGCGGCCGACCTCCAGATTGTCGGCGATCTCGAGCGCGATCGTATCGACGACGCGGACGCCTTCATGCTCGATATATTCGGCGACGAGATTGGTGAGCGGCCGCAGATAGGGCGTGATGATCGCCGCGCGGCGCACCCGCATCTCGCCCAGCACCTGAACGAGCGCGCCAGCGCTGGTGACGATGGGACAGGGCGCGCCGGCCTCGCGTACCGCCGCTCCGAGCCGTTCCTCGCTGGTGCGGTGGTAGCCGAGCCCTGACGACATGATGGCGACGAGGCAGGCGTAACCCATCACGTCGACCTCCGCGTCGGCAAGCTCCTCGGCGCAACGCACGCTTTGCGCGTCCATCGCGGCGAGTTCATCGCGCGTCACACGCTTCATCCGCATCCGCGAAGAATGGAAGCTGAACTGCTCCGGCCGGATGCTCTCGCGGGCGCGCAGCATGGCCGGGATCTCGGTCTCCATCGTGGTGTTGGAGCTCGGTACGATCTGGCCGATACGAAAGAGACGCGCCATGGATGCCCTTACGCGGCGGGAGTGCCGTTCCCGTGCATAGGGGAAGCCGCGCCGGGGCTGCAAACCGCACCCGGCCGGGGTCTATCACATCGTGATAAGCCGCCGGCGGATGGATAGAATGGGCACCCCGAAGAGGGTCAGTTCTGCGCGAGGATGCAGGGCATCAGCGCCATGCGGCCGCGTGCGAAGCGGAAGCCGTGCTGCGGCGACGTCTGGCGCTCCAGAGTCATGCGTCCGTTCGTGTAGGTTTCGGCGGCGCCTGTTTCACCTGCAAGCCGCGGGAGCATGGTGGCGCTGCCGTCATCAAGAATCACCTCCGCTTGCTCATCCACAAGCCGCACGCGCAGCTGCTCCGCGCCGCAGCGCATCACGATGTGCGAGGGAACGGGCATCGGCGGGGCAATACCTCCCGTGGCCGCGTTTTCCGCGGCACCGCTCTCCCATGCCCCGGTATTGGCGAAGCGAAGCATGCGGCCGTCGCTGCTCGTCACCTTCAGTTTGCCATCCGCGCCTACCGACGCTGTGGTCGCCGTCTCCAGCACGGCGCGGAAGGTCGCTTCCTGTGCCATGACTGCCTCGGGGCACGCCATCTTGGTGCCGATCATCGGCGGGTGCACCGTGAACGCGGTGCCGTTCAGCGCATAGCGCGCCGAAAAATTGTTGCAGCCCGAACGACCGCCGATTCGCCCGTCCACGCCCAGTTTGAGCTGGAACCGGGCACCGGGTGCGGGTGTCTCGCCCACAATGGTTTCCAATGCCCACATCGCGGGAGTGACAGGTGATGTGGGGGTAGTGGCGGCCGCTGCCGGTGCAACCGGCGCTGCTGCATCCTGCCGCTGTGTTTCCGCTGCGCACCCCGTCGCCATCAGAACCGTCACCATCCAAAGGCCACACTTCATTACGGCTCTCCTTTCACAGCGCCTCGCGCATGTCGCAGCTGACTGCCGGAAGAATAGCCATTTTCGGGACATCGAGGGAGACTGCATTTTGCATTGAGGGCTGGACGAACCCCCGCAATGGGCGCTAAGGCGCTCCCCCAGCGATGCGGAGCGGTGGCCGAGTGGTCGAAGGCGCTCGCCTGGAAAGTGAGTATACGGCAAAACCGTATCGAGGGTTCGAATCCCTCCCGCTCCGCCACCAAGCCTCTTCTAGAGCGCTCTGAAAGTACCGGAATTCCTTGCTTTTCAGCCAATTTTCGGTTAGTCTTCTCTCTCATTTGATTCCTTTGAGTGCCCCCAAATCCCATGCTGTACGGGACGTTTCTGGGGGCGCCGATTTGAGAGATGGGGGCACTTGTGCTGACAGACCTCCAGGTGCGGAAAGCAAAGCCCGCCGAGCGGGACTACAAGCTTGCGGATTCCGGCGGGCTTTACCTCTACGTGACGCGCAAGGGCGCGAAGTCGTGGAGGATGAAGTACCGCTTTGCTGATCGGGAAAAGCGGCTGGTCTTCGGCCTTTACCCCGAGGTGTCTCTGGACGCGGCGCGCAAGCTTCGCGATGAGGCCCGGCAGCAGCTGCGCGATTTCCGCGATCCCGCCGTCGAGAAGCGCAAGCGCAAGCTCGCAGCGTCTGCCGCGGCGATGGAGACGTTCGAGAAGCTGGCGCGCGCGTGGCACGCGCTGCAGGCGCCCCGCTGGGCGCCGGTGCATGCCGCGGATGTAATCTCGAGCCTTGAGAACGATGTTTTCCCGCACCTCGGCAAGCTTCCGATCCCGGCGATCGACAGCCGGGTGATCCTCGCGACCCTGCGCAAGGTCGAGGCACGCGGCGCGATCGAGACGGCGCGGCGGCTGCGCCAGCGCATCTCGTCGATCTTCTGCTACGCGATTGCCGAAGGCGTCGCTGATCATGATCCCGCGTCCGGCATTGTGAAGGCGATGAAGCCGGTGCCGAAGAAAGGCCGGCAGCCGGCGATGCTGCAGATTGAGGATGCGCGCAGCGTTCTGCTCGCGGCGGAAGGTTCTGACGCAACGCCGGTGGTGAAGCTCGCGTCGCGGCTGGTCGCGCTGACAGCGGTCAGACCCGGCGTCATCCGCGGCGTAACCTGGGACGAGTTCGAGAACATCGACTGGGAGCATCCTGATGGTGTTGGTGGAGACCCGCCGCTGTGGCGTATCCCCTCTACGCGGATGAAGCTGGTGCTTGTGCGCAAGGACGAGGCGGCGTTCGATCATCTGGTGCCGCTCTCCCGGCAGTCTGTTGCTGTGCTGCGCGCCATGCGGACGCTGACCGGGCGGAACCAGTTGGTGTTTCCCTCGCAGCGCCATGCGCATCGGCCGATGAGCGAGAATGCCATCGGCTATCTTTACAACCGCGTGGGGTTCCACGGCCGCCATGTGCCGCACGGCTGGCGGGCGAGCTTCTCGACGATCATGAACGAGGTGGCCGAGCGCAGCGCCCGCGAGAGCGGCCAGCGCCTCCTTGCCGAGCTCGATGCCAAGGTCATCGACCTGATGCTTGCGCATGTCCCCGCGAACACGGTGGAGAGCGCCTACAACCGGGCGGCGTTCATGGATCGCCGCATCGAGATCGCGCAGGACTGGGCCGACATGCTGTGCGAGGGGCTCGCCGAGCCCGCAGAGCTTCTGGAAGGCAACCGCCGCTAACGTGCCTCTGCGATCCATGCATCGATCTCGGACTCGTACCAGCCGACGCAGGTCGCGCTGAAGCGGACCGGCGCCGGGAATGATCCGGCCTTCACGCTCCGTGCGATCGTCGTGCGGCTGAGGCTGATGCGCCGGGCCACGTCACGAATACCGATGAGCCTGTCGGTGAGTTGCGGCACGGGCTACTCTGCGGGCAGGTCGTCGACATGGAAGAACATCGGGTTCTTCATCCATGCGCTGACGGCGGACTCGCGCCAGCCGGTACAGCGCGTGGCGATGCGCACCTGCCTTGGGAACGTGCCGCTTTGCATCTTCCGGTAGAGCGTCGAGCGGCTGAGCCCGGTGCGGTCGAGAACGGCTTTGAGGCGGATGATGCGGTCATGGGACATGGCTGGTCCTTCCTTAAGCGGTTGTCAGCTTCCCCAGTCGGGTCAGGATGCCGGGTCCGGTACGGGCGTCAAGAGTGGCGGAAATGGTGCCATCTCGCCGCATACGGACCCATGGGATATCCCAGGACGTCACCGAACGTCAGCGCACGTCCGTTCGCCGCCAAAGAATTTTTTGCAGCCGATCGCGGCGATGCGGGCCTGGCGTCCCATGATGTCCCGTACGCTGGATCGGCGCGCGAATCAGGCGCCGGGCTTTTGCCCGGCGGCGTGTTTGATCCGTCTGTTCCGGCGGGGGAGCGGGCGTCACGGGGCTTTAGGCGGGCCGCGTCGGCCTGCAACCTGCCTTCGGCCGGTCTTCCTCTCCGTTCCAGCCCTTCGGGTGCAGGCCGCCTCATGCAGCCCGCCTGACCCCGTTCCTGCCGCCCGCCCCCGCCCTTCCGGCCGGGGCCACGGCTGTTGGCAGGAGAAGGATCATGAACGGCAAATCTGTATCTGAACCCGGCGTGCCCCTTGAGCGGGATCGTCACGCGGTGATGAGGGCATGGCTTAGGCGACTGCCCGAACGGACGCTGCTGGTGTTCATAGCCCACAGGGTCGAAGGCCAGTCTTACGCCGAGATCGCCGCTGAGCTGGGCATCGGCGAGTGGCGCGTGCGCTGGCATATGCGCAGGGCCATCCGGCACATCGTGAAGATCGGCAAGCCCTACCGGGAAGCGCTCGCAGCGCTCGACCCGGTATCGCAGCAGGTCATGGAGCTTGCCTGGGACGGGCTGCTCAACGACAGGATCGCGTTGCGGCTCGGCCTCTCGGTCCGCGACGTGGAAACCCGCATGGCGGCGGCGCTGGTGGCGCTGCACAGGGCCGCAACCCTCTGATCAGGGGGTTGCGGCGCCCATCCTTACGGCAACAGCCTGTTCTTGCAGTGCAAAGTCATGCCTGAGTTGCTAGGAAGGTGTCCCATGCGCACGAGCCTCGATCATCTTCCGCCCACAAAGCAGCGCGAGCTCGAATGCGTCGTCGGGATTCTGTTCGAGGAGTTCAATGACACCCTCGCGCTTGCCCAGCACCAGTGGAAGAAGAAGGGCCGCATCACCAAGGTCATCCTCTACGGCAGCTACGCACGCGGCGGCTGGGTCGACGAGCCGCACACCGCCAAGGGCTACAAGTCCGACTTCGATCTCCTCGTCATCGTCAACGACAAGCGGCTCACCGACTATGTGAAATACTGGGCGAAGGCCGAGGAGCGCTTCCACCGCGAATACGGCATTACGAAGAGCATCAAGACCCCGGTCAACTTCATCGTGCACACGCTGCAGGAAGTGAACGATGGCCTCGCGCATGGCCGGTATTTCTTCATGGACGTCGCCAATGACGGCATCGCGCTCTACCAGAGCGATGACAGCGTGCTCCTTACGCCGAAGCCCAAGACGCCGAAGGACGCGCTCAAAATGGCGCGGGAATACTTTGATGAGTGGCTACCCAGCGGGGTCGAGTTTTTCGACAATTACAAGTTCAATCTGGGAAAGGGCCGGCGGAATAACGCGGCCTTCCAGCTACACCAAGCTGTTGAACGCCTCTATCACTGCGTGCTTTTGGTGTGCACGTTCTACACTCCTCACGTCCACAATCTGGGTTTTCTGCGGTCGCAGGCAAACCTCATCGACCGTCGATTGATGTATGTCTGGCCCGAAGACAACCGCAAGCAGCGGGCGATGTTCGAGAAGCTGAAGCAGGCCTATGTGAAGGCCCGCTACTCGAAGCACTACCGTATCAGCGAGGAAGAGCTCACGTGGCTCGGCGAGCAGGTCGAGGAGCTCGGCCGCGTCGTCCATGCCGTCTGCAGCGAGCGGATTGCCGAGCTGGAAGCGACGGCGAGGGGCTGAAAGCACGCGGCATCATGCCTGACCAACGTATCGGACTATAGATGAGTCGCCTCAGCCGGGACCTTCGTCGGCGTAAACTTGAGAAGCTGCTTGGTTATAGCAAGGATGAGCCGATGATCCGGCTCGTCACAAAGATAGGTGCGGTGCTTGGCGGCAATTCGGGTGCGCGGCATTCAGTGCTTGACCTGCCTGAAGACGCAGTCGGCGCAGAGATCGGATCCAAGTACTATATTGCACCCTGGACTCTCGAGACCTTTATAAACGAATTATTATGTACGCCGAAGCACCGGGTACCCGCCACGGGAACATCTCGCGAACTTCGTTCCGACAGTTATGCGGTGCTACGCATTCTGACGAACTTGATCATCGCACTCGAGAATGCTGAGGACGGTATATTTCTCGAAAAGCACGATGTCTTCACGGAGATGCATCGGCTTGGCCAGCGACAGTTTCCTTGGCAACGCGGCATGGGAAATAGTCCATCATTCTACCGTTCACTTCTGCTCTATGGCACCGGCAGCGCCGCCGATTATTTTGAATGCGACGTGGGGCTGACAACCGCTGACTTTGTCAAAGTGGGAGTTTGGCTCGCCAGAGCGCTAGACCGCTCCGATGGCGTCAACCGAAATACAGACCTGTCCTCGATTTCGATCACGCCAGAGGTCCGCGAGCGAGCACTGTCGCGGGTCGCTATTAGCCATAACGATGCCCGCGCTCGCGCCCGCTGTATGCGTGCGACGAACCTGCATACCGCATACAAACCTAGCATTCTTCGCAATTTTCCCATCATTGCTTTCGGGACTTATAATGAACGATTGCGTGCTCCCCTCCCAGCGCTAATCCTCGAGCGCGTTACGGGTGGGCATTATCTCGACGTGGTGGGTGGTGGCCCAACTGTATGGTCAGAGATTGGTGAGCGTTTCGAGCAATATTGCGTCAACTATCTATCCATAATGCTTGCGCCTTACACGGTTCGTGGCGAATACTCCTATGGTCCGAAAAAGATTCGCCAGCGCACACCAGATGTACTGGTTTCGGATGGCAACGAGGTAATCCTCATCGCTGAATGCAAGGCGAAGCGAATGACCTTTGAGGCCCGCTTCTCCGAAGATCCCATCACTGATGCCGCAACGGGTTATGCCGAGATTGCCAAGGGCATCTTCCAAATTTGGCGTTTCTTGTCACATGCTCGACGAGGCATAAGCGGGACACCCCCTGTTCGATCCGATTGCCTGGGCATTCTGTTGACGGTGGACCCATGGCTGACAATGGCACGAAACCAGGAAGAGAAAGTTTTCGCCGCTGCGCATGCGCTTGCTGATAAAGAGGGCAGCATTGAAACCGCTGATCGTTGTCACGTTCCTGTGTGCCTGATCGACGACGTCGAGTT
The DNA here is from genome assembly GCF_041916975.1 of Sphingosinicella sp. Lineage (NCBI taxonomy): Bacteria > Pseudomonadati > Pseudomonadota > Alphaproteobacteria > Sphingomonadales > Sphingosinicellaceae > Sphingosinicella > Sphingosinicella sp. The sequence goes on from NZ_JAYRYK010000001.1 coordinate 3,207,747, forward strand.
CGCACTGCAGAATGGGACTGCCACCACATTTATTGATGCGTGTCGAGAGCTCTCCTTCGGAAAAAAGAAGGGCTGGATTCTGTCGGTGGCACATGTCTCAGAACCATCTGTTACGCGGCCATATCCCTTTCGAGAACGCATCGGTGACATATTGCCTTGGTGGCCATCATCAAGTGGTACAGACGAACTGGAGCGTTAGTCACCTCCTATTGTTTCTACCTCGAACGCTCGTTTCCCCTTGCGCCGCCAGAGTGCAACCAACCCTTCCCTCCGCTCGCCTTCCCCTTGTTGCACGATCCCGAGCAGCGCACCGTAAATCGCTGCCCGATCATCATCGACCAGCACATCGAGTCTGGCCTTGACGATAAGCCCACCGAGTTCGATGAGGCGTCGCGTCCGCGCGCGGCGTTTCACCACCCAGTCCCGCGTATCAGCCCGCGCCCGCTGTGCCTGCAGCCGGTGGCGCAATGCCCGGAGCTTTCGCTCGGCGCACAGTGTCTTTCGCAGCCGCAGCTTGAGCGAATTTCCCCCGCAGAAAAAACGCCGCGCCAGCCGTGCGCCATTCCTCCTTCTGCACCATGTTTGTCGTGGCGACGGCGTTGACCAGCACACCCGCAAGCACATCGATCCCGAGGCTATCGGCGCCCGTCGCCGAGACCAGCTGCCCAAGCTCGCGAAGCTTGCGGTCCTGAAGCGCTTTCGCCTTGTCAGCGAGCAGCTTCATCTCGGTATCATAGTCACGGGGCCTGCGCATGGGATGGGGTCCTTCCATTTGCGGTGATGTGCCCAACGCTACGAGTCGTTCTGGCGCGCGGTAAAGAGGCAGAACCCGTGTGAGACCACCCGGTCCCTCGCGAGCTTCGATCTTGTGAGGGCGCGCTTATACGTCGTGCCGACGTGGCTTTGGGGGTGTAGATCGTGTGCCGCCATGGCGATCTATCACTTCAGCGCGAAGATCATCAGCCGGTCGACCGGCGCCAGCGCGCTCGCGTCCGCCGCGTACCGCTCAGCCTCGCGGCTCCACGACCAGCGCCTCGATCGCCATCACGACTTCACCAACAAGGCCGGGGTCATCCACTCCGAAGTGTTGCTGCCGGAGAACGCCCCCGAACAGCTTCGGAATCGCGAAGCGCTCTGGAACAGCGTCGAGGCCGTCGAGGTACGCAAGGACGCACAGCTCGCGCGTGAGGTCGAGTTCGCGCTGCCGCGCGAGCTGGAACAGGCCGACGCGGTTCAGGTGGCGCGCGACTTCGTGGCCCGCGCGTTCGTCGAGCGCGGCATGTGCGCCGATCTCAACGTGCACTGGGACATCGGCGCCGATGGGCTCGCGAAGCCCCACGCCCACGTCATGCTCACGATGCGCGAAGTCGATGAAAACGGCTTCGGCGCGAAGGTGCGCGACTGGAACAGCACGCAGCTTCTCGAACACTGGCGCGAAGCCTGGGCGCAGCACCTCAACCGCGCACTCGCCGAGCGCGATATCGATGTCACCGTCGATCACCGCAGCCTCGAGGCGCAGGGCATCGACCTTGAGCCCCAGAACAAGATCGGCCCGGCAGCCGCGCGCATGGCGGATGTGGGGCTTACGGGCGAGCGTCTCGAGGAGCACCGCGCCATCGCGCGCGCCAACGGCGAGCGGCTGCTTCGCAGCCCTGAACTTGCCCTTGATGCCCTGACGCAACAGCAGTCGACGTTCACGCGGCGCGACCTCGCGATGTTCGTGCACCGGCACAGCGACGGCAAGGACCAGTTCGACCGTGTCCTCGCCGCCGTTGAAGCCTCGCCGGCGCTCGTCGCCTTGGGCAAGGATGGCCGCGAGCAGGAGCGGTTCACGTCCCGCGCGATGCTGGAGACCGAGCAGCGGCTGGGACACGCCACAGAGCGCCTGCACGAACAGCAGAAGCATAATGTCCGCGACCTGCTGCGCGACCATGCTGTCGCGCGCGCCGAGCGGCACGGGCTCGTGCTCTCGTCCGAACAGCGCGCCGCGCTCGATCATGTGACCGAAGCGAAGGGCCTCGGCGTCATTGTCGGGTACGCCGGAACGGGAAAGTCGGCATTGCTCGGCGTGGCACGTGAAGCGTGGGAGGATGCGGGCTACCATGTGCACGGTCTCGCTCTCTCCGGCATCGCCGCCGAGAACCTTGAAGCGGGATCGCGCATCGCGTCGCGCACGATCGCGGCGCAGGAGCACGCCTGGGCAAACGGCACCGATCATCTCACGCCGCGCGACGTGCTCGTCATCGACGAGGCGGGCATGATCGGAACGCGGCAGATGGAACGCGTACTGTCACATGCGAGCGAGGTCGGCGCGAAGGTGGTGCTGGTGGGCGATCCCGAGCAGCTGCAGGCGATCGAGGCGGGCGCCGCGTTCCGCAGCATCCATGAGCACCATGGCGGGGTCGAGGTCACCGAGATCCGCCGTCAGCACGACGCCTGGCAGCGCGATGCCGTCCGGCAGCTCGCCACCGGGAGAACCGCGGAGGCGGTCCATGCGTTCAAGGCACATGATCGCATCCATGCCGCACCAACCGAAGCCGACGCGAAGAAACAGCTGATCGATCGCTGGGACAAGGACCGGAAGGCGGCGCCGCAGAAGAGCCGGCTCATCCTCGCGCACACGCGCGCCGACGTCGCGGAACTCAACGCGCTTGCACGGCAGCGCCTGCGGCTGGGAAAACAGCTGGGTGATGACGGCCGTGTGGAAACGACGAAAGGCCCAAAGCCGTTCGCGCGCGGCGATCGGGTGATGTTCCTCCGGAACGAAAAGAGCCTTGGGGTGAAGAACGGCTCGCTCGGCAGAGTCGAGAGTGTGACGCAGGCCCGCATGGCGGTGATGCTCGATGATGGTAGGAGCCTCAGCTTCGACACGAAGCTCTATACCGACATCGACCATGGCTATGCCGCCACGATCCACAAGGCGCAGGGCGTCACCGTCGGCAGGGCCTATGTCCTCGCAACGCAGGGCATGGACCGGCACGGTGCCTATGTGGCGCTGTCACGTCACAGGGAGCGCGTGGACCTCTATTACGGCAAGGAGACGTTCAAGAACGAGCAGCAGCTGATCCGCACAATGGCACGCGATCGCGGCAAGGACATGGTCGGGGATTACGGCCCCGTTGCCGACAAAACGGAGGCGTTCGCCGCAAGGCGCGGCATCACGCTTCGGGAGCGGGTCAAGGCGGTCGCGGTCAAGGTCCGCGACATGTTCGAGGGGCTCCAGCTCAAAAGCACCCCCATCCAGGCACCGAAGCCGCAGCTCGAGCCTGCGGTCGAGCAGTACGCGCGCACGGTGCACAAGGTCCGCGAGATGGGCATCGCAGGCGTACCGATGAGCGAACCCTTGCGCGTCCTGCACGAACGCGACGAGGCCGCGCTCGATGCGATCCGGCCCGGCGCGGCGCGCGACCTTCGGAACGCATGGCGCGCGGACCTGAACTTGCTGGACACGATGGCGCGCGGCGATGTGCGGCAGGCGCGCGCCCTCCTCGACGAGGCCGAGCGTGTCCGCAGCGACCCCGCGTACCGGGCCGACCGGTTCGTCGCAGAATGGACGCGGCTCCGGAAGCAGCAGGAACATGCCCGGTTCTGGGGCGAGGAGTACAAGCTCCCGAAGATCAGCGCGGGCATGGCCGGGCTCGCCAAGAGTCTCGAGCGCGACGCGCAGATGGAATCACTCCTTCGGCCACGCGCCCGCGAGCTCGGGCTCGGTATCGGCATGGAACCGGAGCGCGGGCTGTCCCGGGAGCTCTCAGACTGGTTCGGCCTCTCGCGCGGAAGAGGGCTCAGCCGTTAGGCTCATGCTCATGACGACCGACTCATCCCCGGCAGAGGCGTTTGAGGCGCTCAGGCGCGAGGTGGCGCTGCTCCGCCGTGCGCTCGAAGGGCTTGCCGCCGAGCAGAAGGCACAGCCCGATTACAGCGGCGCGCTCGCCGGGGTCGGGGAACGCATCAAGGAGCAGAATGCAGCGCTCGGCACCATGGCCAACGCGCCGGCGCTTCAACTGACCCCCGAGGCCTTGGCGCAGCGGATCCTGCGCGCCAGCGAGCAGGTACGCGCGGAGGACGCTCGGCTGCTCGGTCATGCGCAGAACGGGATGACAGGCGCAGCGCGTCAGATCGAGGCCGCACTCGCGACGGCACGGACGGCGCAAGCCCAACAACGCACCGTGAGGTGGTCTGCGATTCTTGGGATTGTGATCGGCGCAATCCTCGGCATTGCCTGCACTACCGCTGCCGTTGAATGGAATGCATCCCATAGCACGATCGCTACCGAAGGTATCCCAAGGAGCGCCAACTAACGCCGGACGTGAACCGCTATTGCCTCACACGGCTGCAATCGCAATTTACAGATCACGCTTTCGACTATGCACATGTAAACGTGGAACCTTTCCGACGCTCGAACGTGAATTCTGCAGAGAGCTCACGTACTGATCCAATCTCTGACAAGGTTTGAAGCGGGAGGATCGCACCATTTGTCCCTATCGCGCCGAAGTGTGATTCTTCGGAAGGGCTTCGGTCAAAATACTTGGTCGAAGGCCGATTTAATTCGGCTTAGGCTCGCGTCAACATCGCGAAGTTTGTCCAGGCCGAACAGTCCGAGTCGGAAGCTGCGATAGTCGGCCCCCTCATCTATCATGAGCGGCACACCAGCTGCGATCTGCACGCCAATTTCGGAGAATTTTCTCCCGCTTTGTATCTCTGGTTGGCTAGTGAAGGATACAACGACACCGGGTGCGCCAAAACCTTCCGCAGAAACTGATCGTATCCCGTAGCCGCCCAACATGGCGCGGACACCATTGCCGAGCTCCCATTGAGCCTCACGCAGGTATTCCAGACCGGAAGCTCGCGTTTCCAACATGGCATCCCTCAACGTCTTCAAAGCATCCGTCGGCATGGTTGCATGATAGGCATAACCCCCGTTCAGATAGGCCTCCGTGATCTCGAGCCACTTGCCAAGGTTGGCCGCGAAGCTTGTGGAGCGTCCTGAACGGCAGCGTTCCAATGCAGCCGCGTTCATCATGACAAGCCCGGCGGATGGCGGAGCCGACCAGCTTTTTTGCGGCGCTGAAATCAAGACGTCGACACCGGAAGTTTCCATATCGACCCAGACGCAACCGGAAGCGATGCAATCGAGAATGAATAACCCATCGACGGCATGAACGGCATCAGCAAGCGCGCGAACATAGCTGTCGGGCAGGATCATACCGGAAGCAGTTTCAACATGAGGTGCAAAAAGAACGGCGGGCCGTTCAGCATGGATACGCGCGACCACGTCTTCGATCGGGGCGGGAGAAAAAGGTGCGTCGATGGTGTCGCCCTTTCGACAAGCTTTCATCACAATCTCTTCGACGGGTATGCTGCCCGCTTCGAAAATCTGACTCCACCGATAGGAAAAGAGCCCGTTGCGAATCACCATTACCCGGGCGTCAGTGGCGAACTGTCGCGCCACGGCTTCCATGGCATACGTACCTCCACCCGGAACAACCACAGCGCGCTGAGCCCCGTATGTTTCGCAAAGTATACCGTGAATGTCGTGCATTACCTTCTGGAAGGCTTCGCTCATGTGATTGAGCGAACGGTCTGTGAAGACGACAGAATATTCGAGCAACCCGTCAGGGTCGATGTCGGGACGTAGTGCTGGCATCCGTTTCCTCATCCTTCGTTTTGTACCTGATCCGGGAATCGCCGGGGTGTTTCGCAACGGGTGATCCGATCTTCCGTAAACGAATATCTTATTTGGCCCGCGCCCGATCCTGGCGCCGCTCGACGCCGTGCAATCCCCGCATGTCGTTCATCTTTTAGACGGCCACATTTCAATAATTTGCGCGTCATTCCACGCGATCCGTACTTTCACCCCTTGCCAAGCTGCAAAATGCATGAGAAATGTTCGTATAACGAATTTATGTTCGTAAAAAATAATTACGTCAATGAGGGAAAGCCATGGATCTGAGGGAACGCGCTCTAGACAAGATCTGGTTTCACGTGACGCCTCCAGCCGCCCTGAGGTCGCCGGGCGGCATGATGGTCTTCGAGAGGGGGGAAGGCTGTTATCTGACCGAGGTTGGGGGCGATGTGTACCTCGACGCCCTTTCGGGTGGCGCCTTTGTCACCAATGTGGGTCACGGCCGCAAAGAAATTGCCGATGCCATGGCGGAGCAGGCGGCAAAGCTTGCATACGTCACCCCTTACAACTTCGCGGCAGAACCGACTGTAAAGCTCGCCGAGAAGATTGCGGAAATCACGCCCGGGGATCTCAGCCGTGTATTCTTCACATCGGGAGGCTCAGAGGCTGTCGAAACGGCTCTGAAGATCGCCAAGCAGTATCACTGGCTCGGCGGTGACCAAAAACGAACCAAGGTCATAAGTCGCCACGGTTCGTATCATGGCTCAACCCACTACGCGATGAGCATCACGGGAGCGAGCCACGATTTCAACAGCAAGATTTTTGCACCACTCGTTCCCGGTACGCTTCAAGCGCCCCACCACAATTGCTATCGCTGTGAGCTCGAGCAGACCTATCCTGCGTGTCGTATCCAATGCGCACGGACGATGGAGAAGATCATTCTCCACGAAGGGCCGGATACGATCGCTGCTATCATCGCAGAGCCAATCCCGTCCGCTGCTTCGATCTATCTGCCACCGGACGAGTATCTGCCGGTGCTGCGCGAAATCTGTGACAAATACGGCATTCTTCTCATTCTGGACGAGGTCATTAACGGCTTCGGACGTACGGGGAAAATGTTCGCCAGTGAGCACTGGGGCGTCACACCGGACATCATGACGATGGCCAAGGGGCTCACCAGCGGTTACGCCCCGATGGGCGCCACGGTAACCAGCCCCAGGGTGACAAGCCGCTTCGAGGCGGCGGGTGGTCGCGAATCCGGCCTCAACCACGTCATCAGTTTCGGAGGGCACGCGGCCTCGGCCGCGGGCGCCCTCAAGAACATCGAGATCATGGAAAACGAAGGCATGATCGAGAATTCGCGCGTGATGGGCGACTATCTGCTCGAAGGCCTGAAGGACGTGCAGAAGCGCAGCCCAATCATCGGCGATGTGCGCGGCAAGGGGCTGCTCGCTGCAGTGGAACTGGTGCGCGACAAGAAGACCGGCCAGCCGTTCGCGCCATCCGACATGCTGTCGGCGAAGTTCACGGCAAAGATGCGCGAAGAGGGCGTTCTGATGCGTACGTTTGCCGTTGCCGAATTCGGCCCGCCGCTGTGTGCCGGGCGCAGAGAGGTGGAGAAGATCGTGGAGGCTTTAGAAAAGAGCGCCGCGTGGTTCGCCTCCGAAGCTGGGGTGGCCTGATATGGCAGAGAAAACCGCCGTCATCATCGGTGCGGGCGTGCTCGGCTGCTCGATCGCCTATGCGCTTGCGAAGGCAGGGTACAGGGTGATCGACATCGATAAGCTGCCTGCGCCCGGTTATGGATCGACCAGCAGCAGTTGCGCCATCGTTCGCTTCACCTACTCCACCCTTCCCACCGTCTCCCTCGCATATGAAGGTTATCACTACTGGAAAGACTGGGCGGGATTCCTGGGCGCGGGCACCGAAGAAGACCTTTCGCGCTATCTCGAAACCGGCCATCTCGTGCTGCGCACAAGCGCGGACGACCGGCGAGAGACGATCGAACTCTATCGTCAGCTCGGCATTTCGTACGAGGAATGGAGTCTCGACCAGATTCGCGAGCGGCTGCCGCTGCTTGATCTGCACCGCCTCGGTCCGCCCGTCAGCCTTGATGATCCGGCCTTCTATTCGGAGCAACAAGCGACTCTGGAGGGAGGCGTTTATCTACCGCAGGGCGGTTACGTCACCGATCCGCAGCTCGCCGCACGGAATCTCTACGACGCCGCGCGGCGAGCCGGCGCGACATTCATGTTCAACCGGGAAGTCGCCTCCATCGATCGCCGGGGTGGGCGTGTCTGCGGCGTAACGCTAGTCAGCGGCGAAGTGATCGAGGCGGATATCGTGGTCAATGTCGCCGGTCCGCACTCCGCGATCATCAATCGGATGGCGGGCGTAGAAGAGGACATGAGTGTTCGCACGCGTGCGCTCCGCCGCGAAGTGCATCATGTTCCCGCGCCGCAAGGCTTCGACCCGATCACCGATATGCCGGTGATGTCGGATCCCGACGCCGGTGTCTATCTGCGCCCCGAAACCGGGCGGACCATCTCGATTGGTTCCACTGATCCGGTTTGCGACGAGAAAACTTGGGTGGACGACCCTGACACGGTGGATCGCAACATCACCGACGTGTTTTGGAAAACACAAGTTTACCGCTTCGCGCGCCGTATGCCCACTCTGCCAATTCCGAATCAGGGCAAGGGCGTTGTCGACATGTACGACGTGTCGGACGACTGGACGCCGATCTACGATCGGTCCAGCCTTCCCGGCTTTTACATGGCAATCGGTACCAGCGGCCACCAGTTCAAGAACGCCGGCGTTGTCGGCGTGCTGATGGCGACGCTGATCGATGCCTGTGAAGCCGGTCTCGATCACGATGCGCGGCCGCTTTCCATCACAGGCACCTATACGGGTTTACCGATCGATTTGGGTGCCTTTTCCCGGCTCCGCGATCTCAACAGCAAGAGCAGTTTTTCGGTGCGCGGCTGAACAGCGATGTCGTCAGACGATCTCCAGCTGCTTCAGGTTCCGCGGCGTCAGCGGCAGCGCGTGCAGCGAGTCTTGGATGTTCTTCGCGGCCTTTCTCAGCGCGGGGAGATATTGCTCGGTCAGCATCTCCGTGCTGACGGTAGCAATGTCGGTGAGTATGATGGCGGCAGCCTCAACCTCGCCCGAGGGGTTGAGGATCGGCACGGCCACCGTGCGAATGCCGATCTCGACCTCCTGATCGAGAACGCAGAACCCCTGCGCACGAATGTGGTGCAATTCTTCCATCAGCAGCTTGGGGTCGCGGATGCTGCGCTCGTTGAAGGGGGTCAGCGGAGCTCCGAAGATGAACTTCTCCAGCGCCTCCTCGCTCATGTGGGCAAGGATGATGCGCCCTGCGGAGGTATAGAGCGCGGGCAGCCTGCGGCCGACAGGCACGCGGACCGACAACATGCGCTCCGCAGTGGACTGCGCGATGTAAACCGATTCTCTTCCGTCGAGCACGGACAGCGCGGACGATTGCACTATGGTCTCTGTCAGTTCGTCGAGAAACGGCTGTGCAAGGCCCCAAAGCGGCGTACCCGCAAGATAGGCATAGCCGAGTTCGAGCACCTTCGGGGTCAGGCGGAATTCGCGCCCGTCCTTGGCGAGATAGCCAAGATGGGCAAGCGTCAACAGGTAGCGCCGTGCGCCGGCACGGGTCATATCTGTCATTTCGGCGACCTCGGTAAGCGTCATCCTGGGTCGGATGCCGGCGAAGGCGCCAAGAACGTTAAGGCCGTGCACGAGCGAACTGACAAAGTCGCGCGGGCGTTCGTCCTCTTCCGTTTTCACCGGCTGTTTCTTCTTCATTACCTGCCCCTTGTTCGTGCGGCGACCCAAGCCTCCGCGGATGGTTCGACGACAATTGATCCGCGATCCTATCTTGCCGCTCGCGCGACGGCGATCAAGCAAACAAAATATCACGAACGTATGTTCGGTATGCGAACATACGCCGAAATGTCAAATCGAAGATTGAATCCATTTCGTACCGAAGGAGGGGCGCCATGCTGACGGCGGCAGAGAATCATCGTCTCACGCGGATTGGAAGAGGCGAGCCCGCGGGCAAACTTATGCGCCTTTATTGGCAGCCTGCCGCGCTCAGCGAAGAACTGCCCGTGGATCGTCCGGTGCGCGGCATCCGCCTGCTTGGCGAGGATCTCGTCCTGTTCCGTAACCAAGCCGGAGAGCTTGGTGCGATCGGACGCTATTGCACGCATAGAGGGGTCGATCTGGCATATGGTCGGTGTGAGAACGGCGGCCTGCGCTGCCCGTTTCATGGCTGGCTTTTTTCGACCGACGGCACCTGTCTCGAGCGGCCGGCGGAACCGGCGGGCGACAAGCCGCCACGTGCTGTTGCAGCCAATGCCTACCCCTGCGTTGAACGCAAGGGTATCATCTGGGTCTACATGGGGCCGGACACGCCGCCCGCCTTCCCCGATCTGGATTGTTTTGTCGCGCCCGACAGCCACAGCTTCGCCTTCAAGGGGCTTTGGGAGTGCAACTGGTTGCAGGCGGCCGAAGTTGGGGTCGATCCCGCGCACGCTTCATTCTTGCATCGCTTCTTCGAAGACGAGGACACAAGCCAGAGCTACGGTCGCCAGTTCCGCGACCGGGGTGCCGTGGATAGCGATCTGCCGATGACGCAGTTGCTGCGGGAATATCCCCGTCCGAAGATCAAGCCTTCGCGTACCGATTATGGTATGCAGATCGCCAGCATTCGCGAAACGCCGATCGGCACCCATGTGCGCGTAACGAACCAGATATTTCCGCACGCCATCTGCATTCCGATGAGCCCGACCATGACCATCACGCAGTGGCATGTGCCCATCGATGACGAAAGTTGCTACTGGTATTCGATCTTCACCAGCTTCGATGCGCCGGTGGACGCCGCGACGATGCGCGAACAACGTCTGCGTGAGCACCAGTTGCCCGATTACCGTCCGCTGAAGAACCGCCACAATGCTTATGGTTTTGATCCGCGCGAACAAGCGGCGCGGACCTACACGGGCATGGGCGACGACATCAACGTACACGACCAGTGGGCCGTGGAATCGCCGGGCCCAATCACCGACCGCAGCCGCGAACATCTCGCCACCACTGATATTGCGATCGTTCAATACCGCCGGGCACTGATGGAGGCGATCGCCATGGCCGAGGCGGGTGAGAACGATCTGCCGCTGCGCGCGGCCGGATCGTCGGGCGGTGACTATCGGGGGCCGCAGGCGATCGACGTTCTGCTTTCACCGGGCGAGCCGCTCGATGCATGGCGTGACCGTGAAGCTGCTCGCCGTGCCAACGCGCCGTGGGTAGATGCCGCTGGCGGCGTCGGCGTGACGGAGCGCGCATGACATGAGCGACTTTTCGATTCCGCCATCCTCGTTCGTCACCCGTTTCGACCTTTGGGATGATGCGCAGCGCGATGCCGCGGCGCGGATGCTGGCGACGGTTCGCGAAGCGGGCCTCACGCAGATCCGCTTTTCCTTTCCCGATCAGCACGGCGTGCTGCGCGGCAAGACGGTAACGGCGGCGTCGCTCGAAGAGTTCTTGTTTTCCGGCTGCGGCATGGCATCCACCATGTTGCTGAAGGATACGTCGCATCGCACCGTTTACCCGGTCTGGCAGAAATCGGGCGGGGACTTCGCCGGCTTTTCGGGCGCTGCGGACTTCCTGCTTGTAGCCGATCCGCTCACGTTCCGTGTGTTACCCTGGGCGGAAGCCACGGGCTGGGTGCTTTGCGATGCCTATGATCCGTCCGGCCATCCCGTGTTTTGCTCCACGCGCTTGCTGGCGCGGCAGGCACTGGCGCGTTTACAGGCGAGGGGGCTCGCCTACGTCGCCGGGCTGGAGATCGAACTGCATATCTTCCGCGTGATCGATCCGAAGCTGGCCGCCGGCGATTCGGGCCAACCGGGCACGCCGCCGGACGTGGCGCTGTGCGCGCAGGGCTTCCAGTATCTGACCGAACAGCGATACGATCAGCACGAGCCGATGTTCGAGCGCATCCGAAAGGTATGCGAGACACTCGACCTGCCGCTGCGCACCATGGAAGTCGAGTTCGGGCCGAGCCAGGTGGAACTGACCTTTGCGCCACTGCGCGGCATCCGCATTGCGGACGATTTCATGCTGCTCCGCTCCGCGGTCAAACAGGTCTGTGCGCGGCACGGTTATCACGCCACGTTCATGTGCCGCCCGGCGTTGCCGAATATTTTTTCCAGCGGCTGGCATCTGCACCAGTCTCTCGCCCAGCTTGAAGATGGCGGAAATGCCTTCGCGCCGGAAACGGGCGGCGGGCGGGATGCGCCGCCGCTTTCTCCGCTCGGCATGGATTTCGCGAATGGGTTGCTCCGCCATGCAGAGGCTTCGTGTCTGCTGACCACACCAACAATCAACGGATACAAGCGCTACCGGCCCTATTCGCTGGCGCCGGATCGTATCCTGATGGGCCGGGACAATCGCGCCGCCATGCTGCGGGTAATCAGTGCACCCGGCTCACCGGCGTCGCGGATCGAGAACCGGGTGGGTGAATCGGCTGCCAATCCCTATCTCTACATCACCTCGCAGATCCTCTCCGGGCTGGATGGAATCGATCGGCCGACTCCGTGGCCGGATGTGACCGAGGCGCCATACGAGACCGATGCCGCCAGCCTGCCGCGCAATATTCTTGCCGCGATCGACAGTTTCGCGGCTTCGGATTTCTACCGTGAGTCGCTTGGTACGGACGTGGTTGACTATCTGCTGATGCTAAAGCGAGCAGAGGCCAGCCGCTTCTTCGAGAGCGTAACCGACTGGGAACACAAGGAGTATTTCGACCTGTTCTGAAGGCGGTGAGGCGTGCGTCCTCAGGGCAAAGTGGGCAACATGAAATCTAAATTACGAACAAATGTTCGAAATTTACAACTTTCTTGTTTTCGATTTGCGTTTGTGTATTGTGAACAAAAATCCGCATAACGAACTTTCGGCGTTGGTGATTCTTGGGAGGATCAGGGAGCCCTGGAAGATAGGGAGGGAACGGAAATGAAAAATGTAACACTCGCTGGTGCAAGCCTTGCGGCCATGGTGGCGGCATCGACTGTGCAAGCTCAGACAAATGCCGATGAACCCATCGTGGTGACGGCAACGCGCATTCAGCAATCAATTCAGGATGTGCCGGTAAGTATCACCGCCTACACCGGCGAAGACCTCAAGGATCGAGGTATTGGCAGCATCGTCGATCTCGCACGGCAGACGCCGGGCCTGTCGATCGGGCAAAGCACGGGCGAGGGTGGCATTCCCCTCATCTCCATTCGCGGCGTTTCGCTTCAGGATTATTCCGACATCAACGAGAGCCCCTCGGCGGTCTACATCAATGAATTCTACAAGGGCGCGCTGTTTGGTCTCGATAACCAGCTTTTTGACATGGAACGTGTCGAGGTGCTGCGGGGACCACAGGGCACTCTATTCGGACGCAACGCCACCGGCGGCGTCATCCAGTACGTGACGGTGGCCCCCAGTGAGGCATTCTCCGGTTATGGTGAACTCGGAATTGGCGAATATGGCCTCTTCCGCGCCGAAGGTGCGGTCGGCGGCCGGCTTGCCGAAGGCGTGCAGGCACGCGTATCTTATTTCCACAAGGAATCGAACGGCTACAACAAAAACCTGTTCGCCGGTCGACCGAACGGCAACGGCCTCAATGTCGAGGCAGTGCGCGCGCAGTTGCGCTTCAAACCGACAACCAATTTCAGCGCCGACCTGTTCTTCCAATATTCGGAGAACAACAGCAACGGCAACATGTTCACGCACATCAGCGTGCTCGTGGATCCGGCGACAGGGCTGGCGGGTAACAACCCGGGCGGGGTCGATACCACGGGGTATCGCGATCCGACGCCTGGAAACCCGTGGGATGTCAACGTCGATGCCGAAACCTATTTGAAGACGAAGCAATACACAGTGATCGGTCGTTTCGACTGGAACATTTCCGATGCGCTGACGCTGACCTCGATCACTGGGTACGAGGCATCGCACAAGGACATGCTGGTGGATTCGGACGCCAGCCCGAATTTCGTTCGGGAGTCGGATTTCCATCCTGATGCCGAGGAGTTCTCGCAGGAGCTAAGGCTGGCCGGAGATATGGGCGATGTACGTTGGGTCGCCGGCGCCTATTACTTCAACTATGATGTAAAAGGCACGCAGGCGTCCAACGGCGTGTCTTTCGTCAGCGCCAACTACGAGCCGATGGATTACTCGGTTTCGACCAAGTCTTATGCATTGTTCGGCAACGTCACGGTGGACCTTTCGTCAACGCTCAGCGTCGATGCTGGCCTCCGCTACACGAAAGACAAGAAGTCCCTCGATCTCTTTATCCCGTTCACGTTCACCTATAATCCCGATGGGAGCTTCGCTGGCTTCGGATCGTTCACCTTTTCCGAGGCGACAGTCGGTGACCTTTCGCGCATCAAGGATGACAATCTCAGCTTCACCGGTCGCCTGAACTGGAAGCCGAACGACGATACGCTGGTTTATGCCGGAATCTCGCGCGGCTACAAGGGCGGCACGTTCAATCTCGGCCTGTTTGCGCTGCCACTCGTCGCCGACTATCCGGTGATGGAAGAGCAACTCACCAGCTACGAGATGGGTCTGAAGCTCGATCTGCTGCCGGCTGTCCGGCTCAACGCTTCGGCTTTCTACTATGACTACAAGGATTATCAGGCGTTCCTCTACGACAGCACGATCAGCGGATCGCAGATATTCAACGCCGATGCGAAGGTGCGCGGCTTTGAGGCCGAACTTTTGACACGCCCGTTCGATGGTTTCAGTCTTTCGGCCAGTGCCGCCTATCTTCACGGAGAGGTGAAGGACGTCGAGGACAAGCGCGGCAACATCGAAGATCGACGCATGGCACTCGCGCCGCGTTGGACGCTGGGCGCACTCGCGCGGTATGCGTTCGCGGCGCCGTGGGGCGGCGAACTCGCGCTTCAGGGCGATGTCGTTTACAAGTCGATGCAGTATTTCGACGTTCTGAACAGCCCTGCGCTGCGCGAATCCGGCTATGCCATCGCGAATGCCCAGGTTTCGTGGTCGAGCGCTGATGATCACTGGCGGGTCGCAGTGCGTCTCGATAACGTGGCGGACAAGTTCTACCGCAATTACGTATACGATTTCAGCTCGTTCAATTACGTGCAGGGTATGACCGGGAAGCCGAGATGGCTTGGCGCAAGCGTCGCCTATCGATGGTAAGCGCGCCTGTCGTTGCGCGGGGCCATGTGCGGGAGATGGCGGCTGCTGTCTCCCGGAGGCCTTCGCTCTTCAAATCCCGCGTTTCAGTGAAATCGCTCTACAAAGATCAACCACAAGGATGATATGATGGCTGAAGCCGCCCTGCAGTTTGCGGTATTTTTCACGCCCAAGGCCGGTTCCGCGGAAGAGCGGGTCAAACTCACGCGTGACTGGGTGTTTCCGGAAGGTCTGCGTTCCGTCCGATGGTATCACTTTCCCGACAGTGCGCTGCGATGGATGGAGATCGTCGAGGCTGATAATGTCGCGGTTCTGATGAATCTCGTGAAGGCCTTCGACGCGTTCTACGACATCAAGATTCTCCCCACTGAATTCGGAACGAGGGGCTGATCTTTCAGCACACACTTCATCTTTCCGTTTCATAACCAGCTCTGCTTGAAAGGATTATCAGTTGATTACCGATTACAACAGTCATCTCGGCAGCATTTTCGATGCGGAGGCTTTCGCCCATTGGGAAAAAACGGGCACGATCCTGGAGCGCATCGAGCAGCGCTATTTCGAAGTTATGGAAAACGTGGATCGCGCGATCGTAGTGGCCTTTCCGCAAGGGCCGCACATGAACAACAACGAGCCGATCGCGCATTTCGCGTCAAAGTATCCGAACAAGATCGCGCCGTTCTTCCTGATCGATCCGACCAAGCCGGACTGCGCGGATCTCATCGACAAAGCGGTGGCTGAATGGAACGCTAAAGGCTTTCACATGGCGCCGATCTATCAGAAATTCAGGCCCGACGACGAGGCGTACTTCCCGATTTACGAGAAACTGGAGAAGATCGGAAAACCGCTGATGTGGTTTCAAGGGAGCTCGTTCGAAGCTGTCGACGGCCCGCTGGAATGGGCGAATCCGATTCTTCTCGACAAAGTCGCCCGCAATTTTTCCGAGCTTCGGATGATCGTCGCGCATTTCGGTTCGCCCTTCTTCCGCGAAGTGATTGCGATGCTGAGAAAACACAAGAATTTCTATACGGAAATGAGTGCGCTTTCACACCGCACCTGGGCGCTCTACAATGCGTTGATTGATGCGAAGCAGTACAGCGTTCTCGACAAGGTTCTGTTTGGTTCGGAGTTTCCGATGCAATTGCCGCAGCAGAGCATGGATGGCCTCGCCGCAGTCGCCGCATTGACCGAGGGCACGAATCTTCCCGCGCTGACGCAGGATGATATTGACAGTCTGCTGCACCGGGATTGCTTCGAAGCGCTTGGCATAAAGCTCGGCTGAAGGAAGAGGCGATGACGGGCAGGTTTTCATTCGATCCCGACATCGCTTTCCAGCACGTGCGCGCGTTGACTGCGGGTGGTAGCCGGCTGGTAGGGTCGGCGGCTGATGCCGCCGCCGGCCATTATATTCTCGAACAGCTCCGGGCCTTGGGCCTCGCACCCTACGAGCAGGTTTTTCCCGTGGTGGCCGGAGAGACCGGTGAATGCCGCTTTGCGATTGAAGGCGCCCCGGAGCTGTTGATCGAAGCCGCGCCGATGTGCCTGTGCCCGTCGACGCCGCCGGAGGGTCTCACCGCTTCGACGGCATGGGTCGGCGGTCGCGGCGAAGAGCCTGTGGGACCGGGGCTAGCGGGAAGAATCGTCGTCTGGGCGGTCCGCTCGCGCAGTGATTTCCTCATGTCCTATCCGCGCATCGCGGCCCAGCGCCCGGGCGCGGTTATCGCGGTGTGGCCCGTGGCCGGCATTCCTCCCAAGCACCAGCAATTGCCGCAGGTGCTCGCCGCGAAGGGGAGCGGCGTTCCCACGGTCTGCATCGGCTTCGAAGATGGTGTGCGTCTTTGGCGGGAGCGACCCGAACGCCTGCATCTGCTTCTGGTCTCCCGCACATGGGCGAGTCAGACGTCGAACATCATTGTCGAGATTCCCGGGCGTACCCGGCCCGGCGAGGTCATTCTCGTCGGTGCACACCGTGATACGGCACCAGTGATCCCCGGCGCTATCGACAACGCGTCGGGCGTGGCCGTGCTTCTGGAACTCGCCCGTCATTTCGCGGAATTTCCCATGGACGCCACGCTCCGCATTGTCGCGTGGGGCGCAGAAAAGGCCGGCATGGCGGGCAGCCTTCATGCCATCAACAAAGCCGCGATGAACCTGGATCCGCTGCTTGCCACGATCAGCATCGACGGCGTGGGAAGCTGGCAGGCGTCGGACCAGTGTTATGTGGCCGGCAGCGAAGACATGACGGCGCGGATCCGTGCCGTACTTGGCGAGCTACCGGTGGGTGTTTCGGTTGGCTATTTCGGGTCGGACAGCGAGATGTTCGCGCTGCACGGCGTGCCCGGCGTATCCTTTGGTCAGGCCGGCCCCGCGCTGTCCTTGCTGCACACCTTGGCGGATGATCTCGGCATGATCGATCGCTCTTCGCTGATACGAAGCGCAGAGACGGTGGGAACGCTCGTCGGGGCGATGGGAACGGCACCCGACGAATGGCGGACCTTGCGCAACGTGCCGGTCGCTGTTTCTTCGGGGATAAGGGAAATTCTGGAAGCGTCGGGCTGGCTCGACTGACAGGAACGGTGAGGGAGGCCGGTTCATGACGACAGGGGAAGATGGGGAGGGGGCACGACAACCAGGCCGCGCTTATTCGATCTATGTGCTTGTTCTGCTGACCACCGTATACGCGTTTAACTGGCTTGACCGCTATATCTTCACCATCCTGATGGAGCCGATCAAGCAGGATCTCGACCTGTCGGATACCCAGCTCGGTTTTCTCAGCGGTTTCGCCTTCTCGCTCATGTATGCGGTCGCAGGCGTTGCCATCGCGCGCTGGGCGGATGTTGCGAACCGTCGCTCAATCGTAGCCGGCGGGCTTGCAATTTGGAGCGGTATGACCGCCGTCTGCGGTCTCGCCGGGAATTTCATGCACCTGCTGCTCGGCCGCATCGGCGTCGGGCTGGGCGAGGCGGCCTGCAGCCCGCCTTCGCACTCGCTGATCTCGGACTATTTCCCGAAGCACAAGCGCGGCGGCGCTTTTGCCATCTACGGTCTTGGCCTTTACCTGGGCATGGCGGCTGGGCTGATCATCGGCGGTGTTGTAAACCAGTATTACGGCTGGCGTACGGCCTTCTTCGTTGCCGGGCTTCCCGGCATATTGCTGGCGTTGTTGTTCCGTTTCACGGTGCGTGAACCGATAAGAGGCGGTCAGGATACGAGTGCGACGGATGTGCAGCCATATTCGCTCGGCAAGGCGCTCCACCGCCTGGCGCGGATGCCGTCCTTCATCGCCTATGTGCTGGGCATCGGCTTCTTCTCCTTTGCCGCAAATGCAGTGAACGTCTGGTCCACCGTCTATTTCATGCGTGTACAGGGCATGGAGAGCGCTCACGTCGGCTGGCTGACCGGCATCATCGGCGGTAGTGCGGGCCTCATTGGTACGCTGTTGTTCGGCTTCGTCGCCGATTGGCTCGCACGGAAGGACGTACGCTGGTATCTCTGGACGCCATGTCTCGCCATCGCGGCGCTGCTGCCAGCCACGGTGTATATGCTCTTCAGCGAAGGCAACATCATGATCGCCGGCTATTTCGTCGCGATGATGATGGGTGCCTCATGCCTTGCACCAGCCATCGCCATCACCCAGCGGATCATGCCAGTGCGGATGCGGGCACTCGCGTCCTCGATCCTGCTTCTCGGGCTCAATCTTATCGGCATTGGTGCCGGCACGTTTGCGGCTGGGGCCTTCACGGACATGTTCGAGCCCGCGTACGGCATCGAGGCGCTTCGTTATTCGCTGTCACTCACCACGCTGATCGGAACGGGACTTGGCCTGTTGCTGACGCTGGCTGGCGCTGCACGTCTCAACGCTGATCTTTGGAAGATCGAGATGGACGTTGCATCTCAATCATAAATCCACTATTTGAACAATTGTTCGTATATTGAATGGAATTGCTATGTCGATCACGGTCATCAATCCTGCCACGGGCGCATCCTGCGACACGGTGAAGGCCGTTTCGCCAGAAGAATTGAACGCGGTCGTTGAACGTGCAGCACGCGCATTCATCGGTTGGAAAACCGATCTGGCGGCGCGCCGCTCTGCCTTGCTCGCCTGTGCCGAGAAGATGCGCGCCAATGTCCATATGCTTGCCCGCCTTGTGACGCAGGAGCAGGGCAAACCGCTTCCCAAGGCCGAACGTGAGGTGATGGGCGCGGCGCGCTGGTTCGAATACACGGCCGGGCTCGAGATCCCTGTCGAGGTCATTCACGATGATGCCGCTATCCGTGCCGAAGTTCATAGGAAGCCGTTCGGGGTGGTCGGTGCGATCACGCCGTGGAACTATCCCGTGATGATCGCCGCATGGAAAATCGCGCCGGCACTCCTCGCCGGCAATACCGTCGTGTTGAAGCCGTCGCCCTTTACTCCGCTCGCAACGATCGCTCTCGGCGACCTGTTGAAGCCGCTCTTGCCTGAGGATGTGCTGACGGTCGTTCCAGGTGGTGATGATATCGGCGTAGCGCTGACAGCGCACGCGGCGATCCGCAAGATCAGCTTCACGGGATCTACCGCAGCCGGCCAGTCCATTGCGCGCACCACAGCCGGACAGTTGAAGCGCTTGACGCTGGAATTGGGTGGGAACGATGCGGCGATCGTGCTGCCGGATGCGAACATCGATGCAATCACGGAAAAACTGTTCTGGGCTGCCTTCGACAATTCGGGCCAGATCTGCGCTGCCGTGAAGCGCGTCTATGTGCATGAAAGCCAGCATGATCGCCTCGTCGAAGCGCTCGCCGCAAGACTGGACGCGGCCATCGTAGGCGATGGTCTGGAACAGGGGGTCGAACTGGGCCCGCTTACCAACAAGCCACAATTCGAGCGCGTGGTAGCCCTGGTTGAAGATGCGCGCGCCCGCGGCGGCGAAATCGTCGCTGGCGGCTCAAAGATCGATGGCCCGGGTTACTTCTTCCGGCCAACATTGGTGACCGGTCTTGCCGATGACGCACGGCTCGTGGCCGAGGAGCAGTTCGGCCCTGCGCTACCCGTCCTGTCCTATCGGGATGAAGACGAAGTGATCGCACGCGCGAACGATACGAACTTCGGCCTGTCCGGTTCGGTATGGGGCACGCCCGAGCGCGCTGCCGAAATCGGCGAGCACCTTCAGTGCGGTACGCTCTGGATTAATCAGCACATGACAATTCTGCCGCACGCGCCTCTGGCGGGCACCAAATTGTCCGGCGTCGGCGTCGAAAACGGCCCGTGGGGTCTCGCCGCCTACAGCGAAATTCGAACCGTCAACATCGCGCATTGAAGGCGAAATCCGTGATCGATGAACTGCCCCGCTTTCGCGCCGCGCAGCTTCCCACGCCGCTCGAGGAAGCAAAACGCCTATCCGATGCCCTTGGCGGCCCCCGCATCCTGTTGAAACGCGACGACCTGACGGGCGCCGGCCTCGGCGGCAACAAGGTTCGCAAGCTTGAATATATCGTCGGAGCCGCCATCGCGGAGGGTGCCGACACGCTGGTTGTCTGCGGTGGCTATCAATCGAACCTGGCGCGGATTGCCTCGGCACTCGGCGCGCGCGCGGGGCTGAAGGTCGAACTGATACTCGGCGGCGTGCCTGGGGAGCCGCGTCCCATTAAGGGAAATCTTCTACTCGACGGGTTGCTCGGCGCCCGGGTTCATTTCGTCGAAACCATCCCGCGTTGGGAATTCGGCACAGCTATAGAAGATGTGGCCGAAGATGTGAGACGCCGGGGCGGAAAGCCCTTCGTTATGCCGCTTGGGGGGTCGAGTCCGGCCGGTATGGCGGGCTATGTCCGTGCCGTGACGGAATTGAACGGACAGCTCTCCGCAATGGACGTACGGGCCGATTATCTGGTTGCTGCGATCGGGTCGGGGGGAACCTATTCGGGGTTGATTCTAGGGGCCGTCAATCAGAACGTCTCATGGAAGACGCTGGGTGTCAGCGTCAGCCGAACGGCAGAATACCTTGTCGACAAGATGGTAGAGGAACTGCCTAGTGCCGCTGCGCAACTGGGTTTGCAGCACGTGCCAAGCCGCTCTGACTTATTGATTACCGATGAATACATTGGAGAAGGGTACGGAGTCGCTACCCAAGGTGGTGTTGAAGCAATAAAGTTGCTGGGACGTACCGAAGGTATCCTTCTGGATCAGGTTTATTCCGGCAAGGCATTTCACGCGCTGGCCGACTGGATTGCAAAGGGACGTATTGGCAAGACGCAGACCGTTGTATTCCTGCTTAGCGGAGGCGTTCCCGCATTGTTTGCGGAAAGTCCCGAAATCTTTGCAATCTCCAATGGGTGATCGGGAGCCGATTGCTTTCGGTTTTAGCCGGAATAACGAGCAGCCATCCTGCCAGTCAGTTTATCATAAAATTGGTATGAGCATTCGGGGCATTGATAGGGGCGCTCTACGAGGAAAATTATCTTAAATAGTTGAATTTATTTATATTTCATGAGAAATGTACTTTCCTCCCGCGAAAATACCAGCGACGAATAAAGCTCAATAACGCCATGTCCAACACTCCTTGACCCCTCGCTCGTCAAAGCCAGGGGGAAGTTCAACATGGGTCAATTCTCAGTGGAAATTTATGCCCGCCCCGGGTCACTTCTCAGCGGCAATCAACAGCTAAGGGTCAGCTCGTCTTAGTCTGGCTGCGGTACCGCGCTAAAGAGTCTACAGCTCAAACCTCTGTTTATGAAAATCAGTATCATCAGTGGTTTCAATAATGTGGAAGGCGTATCCAATAATTATAATTGCTGTTTCACGCCGAACTCCATCCACTAAGCGCCGGTTCTGAATGGGCCTTGGCGAATAGCGATGGGAGTGATGCTAATGAGAATTTTACTGGCGGCAATATTTGCGATGTCAGGAGCCCAAGCCCAAGCGCATGAAATTTGGATTGAAAAGGATTCCGGTGGTCCGGCGAGAATATACCTTGGAGAGCCCGACTACCCGACTCCTGAAGGTGGCGACAAGGAGTTCCATCGTCTACGCGCGCCGCAGGTGTTCCAGACGAGCGCCAAGGAAGTGATTCCTGTTGTTCGCCGATCGGATCACCTGGAAGCTAACATATCAGGCAAGGGCGACATTCGGCTGCGCGATGATGATATTTTTGCGCCGGAGATGGGTGAGGACGGGAAATACGCCGCGCGCATCTATTATGCAAAAGCGGGCAGGGCCGAAATCGCCCCTAAGCTTGACTTCGAAGTCGTTCCTTTGGAGCCGGGCGGATCCACCTTTCAAATTCTGTTCCAAGGTAAGCCCACGCCCAAAGAGGGGGTGAGAATCATCCGTCCCGACGGATGGCTGAAAAATATCAAGTCTGATCAAAATGCCCAGTTCACGGTGCCGACCGATGTCAGCGGTCGTTATCTGCTCTTCGTTGACCACAACAAGGCTGTAAACCGTCAATTGGATGACAAGGCGGTATCCAAGATAACGCATGTCACAACCCTCACATTTGTTCAGCCCTGATGGGCGTGATGGGCATTGTCTGAGAATGCGCGGCTCATGATTGCTCCGTGCGAGGCCGGGTCTCGCCCGGTCGTCCCAAGCGTTTACCTGCGTCGCCCTGAATCGGCGACGCAGGTACTTTCCTGGGCGTTTGCATCTCTCGGGATGGCTTTCATCAGCGATCCGGCGCAGGCGGATGGTCGCGATGCACTGGAATGGAGGCTTGCCAGCACAACGGATGGCTGGGTCGCGCTCTCCAACCCAGTCCGGCGGGACGCTGTCGTGTTCAGCAAAATTGATGCGGAACTGACCGTCAAGGGTGAGGCGTTCGGGCTCGATGGGGTAACAGGGCGGGTAAGTTCCTTTCATGTCCTGGGTCATGGCCCATCCGAGCGCCTTGTCGCCGATGCGCACGGTATCGATAATGCGGAAAGCGATGTGCGGCACCGTCTCCTGGAGGCGTGGGTGGATGCGCGTCTTTCCGATAACGTCTCGGTACGTTTGGGATTGATGGATCTGAACGCCCAGTTCGATGCCATCGAGGCCACCGGGCTGTTTTTAAACAGTGGTCATGGCATGGGTAGTGAGTTTGCCGCCAGCGGGGTAAATGGCCCTTCCACGTATCCCGCAACCGGGCTTGGGATAAACGTACGCGGAGAATGGTCGGGGCTGACGGTTCAGGGTGCGGTTGTCGATGGCGCGCCGCGCGGCTTTTCTGATGATGGGAAGTTTCTTGCCATTCGATTGCACAGGGAAGAGGGTGCACTGCTTCTGGGACAGGTCGAATACGACATTGAAGATACTGGAGTGTCGTTTGGCTTTGGCGCCTATCACTATAGCCGCGCCCCTTCATCAGACATAGAAGGTCCTTCCCGCGCCGGAGGAGGTGCGTATGCAATGACGACCTTTGCGCTCGGTTCAGACACGGCCGCGTGGTTCAGAATAGGGCATGCCAGCGCCTCCGTATCGGATATCCGCCACCAAATCAGTGGAGGTCTTACTCAAAGCGCACCTTTTGGCCGTGACGGAGATATGATCGGCATAGCCCTGAGTTCGATACGTCTGCGCCCCGATGGTCCCGGGCAGACGGGATATGGCAGACGGGAGACAAATCTGGAACTCACCTATCGTTATGCGTTTAACGATCGGATCAGCCTGCAACCCGATGTCCAGTATGTTATCCAGCCGGCCTATGACCGGGGCGGGGGCAATGCGTTGGTCGTGGGTGCGCGGCTCCAGATTGTACTCGGAAACGACATATAAAATATCACCGGCAGGATTTATCGATGTGAAGCGCCTTTTGGTAAAAATACATCGCTATGGGTCGCTTTGTTTCGCGATATTCTGGATTCTGCAGATTCTTTCAGGCGTTCTTCTGGTTTTTTCCCGAGAGTTCGACGATGCAGTTGTCCTCGGCGCTTCGTCTCAACTTGTTTCTGCCGATGCGATGGAGCGGGTGCGCGAGCGCATCGCGCGAGAAGGCGGTAGCGCGGGTGAATATTTCATCAGCGGAGGGTTGGCCGGGCAGGTCGATATTCTCGGCGAAGATAAATCCGGAAAACTCAGGGTCTGGCGCGTCGAAGGCGCGGACGGCCGCATCGAGCGTATAAGTGCATGGTCGGATCCCTGGTGGGATTTGTCGATCGCACGGGGCGTTCTGCTCTTTCACAAATCACTTCTGGCAGGGCCTACCGGACGGATAATCGTGATTGCGAGCGGTGTGCTGCTGCTCGTCAACATGCTTGTAGGTCTGCGTCTGGTCTGGCCGCAGAAGGGCCGTTGGCGGGCCATATTGTTTCCGAAACGCGCTGCCAGTCCAATTGCAAGCTTCTACACTTGGCACCGGTTTCTGGGCGTGTGGATTCTGCCGTTCGGCGTGATCATGACGTTGACGGGTCTGGGGCTTCTTTTCCTTCCATCGCTCCAGAGAGTGACCGGCAGCCCGGCTGAATTGCCGGAACAGTGCGAGGCGATACACGGCGATGTTCAGCAGCATTCTTCCGCGCGAGCGGTAGAGCGCGCAAAGCAGGTGTTCCCGAATGCGGAGACCGTTGTCGTTACCCTGCCTAGTCGGAGCAATATTTGCTACACTGTGCAGATGCGGCAACCGGGTGAATGGCGCCGCGCCTTCGGCACAACACGGGTGTATGTAGATTCCCGCACATATAGCGTCGTCTCGGCCTGGGATGCCGTGGAAGCTCCAGCGTCCGTGAAGGCTGTGACGGCATTGTATACCGTGCACAGCGGAGAATGGGCGGGAATGGCTGGCCGATTATTGGCCGTGGTGATGGGGGCGGCATTCCTGATGCTTATGCTGATGGGAATACGGCTCTGGTGGTCGCGATACAGGTTGAAGATGCGCGGCTCCACCAAAGTCGGCGGTCTGTACGCGAACGGCAATTAGACACCGCCTTCCAAAAATTGTCATCGACTAGACCGTCACGACAGGTCCATCATCTCATAAAGAAAATGGACGCCAAAGCCTGCGTGCGTGGTCTCCGTAAGTGACGGTGGTCTTTGCAAATACAAACTAAAAAGGGGGTTGAAATGAAGTCGTGCAAAAAAATAATATTTCACTGCATTGTTCTTTCATCGGTTTCAATGTCATCGATAGCCAGTGCCCAGACGTCACCGGCAACTTCGGACGTCAATGAAGAAATCGTTGTAAGTGCTGACCGGCGGAACAGCTTTAGTCAGGATTATCTGCAGGCGGGTGCGTTTCGTGATGCCAAGATCATCGACACGCCGCTTACCGTGTCGGTGCTCAGCCGCGAACTTCTCGATGCGCAGCAGGCTGCCAGCATCCTTGACGCGGCGCGCAATACGGCGGGTGTCACGCAGTCGCAGCTCAACGCAACAATTTACAGCAACCTGTCGATCCGCGGCATCGCCGTCGACAACCTGACCAATTATCGATTCAACGGCATTCTGCCGATGATTAACTTCATCGACATGCCCATCGAGAACAAAGACCGCGTTGAAGTTCTGAAAGGTGCGGCGGGCCTCTATTACGGCTTCGCATCACCGTCGGGCATCGTGAACCTGGTGTCCTCGCGTCCGACGCTTGACCCGGTCAACCGCATTGACGTGTCTGGGAACGTGCATGGCGCGTTTGGTGCACACGCGGATATCGGCCGGAAATGGGGCGATGTCGGCCTCCGTATCAACGCTGCAGCCAGTTCGATCGAGAACGGTGTCGAAGACACCAAGGGCCGCCGCTTCTTCACCTCGGCTGCATTCGACTGGGAGCCGGTTGACGGGCTGCTCCTTCAGGTTGATGCGGAATATATCGACAAGTCTATTACCGAAGCGACGGAACTCGTCCTTCCGGCTGCGGTCAACGGCGTGATCACCGTGCCGCCGCTGCAAAAGGCCTCCAAGAACCTGGGTTCGACCTGGCTTCTGTCCGAAGGATACGAGTATAACCTTCTGGCTCGTGCAAGATACAATGTGTCGGCCGACTGGAGTGTGTCGATCGGCGTCGGCGAGTCCTATCTCAAGCGCGACCGTCGATACTCATCCTTCTCGGGCTATGATATTGTCACCGGAAACGGCACGCTTGGCGTCGCCCTGACTCATGGCAACGATTATCGTGCACGGATTGTTCGTGGCGATGTCGCCGGCGTCATCGAAACTGGCCCGATAAAGCACAATATTCTGATCGGCGTTTCCCACTACGAGCGCGACAGCAATATTCCTGCAGCGACACGTTACACGTTTTCGCAGAATCTCTATGATCCCATCGAAATTCCGGAGCAGCCGACGCCGGCGCGGACGATCACCAGCATCTCGCGTGTCAACGAGGATGCGTTTTTCATCTTCAACAGGGCGAGCCTGGATGATTGGCTCAACCTGATCATCGGCTACCGCAAGACCGAATACAAGGATCGCAGCCTCGTTTCCACCTACAAGGCCAGCCCCGATTCCTGGTCCTACGGTGCGCTCGTGAAGCCAATGTCCTGGCTTAGCGTGTATGGGAACTATATCGAAGGTTTGGAGTCGGGCGGGATCGTGCCGCAGATCGCGACAAACGCCGGCGAGGTGCTGCCAGCGGCGCTCAGCAAGCAGCATGAATTCGGCATCAAACTTGAACCAAAAAGGGGATTCCTGATCACGGGCGCCTATTTTGATATCGACAGGGCGTCCTCTTATCTCAATGCCGCCAATCTCTACGTTCAGGACGGTGAAGCCAACTACAAGGGCTTCGAGTTCAGTGCGTCGGGAGAACTCTTGACCGATCTTTCGCTTTCCGTGAGCGGGGTCCGTCTTGATGCGGAACAGAAGACGGGAAGCGCATCGGTTATCGGCAACAGGATCGAGAATACCGCAAAGTTCAGCGGTTCGATCTTCGCGGAGTATCGCATCGAGGCGCTCGATGGTCTCCGTGCTTCCGCCGGCGTGTTTCGCGTTGGAAGACGGGCATCGAATGCCGTCAATTCAGCCTTTGTGCCGGGTTATACAACGTTCGATCTGGGCCTTCGTTATGAGAAGGAAATGTACGGACGTCCGGTTTCCTTCCGGGTCTACGGCGAGAACGTAACCGGCAAGAAGTATTGGGCGGCTACAGGTTCGAGCCTGATCCAGCAGGGCTTGCCCCGCAGTGTGAAGTTCTCGGTATCGACGTCCTTCTGATTAAAATGCCGAAACGGGGCGGCCTCTTGTCGATCATGTTCGAGAAGGAGCCGCCCCGATCTTTCCGCATCAATAGCGAGTACTAGGGGTAAGAACGAAATGAAGTACGATGCGATCGTGATAGGTGGTGGCTTCGCTGGAACATCGGCGGCCTACTTTCTGTCACAGGCTGCAAACGTGATGTTGATCGAGGGAGAGACCTCGCTCGGTACGCAGAGCTCAGGGCGCTCGGCCGAGCAATTCACGGTTGGCATCGCTGCCGATACGATGCGCGGCCTTGGCGCTGCCAGTCGGTCGTTCTTCGATAACCCGCCGGACGGCTTTTGCGAAGGCGCGTTGCTTTCGCCGCGAGGCTGTCTCACCGTCGGGTCAACGGAGCAGAAAGGGCGTCTCGACGCCCTCGTTGAGCGTCTTGTATCGGCGAAGGCGGAAGCACAGATTCTATCAGGTTCGGAAGCGCTTGGCATGTTTCCATCGCTGCTCCCGGCAGGCGTCGAGTGTGGCGTCTATGAGCCCGGCGCTGCCGATATAGACAGCAACAAGTTGCTGCAGGGCTATGTACGCGGCGCCCGCCTGCACGGCGCCACGATTGAAAGCGGTCAACCCGCAATCAGCATCCGGAAAACCGCAAAGGGGTGGGAAGTCACCACACCGAGCGGGTGTCACGAAGCGGCGGTGCTCGTGAACGCGGCGGGCGCCTGGGTCGACGAGGTTGCCGCCATGGCAGGGATCAAACCCGTGGGCATTATGCCCATGCGCCGCACGGCCTTCACATTTGCTGCGCCGACGGGCGTCCGCGTCGACGACTGGCCGCACATCTTCAAGGTCGGCAGGCAATGGTATCTGAAGCCGGAGGCCGGACGCTTCATGGGGAGCCTTGCCGAGGAAGTGCTTACACCGCCCGGCGATGTCTACCCGGATGACATTGATGTGGCGCAGGCGATCGAGAACATTCAGGCCGACACTGATCTCGAGGTCGGGCGCCCGCTGAGCACGTGGGCCGGTCTCAGGAATTTCGTTCGCGATCGCAATCCGTTGTGCGGCGTGCGCGCGTCTGATCCGTCGTTTGTATGGGTGGCGGCTCAGGGCGGTTGCGGTGTGCTGACATCCCCGGCGCTCGGTGCTGCTGCCGCAGCCGCTGCGCTTGGTCAGCCGCTTCCCGAGATCGTCTCCGCTTTCGGCATTACGTCTGCAGATCTCTCTCCGGATCGTCTTTCCCTGAATCACTGATGCTTGTGTTTCAAAGCATCGCGGAATTGCTTCACCAACTACAGGATAGACAATGACCATCTACAAGCCGACTGCCGTACCCCGCACGCGTTATACTTCAGGCAGCGAGTACGAACGTCAGTATAACTACAGCCGGGCTGTTCTGGTAGGGAACCACTTGATGATTTCCGGCACGACGGGTTACGACTACGCGACCAGCACCCTCGTGGGTACCGCTGAGGCGCAAACGGCACAGCTTATCAGAAATGTCGAGAACGTCCTGGCACAGGCCGGGGGCACGCTTGCCGACATCGTGCGTGTGCGCATGTATCTGGCCTATGCTGAAGATTACGACGTCATCATGGACGTGTACGCTCGCGCATTCGAAGGGATCTGCCCGGCGTGTACGACGGTAGAGGCGAAGCTGTTCGACGCTGATATCCGCATCGAAATGGATATGGACGCGATCATCGATGTCCGCTCTTAGCCTTAGTTCTCATACACCGGATGACGTGCTCGCCCGTATCGAAGGGCGATATCCGCCAATTCCAAGCCAGGCTGATGCTGTCATCATCGGGGGCGGCATCATGGGTCTCGCGACAGCCTTTTACATGGCTGTCTCCGGTCTCAAGGTCCTGGTGATCGAGAAGGATCGTGTTGCCGGCCAGCAATCGGGTCGCAACTGGGGCTTTGTGCGCACCCAGTATCGGGATCCGGCCGAGATGCCATTGGCTGTCGAGGCGCTGCGTCTCTGGCGGGGTCTTGAAGCCGAACTTGGGATGCCTGTTGGCTGGCGGGAAACCGGCTGCCTGTTCGCCGCTTCAAATGAGCTGGAATATGATGCCTTTGCGGCTTGGTTGAAGTCAGTCGACGGGATCGCGCGTTCGTCCCGACTGCTGAACCGCAGCGAGACCTCAATGCTTTTGCCTGCACTGAAGCAGGGAACGGCGGGCGCTCTTTATACACCCGACGACGGGCAAGCGGAGCCGGGAGAGGCAACGTCCGCCTTTGCGAAGGCTGCGCGAGGTCTAGGCGCTCAAATTCTGGAAGACTGCGGGGCGATCGAGATCGACGTTGCTGGCGGACGCGTGAAGGGTGTTTACACGGAACATGGCAGAATAGCCGCCGACATTGTTGTCTGCGCGGCGGGAGCGGTGTCGCACCAACTGCTGCGCTCGTTGTTCCTGGTGCTGCCGCAGAAAACGGTTCGGAACACGGTGTCGTTGACGACCGTGGCGCCCCGGCTATCCCAGCCCTGCTTTTGCGGATTTGGTCTCGGGCTCAGGCAACGCGCTGACGGTTCCTGCATCATCGCTGCAGAGTCCATGTCTGATGTGGATGTCACATTGGGATCGTTCACGAACATCAAATATTTCCTGGGAAGTTTCCTGGCGAATCGCCGGTCGTTCCAGCTGAATGTCGGCCGAGCGCTGCTTGACGATCTGTATGCGCTGATGGTGAAAGGCCGGGATGAACGCAGGGTCGAACCTCGCCGTCCGTTCCTGCCGCCCAACGAGAAGCGCGCGGCCACGATGAAAGCGCTGTTGGGAAAGCTCTTCGAGGGCGCAGACAGTCTTGGGATCGTGAAATCGTGGGCCGGCGCGATCGATGTTCTTCCCGATGCGTTGCCCGTTATCGACGGTACGACGGGCGTGTCGGGGCTGATCGTCGCGACCGGCTTTTCCGGGCACGGCTTTGGCCTTGCGCCGGCGGTCGGGAAAGCCGTGTCGGGTATCGCGCAGGGGCAGGCGCCCTCCCTCGGGCTCGAGGCTTTTCGTCTCGACCGCTTTGCGAAGGGCACGTTCGGCCAGCCCCACGCGCCACTCTGAGGAGATTGTCATGACAGGTTCCAGTCACGCGCACTACGAAGCCATAGCGAGCCGGCTGGTCATGCCTTCGCGTGCACTGATCGGCGGCAGATCGCAATCCGCGACCAAGGGAGAGGTCTTCGAGACGGTCAACCCCGCGACCGGAGAGGTGCTGGCCACTGTTGCTCACTGCAGCGCGGCGGATGTCGACAGCGCTGTGATCGCCGCCCGGCGCAGCGTGCGCGAAGGCGTATGGTCACGCAGCGCACCTGAGTTTCGGAAGGAAATCCTCCTGCGGCTGGCCGATACCATCGCGCAGCATGCAGAGGAACTCGCCGTTCTTGAAAGCCTCGACAGCGGAAAGCCGATCCGGGACTGCCTGAAGGAGATCGGTGAAGAGGTGCCGAACTGCTTTCGCTGGTATGCAGAACTCATCGACAAGAGTTTCGGCAAGGTTGCGCCGACGGGTGAGCATGTTCTGGCCATGATCGTGAAAGAGCCGGTCGGTGTTGTCGGATTGGTGCTGCCCTGGAACTTCCCCTTGCTGATGGCTGCCTGGAAGATGGCGCCCGCGCTTGCCGCCGGGTGTTCTGTAATCGTCAAGCCCGCCGAACAAACGTCACTGTCCGCGTTGAGGCTCGGTGAACTCGCGGTTGAAGCGGGCATACCGGACGGTGTTCTCAGTATCGTGCCGGGGCTTGGAGAAACCACTGGCGCCGCAATCGGGCGTCATCCGGATATCGACGCCGTTTCCTTCACCGGATCGACGGAAATCGGGCGTGTCTTCCTTCGGTATGCGTCGGATTCCAATCTCAAGACTATCGGACTTGAGATGGGCGGAAAAAGCCCGTTCATCGTTCTGGACGATGCGGAAATTTCGGACGATCTCGTCGAAAGCGCAGTGATGTCGGCCTTCTGGAACGGAGGCCAGAACTGTTCTGCGAACATGCGTCAGATTGTATCCGCGAAGGTTCATGATGATTTCCTGCACGCCGTTGTTGAGCGCGCACGCGGAATCGTGATCGGCCATTCGCTTGATCCTGAAACCGAGATGGGACCGCTTGTGTCGGCGGAACACAAGGAAAACGTGTGCCGTTTCCTCGACATCGGCCGCAAGGAGGGGGCTCGGACCGTTCTGGATCTCGCCGATCAGGGTAGGCGGGGCAGCTATCTCGGGCCAACTGTATTTACGGACCTCTCTCCCGACATGCGGATCGCGCGGGAGGAAATTTTCGGGCCCGTTCTGGGTGTCCTGAAGGTCAACGCCCTCGACGAGGCGATCCGGGTGGCGAATGATTCCGACTACGGCCTGCATGCCACCGTCTACACGCGCGACATTGATGCCGCGCTTCATGTTGCCAAACGGCTCGAATGTGGCACGGTAGCCGTCAATGGGTTTACGGAAGGCGATATGAAGACGCCGTTTGGCGGATACAAGCAATCTGGCTCCCTGGCCCGGGACAAGGGAACAGAAGCGCTCGACCAATATCTCCGCAGTAAAACCATATGGATAACGTCAGGTGCCGATCGTCTCGGCTGACAATAACGAGGGAGTGCCGTCATGACCCGCCGTCTTCCGTCAGTCAACGCACTGAAATGCTTCGAGGTCGCGGCGGCACAGATGAGCATTCGCAAGGCGGCGTCGGTTCTGCGCGTCAGTGAGAGTGCGGTAAGCCGGCAGGTGCGGATTCTGGAGCAGCAGTTGAGCGTCACGCTGTTTCACCGCGGGCACAATGGTCTTGAGTTGACTCCGGAGGGCAAAATACTTGCATCCAGTACCAAGGATGCCTTCGATCAGATCGCCAGGACGATCGACAGTTTTCACCGTGATCAGGATGTGGTCGAACTTCGCGTTCTGCCGACGTTTGCGCTGCGCTGGCTATACCCGCGCCTTCGGGAGTTTCAGGAGCAGTATCCTTTCGTAAAGGTGATGATACACACGCGCTGGCATGACATGATCTCCAGCGACAACGACGCGGAGCTTGGCATTCGCTATGGGCTCGGAAACTGGCGGAACGAGGACGTAACCGAACTCTACGCAGAGCAGCTCGTCCCCATCTGCGCCCCGGGCTACATCTCCGGCGGCGAACTCCGCAGTGCGGAAGATTTGCGGGGCAAGACGTTGCTTCATTCCCAGCCAGACCATCAGGATTGGAAAACCTGGGCCGCGGGCTGGAACGGCGGCGTGATCGACACCGACAACGGGCTGGATTTCGATGTGCTCGACATGGCGCTTCGCGCTGCGGAGGCGGGGTTCGGTATCACGGCGAGCGATCTGCTGCTCGCCCACGACGCCATTCGGGATGAACAGCTGATTATGGCTTCACGTCGTGTCGTAGCGAGTGGCACGTCCTACTATCTGGTCCGTCCCGCAAATCTCAACGCGCGCCGCCAGGTCCGACTGCTCTCCGAATGGATCTGCGACGAGATGAGCTCGGCACGGCAGATGCTTGCCGCGTACAGAAACTGAAGGGGATGACTTCCTTGATTGCACGTCGGCTGCCGGCCGCCATGGCGCTTTGTGGCCTTCTTCTGGGCGCATGTACCGCATCGCAGCCATCCGGCACGAAATCGCAAGACATGATGCAGATTCCGCTCACGTCGGATATTCGCGGTACCAACCCTGGCGTTAATCGCGATGCCAATACCGATACCATCATGATGCATGTTCTTGAAGGGCTGGTTGGCTACCGCGAAGACGGCACGCCCGATCTGCTGCTCGCCGATGCCCTCACGGTGTCTCCCGATGGGAAGCGCTACACGTTCCACCTGCGCGAAGGGCTGGTGTTCCACAACGGTCAGCCCGTCACGTCACGCGAGGTCGTTTGGTCGTGGCGTCGGTATCTCGATCCCAAGACCAACTGGACCTGCCTCGCCGATTTCGATGGGACACGCGGCGCGAAGATCGAGTCTGTGGACGCGATCGACCCCCTGACCGTTTCCTTCACGCTTGATCGCCCCCAACCGCTGTTCCTGACCTTGATGGCGGCAATCAGCTGTGGTGGCGGGGCCGTCCTCCATCCGGATTCCGTCGCCGCCGACGGAAGCTGGCGCGAACCGATCAGCACGGGGCCATACCGGATCTCCAGCTGGGTGCGGGGGCGCTACATCGACATGACAGCCTTTGCCGGATATCGGCCTCTGGAAGGTGAACCCGACGGAAATGTGAGAGGCAAAACCCCGTACGAGCGTCATTTGCGCTGGCTGATCATCCGTGATGCATCGTCTCGCCTGGCTGCGCTCGTGAAGGGGCAGGTCGACGTGATGCCGGAGGTGCCCGCCGCGGAGATGCTGCAACTTCGCCGGATGAAGGATATCCGCATCGTCGCAGCGCCGATGCTCGGTTCCTACGGCATTCTCGTTCAGGACCGGAATCCGCTGCTTGCCGATCTCCGGCTTCGGGAAGCGATCGCCTATTCGATTGACCGGCGCACCTTGGCGCGACTGGTTACCGAAGACACCGCGGATGCCAATCCGTCGATTGTCGCCTCGGCAAGTCCCTTTGGCGTGTCCGCCGACACGGCGGAGGCACTGTTCGATCCCGCCCGCGCGAGAGCGTTGCTGAAGGCCGCGGGCTATCGAGGCCAGCCGATCGTTCTCACAACAAACCGGCGCTACCCCGCCATGTTCAATCAGGCGCTCCTCGTCCAGGCGATGGCGCGGCAGGTTGGGCTCAATATCAAGATCGAGGTTCTCGAGTGGGCGACACAGATGGATCGATGGCGCAGTGGTGATTTCCAGCTGCTGTCTTTTGGTTTTTCCGCCAAGGCAGATGCCGCGCAGAGTTATGAGTCCATCCTCGGCGACCGCGACGCTTCCCCGGGAAAAACATGGGGTGACCCCGAAGCCCGGAGGCTTCTGGCTGAAAGCATGATGACGGCGGATATGGCGGAGCGCCGCAAGATATTAAGCAAGCTGCACAGCGAAATGCTGCACGATGTTCCCTTTATCGGCTTGTTCAGTCCAGCGGATACCAACGCCATACGAGATGGCGTGACGGGGTTCCGTTCGTGGCAATTTGGGCGTGCCCGCTTCTGGGGCGTGCGTCGCAATGGGACACCTGCATCATGATACGCTACGCCATCACCAGGCTGGCGCTGGCCTTGCCGACGATCGTCATTGCGCTGTTTCTGATCTTTGCGCTCATCCGGCTCATCCCCGGCGATCCCGCGCAGCTCATTCTGGGCGAGACGGATGATCCGGCGGCGCTCGCGCGCATTCGTGCGGAGCTGGCGCTCGATCAGCCGCTCGCCGTGCAGTTCTATCACTGGGTGACAGCGCTGGGACAGGGGGATTTCGGGAAATCCATTTCGATGGAAAGCCCGGTTCTCGACCTTCTCGTGCCGGCCATGGGTGTAACCGCGTCCCTTGTGATTCCGGCGGTCGTGCTTGCCGCGATCATGGCTGTGCCGCTCGGCATGTTCGCCGCGTGGCGTCAGAACACCCGCACGGACACAGTCGTGGTCGCGCTCGCAACCGTCTCGCTGTCCATTCCAAGCTTCTGGCTGGGGTTGATGCTGCTGCTTCTCTTCGGTGTTCAGCTCGATATTTTCCCCGTGGTTGGATACATCTCGCTGACTGAAGATTTTGCGCAGGGGCTGCATTATCTCGTGCTTCCCGTGCTCACGCTTGCGTTGATCGAGGCCGGTGTGCTGGTGCGTTTGGCGCGCGCCAGCACGATTGAAGTCCTGCAGCTCGAATATGTTGCTCATGCGCGGGCCAAGGGGCTTTCGGAATCGGCTGTCGCCTGCCGGCATGTGCTGCCAAATGTGATCGGGCCGACGTGGATCATGATCGGGCTCGTACTCGGCGGCCTTCTCGGCGGCGCCGTTGTCATCGAGACGGTGTTTTCGTTGCCGGGCCTAGGACGCCTCATGGTCGAAGCCGTGTTCGCGCGTGATTACCCCGTTGTTCAAGGCTGTATGGTGATTGTGATGCTCTGCTATGTCGGCGTCAATTTGATGATCGAGCTTACCGCTCCTGTCGTATGTCCGGCGCTTCGCTATGATTAACTCTACGCGCAGCTGGACGACGATGCTGAAAACCCGCCCGAGCGGCGTCGTGGGAATGGTGGTGCTCGTTCTTGTCGTTTCCGCTGCGATTGCGGGGGCCATAGCCACGCCTTTCGATCCAACGATGGTGGATTTTTCCTCCCGCCTGCTGCCGCCATCCCTGCGGCATTGGCTTGGAACGGATGAGTGGGGACGAGACGTCTTCAGCCGCCTACTGTCCGGCGCGGCGATCACCGTGAGTGTTGCGGGCATGACGACGCTCCTCGTCACAGTTTTCGGCGCGCTGCTGGGCGCCTTCTCCGGCTTTGTCGGGGGCTGGTTCGATCGCGGCATCGTCGCGCTGATGGATGCGTTTCTTGCCTTTCCAGCGCTCGTTCTGGCGATCGCGATGACGACGGTTCTCGCGGGTTCGCCTGTCGCGCCCGTGATCGCGCTTGCCGTTGCCTACATGCCGTACATGGTTCGCGTGGTGCGGGCGAATGTCATGACGATGCGTCAAAGGGATTTTATCGCGGCATCGAAAGTGATGCGTAACAGCGCGGCATTCACGCTTGTTCGGCACATCATGCCGAACACCGTCGCCCCCGTGCTCGTTATGGCGACTTCGCTTTTCGGGTGGGCGTTGCTGGCAGAATCGGCCTTGTCGTTTCTCGGCCTGGGTCTCGCCCCGCCCGCGGCGAGCTGGGGCGGAATGTTGGCGGACAGCCGCAACTACTTCGCCGATGCGCCCTGGCTTGCAATCGCTCCCGGGGTCGCGATTTCAGGCGCCCTGCTCGGCATCAATCTTTTTGGTGATTTCTGCAGGGATTACTTCGATCGGAAGATGAAAGACTGATGAGCCCTTCTTCATCTACGCCCGTGCTTGCCGTTGAAGGCCTCACGATCGCCGCGAAAGGCGGCTCTGCCATTGTCCAGAATTTGGGATTTTCGCTGAAATCCGGGGAAATCGGCGCACTTGTGGGCGAGTCCGGGAGCGGCAAAACCACGGTGGGGCGTGCGATCCTCCGCCTTCTGTCACCGGCTCTGTCCGTTACGGCGGGCTCCATCCGTTTCGAAGGTCATGATCTCGTCCAGGCTGACGCCGGCATCATGCGTAACCTGCGCGGGCGGCGTATCGGCGCGGTCTTTCAGGAGCCGATGGTTTCGCTTAATCCGTCACTGACCGTCGGCCGACAAATGATGGAAGCGCTTTTGCTTCACGAAGCGATCTCCCGGCGAGAGGCGCGTGCGCGATGCCTCGATATGCTGGAAAGGGTGAGGATCAGCGATCCGCTTCGCTGTTTCAATGACTATCCCGGCAAGTTCTCGGGCGGCATGCGCCAGCGCTTCATGCTCGCATCGGTATTGTCGACGCGTCCATCACTGCTTATCGCAGACGAACCGACGACCGCACTGGACGCGATAATCCGCAAGGAAATCATGGATCAAATGGTCGAGCTCGTGCGGGAGCTCGGGACGACAGTGCTTCTCATCAGCCACGATCTGGCGATGCTGTCACAATATTCCGATACAACCACGGTCCTCAAGGGCGGGCAGATCGTCGAACATGGCGATACGCGCGATACTCTGCTCCACCCGCGGACGACCTACATGCGCGAATTCGTTGCTGCACTGCCCAAGCGCCCTGCGAGCAGCTCTGCCGAAACCGCGGAGGACGAGCTTGTCAGCGTCACGAACCTCGACGTGACATTCCGCACTAAACCCACTGCACCGTTCGCGAAAGGCGGTTCGGTTTGGGCCGTTCAAGATGTCAGTTTTGACGTTCGGCGCGGCGAGGTGGTGGCCGTAGTCGGCGAGTCCGGTTCCGGAAAGACGACCTTGGGACGAACGCTTGCAGGCCTCAACTTGGTCACATCCGGCACATTGGATGGACCGTGCTTTATCGACAGTCAGGCCAAAGCGGTGCCTCGCATACAGATGATCTTTCAAGATTCGCACTCTTCCCTCGATCCGCAAATGACGCTCGAGAGCATCGTAGCTGAACCACTAAGGCAGGATCGCAGTCTGACGAACGCGGAACGTCTGGCGCGTGCGCGTGAAGCACTTGAGGAGGTCGGGCTTCCCGCCTCGTTCTGCAAGCGCTACGTACATGAACTCTCGGGAGGACAGCGGCAGCGTGTCGGCATTGCACGCGCGGTGGTCAGCCATCCGGCCCTCGTTGTCGCTGATGAGCCCGTGTCCGCACTTGATGTTTCCGTTCAGCGCCAGGTCCTGAATCTCCTCGCGCAAATGAGGTCAACCTATGGCCTGTCTTACCTCTTCATTTCGCATGATCTCAGCGTTGTGGAGGAAATTGCGGACCGCGTCCTCGTGATGTACCGGGGGCGTCTCGTGGAGGCGGGAACGCGCGAGTCGATTTTCGAGCGACCGCGCCACCCGTACACGCGCCGCCTTCTGGAGGCCACGCCACGCATCTTTCACGCCTCTGACGACACATACGAACTCGCGATTCCATCGACCGAATTTAGCGCCGCCCCCGACGGCTTCATCTACTACGAGCCGGATAGTGCCAATGGCGGCGGGCTCGCACAAATGGTTCAGATTGATCAAGGGCATCAGGTTCTCTGCACCCGGGTCGCAGGTTTGTGCTGAGATCTTCTGTTTTGGAGGCTGGCTTCTATTAATTGAAAACGACGACCCATAAGAACGGCGCTAGGTCTGTTCGGATGGTCCGTGTGAAACGTGGAGTTCTGGTGTGAGCATTGATCTGGATGACAAGGCTGAGCTGTTGAAGCTGTTCGGCGGAACGCTCATGCCGGGCGAAGTCGTGCATGCGCTCCTTCGAAACAGTCGCGTGTTTCCCTATGGAATCGTGTCGCGCGGTTCAGGCGCGCCAAAGATGCTGTCCTATTCGCCGCAGCCATTTCCTGCGATCGCGGTCGAACACGATGGGCGTACGTTCGATATGGCGGACTTTCTTTCGGTAAACCGCGTCGCAGGCCTGCTGATCCTGAAGGACGGTCAGGTCGCTTTCGAACAATACGAGCTCGGGCTTGATGCGGATATGCATTGGGCATCCTGCTCGGTGGCAAAGTCGATTGCATCAACGCTTGTCGGCGCCGCGATGTACGACGGGGCTATCCGCGACCTCGACGCGCCGCTCACCGACTTTATCGAGATCGGCGGGCCGTACGCCGAGGTGTCGCTGCGCCAGCTGCTGCGCATGTGTACCGGCGTTCAGTGGAGCGAGGAGTATGTCGATCCCGGGTCCGAGCGGCGTAAACTTCTCGCTCGTCAGCTTGAATTCAAGCCGAGAGCCGTCGTGGAGCACATGGCCGGCCTGTCCCGGTGCGCACCGCCCGGAGGGTCGTGGGCTTACAACACGGGCGAATCGTACCTTGTCGCGGCCGTTCTTGAGAAGGCAACGGGCCGTCCGCTGACAGAGTATCTTTCCGAAAAGATCTGGTCCCGTCTCGGCATGGAGCAGGATGCCACCTGGTGGCTTGATAGTCCCGGCGGAATGGTTGTTTCCGGCAGCGGCATGGGCGCCACGCTTCGGGATTATGCGCGTTTTGGCCAGTTCGTCCTTGATGACGGCGTGATCGCGGGCGAGCGGGTCGTGCCCGAGGGATGGTTCAAGGAGGCGGGATCGCCGTTCCGTATCGGGGAGAGATTGATCCCCTATGGCTACATGTGGTGGATGCCGGAGCTTCAGGATCCCGAACTCGAAGGAACGTTCCAGGCCGAAGGGATTTACGGTCAGTATATTCATCTCAACCCTCGTGAGCGCCTTGTCATCGTCCTGCTAAGCGCGCGTTCGAAGCCCAACTATCGCTTGCGTTTCGAATTGAACGACGATGCTTTTTTTGCCGCAGTGGCGCGGGCGCTCAAATGACCGGCGGAAAGCGGGTCTGAGGAGAAGCTGGTGCGTCCGCTTGAGAACGTCCTTGTGGTCAGTCTGGAACAGGCGATCGCCGCACCCTTCTGCACGCGGCAGCTCGCGGATCTTGGCGCGCGTATCATCAAGATCGAACGGCCGGGTGGCGGCGATTTCGCGCGAGGATATGACGAACGGGCACGGGGAATGTCATCGCACTTCGTATGGGTCAATCGTTCCAAGGAAAGCGTGACACTGGATCTGAAGATCGCGGGCGACCTGCAGGCGCTACGCGGATTGCTGTGCCGGGCCGATGTCTTTGTTCAGAATCTCGCTCCTGGCGTAACAAGCCGCCTTGGCCTTGACCATGGCACGCTTGCGGCGAGGAATCCGGGGCTTATCGTGTGTGATATCTCTGGCTATGGCGAGGGTGGACCTGATGAGCAGCGCAAGGCCTATGATCTGTTGATCCAGGCTGAATCCGGTTTCCTCTCGTTGACGGGAACCGGGTCCGAGCCCTGCAAGGCTGGAATATCCATAGCCGATATCGCAGCGGGAATGTATGCTTACAGCAATATTCTGAGCGCGCTTCTGGAGCGTCAGAAGACGGGGCGGGGGCGACGGGTCGACATATCGATGCTGGAAGCCATGGCAGAGTGGATGAGCTTTCCGCTTTACTACGCCCTCGATGGCGCTTCCCCACCGGCGCGGTCAGGTGCCGACCATGCCACGATCTTTCCGTATGGCCGGTTTGCCGTGGCCGACGGTGAGATCGTGCTCGCTGTGCAGAACGATTGGGAATGGGCGGCGCTTTGCACGAAGGTCCTGCGTCAGGCGGCACTTGAAAAGGATCCTCGATTCAAAACTAATTCCCTACGGGTGATGAACCGTGCCGCGTTGAAAGCGATTATCTCTGGCACTGTCGGCAGCCTTTCTCTTGAAGAGGTTGAACGTCGGCTCGCGGAGGCGCGAATTGCCTATGCGCCTATCAACACGATGACGGATTTGTGGGAACATCGGCAACTGAAAGCCAGAGGCCGATGGCGGCAGCTCGAAACGCCGGTCGGAATGTTGCCGTGCCTCCTCGCTCCCGGGCAGGTGGATATGCACATTTCGTCAGTGCCCGAAAAGGGCGCGCACACTTCAGCTGTTCTTCAAGAGTTCGGATTGGGGCCTTTCGGCGTATAGAGGCGTGCCAGTAATGATGCCGAAGGCCTGGACACCGGAACGATCTGGCGTTCCGCGCAGCGATGGATGTGTTCTGTATCGGCGGCTTGTCGATAAGGCTGGGTGATCTGGTTTGGCGGCGTTCTGACGCTCGGCCTCGCTTTCCTCCGGCGCTATCTGAAGGACAGCCGCAAAAATTCCGACAGTCGGAAGCCTGCAATTATCGACTCTTGGCGCGGAATCTCCTAAAGCAAGGAACGCCAGCTTTGCCGAGCGACCACCCCGATCACGTGCCTGCCCCGGCGGCTGAGGGGCCGGAGATAATCATCAACGATGGGGCGGAAACTTTCGCCTTTTCGCGGCATCGCGTCGAACCGGACTGCTAATCCGCTCTATATCTATCCGTTTAGCGACTGGAGAAGGACGCTTGTGGTTGCTCAGGTATTGTAAACGCCGCAGAAAAAACGGCCACTCTCTCCGTTTCAATCAACGAAATAATGATGGGGCATGATCGGGGGCGTTTGTAGTCTAATAGAAATGAAACCATTGTATTTACAGATATAAATTCCCCAAGTAACCTTCCTCCCGCTCCGCCACGAACCCCTCCTTAAGGGGTTCGCAGAAATCGATCGAGATTGTCGATTGTTTGCCGAAATCAAACGCTTGACGGATCAAGTCGTCCACGCTCGTTCGGAGGTCTCCAGCTATTTAACGATAAACATCACTTCGATGCGGACAATACCAGGTGGCCCGGCGCGACCTCCGTCACTTCCACACCCGTCATGATGTGCAGTGCCTCCACGAAGCCTTCGACTTCGCCAGCCTTGAAGTAACCCGCTATGGGCATGGCGCGAAGTTCATCGCCGCGAACTTCGATGTCGACGTCCGAATAGCGGCCGACCTCATCTACAACATCCGAGAGCGGCTCCCCAGCGAAGGCGAGCATTCCGACGCGCCACGACAGCTTTCGATCGATCTCGGTAGGTGTCACATGCTCCAGGATTTCGACGTGTTCGGCCGAAAAGACTGCGCTCTGGCCTGCTGTCAGTTCCATGACCGTGCGGGCCGGTGAGCTGGCGCTTTGCGTTCCGGCGCGCGGTTTCGCTGCGGAGAGGGCCACGCGCCCTTCAGAGACCATGACGTCGAGCTTATTGGCCTTGTTGAGGCGCACAGAGAAAGCCGTTCCCACTGCTCTCACGATGCCGCTTCCAGCATAGACGGAGAACGGCCTCGATGTGTCGTGCGCGACTTCGAAAAACGCTTCCCCGCGCAGGAGCTTTACGCGCCGCTCCTTTTCCGTGAATTCTGTGGCGATGCGGCTGTCCGTGTTCAGGGTCAGCTTCGAACCGTCCGGCAAGGTGACAATTTCCTGCCCGCCGACACTCGTCTGATACGCCGCAACAAAGCGGGGAGGGCGGGTCTCGAGAACATCGCGATTGAGGAGCGCGCCAATGGCCACAACAGCGAGCAGGACCGCAGCCAGTGCCGGCAGCGCCACCGCCACGCGGCGCAGGAACGACGGCTTTACGGGCGCGTCTTCCGTCGAGGCATAGGCGTTCAGGCCTTCCAGCCTGTCAAGACCATCCCAGAGCCCGGCAAAACGTTCGAAAGCATCGTGATTTTGTTCGCTTTCGCCGCGCCACCGGGCGAACGCCGCGTGGTCTGCCGGCGTCATTTCGCCGCCTTCAAGGCGCGCAGCCCACTCGGCAGCTTCCGCCTCGCTCTTCTTCGGATCGGGAAGAAGATAGATGTTCCCTGCGTCAGTCATTGGCTTTGCGCGCCATTTCGGTTCCCGCAGTCGTCATTTTCAGGATCGCACCCGTGCTTGCTTTGCGCAGGGCGCCTCCGCTGAATTCCGCCGGGTCATAGCCTTGATTGCGCAGATAGGCGTTGCACGCGATCAATGCCGCAGCCACGCGCTTTTCAACCGTGCTGACCGAAACGTCCAATTTCGCCGCAATCTGCTTGAACTTCAGTTTATCGACCTTGCACATCCAAAGCGCTTGCCGCAGTTCCGGTTTCAGGCTGGC
This sequence comes from Sphingosinicella sp., assembly GCF_041916975.1. Classification (NCBI taxonomy): domain Bacteria; kingdom Pseudomonadati; phylum Pseudomonadota; class Alphaproteobacteria; order Sphingomonadales; family Sphingosinicellaceae; genus Sphingosinicella; species Sphingosinicella sp. The sequence goes on from NZ_JAYRYK010000001.1 coordinate 3,249,750, forward strand.
AATAGCCTGAGACAGGATGAACAGTTTGAGGCGCCCGTCGACCTGGTCCTCGACAGTGCCATGGCGCTCGTCGACGAGGGCTTCGGAGCCTTTTGAATCCTCGAAAAATTCCGTCGCGCTGTTTTCCTTCTTCGTTGCCTCGCTGATCGCCAGGTTTTTGGCAACGCGGATGAGGAAGGCCTTGAGGTTTCCGATGTCTTGCTTCTCGCTGGCAACGAAGGTGCGCAGGAAGACCTCTTGCACCAGATCGTCCACGTCGTCTCCCCGACGGCGATAGCGGGAGACGACGCGCCGAAGCGTCACCTCGCACTCGATAAAGGTGTTCAGCAAACTCGACATCGGTACTTTCCGAAACGGCCGAGGGCGCACGGCGATGCGGATGCTAGCACGTAGCGGCAGGGCAGGCCAGAATCCATCACGCTGCCTCGGTTTTCTCTGCCTGCCGCCATTCGGGTATCTAAGCCCCCATGCTCGCTTCGTAAACGCGCATCCAGTTCTCGCCCATGACCTTGTCGATGTCGGGCCTGCTCCAGCCACGCCGCTCCATCTCGGAGCGGACGGTCGGCAGCTTTGAAATGTCTTCGAAGCCCTGCGCATATTGGATCGGGTCCTGAAGATAGGTCATTTCCGGCGGAAATGCGAAGGACTCCTCCGGATTTATGGAAGACGTCGCGCCGGTCGTGAAATCGCCGCCAATGCCGATGTGGTCTACGCCGACGAGCCTCTTCAGATAGTCGAGTTCGTCTACATAACGCTTGATGTCTGCGCGGTGCTGCGGCTCCTTGCGCTTGCCGACATCATCGCGGCTCCAGCTCATGAAGGGATCGATCGCGCTGACACCGAAAAGGCCACCGGTCTTCGCGATGCCTTCAATAACCCGGTCCGATGTGTTGCGCGGATTGGCGTTGAGCGCGGCGATGTTCGAATGCGTACACACAACCGGCCGCTCCGCCATCGCAATGATGTCGAGGCTGGAGCGCTCGCCTGTATGACCGCCGACATCCACCAGAATGCCGAGCGACTGCATCTGTGAGACAATGGCTCGGCCGGCCTTGGTGAGGCCGACATGCGGATCGAGGCAGCCGCCGGCGAAGGCGTTGGTCAGATTGTAGATGAGACCGCAAACACGAAGGCCGAGATCGTAGAAAAGCCGCATCGTCGTCTTCGGCGGTTTCGACCACCAGTCGCTTTCACCCTTCATGACGAATAGATCGGCTTCCTGCCAACCGATGGTAAGGGAAATCCTGCCCTCGCGCTTGATGCGCCTGATATCGGCGGCTGATTTGGCGATCTCCACCTGCGCGGCGTTCCGCGCCGCGAACTCGAGCAGTTGCGACATCTGGAGGAGCGTGGGCAACATGCTGACGTTCCAGCAATCGACGCCGCCTTTTCGGAGCAGTTCAAGGTATTCGGTGGTCGGCGCAGCCGGGCTGCATCCATCCACGACGATCGGACCAACTGCGGAAGGCTCGTCGGCCACGGCACGGCTTGCAGCCGTACTTGTCGCGGCGGCAAGAAGGCTTCCCCCGGTGAGTTTCATCAGCCCGCGGCGGTTCATTTCGGATCCCATCAGAAAGCCTCCCTGTTCAAACCTAGTTCACCGCCTGTGCAAAAGGCACGGGTGGCTCCTGTTCCTGCAAATGCCGAACGAAGAAGCTTGCGAGCCGCCGTGCGGCGTAAGGATGATATCCCACGTCATGGGCCGCGTTCGGCACGAGCACGAAGTCGAACTCCTTGCCGGCCTCGATCAGCGCATTCGAAAACGCAACCGTTTGATTGAACGGCACGTTCTGATCGATTTCGCCTGCGATCAGCATCAGCTTGCCTTCCAGCCGCTTCGCCAGATGCAGATTGCCGACGCGGGCGTAAACATCATCCTCGCCATCCCCCGGAACGCCGAAGAAACGCTCTACCGAGATCGACGAGATCATGGTCCGATAATCGTGCGGGCCCGCGATCGAGACGGCGGCCTTGTAAAAATCCGGGAACAGCAGAATAGCGCGTGCCGAGGCGTAGCCGCCGAACGAAATACCGGTGATGCCGACGCGCTCCAGAGCCATGTAAGGCCGCGTTTGGGCAGCCGATTTGATTCCGGCGACATGATCGGCAAGGGCAAACGAATCTTCGTCTTTCATCGGGGCCATATGAAAGGCTCTCGATCGTCGCGGTGTGCCGCGCCCGTCCTGAATGACGATGATGAAACCGAGTTCCGCAAGCGACTGCATGTAGGCGCCACGCGCGCCAAGCGCATCCGTGAAACTCTGCGGCGCAAACGATACTTGTGGGCCCGCGTAGATCTGTTCGATCACGGGATAGCGCCTGGCCTTGTCGAAATTCGTGGGCTTCAGGAGAACGCCATGAATGTCATATGCTCCGTCGGCACTTTTCGCGACCAGCCGCTCCGGCGGCGACCACCCGGTCGCAAGCAACGCGCTTGCGTCCGCATCGACAAGATCGAAAATGCGCGCGCCGTCTGCCGCACGCACGACAGTGCGCGGCGGTTCCGAAACTGTCGAGAAGGTGTCGACGAAATAGCGGCCGCTGGGTGAAAAGCGGCGCATCGGCGTGTCGTAATGACCGTTGAGGCCGCGTTCCGGGAAGTTCGTATAGGCATGGTCAGCATTTTCGGGAGTCAGCAGTTTCAGCCCGCTTCCATCGAGATTGACGCGATAGAGATGACGATAATAGGGATTGCGGCCTTGTTCTTTTCCACCGCCCGTGAAGTAGACGACGCCGGCGGCTTCATCGATGCGCACAATATCGAAGACCGCCCAGTCGCCCTTGGTCACGGCGTTCTTGAGAGCGCCCGTCCTTGCATCGTAGCGATAGAGATGCCCCCAACCACTACGCTCTGACCACCATAGAATTTCATCGCGATTTGCCAGCAGGCGCACGTTCGGCACGTGATAGTCGAAGGGGTTGAGATTGAGGAACTGATCGTCGCGTTCTTCAAGAACGGTCCGTGCCTTGCCGGTTTCCAGATCGACGGCAACGAGGCCGAGAGCACGCGAATCGCGCGTCGATGTCACAAGATAGAGTTCGCCGCTCTCCATATCCCAACCGGGCTCCCCAACGATCGCCCAGTACGGTGCGTAGTCATTGAAGCCGAAAGCGCCGCCATCGACCTCGACAACGCGGCCGCTTTTCCGGTCGATGAGCGAAAGCGTGTAAGGTGCCTTGGGGGCATCCGCGGCCGTCGGCATCGCAATCTGGTGCGCAATGGGCCGCGGCGAATCCGGCGGGAGATATTCGACGACATAAGGCGCAGACTTTACACCTCGGTAGTCCGTGCGAACTGCAAGAATATAGCGCCCGTCAGGAGACCAGGTTGCACCGGGGTAGGTGGGCGGTTCCGTACCGCGGCGTTCCTCGATATAGGTCGTTCGAAAGGCGGTGTACTGGTAAGGAAACTCCGCTGTCCCGTCGGTCGTCAGCGATCGTTCTCTACCGCCAGAGGTTTCCCGCACCCACAGGTTGTGATCGCGTACGAAAACCGCGTGCGCGCCGTCCGGTGAGAGAGCGGCGGCTGGATCGGGTGGTGTTTCCACCTTCATGTTGCAAAAACTGGCATCGCGGCTGCACTCGAATGTCTTTTCGCCTGCGGCGAAGACGATCCGTTTCAGGCCATCCGAATAGCGGAATGACGTGAAAGGGAGTTTCTGTGCCGAAATCGTCTTGCCGAGCTCGAGCGAAAGCATCCGCGCGATCTCTTCATGGTTGAACGAGGGTGCGGCTTCTCCGGTCGCGGTGTTCACGGTTTCGAAGTGAAATCCGCCGCTCAGGTCGCGGCGATACCAGAATTGATCGGTTTCCCCGATCCAGTTTGGAACCGGCGCGGCATTGAGCACGAGGCCGCGAACGGCATCGGGATAAAAGCGTGCTGCACGCTCGAAATCAGCGCGCGTCAGGCCCGGCGTCGCCTCACCAACTCCGAGCTGGTTGATGCTTCCGCAGGAGTTGGACAGCAGGACCAGCGCCCCGATCAACACCCGCCGCACATACGCCTTCAGCATAGCACTCTTCCCAAGCAAGAGCGGCGGCGCCCGCGTGAGCGCCGCCGTCCCCTGTGCAGTATCAGTAGCGAACGGTGAACGTCAGTCCGGTCGTCCGCGGCCTGTTGATGAAGGCCGACGACAGATTGCCATCGAGCACGCCGTCAACCAATGTTGCCGCGCTCGTCGGGATGGTGGTCGCCTGCAGCTCCAGGTCGTTGAAAACGTTGTTCATGTACGCGGTCAGCGACCAACGTTCCGTTTCAAGACCCACGCGAAGGTTCAGCATCTCCATGCTTCCGAGTCTTCCCGAGGGGAAGTTCTGCGGGAAGGTTTCGCGCTCGCCGATATACTGGAACGCGACCTGTCCGGTCAGCTCGATATCGCCCACGCCGAGCGGGTAATTGAAATCCGCGCCGGTCGAGAACGAAACCTTGGGCACGTTCGGCGGGCGGTTGCCCTTGGCGAGATCCTGGAAGTCGGCAGGGGCGCCGGCGATCGAAAAGACCGTCATGCCCTTGGTGTATTCCGCTTCCGTATAGTTGCCGCTGAAGAACAGCGAAACGTTCGGATTCACCTTGTAAAGGCTTTCGATCTCAAGGCCGTAGATTCGCAGCTGCGGCCCGTTCGCCGTAAGCGCGCCCGGATTGCTGATGCCGATCTGCGGCGTATCGAAATCGGAATAGAAGCCGGCGACATTGAAGGTGAGGTCGCCATCCATCCACCGCGACTTGAGACCGATTTCGCCCGTCACGATATCATCGGAGCCATAGGTCAGGGCATCTTCGAATTCCGGCGAGCCGACCGGGCCGAAGCCCATCGCCGAAAATGGGCTGTTCAGGCCGCCGTTGCGGACACCGCGTGCGATCGTGCCGTAAAGCATCGCATCGTCGGACATATCATATTCGAAGCCGGCACGTGGCAGGAACGTGTTGAGCTTGAAATCGAAGCTGACACCGGGGCCGCCCGGCGCCGTCAGCGCTTCCACATCATTCGGCACCGGGAAATAGATCGGCGCAAAAATGTCGTCCGGATCGGTGAAGATCGGCGAGAAAATGCCGATCACATACGATTCGACGAGCGTGGACGTAACCTTTTCGTTGACGTAGCGCGCACCGGCGAAAATGCGGAAACGGTCGCTGACTTCATAATTGAATTCCGCAAAGGCCGAGAACTGGCGCGTATCGACGCGCGTGGTGCTCCGCTCGATCTCCGTCGTTCCGCTGTCCGTGATGTTCGCGTATCCGGGGCCGGCGACGAGCGCCGTGTCGGTTGCTTCGGTGTCCTGATAGAAGGCGCCCGCAACGAAGTTCAGCGGCGATTCGAAGTCCGAAACGAAACGGAATTCCTGCGAAACGCTCTTTTCCTTGCCGCGCGTCTGCGCAATCGCCGTGAGGTCGGACGACAGCAGATTGCTTGCCGTATCGAAGGGCGGGAAGGCGTTGAAGAAGCCTTCGAAGCCATATGTGTACGCCGAGCTGAAAGTCTCGGCCTGGCGCTTGCGCTTGTAGAGGCCGGTGATCGATTCGATCGTGATCGGCCCGCCGTTCCAGGAAACCTTGCCGCTGTAGAGTTCGAAATCATCTTGGCCGAGGCCGTCGATGAGGCTGAGCGACGGCGCGATCAGGTCTTCGGTTCCAACGGAATTGCCGATCGTCGTCGGTTCGATGAAGTTGAGTTCGCCGATATCGTCGCGTCCGAAATGCGCCGCGAGACGGATGCTCAGATCCTCCGTCGGCTTGAAAAGAACGATGGCGCGCCCTCCGTAGGACTCGAAATCATTCATGTCCTTCTTGCCGAGGCCGATGTTGTCGATGTAGCCGTCGTCCTTGCGATAGAAGCCGACCAGGCGCACACCGAGCTTGCCCGGTACCAGAACGAAGCTCGTCGCATTGTCCACGCGATAGTTGAAGCCGCCGTGGTTCGTGGCGCTGAGGCCATTGCTCCACATGCCCTCGATCACCTTGCCGCTGTCGAGGTCCGGGTCGGCAGAGAAATAGCGGATCGCGCCGCCCATTGCGCCTTCGCCGAAATAGGTCGGCTGCGGGCCGCGGAGGACCTCCACCCGGTCAAAATCGAAGAAGTTGAAGTCGCGCTGCGAAGCGGATGCCGATGCAACCGGAATATCGTCCACGAGGATGGAAACGAGCGGCTGCAGCTGATTGCCCGAAACCTGGGTGCTGTTCGTTACGCCGCGAATGTTGATTTCATTCGTGTTCGGGCCGCGATCCAGAAGCTCTACGCCGGCAACCCGGTTCGAGAGGTCTTCAAAGTCCACGATGCCGGAACGGCGAAGCTCCCGGCCATCGAGCGCCGCGACGCTGCCGCCGATGTTCTGAATGGATTCCTGGCGGAAGCGCGCCGTTACGACGATCTCCTCGCGGTCGTTGTTTTGCACGGCGACATCCTGTGCCGCTGCCCCGTTTGCACCGAATATGAACGTCGAAATTCCCGCGAAGAGCGACGCTTTCAATCCCCTGCCTGCCACTTTCATCTCCCTGCCTTCACCTGTTGGTTTCGGGGTGATGACGATCACCCCTTTCTTGGTGAGGCGGGCGGAATATCCTGTGCGCTGAAGCAAAATTGCGAGCGCTTCATCGACCGTGTGCCGTCCACGAACGCGCGGAGCGTCCGGGACATCGGCCAGATCTGGAGGGTAGAGAAGCTGTGCGCCGGTAAGATTTACCAACGACGACAGCGCCTCCCCGAGAGTCTCCTCTTCGATACGAAGATCGTAGGAGCCCGCCGGCAAAGCCTGAGCATTCGCGGCAACGACCACGGAGGCGGCAAAAGCGCCGCCAAGCGTGAGTTGCCAACGCAAACTCAACCTCTCCCATTTCTGGCCGGGCATAACGGCGCGTATCGGATCTTCACACCAGCCCTGTAGACGAAGACTGGCGAGGCGGGAAAACCCGTAAAATTTTCTTCAAAGAAACGTCGCACTTCAAATTCCTTGCAAGCCGCGCACGGCTCCAGCCCGGCATAACCCGCTTCTTGGCCGGCGCATAGGTTTCAACATATATCATTGTATTTTCAGCATTTTACTCTCTACCGCGTGAGTGGCCGTAAAATCCGCCAATACGTCTACGACGGCTTTCACGCCGGTCCGTATCGGGTCGAAGCAGGCAAGACCTGTCTCTTCCGCCGTGCGAATGATCATTTCGAACGCTTCGCTTTCCGACATTGCAGACGTGTTCAGGGATATGCCGACGAAGCGCGCGGCAGGGTTGGCGGCGCGCGCAAGCGGAAGGTAGGCCTCCATGGCCTCCTGAAGCGTCGGGCATCGGACGTGGGGAAAATCGTTCAGCCTATCCCGCAGCGGATCGTCACATAGAACAAGCGCATCGGGCTGCGAACCGTAGAGCAGCCCGAGCGTGACCGGCGCATAGGCGGGATGCAGGATCGCGCCCTGTCCCTCGATGACATCCCAGTGATCCGGTTCGTTTTCGGGGGACAGCATCTCTGCGGTACCCGAAATAAAGTCGCCAACCACGGCATCAATCGCGATTCCGCCTCCGGCGATGAGAATGCCGGTTTGTCCCGTCGCGCGGAAATCGGCCTTCAGTCCGCGCGCCTTCATTTCCTTCGCGATCGCCATCGCGGTATATTTCTTCCCGAGCGCGCAGTCCGTGCCGACCGTCAGCAAACGCAGCCCTCTACGCGGCTTGCCGTTGCCCACGGGCAAGGCGAGCGTGTTGTGGCGCACATCGTGGAGCGTGCGCCCGAGCGTTGCGGCCAAATCCGCGATTTCCGGAATATCCTTCAAACGGCTGTGAAGGCCGGATGCGATATCGAGGCCCGCCCGAAGCACATCCTGCAAGACCGGCACCCAGTGCGCGGGAAGAACACCGCCTTGCGGCGCAATGCCGATCACGGCGGTTTTCACGCCTTCAGCCGCTGCCTGCTGCGCCGTCATCGAAGGTAGGCCGAGGTCGACCGCGTCCTCTGCGAACGTGAGCTGGCCCAGGCAATCGGCGCGCGCCCAATCCCGCAAGCCGAAGGCGGTCTTCGCGTTGCGGGGGTTCGTCATGTCGCCGATGACGAGGAGAAACGGTTTCTTGATCGTCAGCATAGTCCCTGTAAAAATCCATTTTTTGCCTGTGTGCAGGCGCGGCGAAGAGCCGGCACCGAACCAGTGCGTTGTGATGGGACCGTGGGTTTGACTCGTCGCTGCAGGCAAGACAAACCAGTAGTCCTAACGCGAGGGCGAGCGCTGCTAAACCATGTTCCTGAATTCACAGACGCTTGCCTCGCTTCGCTTCTTCGAAGCTGCCGCACGCAAGCTGAGCTTCCGGAAAGCGGCGGCAGAGCTCCACGTAACCGACGGCGCCGTCAGTCAGCAGATCAAGCATCTTGAAGAGGCGCTGGGGCAGAAACTCTTTCTCCGTTTGCCCCGGCGTATCGCGCTTACGGAGGCAGGCGAACGCTTCGCGGCCACAGTGCGGAAAGCGCTCGCGGAAATCGAAGACGAAGCGCGCGCCATCAGTGTTGGCGACACGAGAACGGAAATCCGTGTCCGCGTGAATCCATCGTTTGCGCTGCGCTGGTTGATGCCGCGCGTCGGCGATTTTTATGCGCAACACCCCGGCAGCAAGCTCTTCATGATCGGCGAGTACGGCGATATCGATTTGTCCGAGCGCGATTTCGATATCACGATCGAACAGGCCGTGCATCCGCTCACTGGCCTGCATTCGGAAAGGCTGTTTGACGAATACATCACCCCGGTTTGCACGCCGGCCTATCTGCAAGGCCATCCTCTCAATACGCCCGGCGGCCTGGCTATGTGCACGCTCCTGCACGACGCACATGCCTGGAGCGGGAGCGCGAACGATGCGGAATGGCAGGTGTGGCTTCAGGAGGTGGGCGTCCTGCAAATCCCGGCGTCGCAAGGCCGCTTCTTCAGTCTTGCCGACATGGCAATCCAGGCGGCGCTCAACGATCAAGGGGTCGCCATGGGCCGAACCGCATTGGTCGGCGACTTGCTGAAAGCAGGCGCCCTTGTCGCGCCCTTCGCCCTGAAAGTGAAAAGCCCCGCATCCTACTGGCTTGCTTTCCCCAGCGCGTATTCGGAAACGCCGGCTATCGAGATTGTCGGAAACTGGCTCAGGTCCGAGGTGAAGCGTTTCCTCGCCCAATCGCCTTTCTGAAAGCGGTCGAGTATATGCAGTTTACTGCCTTGTCTAAATTCACATACAGTACAGTTATGTATTGACATGAGGACGCCCATCGCCCTTTCTGCGCGGCTCACGGCAGGGGGACAAAGAATGGACGTCAGCGCCTCGGGGCATACCCCTGCAATCTCCCATCCCTCAGGCGCCAGCCTCGTTCAGCGCTATTGGGTTCTGGCGGTGATGACGCTGGTCTATGCGCTCAACATCGCAGACCGCTTTGTCCTTTCGACATTGATCGAACCGATCAAGGCGGAGTTCGCGTTGTCGGATAGCGCCGTCGGTTTCCTTACCGGCGTTGCGCTTGCCTTGTTCTATACGACCGCCGGGTTGCCTCTCGGCATCCTGGCAGACCGCGTCAACCGCAAGAAGATGATCGGCTGGGCACTCGCAATCTGGTCAATCTTCACGGCCTTCTGCGGGCTCGCGCAGAATTTCTGGCAATTGCTCATCGCACGTATCGGTGTCGGCGTCGGCGAGGCCGGCGGCACGCCGCCCTCGCATTCCATCATCGCCGATTATTTCCTGCCGTCCGAACGTGTCATCGCGATGTCGATCTACGCGCTCGGCGTCTCGCTCGGGTCCGCGATCGGCGGCATCGGCGGCGGGCTGCTGACCGAACAGTTTGGCTGGCGAACCTGCCTCATCATCTTTGCCTTCGCCAGCCTCCCGGCGCTCCTCATGCTCCTTACGATTCGCGAACCGCGTCGTGGCGCCTGCGATCCCGGCGTCAGCGCCACTGCGCAAAAGCCGGGCTTCCGGGAATCGCTGGATTTCATCCGCTCACAGCGCGCGCTGATACATGTAATTGCTGGCGGCACCGTTGCGACGTTCGCTGGCGGCGGTCTCGTGTGGTGGACACCGGCCTTCCTTGGAAGATCACATGGCTTCAGTGTCGGCGAGGCCGGGCTCCAGGTCGGGCTGATGAGCGGCGCGGCGGGTGCGGCGGCGATGATCGCCGCAATGTTCCTGATGTTCCGCATGGCGCGCATGGACCCGAAATGGCAGTGCTATTTCCTTGCGGGCTTGACACTGCTCATCACGATTCCCGGTGTTGCCGCCCACGTGGTTTCGGATCGCGCGACGGCCATCGCGCTGCTGTGGCTTTTCGTGCCCTTCATCAATGTGATGATCGGGCCGAGCCTCGCGCTCATCCAGAATCTGACACGCCCTGATGTGCGCGGGTTCACGGTCGCCGTTCTGCTGTTCACGGCAAACATTGCGAACCTTGCGATCGCGCCGCAGCTGATCGGTTTCGTGTCGGACATCCTCGCCAGCCGGATCGCCGATCCCGCCCAATCGCTGCGCTATGCCCTGGCCGGCTTCGGGCTGACAGGCATCTGGGCGGCATGGCATTTCTATGCTGCAGTGGGTTCGCTGAGATCGGATCTTGCGAGGGCAGGGAGCGCCTGATCGCATTCGGGCGGAAAGCAATATCGTGGCAACAGCATCATCCGTATCCGCTCCCACCGCACAGGGTGAAGAGCAGAGCTTCCTCGGCCACCCCAAGGGCCTAGCCTATCTCGCGTTCACCGAGGCGTGGGAGCGCCTGTCCTTCTACGGCATGTCGAGCTTGCTGCTGCTCTACCTCATCCAGCGACTGCTGACGCCGGAGATCGCAGGCAGCGTGCTCGCGTTCGGCAGCCTTCGGGCGGGGATCGAGACGCTCACCGGACCGCTTTCGAACCAAGCCTTCGCGAGCCAGGTGTTCAGTCTCTATTCGGGGCTCGTGTATTTCACGCCGGTGTTCGGCGGAATGCTGGCGGACCACCTGCTGGGGCAGCGGCGCACGGTGGTGCTGGGCGCTCTGCTCATGGTCGCGGGTCATGTCCTGATGGTCTTTGATGCGAGCTTCCTGATCGCCCTGTCGCTGCTGATCCTGGGAACGGGCTGTCTCAAGGGGAACATCTCGGCGCAAGTCGGGCAGCTTTACGCGCCGGGTGACGAGGGGCGGCGGACCCGTGCCTTTGCGATCTTCTATGCGGCGATCAACACCGGCGCACTGCTGGGGCCGCTGGTGTGCGGCATTCTCGCGCAGATCTATGGTTGGCACGTCGGCTTCGGCGCAGCCGGGGCGCTGATGCTGATCGCGCTTGTTATCTACGGTGCGGGCTGGAAGCATCTCCCTCCCGACCGCAAACGGCAGCGGGGTATGGGCGCACCCGCGGCACTGACAGCACGGGATTGGCGGATCATTGCCGCGCTGCTGTTTGTGAGCCTGGTCGGGGTCTTGCCCTTCGCTGCCTATTTTCAGGAAATGAATGCTGGTCTGTTGTTCATTGAAGCGTCGGTGGACCGCGGGCTGTTCGGCTGGACCGTTCCGGCAACATCGTTCAACGCGCTCGACGGCCTCTTCTGCATCATTGCGGTGCCGCTGTTGATTGTCCTTTGGCAGTGGCAGGCAAAGCGGGGTCGCGAACCGCATGATCTCAGCAAGATCACATTCGGCTATCTGATCATTGCCGCCGCCAATCTGATGATGGTCGTTCCCGCTGGGTGGGTAGACAAGGGCGAGACCGTCAGCGCGCTCTGGCCGGTCGCGTTATACGCGCTGAACGCCCTTGGGTTCATATTCTTTTGGCCGACACAGTTGGCGCTCTATTCGCGCGCGGCGCCGGCGCAGGTCAATTCGACGATGATGGGCATTCTTTTCCTGTCCATCTTCGTTGCCAATCTCCTCGTCGGCACGCTCGCCGGATTATGGGAGACACTGAGCCACGCCAGCTTCTTCGCACTCCACGCAGCGCTCGCCTTCGGAGCATTCCTGATCATGCTGCTCGCGATGCGTCCGATTGAGAAACTGCTGGCGCAGCCTCATCCTTGAACCCGGCCCGCGGGCGTCAAGCTGCCAGCGTCTGGACGACGTCGAGAAAGGATCGGACCAGCCGGCTTTCGCCGCGCTCTTTCAGCCAGTAGACATGGGTGCTTGTCATCACCGGATCCCCTTTGATCCGGATGGCGCGAAGGTGCGGGCCTTCGATATATTCGGCTTGCGAAACCGCGCCGATGCCGAGCCCACGCCCAACGGCTTCCCGGATCGCCTCGCGGCTGCCGATCTCCATGGCGACGCGCGGGCGAACGTGCTCGCTGTGCATCGCGGTTTCGAGTGCCTTGCGGGTCGTCGAACCCAGCTCCCGCATGATCATCGTCTGGCCGTGGAGCGCGCTCAGAGCGATTTCCTTTCGGCCGGCCAGCGGGTGATTCGCGGCAACGAACAGGATCACCGGATGCGATTTGAATGCCATGCTCGCATAGCGCTCGTCCTCCGAAAAGCTGGCGAGGATCGCAACGTCGCATTGATAGTCGCCGAGGCTCTTCAGCACCGCCTCGGAATTGCCGAGCGTTACCGAAATTCGGATGCCTGAATAGCGCGTATTGTAGGCGGCGATCATCTCGGTGACGTGAAAAGGCCCGACCGCGCCGATACGCAGGGCGCCCGTGCGCAGCGCGCCGTTGTCGCGCAGCAGAAGCTCGGCCTCCGCCTCCAGGGCCTTGATCTGCCGCGCGATCGGCAGCAGCGCCTCGCCCACGTCCGAAAGCAGGGTGCGGTGACCGCGCCGGTGGAAGAGTTCGACGCCGAACCCACGCTCCAGCGCCTGAATCTGCGAAGTCACCGTCGCTTGACTGAGCGACAGTGCACGCGCTGCCGCCGTGAAGCCGCCGTGACGCGCGACAGCGATGAAGCTCCGAAGCTGGGATAGGTTCATAAGCGGCGAATACCCATAGATATTTTCAGTTATATGACGAAGTAGTATCATTTCTTTCGATGCATTGGCTGTCACAATGGCCGTCTAGTCCGCAGGCACATTCGCTCCTCGCCTGAGAAAGTTTCGGACTTGTCGGTTCCTGCCATCCATTCCTCGCTTCCCGTGCGTGCTGTGCTTTTCGATTGGGCGGGGACCATCATCGATTTCGGGTGCATGGCGCCGCTGTGTGCATTCCGGCAGGCTTTCGAGGCATGTGGAATCGCCCTCACCGATGCGCAGATCAGGGCGCCGATGGGCAGCGCGAAGCGCGATCATATCCTCCGCATCCTTTCCGATCCCGAGGTTCACGCCCTGTGGATCGAACAGAACGGCGCCGAGCCGGTGTCTGCGGACATCGATCGGCTCTACGCCGCTTTCCTCGCGGCGGACGAGGCAGTTGCAACAGACTATTGCGATCTGGTCCCCGGCGTGCAGATGACCATCGAAGCCTTGGGCGAGCTGGGCATTCTGATTGGCGGAACCACCGGATATCCGCGCGCGATCATCGACCGGATTGCGCCCATCGTTGCAGCGCAGGGCATCCGCTTTGCGAGTTCAGTCACCGCCAGCGACGTGGAACACGGACGCCCGGCGCCGGACATGTGCCGTCTCGCCGCTGAACGGCTTGGCGTTGCGGAGCCGGCCAGCTGTGTGGTTGTCGATGATACGCTGGCCGGAATCGCGGCTGGGCGGTCTGCGGGAATGTGGAGCGTGGGCGTCGCGGCCAGCGGCAACGAACTCGGCTTGCCGCTTGGCGTGTGGCAGGCGATGCCGGTGCGCGAACGCGAGCCGCGGCTGGGCCCGATCCGGGAACGGATGCGCGATGCCGGCGCGCATTTCGTGATCGATACGGTCGCGGATCTCGGGACGACGATTGATATCATCAACGGCAGGTTGGCGATGGGGAAGCGGCCATGAACGCCGACCCCGAAAATCCCGTCCGCGTCCTGTTCGGTGCCGGGATGCTGGACCGGATCGGCGAACTGGCAGGTGGGCGGCGTTATGCGCTGCTCACCTATGCCGATCCGCCCTTTGCCGGCCTCGCGGCGCGGGTCGTTCGCGATGCGGGTGCGCCGGCATTGCTGTTCGATCGCGTTGTGCCGAACCCCTCGCTCGATATGCTGCGCACGCTTTGCGAATCGGCACGAAGCATCGAAGCGCCGATCGAGCTTTGCATTGCGCTGGGTGGCGGCTCGGTGATCGATGCGGCCAAGGCTTTCGCCTTCGGACATGGCGATTACGATGTCCTGTTGGACGCCGTCGCGGGCAAGCCGGTGCCGCCTCGGCGCGTGCTTCCGATCATCGCGATTCCCACGACGGCGGGAACCGGCAGCGAGGTCACCTGCTGGGCCACGCTCTGGGATACGGCCAACGGCCGTAAACTCTCGCTCGAACGGCCGGAACTTTATCCGGAAGCCGCGATCCTCGATCCGCTTCTGATGACCGGTCTTTCGAGACAGCAGACATGTGCGAGCGGTCTGGACGCGTTTTCCCATGCGCTCGAAAGCCTATGGAATCGCAATGCGGACGTGTGTTCGCGTGGACTCGCCGTTGAGAGCGCGCGGATCATTCTCGATGCCTTGCCGTGCGTGCTCGCCGATCCGGCAAGCCTTCACGAACGCACGGAGCTCGCGCGCGGCGCATTGCTGGCGGGGTTTGCCTTTTCGCGAACCCGCACCGCGCTCGCCCACAGCCTGTCCTATGCGCTGACGATTGATTACGGCGTTCCCCACGGCATCGCCTGCTCGTTCTGCCTGCCTGCCGTCATGCACGCGGCGCTCGGCGTGTCGGCGGATTGCGATGCGGCGATCGAGACGATTTTCGGCTGCGCGCCTTCAGACGCGCCAGCGAAGCTCGAAGCATTCCTGACCAGTGTCGGAATTGCCGTGCACCCCTCCGCCTACGGCGTCGATGCCGACGCGTGGAAGCATATCGTGGCGCAGGCTTTCGATGGCGCGCGCGGGCGCAATTTCATCGGCACGCCGGAGGCCTTCCCGGATTTCTTCGCAGCCTTGCCGCGCACCGGGAAAAGACAGGCGCACTCATGAAGCACGAAGCCCCGGACAAAGCCGTGATAGCGAGCGATGCGCTGGAACGGCTCGACCAGATGCCGTGGTCGCGCTTCCACACCACCCTCACGCTGGCGCTCGGCGTCGGCTGGGCGCTCGATTCCTTCGAAACCAACATCATCGGCAGCGTTCTCGGCATCCTCAAGGATCACTGGCATCTGAGCGCGGAGCAGGGCGGCTGGGTGGTGAGCACCTGGGTCGGCGGCATGATGGTGGGGGCACTGCTTTTCGGCTATCTCGCCGATCGCTTCGGTCGCAAGTGGCTCTTTCTGGCAACGCTGCTCTGGTACGCATTGTTCAGCGTTCTCACCGTGTTTTCTTGGAACTTCGAATCGTTCCTCGTGTTCCGTGCGCTGACGGCTCTTGCTGTCGGTGGAGAATACGCGGCGGTCACGGCTGCGATGGGTGAATTCATTCCCCGGAAACACCGGGGTAAAACGGATTCGCTGATCCTTTCCGGCTTTCCGCTCGGTGCGCTCGCATCGGCGGGTGTCGCCTATGCCGTATTGCAGACGCTCCCGGCGGATATCGCGTGGCGCGTCGGCTTCGGTCTCGGCACGACGATGGCGATCGCCTTCTTCTGGATTCGCAAGGTGATACCGGAATCGCCGCGCTGGTTGATCCAGCAGGGACGAATTGCGGAAGCCGAAGCCATTGTCGATCGGATCGCGTCCTTCGCGCGGCCCGAAGACAAAGAGGCCGCCGCGCGACGCTGGCCGCCCGTCGCCGTAACCGTGATGCCCATCACCATCGCACGCACCGTCCGCACGCTGATCAACCCGTACGGCGGGCGGCTGCTGCTGGCGAGTGCGCTCAATTTCTCGCAGGCAGCGGTCGTCTACGGCGTCATCAGCCTGATGAGCCTTGTGACCCTGCCGTACATGCAGGTGCCGGCGATCGATCTGCCGCTCTATTACGCGGCCGGCAATGCGACAGCGCTCCTCGGCGGGCTGACGGCAGCGCTGCTCGTCGATGTGTGGGGACGCCGCGCGTCGCTGCTCGCGAGCTATTCCTTCACGATGGCCGCGGCGGTGTTCCTTTATGCGGCGGATAGCCTTCCCGCGATGGTCGCAGGCTATTGCCTCGTCCAGTTCGGCGTCACCTGGGCTTATATCTCTGCCTACGTCATCTCGGCGGAAATCCTGCCGACGCACATCCGCGCGACCGGGCTCGGCGCGTCAGTCGCGCTCGGGCGGCTCGGCGCGGTGCTCGCCCCGCCGCTGCTGACGGGCGCCTTCGCCGCCTATCACCATCCTTCCGCCGCACTGCTTGTTCTGCTGCTTCTTACTGCACCCGGTCCGATCGCTGCCGCGTTCTGGTGGGTGAGGGGGCGCGAGACGCGGGGGCTTTCGCTGGAGGCGGGAAGCCTGACCGGCACGCCCGATCCTGTCACGACTCACGCGGGCATTTCCCGCCCTGCTGCAAATCCACATTCCTCATGGAGCGAGGTGAAGCCATGAATATTTCCATCAATCGCCGTTCGCTGATCGAAGCGGCCTTTCTCGGCGCCGGTATTGCAGCGTTGCCGCGCGCAGCATGGGCCTCCCCGACACGCGGGTTCACGCACAGCGTCGCCAGTGGCGAGCCCTCGGCGGACGGTGTCACGCTCTGGACACGCTACGTCCGGCCCGATGCCGGAGAGGCACGTCTCAAGGTGGAGATCGCGGAAGATGATCGTTTCCGCGCGGTCGTTGCCGCAGGCGAGGCGGTGGCCGGGCCGGAAAACGATTACTGCGCGCACATCCGGCCGACGGGGCTGCGGCCCGGGCGCCATTATTACTACCGCTTCACCGCGCCCGGCGGCGAGGTTTCGCCGACCGGACGGACCAAAACATTGCCGTCCGGTTCGCTCGACCGCTTCCGCATTGCCGTCATGTCCTGCTCCAACATCACGTCGGGCTGGTTCACGGCTTACAGCCATGCCGCGGCACGCGACGACATCGATCTCATCGTGCATCTGGGTGACTATATCTACGAGTCGCCGACGACACGCTCCGACGCGCTTGCCGAGCTTGCGCGTGTGCGCGACGTGCAGCCGCTCGGCGAGATCGAGACGCTTGCCGATTATCGCCTGCGCTATGCGAGTTATCGCAACGATCCCGCGCTTCAGGAGCTTCATCGGCTGCACCCGTGGGTGGTGATGTGGGACGATCACGAAACCGCGAACAATTCCTGGACCGGCGGGGCTGAGAACCACAGCGATACAGAGGGATTCTGGGCGCTGCGCGCGGCGGCGGGCGTAAGGGCATTTCGCGAATGGCTGCCGGCGGGCAGTGACTATGCTGCCTATCAGCTCGGCGACCTTGCAACGATGTACCGGCTGGAAACGCGCCTCCTCGCACGCGACCGACAGTTCGACCCGCAGACGTTTTTGGCGCGGGCCGGAAACGCCGAACAGGCCATCGCCGATTTCGTGAATGGACCGCTGGCGGATTCGAACCGTCAGCTGCTGGGGCCGACACAGCTTGGTTGGCTTGCGGATGGCATGAAGGCCTCCGTTTCGGCGGGCACCAAATGGCAGGTGCTTGCTCAGCAGGTCATCATGGCGCCGCTCGTGATGCCCTCGATCACGTCGTCTTGGTTTGCATCCGATTTCGTTCCCGATGCGAAGGAGAGCGCAGAGCTGGAGCTTACCAACCGTATGCACCGTGCCGGCCTGCCGATCGGCATGGATCGATGGAACGGCTACCCCGCCGAACGGACGCGCGTCCTGCAGGCCGCCACGGCCGCGGGTGCCAGTCTCGTGACGCTGAGCGGCGACAGCCACAACGCCTGGGCGAGCGATCTGATGCTGGACGGAAAACCCGCGGGTGTCGAATTGTGCGTCCAGTCGGTGTCGTCGTTTGGGTTGGAACGCCGCTTCACCGGAAATGCAGATGCCATCGCGCGCGATTACTGCGACATTAATCCCAACCTCAAGTGGTGCGATACGAGCCGCCGTGGCTACATGGTGATCGATTTCACGCCGACAGGTCTTTCCTGTGACTGGCTGTTCCTGCCGTCGCGCCTCGAAAAATCAGCCACGGTTACCGGTGCGCACAGGCTTGTTTCAGATCTGCGCAGCCATCGCCTCTCGGCCGCCTGATCGACTTTTCATCCCAAACCAACACAAACCTTCCGGAGAATTCCCATGCGCTCACATGCGATGTTTTCGCGACGTCTTCTGCTCGCCAGGGCCGTTATCCTCACCTCGGCAGCGTCCGTTCCGGGTCTGGCACTTGCCGCCGATCTGCAGGGTGTCGTCACCAATCCGGCGCTCTCCCGTCCGGTCAGCGGCGCGCGCGTCAGCATCGAAGGCACCGCCCAGCCGGTCTGGACTGATGAGGGCGGCCGTTACCGTCTCACCGGCATCGCGCCAGGCGTGTATAATGTCCATATCGATCTGTCCGGCTACAAGCCGTTCGTTGGTGCGGTGACGGTACCCGCGGAAGGCGCGGCCACGCTTGATGCCGAAATTCAGCTCGTTGAGGCGGACGGCAACGAAATCGTGGTCCTGGGCTCGCGCGTCTCGCGTCTGCTGTCTGTCGAACGCAAGCGGGCGCTGCCCACGATTTCGGACGTCGTCTCCGCAGACACGATCGGCCAGCTTCCGGATTACAACACGGCGCAGGCCTTGCAGCGTCTGCCGGGTATCTCCGTCGAGACCGATCAGGGTGAACCGCGTTACGTCGTTGTGCGCGGCGTTGATCCCAATCTCAATCAGGTGACGGTCGACGGCAATCTTGTCGGCATTCCCGAAGCCGAGGGGCGCCGCGTCGCACTCGACACGATCCCTTCGGATCTCGTCGCTGCCATCGAAGTCGTGAAGGCGGTCACGCCGGACTATGATGCCAACGCCGTGGGCGGCAGCATCAATATCGTGACGCCGACGGCGTTCGATCGCACCGAAGACTTCTTCTTCGTGTCGGGCAAGACCTCCTATTCCGATGCAGCCGACAAGTTCGGCTTCAGTGGCAGCGCCACGTACGGCACGAAATTCGGCGCCGACGATCAGTTCGGCATCGTGCTTGCCGCCAGTTATTCGAAACGCTTCATCCACAGTCAGCTCGCCGGTCCGCGCGGCTGGACCGATTTCGGGGAGGAGACCGCGCCGACCTCGATCGTGCTCTATGACTATCGCATCATGCGTGAACGCATCGGCGCGCTCGCCAATCTCGATTGGCGCCCGAACGACAAGACGCGCTTTTACGTCCGCACGATCTACAACGAGTACACCGACGAGGAAGAGCGGGACCAGTTCAACTGGGAATTGGCGCGCGGCACGCGCACCTTCCCGGCCGAGGATCAGGTGAGCTGGTCGCGGGGACGCGCGACGCGCGAGTTCCGGCAGAACAACCAGACGCAGAAGCTTTACAACATCTCGCCCGGTACCGAACTGACCTTCGGCGATATGCAGCTCGATCTCAACTACACCTATGCGCGTGCGCAGGAGCACACACCCGTGCGCGACGATATCGAGTTCCGTTCGGTCGATACGCTATACAGCACGCTCGACCTTACCAAGCCGAGCCCAACGTTCGTGAGCTATAATCCTGCGGCGCTCGATCCCGCGGCCTATCCGCTTCGCCGCATCCGTATGCGCAGCGAGGAGATCGATGAGGATCTGAACGCCTTCCGCGCCGATCTGCGCTACGACATTCCGGGCATGGAGGGCACCTTCCTGAAGGTCGGCGCCAAGTTCACCGACCGGAAGAAGCACCGCGACAATCGCCAGTCGCTGCAGACACCCTCAGCCGCGGTTACGTTCGCCGACACCGGCACCTATTCGGCCGAGCACATCCCGTTCTTCGACGGCGTCTACGATTTCGGGCCGGGCATGGATTATCAGGGCGTCCTTGATTATTTTGCCGCGCGCCCTGGCTCGCTCGTGCTCGACGAGACGGCCACCTACATCAACGATCATAGCCTCGATTACGACATCCACGAAAAGATCTATGCCGGATACGGCATGGCGAATGTGCAACTCGGCGATCTCACGGTGATCGGTGGCGTTCGCGTCGAGAAGACGAAGGGTGATTACAGCGCCTTCGCTATTCGCGACACCGACGGTGACGGTACGCTGGAAACGTCGGATATCGTGCCGATCGCTCTCGGCACGAACTATACCGACGTGCTGCCGAGCCTTCATCTCAACTATCGCATCCGGCCGGATCTGATCGCGCGCGCTGCCTGGACGAACACCATCGGCCGCCCGAATTACGATGCGCAGGTCCCGACCTTCGAGGAAGAGGACGGCTCCGGCGCTGCCGGCAATCCGAGCCTCGCGCCCTACAAGGCGATGGGCCTCGATGTGTCGCTCGAATATTATCCGGGCGCCGATACGCTCGTATCGCTTGCGGCGTTCTACAAGAAGATCAAGAACCCGATCTTCACGCGCACGATCTACGATACCAGCTTCGCCGGTGTCCCTCTGCTGTCGCTGTCGCAGCCGCAGAACGCCGATTCCGGCGAATTGAAGGGCCTCGAACTCGGCGTGCAGAAGCGCCTGACCTTCCTGCCGCAGCCCCTCGATGGTCTCGGCGTCTCACTGAATGGCACCTTCGTCGATTCGAGTGTGGATGTGCCGGGGCGGGAAAGCGAAGACCTGCCGTTCTTCCGCCAGTCCAAATGGCTTTTCAACGCGGCGCTCTTCTATGAAAAAGGCCCGTTCGAAGCCAAGGTCGCGGTTACCTTCCGCGACGACTACCTGACCGGGATCGGCGCAAACGCGGCCGGTGATACGTATGTGAAAGCCCGCACCGTCATCGATGCCCGCGCGGCCTACCGCGTTACGGACAGGATCGAGGTCTTCGTCTCGGGCGCCAATCTGAACGACGCCTCGGCCGTGATCTATCAGGCGACGCCGCGCCAGCTCGTGAGCGACGAGGTTTACTCCTACACGGTCGATTTCGGCGTCAACGTCAGGTTCTGATCCCGCCGGACACATGCCGGTCACATGCATCTGCCATGTGACCGGCATTCCAGCGGCCAACCAGAAACTCCACGAGAGAGCTCCATGACCCAGGCCCGGTTTGCGAGATACATCCTGTTGCTCGGCGCGTTCACGGTCCTGCCGGCTGCGGCGGCTGCGCAGACGGCGGCGCCGTCAAGCGATGCGCGCCTCATCCTTGTCACGATCGACGGCGTACGCTGGCAGGATCTGTTCAGGGGTGCCGACCCGGAACTCGCCGCGGACAAGGCGCAGACGAAGAAGGCAGCCGAGGTTCACGACCGCTATATCGCACCGGCTGATCGCCCCCGCGCACTCGCGCCCTTTCTGCACAGCTTCCCGCAGCGGGGCGGCGTATTGATCGGGAACCGCGATCAGGGGTCCTGCATGCGCGTCGCCAATCGCTATTGGTTCTCCTATCCCGGATACAGCGAGATGCTGACGGGGCGGGTGGGCTGGGCGAACAGCAACGCCCCAGTGGACAATCCCGATACGACCGTGCTGGAATGGCTTAACCGGCAGCCCGGCTATGCAGGGCACGTCCGCGTCTTCGCGACCTGGGCCGTCTTCCCGGCCATCGTCAATGCGAAGCGCAGCGGCATTCCTGTCAATGCGGGCCTTGTGCCGCTTCCGGGTAACGATCCCGAGATCGCAGCACTCAATAAGGTACAGAACGATCTGCCGCGCCCATGGAATCTCGATGAGCGTTACGATGCGCTCACCCACGCTTTCGGACTGCGGTCGCTCATGGCCGATGCGCCGCGCGTTCTCCATGTCGCCTACGGTGAACCCGATGCGCACGCCCACGCCGGCGCCTACGACGAATATCTGATTGCGACCGAGCGCGCCGATCGTTTCGCGCGCGAACTCTGGGACGCCGCGCAGGCCGACCCGGCATGGGCAGGGAGGACGACGCTCATCGTCACCACAGATCATGGCCGGGGCGAACTCGGCCCCTTGAAAGACGGCTGGCGCCATCACGGCAGCGGGCTCGATGAGGCCGGAATGCAACATCCCGAGCGCGCGCGTACGGGCTCGGACCAGAGTTGGGCGGCCATACTCGGCCCGGCACCGCTTGTCGCCGAAGCAGCGCCGGGAGTGTGCGCGACCGCAAGCCAGATCGCTGCGACCGCGCTTCAGGCGCTGGGATTCGACCGGAGCCGCTACGATCCCCGGTCAGCACCGCCGCTGGTCCGCCCGGTCGGTGAATAGCGCCGGAAAATAGCGCCCCGCCGCGATCAGTGCTTGTGAGCGTCTGCCTTGGCGGGCTTCGTGTAGGGCACGAACTTGCCGAGCCCCACTGATCCCGCCTGCATGTGCGATCCGGAATCGAAGAGGCGCACGATATCGACCGAGCAGAGCTGGTCCGAATGCGTGTTCGTGACCAGCACATAGTCTCGCC
Organism: Sphingosinicella sp.; assembly: GCF_041916975.1. NCBI lineage: Bacteria > Pseudomonadati > Pseudomonadota > Alphaproteobacteria > Sphingomonadales > Sphingosinicellaceae > Sphingosinicella > Sphingosinicella sp. The sequence goes on from NZ_JAYRYK010000001.1 coordinate 3,272,056, forward strand.
GTAGTGATGCCGCGCCCGAGTCGGGCGTGTTGACATAGATCGTGCCGCCCGCCGTTTCATAAACGATCGCCTTGCGGTCGATGATCCGCGATGAGCGGATGTCCCGCTGCCTCAGGCAGTCCTGCGGCTTGCCGGCGACGCGGCCTTCGATGGCGCGCGCGAGCTGTTCGTCAGCGGTTTGCGTTTTTGCCTGCGCGGCGGTGCCGGCGAGCAATGCGCCGGAAAGAAGAATGAAGAACGACCTTTTCATGTTGGCCTTCCTTTTCGCTGGGTGATCTGAAGCCTGTGCGCCTATTTCCGCCTACGAACATGGCTGGAGAATGAACGGCGCGTATCGGCAGGCAGGCACGGCTTACACGCGAATGAGCAGCACCACGATCGCCAGCTGCAACAGCGTTTGGGCGGCAAGGAAGGCCAGCAGGAGTGGCGGCGCGGCCCGCAGGTCTTCAAGCCGGGTGGAAAGGCCGAGGGCAGCGACGGCTGCGGTCAGCAGCCATGTCGCCGCCGTGCTGCCGAGGCTGACGAGGAGCGGCGGAGCGATCCCGAAACCCGCGACCAGGGCAAGGACGACGTAAGCGACCAGAAACGTGGGCAGCAACTGGGGGCGCGTGCCGCCGTCGTGTTTCGCGCGAAGCAGGATTCCGAAGCCTAGAACGATCGGCAAAAGTCCCGCGACGCGGATCATCTTCACGGCAACGGCCTGCGTTGCGACCTCCGGGGATATCGCAAGGCCTGCTCCCGCCACCTGTGCGACATCATGGATGGCCGCGCCGAACAGCAGCGCGGTTTCGGCGGGGGAAAAGCCGAGCGCCGCAGCGAGCGGCGGATACGCCAGCATCACGATCGTGCTCAGCAGCGAGACAACGATGACGACGAGCGTGGTCATCCGTTCAAGCGCGGCGCGCTGCGGAAAGATCGCGGAGACTGCCAGCGCGGCGGACGCGCCGCAGACCGCCACAGCGGCGGCGGCCACGGCCGCGACCTGCCGATCGCGCAGCATGGGCCTCGCGATCAGATAACCGGCACCGATCGTGGCTGCGAGCGAAACCGCGACGATGCCGATCGCGCCGGGGCCGAGCGCGGCGAGATCAGGTGCCGCCAGCCGAAGCCCGAGCAGCGCCACGGCGATGCGCAGCAGCGTACGGCTGCAATAGCGTATGCCGGGCTCGGTCGTCTCCGCGGGCCCGGGAAGCAGCGCACGCGCGATCATCCCCAATATCAGTGCGGCGACCACACCGGGCAGCGCCGAAACGCTTGCGATTCCGATCGCGCCTGCTGCCAGCGAAGCGCAGAGCGCGATGCCTGAAAGGAACAGTGTTGTGCGCGGCCGTGCGTTTGCGCCGGCGCCGGCCTGCGCCGGATCGCTCCCGATGCTGGCCACGGCTAGCGGGCGCCGCTCAGGTCTCCGTCGATACGGGGAAGCCGGCGGTCGCGGTGCGCGACCATCCGGTCATGAAGAATGCGAATCTGGTCGCTGCCGGTCCGCACGAACAGGAACGGCAGCAGCCCATGGAGCAGGCAAGCGAGACAGCCGCCGAACATGCGCATCGAAAAGCCGAACGACATGGCCATGTGTTCGAAATAGCTCTCGCCCACCGAGGCCGGATGATTCGTGAAGAGCCCGAAAAATGACCGCATGTGTCCACCGCCCCGTTGTCCGTCCGCTGATGGACGCAGAATAGAGAGAGGGGGACAGAAGGTGGCACCAAATGCGCTACAATTCTCCGACATTCTTGGGAAATTTAGCCGAAATTTCGGACATGTATGGAATGTGATCCCAAGGTGGGACAAGAGCAAGCCATAGCTGTAAATCGCGTTCGCACAGCGGCAGGACTGCGATATGTCCTTCCGGGGAGGCGGCTGTGGATGCGCCTTGCGTGGGGGGAATCGGGTGCAGATGATTTTCGTTCGGCCGGCTTACCGGCAGCTTGGCGTGCTCACCGTCTTTGCAATCCTGCTAGACGGTCTTGATGGTCAGGCGCTGAGTTTTGCTCTGCCCGCCATCGCCGCCGAATGGGGCGCAGAGAAGAGTGCGTTCGGCCTCGTTTTCATGGCCGGGCTCGTCGGTATGGCGGCGGGAACCATCGTGCTCGGCTATGTCGGTGATCGTTTCGGCAGGCACATCGCACTCGGGATCAGTGTTGTTCTGTTCGGCCTGTTTACGGGGCTTTGCGCCTGGGCTGGCAGCGTGAATGAAATCCTCCTCCTGCGGTTTATTGCCGGTCTCGGCATGGGCGGCGCGCTTCCGAATGCTGCTGCGCTGATGTCGGAAACCATAGCGCCGCGATGGCGGGCCGTCGCGGTGACCGCCACGATCCTCTGCATTCCGCTCGGCGGGATGCTGGGTGGTATCCTTGCGTCGTGGGTGCTGCCTACGTTTGGCTGGCGGCCGCTGTTCATCGGTTGCGGCGTAGCCTCGATCCTGCTCGGCGCGCTCCTGTTCCTTCAGAAGTACGAAGCCGCGCCCGCGCCCGAAACGCCGGATGTCAGCCCGTTGCCCTCGCCGGGTTTCGCCAAAACGCTCGCTCTGGTGCTCGGCAAGGATGCACGGCGCGACACGCTGGCGATGTGGATTTCGTATTTCTGGTCGCTGATGGCCGTATACCTCTCGCTCAACTGGCTGCCGAGCCTGCTTGTCGGCGCGGGGTTCGATCTCGGTGATGCCAGCATCGGTGCTGCGCTTTTTAACTGCGGCGGCATCGTCGGCGCACTCCTCGGCGCAGTGCTCATTCGCAGATTCGGGTCGCGGACCGTGCTTGTCACGATGGCACTTGGCGGCGGCGTCACCAGCGTGCTGCTCGCGAGCTTTCCGCCACATCCTGGCGCATTCCTGATCAGCGTTTCGCTGATCGCCCTGCTCGGCGTGTCCAGCGCGGGCATTCAGTCGATTCTCTTCGCGGTCGCCGCGCAGCTCTACACGGTCGAGACACGATCGACTGCGATCGGTGTGGCACTTGGCTTCGGGCGGACGGGTGCGATGATCAGCGCTCTTGCGGGCGGCGTGCTCATTGGTTGGCAGGCTGGCGGCTTTTTTGTCACCATAGCGCTTCTGATGGCGCTGCTTGCCGTGTCGCTGATGATCCTGCGCCGGCATATCGAAAGGCACCGTGACCCGGCCTGACCCGGCATCGGCCATCACAGCGCCGAGGCCGGCCTTGATCCTTTGAAAGAAGCGGGACTATGACGGGTTCATATCCAAAGCTTCAGGGGATCTTTCATATGCGTCGTGTTGCTGCCGTCACCCTCGCCCTGCTTTCCACCTCGCTGCTCGCCGCGCAGCCCGCGCCGACGGACGAGGCCGTGACCCTCGTTTACGCTGGAACGCTGCTTGCCGAGCCCGGCAAGGCGCCGCGTGGACCGAGCACGATCATCATTCGGAATGGCAAGGTCGCGGAAGTGCGCGACGGCTATGCCGAGCCGGAGGCGGGCGCGAAGGTCGTCGACCTCAAGGACCGCTTCGTGCTGCCGGGCCTGATCGACCTCCACGTCCACTTCTACGGCATCGGCGGCGATCCGCTGCGCGCGCGGCTGACCGGCATGACCAACGATACGACCGACGACATGATGTATGCCGTCTCGAACGCGCGCGTCACGCTCGACGCCGGATTCACCACGGTGCGCGATCTTGGCGGCGATCCGCGCGGCATCCGCGCGCTGCGCGACGGCATCGAGCGCGGTGATGTCGAGGGGCCGACGATCGTGAACGCGGGTGCGCCGATTTCGGTGTCCGGCGGCCACGGCGACCCCTCGAACGGGCTTGCCGAGCCTTTCTACAACGCCGTCCACGAGCATCAGATCAACACGTGCGATGGCGCTGACGATTGCCGCCGCGCGGTGCGTCAGCAGGTTGCGCTCGGCGCGCAGGTCATCAAGTTCATGTCGACGGGCGGCGTGCTCTCCAACGTTTCGGGCGGTCTCGGCCGCTCGATGACCGACGAGGAGATCAAGGCGGTGATCGACACGGCGCACGGTCTCGGCCGCAAGGTTGCGACGCACAGCCACCATGCCGCGGGCACGAAGGCGGCGATTCCGGCGGGCGTCGACACGGTCGATCACGGCTCGTTCCTCGATGACGAGGCGATCAAGCTCCTGAAGACGCACGGCACGTGGCTCGTGCCGACCATGCTTGCGGCCAACACGGCCGTCACGCAGGCGCGCGCCGGCGCGCTGCCGCCCGCTGTGATCCCGAAGGCTGAGGAAGCGGCCGCCAACGCGTTCAACAGCCACAAGAAGGCGTTCGCGGCGGGCGTGAAGGTTGCGTTCGGCACGGACAGCGGCGTTTCGAAGCACGGCGACAACGCGAAGGAGTTCGCGCTGATGGTGAAGGCGGGCATGTCGCCTGCCGCCGCGCTTCAGGCGGCGACGGTGAACGCGGCCGAAGCACTCGGCCGCTCGGCGACCATCGGCACGATCACGCCGGGCAAGGATGCGGACATCATCGCCGTTGCGGGCAGCCCGCTCGACGATGTGACGCGCATGGAAAGCGTCGATTTCGTGATGCGCCGCGGCGTCGTCCACAAGGCGGGCGGCAAGCGCCAGGGCTTCCCGGCGGATTGAGGCCCGCCGTGATCGGGGAGGAGATGATCCGTTGACGGTTGCCGGCATCGCGCTTCCCCGCATCCTGCGGATCGGCGGCGGCGCAGCGCAGCAGCTTGCCGAGGTGCTCGGCGCGCTCGGCGTTGCGCGGCCGCTCGTCGTCACCGATTCCTTCCTCGCCGGGCAGGGTATGGTCGAGCGGCTGCTCGACGGACTGCATGCGGCCGGGATCACGGCGCGCGTCTTCACGGAGACGGTGCCGGATCCCACGGTCGCCTCGATCGAGGCCGGGCTCGCGTTCCTGCATGACGGGGATCACGACTGCGTCGTTGGCTTCGGCGGTGGCAGCCCGCTCGATAGCGCCAAGGCGATCGCCATGCTCGCCGTCCACGGCGGCGCGATGGCCGACTACAAGGTGCCGCACGTGCAGGATGTGCCGGGCCTGCCGGTGATCGCGATTCCCACGACAGCGGGCACGGGTTCGGAGGCGACGCGCTTCACGATCGTCACCGACGGTGAAACCGACGAGAAGATGCTCTGCGCGGGCCTCGCCTATCTGCCGGTCGCTGCCCTCGTCGATTACGAGCTGACGCTGGGCAAGCCGCGGCGGCTCACCGCCGACACGGGCATCGATTCGCTCACGCACGCGATCGAGGCCTACGTCTCGCGCAAGGCCAATCCGTTCAGCGACGGCATGGCGCTCTCGGCAATGCGCCTCATCGCGCCCAACATCCGCCGCGTCTGTACCGATCCCGGCGACCGCCCGGCGCGCGAGGCGATGATGCTCGGCGCGATGCAGGGCGGCATCGCCTTTTCGAACAGCTCGGTTGCGCTCGTCCACGGCATGAGCCGACCGATCGGCGCGCATTTCCATGTCCCGCACGGGCTTTCGAACGCCATGCTGCTCCCCGCCGTCACGGCGTGGTCGGCGCCTGCCGCCATGACACGCTATGCGGACTGCGCGCGGGCGATGGGTGTCGCCGAGGAGGGGGAGGGCGAACAGTCGGCGGTCGCGCGTCTGCTGGAAGAACTCTCTGCGCTCAATCGTGATCTCGATGTGCCGTCGCCCGCCGCGTGGGGCATAGATGCGGCGCGCTGGAACGATCTCGTGCCGCTGATGTGCTCGCAGGCGCTCGCCTCGGGCTCACCCGCGAACAACCCGCGCGTTCCTGGCGAAGCGGAGATGGCCGCGCTCTACGCCCGCGCCTGGGATGGCGTCGCGTAAGCACGACAGCGTGGCGTCAGCTGTGCCGGGCATGGGAGACACAAGGGGGGACCATGCTGCTCATTACTGCTCTCATCGCATCGCTGGCCGCGTCGGCGGCTCCGGAGACACCAGCTTCCGGCAAGGGTGCTGCAAACGACTTCTCGCGCTCGGTGGACGAGCGCGAAGGGGCGCTCGACAGCTTCACCAACACGGGGACGGACGATCCTGCCGCGCTGCTGAAGCATCTCCAGCAGGAGATTTACGTCAACCAGCAGCTCGCGATCCTCACCCAATTCCGGCTCGACTATTCGGACCGCATCCGGCTCTCGACCGAGTATGTGAACAGCGACGGCGAGCTGATCCCGACGCACGTGTTCACGCCGGTCAAAGCGTCGAATGCGCGCCGCCCCGCCGTCGTGATGGTGCATGGAGGCTTCCACGAGCGGCTGGAGCCGTCATGGTTCCCGCTTATCGAAGCGGCGGTGGAAGCGGGCTATGTCGTGCTGTTCCCCGAATACCGCGGCAGCCGCGGCTACGGGGACGCGATCTACCAGAACGATTACGGCAACACCGATGTTGCCGATGTGCTCGCCGCGGCGCGTTATGCTGCGACGCGACCGGACATCGATGGCGCCCGCATTGGTATCCTCGGCCAGAGCCGCGGCGGCATGATCACGCTGCTCGCCATCGAGCGTGCACCGAAGCAGTTCAAGGCTGCAGTTGATATCGTGGGACTCACCGATTTCGTGGCCTACATGTCGTACAAGCCCGACTACCGCCGCAAGGAAATCGCCGAGACGAACCCTAGCTTCAAGGGCAAGCTGCCGCACGAGAACCTGCCTGCCTACATCAACGTGTCGCCGATCAACTTCGTCGACAAGATCGAGGCGCCGGTGCTGGTCCTCGCCACGAGCGGCGACAAGATCGTGCCGCACACGATCCATACCGGTCGTCTCATCGATGCGCTGAAGGCGAACGGCAAGACCCACGAGGTCAAGATTTACGATGAGGCGCCCGGCGGCCACGTGTTCATGAAGGGCGCGACGCCCGAGCGCGATGACGCGCTGAAGCGTATCGTTGCCTGGTTCAACCGCTGGATGGGTCCGGCGCGCTAAGCCTCGGTCTCGGCCTTCATTCCGAAGCGATCGAGAAACCCGGCGAGACGCCAAATGGTGTCCTCGCGCGAAGGTTTTTCAGCCGGTCGGCCCAGCATGAACCGGATCGGCAGATTGCACAGCAGCATGGCGAGATAAAGCTCCGCTGCCTGTTGCGGACGGTCGATACGGGCAAGGCCCTGCGCGTTCCAGTTTTCGAACAGGCCTGCAATGCGGGCGATGTACTTCATCTGCATATCGTTATCGAACGCCTCGCCGAAGTCCGGATCGGTGAGACTTTCCGTGATGACGAGGCGCATGAAGGCGATCTTGCGCGGCGTCGTTGTGAAGGCGAGATAGCTGATGGCGAACTCTTCGAGGATGCGCCTTGGCGACAATCCGCTTGCCAGCAGCGTATCCAAATCCTTGAGACTTTCGTCGCTGCTGCGGTCGACTACGGCGCGCAGGAGGCCCTGCTTGTTGCCGAACATCTGGTAGATGGTGGCGAGCGAGCCACCGGAACGCTGCACGATCGTGCTGAGGCTGACAGACGGATAGCCGTATTCGAGGAACAGCGCCTCTGCGGCGTCGAGAATGGCCTGACGTCGGACGGTGCGGCGCTCGTCCTGTGTCATGCGCGGTGCGTCTAGCTGCTCTGCCTCTGCGTTCATGCTATTCTGGCGTTCCCCATATTGATCTTGTCTTTGGTTGTTGACCTGTAATGTACGTTACACTACACGCTTTGACAAGGGCGGCGCCAACAGTGTCCCGATTCATCCCCCGCGACGGAGTTTTCATGCGTAACAACCGATGGCTGGCGGCAGCGGCACTTGCCGTCTGCGTGGGGCTTTCCGCCTGCGCGGAGGATGCGCCGCCCGCACCGCCGCCGCCCGAAGTCGAGATCGTTACGGTCCGGTCGCAGCCGGTCGCGAACGTCATCGAGCTGCCGGGGCGCGTGCAGGCGATCCGCACGGCGGAGGTGCGCGCACGCGTGGACGGCATCATCGAACGCCGCCTGTTCGACGAGGGCACCGACGTGAAGGCCGGGCAGGCGCTGTTCGCCATCGACCCGCGCGAGATGACCGCGGCGCTCAATGCTGCGCAGGCGGCGCGTGCACGTGCGCAGGCGACATCGGCGAACGCGGCGCAGGATCTTCAGCGTTACGACGGACTGATCGCCGATCAGGCGATCAGCAAGCAGGAATATGACGCGGCGGTGGCGCGGCTGGGCACGGCGCAGGCCGATGTCGATCAGGCACGCGCGCAGGTCGAATCGGCGCGTCTCAGTCTCGGCTACGCGACCGTACGGGCCCCGATCGCGGGCCGTGCGGGCCGTGCGCAGGTGACGGAGGGCGCGCTCGTCAGCGTGTCGCAGGGCACGCTGCTCACCACGATCGAACAGATCGATTCGATCTACGTGAACTTCTCGCAATCGAGTTCCGATCTGCTCGCAATCCGCCGCGACATCGCCGGCGGCAAGCTGCACATCCCGGAGCTTGGCCGCTGGGACGTGACACTGATCCTTGAGGACGGCACCGCGTACGAGCAGATCGGCCACATCGATTTCCTCGACCTTTCGATCGACGAAGCGACGGGAACGGCCGCGCTGCGTGCCGAGTTCCCGAACCCCAGGCGGATACTTCTGCCCGGCCAGTTCGTGCGTGCGCAGATCGGTGCTGGAACGCGGGCGAATGGCATCCTCGTCCCGCAGCGTGCGGTCACCGTCACCGAAGACGGCGGCAGCGTTTATGTGATCGGCGCGAAGGACGTCGCCGAGGTGCGCCCCGTGAAGCTCGGCCGGCTTCAGGGTAACAGCTGGGTGATCGACGAGGGCCTTCGCAGCGGCGACCGTGTCGTTGTGAGCGGTCTTCAGGGTGTCCGCCCCGGCCAGCCGGTCCGCATCGTGAGTGCTGCGGCGAAAAAGGCCGCAGAGAAGGCTGCCGGCGCCAAATGACCCCGCGTTTCTTCATCGATCGCCCCGTCTTCTCGTGGGTGCTCGCGCTCTGCATCACGCTTGCGGGCGTGCTGGCGCTGCGTGGGCTGCCGGTCGAGCAGTATCCGTCCGTCGCACCGCCTTCGCTCACGATCCAGCTGACCTATCCCGGCGCTGACGCGGCGGTGCTCGAGCAGAACGTCACACAGGTCATCGAGCAGCAGCTGAACGGCGTCGAGGGTTTCCTCTACATGTCGTCGACCAGCCTTTCCAATGGCACTGCGTCGATCAATGTCACCTTCAGTACCGGCACGGACATCAACGAAGCGCAGATGGAGGTGCAGAATCGGCTGCGCCGTGTCGAGCAGCGGCTTCCCGAGGAGGTGCGCAGACAGGGCATTTCGGTCGCTGAGGCCAATGCGGGCTTCCTGCTGATTGTTGGCCTGCAATCGAAGAGCGGCCAAACTGCCGCGCTCGATCTCGGCAACTTCGCCAATAGCCGCGTCGTTGACGAACTGCGCCGTGTGTCCGGCGTCGGCGAGGTGCAGGTGTTCACGCCGCCCTACGCGATGCGCATCTGGCTCGATCCGCAGAAGCTTGCGAACTACCGCCTTTCGGCGGCCGAAGCGCTCGGCGCCGTGCGCGAGCAGAACAGCCAGTCGCCGGGTGGTGCGCTCGGCGATCGGCCGCTGGCGAACGGCAGCGAGCTCAACGCCACGATCATCACGCAAAGCCGCTTCACCAATCCGGAGCAGTTCGCGGCAATCATCCTGCGCGCCAACCCGGACGGGTCGGCCGTGCGCCTCAAGGACGTCGCACGCGTCGAACTCGGCGCGCAGAACTACACGTTCGATTCCGAGCTGAATGGCAATCCGGTGGCCGGCATTGCTGTGCAGATGACACCCGGCGCAAACGCGCTCGCCACGGCGGAGGGTGTCAATGCGCGCATGAAAGAGCTGGAGCGCAGCTTCCCCTCCGACATCACGTGGAAAATTCCCTACAATACGACGCCCTTTATTACCGTTTCCATCGAAGAGGTCGTGAAGGCGCTCGGCGAAGCGATGGTGCTCGTCTTCCTCGTGATGTTCCTGTTCCTTCAGAACTGGCGGGCGACACTGATTCCCACGATCGTGGTCCCGATCGCACTCGCCGGCGCTTGCCTCGGCCTCTGGCTGTTCGGCTTTTCGATCAATGTGCTTTCGCTGTTCGGCATGGTGCTCGCCATCGGTATCCTCGTCGACGATGCCATCGTCGTGATCGAGAATGTCGAGCGCATCATGGCGGAGGAGAATCTCTCGCCCTACGAGGCGACGGTAAAGGCGATGAGCCAGATCACCTCGGCGATCATCGGCATCACGCTCGTGTTGATGGCGGTGTTCATCCCGATGGCGTTCTTCCCCGGTTCGACCGGGCAGATCTATCGCCAGTTCTCGGTGACGCTGATCGTTTCCATCGGCTTCTCCGCGCTGCTCGCGCTGACGCTGACGCCGGCGCTTTGCGCCACCTTCCTGAAGCCGCACAGCGAGGTGAAAGAGCGGCGGGGTCGCTTCGCGCAGATCACAGGCGGTTTCTTCGATCGGTTCAACGCGTGGTTTGCCCGCTCGACGGACCGCTACCAGCGCACCGTCGGCAAAGTGTTGTCGCGGCCGCTGCGCTGGCTCGGCGTATTCGTCCTGCTGTTCGGTCTCACTGCGATCCTGTTCACGCGCCTCCCCGGCGGCTTCCTGCCCACCGAGGATCAGGGCAGCATCATCACAGCCATTCAAGCGCCGGCGGGCGCGACGCGCGAGCGCACCGAAGAGGCGATCGTTCAGGTTAAGGCGTTCTACGCCACGCAGCCGCAGGTGCAGAATGTTTTCGTCGTGCGCGGTTTCAGCTTCTTCGGGCAGGGGCAGGGCAACGCGATCGTGTTCGTGAACCTGAAGCCGTGGGACGAGCGCAAGGGCGTCGACAACAAGGCGGACGCGATTGTCGGCCGCGCGATGGGCGCGTTCATGCAGATCAAGCAGGCGATGGTGTTCGCGCTCAATCCGCCCGCGATCCAGGAACTCGGCACGGCGGGCGGTTTCACGTTCAAGCTGCAGGATCGCGGCGGCCATGGGCACAAGGCACTTATCGCCGCGCAGGGCCAGTTGCTCGGCCTCGCGTCGCAAAGCCCGGTGTTATTGGGCGTGCGGCCCGAAGGTCAGCCGGAATCGCCGCAGCTTCGCGTGCTGATCGATCGCATCAAGGCACGCGCGCTTGGGCTTTCGATCGGCGATGTGAATGATACGCTCGCGATCTCGTTCGGCAGCGCCTACGCGAACGATTTCACGCGCGACGGCCGCGTGCTGCAGGTGTTGCTGCAGGCCGACGCGCCCTTCCGCATGACCCCGCAGGACGTGCTCGATCTCAAGGTGCGCAGCGCCTCGGGCGACATGGTGCCGTTCGGCGCATTCACGCAGGTGGAATGGACAGCCGGGCCGCAGCAGCTCCAGCGCTACAACGGCTACCCGTCGATGACGATTTCGGGTTCCGCCGCGCCCGGCCGTTCGACCGGCGAGGCGATGGCGGAGATGGAGCGTTTCGCGGAACAGCTTCCCGAAGGTTTCGCCTACGAATGGACGGGCATCTCTTACGAGGAGAAACAGTCCGCGGGTCAGATCGGTCTGCTGCTCGGCCTGTCGCTCGTCGTCGTCTACCTGCTGCTCGCCGCGCTTTACGAAAGCTGGGCGGTGCCGGTGTCGGTGCTGCTCATCGTGCCGCTCGGCGTGCTCGGCTCGGTGCTGCTGACGGCGATGCGCGGGCTGTCGGCGGATATTTATTTCAACGTCGGCCTCGTCACCATCATCGGTCTCGCCGCCAAGAACGCCATCCTCATCGTCGAATTCGCGATCGAGGAAGAGGCCAAAGGCAAGTCGCCGCTCGAAGCGACGATGGAGGCGGTGAAGCTCCGCCTGCGTCCGATCATCATGACCTCGCTGGCGTTCATCGGCGGCATGTTCCCGCTGTTCATCGCGAGCGGTGCGGGTGCGGCAAGCCGCCGCGCGGTCGGCACCGGCGTGATGGGCGGCATGATCACCGCGACGCTGATCGGCATCTTCCTCATTCCGCTGTTCTATTATGCGGTGCGCCGCTGGATCAGCCGCAGGCGGCCGCCCGCACCCGGCGAGCCGCGTCACGTGGAGACGACCGATGCGTAAGCTTCTGTTCCTCTCCGCACTGCTGGTCTCCGCGTGCCAGATGGCGCCGAAGCACGAGCGTCCTGCATTGCCGACCGCACCCGCCTATCCGCTGTCCCCGGACCCTGCGGATGGAACGCGCGCGGAAACCATCGGCTGGCGCGATTTCTTCGCCGACCCGGCGCTGCGCACGTTGATCGGCACAGCGCTGGAGCGCAACCGCGACCTCGCCGTCTCGATTGCGCGTATCGAGGAAGCGCGCGGGCTCTACCGCATCCAGCGCGCGGACCGACTGCCGACGCTCGCCGCGAGCGGCGATGCGACGCGAAGCCGGGGTCCGGTCACGACATCAACCGGCGTCGCCGTGGCGGAGCAGGATCGCTTTTCCGTCGGTGTCGGCGTCTCGGCGTTCGAGCTCGATTTCTGGGGCCGTGTCCGCAACCTCTCCGAAGCGGCGCGGGCGCAGTATCTCTCGACTGTGCAGGCGGAGCGCGCCTTCCGGCTCAGCCTCGTCCGCGATGTCGCGACCACGTGGTTTGCGCTCCGCGAAACCGAAGAGCGCATCACGCTCGCCGAAGCGACGGTGAAAAGCCGCGAGGACGGCGTGCGCATCGCCCAGCGCCGCCTCGATGCGGGCGTCACCTCCGCGCTCGATTTCCGGCAGGCCGAATCGCTGCTCACGCAGGCCGAGACCGAGCTTGCCGGGCTCCGCCTTTCGCGCAGCCGCAATGCGAACTTCCTCGCCGTCCTCGTCGGCGGACCGCTTCCTGAAACCGAAGCGCCGCTGCCGCTTGGCGAGCAGGACGGCTTCCCACGGCTGGCGGCGGGCCTGCCCTCCGATCTCCTGACGCTGAGGCCGGATATCCTCGCGGCCGAGGAAACGCTTCGTGCTGCCCGCGCCAATATCGGCGCGGCGCGCGCGGCGTTCTTCCCGACCATCTCGCTCACCGGCACGCTCGGCTTCGCGTCGGGTGAGCTTGATTCGCTCTTCGACAACGGCAGCTTCAACTGGAGCGTCGGTCCGGCGCTCAACCTGCCGATCTTCGATTTCGGCCGTCGCAAGGGCAACCTCACCGTTGCCGAAGCGCGCGAGGACATCGCGGTCGCTCAGTACGAGCAGACCGTCCAGCTCGCCTTCCGCGAGGTGGCCGATGCGCTCGCGGGCCGTCGTTTCCTCGCTGAGCAGATGCTCGCGCAGCTCCGCGCGACCGAGGCCCAGCGGCACATCGCGCAGCTCGCGCGCACGCGCTACCGCGAGGGCGTCGTCGGCTATCTCGAAGTGCTGGATGCGGAGCGCAACCTGTTCGATGCCGAGCAGGCGCTCATCACCGCGAACCGCGCCGTGCTCGACAATCGCGTGGCGCTTTACGTCGCGCTCGGCGGCGGTCTCGTCGAAGGCGGCGGTTCTTAGATTATCAGGGCTTGCGCGCGCCGTGTGCCTTCTCCCAAAGAGGGGGGATGACGGTCACCATTGATATCGGAAACGATCGGTCCGGGCAGTCCGTGCCGATCGATCTCCAGGAATTGCTCGCAACCCGCCTGCTCGTGCAGGGCAACTCGGGCTCGGGCAAGTCGCACCTGCTGCGCCGCCTCTTGGAGGAGAGCGCCGGGAGCGTCCAGCAGGTCGTGATCGATCCGGAGGGTGATTTCGTCACGCTTGCCGAACCGTTCGGCCATTCGGTGATCGAGGCGGCGGACTATGGCGAGCGCGAGATCGGCCATTTCGCCGCGCGCGTGCGCGAACACCGCGCGTCGGTCGTGCTCAATCTTGAAGACCTTGATGTCGAAGCGCAGATGCGCTGTGCCGCCACGTTCCTCAATGGCCTGTTCGATGCGCCGCGCGAGCAGTGGTATCCCGTGCTGGTCATCGTCGACGAAGCGCAGCTTTTCGCCCCCGCGGGCGCGGGAGACGTTGCGGACGACGTGCGCCGCGCCTCGCTCGCGGCGATGACGAACCTCATGTGCCGCGGCCGCAAGCGCGGCCTCGCGGGCGTCATCGCGACGCAGCGCCTCGCCAAGCTCGCGAAGAACGTTGCTGCTGAGGCCTCGAACTTCCTGATGGGCCGCACCTTCCTCGATATCGACATGGCCCGCGCCGCCGATCTGCTCGGCATGGAGCGGCGGCAGGCCGAGGCGATCCGTGATCTCGAACGCGGCGCGTTCCTCGCGCTCGGTCCTGCCATCGCAAGGCGTCCGGTGCCCGTGCGCATCGGCGCGGTGCGAACGCAGGCACGCGGCACCGGCCCGTCGCTTGCGCCGCTGCCGATGGACGCGGCGGAGGTCCGGGGCCTCATCTTCGCGCCCGTGCCCGAAGATGCGCCGCTTCCTGCGCCCCCGCCGCGCACGCCGGTCCCCGCCGAAACGCTGCTGCGCCGCGTCGCGCAGGAACTGCGCCCCGCCGCGCCCGTACCCGAAGGTCCGCCACCCGATCCCGAGGCCGTGGGCGCCATCATCGCCGATGTGCTCGATGCCATGCTGGCGGAAGAGGGCAGCGAGCATCGCAGCGCGAACGTGCTTTTCCAGGATTTCCAGGTCCGCTGCCGCATGGCCGGCCTCGCATCGCCGCCGCTCGATCTCGACGGTTTCAGCCGCCGCCTCTCCTGCGCGCGCGCCGGCATCGCGAACCCGGAGGACGAAGATTGGCGCGATGCGATGGCGCTCGCCGACACGCTTCCCGCCGAGATGGTGGGCGCGTTCCTGCTCATCGCCCATGCGGCGCGCGAACGCCTGCCTTGCCCGGAAGACACCGCGATCGCGGCCGTTTACGGCACAAGTTCGCTCGGCCGCGTCCGCCGCCTGCTGGGTTATATGGAAAGCACCGGCCTCATCGTCAGCCGCAACGACCTTTCGGGCAACCGCACGATCAGCATCCCGCAACTCGGCTTCACGACGGCCCCATCCGCGTCCACCGGCGCGCGTGCTGCACGGCGCAGGTCGGCGACGGGCTGAAAAGTCTCAGACTGGCCAGTTTTCCAGCGTCTCGACGAACTTCGAAAGCCACGTGTTCGTCTGGTGCCCATCGACCACGCGGTGATCAATGGTGAGCGACACGTAGGCCATCGGCCTGATCTGGATCGTATCGACGCCACCGACCTCGCGCACGACGACGCGCTTCTCGGTTTTGCCGATGCCGAGGATCGCCGATTGCGGCTGGCTGATGATGATGGGCGTGGCGAGCAACGAGCCGGAAACGCCGTGGTTCGAAATCGTGAACGTGCCGCCCGAAACATCACCGCCTGAAAGCTTCCCGTCGCGCGCGCGCGTCACGAGATCGGTGAGGCGCTGCGCAATGCCGAGCAGCGACAGCGCCTGCGCGCCGTGCACCACCGGCACGATCAATCCCTTGTCGCCAAGCGCGGTGCCGACGCCGATGTTGATGTCGTCGTAGATGTCCAGCCGGTCGTCGAACCAGCGGCTGTTGATCGCAGGCGCGGCGCGCATCGCCTCCACGCACGCGGCGATGAAATAGGCGGTGAACGTGAGGCTCGCGCCCGAGGCGGCGAAGCCATCCTTGTGCGCCTTGCGGTGCGCCATGATCGCGGAGAAGTCGCACTCGAACACGGCGGTCACATGCGGCGCCGTGGTGACAGAGCCGAGCATGTTGCGCGCGATCGCGAGCCGCATCCGGTCGTGCGGCACGCTGGTTACGCCGCCGCTCTTGGCGGGGGGCTGCGGCGAAGACGCTTTCGGCGCTGCGGGCGCCGGTGCTTCGGCGCGCTCCGCCACGTGGCGTTCCACGTCGTTCCGCGTGATGCGCCCGCCGCGTCCGGTGCCGGTGACGTTGGCGGGATCGACGTCATGCTCCTGAACTGCGCGGCGGACCGAAGGCGACAGCCAGTTGGCGGGGGCCGGGCGTTCGTTTGTCGGCGCGGCTTTCGGCGTTTCGACGGGCGCGGCGGTCTCGGGCGCGGGCGGCGCAGCGGAATCCGCCGGGCGCAGACGCCCAAGCAGCGCGCCCGGTGTCGCCTCGGCATCGGTATCGAGCAGAATTTCGCCGAGAATGCCGTCGGCGGGCGCAGGCACCTCTTGCGTCACCTTGTCGGTCTCCAGCTCCACGAGCGGGTCGTTCTCCTTCACCGCCTCGCCGACCTTGACGAGCCAGCTCCGCACGATGGCCTTGGTCCCCTCCTGTTCGTAGGGAACGAGAATGTCGATCATGGGAGCGTCCTTCAAAAACCGATCAGGTCGTCGATCTTCGCGCGGATGCGCTCGACCGAAGGCACCGCCCAGTTGAGCAGCACGGGATTATGCGGGCTCGGAATGTCCGGCATGGTCAGCCGCGCGACCGGCGCGTCGAGGTTCGTGAAGGCCTCGTCCGCCACCACGGCGGCGATCTCCGCGCCGAAGCCCGCCGTCTGCAGGTCTTCGTGCACGATCAGGCAGCGCCCGGTGCGACGCACGGATTCAAGCACCGCCGCCTTGTCCCACGGCATCAAAGTGCGCAGGTCGATCACGTCGGCGGAGCGACCTTCGGCGGCCTCCTCACAGCGCTGCACCATCGCGCCCCACGTCACGATCGTGATGTCGCTGCCCTCGCGGGTGAACTTCGCCTTGCCGAATTCCAGCACGAAATCGTCGCCGGGATACGGCCGCCGCGCCCACGCGTGGTCCAGCATCGCGCGGTGCTCGAAGAAGATCACCGGGTCATTGCCGCGCAGCGCGCCGCGCAGCAGGCCCACGGCATCCTCGGCGTTCGAAGGCACCGCGACCTTCCAGCCCGGGTTGTGGATGAAAGCGACTTCATTCGTCTGACTATGCCACGGATCGCCGCACTTGAAGAAGCCGCCGGGAATGCGCAGCACCATCGGCGCGGCGAAGCGGTTGTTGGTGCGCCAGCGCATCGTGCCGCAGTCGTTGATCTGTTCGGTCGCGGGCTCGGCGTATTTGCGGAACTGGATTTCCGGCACCGGCATCAGCCCGGCGAGCGCCATGCCCACGGCGCGGCCGATGATGCCTTCTTCCGAAAGGCTGGTGTCGAACACGCGCGCCTCGCCGAAGCGCTCCTGCAGCCCCAGCGTCACGGCGTGGACGCCGCCCTTGGGGCCGATGTCCTCGCCGAACAGCACGACGCGCTCGTTGATCTCCAGCTCGTGCTCCAGCGTGCGGCGGATCGCCGTCACCATGTTGATGCGCTGGCCTTCGGGCTTCGGCTGGTCCGTCGAAGGCGGCGCCGTGTAGCCGTGCGTCCACTGCCCGCCGACCGTTTGAAGCTCGCCTTCGAAGAACACGTTCCGCATCACCGTTTCCGGGTCGGCCACGGGCCGCGCCTCGGCGCGCTCGCGCGCGGCCTCCGCATCGGCCCCAGCTTCGTCTTCGATCGCCGCCCACTCGCTTTCGGAAAGCAGCGCGGGAACGAGATACGATTTCAGTTTGGGCAGCGGATCGCGCGCCCATTCGGATGCGACGAAGTCCTCGTCCTTGTACGTCTGCGTATCCTGAAAGCTGTGTCCCTGCAGGCGCGGCACGGTGAGGCGGAGCAGCGCAGGCGCGCGCGCGTCGCGCACATAGCTCACCGCCTCTTCGATCAGCCGCGCCGCCTCGGCGGGTTCGGTGCCGTCGCCATTGATGATGCGCAGGTCCTGCCATGCCGCGAGGTTGGCGGCGATGTTGCCGCCCGGCGTCTGGAAGGTGGAGGGCACGGAGATGCCGTAGCCGTTGTCCTCGATGTAGAACAGCATCGGCAGCTTCTGCGTCGTGGCGACGGTCAGCGCCGCCCAGAAGCCGTTCGAAGCGACCGACCCGTCGCCGCCCAGCACGACGGCGAGTGCGCCTTCATAGGCCGGGTCCTTGATGACGTCGCGGTAGTAATCGATCGCCTGCGCCCATCCGGCGGTCGGCGTGTACTGCGCGCCGACACCGCCGCACATCGGGAGCGCCGAAGCGCCGCTCGGGTTCGGGAAGTTGAACACCACGCCGATGTCGCGCCCGTCCGAATAGCCGCCCGCGCGGCCCATCGAGGAACCGAGCGCGTCCGCCACGTCGACGCCGAGCGACAGCAGCAGCGGCCGCGAGCGGTAATAGCCGCAGGTCGCGTCGCGCGGGTTGTCGAGGCGGCTGCCGAGCAGGATCTGCGCCATGTCGTGTCCGCGCGCGGAAAATTGATAGAGCACCTTCTTCTCGGGAACGAGCCGCTGCTCCTCCATCGCGTCGAGTGCGCGCGACAGGTTCAGCAGATAGGCGACACGCCGCCAGTCGACATTCTCGTCCGGCGCGTTGCGGAGGGGGGCTTTGAGCGCGGTTGCCTGGGCCATGATTGTCTCCCTCTTCAGCGAACGGCAGCGACGGCGGCGGCGAACGCGGGGATCGCGTCCGGCGTCAGTCCGGCGACGTTGATGCGGCCGGAACCTGCCATGTAAACAGCGTGAACTTCACGCAGCGTGCGGATCTGGTCGGGGCTCAGCGGTAGCATCGAGAACATGCCCGTCTGCTGCGTCAGGGTGGCGAGCGCCGGATCGAACGCCGCAACGCCTTCGCGCACGCTGAGGATACGCAGCCGCATCGCGTCCAGCTCCGCGCGCCAGCTGGCGGTGAGTTCAGGGCTGTCGAGGATGGTGCGCACGATCGCCGCGCCATGATCGGGCGGCATCGACCAGTTGGCGCGTGCCAGCGCGAGCAGGTTGGACTGGATCACGTCCACCTTGTCCGACACCGCGAACAGTGCGCCGACGCGCTCCCGGTACAGGCCGAAATTCTTGTCGCAGCTATACGCGACTAGCACATCCGGATTGTGCGCCACGACCGCGCGCAGACCCGCCGCATCAGCCTCGAGACCGTTTCCAAGCCCCTGATAGGCGAGGTCGACGAAGGGCAGCAGGCCGCGCTCGGCGATCAGGGGGGCAAGCGTGTTCCACTGGTCCACCGTGTAGTCGGCGCCCGTCGGGTTATGGCAGCAGCCGTGCAGCAGGATCACGTCGCCCGGCGTCGCGCCCTTGATGGCGGCGAGTGTCTCTTCGAAGCGCAAAGTCTGCGTCGCCACGTCGAAGTGCTTGAACGGCACAATCTGCAGCCCCGCCGCTTCCATCAGCGGCACATGGTTCGGCCATGTCGGCGTGCCGACGAGAACCCGCGCACCCGCGCGGCCGCGCGCCAGAAGCTCCGCGCCTAGGCGAAGCGCGCCGGTCCCGCCCGGCGTCTGCACACCGCAAAGCCGCGCACGGTCGATCTCGCCGAACGCGATCGGTGTCAGAAGCTCGGCGAAGCGCGCGTCGCCCTCCGGTCCGAGGTAGGATTTCGTCTGCTGGTCCTTCAGCAGGAAGGCTTCTGCCGCCTTCACCGCCGCCATCACCGGTGTCTTGCCGCCCGCGTCGCGATAGACGCCGACGCCCATGTCGATCTTGCCCGGTCGGGGGTCGTCGCGGAACAGGCCGATCAGCGCAAGCAGCGGGTCGGCGGGCTGGGCGGTAAGCCCATCCAGAACCGATCCGTTTTCGATTTGTGCTGCCAGCGCGCTCATTCAGCCATCTCCCAATGCGACGTTTGAACAGGATAGTTGGGAAACGGCGAAAATTTCTTTCAATCTTCAGATGTTTTGCGGTATTTGTGAGACGGTTTCTCGGATTTGCGGGTGATTGTGAAATGATTGCATCACATGGATGAGATCGACCGTCAGATCGTCCGAATCATGCAGGAAGACGGCGGCATCAGCAGCGCCGCGCTCGGCGAGCGTGTAGGCGCGTCGGCGGCCTCGTGCTGGCGCCGCATCCGCAATCTCGAAAGCGATGGTGTGCTCGGGCCGGTGGTGCGTCTCGTGAACCGTGACGCGATCGGAAAAGGCCTCGATGTCGTCTGTCAGGTTCGCATCAAGTCGCACGAGCGCGGCGCCCGCGAGGAATTCGAGGCGTGGGTGATGGCGCGCGAGGAGATCATGGAGTGCCTCTCCATGTCCGGCGAGTGGGACTATCAACTCCGCGTCGTCGTCGCGGACGTCGGCGCCTATGAAGCGTTCCTGATGCGGAAGCTCCTGAACCACGCGGCGGTGGCGTCCACCGCCTCGCACTTCGCGCTCAAGCGCATCAAGTATACGACCGCCGTGCCGGTATAATCGCCCGGCGACTTCGTCTACTTCGCCGCGTCTGCAACAGCTCCGCCCGCCGACTCCAGATCCTTGCCGATGCCGCCGATCGTATTGCACGCCGTCAGCAGCAGCACCGCAGCGACCATGATGTAACGCATCTTGCCTCCAAAACCCTGTCCGGCCGGGATCCCGTGATCCCGATTTTCTGCCCGTTGTTTTCTAGGCAATTGTCGCGCCCGACGTGAACAGGGAATTTACGGATGGCGGATGCCTGCGGCACGGCGCCTCATGTCCGTGTCCCGATTCGTCGGTGACAAGCCGCAGCGATGTTCCTATGGGACCGGACATGATCGGGGGACTGCGGAAAGGCTGGATGCGGGAAGGCGCGGTTGCGGTCGCACTGTTCCTCGTGCTGTTCGTCCGCATCCTCGTCCCGTCGGGCTACATGTCCGTCGCGACCGCCAACGGTGTTCTCGTCACGCTTTGCACCGGAAACGGGCCGGTCGAGATGCTTCTCGATCTTGGCGGCGATCACGCACCGGCGAAGCACGATTCCTCCGGCATGGACGCGTCCTGCGCGTTCGCTGGCATGGGCGGTGGCACACTTGCCGCCGCGCCCGTGCTCGCGGTCTTCGTTGCGATCGATGCAGGGCGCACGTTCAGCCGTGCCATTGCGGACCTCACGGTCCACCGTCTCGCGGCACCGCCGCCCCCTGCGATCGGTCCGCCCGCGCGCCTCTGACGGCCCGCGGCGCATCGTCCAGTTCTTGCCGCCGCTGATCGCGCGCGCCGCCGTGCGCGCCGATCGGGGCCGTCCTGCCTGAATATTCCGCACAATTCTGCCGGAGCCTGCGCCGCGTGCGCGCCCGGTCGACAGGAGGACGTATCGTGAAAGTTCTGTTTGCAGCCCTGCTCGCCACCACCGCCGCCACATCCGCATTTGCCGAGGAAGCGATCGACCCAGAGATCGTTGTTACCGGCACCAAGTTTTCGGGCGATTTCGGCGAAAAATCGGGCATCCCCATCGATCGCCTGCCGCAGAGCGTGCAGATCGTCACTGCGGACGACATTGTCGAAAGCGGCGCCCGCTCGATCAGCGACCTGCTGCGCGGGGTGCCGAGCGCCAACGCGGGCTCGTCGCGCGTCAGCGCCTACCAGTCGTTCACGCTCAAGGTGCGCGGCTTCCTCGCCGATCAGATGCGCAACGGGATGCGTCAGCGTTATTACGAGGATGTGGATGCCTCCGCGCTTTCCAACATCGAGCGCGTCGAGGTGCTGAAGGGGCCTTCCGGCGTGCTCTATGGCCAGTCGGCGGTCGGCGGCATCATCAGCATCGTTACCAAGCGGCCGCAGGCGGAGCCTGCCGCGCATTTCTCCGCCACCTTCGGCAGCTTCGACCAGAAGCTGGTTGCGTTCGACATGACGGGCGGTGTCGCGCCCGGACTCTCGATCCGCGCCACGGGTGAGGTTGAGCGCTCGAGCACGTTCATCGATTTCCAGGATATGGACCGCCTGAACGGCGGCCTCAGCCTGCACTATGCCGGCGAGGGTTTCAGCGCGAATCTCGTCGCTGAATACACCGAGCGCAAGACGGGCCGTTATCCGGGGCTTCCGGTCGTCGGCACCGTGGCGCCGAACGGCGGCGAACGGCTGCGGCGCGGGCTCAACCTCGGCGAGCCGGCGGTCGACCGTCTCACCGCCGATGCGCCGCTGGTGCAGGCGTGGGTGGATGTGAAACTGGCGGACGGCTGGACGCTCACGCCGCGCATCCAGTATCAGGAATTCAACTCCGCGTTCCTGCAAATCCGGCTGCGCGCCCCGGTCACCTCCACGCTCATCGGCCGCAACGGCCGCATCGGGCGGGAGGACGATGCCTACACGATCGCGCAGCTCGATCTTGCCGGAACGCTGAAGACCGGCCCGGTCACGCACAAGCTGCTCTTCGGCTACGAATACGACCGCGAACGGGGCCGCTTCACGCAATATTCGCTCGATAACGTCACGCCGATCGATGTGACGGCACCGGTCTACCACTACGACACGACTGCACCCGCCACGAGCTTCGCGTTCGACAGCTTCTACAATATCGATGGCCACGCGGTTTACCTGCAGGATCAGGTCTCGCTCACTGATCGCTGGGACGTTGTCGGCGCCGTCCGGCACAGCTGGGTGAAGGCGTCGAGCGGCGACTGGGGCGGGGTTGCCGCCGACCGCACGCCGACTGAATCGACGATCTGGCAGATCGGCTCCACCTACCGCGTCAGCGAGCAGCTTTCGGTCTATGCCGGCTACAACACCGGCTTCGATGTCGAAAGCAGCGCCGGTGCGCGCGCAGCGGACGGAAAGCCGCTGAAGCCCGAGGAATCGAACCAGCTCGAAGCCGGTCTCCGTTTCCGTCACGGCGATTTCCGGGCGAGCTTCGCGGCGTTTCGCATCAAGCGCGTGAACGCGCTCACCATCGATCTCGACAATCCCGATTTCAGCGTCAACCTCGGCGCGCAGCGGGTTCAGGGCGTCGAGCTGGAAGGCGAGTGGCAGCCCGCGCCGTGGTGGACGCTTTCGGCAGGCTACGCGCTGCTCGATTCGAAGATCACGCGCAGCAACGATAGCGACGAAGGCCTGCGGCTCGGCGACGTGCCGCGGCACACGATCACGGCGCGCACAGCGGTTGCCGTCCCCGGCACGCCGCTCACGCTCCGCGCGGCGTTGAGCCGCGTCGGCAGCCGCCTTCTGGTGAACGGCAGCAGTGTCAGCCTACCCGCCTACACGATCGTGGACCTTGGCGCCGGGCTGCGCGCGGGCCGCTTCACGATTGACGCGACCGTCAGCAATCTGTTCGACAAGCTGTATTACACGGCGTCGGGCAACGGCTTCGCGGTCAACCCGGGCGATCCGCGCACGTTCAGCATCCGCGTCGGCGTCGGCTTCTGACAGGGGAGGGGCGGACCATGGAGAGGACAAGGGGAACCGGCGCCTACCGATCGGTGTGGCGCTGGCACTTCTACGCCGGGCTGTTCTCGGCGCCGCTGCTCATCGTGCTGACGCTGACGGGCGCGATCTACCTGTTCGACCGGGAAATCGACGGCTGGTGGAACCGCGACATGCAGGCGGTTGCTGCGGGCGGGGCAACGCTCCCGCTCGCCGCGCAGGAGGCTGCCGTGCGGCGGGCGGTTCCCGGCGCCGTCATCGGCAGGGTCCGCCTTCCGCACAGCGCGGGCGAGGCCGCCGTCTGGAACGTTCGGCTTCCGGGCGGCGCGGCGCGGGATGTGTATCTCGATCCGTATCGCGGCATCGTGACGGGCACGGCCGACCCGGCGCTCCAGCCGACCGTGATCGTGCGTGATCTCCACGGCAACCTCATGGGCGGCAAGATCGGCAGCCATATCGTCGAACTCGTCGCCTGCTGGACACTGGTGATGCTGGCAACCGGGGTCTGGCTCTGGTGGCCGCGCCGCTGGAAGCTGCGCGGCGTGCTGGTGCCGCGCCTGTCGGCGACCGGGCGGCGTTTCTGGCGTGATCTTCACGCCATTCCTGCCACGATGAACGCGCTGCTCGTGGCGCTACTGGTGCTCACCGGGCTGCCGTGGTCCGCCTTCTGGGGGCAGCAGTTCGCGCGCATCGGCGAAAGCGTGCCGTTCGTCGCGCCCTCGCCGAACTTCAAGGCGCCGCCCACAGTGGTCCCGGGCGCCGCTGCCGACGAACACGCCATGCACGATCCCGATGCCGCGAAGCTGCCGTGGACGATCCGCCAGATGCCGATGCCGCACGGCTCCGGCGGCCACAGTGTCGGCATTGCCGAGATCGAACAGCTGCTTCCGCGTCTCCACCGCGAGCGTTTCGGCGGCGGCGTGCGCATCTTCTATCCGTCCGCGCCCGGCGGTGTCTTCACGATCAGCTATGTGCCGGACAAGGCGGCGGGCCAGCGCACGATCCATGTCGATCCCGGCACGGGCGCGATCCTCGGCGACATCGGATGGGAAAATTACAGCCCGGTCGCAAAGGCGGTGGAGTGGGGCGTTTCGCTCCATGTCGGCCGCGAATACGGTCTCGCCAACCAGCTTGCGAACCTTGCGGTGTGCCTTGTCCTAATCGGCGGAGTCGTCGCCGGGGTCGTCCTCTGGTGGCGTAGGCGTCCCGAAGGCGAACTGGCGGCGCCGATCACCCATGCGGATGATAGGCTACCGCCTGTTGTCGTCGGGATGATCGCGGCGCTTGCCGTGATCTTCCCGCTTGTTGGCGCCTCGCTTCTGCTCGTGCTCGGCGGCCGATGGCTCAGCCGTCGATATCGAGCCCCAGCGCCAGTCGCCCGCTGAAATCGCGCTGCGCCGGGCCTTGCAGGGGGTGGAAGCGCGCGCCCTGTATGTCGCGGAAGGCGCGTTCGATCCCGGCGCTCTTGTAGAAAGCTGCGCCGCCTGCGACCTCCAGCGCCAGCTCGGCGGTGCGGATCGCGTTTTGTCCGGCAACCGTGCGTCCGGTCATGATCGCATTCGTGGTTTCCGGCCCGGGCATTGCTGTTTCCGCCGTGGCGATCATCGCGGCGTGCGCCGTTTCCGCCGTCCAGAACGCCGTCTGCATCTCGCCGGCAAGGCCGATGAGTCCGGCATTCGCAGGCTTCGATCTTGCCATCGCCAGCGCCGCATCGCGCGCGCCCTCGGCAACGCCCACATAGGCCGAATAGATGAGCGGGAAGGCGATCATGCTGATCGTGTGGAACAGCGGATGCCACGCGCCCTGCGGCCGTCGTCCCGAGATGGCAGCGTCGGGCACGAACACGCTTTTCAGTTCCACATCGTTCGATCCCGTGCCGCGCATCCCCATCACGTGCCACGTGTCGAGGATGCTGACGCCCTCGGCCTTGAAGGGCACCGCGAAGTGCAGCACTGTCGCACCTGCATCGGGATCGTCGTAAACCGCGCTCGTCATCAGCAGGTCGCCCGCCGGGCAGCCGCTCGAGAAGATCTTGCGCGCGTCGATCCGGAAGCCGCCGTCCACCTTCGTGGCGGTGCCTGCGCTTTTCAGCCAGTCCGAACCGCCGCTCGATACGAGCACGAGATTTTCCGCCGCGATGCGCCGCAGCAGGCCGTCCGTGGGCGCCTGCTGGTGCGTCCAGCGCCAGGCTGCGGTCGCGACCAGATGCGCGTGCATCGAAAAGGCGAGCGCGGTCGATCCGCAGCGCGAGCCGATCTGGCGGATGATGCTGCAAAGCGTGCGGTAATCGATGCCGCCGCCGCCAAGCTCTGCGGGAACGGCCGCTGCGATCAGGCCGGAATCGCGTAGTTTCGCGTAATTTTCCGCAACGAAACTCTCATCCGCATCATGGGCGGCGGCGTTTGCGCCCACGGCGGCGGCGATTTCTGCGCCGATCGTTGTCCAGTTACGCGGGGTTTGCATTTTCAGAACCGGTGTTGCCGACATGTCCGTCATCTCCTCAATCGGGTGTTGACGCAACTGATCGCGATTTTGCCGGGGTGCGGCCAGTTCAGCATCTGAATCGCCCCGGTACAAAATCTGAACTCGTCACCTCCCGCCATTTCGCGGTAAACTTCCCTGCAAAGGAACCCGATGATGGCACAGACCACTTACGGCCAGTTCTGCCCGGTCGCGATGGCGGCGGAAATCCTCTGTACGCGCTGGACCGTCGTGCTGCTGCGCGAGCTCATCGCCGGATCCACCCGCTTCAACGACCTGCGCCGCGGCCTCCCCCGCATGTCGCCCGCACTCCTTTCGCAGCGGCTGAAGGAGCTGGAGGCGGCCGGCATCATACACCGCCAGCCGTTCGCGCGCGATGCCGGCGTTTCCGAATACCGGCTGACGGAGGCGGGCAGGGAGCTGGAACCCCTCGTCGAGGCGTTCGGCCTGTGGGGTCATCGCTGGGTGGATAGCGAGCTTTCGCTGCAGCGGCTCGATGCGCCGCTCCTGATGTGGGACATGCGGCGTAATCTCGATCCGCGTCCGCTCCCCGAGCAGCGGACGGTCGTCCAGTTCCGCTATCCCGAGCTGCCCGCGGATCGGCGAGCCTGGTGGCTGATGATCGAACCGGGCGCCGAAATCGATCTCTGCTCGGTCGATCCGGGCTTCGATGTCGATCTCTACGTGTCCACGGACCTGCGCACGATGACCGCGATCTGGATGGGCCACGATACCGTCGCAGCCGCGGTGGAGGAGGACCGCCTGCACCTCACCGGCGATCGCCGCCTCACCGCGAACATGCACATATGGCTCGGCCTCAGCCCGTTCGCGAAGCTCGGGGCCGAGCAGCCCAGCGGCTATGATCCGGCAGCGTCGGCGCGAATGTAGATTGGCTCGAGCGCCACACGCAGCGCGGCGGCATCGATTGCACGGTCGTTGTCGGCTGATATGGAATCAAGGAAATCGACCTCGATCTGCGATCCGTATCCGGCCGTCACAGTCGGCCCTATGGGTGAGCCATACATCGTCGGTGTGGATGTCATCCGATAATCGCTGCGGTCCCGGATCAGGAACGCTGGCT
The DNA here is from genome assembly GCF_041916975.1 of Sphingosinicella sp. Taxonomy (NCBI): domain Bacteria; kingdom Pseudomonadati; phylum Pseudomonadota; class Alphaproteobacteria; order Sphingomonadales; family Sphingosinicellaceae; genus Sphingosinicella; species Sphingosinicella sp. Next base: position 3,298,491 of record NZ_JAYRYK010000001.1, read on the forward strand.
TGCCGCTTTTCTGAGCAAGTTCGGCGGCACGCAACAAAGCCATTTCTCCCACCGCAAGCGGCGTCGATTTGTCTCCGAAATACTTGATTGTCGCGCCGGTTCCATCTTTGCGAAGTGTATCCTTGAAACCGCTCGCGCGAAGAAACAGGATCGAACTGCGATAGTGGTTGGTTGCCGCAACATCTTCATGTTCGGGCATGTCTGCCAATAAAAAAGTCCGCAGCACGTCATTGTCGGCCGCTTTCCGCTGACCATTCAGAAGCTGTGCTCTGAGAGATGACACATCACTGAGCGGCCCTGTGCGGCTCGCTGTCGGTAATGCTTCGGCGATGGATGACAGCATCTGGACGACGATCATGTTCGCAGGCAGGTTTTTCAATGCGTACACGCGCTCTGCTGCGCCGGGTGCATCGCCGGATTTGTACGCTCCGGCTGCTTCGACCAAGCCTTCCCAGGCTGCAAGCCTGGAGGTCTGCTTTTCTGCGCTGATGCGTGGGTGGTAAGGCGTGTCACTGTCTGACGGGGGGCTTTCGATGGCGCTCCGTGCAGCAGCCAGCCATTTTCGTGCGGTTTCGATTTCGCCTGTCATCGCGGCGGAAAGTGCAGCCTGTCCCGTTCGCGTGACATCCACGTCCGTTGTGACAAGGTTAAACTTTCCGCCCCGTCCGTCCATGGCTTTTCCGTAAGACCCCGGCTCAGATTCTGCGTGTTTCCAGTCGTGTAACGCGCCGGCCCAGTCGCCGGACGCGCTGCGTATACGTGCGCGCTGTTCGATGTTTGAAGGTGAAACGCGAATGGCCTGTGTCCAGAATTGCGCTTCGTCGGCCGATGTCGAGCCATCCAATTGGCCTATGAATGCAGCAAATGTAGCAATGTCGTCGCTCCAGGGCCTCAGTTTTGCGGCTTCCATCGCCGATATCGTCGCGGCTTCGAATTGCCCGGTTTTCGCAAGGGCGAGCGCGCGAAGCATCAGCAGAGATAATCCGAAGCTGCGCGTATAGGCCGTATCGGGCCGTTCAATGGACTTTATCAGATCAAGGTCCGCAAGTGCGCCTTCCGCGTCGTCGCTCAAAAGCGCGAAACGGGCACGTGATCGTAGAAGGCTTGCGCGTCGTTGCCACGGCGCGTTCGCCATCGCTGGATCATCAAGCGCCAGCGTGCAGCGTTGGTGGCCGATCTCTGGAAGGACTTTCGGCGTTCTGGCTTTCGCGGCTTTGGGCCCCACCATGAACGTCGTTGTCTTGGAAACTGGATTTTCCCCGCATCCCGCCCACAATGCATCCGACGCAGAACCTTGTGCGCTCGCCGCTGACGTGACGAAAAACACAGCCACGAGTGCAGCGTAACGAGTAATCATGACGGACATCCCCCTTGTCTCACAAATCTATAATGATTTTCGGGGGTATCAAGACGCCTTTAGCCAAATACTCCTCTGGGTGAGGCCGCGGATTTATGAAACGAGACTTTATTGTTTCGATGGTCTTGAAAGCGCCTCTGTTCAGGCGACGCCTTGTAAATCCGAACCTCTCACCGTATCTGTCTGCTCGGTCAGAGGGTCGGACGGCCGCCGCGCCAGGGTTCGAAAGAACGGCGGGGAGGAAAGTCCGGGCTCCACGGATAGACGGTGCCGGGTAACGCCCGGCGGGGGCGACCCCAGGGAAAGTGCCACAGAGAGCAGACCGCCAAGCGGCTTCGGCCGGAAGGCAAGGGTGAAAGGGTGCGGTAAGAGCGCACCGCGCGACCGGCAACGGAAGCGGCACGGCAAACCCCACCGGGAGCAAAACCGAATAGGGGCGGCGCATGGCTTATCCGGCCGGACCGCCCGGGTAGGTTGCTTGAGGCGGCGCGCAAGCGTCGTCCTAGAGGAATGGTCGTCGCCGCCTTTCGGGGCGGTACAGAACCCGGCTTACAGATCCTCTGACCGTTTACGCCGGTTCGACCTTGAGCGTCGCGCCGTCAACGCCGGTGATGCGGACCATGCTGCCTGCGGCGGCATCTGGCCCCGTGGCAAGCCAAGGCGAATCGCCGACCTGAACATGCCCGCGTCCGTCGGCGATGGGTTCCACCACCTTCACGAGCTGGCCGACCAGGCGCTCGCCGCGCCGATTGAGGCCGGTGTCGCTGGTTTCCACGGGGTTTCGCTTCAGGAAATTGCGGCCCAGGAACACGGCGACGACCGAGAGGATCGCGAACACCGCGAGTTGCAGTTCCCATCCGAAGCCGAATGCGAACGTTGCGAGGCCGGTCGCTGCGGCGGCGAGCGCCAGCCAGATCATGAAGATGCCGGGCGCGATGATCTCCATGATCGCGAGCACGGCGGCGGCGGCGAACCAGACCCAATGGGTCATCTCGATGTTCTGGAAATCCGGCATGGCGGTCTCCTCAGGCCTGTTCGAACGGACCCGGACGGCGCGGACGCGGCGCGGGGGCGGGCGGCGGCGTGTCACCGCCGTCGCGAACGGCCTTCACCAGTTCCCCGATGCCGCCGATCGTGCCGACGAGGCTCGTCGCTTCCAGCGGCATGAAGATTGTCTTGGCGTTGGGCGCGTTCGCGAAGGCGTGCATCGCGTCCACATATTTCTGCGCGACGAAGTAGTTGATCGCCTGCGCGTTGCCGCCCGCGATGGCGTTCGAAACCATCTCGGTCGCCTTGGCTTCGGCCTCGGCTTCCCGTTCGCGCGCCTCTGCGTCGCGGAACGCGGCCTCGCGGCGGCCCTCGGCCTCCAGAATCTGCGACTGTTTCTGGCCTTCCGCCTTCAAAATCTCGGACGCGCGCAGGCCCTCGGCCTCAAGGATCGCGGCGCGCTTCTCGCGTTCCGCCTTCATCTGGCGGGCCATCGAATTCACGATGTCCTGCGGCGGGCGGATGTCCTTCACCTCGACGCGCGTGATCTTCACACCCCACGATGTCGTCGCGTCGTCGACGACATGCAGCAACCGCGCGTTGATCTCATCGCGGCGCGACAGCGTCTCATCGAGGTCCATTGAGCCCATCACGGTGCGCAGGTTCGTGGTCGTCAGGTTCAAGATCGCCACATAGAGGTCGGAGACCTCGTAGGCTGCCTTGGCGGCGTCAAGCACCTGGAAGAACACGATGCCGTCCACGGAGACCATCGCGTTGTCCTTGGTGATGATCTCCTGCCCCGGGATCTCAAGCACCTGCTCCATCATGTTGATCTTGCGTCCGACCCGTTCGATGAACGGCAGGATCAGCGTGAAGCCGGGCTTCGCGACCTGCGTGAAGCGCCCGAAGCGCTCGATCGTGTATTCATAGCCCTGCCGCACGATGACGACGGCCGTCCACACGAAGATGACGGCGAGCGCCGCCAGGAAAATCACGAAAATCCCGCCGCCCATATCTCTCCCCCATAAATCGGTTGCTCACAGCGATATTGGAACGCCATAGCACGAATTCCACAGGGAATCTTAACGCCATGACCGAATTTCGTCCCCATCGCAGCGTGCTCTACCTTCCCGCCGCGAATGCGCGCGCCATCGAGAAGGCGCGGACGCTGGATGCCGACGTGGTGATCCTCGATCTCGAAGACGCCGTCGCGCCCGATGCGAAGCCGGCTGCCCGTGCCGCCGCCCTCGAAGCCGTGAAGTCGGGCGGGTGGGGGCGTCGCGCGGTCGCGATCCGCGTAAACGGCATCGGCACGAACTGGTACGAGGCGGATTTTCTTGCTGTCCAATCGGCCAAGCCCGCGGCCGTGGTCGTGCCTAAAGTGAACAGCGCGGCCGAAGCGGCGGAGGCGGTTCGCCTTGCGGGCGGTGTCCCGGTGTGGGCGATGATCGAAACGCCGCGCGGGGTGCAGGCGGTGGATAGCATTGCCGATACGCCGGGTGTTGCCGCGCTCGTGGTGGGCGCTGCCGATCTTGAAAAGGATCTCGGCTGTCGTGTCGGCCCGGCGCGGGCTGAGATCGGCTATGCCCTGCAGCGCGTCATCATCGCGGCGCGCGCGGCCGGGATTTTGGCGTTCGACGCGATGTACGCCGACATCAAGGATATGGAGGGGCTGGAGGCGGTGACACTCCAGGGCCGCGCGCTCGGCTTTGATGGAAAGACGCTCATCCACCCCGCGCAGATCGAAACCGCGAACCGCGTCTTCTCGCCCTCCGCCGCCGAGGTCGAGCAGGCGCACCGCATCGTCGCGGCGTTCGAGGCTGCGACAGCGGACGGGAAGGGCGTCGCGACGCTCGACGGCAAGATCGTCGAAGTGCTCCACGCCGCGCAGGCGCGCGAGCTGATCACCTTCGCCGAAAGCATCGCCTCACATTGATTGACAAGATATAACATCACATTCTAAACGGGCTCCCATCAAAGAAAAAAGGGAGTTCGTGGTTATGCGTTCGATGCTTCTTGCCGCGTGTGCGGTTCAGGTCCTTGCGCTTCCGGCGTTTGCGCAAACCGCGGAGGCGCCGAAGAGCGACGACCTGCACACGATCGGCGACGACATCGTGGTGACCGCGCCTTATGCGCGCTCCCGCGCCGATCTGCTCTCAGGCACGTCGGTGATGACCGAGGGCGAGCTCCGGCAATCGCTGCAGCCGCAGATCGGCGAAGTGATCGCGCGTCAGCCCGGCGTTTCGGCAACGAGCTTCTCGCCCGGCGCCTCCCGGCCCGTTCTGCGCGGTATGCAGGGCGAACGTATCCGCGTGCTGACCGACGGCATCGGCTCCATCGACGTGTCAAACACGTCGGCCGACCATGCCGTCACCATCGATCCAATCACCGCGCAGCGCGTCGAGATCATCCGTGGCCCCGCCTCGCTGCTCTATGGCTCGTCGGCGATCGGCGGCGTCGTCAACGTGCTCGACAAGCGCATCCCGCGTGCGGTTCCCGAGCACGGCGTGCATGTCGACGCGATCGGCAGCGTCGCCAGCGCGGCGGATGAAGTCAGCATCGCCGGCGGCATCGACGCCGCGCTCACCGACACGATCGTCGCCCACGTCGACGGCAGCTGGCGCGACACCAACAACCTCAGGATCGGCGGCTACGCGCTCGCCCCCGAGCTTCGCGCGCACGCGCTCGAACACGCCGCGGAGGGTGACGAAGAGGCCGCCGAGGCTGCCGGCGTGCGCGGGCGCCTGCCAAACAGCTTCACGCGCACGAAAACGGCGGGCGGCGGTCTTGCGATCATCACCGACGGCGGGTCGCTCGGCTTCTCGGTCGGCTACTTCGATTCGACCTACGGCGTTCCCGAGCGGCCCGCGCTTCACGCGCATGAAGGCGAGGGAGAAGGTGAGGAAGGCCACGAGCACGGCGACGTCAGCATCGGCCTCAAGCAGTGGCGCGCCGACGTTCGCGGTGAGGTCGAACTCGGCGAGGGCTTCCTCGAAAAGCTCCGCGTCCGCGTTGGCTACGCCGATTACACGCACACTGAATTCGAAGGCGACGAGGTCGGCACCGTGTTCGACAACCAGGGCGTCGAAGGCCGCGTCGAGCTCGTGCAGGCAAAGCGCGGCGTGTGGAACGGCGCTTTCGGCGGCCAGTTCTACATCCGCGACTTCTCGGCCGTCGGCGAGGAAGCTTTCCTGCCGCCGAACGAGACCGAACAGTTCGGCCTGTTCACGGTGCAGGAGCTGAACTTCGGCGCGCTCGGCGTCGAAGCTTCGGGTCGCTACGAGCGCACGAACGTCAGCTCGAACGCGGTCGGCATCACCCGTCATTTCAACGCTTTTTCCGCCGCGCTTGGCGCGCGCTATGAACTGATCGACGGCATCAGCATCGGCATCAACGGCTCGCGCGCCGTGCGCGCACCGTCCGCCGAGGAGCTGTTCTCGAACGGCCCGCACATCGCGACGCAGGCGTTCGAGGTCGGCGATCCGATGCTCGCCAAGGAAAAGAGCTGGGGCCTCGAAACCTTCCTGCGCGGAGAGACCGGCGGCGTCGCCTTCTCGCTCGGCGCCTTCGCGAGCTGGTTCAAGAACTACATCTACGAAGGGGACACAGGGCTGGAGGAAGACGAGCTTCCGGTCTTCCAGTACGCGCAGGCCGACGCGACCTACTATGGCTTCGAAGCGGAACTCTCCGCGCCGCTGTTCGATGCGGGCGACTTCCGCTTCGTGGCGGATGGTGTTGCCGATTATGTGCGCGCGAAGATCGATTCGGTCGGCCCCGCGCCGCGCATCCCGCCGCTCCGGCTGCTCGGCGGCATCGAGGCGCAGTCGGACCTCGTGAACGGCCGCATCGAGCTCGAATGGAGCGACAAGCAGACGCGCGTCGCCGCCTTCGAAACGCCTACGGGTTCGCACACGCTGGTGAATGCCTCCGTCTCGTGGCGTGTCCTCGGTGTGGATAGCCCCGCGACGCTCCAGCTTTCGGCGAACAACCTCTTCGATGTCGATGCGCGCCGCCATGCGAGCTTCACCAAGGACTATGTGCCGCTCGCGGGCCGCGACGTCCGGGCGACGCTCAGCCTGAGTTTCTAGCTGGGTTGCGTCCGGCGCCCACGCAGGGCTAAGGGCCTTCTTCGCAGATGCAACATGCGGCGAAGGAGGCCCAAATGATCGGACGCTTGAACCATGTGGGTATCGCAACCCCGTCGATCGACAAGGCTGTGGCCGTCTACCGCGATTTTCTGGGCGCGACGAAGATCCACGAAAAGTTCGCGCTTCCTGCGCAGGGCGTGTGGGTCTGCTTCGTCGATACGCCGAACAGCCAGATCGAACTGATCGAGCCTTACGGCGAGGATTCGCCCATCCACGGCTTCCTGAAGAAGAACCCGGCCGGCGGGCAGCACCATGTCTGCTTCGAGGTGCCGGATATCATCGCGGCGCGCGACGACATGCGCGCGAAGGGCGCCACCGTGCTCGGCACCGGCGAGCCGCGTATCGGCGCGCACGGCACGCCGGTGATCTTCATTCACCCCAAGGACATGGGCGGCGTTCTTGTCGAATTGATGGAAACCCCGAAGGACGCGCACTGATGCGCCCGGAGGAGATGGTCGCGGATCTTTTGTCCGCGCTCGATCTGGAACGGATCGAGGAAAATCTGTTCCGCGGCCGCAACACGGGCGAGGGTTTCCGCCGGCTGTTCGGCGGTCAGGTGATCGCGCAGGCGCTCGTCGCGGCGAGCCGTACGGTGGCGGACGACCGCCCGCCGCACAGCCTCCATGCGTATTTCATGCGCGAAGGCGACCATAGTGTGCCGGTCGTCTATCAGGTCGAGCGCGACCGAGACGGCAAGAGCTTTTCTACCCGGCGCGTCATCGCCATCCAGCACGGCCGCCCGATCTTCAACCTCGCGGCGTCGTTCCAGGTCGAGGAAAAGGGTCTGGAGCATCAGTTCGACATGCCCGATGTCCCCGATCCCGAAACGCTGATCAGCGACATGGACTGGCGGAGGCAGTTCGCCGACAAGATTCCCGAGGCGAGCCTTGCGCGTTTCCTGCAGGAGCGCCCAATCGAATTCCGCCGTGTCGATCCGTCGATACCGGGCAGCGGGGCGAGGCCGCCGCAGCAGAATATATGGTTCAAGGCGATCGCGCCGGTGCCGGACGATGCCGCGCTGCACCGGTGCATGCTCGCCTACGCTTCCGACATGACGCTGCTCTCGACGAGCGAGCGGCCGCACAACTTTGCCTGGTGGGACGAAGCGATGCAGATCGCCAGCCTCGACCACGCGCTCTGGTTCCATGCGCCGTTCCGCATCGACGACTGGCTGCTCTACGTGCAGGATAGCCCGCGCTCGTCTGGCGCGCGCGGTTTCAATCGCGGCCTCATCTACGACCGCTCCGGCGTTCTCGTCGCCTCGGTGACGCAGGAAGGGCTGATCCGGAAACGGGACCTCTAGACCGCGATCGTTTAAGGCCTCTACGGCCTGAAACGTGAATCGCTGTCTAAGCTATTGAAGAGAGACTGATTCACGTTTGAGATGGAAGCGCACCCGCTTCCATCTCAAACGATCAGGCTCTAGGCGAACTGTTCGCGGCGCGCGATCGAGAGTACGGCCGCGCCCACGATGCCCGAGAGCAGCGAGCCGCCGAGCACGCCGAGCTTCACCTCGTCGAGATAGATGTCGGAGGCATAGGAAAGCCCGCCGATGAACAGGCTCATCGTGAAGCCGATGCCGCAGAGCAGCGCAACGCCGTAAACCTGCGCTGTAGAGGCATGGACCGGATAGTCGGCGAGATCGAGCTTCTTCATTGCCCAGATCACGCCGAAAACGCCGACCTGCTTTCCGATGAAAAGCCCAAGAACAATGCCGAGGACGATGGGGCTCACCAGCATCTCCGGTGTCACGTTCGCGAACGAAAGCCCGGCATTGGCGAAGCCGAAGATCGGCACGATCGCGAAAGCGACCCAGCCGGCGATGGCATGTTCCAGTCGGTGCAGCGGCGAATGCTCGTCGTCGACATGGCCGGGTGCCGGTGTCAGCGGGATCGTCAGCGCCACGGCAACGCCCGCGAGCGTCGCATGAACGCCGGAGAGCAGCATCGCCGTCCAGACCCCGGCGCCGATGACGAGATAGGGCCACAACGAGCGGACGCCGAAGCGGTTGAAGCCGTAAAGCACCGCGATGAGCAGGATCGCGGCGCCGAGTGCGGCGAGATCAAGCTCGGCGGTGTAGAACAGCGCGATGATGACGATGGCGCCAAGGTCATCGATGATCGCAACCGCGGTCAGGAACACTTTCAGCGACACGGGAACGCGCGGCCCGAGCAGCGTCAGCACGCCGAGCGCGAAGGCGATATCGGTCGCGGAGGGGATTGCCCAGCCACGGATCGTCGCGGCATCGCCGATGTTGAACGCCGCGAAGATGAGCGCCGGTACGATCATGCCGCCCGCCGCCGCCGCTCCGGGCAATATGCGCCGGTCCCATGTGGAAAGCTGGCCGTCCAGCAACTCGCGCTTCACTTCGAGGCCAACGAGCAGGAAGAAGATCGCCATCAGCCCGTCGTTGATCCAGTGACTGAGCGAAAGCGGGCCGACATAGGTTTTGAGAGCGGCGAAATAGGCGTCGGCGAAGGGCGAATTGGCGACGATGAGCGCCGCTGCGGCAGCCACCATCAGCACGATGCCGCCGGCGGATTCGGTACGCAGGAACTCACGCAGTGCCGACCGCGGGCGCTCGATCACCAGAGTGTGTAGATCGCGTATCATTTCACCTCGTCCGCAACGTTCACCATGCGCCGCGAATGGGGTTACAGGAGCGGGCCGGAGGCGAAAACCCCAAAACCGGACCTTGGACCCGCCGAAATATGTCGCTTGCCCGCGCCCGCCCGCTGTCCGACTATCCGCGCAAGGAGATATTCTGATGGGGCTTTGGGATCGTTATGCCGTGCCGGCGATCGTGTCGTGCGCCTGCACGTCGAAGCCGGTGATGCGACAGCGCGCGAAGGTCGTGCCGGAAGCCACGGGGGCGGTGCTCGAGCTTGGCTGCGGTTCGGGAACGAACTTCGCCTTCTACGATCCGGCGCGCATCACGCGGCTCCATGCGGTGGAGCCCGCACCCGGCATGGTCGCAAGGGCTCGCGAGACGGCGCGGCATACCGCGATCACGGACCGCGTGCAGTTTCACGAAACGGGCGCCGAGCGGCTTTCGCTTGAAGATGCGAGCATCGATACGGCGGTGGTCACCTTCGTGCTGTGCACGATCCCGGATTGGGGGAGTGCGCTCAGGGAAGTGCGCCGCGTGCTGAAGCCGGGCGGACGCGTGCTGTTTTCCGAGCACGGCCTCGCGCCCGATGCGGACGTCGCGCGCTGGCAGCAGCGGATCGAGCCCGTATGGAAGCGTCTTTTCGGCGGCTGCCACCTGACGCGCCAGCCGGCCGCGATGCTGGCGAACAGTGGCTTTCGCGTCGACCGCCTTGAAACCATGTATTTGCCGTCGACACCGCGCTTCGCGGGCTTCGCAAGCTGGGGCGCGGCGGTGCCGTCGTGACGGAAAGCATGGCGAACGTCACGCGCCTGGTTCCGCCCGGCGAGGAAGCCGTGGATGGCCGCCGCCTGCGGAGCGAACGAAGCCGCGCGCAGATCGTCGCCGCGATGCGCGCTGTGATCGAGGGCGGAGACATGGATCCCAATGCCACGAGCGTGGCCGCGGCGGCGGGCGTGTCGATCCGTACCGTTTTTCGGCACTTCGAGGAGATGGACAGTCTCTACCGTGGACTGAACGCGCAGATCGAAGCGGAAATCCTGCCGATGGTGATGACGCAGTTCGAAGCGCGCGATTGGCAGGGCAGGGCGGGCGAGGTCGTGACGCGCCGGGCGCGCATTTACGAGCGGCTGATGCCGTTCAAGATCGCGGCGCACGCGCGCCGGTTCCAGTCCGAATATCTGATGGATGCGCACCGGCGCTTTCTCGCGCTGGAGCGTGCGGCCCTGCAGGCGATCCTGCCTGCCGAGGTCCAGTCGAACGCGGCGCTGTTTGCGGCGCTCGAAATGGTCACGGGGTTTCAGTCGTGGCAGCGCCTGCGGCACGATCAAAACCTCACGTCCGAAGAGGCGGAGGCGGCGATGCGGCTTGCTGTCGAACGGCTGCTCGGCCTGTGAGGCGCGCGGCCCTTCTTGCGCTGGCGCTGCTGTCGGCGTGCGGCGTGCGCGGAGAGGATGCCGCGTGCGGGATTCCCGCGGACAGTCTCGGCGTTTTTGTTGATGTGCCCGAGGGGCGCTTCATCAAGGGCGCCGCGCCGCGTTATCCCGAGGAGCGGCCCGAGTTGTCGCTGCACGTCGGCGGGTTCCGCATTCAGGCGCACGAGGTCACGAACGATCAGTTCGCAGCGTTCGTGAAGGCCACCGGCTATCTCACCGATGCCGAGCGCACGGCAGACGAGGCCGATGGCGGATCGGCGGTGTTCACGGCGCCCGAAGGCGGCGAGAGCCGGCCGTGGAAGCTGGTGCAGGGCGCGACGTGGCGGACGCCGGAGGGGCCGGGCTCGGACATCGCCGGGCACGGCCGCGATCCCGTCGTGCACGTCTCCCCCGCGGATGCCGCCGCCTATGCGACGTGGGCGGGTGGGCGCCTGCCGACCGAGGTCGAGTGGGAGTATGCAGCATCGCTCGGCCTGCCGAAGGGCGGCGATCAGGAAGCGGGCGCCTATGCATCCAATGCGCGGCCGGTCGCGAACACGTGGCAGGGCCTGTTTCCTGAAGAGCAGAAAGCCGCAGACGGTTTCGCTGGCCGCGCACCGGTTGGCTGCTTCCCGCCGAGCCGCATCGGCCTCTACGACATGATCGGCAACGTCTGGGAAATCACAGATACGCCTTGGGGCGAAGGCGCGCAGACGATCAAGGGCGGCTCCTATCTCTGCTCGGAAAACTTCTGCCGCCGTTACCGCCCCGCCGCTCGTCAGCCGCAGGAGGCTCACTTCTCCGCAAGCCACGTCGGCTTCCGCATCGTCAAAGACGCACCGTCTCAGTTGGGCCAGTAGATAAACTCATCCCCAGGCCCGACGCGCTCCGCGAGCGTCTTGTCGACCGCGACCGGCGCTTCGATCGTATGCGGATAGAGCGGCGCCCGCCCGGCCTCGCGGTGCGCATTGAGCAGCGCCGTCATTGCCGCGACGCGAGCCGGCTCGCGGTCGGCGAGATTGACCTTTTCGGTCGGGTCTGCGGCAAGGTCGAACAGCCACGTCTTCTTCGGCCGCTCCGTCACCTGCAGCTTCCAGTCGCCCTGCCGCACCACGCGGTAGTAGGCACTCTGCCAGAACAGCGCATTGTCGGCGCGCGCAGGTGTTTGCGCGAGCAGATCGATGCCGTCGATGGCGACACCGGCGGGGAGCGGCGCGCCCGCCGCCGCGGCGAAGGTCGGCATCAGGTCGATATGCCCGGCGGGCTTTTCGACACGCGTGCCGGGTGCGATGCGGGCGGGCCAGCGCATGAACAGCGGCACGCGGATGCCGCCTTCGAACATGGTGAGCTTCCAGCCCCGATAGGGCGCGTTGATGTCGGGGAGACCGACATAGCCCGCGCCGCCGTTGTCGCTTGAAAACACCACGATCGTGTTTTCGTCGAGCCCCTCGTCCTTCAGCGCCGCGAGCACGCGCCCCACGCTCCGGTCGAGCGAACGCACCATCGCGGCATAGACGCGCAGCCGATGCGGCTTGATATCGCCGACGGCTTCGTAGTCGGCGCGCGTTGCCTGTAGCGGCGTGTGCACCCCCCAGTGTGCGAGATAGAGGAAGAACGGCCGGTTGCGGTTGGCCCGGATCACTTTCACCGCCTCGTCGGTCCAGTAGTCGGCGAGGTAGCCGCCCGGTGCGAACAGCGGCCCTTCGTTGAACGATGCGGCATATTGCATCCGCGCCCAGAGAAACCGGTCGATTGGGTCGAAATCGACCTTGGCATTGACGACGTCGGTGGCGTCCTCCGGCAGATGAAGTCCGCTCGCCATCAGCAGGCTTTCGTCGAAGCCCTGCGCGTTTGCGCCGAATTCTTTGCCGCTGCCGAGGTGCCACTTGCCGATGTGGACCGTGTGATAGCCCGCACCTTTCAGCACCTCGGCAATGGTCACTTCCGCGCCCGGCAGGCCCTGTTCGTCAAAGCTCGGCACCTTGTCGTCGGCTTCGCGGTTCCAGTCGACCGGCGGCAGACCGGAGCGCTCATTGTCCGAGAACATTGCCACCATGCGCCCCATGCCGTCGGGCGTCGGCGTGAACTCGAATCCCGTGCGTGTCGGATAGCGGCCTGTCAGGATCATGGCGCGCGACGGCGCGCAGCTTGCGGTTCCGGCATAGGCCTGCGCGAACAGCGCGCCGTCCTTGGCGAGCCGATCAATGTTCGGCGTCGGCACGCGCCCGCCCGCCACGCCGCCGCCGAACGCCGAGATGTCGTTGATGCCGAGGTCGTCGGCGAGGATGAAGACGATGTTGGGCGGGCGGTCTCCCGCGGGTGCTGCCGCCGGACCCTCATTCCACGCGACGGGGCTGTAAGGCGCAATATCGCGGTCCTTGGCGAGCGTGGTGACGAGCCACAGGATTACCTCCTTGCGGTTCATCCACGCCGCCCCACCGAACACGATCAGAAGAGCCGCGACGCCGACAAGGGCCGATCGTCTTTTCATGGCAGAAGCGCCTCGCATCCGGTGTGATCGAGGAGCGTCCGCACCGCGGCCTGATCATCCGTCCCAAGCGCCGCGAACGCCTCCCGTATCCACTGCAGACATTTCGCCTGATAGGGGAAGACCGGCTGCGTCCACGCACGCCCATCGATTTCCGTCTGCACGATCTCGGAGCCCGCCATCACCGCTTTCGCGTTCGCGATCAGAAACGGCGCGTACACCCGCCCGATCTCACAGAGCAGCGGGCGCAGTGCGGTCATCTCGTCGCGCGAGAACCAGTCGGCGGTGGTTGGCTCGACGCCAGAGAGATCCTCGACCCGGTCGAGCCACGCCCGCACGCGCGGCGCGGTCTGCGCGGCGATCGCGGTGGAGGTCGGCTCGATCACCGCAAGCTGCGCGAGCTGCCCGTGGATGGCGAAATCGGCAGAAGACGGGCGCGCGCCGAGCACATAGCCGCGCTCCGTGATCAGAGCATCGAGAACGGCAAGGAAACGCCGATAGCTGTGTTCGATCGTTTCCCCGGTCGTGTCGTTCGAACCGACCACGTGGAGCCTGCTGATCTGTCGGTCGGCAAACATGTCCGCCGTCTGCGCGGCGGTTTCCGCGTGCATTGTCGGGGCCATCCAGAACACCAGCAGCGGCGCGGCATTCGCTGCATCCTCTGCAAACGCCCAGCGATAGTGGAACATGGCCTTGGTCAGCCACTCGTCCGCATAGTCCTCGATCAGGTGATTGAGGAACGCCAGAACCGGATCGGCGGGAATCGCTTCACGGCCCCCATGCTCCTTTTCCAGCCGCCGAATGATCGGCGAGGAATCCACTGCGGGCTCCAGCGTGCCGTCGGCCAAAGGGAAATACACCGTTGGCAGCAGCTTCACCTTCGGCGCCGGAAGGCCTTCGGGCGGTTGCATGTGGCTGCCCCAGAGGATCGCGTGGGGTATGCGCCTGTACCGGAGCAGCGCGATCATCTTGCGCGTGTAGGGCGAACCCGGGGCGCCCAGCAGTCTGAGCGGTTCGGTCAAGCGTGCCTCCGTTTGTGCTTCCCGAAGAGCCGCGTCGTAACGGCGATGGCAGCTACGAGCGCAAGCAGGATGCCGCCGAGCGCCCATCCGTGATGCTTCAGGATCTTAATGCGTGTGTTGAGCGTGATCTGCCGAAACGGATCGTAGCCTTCCGGGATATCCAGCACGCCCATGGATTTCGAATAAGCTTGGTAGTCGGCGAGCATGGATTGGAGCCGTGCCGGTTCGGCGGCGCTGAGATCGCGCGTTTCGCCGGGGTCGCGGCTGAGATCGTAGAGCTTCCACGTGCCGTCGCCGTGCGGAGGCAGGTTGCGCACGAGCTTGAAGTCGCCGCGATAGAGCGCTGCGTTTCCGGAAACCTCCATGCCGATCGGGGTGTCCGGCGAATAGACGTGATCCGCCGAGCCGCTCAGTACGGGCCTGAGGCTGCGCCCCGTCATGGCCTTGCCGTCGCTGCCCTCTATACCCGCGATGTCGAGCAGCGTCGGCGCAACGTCGGTGACGAAGGCGGCGGCGGAAACGCGCGGTTGCGCCGCGATACCGGGGCCGGACATGATGAAGGGCACGCGCAGCCCGCCTTCGGAGGCGTAGAACTTGAACAGGCTGAGCGGTGCTGCCGCCGCGGTCGCCCACTCGGGGCCGATCGAGACGAACGAACCTTTTTCGCCGAGCCGATCCAGATTCTGGTCGTAGCCGTTCATCCGCATCCATAGCGGAAAGCCGCGCTGGCTGACGGGCTCGTTCGGTTCTGGCCCATTGTCGGAGGTGACGACGAACACGGTGTTCTGAAGCACGCCGCGCTTGTCGAGATAGGCGATCAGGCGGCCGATATGGTGGTCCATCGCCTCGATCATGCCCGCGTTCACCGCCATGCTCTTCGCAAGCAGGCGCCGTTCGGGATCGGGAAGCGTCTTCCATTCCCGCAATCCGGCGGGCTTGGCCGCGAGCGGCGCACCTTCGGGGATCAGGCCCATCGTCTGCGCGCGCCGCCAGCGCGTCTCGCGGATGCTGTCCCAGCCCTTGTCGTAGACCGTCTCGTAATGTGCCGTGTAGGCGCGCGGCGCCTGCACCGGGATATGCACGGCCTGAAACGCCAAATAGGCGAAGAACGGATCGCTCCCGCCCTGATCCGCCAGATAGTCGATCATGCGATCGACGATGAATTCGGATGAGTAGAATTCGGCAGGCAGCGTCGCCGGCTTGCCGTCCTCGAACCATGGGGCCGTATCGTAATACGGCATGTAGGGCTTCTGCTCCCAGTTGTCCGCGCCGGAGGCGTCGAGCGCGAACGACTTCTGGAAGCCGTGCGACGGCGGTAGTTCGCCCTCGCCGCTGCCAAGGTGCCACTTGCCGGTCATGTAGGTGCGGTAGCCCGCGCGCCGCAGCCGCTCCGCGACCGTGATCGCATCGGGTTCGAGACGGAGGCCGTAGCCCGGCTTCCCCGCGTGTTCGGGCGGCAGCACCTCAGGAATGGTGGCGACGCCGTTCCGGTGATTGTCGATGCCCGTGAGCAGCATCGCCCGCGACGGCGCGCAGAGCGGCGAGGTGCGGTAGTGCGTGAACAGCGCGCCCGCGCCGGCGAGCCGGTCGATATTCGGCGTGCGTGCCTCGCCGCCATAGCTGCCGAAATCCATCAGCGCTGCGTCATCCACCAGGATGAGCACGAAGTTGGGGCGCACGGGCGGAGGCTCGGCGCGGGCAGGGGCGCACGTGGCTGCAATGGCGGCAAAGCCTGCCCAAAGCCACCGTTGCAGCCTGCCCAGCCGCATAAATACCCTCCCCCGCTTGACCGTCCCCTTGTGCCCGCAGCGCTCTCGCCCGCGGAACACTCAACAATATGACACTAGGACTGTCAATTTAAGGCGTCTATTGCACAAAACGCGAGGGGCTGCCGAGGCAATAGAGCGTGCGGCCGCTCATGTTGAGCTGGAGGTACGGGAGCAGGCGCTGCCCCCGTGTGCGGTTCCCCGGATCGGAGCAGAACGGTCCGCGGCCGTCCGGCGCGGCCACCTCACCGACCCCCATGTCCGCGTAGCCGGAGAGCATGTGAAGTGTGGGCGCCGGTGCGATCGAAACGATGCCGCCGAAACCGTCGCTGCCGCTTAGGCTGCCGGGCACGTGCTGGATGCGGTCCTGATCATAAGGCGGGATCAGGTGGCCGGTCACGGTGAGCGTGCCGGGCATGTAAGCGAGCACGTAGTTCGATGCCGATCCGCCCGACGCTTCGATCGCATACTGCCCGACGAGCGAGTCGCCTGCCGCGGCCGTAAGGAACGTCACACCGCTCACCACAGAGGCGTCGTCGCCATCGGCGAGGCCGACGAGGTGATAGGTGAACGCCGGATTGGTCTGAAACCGCGGACGAGACTGGTCGTTGACAACCACCGTCAGAGCCTTCGCGGAAACGTCCGCGGTGAGGCCGCCGAGCAGGCCGTCGTCCAGCGCGAGATCGTAATTGCCCGCATCCTCGCCTGCGAGCGAAACCCCGCCCACGGTGACGACCTTGCCGGTCCCGGCGTTGCGATCGGTGGCCAGCGCCTCGTAGTCGAACACGACATCGTCGCCTCCGAGAATATCCGCGGTCGTAAAATCGAGCGGTACGTTCCGTGTGCCGTCGTAGGTCTTGTCGCTGGCGGCGACATTGGTGACGGTCAGCGTCTTCCGGCCGATGTCGGCGCTGAGGCCGAGCAGCAGCGCGGCATCAAGGCTGAGCGCGTAGTTGCCCGCGTCGGCGCCGGTCAGCGCTACCGCGCCGCCGGTGACGCCGATGGCCTTGCCCGTGCCCGCGTTCTTGTCCACAAACAGCGCCTCGTAACCAAAGCCGACGCTGTCGCCGCCGACGATGTCGTCGGTAACGAAGGTGAGGTCGGCGCCGCGCGATCCGTCGTAGGTTTTCGCGAGCGCGAGCACGTCCGTGATGCTCAGCGTCTTCGCGATGATGTCCGCCGAAAGTCCGCCAAGCAGCACGGGATCGAGCACGACGACATAATTGTCCGCGTCGCCGCCGCTCAGGCTGATGCCGCCCGCGACCGTCACGGGTTTGCCCACGCCCACGTTCTTGTCTGCAAAGCGCGCATCATAGCCGAACACCGCATCGTCGCCGCCGACGAGTCCTGTCGCGGTAATCGCCAGCGCGGCCGTCGTCGTTCCGTCGTAGACCTTGTCGAGGGCCGCAACGGCGGTGACATTCAGCGTCCTTGCGGCAATGTCGAGCGCAAGGCCCGTAAGCAGGGCGGGGTCGAAGCCGAGATCGTAGTTGTCAGCATCGGCACCGCTCAAAGACACTGCGCCCCCGGTCACCGTCACGGCCTTGCCGGTTCCGGCGTTTCCGTCCGCTGCCAGTGCCTCGTAGAGGAAGCCGATGTCGTCGCCGGAAACGAGGTCGCCCGTCGTGAAGTCGAGCGTCACGTTCCGGTTGCCGTCGTATGTCTTGTCCACCGCTGCGGCAGTCTCCAGCGTCAAGGCTTTCCGATCGATGTCGGCCGTGAGCCCGGCGAGCAGCGCGCCATCGAGGACAAGAACATAATTTCCACCGTCCACGCCCGAGAGCGACACGCCGGAGGCGCTCACACCCTTGCCCGCGCCGGCATTCTTGTCCGCGAAGTTCGCCGTGTAGTCGAACGTCACCGTGTCGCCGGAGAGAATGTCCGCCGTCGCGAACGAGAGTCCCGCCGACGTGCCGCCATCGTAGATCTTGTCGAGCGCGCCGACGGTGCTCACCGTCAGCGTGCGCGCGGAGATGTCCGCTGCGAGCGCGGAAACGTCACCCGGATCGAGCGCGAGCGTGTAATTCGTGGCCTCCGTTCCGGTAAGCGTCACGCTGCCGGTCAGGCTGACCGTTTTGCCCGTTCCGGCGGCCTTGTCGGCGAACTGCGCACCGTAGGCGAATGTCACCGAATCCCCGGCCACGATGTCGCTGGTGGAGAAGGTGAGGGTGGCGTCGCGCGTCCCGTCATAGATCTTGCCGTCAGCGGTGACGCCCGCGTTCAGCGTACGCCGTGAGATCGTCGCGTTGGCGATGGTCGGCTGCGCCAGCGTATAATTCCCGGCGTCGTCGCCGGTGAGTGCATAGCCGGTTGCCGTAACTGTCCATGTGCCGACATTCTTGCTCGAAAAGATTCCGGTGCCGGCGCCGAACGTCACGTCCTCGCTACCGACGATTCCAACAAGCGCTCCACCGGAGAGGTCGGCCGTGTCGCCGCCGTCATAGTCCTTGCCTGCCGCAGTGACGCCGGAAAGGGTGAGAGCCTTTGCCGAAATCGTCGCGTTTGCGACAGTGGGCTGTGTGAGTATGTAATTTCCGGCGTCGTCACCGGTGAGCATATAGCCCGATGCAGTGACACTCCATGCGCCCACGTTCTTGCTGGCGAACAGTCCCGCACCCGCGGTGAATTCGACATCCTCGCTGCCGACGATACCGACGAGCGACCCACCGGAGAGGTCGGCATCGGCATTGCCATCATAGTCTTTGCCCGCGGCGGTCACGCCGGTCAGCGTCAGAGCTTTTGCGGAGATTGTCGCATTGGCGACGGCGGGCTGCGTCAGCGTGTAGTTGCCCGCATCGTCACCGGTGAGCGCATACCCGGTTGCCGTGATCGTCCACGTGCCGACATTCTTGCTTGCGAAAGTACCGCTTCCTGCCGAGAATTCGACATCCTCGCTGCCGACGATACCGATCAGCGACCCGCCGGAGAGGTCGGCATCGGCATCGCCGTCGTAATCCTTCCCCGCCGCGGTCACGCCGGTGATCGTCAATGTTTTCGGCGTCACGGTCAGCGTACCGGTGGAAGAGGGGGTGCCGAACGCATAGCCGGCGCTGCTTGCAAGCGTGCCGTTGGCAATGCTGATGGCATAGGGTGATCCAGCGACGTTCGCGTCCGCTGCGGCGCCGCTCGAACTGAATTCGGGCGCACCGGAGAGGCCGAGATCGCTCAGTGTTTCCTGCGTCCACACGCTTTGATAGCTGGATGCCGATACGATACCCGAAATGCTGTAGTTGGTGCCGCGCGTCGGCGTCGGGAACGTGTATTCGGTTCCATAGGTCTTGCTGTCGGAGAAGCTCGTTGAAACCGTGAGCGTGGGCTGATTGGCGAAGACGTAGCGGTTGCCGGCGCCGACGGATGCGGGCGCGAGCGTGGACTGTGTCTTCCCCCAGATCGGCAGGTTGCCGCTGGCGAGATTGTTGAGGGTGCTGTTATCCGGATGGGTCAGGTAGATGATCCAGCGGCCGGTCGTGGACTGCACCGCCGTGTTGCCGGTCAGGTTGTTGAAATCCTTGCCGGTGCCGCCGCCCTTGGCCGCATCGACGATCACCTCGCCGCTGCTGCTTTGAACCTTTGTGCCCACGCCGGAAACGTAAAGCCCGTCGGTGCCCGTGCCGCCTGCGCTCACACCACCCCGTGCGGTGATGGAGATATTGCCTGCGTCGCTTTTAAGGGCCTCGACAGCGTTCAGATACACGCCGTTTCGCTCGTTTCCGGTGCCGCTGCCGCCGGTTCCTGAAACGATGATATCGGCGGCATCGGCGTCGCTCCCGGTGGACCGCACCTGTGTGCCGAGCCCGAGCTGGATGCCGTAGTGGTGGGCATCCGCGCCGTCCGATCCGGCGCCGCCCGTGGCGGTCATCGTGATGTCGCCGAACACGCTCTCGATGTAGGTGTTCGCGCTCGAAAGATAGATGCCGATGTTGGTGTTGGAGGTCGCCGATGCGGCATCGCCGCCACCCTGTCCGGAAAGCGTGATCTTCGCCGCGCCGGGCGCGCTGCCCGTTGATGTGACGTGTGCGCCCTCCAGGATATGAATGCCGTGATTGTTGGCGCTCCCCGCCGTTGCCGACCCCGTGCCGGTGATCGAAATGTCGCCGAACGCGGTTGTGATCTTCGCGGCCGCGCCCTGCAGGCTGACGCCCTGATTGTTCGCGGAAAGCGCGCCGGTGCCGCCGGCGTTGCCGATCACCGTGATCTTCGCCGCGTTGGCAGTTGCGCCGGTCGATTCGATCCGTGCGTCGTTGATAAGGCGCACACCGATGTTGTTGTTCGATGTCGATGCCGCCGCGCCGGTGCCGGTCACGCTGATATCGCCGTCGATGCTGGTGATCATCGCCCCAGTATCCGCGATATAGACGCCGATATTGGTCGCGCCGCTTCCTGTGCCGCCCGCCGCGCCGATCACGTCGATCGCCGCCGCGTCGTCTCCCGTACCGACGGACGCGATGATGGCGCCGTCGTGGATATGCACGCCATAGTTCTGCGGACCGGTGGAAGCACCGCCCGTGCCGGAGATCAGCATGGCACCGGTGTTGCCGATGATGCCGGTCATCACGCCTTTAAGGTAGATGCCCATGTTGGTGCCGCCGGCCGAGGAGCCACCCGTTCCGGTCAGCGTGAGCGCGCCAGCACCCAGCGATTCGATGCTGCTGCCATCCACGAATATCCCGTGGCTGACGCTCGCGCCGCCCTTGCCGAGCAGGCTGATGTTCCCGCCGCCGCCCGCCGCCGTGGAGATGCGGGCACCTCCGGCGAGCTTGATCGCTGCGTCGCCCGAACCTGTGCCCGTGCCGGCTTCGTTGGCCTTCAGCGTGATCGCTTCGAACGCGTCGCTATCCGCCGTGTAGCTGTTCGCGAGCGTGCCGCCGGAAAGCAGGATGCGTGCGCCCGCCGTCAGGGCAAGCGTTGCCTTGCCGCTCACGGCAAGATCGGCGCCGGCATTCACGGTAATCGTGCCAGGCGCTCCATAGGTCTGCGCGCCTGTCGTGGTGACGTCCTGATTGAAGATCAGGCCCGCGGTCGTCTGTGTCGTGGTGATCGCAACACTGGTGGCATCGATGCCGGCAGTCGTGTCGATCGTTCCAACCGTCAGATTGCCGCTGCCGCCATGTGTGAGCGTGATCGTCCCGGTGTCGCCCGCCAGCGTGCCGATCGTATTGCCGGTATTCGTCAGCGTGTAAGCACCGGTGGCATTCAGGAGAAGAAGCTTGTCCGCAGTGATCGCCGCCGTCTGGCTCGTCGCGCCTGCGATATCGAGCGTCAGGCGATTGCTGCCGGTGCTGAGCGTGCCGCCGATCGCAAGCGCGGCGGCACTTTCGAGGCGCAGGTTGTCGTTGAAGGCGGAGAGGCCGTTTCCGACCGTGATCGCGCCCGCATCCGCATTGCCGATCACGATTTCGCTGAAACCATTCTGGATGTTGGCGAGCGAGGTGGCCGTGAGCACAAGGTCGCCCGCGCCGTCGCCAAGGCCGATCGTGCGCCCATCGGTGCGCGACTGGATCGTCAGGATGCCGTTTCCGGAAACCGTGCCCGTGAAGCCGATCGTATCTGCATTGATGGTGATGTCGTTCGTGTTTGCGCTGCCGAGCGTGCCGCCCGAGCCGATCACGAAATCCGGCTGGCCCCCGTCACCGCTCGTCGCGGTGATGCTGATGTCGCCCGAGATGGTGTGCACGCCAGCCGAGCTCGACGCGATCCACACGCCCTGACCGCCCGCCACGGCGGAGCCGATAAGTGCGATGTCGCCCGTGACGGTGGTCCGCACCTGCGATCCGCTGAACACGTAGAGCCCCGGCGCAACGCCGCTACCAACGGCCTCTCCGGTGATCTCGATATCGCCGTTCGTACCGACGACCTGCGACGACTGGTGGAGGAAGACGCCGTAGGTGGTGCCGCCCGATCCCGTGCCGCTGGTGCCGTGAAGCGTGATCGTGCCCGATCCCAGCGATTCGATCGTCGAACCGCCGAGCATGTTGATGCCGCGCCCATCGGCCGCGCCGCCACGCGCGGAAAGGGCGATGCTGCCCGCCGCACCCGCCGCCGTGCGGATGATCGCGCCGCTGAGGTCAATGCCGCTCAGCGTTCCGGCGTCGGCGGTCGCGCGGCGATTGGCCGTGATGTCGATCGCGGCGAAAGGCGTGAGGCCGCCGGCATATGTGTTCTCGATCTTCGCGCCGGTGGTGAGCGAAACCTGCCGGGCGGCGTCCATGCTCAGCGTCGCCGCGCCGGTGACGGTGAGCGTCGTGCTCGCCGCGAGCTTGATATCGCGTTCGGACGTGTAGTCCTGCACGCCGCTCGTGGTGACGTTGCCGTTCAGCAGGATGTCGCCCGCGGTTGCGGCGCTGGTGACGGTGAGCGCACCCGCCGTGATCGCGCGCAGCGTGATGTCGCCCGCCGCCGTGTTGGTCTTGCCCGCGCCGCTGCGCAGATCGATGGTGACGCTGCCCGTGCCGGCGGTGATCGTCGTGCCCACGCCCATGGTGACGGCAGCGCTGCCGGTGTCGCGGTAGGCATCGACGACGCCGTTCGCCAGCGTGTCGTTGGCGATGATGGCGAGATCGCCGTTGTCGGTCGTGATGCTTGCATTGACGAGCACGCTGCGCCCGGCCTGGAGCGTCAGGTTGCCGCCATCGCCGAGCGCGTTGTTCACCGTCACCGCCGCCGAGACGGTGATGTCGTTCGAGGCCTGCAGCGTCAGGTTCGTCCCCGCCGCGAGCAGCGCTGCGAGCGAGGTGGCGGAGACGTTGACCGTCGCGTCCGGGTCGCTGGCGTAGATCAGCCCGCCGTCTATCGCGCGTTCGGTGGTGAACAGGTACATTGCGCCGCTGTTGGAGATGGCGTTGCTTGCGCCGTCGTCGGCATTCGCCCCCGCCGCCAGCCGCAGACCGTTCGCGCTGAGCGCAGCCGACACGCCGAAATTGTCATCGACGTCGAGCGTGATGTTCGTGTCCCACGTCCCCGTGTAACCCGATCCGATCGTGCCCTTCAGTGCGCCTCCGGTGAAACTGGTATCGGTGAAGTTGAACAGGTGGATCGCGCCCGCGTTCTGCACGCTGTTGCCGAAGCCGTCGTCCAGATTGGCTCCCGCGGCGAGATAATTGCCGTCCCCATTGAAAGCGACCGATCGGCCGAACTGGTCGCCGGCCTCGAGCGAAGCGAGATTGACGTTCTTTCCGCCGGAATAGCCGACGCCGATCCTCGCGGCGGAGGCACCGCCGCCAAAATCCGCATCGGTGAAGCTGAATAAATACACCGCGCCCGAAGCGCTCGCCGCGTTGCCAGCGCCATCATCGCCCGAGGCGCCGACGGCAAGCCGGTCTCCGGCCGCGTTCAGCGCTACCGAAATGCCGAAATAGTCGCTGTCTTCAAGCGTAGGCATCCCGCTGGCGCCGGTATAACCGTTCCCGATGGTGCCCGCGTGCGTCCCGCCGCCGAAATCGGTGTCGGTGAAGCGGAACAGGTAAACCGCCCCCGCATTCGCGGTGGCGTTGGTGCTTCCATCATCGAGATATGCGCCGATCGCAAGCCGATCGCCCGCGGCATTCAGCGCGACCGCCGAACCGAAAGAATCGCTGGCGCCAAGCGTCATTGCAATGTCGCCGGTGCCCACATAGCCCGCGCCGATTGTGCCTGAATGGGCGCCATTCGAAAAGGCGTCGTCCGTGAAACTGAACAAGTGTACCGCGCCCGAGCCCGCCACACTATTTGCGAAACCGTCATCGCCCCACGCGCCAACCGCCATGCGATCGCCGGTGTCATTCAGCGCGACCGAAAAGCCGAAGCCGTCACCCGTTTCGAGCCCGGTGAGATTGATGTTCTTGCCGCCCGAATAGCCCTTCCCGATAATGGCTTCGAGCGCACCGTCCGAAAACTGGTCGTCGCTGAAACTGAAGAGATAGACTGCGCCGTAGCTGGTCGTGCCGTGGGCGACGCCGTGGTCCCCGAAGGCGCCCACCGCCAAAAGGTCGCCTGCGCCGTTCAGCGCCGCCGATATGCCGAACTGGTCAGCCGCATCGGGCCCGGGGTTGAGTGCGATATCCTGATGCCGCTGATAGCCGTTGCCGATCAGGCCCGTGAGTTGCCCGCCACTGAAATCACCATCCGTGAACCCGAAAAGATAGACCGCGCCCGAAGAGGCCGTCCGATTGCTCGCGCCGCCGTCCAGGAACGATCCGACGGCAAGCCTGTCGCCGTCGGCGTTCAGCGCAACGGAAAAGCCGAAGCGGTCACCTGCCTCAAGGTTGACCGGGCTGAGATTCTTGCCGCCGCTGTAGCCGCTGCCGATCCGGGCTGAAAGCGTGCCGCCTGAAAAATCCGTGTCCGTGAAGCTGAGCAGATAAACCGCGCCCGCACTCGCTGCGGTGTTGCTGTTGCCGGCATCGCCCGGTGCGCCGATCGCGAGCCGGTCGCCCGCCGCGTTCAGGGATACGCCGATTCCCAGCAGATCACTGGCATCCAGTGCCAACGAAACATCCCCGGCGCCCGCATAGCCCTTCCCGATTGTACCGGTATGGGAAGCGCCCGTGAAATCGGTGCTCGTGAAGGAGATGAGATAGATCGCGCCCGCGTCGCTCGTCAGGTCGTCGCTCGCGTCGTCACCGATCGCGCCGATGGCAAGCCGATCGCCGGCCGCGTTCAGCGATACGGAGTTTCCGAGCTGGTCGTCGCTGGCAAGCCCGATGTTGAGATCATTGGCGCCAACGTACCCAGCACCGATGGTCCCCACCAGCGACACCATACTGTCCAATGTGAACAGGCGCACAGCGCCGGACCCGCTGCCACTGTTGCCGGCACCGTCGTCGGAATTGGCCCCGATTGCCATGCGGTCGCCCGCAGCATTGAGCGCGACGCCACGGCCGAACCGATCCTGGTTGTCGAGATCGGTTACGTCAAAATCATTGACGCCGCCTTCGCCGGAATATCCCTTGCCGACAATACCGCGGATTTCACCGGCGGATTGATCCCGGTCGATGAAGTCCAGCAGATAGACCGCGCCTGCATCGCTGGTGAGTTCGTCGCTCCCGTCGTCGCCGATCGCGCCTATTGCAAGCCGGGTTCCCTCGGCATTGAACGCCAATGAAGACCCGAAGAAATCGTTCGTTTGCAGGCGCGGCACGTCTATATTCGCGCCCCCTGTATAACCTTTGCCGACGATCCCGGTGAGTGTGCCGCCCGAAAAATCGCCGTCCGAGAAGCTGAACAGATAGACTGCGCCCGTCGTCGGCGTATCGTCGAGTGCGCCTGCATCATACATCGCACCAACCGCGAGTCGGTCACCCACGGCGTTGAGCGCGACGGAAATGCCCAGCCTGTCGCCTGTCTGCAGCGTGTCGACCGCGATATCACCCCGCCATGCATCCCGGCCAATCACGCCAGCTACCGTACCGCCTGAAAAATTGCCGTCCGCGAAGCGCATCAGATAAACGCCGCCTGCGCCGCTCAGGCTGTTGTTGCCGCCGTCGTCGCTGTAAGCGCCGACCGCCAGCCGGTCACCCGCGGCATTCATCGCGAGGCCGAAGCCGAACATGTCGCCCGCTTCCAGCTCGGCGATGTCGATGTTCTTGCCGCCCGTGTAGCCACGGCCGATCATGCCTTCGTAGGTGCCGCCGGAAAGATCAATGTTCGCGAACGACAGCAGATGCACGGCGCCCGTGTTCGACAGGTTGTTCGTCACGGCATTGTCGCCGAGCGCGGTTCCGGCGACGCGCGTGCCGTCCGCATTCATGGCGACGGCGTAACCGAACATGTCGCCGCCGACGAGGGCCGAGACGTTGGTGTCGCCCACACCCACATAGCCTTTGCCGATGGTGCCCAGCCGCATGCCGTCGGAGAAACTGGTGTCGGAAAAGCCGATGACGTGGATCGCGCCGGACTCTGCCGCGCTGTTGCCGAAGCCGTTGTCGCCATGCGCACCAATCGCGAGCCGGTCCCCGGCGGCATTCAGCGCGAGGGAGACGCCAAGATAATCGCCGGTGTCGAGCACGAGATCGACGTCACCCGCGCCGAGATATCCATAGCCGATTGTACCGCTATGCGTGCCGCCGCCGAACGCCGTGTCAGCGAAGCGCACGAGATAGGCCGCGCCTGATTTGTCGGCGGCATTGCCGAAGCCGCCATCGTTCCAGGCGCCGGCAGCGAGCAGATTGCCATCTCCGTTCAGCGAGACGGAACGCCCGAAACCGTCATCGGCTGCCGCGGCAATCGCGACGTCGCCTGCGCCGTTATAGTCCTTGCCGATCGTGCCGACATGCGTGCCGGTGCTGAAGTTGCCGTCCGCGAAACGCAGCAGGTAGACCGCGCCCGAACCGCTTGCATCTTCAGTCTTGCCGTCGTCGCCGAGCGCGCCGACCGCGAGCAGATCGCCTGCGGCGTTGAGCGCGACCGACGTACCGAACGCGTCGGCGCCGGCGAGCTGTGCAATGTCGACATTCTTGCCGCCCGTGTAGCCTTTGCCGACGATGCCGGTGAGCGTGCCGTTCGAAAAGTCGCCATCGCTGAAGCTGAACAGGTACACCGCGCCCACGTTGGTCGTGAGATTCCCCGCGCCGTCGTCACCGCTCACGCCGACGGCCATGCGCGTTCCGGCCGCATTGAGCGCGACCGATGATCCGAACGAGTCGAACGTGTCGAGTGCGGCCGCCACGGAATTTTCCAGGACGTCGGGATTGCCGCTGTTCGCGTAGACCGCGCCGAGCACGGCGGCGTACTGCCAGCTTTCCACATCGTCGACCGTGCCGATCACGATGTTCTTCGGGTCGAGCAGCAGATGACCGCCGGCGCCCGTTGTCACGCGGTCGAGCGCGGCCTGGCGAAGATCGCCTGCCGAGGAGATTTCCACCGACCCGCCGCGTCCGCCGCGCGCATCCACGGAACCGAGGAACGTCGTTTGCGCGTTTGACCAGAACACTGCCGTGCCGCCGTCGCCGCGCGCGGATGAAACGTCGATTGATGCCGCGTTGCCCACGAAGAGCGTGTCCGCGTTCGGCAGCGCTTCGCGCTCGCCCCAGCGGCCGAGGAATGTCGCATGATAGGCCTTCGCCGGATCGGGCGTCTTGCCGCCCTGAAACGCGCCGCCGATGCGCACGAGACCGCCCGCGAGCCGTCCGCGTGCGCTGATGTGCGTTGAAAGCAGCGAGACGCCGTCGCCGCTGAGATCGATCTGTCCGCCGCGCCCATAGACGCCGTCCGCCGCATAGCTGCCCGACGTGGCGAGCCCGCCTTCGGTGACGACGCGGATCGCGCCGCCGTCGATGGCGCCCGAGGCATCGTTGCGGCTCGTCGCGGTTTCGATGATGCGTCCGGCGTCGAAGCGGATCGTCCCGCCGTTGTCGAGGCGGCCCGTGGCAGCGACATTCTCCGCGAGTGACAACAGGCAGTCGGCACTCACCGTGACCGTACCGCCGTCGGTGCCGCTCGCACTGATCAGCCCGCCGAGCGAAACGCTGCCGCCGCTGATCGCGATGCTGCCACCCCCCTGTTTCTCGCTGTCGGCCGCAAGCGTGCCGGTGGCGGTGACGCTGCCCGAGCCCGAGAGCACGATGCTGCCGCCCTTCCGGCTGATGGCGCCCGCGCGCACGACGCCCGACACGTTCACCGAAGCATTGACGACCTCGCGCGCAGCCGCAGCGCTCAGCAGAACCTTGCCGCCGCTCGCTTCGATAACGCCGCTGTTCTCGACAAGTGCAGTGCCGCCGTCGCCGATGGTGGCCGCGACGATGCCGTCCGGCGCGAACGATACCAGCCCGTCGCCGTAGAAATCGACCGTGAAGCCGGTACCCGCGCCGAGTGCGACGCGGCCGAGGTTGGCGATGATCGTGCCGCTGTTGCGCACGCTCGGCGCCACGAGTGCGGCAAGCCCTGCATCGCGTACCGTGATGCGCCCTTCGTTGACGATCGATGCGCCGGGCAGGCTGCCGCCGGAAAAATTGAGCGATCCGGTCGCCATGAAGGCTTGCCGGTCGATGTCCGCTGTCGTTGCGACGAGCCCGCCGACATCTACGGTCGCATCCTTGCCGAAGGCGATGCCGTTCCGGTTGATGAGGACGACGCGGCCGTTCGCGGTGAGGCTGCCGAGGATCGAGGAGGGGTCTGCGCCCGTCACGCGGTTCACCGCGACCGATGTGCTGCCGGGCTGGATGAACCGCGTGCTTTCGCCCGTGCCGATCGAAAAGCTGTTCCAGTCGAGGATCGCGCGATCGCTCGTCTGCGTCACCGTCACGTGGCCGGTGCCGTCACCCGCGATCGATGCGCTCCCGGCACTCACGCTGCCGCCGGAAGGGCCTGCGTGCGCCGCTCCGGCGAGCGTGAGTGCGGCAAGGCTGGTGCCCGCAAGAATGATGCGGCGCTTGTCGAATACGGAACGCGGGGCCATCGGGAACGCCTTTTGTTGTTATTGGTCTTTCAGCGGTTGGCGGCCTTCGCCCACGCCGTGTTCTGAACGGCCGAAGCGTCGAGCGCCTCGGCGAAGCCGTTGAAGGAAAGCGGCATCACCATCGGCTTGCCGTCGCTGCCCAGAACGGCGAGCACGCCCGTCTTCGCTGCGCGCAGGCGCGTGATCTCCGGCGTGCCGAGCAGGCGTTCGATATAGCAGCCGCCCGCGTCGCAGCGCGTGAAGCCATAGCCTTCGAGGTCGGTATTCTCGTCGAGGCGCAGCAGCGGCTGCTGCGAGAGGCGGATGCCGAGCGGCAGGCGGATCTGCACGGCGTAGCGTTCGCCGCTGCCGCGATAGGCGAAGGCGATGCGCATGATTTGCTCGCCCGTGCTCTTCGATGTTGCGGCCTGCGCGATCTCGCACGGGGGCACGTCCGCCGCCTTCGTGCACTGCACGGTCCAGTCGCCGTGGATGTCGGCCTTCAGGGAGGCAGGCGCGGCGGCAGCGAGCGCGAGAAAGAAGGCGATCATCAGGCTGTCCTTGCGAGAGTCATAGTGAGAGCGAGATCGAAAAATTGGCGCGCCATTTGCGCTCGGTCGGTCCCGAAAGGCCGCGTGCGGCTTCTGCCTGCGCGGTGAGGCGCGGGCCGATCTGGAATGAAATCCCGCCGCCCGCGGAGGATGCGGAATGCCGCCGCGCTTCGCCCTCATCAAGCCGGCCTTTCTGCCAGCCGATGCCGCCGTCGACGAAGCCGTGAACGCCGATGCCGAGCTTGCCGACCCCGCGCCGCCAGCGCGCCTCGATCCCGCCCATCACGCAGTGATCGGCGCTTACCGTGCCGCTGTCGAAGCTGCGCCCGAACCCCGCGCCGCCGTAGCTGCACTCCGCCGCGCTCAGCAGCGCATCGGTCGCCGCCCATTGGCCCGAACTCTTCGCGACAATGCCGAAATCGCCGCCCGCCAGCGCGGCGACCGGCTGGTAGCGCTGCGCATAGAGCGTGAAATTGAGGAAGGACGCCGATCCGTTCATCCGCGTGCGCAGCGGGTCGTCGTCCGTCGTGGCGCCGAGCCCGGAGAAGCCCTTGATGGCGCCCACCCGCACGAGATTGATGCCGCCGCCCGCGTCCGCCCAGTCAAGATCGAGATCGGCGGTAGCCGTGCGGATGCGGTCCCGCGTGAATCCCGTGCCGAGCACGGTGGAGTCGGAATCGATCACGTGTCCGCCGACAGTGAGACCGATGTTGTTCGCGCGGCTGCGGCGGATCGGTATGCTCATGCCCAGATCGACATTCAGAGTCTCGCCGCGATAGCGGATCGCCTCGAGGAGTTCGCCGATCGGACGGCTCCACGAAAAGCTGGTGCGGCCGTCGATGCGCAGGCCATTGGGGCCCAGCCACTTGGTCGCCTCGCCGGTGAACGATCGGTAGCGGTCGCCGTCAGGGCTCGCCCAGCCGCGCAGGCGCACCTCGCCGCTGTCGCCGCTGAAACGCAGCCCGCCGCCCAGCATGTCGCGGCCGAGCACGCCCGACATCATGTTGGTGTAGCTCGCGTCCGCGCGCACCGCGCCGTGCGAGAGGTCGATCGTGAGCAGCGACGTTCCCGGGGTGTCGGGGGACGGCGCAAGCTGCGATGTCGCGGCAAGGCCCGGCAGATCGTTCATCAGCAGCAGGGCGCGCTCCAGATCCTCCGCCTTCAGCGGGCGCGATTCGAGAATACGCGCCGCCGTGCGCACGGCGAGCGGTTCTCCCGCGGCTTCGGCCACGCTGCGGATTTCACGCACCGCGCCGTTTCGTTTCACGCGGATCGCCGAGACGTACCCTTCGATGATCTGAATTCGAACGACGCCTTCGGAGAGCGCCTGCTCGGGCACCAGCGCGAAGGAGAGGAGATAGCCGCGTGCCGAATAGGTGCGCGTCACGGCATCGGCGAATTCGAAGATCGTGCTGACGGAGATTTCGTCGCCAGGCTTCGCCCGCCACAGCGCGCGCAGTTCGGTTTCGGGAATTGCCGATGCGCCGTCGATGACGAGCGTGCGGAACGCAAAGCGCGTTTCGGCGGCAGCTTCCGGTGCGACCTGCTGGCGGAGCAGCGGTGCGGGTGCGGGTGTGGTCGCGCGCGCCTCTGGAAGCGGTTCGGGCGTTTGCGGCCGTGGTTCCGCGGTGCGCGGAATGTCCGCAGGCGTCACCTGCGCCTCCGCCGCGTGCGCGGTGCACAGTAGGGCGGCGAGCATGACCGCCGGAAGAGCATCACGCATCGGCACGCTTTCTGCTGGACTGCCGACGCGCGGGCGCCGGTTTCGCCGTGGTACCGCGCTGCGCGGCGTGGCGATCGAGCAGCGTCTGCCAGTTCGCCTGTGCGGTTTCGGCAAGCGCGGCGAGGTCGAGCCAGCCCTTGCGGAACCAGTCGCCGAGACGATCGTCGGGAAGCGCGCGTAGCTTCGTGCGATCGATCATCCGAAATCCGTCGATCCGGAATTGCGACTGATCGGGCAGGCGAATGTCTGCGCGCCGGGTTTCGAGAAGATCGCGTTCCTGCAAGCCCGCGACGAATTCCGCTGTGCGCAGATGATCGCGATGATAGCGCTCGCAGAAGTCGAGTGCCCGCGCGGCCAGCGGAGAGGCGTTGTCGCCGTCGAAAAGCCCGTTTGCGTCCGCCGCTACTATGCCGTCGCGTTCGACAAGCCGCGGCCGGTCGATTGCCAGCATCAGCGCGTCGCTCTTCGGTGTGGTCACCGGCAGAAACGGATAGCGCCGCACATAGGCGGGCACATAGGCGCCGTCCGTCCAGCGGCCCTCTTCGTCCACGAACAGGTTGGACCCGTCGCTGAGTCCGGTCACCGCCAGCGGCAGCATCTCGTTCGTATCCGCGAACACGATCGGGTAGCAGCGCGCGGCAAGCGCGAACTCCGAAGCGTTCAGAGGCACGGCCACGATACCCGCCGCGAATTGAAAACTTTCGCAGGCGAGGAGCGCGGCGTGTTTGTGGAGATCTCCCCGGAGAAGGACGGGGTCTTCGTAGAGCAACGGAGGCATTGTTCACCAGCAGCATTGTTATTGTTATGTGCGACTGCCGTTCGACTTCGCGAGAGAACGCATAAACACGCCGTACCCGGAATCGAACCGGGGATGGAACCGTTCCGGTGCTTCGGACCGTTCCCGCAATGATTCTGTTCGGATCATCCGGATAATCCGATCGATCGATACGGCGAATTTGCGGGCAGAAACGCGGCGCCTTCAGATGCGGCCATTGTGGATGAAAATCCGCTCGCCGCGGCGGGTGCCTTGCGGCGCGCGATCCATGGGCGCAGCGTGGAGGGGAAATGAACGTGGTGGCCCTGCTGCCAGTCCGCGCCGAGCGACGCAACGAGGCGGCTGTCCGCCTCAGTTTCGACGCCTTCGACGATAACCCCGGCGGCCATCGTGCCGGCAAGCCCGATCATGTGCGCGAGCGCGTTGCGGCAGCGGGCCGATTGGCCTGCGCGGCGAAGAAAGAAGGCGTCGACCTTCACGTAGTCGGGCGACAGGGCAAGGACGCTCCGCACGGAGCTGAAGCCCACGCCGAAATCGTCGATCGCGATCCGGCAGCCGAGTTCCCGCAGCGCGGATGTGAAGCGTGCGGCACTGGAAATGGATGCGAACGCCGCGGTCTCGGTGATTTCCACCACCAGCCGCCGCGCGGTGGCGGGGTTCGAACGCAGCCTTGCGAGCGCGTCGTCCCACCAGGAATCGAGCACGGCGCTCGCGGCCGAAATGTTGACACCGAGCCGAACGGCCGGATCGGTCTCCAGCTCATCGAGCACAAGCGACACCATGATCTGGTCGAATGCGCGCACAAGGCCCGTGCGTTCCAGCGCCGCGATGGCATCGCCCACAGCGGGCGTGTCGTCGCCGACGAGCCGCAGCAGGCACTCGTGATAGAGCGTCTCGTCCTCGCCGCTCACCGCCTGCCATGCGGGAAACAGGCGCCCCTCCGCCGCGGCCGTGAAGACTTGCGCGGCAATCGCCATGTCGCGACGATAGCGCGCGGCATCCGGGCACGCGGGCGGAGGGACGCCGAGGGCGTCGTGAAGTGCGGCAAACCCGGCGGGGCTTATGTCCGCCCCGCTCGAGAATGCCGCTGCCGACCAGGCACTGGACACGGTCAGGAAAATGGAATTGTCCAGATGCCGGATCGGCGAACGGGCAAGTACGCTACGCAACTGCCGGGTGAAATGGTCCGGGCTGCCGGGCACCACGAGCGCTGCATCCAGCCGGCCGAGCGCGCGGTCGGCGACATGCGTCGTCGCGAGCCCGGCAACGGCGGTCTCAAGATGCTGCTGCGCTGCGAGTGCGGCCGCCTCGCCATAGGCTTTCGCGATCGACTGGATATTGTCGATTCTGAGCGCGATGAGGATCGGGGCGCAGTGGAAAACGCTGGCCACGGAGATGTCCGGGTACGCGGCTTCCGCCTCGATTGTCGTGAATCTTGCCGCCATGTCCGCCATGCGCTCCGCCAAATCCTGTTCGCCTTGGTTTGAGACGAAATAACCAAAACGGTATCAGAGGCGGCTGGACGCCAGAGTATCGGGAATGAATATTCCCCGGATGAAGAAGAAAATTCAAAAAAACAATGTGGCGGTAAAGTGAAAATGTCCTGGAATATGTATAATACTAATGGAAAAAGAAAGTATCTTACAGAATCCGAAACCATAGATTTTGTTAGATTTGCGAAACAAAAAAGTAAAGATGTGTATGCTTTTTGTTGGTTGATGGCCGAAACAGGTTGTCGAATATCAGAAGCGTTGGCCGTCAATACGGAAAGTATAGATTTTCAGGCCGGAACCCTGATCATAAAATGCCTGAAGAAACGAGGTAAATCTGTCTACAGAGAGGTTCCTCTTTCCGAAGAGCTTCTGAGATTCATGAAAAAATGGATAAGCTGCAAATCAAGATCGGATTCTGATCTTTGGACGTGGTCGCGCATGACGGCATATCGCCGTGTTTGCGAGGTAATGGTCGAGGCGGGACTTACCGGGGACTATGCAACGCCGCGCGGATTACGCCACGGCTTCGGCGTTCGGGCGATCCAGTCGGGTGTTCCGCTCAATCTGGTGCAGCGCTGGCTCGGTCATGCCGACATGAAGACGACGGCGATCTATGCGAGCGCCTCCGGGCCGGAGGAGCGGCAGATCGCAGCGCGCATGTGGCTCGAAGGGCGGGGCGGGGCAGCGGCGGTGTCGGGCGGCGCGCGGGCACCGCGCGAAAATAAAATCGAGTCCGATGAAGGGCTTGAATCCGCGCATTTCGCGGAAAATGTATCAACTGGAAAGCGTTCGGAAGGGGGTCGGGCGCGTGCCGCGACGACACCGCCGTGGACGTTCAGATCCGCGGCGCGTTTAATTTATTGCCATCTGTTACGATATTGGTTATTTTGTAACACGAATTTCCGTTGCTTTTCATTGACTTGCCTCGCGTCCCATGGGGGTTTCCGTCTCCGGTCGTTATTGTCCCGGATGGCGGTTTTTCGGCCATTCGGCCTGATTGCGGACCCTGTGCCGTCCGACCGGAAATTGTGCAATCGTACAATTGTCGCAGATCGACTTTCCGGGCGGCGGGTCGGGTCCGAATAGGGAATTCAGCGTCTCGCATCAGGCGAACAGATGCGTCACGTCCGCATCGGGCATGACGGCATCGATAAGGAGCGTGCGATGGCAGCACGCAGGGTCGCGCTCGAAGCAGAGCAGCGCGGTCGGCTTCTCTGCGGCAAGTTCGATCAGCTGTTCTGCCTGAACAATGGCCTCGGGTTCGCGGAGCTGGCCTTCGTAGACGGCGGCGAGCCCGGCGTGATCGCCTTTCCGCGCGGCCTCCCGGCCTGCGGGCGGCGTGCCGAGCGCTTTCAGCCCGACATAATCGATCCCGGCCTCGCGAAGACTGGCGGCGAGCACGTTCTTCGAAAAGCCCGGACGGCGCGACAGCGGCACGGCGCGGACATCGGCAACCACGGAGACTCCGGCCTCGCGCAGTGTCGCGATAAAGGCCTCCTGCGTCGTTCCTTCGTAGCCGATGGTGAAGATGCGCATGGTGCTTCATAGCATTGCTTGCATTGCCCTGTGAATCCTCTCAAATTCCGGTCAATTTCGGGGAGGCTTCGCCCATATGGACGGGCTGGTTCTGTTCGCGATCGCCGCGGTCTACGTGTCCGCGCTTTTCGCGCTCGCCTATTGGGCGGAAAACCGGCGCGGCCGCTGGCTGAAGCCGCGCTACCGGATTCCGGCCTATACGCTGGCGCTCGCGGTCTATTGCACAAGCTGGACGTTCTACGGCGCGGTCGGCAGCGCGGTGGCGGACGGCTGGCTGTATCTGCCGATCTATCTGGGGCCGATCCTCGTCTATCTGTTCGGCTGGCGTTTCCTCGAACGGCTCGTGGCTACCGTTCAGCGCGAGGGCGCCACGTCCATCGCCGATTTCATCGGCTCGCGCTTCGGCAAGAGCCGAACGGTGGCCGCGCTTGTCACGCTGCTCGCGCTCCTCGGCACGATCCCCTATCTCGCGCTGCAGCTGCGCTCGGTCGGCACCAGCTTCGCCGAGTTCACGGGCAGCAGCAATCCGGGCCTCGCCATGGGGCTCACCGCTGCGATGCTCGCGCTGTTTGCGATGCTGTTCGGCACGCGGCGCTATGAAGCGGCGGGGCGCAACGACGGCGTGCTCTTCGCCGTCGGCGTTGAATCGCTCGTGAAGCTCACCGCGCTCGTTGCGGCGGGCGTGTTCGCGGCGGTGGTGTTCATGGGCCTTGATGCGCCGGTGCGCGGGGCGGGGATTGAAGCCCTGGGTGAAAAATTCGCGCCCGCCGGCATCGGTATCGATTTCTTCGTCATCACTTTGCTGTCGATGACAGCGATCGTCTGCCTGCCGCGCCAGTTTTACATCGGGGTGATCGAGGCGGCCTCCGTTCAGGATATCGGCCGTTCGCGTCTTCCGTTCGTGGGCTATCTCGTCATCACATCGGTCGTCGTCATCCCGATCGCGCTCGCCGCGACGGCGCTCGTCCCAGGGGGCGCCAGCGCCGATCTGCTCGTGCTCGAAATGCCGCTCGCGGCAGGCGCGGATGCGCTTGCGATCCTCGTGTTCATCGGCGGCTTCTCCGCGGCGACAGGCATGGCGATCGTCGAATCCGTTGCGCTTTCGACGATGGTTTCGAATGATCTCATCGCACCGCTTCTGCTGCGCAGTCCGCGCTGGGCGAACGAGGCGAATCTTGGCCGTGTGATGCTCACGATCCGGCGTGTGGTCATCGTTTCGGTGATGGCGGGTGCGCTTGCCTACACGCAGATCATTCCAGCGGGGGAGCGGCTCGCCGCGATCGGGCTGATCGCGTTCGCGGCGATGGCGCAGTTCGCGCCAAGCCTCGTGCTCGCCGTCAGCCGCGCGGGGCGCGACGCGACCGCGGCGAAGGCGGGTCTTTCGACCGGCCTCCTGCTCTGGGCCTATACGCTTTTCATCCCCGCCGTCGTCGGGGTGGACGGGATCGCACCACTCGCCGGTACGCTCGCAGATCCCACGGCGCTGCTCGGCATCGATGGGCTCAGCCCTCTGGTTCACGGCACGCTCTGGAGCCTCGGGCTCAACATCGCCGTCCATGCGATCGTGGCGGCGCGGCGCATCCGCTCGGCGCGCGTGTCGTTCGATTTCGGGGATGGAGACGGCGTCGCGCGCGTGTCGGATCTGGCGGGGCTCGCACGCCTCGTCGAGCGCTTCGTGGGCACCGAGCGCACGGCGGCTGCATTCGGTGATGCGCCGGCAGGCGTTCCGGTCGGGCGCGCGACCGCGCAGATGGCGGAACGCATGATCGCGGGCGTCGTCGGTGCGCCCTCCGCGCGCTCGCTGGTAGCGTCCGCGCTTTCAGGCGCGACGTTCACGGCGAGCGACGTCGCCTTGATGCTCGATGAGAGCGCGGGCAGCCTGCAGTTCTCGAAGGATCTGCTCGCCGCGACGCTCGAGCATATCGATCCGGGCGTCAGCGTGATCGACAGCGATCTCAATCTCGTGGCGTGGAACAGCCGCTACCTCGATCTCTTCGATTATCCGCCGGGCATCGTCCGCGTCGGCGCGCCGGTTTCCGATCTCATTCGTCACAATGCGCTGCGCGGCGAATGCGGCCCCGGCGAGGTCGACGATCATGTGCAGCGCCGTCTCGATCACATGCGGCGCGGCAGCCGCCACAGTTTCGAGCGCGTGCGGCCGGATGGACGCGTCATCAAGACCGTCGGCGGCCCGATGCCGCGCGGCGGCTACGTGATGTGCTTCACCGATACGACTGCGGAGGCCGAGGCGCGCGCGGCGCTCGAACAGTCGCGGGCCGAACTCGAAATCCGCGTCGTGCAGCGCACCGCCGAGCTTTCCGAAGCCAATGTCGCGCTCGCCCGCGCCACGCGCGAGAAAACACGCTTCCTCGCCGCCGCGAGCCACGATCTGCTGCAACCGCTCCACGCCGCCCGCCTGTTCGCCGCTGCGCTCGACCGCGAGGTGAGCGGCAGCAGCCATGTGCTGGTGGATCGGATCGACCAGTCGATCGACGCCGCCGAGCAGCTCCTGCGCACGCTGCTCGATATCTCCAAGCTGGACGCAGGCGGTTTCGAACCGACGATCACCGTCTTCCAACTGAAACCCCTGCTCCACGAGGTCGCGGCCACATTCCAGCCAATGGCCGCCGAAAAAGGACTGACGCTCCGTATCAGTGGTATCGATGCGACCCTCGCAACAGACCGCACCCTACTCCGCTCGATCGTCCAGAACCTCCTCTCAAACGCCGTCCGCTACACAGCACGCGGCGGCATCGTCGTCGGCGCGCGGCGGCGGGGCAGGCGGGTCCGCATCGATGTCGTCGATACCGGCGCCGGCATCCCCGAAGACAAGCAGGATGTGATCTTCCGCGAATTCGAACGCCTCGGCACCGGCGGCGAGGCGGGCGTCGGCCTCGGCCTCGCCATCGTCGATCGCGCGACCCGCCGTCTCGGCGCGAAAGTCGAACTCGCATCCGTGCAGGGCAGGGGCAGCCGCTTCAGCGTGACGTTCGCTCGTGCCGAAGCGGAAGCGACGGAGCATCACGATGGCAAGGCGGCGTCCGTGGCGGAGACTGTGCCGCTGCATCTCCTCGTCGTTGATGACGATCTCGCCGTTTGCGAGGCGATGACTGTGCTCGGCGCCAGCCGGCGACATCGTGTGACGACCGCGAACGATCCGGCGGCGGCGCTTGCACAGGAAGGGCCGTTCGATGTCGCGCTCGTCGACTTTCAACTCGGCCACGAGATGGACGGTATCGATCTGATCGCTCGCCTGCGCGCCGACCATCCCGGCTTGCGCGCTGCGCTCGTTACGGCGGACCGCAGCCCCGAAACGCCGCGCCGCGCTGCTGCGCTCGGCATTCCCGTGCTCGCAAAGCCGCTTGCCGCGACAACCCTCGATGCCTGGCTTGCGGGCACGGCGGAGGAGCCCCGCGCCGCCTGATCAGTGCTTGATACCGATGCCGAGCGCGCGTGCCGCAAGCGCGGCCTGTGTGCGGTTGCCGACATCGAGCTTGCGCAGGATCACGGTCATGTGCGCTTTCACGGTCGCTTCGGTGATGCCGAGATCGAAGGCGATCTGCTTGTTGAGCCGCCCGTCAAGCACGCCGAGCAGCACGCGAAGCTGGGTGGGCGTCAGTGCCGCGACGCGCGCCGCGACATCGTCGAGTTCACCGCTGGCGGGCGCTTCGATGGTTTCCCCGGCAAGCGCATTCGCGATGGCCTTCTCGATCGTCCCAAGGTCGCTTTCCTTGCTGACGAAACCCACAGCACCGAAACGCCGCGCCTCCGCCGCGGCGGACGACGCCTCGGCGCTCGACACCACGAGGATCGGCACGCCGGGCCGCTCGGCGTGGAGCAGTGCCACGCCCGAATAGCCGGTCGCGCCCGGCATGTTGAGATCGAGCAGGATGAGCGCGATGTCTGCGTTCGCCTCCGCCGCGCGCGATGCGGTGTCGAGCGTTCCCGCTTCAATGATGCGCGCGTCGGGACGGATGCGGGAAGCGGCGAGCGAGAGCGCCTGTCGGAAGAGCGGATGGTCGTCCGCGATCAGGATGCTCTCGCCTGCCATGCAGCCTCAATTCTGCCGATTGCCGACGAGGTTCGCAACCACTGACGGGTCGGCGAGCGTCGACGTATCGCCGAGGTTGGAAACGTCGCCTTCCGCGATTTTGCGCAGGATGCGCCGCATGATCTTGCCCGATCGCGTCTTTGGGAGGCCAGCAGCGAACTGGATGGCGTCCGGAGTTGCGATGGGGCCGATCTCGCGGCGCACCCATTGCACGAGCTCACGGCGCAGGGCTTCATCACCGGTCTCGTTGGCATTCAGGGTCACGTAGGCATAGATGCCCTGGCCCTTCAGGTCGTGCGGCATCCCGACGACGGCCGCTTCCGCGACCTTCGCGTGCGCGACGAGCGCGCTTTCGATTTCGGCCGTGCCCATGCGATGGCCGGAAACATTGATCACGTCGTCGACGCGGCCAGTGATCCAGTAATAGCCATCAGCATCGCGGCGGCAGCCGTCACCGGTGAAATACTTGCCCGCGTAGGTCGTGAAATAGGTCTGGAAGAACCGTTCGTGATCGCCCCAGATCGTGCGGGCCTGCCCCGGCCAGCTTTCGGTGATGACGAGATTGCCCTCCGCCGCGCCTTCCAGCACGGCACCCTCGGCATCCACGAGTTCGGGCTTCACACCGAACAACGGCTTCGTCGCGCTGCCGGGTTTCAGATCGGTCGCGCCCGGCATCGGTGAAATCATCGCACCGCCGGTCTCCGTTTGCCACCATGTATCGACGATTGGGCAGCGGCCTTCGCCGACGACGCGGTGATACCATTCCCATGCCTCGGGATTGATCGGCTCGCCCACGGTGCCGAGCAGACGCAGCGACTTGCGGCTGGTGCGCTCCACCCACGCATCGCCCTCGCGCATCAGCGTGCGCAGCGCGGTAGGCGCAGCGTAAAAAATTTCGACCTGATATTTGTCGATGATGCTCCAGAAGCGGCTGAAGTCCGGATAATTCGGAATGCCTTCGTACATCAGCGTCGTCGCGCCGTTCGCGAGCGCGCCGTAGACGACATAGGTGTGGCCGGTCACCCAGCCCACGTCTGCCGCGCACCAGAAGACTTCGCCGGGCCGGTAGTCAAATACGTACTGATGCGTCATCGATGCCCACACGAGATATCCTCCGGTCGTGTGCAGCACACCCTTGGGCTTTCCGGTGGAGCCAGAGGTGTAGAGGATGAACAGCGGGTCTTCGGCATTCATCGCTTCGGCGTCGCAGTCCGGCGCGGCGGCGGCAACCGCTTCGTGATACCAGATGTCGCGGCCGTCCCTCATCGCGACGTCCGCGCCCGTCCGGCGTACGACGATCACCTTCTCAACGCTCGTGCAGTGCGTCAGGGCTTCGTCGACATTGGCTTTCAGCGGCACGCGCTTGCCGCCGCGCAGGCCCTCGTCGGCGGTGATGACGAGCTGGGAATCGCAGTCGGTGATGCGCCCTGCGAGGCTGTCCGGCGAGAAGCCGCCGAACACCACCGAATGGATCGCGCCGATGCGCGCGCAGGCGAGCATGGAGGCCGCGGCTTCCGGGATCATCGGCAAATAGATCGTCACGCGGTCACCCTTGCGGACCCCGTTCGCCTTCAGCGCATTCGCCAGCCGGCAGACCTCTTCATGAAGGTCGCGGTAGCTGATGATACGGCTGTCGCCCGGCTCGTCGCCTTCCCAGATGATGGCGATCGCGTCGGGCCGCTCGGCGACGTGACGGTCCAGGCAATTGGCGGAAACGTTGAGCGCGCCGTCTTCGAACCACTTGATGCCGAAATCTGCCTCATTGAACGAGGTGTTCTTCACCTTCGTGAACGGCGTCATCCAGTCGAGCCGCTGCGCCTCGCGCTTCCAGAAGGCGTCGGGATCATGCGCGGCTTCCGCGTAGAAGGCGTCATAGATGTCCGGCTTGATCATCGCGCGTGCACGCCATTCGGCGGGAACGGGATATGTTGCGGATGCGCTGGCTGCGGATACGGCGAGACTGGCCATGATGATCTCCTCCCATTCTGTTTGGGGCAGCACATAGGGCAGGGGCGCCTTGTCGCGCATCCTCGACCATGGTCGTAGCCGCATTCGACCATGGTCGGGGTGTTCCCGCTCCCCCGTCGGCGCGATGCTCAGCAGCGTCGGCACTGTCCCGTCAGGGGATCGGCCGCCACTGGGAGGATTGCCATGACCATGCGTTCGCGGCCCGGCTTTTACGCCGGCGTTGCCCTGATCGCCCTTGTCGCCGGGCCGGCAAGCGCCGCTGAAAGCCCCGATATCGAAGCGCGCATGAGCGCGATCGAGAGCCGCATGGCGGCGCTCACCGGAGAGCTTGAAGCCACCCGCGCGGAAAATGCCTCGCTTCGCAGCGAACTCGCCGAGACCCGCGCAAAGGCATCGCCGCCGCCCACTGTTCAGACGGCAGCGGCGCCCGCCGACGGTTTCAAGGTGGGCGGTACGACCATCAAGATCGGCGGCTTCTTGAAAACGGTCGCCACCTTCAGCCGCTGGGACGACGGCGACGTTGCCGGGAATTCGCTCGGCCGGGATTTCTATCTGCCGCAGGCGATCCCCGTGGGCGGTACGCGCGAGTCGACCGACAGCGATTTCTCGGCAAAGCAGACGCGGCTGTGGCTCAATCTTTCCACCGACGTCTCCGGCCACACGCTGAAGGGCTATCTCGAAACCGATTTCCAGACCTCACCGGGCACGCAGGGGTCGGAGCGCACCACGAATGGCTACAACCTCGCGCTGCGCCGCGCCTGGGTCCAGTTCGACAATCTGCTCGTCGGGCAAGACTGGTCGACATTCCAATATGTCGGCGCGCTTCCTGAAAGCACGGATTTCGTGGGCCCCACCGAAGGCACCGTCTTCGTCCGTCAACCGCTCGTACGTTACACGGCGAAGTTGACGCCTGCGCTGGCGCTCAGCGTTTCCGCCGAAAACGCCGAGTCCGCGACGATTTCGTCTACTTCACCCACGCTCACGGAAAACGACGACGACCGTATGCCGGACTTCGTCGCGCGGCTGACCTACACTGCGCCGTTCGGCGAACTTTCGCTCGCCGGACTGTTCCGCCAGCTCTCGGTGGATAACGGCACCATCTCCGACAAGACCGGGGCATGGGGCGTCAGTGCCGCGGGCAAGATTATGTTCGGGCCGGACAAGCGCCACGATTTTCGCTTCATGGCGACCTACGGCGACGGCATCGGGCGCTATGTGGGTCTGAACTTCGCGCCGGACGCGGTGTATGACGGGCTTCCCGGAAGCACGCTGGAAACGGTGAAGACCTTCGCTGCGCTCGCCGCCCTGAAGCTCGGCTGGACGCCGACGCTGCGTTCCACCTTCATGGCCGGCTACCAGAACGCCAGCTATCCTTCTCCGGCACCGCTTACGGCAAACGACAAGGCATGGAGCCTTGCCGCGAATCTCTTCTGGTCGCCGGTGAAGGCGCTCGATCTCGGCGTCGAATACCGCCACGGTGAGCGCGAATTGCTGAATGGTCTTGCGGGCCAGCTCAACAGGCTGGAATTTGCCGCGAAATACAATTTCTGAGGGAGAGGAAACAGGGACATGGCAACGGCTTATGACAGCATCCCCAAGCACCATAAGGCGACGCAGAGCGAAAAGCTCGTCATCGCCGCATCGTCGCTCGGCACGGTTTTCGAATGGTATGATTTCTACCTTTACGGCCTTCTGGCGCTCTACATCTCGTCGCACTTCTTCTCGGGCGTGAACGAGACGACGGGCTTCATCCTCGCGCTCGCAGCCTTTGCTGCAGGCTTCGCGGTCAGACCGTTTGGCGCCATTTTCTTCGGGCGTATCGGCGATATTGTGGGGCGCAAGAACACGTTCCTCGTCACCATGGGCATCATGGGCCTGTCGACCTTCGCGGTCGGCCTGCTCCCGTCCTACGCCACGATCGGCGTCGCGGCCCCGTTCATCCTTGTTGCGCTCCGGCTGCTTCAGGGGCTCGCGCTCGGCGGCGAATACGGCGGTGCGGCGACTTACGTCGCCGAGCACGCGCCCAACCACAAGCGCGGCCTCTACACGAGCTGGATCCAGACCACGGCGACGCTCGGCCTGTTCGCGGCGCTGCTCGTCGTCATCGGCATCCGCACGTTCATGGGCGAGGAAGCCTTTGCCGACTGGGGCTGGAGGATTCCGTTCCTCGTTTCGATCATCCTGCTCGCGGTTTCGATGTGGATCCGTATGCAGCTCTCCGAAAGCCCGGTTTTCCAGAAGATGAAGGACGAGGGCACCACATCGAAGGCGCCGCTCACCGAGGCATTCGGCAAGTGGGGCAATCTGAAGTGGGTTCTGATCGCGCTGATGGGTGCGGTCGCGGGGCAGGCGGTGGTCTGGTACACGGGCCAGTTCTACGCGCTGTTCTTTCTTGAAAAGACGCTGAAGGTGGACGGCGCGACCGCCAACATCCTCATCGCCATCGCACTTGCCCTCGGCACGCCGTTCTTCATCTTCTTCGGCTGGCTGTCAGACAAGATCGGCCGCAAACCGATCATCCTCACCGGCTGCCTGATCGCGGCGCTCACCTACTTCCCGCTGTTCACCGCGCTTACAAAGGCGGCGAACCCGGCGCTCGCGGAGGCGCAGGCGGAGGCTCCGATCAGTGTGACGGCGAACAAAGCGGAGTGCTCGTTCCAGTTCGATCCGATCGGCAAGAACAAGTTCGACAGCTCGAGCTGCGACATTGCCAAGGCCTATCTCGCCAAAGCGGGTCTCAACTACGAGAACGTCGAGGCA
The DNA here is from genome assembly GCF_041916975.1 of Sphingosinicella sp. Lineage (NCBI taxonomy): Bacteria > Pseudomonadati > Pseudomonadota > Alphaproteobacteria > Sphingomonadales > Sphingosinicellaceae > Sphingosinicella > Sphingosinicella sp. Next base: position 3,341,488 of record NZ_JAYRYK010000001.1, read on the forward strand.
CCTCCGGGTACCGTCGCGGAAATCCACATCGGCGGCACCACGATCGCGGCACCGAATCCGACTGAAGTGACAGGTGCTGACCGTGCGGCGGCGATCACCGCCTTCCAGGATCAGGTGAAGGGCGCGCTCGGCGATGCCGGTTATCCCCCCGCAGCCGATCCGGAGCAGATTGACAAGCCGATGGTCGTAGCGATCCTGTTCTTCCTCGTGCTGCTCGTTACGGCGGTGTACGGCCCGATCGCGGCGCTCCTGGTTGAACTGTTCCCCAGTCGCATCCGCTACACCTCGATGTCGCTGCCGTATCACATCGGCAACGGCTGGTTCGGCGGCTTCCTGCCGACCACGGCCTTCGCGATGGTCGCGGCGACGGGCGATATCTACTACGGCCTCTGGTATCCGGTGGTCGTGGCGGTGATCACGCTGGTGATCGGGCTTCTGTTCCTGCCCGAAACCTTCCGCCGCAACATCGACCAGTAAACCTGGCTTCTGCATGAAACCGGGCGGCGATGGCAGCATCGCCGCCCTTTTCTTGCCCGCTTGACTCCGGCAGGCGGCCCGCCTAAGTCACGCGCCTTCGCAAGCGGCTCTGCCGCCGATGGCCCCTTCGTCTAGCGGTCTAGGACGTCGCCCTCTCACGGCGAAAACACGGGTTCGAGTCCCGTAGGGGTCACCACGAAGCCTTCCCAAGGCATCCCAAGGCGCACCATAAGTGGCTGTTTTCCGCCATTTATTCTGCTATAATGCCCCCAAGTCATCCCGCTCTAGACCGCCACATACCATCAATCTGATGGTATTTTTGATGGTACATCGCGCGGGTCGGGAAGGGAGATACCATCATGGGTCTGAGCACCGTTGCCATCAAAGCCGCGAAGGGGCGGGACAAGCCGTTCAAGCTGACGGATGGCGATGGCCTCTATCTGCTGGTCCTGCCCTCGGGCGGGCGGTACTGGCGCATGAACTACCGGTATCTTGGCAAGCAGAAGACGCTCGCGCTCGGCGTCTGGCCCGGAACCGGGCTTGCCGAAGCACGTGAGCGCCGGGACGCCGCGCGCAAGGTGCTGGCTGACGGGAACGACCCCGGAGAACACATCAAGCTCGAACGCATCGCCGCGAGCGTGGCCGCCGCGAACAGCTTCAAGGCCGTTGCCGATGAGTGGCTGATCAAGGTCGAGCGGGAAGGCCGCTCGGTGGTCACGATGAAGAAGTTGCGCTGGCTGCTCGACTTCGTGTGTCAATCGATTGGAAAGCGACCCATTGCATCGATCACAGCTCAAGAATTGCTGCTGATGCTTCGGAAAATGGAGGTCAAGGGCCACTATGAGACGGCGCGACGGCTGCGCAGCACCTGCTCGCAGGTTTTTCGATACGCCATTGCCACGGCGCGTGCCGACCGCGACATCGCGTCCGATCTGAAGGGAGCGCTTATTACGCCGAAGCCTGTTCACCGCGCGGCGATCACCAAGGCCGATGAGGTAGGAGGCTTGTTGCGGGCGATCGACGCGTTCGCGGGTCATGCGAACACGAAAGTGGCCCTACGCCTCTTGCCGCATGTTTTTGTCCGGCCCGGCGAACTCAGGTATGTGGAGTGGACCGAACTCGATCTGGACGCTGCTGTCTGGACCATTCCTGCGCAGAAGATGAAAATGCGCCGGCCCCACGCGATTCCGCTTTCGCGTCAGGCAATCGATATCATCCGCTCGATCCAGCACGATGCGCGCTACTGCCGGTTTCTCTTCCCGTCACTGCGATCCGCCAATCGGCCGATGTCGGAAAACACGATCAACGCGGCCTTGCGGCGTATGGGCTTCGCGCAGACCGAAATGACGGGTCACGGCTTTCGCGCGATGGCAGCGACTCTGCTCAATGAAATGGGGATATGGCATGCCGATGCCATCGAGCGGCAGCTCGCGCACTGTGACGGAAATGCCGTGAGGCGGGCTTATGCGCGGGGCGAGTATTGGGAGGAACGCGTGCGAATGATGCAGCATTGGTCCGACCATCTCGACACGCTGCGGAGGGCATCTCCCGCGCCAACCGGGGTCAGATATCTCCGGATAGCGGTATAAGGACGGGCATTCTACCCATTGGTTGAGGTCGGTTCGCGCCTTCCGATGCAGCGCAGGCCCAAAGTCACCTGCTTCGGAAACGTGCTTTCATCGATCTTGCGGTAAAGCGTCGTTCGGAAGAGCCCGCTCCGCCTAAGGGCTGCAGGAAGCCGAACTCAGCATCCCGCAATCTTTATGATCTGCTCCGCTGTATAATTCTTCCGTACTATTCGCCGCTCCTGCCAAGCACGAAATAGCCGAAACTCTTACTTTCAATCCGGACCAATTTGTTGGCGAAGGTCACGATTGCGCGCCTGCCCGAATGTTGCTGAGGTTTGATTGCTCCTGAGATGGGCCTTACAAGTTGGGGCTGGTCAGTTGGTAGATCGCAACGTACGAGCGACACCCCAAACCATTGGCAGCTTCGGCTGCGTCGTGGGCTGCCAAAAAAGTAGTACGAGTGATCATCCGGGTCGGCCATCCTTTCGGGGGCTGAGATAGATGGTGCCGCCCCGCAATACCCAGGGGAACACGCCTAGCGTTAGCAGCAGGGCGGCGATCAGGAGCAGAGAGGAATGCTCGAACGTGAGGGCCGCTCCGAGCCGTGCCAGCGCCGCCGCCTGCACTGCTCCAAAGGCAAGCCATGCCACCGCAGGCATGGTCAGCGGTCGTCCGCTATGCCCCTGGGTGACGCGCGTCACCATCGCCACGAGCAGACTTGCGCCCATGCCGAGCAGCAGGGCGTGAATGGCGGCGATAGGAGGGACAGGAGCCACGGTGGCCAGCGCGGCAAAGAGGAAGCTGGCGGGCGCCCAGGCAAAGCCCCACAGCAGCACCATCAGCAACCCCGGCACAGGCCTGCGCGGAGTCCAGCGCCACAGCATCATCAGCAATAGCAGCGTCATCGCCGCGGCTATCAGCCCGCGCAGCGGTGAACCACAATGGGTCGCCACGATGTCTGCCAGTAGCAGCGGCCAGAACAAACCAAGCAGCCAATAGGGGCGCCAACTGACGTAGCCGGCCACCACATTGCCGGCGAAAAAGGGGATCATGCGGTGGCAGACGGTGACGAAGATGGCGGCGGTTAACCCATGCGTGCCGAGCAGGATCGAAGCCGCTCGGCCGGGTGCCCACTCACCGGCGGTAAAGGCGAGCAACAGCGCGAGGCCGGCAAGCGCGAGCAGCCAGCCCGCCAAAGCCGAAAGGCCGTGCCAGTGTGGCTTGCGGGTGGCCTTGCAATGCGCCAGCAGCACGCTGGCGAGCAGCACGGCGCCGATGCCCCATCCAGCCAGCATCAGCGCCAGCGCGGCATTGAGCAATGCCAATTGGTCGCTCCACAGTGCCGCGGCGAGGAGCAGGCTGCCGAGCATCATCGGGATGGCAGCGGGTAGAAAGCGCCGGGATGGCAGGTCGTCCAACCCCATCCAGCGCGGAAAGACGGTTGCAAGAAAGCCGAGGATGAACGGCATGAACAGCGCATAGACAGTCACCGGTCCATGCAGTGTCGCGTGGAGCGCATCGCCCTGTGGGAGACCAAGCGGAAACCAGTGCGCGTCCGTCAGCCGCGCCAGCCACCACAGCGGCAGCATCAAGAGATTGAACACGCCGGTCAGGAACGGCAGGCGATGGGGTGCGGCGCCAAGCAGGCGGAAGGGGCTTCCCTTTGCGGCGTGGTTCATTGTGCCCAGCCATGCGATCCCGCGACGGCGCCCGCTATGGTCACGAAGCCGGCCAGCGACAGCACGACGTGCACGATCTGCAGCCGGCGGTGCCAACGCCCTTCGGGATCGCCTCCCCGTAGCAGAGGATGGATGACCAGCGGTTCGAGTACGAACAGGATCAGAACGAACACTAGCCAGACAAGCAGCATCGCCCACATCCACCAATAGGCCGGATCAGCAAAGCGCCACCACAGGTCCATTCGCCCGACGAGCCAGAAGCCGCTGGCCCCTGTGAGCAGCACCCAAAAACCCGCTTGCGGGGCAAACCGTCCCTCGATCCGGTGAAAGGCGCTGATGCGGCGCTCGGGCGGCTCGGCCCGGCGGATAGCAGGCAGCACCACCAACGTGACAAACCATACGCCGCCAAACCAGGCCACGACACCGATCACATGCACAGCGCGCGCTATAAGCAGGTCATCCATGGCACCGATCTCCAAGCGAATGAAATACTCACTAAAGTTGATATCGATCATTACTATTGATTTATATCAATTGAAGCCACAATGACCGGGCTCAAATGGCGTGCATGTCACACGCTTGCATCGGCCTGCCCATAGCTCTCTCCGCCTCTGCACTGTTTGCGCTGATGCCGGCAGCCAGCGCCCTTGCGCAGGTATCCGCGCCGCCAACCCCCGCCCCGGCCACGGAAATATCCGATGCGGTTACGCCCTATCTCAACGCGCGATACCGGCTTGAAACCGTGGATCAGGAGGGCATTGCCAAATCGGCGACGGCATCCACGCTGCGCCTGCGCGCTGGTGTGCGTACCGCTGCCTGGCATGGTTTCAGCGCAGTGGTCGAGGGCGAGGCGATCCTACGCGTCGGACCGAAAGATTATAATGACACGGTGAATGGACGGGCGGCCTTTCCGGTGGTCGCGGATCCATCCGACATATTGCTAAATCAGGCCTATGTCCGCTGGCAGCCCGCGCGCCAGTTGGAGGTGATCGGCGGCCGTCACGCCATCAATTTCGACAATCAGCGCTGGGTCGGCAGCGTCGACTGGCGGCAGAACGACCAGACGCTCGACGCCGTGCGCATCGGCATCGTGCCCGCCGCCGGCACGCGCATCGATTATGCATACAGCTGGCGCGTCAATCGGGTGTTTGGGAAGGATTCGCCGCAGGGCATCTGGCCGGATTCAGATATTCATCTGCTGCGCGGATCAGTCACGCTCGCGCCGTTCGGGACGCTGATCGCCTATGGCTATTGGCTGGATATACCGGCCGCTCCGGCACTTTCATCGCGCACGCTCGGCGGGCGCCTGACAGGCGAACAACCGCTGAGCGACGGGCTGCGCATTCACTATGCCGCCGAATATGCCCGGCAAAGCGACCTGAGTATCAATCCGCGCGATTTCGCACACGACTATCTGTTGTTGGAGCCCGGCATCGGCATCGGGCCCGTGACGATACGAGTTGGTTATGAGCGGCTGGAAGGCGATGGGATCACAGCCCTGCAAACGCCGCTTGCGACCCTGCACGCCTTCAACGGTTGGACCGATCGTTTCCTGACGACGCCGCCGAGCGGTCTTCGCGATCTTTATGCCGACGTGCAGTGGCGCATAGGTTCGCTGTTCACAAGCACTCCGGCAACGCTGCGATTTCAACTGCACGATTTCAATGCCACGCACGGCGGTGCCGATTATGGTCGCGAAGTGGGCGCGTGGCTAACCGTGCCTGTCACGCGACAGATCAGTGCCGCGTTCAAACTCTCGCACTATGAGGCGGACGCTTTTGCAACCGACACAACCAAATCCTGGTTCTCGGTCGAGGCCCGTTTCTAAAGATCATCAACCACCGGATCAGGCCGGGCGAGTGCGATCAGCTTCGTACGGTCGATGATCTGTACTGTGGGCCCGCTGATAAGCACGCCGTGCTCTGCCAGCGTTCCACAGGCGCGGGACAGATTCTCAGGTGTCATGCCCAGCAACGAAGCAATCACGCGCTTTTCGGCAGGTAGCTGGAATTGCACGGTATCTCCCTGCCGCTGGCTTTCCAGAAACAGGAAATTGGCCAGCCTTTCGAGAGTCTGCCTGAGCTTGATATCCGTCAGCGAGCGCACCAAATTGCGGTAGCGTAACGCAATTTCGGTCATCGCCGCGGCGGCAAGCGCACCGTCCTTGGCGATCGTTGTTCTCAGCAGCGGCGATGGGATCATCAGGATACGCGAAGCCGATAGCGTCCGCGCCGACATCAGATAACGCTGATCGGTGTACGCTGCGGCGAGAATGAAGCTTGAAACGGGGCGCACCAACTGCATCGTGACTTCGCGCGATCCGTTGGTCGTGAACAACTCTACCAGCCCGTCCAGGAGCACGTGCAGGAAATCGGCACGACCGCCGGTTTCGATGAGCGTAAGCGCTGGCGGAAAGACCTGCAGGAACGAAGCGTGAAAAATCTCCCCGCGCATCCTCTCGTCCATGGCAGCGAACAATGGCAGAGCCGCGATTTCAGGAATCTCTTCGGTGCGCATGACTATAGCACTAACAGTCGCGATGATGATTATCAAGAGTTTGATTGATATATATCAATCATATAATTGATTATTATGAAATCGCGTTCATCTGCAAATCAAGTCGAGTAAATTCCAGTGTTGCCGCCCTCGCTTTTTTTGATCGGCATCAATAATCTCTTCCCTAACCTAAGCATGGTCGGTCTCATCATTTTGCTGTGCAGGGTAGAATCATGGACGCGACAACGGCGGCCCAGCCGACCAAAGGCCTTCAAGCCAAAGCGTTAAGCTTGAGCACTCTTGCGTTCACCACATGCTTCGCGGTTTGGACGATCTTTGCCATCATCGGTATCGAGATCAAAAGCCAGTTGGATCTCAACGACACCCAGTTCGGTCTGCTGGTGGGGACACCCATCCTGACCGGGTCGCTCGTGCGGGTCTTCCTTGGCATCTGGACGGACCAATTCGGCGGTCGTCTGATGTTCACGCTCACGATGTTGGCGTCGGCAATTTCTACCTGGCTGCTGTCGACCGCCGAAAGCTATTCCCTCATGCTTCTCGCCGCCCTGGGGCTCGGGCTTGCCGGCGGAGGATTCGCTGTCGGCGTTGCCTATGTCTCCAAATGGTTCCCGCCCGAGAAGCAGGGGACAGCGCTCGGTATCTTCGGCATGGGCAATGTCGGCGCGGCGGTGACCAAATTCCTTGCGCCCTTCGTGATGGTAGCGATGGGTTGGCAGGCGGTTGCCCAAATTTGGGCGATCGGCTTGGCGGTTGCGGCAGTGCTGTTTTTCCTCTTTGCCCGTAACGACCCCGCGTTTGAAGCGCGCAAGGCGCGCGGTGAGAAGCCGCGCAGCTTGATCGAACAGCTTGAGCCACTTCGCCATCAACAGGTCTGGCGCTTCTCGCTCTATTATTTCTTCGTGTTCGGCGCCTTTGTCGCACTCGCCCTGTGGCTGCCCAACTATCTGGTCGGGGTTTATGGCGTCGACATAAAGGTCGCGGGTATGCTCGCGGCAACCTTCTCCCTCTCGGCCAGCCTGTTCCGCGCCTATGGTGGGATGTTGTCCGACCGCTATGGCGCGCGCAAGGTGATGTACACGACCTTCGGCGTGTCGCTTCTCTGCCTGTTCATGCTCGCCTATCCTTCGACTGATTATGTCATTCACGGCATTGACGGGGACATCCACTTCTCGACCTCGATGGGGTTGGTTCCGTTCGTGATCGCGGTGTTTGTGCTCGGCTTCTTCATGTCGCTGGGCAAGGCGGCGGTCTACAAGCACATCCCGGTCTATTATCCGGAGCATGTCGGTGCTGTCGGCGGCATGGTCGGCATGGTCGGCGGCCTGGGCGGCTTCATCCTGCCGATCGTGTTCGGCGCGGCCAACGATCTCACCAACATCTGGACCAGCTGCTTCATGGTGTTGTTCGCGCTCGTCGGCGTAGCGCTTGCCTGGATGCACATGGCGGTACGGCAGATGGAGCAGAGCGCAAGCGGGCTCGATCATCGCACCCTGCCGCAGTTCCCGGAAATGGCCTCGATCCACGAGGAGGGGCGCCATGCCGCCGCCCAGCCGGCGAAGGTGATCACGGAATGGCGTCCGGAAGACAAGGATTTCTGGGAAACGACCGGCCAACGTATTGCGCAGCGGAATCTCACAATCTCCATTCCCGCATTGCTGCTCGCCTTCTCGGTCTGGATGGTATGGTCGATGGTGGTCGCGAAATTGCCGGCGATCGGCTTCAATTATACCACTGACCAGCTGTTCTGGCTGGCCGCCCTGCCTGGGCTGTCAGGTGCGACCTTCCGCATCTTCTACAGCTTCATGGTGCCGATCTTCGGCGGACGGCTGTGGACGACGCTGTCGACCGCGTCGCTGCTGATCCCGGCTTTCGGCATCGGCTATGCCGTGCAGAACCCGGATACACCCTATCTCATCTTCCTCGTGCTGGCATTGCTGTGCGGCTTCGGCGGCGGCAATTTTGCCTCGTCGATGTCGAATATCAGCTTCTTCTTCCCCAAGGCGCAAAAGGGCAACGCGCTGGCGCTCAACGCGGGCCTCGGCAATCTGGGCGTCTCGGTGATGCAGTTCGCTGTGCCGCTGGTAATTACCGCGAGCGTATTCGGTGCCATTGGCGGCGATCCGCGCCCATCGAGCGAGGGCGGGCAGCTGTGGTTGCAGAACGCTGGCTTCATCTGGGTGCCATTCATCATCGCTTCAACGCTCCTCGCCTGGTTCGGGATGGATGATATCGCCGATGCCAAGGCGAGCTTTGCCGAACAGGCCGTGATCTTCCAGCGCAAGCATAACTGGCTGATGTGCTGGCTCTACACCGGCACCTTCGGTTCGTTCATCGGCTTTTCCGCCGGCCTGCCGCTGCTGGCCAAGCATCAGTTTCCCGATGTCGATGTGCTCAAATTCATTTTCCTCGGCCCGCTGGTCGGCGCGCTGAGCCGCGCAGGCACCGGCTGGGTGTCGGACCGCTGGGGCGGCGCCCGCGTCACCTTGTGGGTATTCGTGCTGATGATGGTCGGCGTGGTCGGTGTGATCTATTTCCTTGAAGCTGCCAATTGGTGGGGCTTCCTTGGCATGTTCATCTTCATGTTCTTCATGACCGGGGTGGGCAATGCCTCGACCTTCCAGATGATCCCCAACATCATGCGCCTCGAGGTGCCGCGCCTTATGCCGCAGCTGTCTGCAGCGGAGCAGGTGCGGCAAGCAGAAAAGGAATCGGCGGCGATTGTCGGTTTCACGTCGGCTATCGCGGCCTACGGTGCCTTCTTCATCCCCAAAAGCTTTGGTTCATCCATCGCAGTGACAGGCTCGCCGATGGCGGCACTGATCAGCTTTCTTGTCTTCTACGCCAGTTGTGCTGCGCTGACGTGGTTCATCTACACCCGGCGCGGCGGGCTCTTGCACGACATTGAGCGTGGTCGTGTGCCTGCCCCCGCCGGTACCCCCACCTTCATCCAGGGAGTTGCCGCATGAGCCAGCTACTCGACCGCCTGACCTTTTTCCGGCAGGCCAAGCAGTCCTTTTCCAAAGGTCACGGCATCACCACCAACCAGAACCGCGACTGGGAGGATGGCTATCGGAAGCGCTGGCAGCACGACAAGATCGTGCGCTCCACCCACGGCGTGAACTGCACCGGCTCCTGTTCCTGGAAAATCTACGTCAAGGGCGGGATCATTACCTGGGAAACACAGCAGACCGATTATCCCCGCACCAGGCCCGATCTCCCCAACCACGAGCCGCGGGGCTGCCCACGCGGCGCGAGCTACAGCTGGTACATCTATTCGGCGCAGCGGCTGAAATATCCGATGGTCCGCTCCCGCCTGCTCAAGTTGTGGCGCGAAGCGCGGGTCATCCGCACGCCCGTCGCGGCCTGGGCATCGATCGTCGAGGATCCGGTCAAGCGCAAAAGCTATACCGCTATTCGCGGCCACGGCGGCTTCGTGCGCGCGACTTGGGAAGAGGTGAACGAGATCATCGCTTCGGCCAATGCCTATACCGCCAAGACCTATGGGCCGGATCGGGTCATCGGCTTTTCGCCTATCCCGGCCATGTCGATGGTCAGCTATGCCGCCGGATCGCGCTATCTGTCGCTGCTCGGCGGCACCTGCATGAGCTTTTACGACTGGTATTGCGACCTGCCGCCGTCGAGCCCGCAGACCTGGGGAGAGCAGACCGACGTGCCGGAGAGCGCGGATTGGTACAACGCCGGATTCCTGATGATGTGGGGTTCGAATGTTCCGCAGACGCGGACTCCCGATGCTCATTTCATGACCGAGGCTCGCTATCGCGGTGCCAAGGTGGCGGTGGTGTCACCCGACTACGCCGAGGCCACCAAGTTCGCCGACCTGTGGCTGAACCCCAAGCAGGGTACGGACGCTGCGCTCGCGATGGCGATGGGGCATGTTATTCTCCGCGAATTCCACCTCGATCGGCAGGCGGAATATTTCGAGGATTATTGCCGAAAATATTCGGACATGCCGATGCTGGTGCGGCTGGTGCCCGGCAAGGGCGGACTGGTCCCCGAACGGCTGCTGCGCGCGTCCGACTTCAAGGATGCGCTGGGTGAGACGAACAACCCGGAATGGAAGACCGTCGCCATCGACGCGAAGAGCGGCGAACCGGTGGTGCCGCTGGGCTCTGCCGGCTTCCGTTGGGGCGAACATGGCAAATGGAATCTGGAAGAGAAGGATGGAAAAGGCGAGGAGACCCAGTTGCGCATGACCGCGATCCTTGGCGGCGACCATGATGTCGTCGTCGATGTCGCCTTTCCCTATTTCGGCAATCGCGAACACGATCATTTCCAGGGCACGGACCATGCCGATGTGCTGAACCGGCGCGTACCTGTCCGTGAGATCGCGCTCAAGGACGGCAAGGCACTGGTCGCGACGGTGTTTGATCTGTTCTGCGCGAACTACGGACTCGACCGAGGCCTTGGCGGCGGCAATGTCGCGCGGGACTACAGTCTTAACGTGCCCTACACGCCTGCCTGGGCGGAAAAGATCACCGGCGTACCTGCGGATCACATCATCACTGTCGCACGTGAATTCGCGCACAACGCAGAAATCACCAAAGGCAAGTCGATGGTGATCCTGGGGGCCGGTCTCAACCACTGGTATCACATGGACATGAACTATCGCGGCATCATCAACCTGTTGGTGATGTGCGGATGTGTTGGCCAGTCGGGCGGTGGCTGGTCGCACTACGTGGGGCAGGAAAAGCTGCGACCGCAGACCGGCTGGACCGCGCTCGCCTTTGCACTCGACTGGAACCGGCCACCGCGCCACATGAATTCGACCAGCTTTTTCTATGCACACACCGACCAGTGGCGCTACGAAACGCTGGGTGTTGATGAGATCTTGTCCCCCACTGCACCGGAAGGGGATTGGGACGCCAGCCTGATCGATTACAACGTGCGCGCCGAACGCATGGGCTGGCTGCCGTCCGCGCCGCAGCTCAAGACCAATCCGCTCACCGTCGGCAAGGCGGTGAAGGCGTCCGGCAAGGAGGCAGGGCCCTATCTCGCCGCCGCGCTGAAAACGGGCGAAATCGAGCTTTCCTGTTTCGATCCGGACGATCCTGCCAACTGGCCGCGGAACATGTTTGTCTGGCGCTCCAATTTGCTCGGGTCGTCGGGCAAGGGCCACGAATATTTCCTCAAGCATCTGCTCGGTACCGCGCATGGCGTGCAGGGCAAGGACCTCGGCGAAACCGGCGCGCAGAAGCCGAAGGATGTGAAGTGGCACGAGGATGCACCGAAGGGTAAACTCGACCTGCTCGTGACGCTTGATTTTCGCATGTCGACCACCTGCGTTTATTCGGACATCGTGCTGCCAACCGCGAGCTGGTACGAAAAGGACGACCTCAACACGTCCGATATGCACCCGTTCATTCACCCGTTGTCGGCGGCGGTTGATCCGGTGTGGGAATCGCGCAGCGACTGGGACATTTACAAGGGTATCGCGAAAACATTCTCCGAAGTCGCGCCCGAAGTTCTGGATATCGAGCATGATGTCGTGCTGACCCCTATCCAGCACGACAGCCCTAACGAGATCGCTCAACCTTTCGACGTTGCCGACTGGGGCAAGGGCGAGGTTGAACCGATCCCGGGCCGGACGATGGCGACCGTGGCGCTGATCGAACGGGACTACCCGAACCTTTACAAGCGCTTCACGGCGCTGGGGCCACTGATGGAAAAGCTTGGCAATGGCGGCAAAGGGATCGGTTGGAATACCGATCACGAAGTCGAGAATCTCCGCCGCCTCAATGGCCCGGTGCTTGAAGACGGTGTGACGAAAGGACGACCGCAGATCGAAAGCGCCATCGACGCAGCCGAGGTGATCCTGATGCTGGCGCCTGAAACCAATGGCGAGGTCGCGGTCAAGGCCTGGGCGGCGCTATCAAGGAATACCGGCCGTGACCACACGCACCTGGCGCTGCCCAAGGAAGACGAGAAGATCCGATTCCGCGACATTCAGGCACAGCCGCGGAAGATCATTTCCTCCCCGACCTGGTCGGGCCTTGAAAGCGAACACGTCTGCTATAACGCGGGCTACACCAACGTCCACGAACTGATCCCCTGGCGCACGCTGACCGGCCGGCAGCAACTCTATCAGGATCACAAATGGATGCGCGCTTTTGGCGAAGGCTTTTGCGTCTATCGACCGCCGATCGACACGAAGGCCGTCAAGCCGATGCTGGATGAGGCTAAAGACGCACCGCACGTCATCCTCAACTTCATCACGCCGCACCAGAAATGGGGTATTCATTCGACCTACACCGACAACCTGCTGATGCTCACGCTATCACGCGGTGGGCCGATCGTCTGGATGAGCGAGGTCGACGCCGCCAAGGCGGGTTTGGTCGACAACGACTGGGTCGAGGCCTTCAACAGCAACGGCGCGCTGGTTGCACGCGTGGTGGTGTCGCAGCGGATGAAGGAAGGCACGTTGTTCATGTACCACGCGCAGGAAAAGATCGTGAATGTCCCCGGTTCGCCGCTTACCGGTCAGCGGGGCGGTATCCACAACAGCGTTACGCGCGCGGTGCTGAAACCGACGCATATGATCGGCGGTTATGTCCAGCTCGCTTACGGCTTCAACTATTACGGAACGGTCGGGTCCAACCGCGACGAATATGTGATCGTCCGTAAACTGCAAAAGGTCGATTGGCTCGAGGGGGCTCTCGCCGATGGGGAGGCCGCAGCATGAAGATCCGTGCCCAGATCGGAAAGGTGCTCAATCTCGACAAGTGCATCGGCTGCCATACCTGTTCCGTCACCTGCAAGAACGTGTGGACCAGCCGCGAAGGCATGGAATATGCGTGGTTCAACAACGTCGAAACCAAACCCGGCATCGGTTATCCCAAGGACTGGGAAAACCAGAAGCGCTGGAACGGCGGCTGGGTTCGCGATGCCGGTGGGTCGATCCGACCGCGCATGGGCGGCAAATGGCGGCTGCTCGCAAAGATTTTTGCCAATCCAGATCTACCTGAGATCGACGATTATTACGAGCCCTTCACCTTCGATTATGCCCATCTGCAAAAGACGGGCGAGAGCAAGGCTTTCCCTACGGCGCGGCCGCGCAGCCTGGTGTCGGGCGAACGAATGGAAAAGATCAACTGGGGTCCCAACTGGGAAGAAATCCTGGGCGGTGAATTTTCCAAGCGCTCGGAGGATTACAACTTCGAGGGCGTGCAGAAGGAAATATACGGCCAGTTCGAAAATACTTTCATGATGTATCTGCCCCGGCTGTGCGAACATTGCCTCAACCCCACCTGCGTCGCGGCTTGCCCCTCAGGTGCCATCTACAAGCGTGAGGAAGATGGCATTGTCCTCATTGACCAGGAAGCCTGCCGGGGTTGGCGGATGTGCGTCTCGGGCTGCCCATACAAAAAAATATACTACAACTGGAAAACCGGAAAATCGGAGAAGTGCATCTTCTGCTATCCGCGCATCGAGGCCGGGCAGCCGACCGTGTGTTCGGAAACCTGCGTCGGGCGCATCCGGTATCTGGGGGTCATGCTCTATGACGCGGATCGGATCGAGGAGGCGGCAAGCGTCGCCGATGTCGAGGATCTCTATCAGGCGCAGCTGGACATCTTCCTTGATCCCAATGATCCCAAGGTGATCGAGCAGGCCCGCAAAGACGGGGTTCCAGAGGCTTGGCTGGAGGCCGCCCGCCATTCGCCCGTCTACAAGATGGCGATGGAATGGAAGGTCGCCTTCCCGCTCCACCCTGAATATCGCACGCTGCCGATGGTGTGGTATGTGCCGCCGCTGTCGCCGATCAATGCAGCGGCGAGCGCGGGACAGATTTCAGTCAACAACGGAATGCCTGACATCCGCAGCTTGCGCATTCCGCTCAAGTATCTCGCGAACCTGCTGACGGCAGGTGACGAGAAACCGGTGGCGCTTTGCCTCGAGCGGATGCTCGCGATGCGCGGCTACATGCGTTCGAAAACGATCGAGGGCGTGCAGAATGACGCCATAGCGGAAGCGGTAGGCCTGACGGCGAAACAGATCGAGGAAATGTACAAGGTCATGGCGCTGGCGGACTATGAAGATCGCTTCGTCATCCCGACCGGACACCGCGAGGATGCCGAGGACATGTTCGATGAGCGCGGTTCCTGCGGCTTTTCCTTCGGCAATGGCTGTTCTAGCGGCACCACCAGCAGCAACATGTTCGGCGCGCCGGCACGCAAGAAGCTGCAAACGCCGACGGAGGTGTTCTGATGCACAATCTGCACCTTTTCTCGCTCCTGCTCAGCTATCCGACGTCCGATCTCCAGGCGGTATGCAGCGAAATCCGCGAACGGCTGGCGACGGATCCGGCATTGCCGCGCGATACGGTGAGGCGGCTGCACCCGTTGCTGACCCGCCTTGCCGCCAGTGACATCTATGCCGCGCAGGAAGCCTATGTCGAGCTGTTCGACCGGGGGCGGGCACACAGCCTGCACCTGTTCGAGCACGTCCATGGCGAGAGCCGGGACCGCGGCCAGGCGATGGTCGATCTGCGCCAGCGCTATCTCGATGCAGGACTTGAACCGGCGGGCAACGAATTGCCCGATTATCTGCCGCTGTTCCTCGACTATTGCTCCACATTGTCCGAAGCGGCTGCGCGCGAAACCCTCGCCGAACCCGGCGTGGTTCTTGTCGCGCTCGCCGCGCGGCTGGCCGAGCGCGGCTCGGATTATGCCCCGCTGCTGGCGCTGCTTTGCGAGATCGCAGAGGTCGAGCAGGACGAAGAGGCGCAAAAGGCGCTCTCCCCGGTCGACGATCCCGATGATCTGGAGACGCTCGATGCACAATGGGCAGAGGAAGAGATCCGTTTCACAGCAGAGGCAGTGCCTGATCCAGCGGCCTCCTGTCCGCAGGTGAGCGCAATTCTGGATCGCATGTACGATCCGGCGCCGGCCACAAAACGCCCGAGGAACTGAGCCATGGAAGCTTTCGTCCATCATCTGCTGTTCGGCATCTATCCCTACATCGCGCTTGGGGTGCTCGCCATTGGGTCGATCATCCGCTTCGACCGCGAGCCTTACAGCTGGCGCTCCGGCTCCAGCCAGCTGTTGCGGCGCAAGCAGTTGATCTGGGGATCAGTACTCTTTCACATCGGGGTTCTGTTCGTCTTTTTCGGTCATCTTGTCGGCTTGTTGACCCCGATTGCGCTGTTCGATGCACTGGGTATCAGTCATGGTGCAAAACAGCTTCTGGCCATCATCGCAGGTGGTATTGCAGGTGTGATGGCAATCATCGGCGCCACCCTGCTCATCCATCGCCGTTTCTTCGATCCCCGTGTACGTGCGGCGTCCAATGTCAGCGACAATATGATTATCCTGATCCTGTGGGTGCAGCTGGCGCTGGGGCTCGCAACCATTCCGCTATCGGCCGGGCATCTCGATGGGCATGAAATGGTCAAGTTCATGAGCTGGGCCCAAGGTATCTTCACCTTCCGCAGCGACGCCGCCAGCTCTATCGCGGACGTCCACATCATCTTCAAACTACACCTGTTCCTCGGCCTCACCATTTTACTGATCTTCCCGTTCACGCGTCTGGTCCACATGCTATCGGCACCAGTGCGTTACCTATGGCGGGGTGGTTACCAGATCGTCCGTTCGCGGCGGAATCTCAGCCATGGTTGAACTCGCCGAGCGCGCGGCCGTAAGGGTCGGCGGTGTAGAGATTCCGGCCGGAGCGATTGCCGCCGAAGTACAGAATCATCCCGCCCCCGACGCTGATGCCGCCTGGCAGGCCGCTGCCGAAGCCTTGGTGATTCGTCAGCTGCTGCTGACCGAGGCGGATCGGCAAGGCATCGTCGCGCAGGAAAGTCGCGATGCCGAAGGACGGTTGCTGATCGAGGAAGATGCCCGCATCGACGCCCTGCTGACTTCGGCAGTCAAAGTGCCCAGCGCCACGACCGAAGAGGCACGACGCTTTTACGAACGGCACCGTACCCGCTTTGCTAGCGAAACGCTGATCGAGGCAGAGCACATCCTGATCACGGCGGACCCGTCAGACCGGCTCGCCTACAGTCTTGCGGTCGGCGACGTGCGGATGCTGATCCGCAAGATCCAAGCCGATCCATCGCGGTTTGCGGATTTGGCACGCGAACATTCAGCCTGTCCTTCAAAAGCGCAGGGCGGCAACCTCGGACAGATCGGGCGCGGCCAGACCGTTGCAGCGTTTGAGGCTGCGTTGTTTGCGCTTGGCGAGGGCGAGCTCTGCGTTGAGCCTGTACGCTCTCCCTATGGTGTCCATGTCGTGCGTACGGGTCGCCGGATCGATGGGCAACCTCTGCCGTTCGAGGTCGTGGAACCCACCATCCGCGACTATCTGGAAGAAGCGAGTGCGCGCCGCGCGACGGCGCAATATCTCGCCATCCTGGCGAGTGAAATGCCTGTCGAAGGTGTGACTCTGCCCATCGCCGAAGGACCCCTGGTCCAGTGACCATCGCGCGCACTCCGGATCAGATCTTCGTGGGAATGGACGAGAACCGGGGCCTGACCGATGCCATCGGACGCCGCTTCGAATATCTGCGCCTGTCGCTGACCGATGTGTGCAATTTCCGCTGCACCTATTGCCTGCCAGAAGGCTACCGCAAGGTGCACGGAAGGCCACACCCACTGTCGATCGCTGAAATGATCCGCGCGGTGCGGGCCTTTGCGCGGCTTGGTTTGTGGAAAGTGCGGTTGACCGGGGGTGAGCCGACGCTACGCAGCGATTTCACACAGGTCGCGCGCGCCATCGCAGCGGTGCCGGGAATTCGCCACTTGGCGATGACGACCAACGGCTATCACCTTGCGGAGCGCGCACGTGCGTGGCGGGACGCCGGGATCAGCACGATCAATATCAGCGTCGACTCGCTCGACCCGGCGCGTTTCGCGGCGATCACCGGGCACGATCGGCTGGCAGAGGTCTTGCGCGGAGTATCGGCGGCGCGGGCGGCCGGGTTCGACAACGTCAAACTCAACGCCGTGCTAATGCGCGGTGTCAATGACGATGAACTGGCAGCCATGATTGATTTCGTGGCCGCGCACGATCTGTCGCTCCGTTTCATCGAGGTGATGAGGACCAACGACAATGTCGCCTTTTTCGGGAAGCACCATCTTGCTGGGGCGGCCGTGGCCGATCAGCTCAAGGCGGCGGGCTGGCAGCGGCTGCCGCGCCTCCCCGGCGCCGGGCCGGCGGTCGAATATGCGCACCCGGCGGCCAAGGGGCGCATCGGCATCATTGCGCCGTATTCGCGGGATTTCTGCGCGAGCTGCAATCGGCTGCGACTATCCTCCGAAGGCAAGTTGCATCTCTGCCTGTTCGGCGACGGCGGCATCGACCTGCGTCCGCTGCTGCAGGGGGATGACGAGAATGCGCTGGTCGCGCAGATCGTGACGCTCACCGCTACCAAGGCACCCGCACACCGTCTGAGTAGGGGCGACAGCGGCGCGACCCCACATCTCGCTTCTATCGGAGGTTAGCGTGACAGCGATCATCAGATCGAACACATCACAGCGGACCGGGAGATATTGCCGATCGGGTGAGCAAACAGGACTGGCTCATGTCGGGAATTGACGAGAGGTTGACCTTCCACCCCCTAAACATCGCAGTGCTGACCGTGTCTGATACGCGCAATCTGGATACCGATACGTCTGGTGCGCTGTTGGCTGGGCGGTTGACCGGAGCGGGGCATATGCTCGCTGCACGAGCAATTGTTACAGACGATGTCGAACCGATCCGTGCACAGATGCGTGCGTGGATTGCCGACCCCGGTGTGGACATCATCGTCAGCACGGGCGGCACCGGATTTACACCGCGCGACGTGACGCCGGAAGCCGTGATGCCGCTGCTGCGGCGAACAATGGACGGGTTCAGCGTGGTGTTCCACCAGGCAAGCATAGGTACAATCGGCATCTCGACCCTGCAATCGCGCGCCTTTGCGGGGCAGGCGGAAGAGACGTTTGTCTTCTGCCTGCCGGGGTCGACCGGCGCCTGCCGCGATGCGTGGGATCTGGTGCTGGGCTTTGAATTCGACAGCCGCTATCGCCCCTGCTCGATTGCCGGGCAAGTGCCGCGTCTGCGGGGTCTATGCGCATGAGCGGGCCACCCCATGATGGCGACGACATGATCGGATTCGAAGCGGCAATCGCGCTTATCGCGAGCGCAGCCGGTCCGCTGGAAACCGAAACGGTGCCGCTGGCTGAGGCTGCGGGGCGCGTCCTTGCCGAACCGCTACACGCCCGCAGCGATGTTCCGCGCCGGGCGGTCGCCGCGATGGATGGCTATGCAGTGGTCGATGCAGGGACGCAGGCTGGAGAAGCGCTGCGGGTGGTCGGGGAAAGCTGTGCCGGGGCAGGCTTTGCCGGACCGGTCGCACCCGGCGAAGCAGTGCGCATCTTCACTGGCGCTCCGATGCCGGAAGGGTCTGACCGCTGCATCATGCAGGAGTATGCGACGCGCGAAGCCGATGTGGTGTGCTTCAACCGCGGATATGGCCCTGCCTGGCATGTGCGGGCCTCGGGCAGCGATTTTTCTGCCGGCGCCTTGCTGCTCGATGCCGGGACGAGGCTGACTCCGCGCGCAATGGTCGTGGCAGCCGCAGCGGACGTGGCGGACATTCTCGTTGCTGCGCGTCCGCGCGTCGCGATCATCGGTACGGGGGATGAACTCGCCGCGCCGGGTGAAGCCTATCAACGCGAGGACGCCATTCCGGAAAGCGTAACCTTCGGCGCTGCCGCCATGGTACAACAGGCTGGTGCAGCCTTGGTCTACCGCGCAACCGGCATAGACCAGCTCCCGGCCCTGGAGGCATTGGCGGCGGCAGCGCTCGATATGGCGGACCTTGTGATCGTTACCGGCGGCGCTTCAGTGGGAGAGCGCGATTTTGCGAAGCCGATGTTCGCTGCGCACGGGCTGGAGCTGCTGTTTGCCAAAGTCGCGATCAAGCCCGGAAAACCCGTATGGCTGGGCCGTGCACGAGGAAAATGGGTGCTCGGCTTGCCGGGCAATCCCACCTCGGCCATGGTCACCGCGCGGCTGTTTCTGTTGCCGTTACTGGCCCGATTACAAGGTCGGAGAGTCGACGATGAGCTGCGCTGGCGCACCCTGCCGCTTGCTACTGCACTCGGCGCGGCGGGCTCTCGCGAATCCTTTGTCCGAGCGCATTGGGATGACGCAGGGCTCACTGCGCTCGGCAACCAGGACAGCGGAGCGCAAGGCGCGCTTGCTGTCGCCGACTGGTTGATCCGCTGTCCGGCGGGCCAACCGGCGCTTGGCTGCGGTGCTCTGGTCAGCGCCCTGTCATTTTAGGATATACGGGCCTCAGCTCAGGATACGGCAGGCCAATCACGACCGTGCACTCTCATTCAAGCCGCTTGCATCAGCAGCCGGGAGATCATGCGCCGTGCCGGAGTAACGTGTGCCGCTCTGATGCCCATGTGCCGCGCGATGCGGCCCGTCATTCGCTCATCGGTGTAAAGCCCGACAATGGCATTGGTTGCAGCATAGAGCGGCCAGGTCGCGACACGATGTCCGATTTCATAGCGCTTTAGGAGAGACGCCTCACCCAGATCGCCCGCCCGACGGAGGAGTCCCGCCAGGCGTGCGGTGCCCGATAGCCCAAGATTGAATCCATGCGCCGTAACCGGATGCATCCCCACTGCCGCATCGCCAACCAGCGCCGCACGCGCGACAGCGAACCGCCCGGCATAGCTGGTTGTCAGTGGATAGCGGTGCAGCGGCGTCAGCATTTCCATGGCCCCAAAACGCCGATGAAAGCGCCGCGTAAGCTCCGTGCCGAGCGCGCGTCGATCCATGTCGGCCAATGCTGCCGCCTGCCCATCGGGCAATGTAACGACCGCGGAAGCAACGCCGGGAGCAAGCGGTAATAATGCCAACGTCTGCCCATGGTCGAACCATTCGGTGGCAATCCCGCAGTGATCTTTGTCCAATCTAACGCGTCCGACCAGCATCGATTTTCTCAAACGATGCATCCGCGCCGCAATTCCCAGCTGGCTGCGGAGCGTGGAAAAGCGCGAGTCTGCGGCGACCACCAACGGGCCCGACAGGGTCTGCCCGTTGCCAAGCGTGATCCGGCCTTCCGTTGGCGTCGTGATCACATGATCAACGCTGACGCCCGCCATCAATTTTATGTTCGAACGCGCGGCGGCGCAGTCGAAAAGCGCCCTGCGGATGTCGCAGTTCGATACCATCGAACCAAGTTGGCCACCTTTGTTCGCATCCGGCGTGAACGCCAGCGCGAGCGGTGAATGCCCGTTGTAGACCTTGGCTCGGGTCAGCGGATGCACGGCATCGGCGGCCAATCTCTCCCATGCACCGAGACGGCGCAAGATTGCCGTCGATTTGTGTGTCAGGGCGATCTCGCGGCCGTCGAAAACGGGCTCGGCAAGCGATCTTTCCTCGCTTTTCTCGATCAGGACAACATCGATGCCTGCCAGCGCAAGATCGTTCGCCAGTGCCAGCCCGGCGGGACCGGCCCCACAGATCAGAACGGAATTCAGCATCGAACTGCTTCCTTCTACTTCATACCAGGGATCAGCGAAACGACATCGCCATCGGACTTGATGCGGCAAGACGCACCATATCGAATGGCCGCGCGGCGTGCGCCAGGTTACCGAGCGTAGGCCGATCGGGGCCTGCAATCGCCCGCTGCACGGTGTAATTGCCACGGTAACCGCGGGCGGCCAGATCACCCGCTATGTCGAGCACATCTTGCTCTTCGAGAAGCGCGTGATGCACCGTGGTGCGCACTTCGAACGGCACGGCCTGTTGCGTGCACAGCAGGTCGAGTGTTGCGGAAAATTTTCGATAGGCGCAGGTGCTGGTCACCGCCCGAAACTTTTCCGGTGGCGCCTTGTAATCGAGCGCGATGCGATCGACGAGACGGGCAGCGAGCAGCCGGGCGACCACATCGGGCCGCAACCCATTGGTGTCGAGCTTCACGGCAAAACCCATTGCTTTCACCCGCGCCGCGAAGGCGATGAGACCGGGCCACGCTGTCGCCTCCCCACCCGAAAGCACGACCCCGTCCAGAAGCCCTATGCGACGGTACAGAAAATTCATAACATCCGCTTCCGACAAAACTCCTTTACCCAGCACGATCTGCGGATTGTGACAATAACCGCAGCGCATGTTGCATCCCGCCACCCACAGGATGCAGGCGGTGCCGTTCGGAAAATCCTGCATGGTGAAAGGGGTGATGGCGTGGAACGGGCGGGGGCGCCCCGCTCGCCTGACAGCGCTGTCCCTTTTTGGCTCGCGCCCCGACATTTCAGCGCGTGGGAGCGAACAGGTTGGCTACCATCGCCGCATCTTCGGTAAAATGGCGGCGTTGGCGATGTTCGCCAACCTTGCCTTTATTAAAACTGTCGACGGGGCGGAAATAGCCCATCACTCGCGTCCACACCTTGGTCTGCGTGCCGCATTGTGGGCATTCCGGCTGCTCGCCTGCCAGATAGCCATGCGTATTACAGACCGAGAACACCGGCGTCAGCGTGACATAGGGCAAGCGATAGTTGGTCAGCACTGTCTTCAGAAAGCTGCGCGCTGCAGCAGCGCTCGACAACTTCTCGCTCATGTAGAGATGCAGCACCGTGCCGCCGGTATATTTGCATTGCAGATCATTCTGCAGGTCCAGCGCTTCGAACGGATCTTCGGTGTGATCGACTGGGATCTGCGAGCTGTTCGTGTAGTAAATATTCTCGCCGCTGCCCGCTTGCAGGATATCGGGAAAGCGCTTCCTGTCCTCCTTGGCGAAACGATAGGTGGTTCCTTCGGCCGGCGTTGCCTCGAGATTATAGAGATTACCGGTGCGCTCCTGATAGCTGATCAGCCGGGCACGCATATGATCCAGGATGCCGAGCGCCAGTTCGATGCCCTGCCGTTCGGTCAGGTCATGATCGTCGCCCGTAAAATTGCGCACCATCTCGTTCATGCCATTGACCCCGATGGTGGAGAAATGGTTGCGCAGGAACGGCAGGTAGCGCGCCGTATAGGGATAGAGGCCACGATCGTACATTTTCTGTACGAATGCGCGCTTCTTTTCGAGCGTCGAACTGGCGATATCCATCAGCCGGTTGAGCTCGGTCATCAAACCTGTCAGATCACCTTTGAAGCGATAGCCCAAAGCTGCCATGTTGATGGTGACAACGCCGAGCGAGCCGGTCATCTCCGCCGAGCCGAACAGGCCGTTCCCGCGCTTAAGCAATTCACGCAGATCGAGTTGCAGGCGACAACACATCGAGCGCACCGCGCCGGGGGTATAGGCTTCCGGATTGGGGCGGCGTTCGCCAGTCTCGGGATCCCGCACATACTGGCTACCGATGAAATTCTGGAAATAGGAGGAACCGACCTTGGCCGCATTGTCAAAAATGACCGTGGCTACCCCGCTCTCCCAGTTGAAATCCTCTGTGATGTTGACTGTAGGAATGGGGAAGGTGAAGGGCTGACCGGTGGAATCCCCTTCGGTCATCACCTCATAATAAGCGATGTTGATCTGTTCCATTTCCGGTGCGAAATGCGAAAATCTCATGTCTTCGAGGCAGCGAATGCCCATGTCGCGTGCCCGTGCGCGCGCAAGCAGAGCCTCATCGTTCAGTCCTGCGAACAGGTGCCGGTCGCGATAAGTCGGGTAAAGAATGCGCAGGTCCTCGGGTACGGTGATGTCGAGCGTGATATTGGTGAAGGGGGATTGCCCCCAGCGCGCGGGCACATTGAGATTGTAGACAAACTGGCGAATGGCCTTCTTGATCTCCGGAAAACCGAGAGAGTCGAGAAACACATAGGGCGCAAGGTAGGTGTCAAAACTGGAAAAGGCCTGTGCTCCTGCCCACTCGGATTGGAGGATGCCAAGAAAGTTGCTCATCTGACCCAGCGCTTCACGGAAATGACGCGGGGGGCGAGAGGACACCCGGCCGGCCACGCCGTTGAAACCGTCATTGAGCAGCCCGCGCAGTGACCAGCCCGCGCAATAGCCGGTCAGGCAGTCGAGATCGTGGATATGTAGATCTCCCTGCCGATGGGCCAAACCCTCCTCCGGCGCGTAGATCGTATCGAGCCAAAAGTTGGCGATTACCTTACCTGCAACGTTGCTGATCAGACCGGCGTGGGAATAGCCTACATTGGCATTCGCCTTGATCCGCCAGTCGGCGCCGGAGATGTATTCGCCGACGGCATCCGAACAATCGATGTTTCGCCGGCCTGCCAGCGGCACAGCCGGAGTAAAATTCGGTGGCAATGCCTCGGAAGCCGCGATCAATCCTGACATCTGATCCACTACGTCCGCCACCTGCATTGTCATCCCTATACAATATTTGGTGTTCCATTTAATCTAGTGTACCAGATATGGATTTGTGATTTGATTTACATCAATATTGCCTTTAAAGGCCTCTTGGCCTCGCCCTATCGATAGCTTCGGAGTGGCGGCAGCGATGCTGCCCGAGCATCGATAGTGCTTTCATAACCTGTGATCAGCTCCGATGGCGCTGCCGTGGCCGTATATCCACGTGCAAAATCAGAGTTCAGGCCACTGTAAGAACGCGTGTGTATGGTGCCGCACTGGCCTGACCATCTCGATACGTGGCGATCTTCGCCGGCACTAACCCGGATCAGACATCTCCTGGTAGCGGTATGAGGACGGGCATTCGGCCCATTGGTTGAGGTCGGATTCGCGCCATCCGATGCAGCGCAGGCCAAGCGTAACCTGTCGCGGAAATGTTCCCTCATCGATCTTGCGGTAAAGCGTTGATCGCGTAAGCCCGCTTCGTCTGAGGACTTCGGGAAGCCGCAGAAATCGATCTGCGCGCGGGGCACCGCTCATGATGGTGTCCTCGTTCGTGTGCGCACGAAGGCCTTGTCGGTTTCGAGGAACAGCCGAAGCATGAACGGGATCAGCTCGGTGATGGATTCGGTGTCTCCGTAATGCTCGCGGTAGAGGTCGGCGTAGGTGGAGAGATGCCTATGGAGATCGGGTGCCAGCGTGATGGTGATCTTGACCGGACTGCGATCCGGCAGGCGGGGTAGACGCAGCGCACTCATCCTAACGGCTCCTTGCAGGCGAAGGTTCGATGACGAGATCCTGATGAACGAGCAGTCTGATAGGCGTACCCGGCCTGACGATGATGGTCGGACGTATCCCAAGACCGCGTGAGACGATCTGATCACCGGCTCGATTGCTGCTCGACTGGACCGCGGAGCGCAGGGCATCGGCGACCTCGTTGTTCCCTGAAATGGTGAGCTCCGATCCGATGCCGAGAAGTGTGGACATGGCTACGGCTTTCAGAACTTCGCCACTGTGTCGATCGACACGGTCACTGATGCCAGCATAGCCGCCGGCGTCGGTCGCGGGGGATTCTGGAAGCGCCAATGCGCGACCATCGGGAAAGATGAGCCGCTGCCAGACCACGAGTGCGCGTGCCTGACCAAACGCGATATTGCTTTCGTAGCGTCCGAGCAGCCGTGCGCCCTGCGGAACGAGAAGAATGCGTCCTGTCGGACTGTCGAAGACATTCTCGGTGACCTGCGCGGTGACAAGCCCGGGAAGGTCTGAGTTGAGGCCGGTGATGAGGCTCGCGGCGATGACGCTGCCAGCTGACAGGAGATAGGGGGAGGGCGCTTGACGCGTACCACCGGTGTCTGTTGGAGGCCGTGGTCTTGACGGTGCGACGTCATCCCCATCGGTTTGGGATCGCGTTCCCGACAGGCGAACCAGGATGGGCGCGTTTGCCGCCCGCGTTCGCGCATCGCCTGCCGCGTCCGGTTTGATGATCCCTGCCGCTGCGGAGGCGTCTTCTTCCGCGATCTCGCGCTGACGTTTGAGGATCGGACGTCCGAGATCGCCGGGCAGCGCTGGGCCGAGTTTCGGGATCTCGTCGTATCGCTCGGGCAGACCGGATACGGCGTCGGGCAATCCCGGGAGGCGGGGTGCCGGTTTTGCTGTTTCGTCAGCCGGCAGGCCGCGCTCGCCCGGAGACAGCGCGAACCAGCTGACACCGGCGAGAAGCGCGAGAACCATGCCGGTGAGCCCGACGATGAGGCGCTTGCGGAAGCGGACGACCGGCTCCGGCTTTGCACGGAGAACGAATGTTTCCGGATCCTGCTTGCCGGGGACGGAGGGCTGTATCGGCGCCGTCATTTGCAGACCTGCGCGCGGTCACCGCGCGTCCAGGTGATGCGGACGATCATCTGCTTCTTCTGGCCGAGCCGCAGCTCGGCCTGATCGAACAGCCTGTCGATGATGTAGAAGCGGCCGCGCATCCGGTAGTTGACGAGTGCGGGTGCCTGGTCCGGTCCGGTGATGAAGAACGGCGGCGCTTCACGCGTCGCGATCGTGTCAGGGAATTCCACATAGGTGCGCTGGCCGTCATCGAATGCCCGCACCGGGCGCCATGGCGGGGCGTCTCCGGAAATCGTGTAGCCGAAGCACAAGGTCCCGACGTCGAACGCCGGACGCACCGTCTCGGCGGCTTGCGGCCGCTCTGTCCCGGGTTTCCCCTTCACCGAAATGAGGGCGCCCGAAGGATAGGTCCATGACAGCGCGACTGCGGCGGCCGCGCCGCTCGTCAGCTGGAGATGATAAGTCCGGCGGTCGGTCGTGACGACGAGATTGGTGGCGAGGCCCATTGATACGGGCTTCACAAGAATATGCGTTCGCCGCATGCCTTCCGAGCCGCTTTCGGTGTCGCCGATGATCCATCGGGCCGTGTCGCCGCTCGCAACGGCGATGAGGGTTTCGCCGGGCTCAAGGGCGATGTCGGTGATCGCCCCGGGGCTCGTCCGGACCCTGTAGACGCGCCCCTCGGCCCAGGGATGCACCTCAATGGCGTTCACGAACACGGGCGTCTCGGTGTTCGCGGAGGGGCCGGCCACGGCGGGGAAGGTGGCGCCAACGAGAAGGGCGGCGGGCAGGAAGTGGTTCATGGGCGATCGCTTTCGGCAGGAGGTTCTGGGTCGGGATCGAGAACAGCAGTCGGCGTCGGCCGCGTCCGGGGGGTCTCGCTCGCGTCGTATTCGCGGCTCCAGTCGATGCCCTCGACGTAGATGCCGAACGGATTGCGCCGCAGCGTCTCGATGTCGGGCGGGGGGCGTTCGGTGATCGACAGGATCGCGGTCCATCGCTCGGAGCCGTCTTCGATGCCGTTCGTGTACGTGCGTTCGCGCCACTTGATCTGGAATGCGCGGTCGGACGCGCGGACCACGCTCGACACATCGACGGCGATGGTCCGCACGCCGAGATCGGCGAATGGATTTGTCGATCGGGCATGCGCGTGGAGGAACGTCGTCGCCTGACCGGTCGCAAACCCGTAGGCCTCCATCCACGACCTGCGCATGAGCACCGGGTCGAGCGATTTCGCGCGGACGTTGGTGATGAACAGCGCGAGCGCCCATCCGATCTGGGGGTCGGTCGGCCGGGCCGTTTCCGCCGGCCCTACGGCCTGCGGCATACCGTGCCTGTCGACCTCGACGATGTAGGGCACGACGCGGCTCTGTGCCGACTGCCAGAGGAGCCCGCCGCCGAGTGCGGCGGCGAGGCCAAGGCTGGCGAACGCCATAAGGCGCCAGTTCGCCGCCTGCGCGCGGGCTGAGCCGATACGGTCGTCCCAGACTTGCCCCGCCCGCTGGAACGGGGTTTCCGGTTCGGGTGTGCGTCCGTAGCGCTGCTGGGCGCGCCTAAAGATCATGATGTCTGAAGACGGTCATTCAATCGTCCCTTTCCCTGATGTCGGGTGTAAGACTGCCGCCGGCGCGGTCGCCGTCGTGAAGTGCCTGGACGGCAATGTGTCGCCGGTGGCGCCGTGTCTGCTCGGCGCGGAGTGCCTGCGCCCAGCGCGGTGCGGGCTCGGCACTCGCACTTCCGGCCGTTTTTCCGCCGCCGGTGAGTGCGTGCCAGGCGGCGAGGCGGCCTTCGGAGACGGCGGTGCCGAGTCCGGCGGCGTTCGCCGCGCGGTGCCCGAGCGCATTTGCGGCAGCGCCGGCCATGGTCTTGAGGCCGGCGCCGATCGTTGGTTTTTCCGCGGTTTCGCGGCCGAGCGCATAGGCGGTATGGGCGGCCGCACCGATCGACGTTCCCGCGCGGACGGCACCGAGCGTTCCGGCTGCGGCCGCATGCGCCGTGCCGGCGAGCGCGCCGCCGGCAACGACGGTGCCGCCTGCAGCGCCTGCGACCGTGCCGATCGCGGCGCCGGCGCCCAGCTGTGGACCGCCCGACACGAGACCGGCTGCGATGCCGGGTCCGAAGATGCCGAGCCCGAAGAGTGCGAGGCTTGCAAGCACGAGACTCATGGCATCCTCGATCGTCGGTTCGCGTCCGGCGAATGCCGAGGTAAACTCAGCGAAGATGCCCGTGCCGATGCCGACGATCGTGCCGAGGACCATGACCTTGATTCCGGACGCGACGACGTTTCCGAGAACGCGCTCGGCAAGGAACGCCGTGCGGTTCCAGAGCGCGAAGGGGACGAGCACGAATCCGGCGAGCGCGGTCAGCTTGAATTCGAGGATGGTGACGAACATCTGGACGGCGAGGATGAAGAAGGCCGCGAGCACGATCGCCCAGGCCAGCATGAGCACGGCGATCTGCAGGAAGTTGTCGAAGAAGCTCGCAAAGCCGAGGAGGTCGCTGACCTGCTCGAGGAGCGGCGCTGCGGCCTCGAAGCCGGTGCCGGCGAGGCGGCCGGGGCGGAGCAGGTCCGCCGCGCTGATCGATCCGCCGCCCGCGGTGAGGCCGAGCCCGGCGAAGGATTCAAAGATGATGCCGGCGAGTGTATCGAAATTGCCGAGGATGAAGGCGAAAGCGCCGACGTAAAGGATCTTGCGCAGAAGCTTGGCGATCACATCGTTCTCGCCGCCGAGTGCCCAGAACAGTCCGGCGAGCGTGATGTCGATGCCGATGAGGACGCGCGTCAGGAACGCGACGTCACCGCCAAGAAGCCCGAATCCGCTATCGATGTAGAGGATGAAGGTTTCCAGGAACCGGTCGATGACATTGAGATCGTCCATCATAGCCTCTGGCAGGGCCCTGCAATTTGCCGCGGCGCTTCCCGCGCGATGCTGGAAAAACGGGAAGCGCCGCAGCGGGGCAGACGTCGGGCCGTTTCGGGTGGGACCCTGCTGCCTGCCCAAGCGAAAAATATTCAGCGCGGCGTGTAGGCCTTGCCGTCGCCGAGGAAGCGCTGCGTCGCGGCGCGGGCTTCCGCCGCGGCCTGGTCTTCGCGCGCGCGCTCGAGCGAATCGCTGCGATATTGCGCGGCCGTCATCTGCTGCATCTGCAGTGCCTGCTTTGCGGCGAGGATCAGCAGCTGGTTTGTGGCCTGTGCGGCCTGAAGGCTGCCTTCGGCCGCGTCGCTGCGCGCGGCGATCTCGCTGAGCGTGCGGGCATCCTCGCGGACCGATGCGACGATCTCGGACTGAAGCCGGACCGTGTCGCGGAAGGCCGCGCGGCTTGCCGCCATGCGGGCTTCGGCGCGGCGTAGCCGATCGCCGATCCCGCTATCGGGCAGATCATCGGGGAAAAGGGTGCGCATGGCGGCCTCGGCCTCTTCGATGCGGTAGCTGATCGCGCGGGCCTCGGACATCAGGCTGTCGATCGCGTCGAGGCGCGATTTGAGTGCAGCGAGTTCGGGAAAGTCGAAGGACGAAAGATTGCGCGCAAGGCCGACGAGCATCTTCGCCTCGTTCTGCAGCGACTGGATCTGATTGTTCACCTGCTGCAGCGTGCGCGCCGCGATGAGCAGATTCTGCGCGTAGTTGGTGGCGTCGAACACGGGAATGGCCATCGCCGGTTTTGAAAATAGCATGAGTGCGGGTGGAAGCGTGACGGCGCTCATTCCGATCGCGAATGCGAGCAGATGATGCCGGGTTTTGAGGACGGACATGGCTTACTCCTTCGTGGGTTTCGGAAAATCGGCGGCAAGTTCGGCGGCCCAGGCGAGGCCGCAAGACGCGAGGAAGCGGGCTGCAAAATCCGCGGTTCCGCCCTCCGCGAGCAGCGCATCGATCTTCGCCTGCGTTCTCGCGCCTGAAGCGCCGCAGAGCACGATGGCGATAGGCCCGAGGCCCAACTCGAACAGGCGGTTGCCGCGCGCGGACTGGAGGTAATAGTGCCGCTTGGGCACGGCCTGCGCGATGAGGTCGATCTGGCGTGCATTGAGCCCGAGCCGGGCATAGGCCTCGCGGGATTGCGGTTCGGCGGCGCGATCGTTCGGCAGAAAGATGCGCTGCGGGCAGCTTTCGAGCACGGCGGGGGCGACCGGGCTTGCGATGATGTCGGCGAGGCTTTGCGTTGCGAAGACGACCGCGACATTACGCTTGCGCAGCACCTTCAGCCATTCGCGGATGCGCTGGCTGAACAGCGGATGGTCGAGGAAGAGCCAGGCCTCATCGAGGACGAGGAGGGTGGGCCTGCCGTCGAAGCGGCTTTCGAGACGGTGGAAGAGATAGGTGAGAACGGCGCCGGCGGCGCCCGGCTCGCGCATCAGGGCTTCGGTCTCGAAGCCGTGTACGTCGGCGATCTCGAACGTGTCGGTGTCGGCATCGAGCAGGCTGCCCCACGCGCCGGCGAGCGTGTACGGGGTCAGCGCCGTGCGGAGCGCTGGAACGGCAAGCAGCAGGGCAAGCCCTGACAGGGTGCGTTGCTGCACGGGCGCCGAGGCCAGGCTGCCGAGCGCCGACCATACGGCATCCTTGACCTCGGGGGTCAGCGCGAGGTTCTCCTGGAGAAGCAGGGCGTGAATCCAGTCGGCGGCCCAGCTTCGTTCGTCGGGCCTGTCGACATGCCGAAGCGGCTGAAGTGACGGCGGGTCGGTGCCGTCGCTTGCGAGACCGAGGGCATGATGTCTGCCGCCGCACGCCAGAACGGCGGCGCGCGCGGACAGGCCCTTGTCGAACATGAACACCTGGGCACCCGGATAGCGGCGGAACTGCAGCGCCATGAGGGCGAGCAACACGGATTTTCCGGCGCCGGTCGGGCCCACGACGATCATGTGGCCGACGTCGCCGACATGGTTCGAAAGCCGGAAGGGGGTCGTGCCTTCCGTCCGCGCGATGAGGAGCACCGGGCCGCCGAGATGCGCGTTGCGTTCCGGACCCGCCCATGCGGTGGACAGCGGCATCAGGTGCGCAAGGTTGAGCGTGTGGACGAGCGGCTGGCGGACGTTCGCGTAGACATGGCCGGGCAGGGTTCCGAGCCACGCCTCGACGGCATTGACCGTCTCGCGGACGACCGTGAAGCCGAGATCGTGAAAGGTGCGTTCGGCGCGGCGGAGCCGCTCGGCTGCGATCGCGGCATCGGGCGCGAGAATCGCGAACGTCGTGGTGAGATAGCCGAAGCCTGCGTGGTTGCCGCCCGCGACCTGCAGGGCGGCATCGACCTCGTCCGCCTTGTTGCCGGCATCGCTGTCGAGGAGCTGCGCGGGCGTGCTGTAGAGCACCTCGCGAAGCAGCGCCGTGAGCGACTTGCGCTTGTTGAACCATTGCCGGCGGAGGCGCGTCAGCGCCTTCACGGCGTCGGCCGTGTCCAGCGGAATGAACCGCGTCGACCACCGGTAGGGAAAGTCGAGCGTGTTCAGCGCGTCGAGAATCGCGGGGTGGCTCACGTTGGGAAAGCCGGTCACGGTGAGCAGGCGGAGAGCGCTGCTGCCGAGCCTTGGCTCAAGGCCGCCAAGGAGCGGCGTGTCACAGAGCAGCGCATCGAGGTACATCGGCGTGTCGGGGACGGCGACGCCGTGGTGACGCTCCGAGACCGTACCGTGAAGATAGGTCAGCGTTTCGGCCGCGCCGAGCGGCCTTGCCATCGGCATGAACGCGGCGAGGAGATCGGACGCGCGATCGGTTGCAGTGACGAAGGATGCGAGCGCCGTGCGCCAGTCGCGCGCGGACTGCGGGTCAGGCCGGCTGAGGAGCCGGCGTCCTGCGCCGTCGGCAGCGTCCGCGGGGGGCATCCAGCAGAATGTCAGAAAATATCGGCTTTCGAACTGGGCATCTTCGGCGAGGAAACTTGCGCGCCGCTCCGCGTCGACGAGCCACGAGGCCGCGTCCGGAAAGCGGCTCTCGGGATAGGTTTGCACGGTCCGGCGCTGCGCTTCGATGAACAGGGCCCAGCCGCTCCCGAACCGCCGGAGGACATTGTTGACGCGCGCGCAGGCGCTGACGAGTTCGGCTTCGGTCGAGGACTCGAGGTCCGGTCCGCGAAACGCGATCGTGCGCTGGAAGCTGCCGTCCTTGTTCAGCACCGCGCCGTCGCCGACGAGGGCTGCCCAGGGGAGGTGGTCGGCAAGTCGGTCGGCAGTGCGGCGGTATTCGCGGAGGTTCAGCATGAAAGCCATGCCTTCTGACGGAGGTGGCGGAGCAGGATCGGCGCGAAATCGGGATCGCGACGCGCGGCGATGCAGAGCAGGCTGTGAGCGGTCGCCCAGAGACCCAGGCCCGCGATCCATTGCTGGAGGCCGAGCCCGACGGCGGCGGCAAGCGTGCCGCTGACGATGGCGAGACCGCGCGGCGCGCCGGCGAGGAGCAGGGGCTGGGAAAGCGCGTCGTGGAGCGGCACCTCGAACCCCTCGATATGTCGGCCGGCCGCGATCACGGGATGAGCGCTCCGCCGCCGAAGCTGAAGAAGGAGAGGAAGAACGACGAGGCCGCGAATGCGATCGACAGGCCGAAGACGATCTGGATGAGGCGCCGGAAGCCGCCGCCGGTATCGCCGAACGCGAGCGTGAGGCCAGTGGCGATGATGATGATCACCGCGACGATCTTGGCGACGGGCCCCTGGATCGATTCGAGCACCTGCTCGAGAGGTTCCTCCCAAGGCATGCCCGAGCCTGCGGCATGCGCGGCGGTAGAAACGAGCATGGCGCCGAGGCTCGCGGCCGCGCCGCGCAGGATGGGTATCAGGGTCGGCTTCATTTGAGGTCTCCGTTGCAAGGGGGTGAGAGCAGTTCTTCGAGTGCATAGTCGCCGCTTGCCGTGAGGCCCTGGACGCGCGCGAGCGAGGTGAGGCGGCGCGCAGGGCCGCGGCCGCTGACAAATGCGATGATGTCGACGGCATCCGCGATCAGCCTGCGGGGCACCGCGGCGATGCATTCCTGGACGAGCTGCTCGAGCCGGTAGAGCGCGGCGCGGCTGCCGTTCGCGTGGACGGTGGCAAGCCCGCCCGGGTGGCCGGTGTTCCACGCCTTGAGGAGATCGAGCGCTTCGCCCCCGCGGACTTCGCCGACGATGATCCGGTCGGGACGAAGCCGTAATGCCGAGCGCACGAGATCGGCCATGCTGACGGCACCGGTCCGGGTGCGGAGCGCCACGGTATCGCGCACGGGCGACTGGAGCTCGCGCGTGTCTTCGATGAGAATGACACGTTCGTGGCTCGCCGTCATCTCGGCGAGCAATGCGTTCGCGAGCGTGGTCTTGCCCGACCCGGTGCCGCCGGCGATCAGGATGTTGCGGCGTTCGACGACGGCGAGGCTGAGGAGGCGCGCGGCGTCCGGCGTCATGATGCCGGCCTCGGCGTAGTCTGTGAGCTTCAGGTCCCGCACGGCGGGAACCCGGATCGCGAAGCAGGGAGCGGTTGCGACAGGGGGAAGCACAGCTTCGAAGCGTTCGCCCGCGCGCCCGTCCGCATGGACCGGCAGATCGGCGGAGAGGATAGGATGGTGCGGCGATGCTTCAACGTCGAGGTGTGCCGCGACGAGCCGGATGATGCGTTCGGCCTGGACCGCATCGATGCGGTGGCTTGTCTCGCGAAGCGGTTCGCCGGAGCGTTCGATGCGCAGCACGCCGTCGGGATTGAGGAGGATGTCGGTGACCGCGGGATCGGCCAGAGCCGCCTCGATCTCCGGACCGAAGGCGGCCGCGAACATGGCGCGGCGCCGCGCAGCGATGCGATCGTCGATCATCGGGCGGTGTCTCCGCTGCTGAAGGTGCGCTGACCGCTTGCGACGGCCCTTGCGACGCGAACGACGAAGCTTTCGAAGCGGGCGCGGGCGTCCGCACGGCCCGCATCGTCGTCGGCCGAGAGCGGTAGATGGACGGCGAGTTCGTAGCGGACGAGAAGCGCGAGGGTTTCCATGAGAATCTGGAGATCGCGTTCGATGCGCCCCAAGGCGAGGCTCATCCTGTCGAGCCGGGGACCGTAGCGGTCCTCGAAGGCGAGACGGCTCCGGCGGTCCAGCCAGTCGCCGAGCGCGGCGGCGAGGATTCCCGATTTGGTGGCGCCGGGCTGGCCTGCGAGTTGCTCGAAGCGGGTGCTGAGCGCTGCGTCGAGGAACAGCTGGTAGCGGACCTTGCTCATCGGGGGAGCTCCAGCTGCAGCTGCGCCGGACGGCGGGATGCGGCGAACGTTATCCGTGCCGGTCCTGTCTGGGTCAGCGCCCTGGGGTCCTGTGCGAGATCGTCGTCATCCGGTCCGAGGTTGAGCGTGTCCGTGCGGTCCTGCGCGGGTGAGCGCCGCGGTGCCTCGTCTCCCGGCGTCCGGTCGAGATCGCGGTCGCCGGAGGATGCTTGCGGTGAGGGCGCACGGGCCGTGACCTCGACGGGGCTGCAGGCCGCGTTCGCCCAGACATTGTTGCGCGCCGGCGGAAGGTCCTGAAAGCGTGTTTCGTCGAGCTCCGGGGGCGGGAGCAGGCGGGTCTTGAGCGCGGGATCCTCGTAGTATCGCAGTTTCTGCGCACGGATCGGCGGCGCGCCGGCGACGAGGATCAGCGCGTCCTCTGCAGGCATCTGCATGACCTCGCCCGGGGTCATCAGGGCCCGCGCGGTCTCCTGCCGGCTGACCATGACGTGGGCGAGCCAGGGCGCGAGCCGGTGGCCGGCGTAGTTGCGCATCGCGCGCTGTTCGGTTGCGGTCCCGAGCGCGTCCGAGATCCGCCGCGCCGTACGTTCGTCGTTCGCTGCGAAGGCGATGCGGACGTGGCAATTGTCGAGAATGGAATTGTGCTCGCCGTAGGCCTTCTCGATCTGGTTGAGGCTCTGCGCGATGAGGTACGCACGCACGCCGTAGCCCGCGAGAAAGGCGAGGCTAGTTTCGAAGAAGTCGAGCCGCCCAAGCGCCGGGAACTCATCGAGCATCAAGAGCAGGGGGTGGCGTGCGCCGGTCTCTTCGCCGGGGAGCTTTTCGGTGAGGCGCCGCGCAATCTGGTTGAGGACAAGGCGGATGAGCGGACGGGTGCGGCTGATGTCGGAGGGCGGCACGACGAGGTAGAGCGAGACAGGGTGACGGCCCTCTGTAAGATCGGCGATGCGCCAGTCGCAGGCGGATGTCACGGCAGCGACGGTCGGGTCGCGATAGAGGCTGAGCAGACTGATTGCAGTCGAGAGAACGCCGGAGCGTTCGTTCTCGGATTTGTTGAGGAGCTCACGCGCCGCCGAGGCGACAACGGGATGCACCTTGGGATTGTCGGGCGTGCCAAGATGATTGGCGGTCATCATGACAGCGAGCGTTTCAGCGAACGTCCGCGCGGGATCGGAGAGGATGGTGACGACGCGCGACAGCGTCTTTTCCTCTTCCGCGTAGAGGACGTGGAGGATCGCGCCGACGAGCAGCGCATATGCCGTGTTTTCCCAGTGATTGCGCCGTTCGGACGTGCCTTCGGGATCGACGAGAATGTCCGCGATGTTCTGGGTGTCGCGAACCTCGTTCTGGCCGCGGCGGATTTCGAGGAGTGGATTGTAGCGCGCCGAGCGAAGGTCGGTGGGGTTGAAGAGGATGCTGTGCGAGAAGCGGGACCGCCAGCTTGCGGTCAGAAGCCAGTTCTCACCCTTGATGTCGTGAACGATTGTCGATCCGGTCCACGAGAGCAGGGTTGGGATGACGAGGCCGACGCCCTTGCCGGAACGTGTTGGTGCGAAGGCGAGCACATGTTCGGGCCCGTCATGCCGAAGGTGGCGGCGGCCAAGCCGGCCGAGGAAAACGCCGCGACCTTCGTGCAGGCCGCATGCGGCGATCTGAAGGCGAGATGCCCAACGCGCCGAGCCATAGGTCGTGACATCGCGCTTATACCGTGCGCGCCGGAGCGAGCCGATGATGGCTGCAAAAAATCCGGCGAGGCTTCCGCTTGCGGCAATCAATCCTGCGGTATCGAATACTGCCGGGGCATAGGCCTCGTAGCGGTACCACCAGAGGAAGAGTGACCACGGCGCGTAGAGGGGAATGCCGGACACGGTCGTGAAAGGTGCGCCGAGCGCGGACTGGTGGCCGAGCGCCGCGGCGGTCCACTGCGTGGCGCACCACAGGCCGATGACCACGATAGCGAGGACAAGACTGATCTGTCCGACAAGGAGCCGCGACGGAGACATGGATTCCCTCGTTCGGGCAGCGGAGCCGTTCCGCTGCGTCAGGGACTATCATTCGCGGATTTCAGCGTTCTCGCGCAGAGCCTGTCCGGTGCAGCCGACTACCTTTCCGGTGCATTTCGGATATTGGCCGATACTTGGCTAGGCGGTGGTCGCGGGGAGCGTCGTGTCGGGAACGTTGATTGATAGCATCCACTTTTCCGAGAAGCGGTTTTCATAGGCCGTTGCTGAATCGAGTTTGCGCGAACTTCCGCGCTGTGCGTCTGCGGCCCATGCGGAGATTCGATGGTCGTTGATGCCGAGAACCTCCTCCAGAAGATAACCGGCCCGGACGCGCAAAATTTTCTCCGCGCTGGTGTTTACCGAAGTGATGATTTCATCGACATGCCTTGTGGCGTGTTCACGCCATATGTCGATCACGGCCCTGATCCCTCCGCACCAGTTGGGTGCTGCGAGCGTGTCGCGGAAAGTTTCGCCTATCGGTGTTGCCCGAATTCCATTTCGAATGACTACCGTGAATGGGAAGCGCAGTTCATGACGAAACACACGGCGCTTACGGACGAGTGGCTTCGGTGTCTGACGGGTCAGGTGGAGCGGCAACTGATAAGGTCGGGCTTCATCATGAAGGGAACTGAGCTCGGCTTCCATTTTGGCATTCGCTTGGATTTTCCATGTTTTCCTGTCTGGCAGAGTGAGGTGGACCTCGCGCCCTTCGGTGGCGAGCCGATGGAATGCAAGGGCGCTTGCGTGGGACAGGCAGCAGAACGGGTCAGCCGTCATCATGACTTCAATCGTTTCTGCTGGAGCGAGCATAAAAAGGACAGATGAAAAATCGGGGTCTCGGGGCAGCCGATTGGTAGGCAACGAAGAGTCTTCGCTTGTGGTCGCTTGCGATAGAAGCGTGCGCGCTCGGCGTTCCGTAAGCGCTTTGTTGCGTGGCGGAAGAGGATGGCCTGCATAGGCTCGATCGCGGAAAAGTTTGCGAGCGAAAAGGTAAAGGCCGAATTCGCTGATGACAGGTTGACCGCTGTCGCGGGCCATTTGAACGAGAAGATCGGCAGCGGTATAGATAAGACGGTGGCCTCGATCGATGTCCTTAGGACATCGATCGAGGCCACCGTTCTGTCAAGGTTATTTGATAACGCTAGAGAGCCTGCACTTCCCTTGTGTCCTTAGGACACAAGGGAAGTGCAGGCTGATGTCAAGGTTGAAATTTAGAAACCGGACATGGAAGCGGACATTGATGCGGACCTAAGTGTATTTGTGTTAATGAAATTTCCTTGAAAATAAGCTATTTTCTCTCTAGATATGAGCGGACATGGAAGCGGACATTGATCGTGCAGGATCGCGGTGAACCAGTTGATATAATGCAGCCGATGCGAGTGGGTGAAGGTTCGCCCCGCCTCGGCCTGCTTCGCGACCTGTCGGTCGACCTCGCTGCAAAGGCGGCTTCCTTTCGCGCCAGCCTGCCCCCCGAGATACAGGTTGCACTCGCGCACCTCGTGCGCGCTATGAACTGTTACTACAGCAACCTCATCGAGGGGCATGATACCCATCCGATCGACATCGAACGCGCCCTCAACAACGATTTCAGCGACAATCCCGAACAGCGCGACCTTCAGCTCGAGGCACGTGCACATATCGCCGTCCAGGAATGGATCGATGCCGGGGGGCTGAGCGGCCGAGCGCACACCGTTGCAGGATTATCCGAGATTCATGCGCGATTCTGCGAAAATCTCCCCGAAAGCCTCCTCTGGGTCGAGATGCCGGAGAGTCGTGAGCGAGTGCGTGTCGAGCCCGGGCTACCAAGAACGCGAGACGTTCAGGTCGGACGTCTCGTCGCCGTTAGCCCAGGCGCCGTCCCGCGCTTTCTTGAACATTTTGAACATTGCTACGCAAACCTTGGGCGCAGCGATGCGATCATCGCCGTGGCCGCTGCTCATCATCGTTTCGTCTGGATCCATCCGTTTCTCGACGGAAACGGCCGCACAGCCCGGCTGATGTCGCACGCGATGCTGCTTGAGACGCTCGATACCGGGGGTGTCTGGTCGGTCGCGCGAGGTCTGGGGCGCACGGCGCAGGATTACAAGCGCCATCTGGCGGCCTGTGATCTGCCGCGGCGCAACGATCTTGATGGCCGGGGAGCACTCAGCGAGGAAGAACTTGCCGCGTTCACCGCATATTTTCTGAAAACTTGCATTGACCAGGTCGATTTCATGACGAGCCTCGTCGAGCCTACGCGGTTCAGAACGCGTATCCATCGGTGGATCGACGAAGAATCGGCACTTGGAAAGCTGCCCGCGAAAGCCGGTACGATAATCGACGCAATACTCTATCGCGGCGAACTTCCGCGTGGGGAGCTGGAATCGGTTGTCGGTACGGGCGATCGGCAGGCGCGGCGGGTCGCTGCGGCACTGCTCGATCTCGGCGTTCTGGTTTCGGAAAGCAGTCGTGCGCCGCTGCGCCTTGCTTTTCCAGCCACGCTCGCATCGCGTTGGATGCCCGGCCTTTTCCCCGACAAGGACTGAGCCGCCGCTTATGAGGAACGCTACCAACCAGTGAGAACTTCGGTCGACCCTGGGCCATGCCGCCCATCGCGCAGCGCACAGCTTACCGCTCCAGCCCTCGTGTCCGTCCGCGCCGCCAGCTGAACCCGTCGTCGCGGACGATGCCGCCGATCTCCTTGCCGATCTGGCGCTCAAGCGATCGCCGCCAGGGAACGAGCGAGAATTCGCGCTCGGTCTCGATGAGCGCAAAGCGGCCGCTCATGAGATCGATCCGCCGCGTCAGCCGGCCATCGACGGCCTTGCCGACGGGTGTCTCGACGAAGCCCTTGTCCAGTGCCTCGGCGAGTTCGCTGCCGGCGCGAGCGAGCTCGCGGCGCTGAAGGCGAGCCAGTGTAGGCGCGCGCAGGCGCAAACGATCGCCTTCGGCGTCGGCAAGTTGCTGGTCGATCAGCCACTGGCCGCGCACATGCAAGGCGGACAATACTTCATGCCCGAACCCGGCGTCACGGATTGGTGGGCG
This sequence comes from Sphingosinicella sp., assembly GCF_041916975.1. Classification (NCBI taxonomy): domain Bacteria; kingdom Pseudomonadati; phylum Pseudomonadota; class Alphaproteobacteria; order Sphingomonadales; family Sphingosinicellaceae; genus Sphingosinicella; species Sphingosinicella sp. Next base: position 3,380,030 of record NZ_JAYRYK010000001.1, read on the forward strand.
CATACCTTCGGCAAGTGTACGGTCGAGCCAGGTTGCCGCTTCGGCCTGTGGCAATCGTTCAAGCGGAACGCTGGAGAGCACTTCGACCGTGACCGGCCTGTCCCGCGCTGTTCGTGCGGCATGATCGATGGCTTGCTTTTCGAAATCTGCAGGGATCGTCCAACTGCCGTCAGCATGACGTTCGGGGCCGACGCCGGCACGGCGCAGCGCTTCGAGGCGGCGGATGTGAGCGGTGATGTAGGCAGGATCGGCGGACGGATCGTGGAGAATATGGAGCGGCTCGGAATATCGCCCCTGATTGGCGGCAGCGATGTTCGTGATCGTCCGGTCAGCGGGCCTTGCTTGCGGCACGGTCCGCGCGACGCGGACGATGGACTCCTCGGGTAGGGGTTCGGTTTCGGCACCGCGGCCGATCTCGATATAATGGAGGCGGCCGTCGACGCCGTCGACGATCAGATAGTGCCGGTCACGAAGCTCGTCGGCGAGGCCACGTGCGAGCAGTCGCCCCTCGACCGGAACCGAGGGGCCGTGCACGCGGTCGGCGATGACGTGATCGGGTTCGCGTGCATCGAGCCGACGGTGTGCCATCTCGCGCTGGAGCGTGCGGATGATATCGCCGCGTTCGCCCATCTGGCGCAGCGTCGGTTCAAGCGCATCGCTTAGCTGCCAGACGCCGCCGCCGCGATCGGTTGCTAGGCCGAGGTTCGCGAGATGCTTCAACCGCCCGGCGATCAGCGACTGGCGGAACGGATTACGGTCGGCTGCGACAAGGCGGTGGCCCTCGTCCATGCGGCGGATGAGATCGCGGTCGATCGCGGTGAACCGGTCCTGTCCGATATCGCGGCGCAAGTGCTGTTCGATCTCGATGGCGGTGCGTGGCCCGAGGTCGAGTGTCAGCAGTTCGGCGGCGCGGGCGCGGAAGCCGTGCGATATATATTCCCTGGCGATGACGAGGTTGTCGCCCTGGTCGTCGACGCCGCGGAGCAGGAGATGTGTGTGCGGCTGGCCGGTGTTGAAATGGTCGATCGCGACCCACTCGAGCCGGGTGCCGAGGTCGGTCTCGATCTGCGTCATCAGGCGGCGGACGAAGGGTTTCAAATCTGGCATGAGGTCGCCGTCCTCGGGCGAGACGATGATGCGGAACTGGTGGCGGTCGCCCGAACAGCGCTCGACGAACGCCCGTCCGTCGACGATCCCCTCGCGCGCCGAATAGAGCGTGCCGGAGAGACCTTCACGGGTAACGCCGTCGCGCTGGATGTAGCGAAGGTGTGCGTGCGCTGCGGCAAGGGTGCGGGGTGCGAGCCGGACGAGATGCGTCTTGACGATGACGCGCCGCATGGCTGCGCGTGTACCCAGCAGCCGGCCCATGCCGGCGCCGCGGCCGATGCGGCTGCCGTTGAAGCGGGGGTTGCGCGCGCCGGACTTGATCCCGTGCAGCTTCGCGGCGGCGAGGACCTTGCGGGTGTAGGTGCGGGGTTGCCTGCCGCGATCGCCGATACGTCCCGGCCGCAGTTCGAAAGGGTCATCTGTCATGGGTGCGTTCCACTGAGGATCCAGCGAAACGCTGCAGGAGACGGTCGGCTCGCGCCCCGGCACCGCAGTCTCGCGCGAAATCGACGTGCAGGCGCGGGTCCGAAGGATCCTGCGAGATTCTCCCTTTCTCTTGCTTTCCTCTTCCCCCGCCGTCCTTTCCCTCTTCCGGCGTAAAAATGGACTGGGACACGATACCGATCCGGCACCGCGTCCCAGCCGGGAGAACGGATATCAGCGCGCGTTGAATGCGCGGCGGGCTTCGCTGAAGTCGCTGAAGTTTCGGCGTCCGATGAGGCCGTCGGGGTGGCCTTCGCCGTCGACGATGACGATCGCGACGAACCAGTCCCTGCCGCATTTTCCGATGATCGCGAGCCGGTCGAGATCGGCTTCCGGTTCGCGGTCGAGGCTTTCGTAGCGGCCGATCCAGCGCTCGGCGAGGCGCGCCTCCCAGAGCACGTCGGCCTCTTCGGCCTTGAGGAATCGGGCGGCGAGGACCGTTGCTGCAGCGACGCCGACAGTACCGCTGAGGCCGCGAATGAGGGTAGAGACGATACGGTCGTGACGCTCTGGATCGTGCGAACGGGTCTGCATGAGGATCTCCTTGCTGCGTTTCCGGGATCGGAAACGTGAGGCTCGGGGATGCCTGGCGGCGCGGCTGTCAGGGCCGCGGCGCCAGGCGCCGCGCCGCGCAGCGGACGCGGGAGGAACCGATCTGCGCAGCAAATCGGAGGGCGCCCGCGGGCCTTGAGAGGCGTGCCGGCAGGCGTCATGCTGGGCCGTCGCCTTCGAACACCGCTCATCTTGGTTGAACCGAAGGCGCGCGCCGGACGGCAAACAGCGTGTTCGCAGGCGTGGTGTCGAGAGGTAGAGACGCCGTCCTTCGCACGACGAACAGCGTCTCAGGCGGATGCGGCGGCAGGCTATCAGGTGGCAAGAGGCCGCGCGTCACGGCAGCGGCATAGGCGATGGTTTCCGGGGGTAGGGGGCGCCCGGCGAGATGTTCGCCGTAGCGCGCGGGGCCGGCGTGATAGGCCGCGAACAGCGCGGGAAAGCCGAAGCGATCGTACATGATGCGGAGGTAGGCCGCGCCGCCGAGGATGTTGGCGCGCGGGTCGTCGGGATCGTTTCCGAGACCGTGCCGCGCGGTCATGTCGGCCCAGGTGCCGGGCATCAGCTGCATGAGCCCGATGGCGCCTGCGGGCGAACGGATCGGCAGACCGCCGCGCGTCGCATGGCCGCCGCTTTCGGCGCGCATGACGCGGGCGATCCAGTCGGCGGGGATACCGGAACGGAGCGCGGCTTCGTCGATGAAGGGCTGCCAGCGGCGGATGGGATCGGCGTGAGCGGGCGCGGCAAGCACGACCGCGAGGGCGAAAGCGGCTCTCAGCGGTGCCATATCAGCCGCGCGCGGCCGAGTACGTCGGCGGCCTCCGTCACCCCGAAGTAGCGTCCGTCGAACGAGGCGGGGCTGTCTTCCATGAGGAGGAAGACCTGCCCGTCGCGGAGGTGCACGCAGCCCTGCCATGCAGAGAGCGGGCGGCCGAGGCTGTCGGCGTTGCGGCGCAGGGCGAGGAGGCGGCCGTTGACGGTGACGAGGGCGCCGAACGCACAGACGCTGTCACCGGACAGCGCGGCGATGCGTTTGATGAGCGGGACGCGGGCGGGGAGATAGCGGCGCTGGTCCGCGAGCGCTGCCCATCGCATCGGCAGGCGCGCGGCGACCATGGTGCCGTGCCGCGGCTGCGCGGACGGATCGAGCAGATAAAGGCCGCGCGGTGCACTTGCCGAGACGTTCCAGATCAGGCGCGGCACAGGCTCGGCGCTCAGCAGAATGCAGGCAAGTGTCGCAGCAAGGCCGATGCGGGCTTGATCCCGCGCGCGCCGGAGCCTGACAATGCGGGCGCGGGCGAGCGTGTCGCCCCACGCGCGCAAGGAAGCGGCGCCTGTACTCGAATGGTGCCGGCTCAACGGATCGACCCTTTGCCGGAGGCTTCGGACCAGGCATCGAGATCGTCGATATGATACTGGATGAAGCGGCTATGGTGCCGGAAGGTCGGTCCGGTTCCCTCTTTCCGCAGCTGCTTCAGAAGCCGGCTCGAGATGCGGAGGTAGGCTGCGGCCTGGTCGGTATTGAGAAAGGGGGAGCCGCGCCGTGCCTGTGCGGCGCGCGCGATATCGTCGTCCGTGGTCATGTCCGGTTTTCCTGGCGCCCGCGGCACCGAAGCCGCGTCTGGCAACACCGACCATGGCGCGATCGGCACTCGGCCGGGAGGCTCGAAAACGCGTGCCTGCGAAATCGAGCCAGCGGCGCGCGATGCGAATTTCATTGCGGAACGGGGAGGGGCGACCCTACATCCGCGTCGTCATGAGCTTCGGAACGAGAATCGATGAGGCGGGCACGCTGCTCGCCGAGGGAGAGGAAACGCTGCTGCGGCGCGATGCGGGCGGCCGCTACCGTCTGGACCTCAGGCGGGTTGCCGCGCCGCCGCACGGCGCGCGCGTGCGGGTGACGGGCGTGCTCGTCGAGGCCGATCTGGTGGATGTGGACGCGGTCACCGCCGAGCGTAGCGCCGCCTGAACGAACGAAAGCCTAGCTTTTCGCGGCGGCTTCGAGCTCGGCAATGCGCTCGCTGCACACGGCGTGGACGACGCGGCCGAGCTCTTCGACTTGGCTACCCAGCCACTCCAGCTCTTCGGCAGAAATACGGTAGTGCTTCGAGTAGCGGGCCTTCACGTAGGCCTCCTTGAGCTTCTCGAAGAGGGCGCGTTCCTTCTTCGTATCGCGCGGCCAGACATGGAAAAGGCGCCGGTCCAGCCGCTCGGCCTGCGTGCGCAGGAAGCCCAGATTATGGACGTGAGGCGTGTAGAACGTGCACACCAGAAGCACGCAATGGTAGAGAAACTCGGCTGTCTGGTGCATGTCGAACGCGGCTGGTTTTAGAAAGCCTTGCGCTGTTGCGTGCTTGGCAAGTTCATATCGCTGCATCGCGACAGGAAACCACTCCTCGAAGTATTCCTTGGCCATGGCGAGCGCCTGTGTGGGCGTCTTGGGCTTCGGCGTATGGAACGGCGTATCGTCGCTCTGGTAGAGCGCGATGCCGTCCTTCGCGACGTCCATGAAGAAGTACCGGCCATGCGCGAGCCCGTCGTTCACCTCCTGCAGCGTGTGCACGATGAAGTTGACCGGGGTCTTCAGGGCCTTCGTGATGCCGTACTCGCGCATCAGCTGGTCTTCGGCCTTTTCCCAGTAGGGGATGCGGTCGGTTAGGCGTTTGTCGTTGACGACAACAAGCAGGTCGAAGTCCGACTTGTAGCCCTTGGCGGTGTGCGGCTCGTCGACCCAGCCGCCGCGCGCGTAGCTGCCGTAGAGCACGATCTTGAGGATGCGGCCCTTCTTCTTCCATGCCTGTGTGGCGAGGCTCGTCGCTTCCTCAAAGCCAGCGAACAGCACCTCGAGGACGCGCTCGAGCTCGCGCTGCTTGGCGGGCGGCAGATGATCGAGGTCGGTACGCATGGCCTATCCTAGCAGTCAGGGCGTGCAAATCCACAGCGATATCAGCGCGCTGCGGGCCGGAAAAACCGGCTCCCGCAGGGGGCGGGAGCCGGGGCGGCGGTCAGTCGGCCGGGTTCCAGATGATGGCGAAGCTGTTCTCGTCCTTGCCAGCGGCGCGGCCGAGGTTGGCGTAGATGCGGCGGGGACCGAACTCCGGCGCGGCCATGACGAGCGCGACATATTCGTTGCCGGATGTCTCGCCGACGCGCTTCCAGCCGGCGCCGACCTCGATGCCTTCGGACGACACCCGGTAGTCGGGATGGCTGTCGCTGGCCTTGGACGGGTTGGGCGTGATCTCGATCGCGGCGCGGATCGTGAGGGTGCGAAGCTGGCCCTTGAAGCTGTCGCCTTCGCGGGTGACGTAGCCGATTGCAGACATGATTTCTCTCCTGTGTCTCGCCGGCGACCATTCGCGGGCGATGGCCAGCCTGAGGAACGGCGTCAGCGCCCTTGCCGGACCTGTAAGGCCGCAGCGAACGCGGAGGACCGGAGGCAGGACGCGGATTTGGAGCGCGAGCGTCCGCGAGGAGGCCGGCCATGCGGCCGGGGAAATCCGTGACCGGGCGATGGTTTGGGCAAGAGGGCGGCCGGTCCAGGCGCAATGGCCTGCCCGCCATATGGTTGCCAGACATGGAGAGGTCAGCTGGAAGTGACTGTTTCCCGACGTGGCTAAGATTGGCCGTGCTACCCAGAAGTATCTGGAACGTCATCCTGTCATTCCCGCAGCGGAGGGGCCTTTCCGATTAATTCCGCCGAGAGGAACGGCGGCTAGGTTCGACCATCCGGAACGGCAGGTTTTGGGTTGTTGCTTGCGGATAGCTGCCTCTCGACGCCCTAAGTCCGGTGGCGACCGCGCGCCCTAACTGCTGCCATTTAGCCTCAACGGAGGCAATCCAGAAAGCGACCCTTCGTTCGTGTGGGCTAAGTGTTTGCTGACGCGACTGCGCGGCGCCGCTGTCGGACGCCGGGTGTTGAGGTCTCCTCTGTCTTTTCCTCAAGATTGAGTGAGAATTATCGCGGTGCGTTTCTTAAACTTAGAGACGCCGTGGAGATCGCGTGATGGCTCGCGGCTATTACGTATCTTGAAGCTGCGCCCGCAACGGACGTTGCCTTTCCTCGAGGTCGGACCACAGAGCCATGGTCACCGGCGCCGAAAGATCCGCTTATTCGGCTTGTGCCTCGGCGGCATCACGCCACCGCGCACGGTGATCTCGACCCGGCGGCGGCCGATAATCCGACCCCACTGATAGACGGCCACGTCCATGGCGTGGTTGCCATTATAGGCGGACTGCTCGTCGGCGGTGAGCTCGGCGCCGGCGAAGTGTCCGATGTCGTTCTTACTCCACGCTTCATGGCCCCGGTTGCGCACCGTCCAGCGCACCGAGGCTCCGGCCGGAAGCTGCGCCGCGTTCATCAGTTCGAAGTGGATTGAGCAGTTCTTCACGATGACGCCGATCTCGTTCACGCCCTCGCGCACGTAGCTGGCGTTGTCCTTCGACTCCGCCCGCACGTAGATCTGAGGATCGAAGGCATAGGCCACGAGCGCGGTACCCTTGCCGACCGACGCCTGGCCGCCTTCGTAGCTTTCGGCGGCAAGGTCCTCGGGCATAGGGAAGAAATGCTCGAACGCCTCCGTCCAGATTTCGGCAGCGCTCTCCTCGCTGGTCGCGGCGTTCGCCCTCCTGGCCGTGTCAATGAATTCGCGCAGGCGGGCGCGGAACGCCGAAGTGGCGTCGGCGTCCAGCCTGTTGAGGTCCTCGGCGGGATCAGCAGGGTTGGGGACCGCCCCATCGCCATCCAGCGTGTCGGCGACCACCGTGATCGTCTTCTCAAGCAAGTCGTCGTCGTCGGCAAGCGCCGAACGGTCGAGATCGCCGAAGGCCTGCGCGACCAGAACGGTGAGCATGATCGACGAAGGCCGGGCGGCGGCGTCCTTGATCTTCAGGGCGGCCCACATCTTGAAGTAGCAGACTAGGCGCCTCAACTGCGCGCGGTCGGCCTGATCCGGAAGAAGGTCCTTGAACCACTTATAGATTGCCTTGGGGTCGCTGGCCTCCCACCCTCGGGTCTCCGTCGCCAGCGCGCGCCGGTCGGCGCCGCGATCTAAATGGTAGCAGGGGACGTCGATGTGGAAGTCGGGGCGGAACGAGATGCGGCAGCAGCGCTCCTTCGGTTCCTCGACCCCCGTGGCGTCGTTCTCAGCATCTTCGGCATAGTCGAGCAAAGCGTTCTGAACCAACTCTTTGAAACCCGCAGGTTCGTAGTCACCCTCGTCGTCGTCGCCCGCCCATTCGAAATACAGCCCGAGATCGATGTCGAATTTCGCACCAGATTTCCACGGCCGTATCTGGGTGTCGAACTTGTAAGATCCCTGCAGCCAAGTGCTCATTGGGTATCCTGCGTCGTCCTTAAGTCGCGACTTCAGGAAGTCGGCCAGATCGTTCCAGCGGGCCTGCTGCGTCGCGAACTGGTCGGCGGACGGCGTAATGCGTGCGTATAGCGACTGGTCTGACTTCGAATTGAACAGGCGTGCGGCGCAGGACATGGGACCTCAGATGCTCGCGTTGATGAACGTGAATCGCGGCGCATCATGCGCCAGGAAGTCGCGCAGCCTAGGATCGCCCGACACATCGGCGAACGACGCCAGGGCTATCGACTGCAAATTAGCGATCGCGCCCGGCGTCGCCGCGTCAAGCGCCAGCTCGCGCCGCTGCTCGTCGGCCTGCCGACGGTCGATGCGCAGATAGCGATCGTCGAGTACGTGCCGCATCATGTCGTTGATCAGCGCCTGCTGCGAGCCGATCATCACGTCCGTGAGCCGCTGATTCCGCATCCAGCCCATCACACCCATGTTCGGATCGAGGGCGCTGGACATCGCGAAGTCGGTGGTCGTTGTCCCGATGCTAAGGACCCGAATGTCTTCGCGCCGTGCGCCGAGAAGCATCTCCGCCTCGTGCATCGCGATCATGTCGGGGGAGTTGGCGAACATGCCGCCGTCGGCAAAGAGCTCGTTGCCGATCCGATGAGCCGGGAAGTAGGTAGGCGCCGCCGACGTCGCCAGAGCCACGTCGACGACCTTGAGGCGCCAGTCCAGCACGAAGCGCGCATGATGCCCGGTCTTGAACACCTTAGGTCCACCCTTCGTGAGATTCACGGCCGGGATGACCACAGGACGCAACAGGTCCGACATGCACGCGTCGGCGCCGACAATGCTCTCGACGGTCCGGCGGAGCGGATCGGCACTGTACAGCGGTGCCGGGACATTGCGGGCGAAACGATAGGCCCAAGCCGTCCTAGTTTTCGGAGGCGCGTGCGGAAAGATGCGCGGTCCATGTTCGACGAAGGCGTCTCTTATGTCCGCCGCGCTCCGCCCCGCGGCGAGCCCGAGGGCGATGATGCCGCCGATCGAGGTGCCGGCGATGAGGTCAAAACAGTCCCGCAGCGGTCTGCCGGATCGCTCCTCCAGCTCCGCCAACACAGTGGCGGTATAGAGGCCTAGGAAGCCGCCGCCTGACAATGACAGAATCTGATAGGTCACCGGTAATCCCCCTCAACATCGAACATAGTGCGAACAGGATCGGATTCAACGGATGGGTTATCTGGACGCCGTCGATGGTGACAGTCGAGCGGGGCCTCAATCGCGCAGATGCGCGTTCGCCGCGAGCGAGGCGGTGCAGTCGTAGTAAGCCTTGTCGAGATCCTCGAACTCGAACGGGCGGGTCACCGTTGTGACGACGGACAGCGACCGACCGTCCGTCCTGTCGACCTGCATCATGTAGGCGACGACATGACCGCCGATGAACACCCGTTCGTCGGGGGGCAGCCGATCCTGCTCGGCGCGCTGGGCACGACATACCTCGACGAAGTCGTCGGGAAACCGCTCCATCGGCAGTTCGCCGGAATATCCGGGCTTCGTCCGCACGCCGTAGTCAAGCCGCTCGCTGGCGAAATCGGCGGTCGAGCGGTAGGCGAACCCCACGAAGCGGTCCTCCTGTTCGTTGAAGCCGAGATGATAGATGGTGCTGGTCAGGGCGTCGCGCTCTGCAGCCGTTCGGCCGGCATGAAGCGAACGCATGCTGTCCTGTGCGAACTCGTCGAGGTGGGTGACGTCCACCGCTAGCATTGCTCCCAGCAGGTATCGCGACCAGTCGAGGATGAAGCCCAGATCGCCAGTGCCGCACACCAGAGCGTTCAGGTGGGGCACCACATGCACTTTCGACGTGAAGAAGCTCGGTTCGAACATGTGGTTCGTGACGAGCGTGTCGGCCACGACGAATACTCCGTCGGGTAGCAGCGCGAAGTTGATCACCGTCATGGCCCAGCATCGCCGGCAAAGCTGCTTTTGGCAAGGCGCGCCACGCTCGGGCGCCAAACGGGCCTGGTCATCCGTCAAGTCGGATTGTTGGACCGAACAACAATGGCTATCGGCGCGCGGCCTCTCGCATTAATCCATCTAAAAGTTCGGAAAAGACTTGGACTATATTCTGCCATCGAGCGACTGAAGCTCGTCTTCCGGCTGTTGTGGAAGCGGTCGGGTGGCACCAACTCCGGAAAGGCGGAAAGCCCTAATCACGCTGAGCAAAAGTGGTCAGAAAATGGTCAGCAGACTACCGTATGTTTGGCCTTTCCTGGGTTTGATCCGGCAGGAGCGTTCTAACAGTCGATCGCGGCTAGAGTTAATCTACTTGCCCAATGATTAAATAGCAGGAAAGTAAAGCAGGGGCGCAATGGCAATGACAAAAACCATCCTCATCTTCTCGGACGGCACCGGCCAGATCGGTGGGCTGCGTCCTGACCAGCGACTGTCCAACGTGTACAAGATGTATCGTGCGATGCGGCCGGGCCCGGATTCGCTGATCGACCCGCGCAAGCAGTTGGCCTTCTACGACGCCGGCCTTGGTGCTGGCGAGACCGGCGGGCTCACGTTCAAGCGAATCCGCAACGTGCTGGCGGCTGCGGTCGGCACCGGCATCGATGAGAACGTGATCGACTGCTATGCCGCAATCAGCGCGCGCTACGAGCCAGGCGACCGCATCTGCATCTTTGGCTTCAGCCGCGGTGCCTACACCGCACGATCGCTGGCCAACGTACTTAACCTATGCGGCGTCCCAACCCACGACGCCGGCGGCGGACCGGTGCCGCGGTACGGCCCAGAGTTGCGGACGATCGCGTCGGAGGCGGTGCGGAAGGTTTATAATCACGGAGCCGGCGCAAAACGCGACCGTTACGAGACGGAGCGCGAGATTCTTGCTGCGCGCTTCCGCGCCAAGTTCGCGTCGGAGGGGACGGGAAGCGAGGGTGAGGGCCAGGGGAATGTGCAACCGGACTTCGTCGGCGTGTTCGACACGGTGGCGGCACTTGGCAGCCGGACTGCGGCGTTGATCGCGCTGGCCGGAATGCTGCTGCTCGTCGGGCTAACCATCCTGGTCGCGTCGCTCGCGCCGTGGTGGATGACTGCGATCACTGCGCTGCTTCCGCTGTCTGCACTCTACTGGTTCGCGACGTCGTTCTGGTCGCAGGTAAAGACGTTCGCAGACGACGAGGCGCTTAGCAAGCCGTGGTGGCACTGGCGCCGCTGGGGCTACCAGCTTGGTCACTTTCACCTCGCTTGGTGGAGCGGGAAGCATTACGATCGATACGTTGACCGCGAGGTGGGCTTCCTGCGTCACGCCCTCTCGATCGACGAGGATCGAGCGCGTTTCCCACGGGTCGGGTGGGGCCGACCGTCGGACCTAACCTGGCATAAGGAGCGGGGGCGGGAGGACTGGCTGGTGCAGACCTGGTTCGCTGGCAACCACTCTGACATCGGCGGAAGCTATCCGGAGGAGGAGTCCAGGCTGTCGGACATCGCTTTGCGCTGGATGGTGGAGGAGTTGAAGGCCGCCATGGGCGATGCGGTGACCGTACTGGACGAACGGCTGGTTACGTCGCCCAACGCGCTCGGTCTCCAGCACAGCGAGCGGACCGGAATGCTGAATGCGCAGCCGACATGGCTGCGAAGGATCACCGGATGCCGCCTAGTGTGGACTCACGCCGACCGCGACATACACCCCGATGCGCAGCTGCATCCGACAGTGCTGGAGCGGCTAGGCGCCCCCCACGTTCCGCAGATGGGCGAGGTGAAGCCGTACCGACCGGAGAGCCTGCGGCGCCACCGCGACGCGAAGGCAATGTACTCGCGGTCGGACGATCAAGCCCCGGCGTTACAGACCGACTTAACAAGCGCAGCTATCTAAATATCGCCCACTAAACCTGCCATTCCGCAACTGGCCCAATTGCGGTCGTCAATGACTACCTGAACGAACGGCAGCTAGTCGCTGTCCCTCATTTTTCCGAGCGAGCATCCGTCCGATACAGATCAGCGAAATTACTCCCGACGCTGGGTCGGTCATGGCCGAAGGGCAAGGGGCGGCACTTCCTCAAGGAGAGTCTGCCCTTGCGGATCGATGGCAACATCTCAAACCTGAGAGAGATACCCGCCGACGAACTGGCTGCTTCGACATTGCGACTGCCGTGCCGCCGTGGGAAGATGCGTGGAACTTGAAGGGGGGGAATCGTGAACTCAGTCGCTATAGGCTTGCTCGCATTCGCGGCGCTGGCATTGGTGGCCTTCCGCCTGGTAGGCGGTCAACAAGCGGCTGCACAACTTGCGCCTAAATCGCCAGCGCCGATCGAAATCACTTCGGGGCCCCTCGACATCGAAAGCTTTTGGGCGTTGATCGATCATTCTGCTGCGTTTGAATCCAATCCGGACGCGCAGGTCGCCGATCTCCGGGCATCGTTAAACCGGCTGACTCCGGACCAGATCGTTGACTTTGAGAGACTGTTCGATGAGGCAATGCGAGATTCATATTCATGGGACCTCTGGGGAGCGGCATACCTTGCGAATGGGGGCGTATCTGACGACGGCTTCGAGTATTTTCGATGCTGGTTAATTTCCAAGGGCCGGCGCGTGTTTGAAGCGGTTTCCGCTAACCCTGATAGCCTGGCGGATATGCTGGCATCGGGCTCTCGAGGCGACCTTGAATTCGAAGATTACGCCTACGTCGCCCGTGAAGTGTGGGCTGCAAAAACCGGACTGGATTGGAATGACATGCCGGTGATTGCGAACATGATCTATGATAGCGAGCCGAAAGGGCAGTCCTTTTCTGAGGATCAAGAGGCGCTTGCGAAGCGCTACCCCAAGCTGTGGAATCGATTTGGAAGCTGATGCCTTCGAAATCGCTTCCTTGCCGGGGGTATGATGACGGTGCCCTTCATGCTCGATACCCACGTTCGACACTCACGGTCTGAACCGGACAGACGGGAGACGGCCCAAACTATTTGAATGCGCTCGGCCACATTCCCCGACCAAACAGATTTCGCGGGTCGATGGCACGCTCAGGTGGCGGAAATCCGTATAGCCTTCTCTGTACTGCCCAATCGGTCGGTACGTTGGAATTTAACAGCACTTTCCTGTTCAGCGCTGGCGGTTGCGTGCCATCGAAGACCGCGGTGATTATGTCCGGAGCCAAGTAATTGAGCCGTACCAATCGTGCGAATTGGGCGGTGCGGCATCCTTGGATCTTGGCGAGCGCTTCAAGGTCGAGCTCCCGGTTCTCTTCCACGAGCCTCTGTGCCTTCCGAGCGCTGCGAATGAGGTCGACAAGCTTCCTATCAGGCGTACTCGTGCATGACACTTTGCGTGGATTGATGTGCAAAGATGGCCAGCGCTCCGCGGTGATGGCCTTCACGGAGACCACGTGCTCATAGCGCGCATCACTGCACGGCCAATCCGCCGGACGACCTCGAAAGCTCATCTCACTGTTCCATTCGAGATAGCGGCGCACCTCCAGCATGCGAAACTCGATCGCGACCTGATCCTCGCCCAGCTCAATGCGATGCACGATTGCCTGGAAGAGTTCCTTCAGATGCGGCTTTGGGGTCGCTACAAGACGGTCGGATGTGGCCACCCCTTTCTCGGCCAATCTATCCAGTTCTTCACCGAAGAGGCCCAGGCACCTCAGCGCCATTCTCAGCTTAATGCGGTCGCTCAGTAATTCGGCAACTGACGCCAGAACCACCGCATCTAACTCGTCGGCGTTCGAGCGATACTGCCGGAGAAATTGCTTCTGGGACCAGATCGCGTTGCTCGACACGTAAGTTTTGTAAGACTTGCCGCAATGCCAATTTAGATCAAGTCGCATATGGCGGCCCAGATCGTCCCAGAGCAGACCTGCGAGGAAGTGATCAGTATCGCGATTATTGGGTTTGCGCTTCTTGCGCTCCTGGCAAATCTGCTGCGCCTCATCCCATATCTCCCGCGCGATCAGTGGTTCGTGTTTGCCAGGATAGGTTCGATCATGCCCACGGATCTCGCCGACATACATGGGATTTTGGACGATGCCATAGACCGTGCTCGGCGAAATCGGGGTTCCACCGCGCGGCTGCCCGCGCGGTGAATATTTTACCGAGCTGCACAGCCCTCGCTCGCGCACCGTCGTCATTACCTGCGTGTAACGTTTCGTTCGCAGAAACTCGTCGAAAATAAACTTTACGATCTCGGCCTCAGAATTGTCGATCTTGAGACCGTCGGGTGTAGCGATATAGCCGAATGGCGGTAGGCCGCCGTGCATCTTTCCATGCCTCTTTCGTGTTCGAATGCTGTCGCGCACCCGCTCGGCGATCAATTCTCGCTCGAACTGCGAGAAGGTAAGCAAGACGTTGAGGATCATCCGGCCCATGCTGTCGGACGTGTCGAACGCCTGCGAGATCGATACGAGTGCGATGTTGCGGCGATCGAAGATCTCGATCAGCCTGACAAAATCGGCGAGGCTTCGCGTTAGCCGGTCGATCTTATAGACTACGACCATGTCGATCTCTCCAGCCTCGATATCCTGCATGAGCCTAGCGAGCGCCGGACGTTCCAGTCCGCTGCCCGAATGGCCGCCATCGTCATAACGATAGGGCAGTTCGACCCAGCCCTTGTATTGCTGGCTCTTGATATAGGCGCTGCTGATCTCGCGCTGCGTGACGAGCGAGTTCACATCATGCTCAAGACGCTTGTTCGTACTCTTGCGGGTGTAGATTGCGCACCGTCTGGCTGGTGCAATCGGTTCCATGGTCATAAAGCGACTCCAAGGTGGAACGCGAATATCAATCCTCCGCGATCTATCGGATACCGGCCAGCGCCAGAAGCGCCCGTGACTGCGCCAACTCGCAAGGCTTCATGGCCTTCGGCAGGTCGAAACAATTTTCCTGCAGCAAGCTATTTTGCTTTTCGCGGTCGGGAAGAAAATGGATATGAATTTAATCGATCCGGCGCTCCTAAGCGCCAAAGCAGCACTCGCTACCGCTATCGGTTACCTAGTTTGGTCGTGGTGGAGAAATCCAGACAACGAGTAGAGGAGTGTCCGCTTTGATCTGTGAGCACGCCAAGAGCGAACAGCCTTTTACCGCACGGGAACGGCCAAAGTTCACAGTGTGACTTAAGACCGGTTTCGGAGGGGTAAGCCGAGCCGTCGAATGTCTCCTATGTCGGCGGCAGCCGGCATGAGTGAGCGAATGCGCGCCAATGGCCAATGTCCATGTGCACTGTCTAGGCGTGCGGCATGGGAGGTATTCGCCTGATCCAGGGTTCGGCGGTCCGCTCCACTTCGGTAAGCTCGGCCGGAAAGCACCGATCCTGAAATGCCTGTACGTCGTCGAGCGACCCGTGAAGCCAGCGCTCCCACTCATCGGGTAGCAAGAGAACCGGCATCCGATGATGCACGGGTTCGACGACTGCGTTGCAGTCGGTCATCAGCCCCGAATAGACCGCGCCCCATTCGTCGCTGTCCTTCCATAGGCCCGCCCACGCGAACACGGACTGACCCTTAACCCGAAACCACGTCCGCGTCTTGGCGCCTTGCTCGCCCTCCGCCTCGGCGAAGCCGGTTAGCGGGATCAGGCAGCGGTGTTCGGGACGCGGGGCGATATGGCGCCACATGAAGCTCGACAGGTCGGCGATGTTGTTCACGGGCTTGGGCTTGATCGGCAGGCCGGTTTTCTTGCTCTTTTGCGGGAGTGGGAAGCCCCATGTCATGGCCTGCACGACGCGCGCGCCGTCGGCCTCACGCACGACCATGCCGGGCGCGCCGGGATACACGTCGCCCTGCGCGGCATTGAAGGCGGTCGGCATCCGGGCCTTGAACGCGTCGGCTATGTCAGCGGCGCTCACGTTGACGGTGTAGAGGTTGCACATTGGGCGAAGGTAACATGCGAGGTGTCGCGCGCAATGCGTGCGCCTTCCGGTCCGGCTGGAAACGTCCGGTTTACCGCTCGGCGGTATCATTGCAGCATGGGCCACCGCAGACGCTCCCGCTCCAGTTTCGTCGCGCTTGGCGATTTCTCCCGCTCGAAACGGCGGGCAGACACGCGAGACCCGGTCGTCAAGGTGCTCGGTATCGCCGGCGCGGTTGGCGTAGCGCTGGGGGTGCTTATCGGGCTCCATGAAAGCGGGGGCCTTGCGAAAGCAGCCACGTTTGTGGGCGTGGTGACAAAGGAGGTTGCGGTCTCGCAAGGCATCATGCGCGCGAACACGCCGCAGCCCGGCGCCTACTATCGCTACTGCGCGGACGCACGAGCGGCAGGCGTGGCGCCTCTTTATGCCGGGGAGCCCGGCTATCGGCCCGAACTTGACCGCGACGGGGACGGCGTGGCGTGCGAGCCTTACCGGGGACGCCGATAGAATGCCGGTCTGGTACTACGCGACGGCTCTATTCCTGCTCCTTCTGGTGGGCATCCTCGCCTATGCCGCACTCGCGAAGGTCCGCGCGGGCCAATACACTCGGACAAGCGTTTCCGGCCGATCCCCGCCGCACTTTCCCACCCCTGCCGCTGCCGTCCTCAAGATGATAACGCCGGTCCTCCTTGCCATTGTCGTCGCGGTCGCGACGGGGAACCTCGGCGGGGCGGCATTAGCCGTTGCGGTCGTGTGCGCGCTCGCCTTCGCTGTTCTCGTGTATTTCGCGGCGAGCAAGCGGAACCCGCGCCAAGCCTCATCGGAGTAAAGGCTTCACCGCAGCGCCGCCCTTCGCCGGGTCAGTGATCTCGAAACTGCCCTTCGGAAACGGCCGCAGAAGCTCCGCCACGGGCCTTTGCTGCGTCAGCCAGTCCTGCCAGTCGTCGGGACGCACGACGGCCATGTGGCGGTCCTTGTAGGGCGCAATGTCGGGGTTCGCTTCTACGGTGAGCGCCGCGAACGCCTCGGGCCATCCGTCCTCCGCCGGGCGCCATACACCTGCAAAGCAGAAGAACGGCTCGTCGGTGATGAGCTTCGCTGTGTAGCGTTTCCTGCGCGATCCCTTGCCCGCTTCGATTGTGAAATCCGATGCGATGATAAGGCACGGATTCGTGATCGCGCGGCCTTCCGAGCGCAGTAGGTGGACGGGGTTCCCGTACATCTCGGCAGGTTTCAGGCCCCACTTGCAGCGCAGCTGCATCGCCGTGCCGTTCCGCCAGAGGACAATTTGCGCGCTCTTGCCGGGTCCGTCGCGCCAGCTTTCAGCAGGTGCCCGTGTGCGGGCCTGTGCCATCATGTCGGGTCTCCTTCAGCGCCGCCGCCGTAGCTCCTTCTTCCACTCGATCTCGCTCGGCATCGGCAAGGTCTCATCGGTCGGCTGTTCGTGTACGAGGTCCAGCGTCGGCCGCCGCGCGCCGCAGGCCGTGCAGCGGCACTTCTCGCGAACGTCGGGCAGCCAGTCGGGACGGCCGCGCCTGTGGAAGTGATACCAGAGGGCGTGAGGGTCGAAGATGCGCTGATGACGGCAGCGGGTGCAGGTGAGCTTGACGGCGTAGTGCCGGACAGCCGCGTCGAACAGGTCGCGGACGGGGTTCGCAAGATCGCGGGGCGGCATGTCACGCGCACGGGTCCGGTTCCGTCACGCCGAACTTGCCGGGATTTTTACCGTGCGGTGAGGCGTCCACCATGTCGGCCGCAATGACAATCGTTCCGCTGTTGTCGATCATGTCTCAGATACGCTCGGCAAGCGCGGCCGCGCCTTCGTCGGACTCGTGCGGCAGCTTGGATTTGTATTTCCGCACATCGACCTTCGAAGCCGTTTTCAGGCTCACGCTAATCGACGTTTTCAATTCGTCTCTGCCGATTCGTCTCATGCGGCGATTATGAGAACGAAACGGGAACAATGGCAAGAGGCCCCACGGTCCGCTGCGATTTTCCCCTTGCATCTAGGAACGGTACCGAAATGATGTAA
Organism: Sphingosinicella sp.; assembly: GCF_041916975.1. NCBI lineage: Bacteria > Pseudomonadati > Pseudomonadota > Alphaproteobacteria > Sphingomonadales > Sphingosinicellaceae > Sphingosinicella > Sphingosinicella sp. Next base: position 3,397,349 of record NZ_JAYRYK010000001.1, read on the forward strand.
TATGAAGTCAGGGGGAGTTGCATATGCTTAGTAGAACTCCGCGAAGGGAGAGCATCCCTCGCTGCCGCGTGCATAAAATTGCGCCAGACCTGATTGTTGAGGATGGTACTGGCGCGATAATACGCTGTCCGCATGGCTGTGACCGGGCGGAGGCAGCCGATTTTGTTCGTGCGCTCGAAGAGTGGAAGAACCGAAACTCGCGGTTCCTTGGCCTGTTTTAGATGCGCCCGCTTGGATAAAGCTTCAGGAGCCTCGGCGTGGCAAGTCCGCGTTCGGCCGTGACCTGCGCGAGAATGAAATCCCCAAAGGGATTGTCCTCGATGATCATCGGCCCTTGATCGGTGAAAGCGACGTCCCAGTTGTGGATCTTGAGGCCAGGGGCGTGTTTGCTCGCACGCAGGACAAGCGCGAGCGCATCGGACCAACCGGGCAACTGAAAGCCGGCGAACGGTGCTCCGGTGTCCGGGTGTGTTTCGATCGGGCGCCACTTAAGGCCGATACCTGCCAGAACATCCCGTATCACGCCCGTATCGGGGTCAAGGCGGGCGAGCATGTTGCCCGATGCGCCGCCCCGGAAGTTGTCGACCATGCTGCTCCCGGCGGGAAGGCGAAGTCCGACGCGGAACACTTCGGGCGTGTCGGTATCGTTCAGCACCACGAAGCGCGCCGTCGCGAGGCGCGGCCCGATCAGCGCAGCAATCGCCGGATGCGGGCGCATGACGTTCTGAAACACAAGGGTCGGGGCGCTTTCCAGACCGTGCTGCGCCGCGAATTGCTCGACTGCCACGCGCACATTGTCGCCGAACACGATCTCGTCGGCCTCGCGGTCGAGCGCCTTGGCGAGCTTGTTTCCATAGCCGCGGTAGCTGACGGACGGCTTCGAGAAGAAGGGATAGGGCGCTTCATCGCGCAGCCACGAGGCCAGCGCAGCGGGAGATCGCAGCGCCTTCACGCCCGGCACGTCGAAGGCCGGGTTTGTTGCGGCCAGAATCTCCGGGGTCAGAATATCATGAGCGCGGAAGAAGGTGAGTGCCCGCAGCTTGTCGGCGAACAGGCTAGACGATTCCGGCTCCTGCACGCTGTAGAAGCGCGGCTTGATCCATGAGCCGACGAACTCCGCCTTGCGGTCCCAGCCGAGCTTGGGATCGAACAGCCGCAGGTCGTAATAGACGTCGGCAAGGACACCGTGCCCGTGCAGCCTGAGCCGCGCGATGTCGATAAGCTGTCCAAGTAACGACCGCTCGGTTTGCCGCCTGGCTTCAAGCGCGCATCGCAAAAGCTGCCCGATCGGCATCCCGAAGTGCATAAGGTCCCCACCTGTTCCCGCCACAATAGCAAGGCGAGGCGGTTACTGTCGCACGAAATCATTAGCGAACCGTCACAACTGTACAGCGGCTCTTGAAGCGATCGAAACACGATCCAAAATAAGCGGGGCCGAGCCGTTCAGGTCGGCGCGAACATAGTCAACTTTTGCATGGAGTAGGCGATGTCCAACCATCTCTTGAACTATCTGCGGCGCGAACATGCACGCCTCGAAGGTGAACTCGCGAGGGAGGCGGCACGGCCGCTCCCCGATCAGGTCCTTCTGGCCCGGCTGAAGAAGCTGAAGCTGGCCGTGAAGGACCAGATGGCAGAGGCGGAGAGAGAAAGCCGTCAGGTCGCGGCCTGACCGGCACTGGCGGGGCCGACACGGCCCCGCCTTCCTTCACGTAAGGCCCATAGGGACGCACATGGCGGGCTTGGGGTCCTTAATCTGACAGTCAGCTTGGCAGGGATAACGCGAAGTATGACAGAGATAGCACCATTGAACGCGGGTCCGGCAGGACGCAGGCGGAAACTTAAAGGCGAAGCTAGGGAGCGGACGCTCGATCCCGATAGCGTCCGTGCCCAGTGGCTTGGAACGCGCCTCAAGGACCTCGCGCTGATCACATTGAGCGGCCTCGTGCTCTGCGCGTTTGCCGTGTGGTCCATAGGGCTGGTGAACGGCGCCTTGTAAACGAAAACGCCCGGCACTGGCGCCGGGCGTTACGATTTTGTCCTGATCAGGTGGTGCAGGTCGTCACATGATCTTCCGGGCGGCGGTAAGTCCCAGAACAAGAAAAATGACGGCAATGATCAGCGCCGCGACGAACAAGACTTTGGCAATCCCCATCGAGGCACCGGCGAGGCCGCCGAAACCCAGGGCGCCGAGCACCAATGCGGCGATGGCGAAAATAATGGCCCATTTGATCAACGCGCGCTCCTCTCGTTAAGGGATCTCTCCCGAAACAATGTCTCGAACGCCGAAGTGTTCCGTGCGCTGCATGGGTCACCGTTGTGCGGTGCTGCTGGTCCCGCCCAACGTTTCAAAGCCCGTATCGCTTGTCCGCGTCACCACGCGAGCGCGATCCGGCGGCGGAGAAGCCCGCATGGAGGGCAAGGTTCACCGACCGCGATACGGCTCGCACGCGATGCCGTCGCCGTCCCTGTCGAGATGTGGCCCGTACCCCGGCTCGCCGATGCGGATCGGCGCGGCGCCCGCGGCGCGCGCCTCGCTGCAGTTCCGGTAGGCCCCGCCTGAGGCACCGAACAACCGGGACGGCGTTTCGGACCGTGGCGATGCGGATGCACGGTGACAATGATAGTCGCCGGTCTTTCGGTTGTTATGGCAGCCTTCAGCATTGAGGCCGCCCGGATGCGACAACGCCGGCATCGCGGCAAATGCCACGCACAAGATCGTCAGATACCGCATGTCCGCTCCAAAGCCAGAGTTGCGCTGAATATGGCAGCGTCTGTACCAATTTGACGTTTCCTTGCGGTGTTGAACATGACTTGCGTGTTGGAAGACTGAAATGGCCTTGATCGAATGAATGCCCACGTGCAGTCCGGAACTTATATTGAACTCAATCCTCACGTCCCGTGGGGCCGAAGGGATGGAATGGGAGTCTGCGGATGGTGCCGCCGCCGCTGAGCGACTGGGAGCTCTGGGCCGTTGCGCGGCGGTTCATGGAGGAGCACGGCGACATGGCGGCCGGCTATGCAAGCCTGAAGGCGGCCGAGCTTGATGCGCGGGACGACGCACGCGGGCGGGATGTGTTCCTAGAGGTCGCTGCCCGGATCAATCGAATGGGTTCAGCCGAAGGGACGCGGCACTAGCGCCTAGTACCCGGCATCCTCGATGCTCGCCGCGCGCGCGCGGATCGCGGCATTCGTGAACGTCCTGTGTGCGGGCGGCGCGAAACCGAGCTTGCGCGCGGCGAGCCAGAGCTCCAGTCGCCGCTCTTCCTGCACTTCATTTGCAATTGCGGAAAGTAGCGAGGCAACACCACGATCGTATTCGGCAGTCGAAAGGCTCGCGACGTCCGATCGGCCAAAGTGCTCGGCAATGATGGTATCTGCAACCATCGGGCCTCCGCGAGACTTCAATCTCTTATTTTACGCTCCGAGTATATGAACAGCAAGTTAAAGCAGGCCGAGCGTCTTGAAGCTTTTTATTCCGCTCTCGCTGACGACAACATGATCGTGAAGTTGAAGTCCAAGCACGCGCGCCGCATCGCGAACGTGGTTGGTGAGCTGGATATCGTCGCGACTGGGGGTCGGATCGCCGGAGGGGTGGTTGTGGATGAGAATGAGTGCGGTCGCGCCGACGTCGAGTGCGCGGTGTATCACCTCGCGAACGTAAACAGGCGCCTGGTTGACCGTACCGACGCCCATCTCCTCGTCCGTAATGAGCGCGTTCCGGGAATTCAGGAACAGCACCCGGAAATGCTCGCGCCGGCTGTGCCCGAGGCTCACATGGAGATAGTCATTCAGCGCCTGCCATCCCGTGATCACGTTGCCGTGCGTCAGCTCCCGGAAAAGCGCGCGTTCGAGGCTCTGCGCGACGGTTGCAAGGATATCGAGTCCCTTGGGCGGAACCCCGAGCTTGATGAGCATCGAAGGCGCGCTCGTCAGCACGCGCGGATAGCTGCCGCGTTCCGCGATCAGCGTTTCGGCGAGCCGGGTCGCCCTGGCGTCCGGCAGGACGAAGCCGAGCAAATGCGCGAGCAGCGCCCGGTCCGCGTCCGGGGCGCGGTCGCGGGGACATGCACAGGGTACGTCCCTGACATCCGATAAACTTCTCACGGCACGTCTCCCAGAATATCCAGGACGCGGCCGCGCAATTGTCGCCCCTCAATACGACTGGATGGGTCCAGTTCGTCCCCGGACCCTTTCCGGCCCGGTTTCGTCAATGCGCGGTTTCTTCAGTTCCCCGACTGTCAAACCGATGAGAATTATATTTTGTAACGAAAACCCCTGGAACGCTCGCTTCCCAACGCGGTCCAGGTCCTGATCACCAGCATGTTGCGCTCCTCCATAACTTTTCTTGATTTAGCGTTCAGGAGAAGGCGAGATCATAACTCAACCGTATCGATTCGCCAGACGTGAATATAGGTGTGCCGACGATATGCGGCTTTCGATCGGAAAATCTTGATTGTACCGCCGCCGCGATGTCTCTTTGCTTGCTTTGACAGCGGATGTTCTGCGCGATCCTGGCCTTTCATTCAGCACGGGATCATGTCTTCCACGGAGAGCCTGTCGAATCCGACGCGCCATGCGGCGATCCGCACCCGCCGCCCCACGAGCGCGTCTGCGCGGCGCGGCGCGTCGAGCTGCCAGGTTCCGCCGTCATCGCGCCTGAGCACGAGTCCGGTTTCGCTGCGCAGGAGCAGGCCGGTTTCGGTGACGCGTCTTGCCATCAGCGCGCGCAGCGCCGGTAGGCGCCTTTTGAAAAATGCGTCCATTCGTGCGCTGCGCCGAGCGCGATCAGGCGGCAGCCGAGATCGCTCTTGTCGGGGAGCCAGCACTGGGCGGCGGTGCGGTTGCCGCCCGCGCCGCCGTGGGAGCGGCAGGCGATGGGGCTGGCCTCCACAAGGCGGAGATGGCCGGTCGACGTGGCCCCGCTCGCGGCGGGCTGGAGGAGCTTGATCAGGACGTCCCTCGCCGCGATGGGCGGCATGTCCGGGCACGGGTGATCGGCGCGGCAGGTGCCGTCCATTTCGCGCGCGGCGATCCCGTGGAGCCGAATGCGCGGGCCCTCGGCGCACCAGATCGGGCCGTCGGCGTCCCAGACCTGCACCGGCGTGCACGCGAAGATCTCGGCCTCCGGCACGACGAACACGGCAGCAGCAAGGATCGTGAACAGCATTCAGGCGCGTTTTCTCATGGTCACAGACGACAAAGTCTGTCGCATGAGGCAGGGCCTGTTGTCACGGCGCCGCGTGTCAGGATGGATGTCGAGAGACTTTCCCCCGCCGCTGCGCCGCGCGCGCCGCCCGGCGTTCACGCGAAGGGCAGGCAAGCACAAAGGCGGGGGCGGCGGCATATGGCTGCCGCCCCCGGTTTGCGCGCGTGTCAGAAGCGGAACAGGACGCCGACGACACCCTGATTGTTGATGACGTCGTCCTCGAAGTTCACGTGATTGAACTCGGCGCGGAGCGAGGCCTTGTCGCTGATCGCGGTCTCGACGCCGCCGCCGAAGCGGACGCCGTCGCCCCACGCGCTGACGCCGCCGCCGCTGATCTTGTTGCGCTGATAACCGATGCGGCCATAGAGGCCCGTCGCGTCATTGATCTTGAAGCCAGCGCGGGCGCTTGCGCCCCAGCCCCATTTGGCTTCAAGCCCGCCAGCATCGGCGGTGTTGAGGTCGATATTGCCTTCAACGCCGACGAACGCGCCGCCGAGCGGCATGTCATAGCCGACGAAGCCGGTGAGGCCGGCGCCGCTTGCACCCAAGCCCTCGAGGCTGCCGGAACCGTTCACGTTGTCGAGGGTCGCACCGAGACCGGCATAAGCGCCATTGAACACGTCGGCAGACGCAGGCGACACGACAGCGAGCGCCGCGAGCGACGCCAGAACGAATGTCTTCATTTTTATGCTTACCTTTATTTGAATGAGCGAACAGCGCCGCTGCGCGAGACCTTGTTTTTTTATCCAGCGGCGGCGCGGAAATAGGCACGGGTTTGCGGTGCGGCAAGGCGACAAAGGTCTTGATCTCAATCGGTAAACTTCGATGTTGCCGAATTGTGACACGCCCGACGCCCGTATTCCGGTTGAACAAGCGTGTAAGTAATGTGCCGGAAACCTCGCGGAAAGGTAGGGCGGTGCGAAGTCAAGTCCTAACGTGTGGTTATATTGTACAAATGTATCATCTCGCAAATCGGCTCATCGTCAAAGCCGTCAAGAAAAAACTGTGCCGACTGCTAAAAAAATACTTGCCTGTCATTCAGGGAAAATTGCGAAGGGCATACTTGAATCGCGCGGCGACAGCCTCGGGAATCGATTCAGAAAAGGGGCAGTGGGGTGTCCGGATCGGCCGCCGTGAAATTCGAAATCGTCACACCCACGAGCCTTATCCCCTTGCGTGTCGGCAGCACGCTCCGAATGAGCGCAAGGCTGAGTTCGTGAAGCCGTTCCCGGCTGGTCACGGGAGCCGAATCGCTGCGGCTGCGCGTGACCTGCGTGAAATCCTGGTATTTCACCTTGACGGTCACGGTGCGTCCGAACGCCTGCGTTTTTTCGCACCACGCCCAGACGTCGTCGGCCTGCCCGAGCACACCGGTTTCGATGTCCGCGTTTTCGGTGAGATCGCGGTTGAACGTTGTTTCGCTGCCTGCCGATTTGCGCACCCGATCGGGATCGACGGGCCGGTTGTCCTCGCCGCGTGCGATCGCATGATACCATTCCGCGGAACTTCCGAAATGCTGCCGGAGGAACGCGAGGGACTTTTCGCGAAGATCGCGCCCGCTCTCGATGCCGAGCCGCTTCATTTTCGCGGCCGTGACCGGACCCACGCCGTGAAAGCGCGCGACGGGGAGTGTCTCGACCCACGCTGCGCCCATGTCGGGCGTGACGGCGAACTGGCCGTTCGGCTTGCGCTGATCGGAGGCGAGCTTGGCGAGAAACTTGTTGTAGGAGACGCCCGCCGACGCGGTGAGCCCGGTTTCAGCAAGAATGCGCGCGCGGATGTCCTTCGCGGTGTCCCACGCGGTCGGGAGACCGCGGCGGTTGGCGGTTACGTCGAGATAGGCCTCGTCGAGCGAGAGCGGCTGGATGAGATCGGTGTAGTCGGCGAAGATCGCGTGAATCTGCTTCGAAACGGCGCGGTAAACATCGAAGCGCGGCGGCACGAAGATAAGTTCGGGGCATCGTCGGAGCGCCGATACCGACGGCATTGCCGAACGCACACCAAACACGCGTGCCTCGTAGCTTGCCGCTGCGACGACGCCGCGCGCGGCGCCGTGGCCCACGGCAACGGGCTTGCCACGAAGCGATGGATCGTCGCGCTGCTCGACCGACGCAAAGAAGGCGTCCATATCGATATGGATGATCTTGCGAACCGGGCTCATGCAGGTGTGTTCTAGAGCGTGATGATCTTAGGCTGAAGCCTATCCATTGTTTCTGACGTCGTTGGCGTATTCGCTGGGAGAGACGGCATCGCGCAGGGTTCGGATGCGTTTCCAGTTGGGTTCGACGGATTGTTCGTTCGCCATTCGCAGGCGAGTCTTGAGCTTGGCGAAGACCTGCTCGATCGGGTTGAGGTTGGGTCTGTAGGGCGGGAGGGAAGTGTACGCTCGCGATGGGTGCAGAGATTGGGAGCGCGAAAGCTGAAGCTGTAATTCTGGATTACGAAAGGCAGAGATCAAACAGATTGGTTTGATCCCTGAAGGACCGCCCTGTTGGCTTTAGCTGAACGCCGCGACCAGCGCGTCGACATCGGACATGGGCAGGTACATGCGTAGGTCGTTCGACGGAAGTGGGACGAAGCCATAAGAGGCATAGAGCGTCTTGCGTTGCTCGACGCGCGCGGGGTTGCCGCAGTCGAGCACGTCCAGCAACACCACGCGAATCCCGATTTCGGCGGCCGCGCCGGCGATACGGCGGAGGCAGTCGACGAGCAGGTCGCCGCCAAAGCCCCGGCCCTGATATTTGCTGTCGACGCCGATCATCGAGATATAGGCGGCAGGGATGATGCCGTGGCCGGGCCGGTCCCGTTTGAACGGGTCGGGTAGTTCGGCATAGTGAACCGCGTGGGCGTTGGTCGCGTAAAATCCGATCAGGCCGCCGTCCGGTGTGGTCAGCACATAAACGCGTGTATTACCGGCTTTCGCGAGCTTGTTCGCGGTCCTTCTGAAATAATTGTCGACCTGCTCGATGCCGCATGAAAAAGCCGCGCGATCATGCTTTGATGGATCGAGCGGCTCTATGATGCATTTTGCATCCGCATTTTCGCCGCTCACCGGCTTTCGATCGTCTCGCGGTGACGCGCGAATGCAGCGCGCAGCCTGTCGGACGGCGCCGCCGGACGGTCGAGCGCGGCAAGGAAAGCTGCATGATCGACGGGCTGGAGTGTCGTGTGCTCGTGCGCGGAAATCGTTTCCATGGCAGCCTTGTAGGCCGCGTTCATCGTGAAGACGGAATCGTCCACGCCCGCGAGCGCCGCGGCTTTCTGGATGGTTTCCTTGATGCGCGGCTTGGTCCGAAACGACATGCGTTCCGTACTCCGCTCATCGATCGCGTCGGTGATGCCGTGGCTCAGCATGGCCGTCTCCTTTCATGCATCATGTACGCCTCTACGGCGTACATTTCAAGATATGTGCGCCGTAGAGGCGTACATGCAGTGGCGGCATGATGTCCTGCCTCTCATCGCGAGAAGGACGGCTTGAAAGCGCCGGGAGCCCGCTGCGCGATTTTCCGGATTGAAAATCCTGCTCCACCGCCGTGTTGGCGCATCCCTTTTTGACAGGCCCGGCGCATATGTTTGCGCGCGAGGTTCTAGATCGGCAGCCGCAGCTGGTTGCGGTCCACCTCCAGCGCGCCGTCGAGCCGCCGAACAACGCTCTCCGCGAGCGCACGTGCGGCGGCGAGCCGAGCGGTTTCGCTATGCATTGCAAGCCCGATGCGGGCGCCGAGTGGGGCGGTCAGGAGCAGGGTTGCAAGTTCGGAAGGATCGATTCGAGACATGGCTGGAAGAGAACATAGATAGAACATTCTTGCAACGGTGTCTTCCGGTCGGGTGCTTGGTGCCGTAGGGGGGGCAGCAAGACCCGCCGACGTTTTTCCAGGGATAAACCGTGTTTGCTGCTGCGCTCATCCTGTCGTGCCTCGCGCCTCCAGTCCACGACGGGGACAGTCTGCGTTGCCAGGGCGAACGGGTGCGGCTGGTCGGCATCGATGCGCCCGAAATGGCGGAGAGCCCCCGCTGCAAGGATGCGCGGCGGTTTCGGTCGGACTGCGATCCGGGACGTGCGGCGGCATCGCGGGATTTTCTGCGGGCGCTGACGCGGGGCGAAGTGCGTTGCACGGTGACGGGTCGTGACGCCTACGGCCGTGCGCTCGCCCGGTGCGTGTCGGACGGTGTGGACCTCAATCGTGCCATGCTGCGGGCGGGGATGGCGCGCCGCTACCGGTGAGGTGAGCGCGGCAACGTCCGGTTTACCGCTTTGCCGGTACGGTTCGGGCATGGGCTCCCGGAAACCGTCCCGCACGAACGTTGTCGCCTTCGGCGCCCGCGCCCGCACGCGCAGGCAGGTTCGGCAGCGTCATGGGATCGTCCGGATTCTCGGGATCGGCGGGCTTGCCGGGGTGGCGCTCGGCGCTGCCGTGGGGCTTCAGGAAAGCGGCGACCTCGGGAACGCGGCCAGGTTCGTCGGGGCGGTTTCGAAAGAGGTCGCGGTTTCGCAGGGGATCGCGCGGGCCAGCGCGCCGCCGCCCGGCGCTTATTATCGTTACTGCGCCGATGCCCGCGCTGCCGGGGTCGCGCCGCTTTACGCTGGCGAGCCGGGCTATCGCCCAGCGCTCGACCGCGACGGCGACGGTGTCGCGTGCGAGCCCTACCGGGGGCGCTGAGGGCGGGCGCCATCCTTGCGTTTCAAGTTTTTCCGTACGGCACGCGCGTTTACGGCAGCAGAAATGCGGGCGCGGGGGAGGCGCCCGCGCCCGCATGCGTCTCAGGCGGCGAGCCTCGCTGTTTCCGCGTCCGGCGCGTCCACCGCGACGGGGCCGGGCGCGGCGTCGCCATAATGCGACGCCGGGAACCGCATCCAGCGCGGCACCCAGCGGGTCACGCGGGGGCGTCCGTTGCTGCCGCTGAGATGGTCGCCGAGGATCGAGCGCAGCACCTTGCCCGCCGCGCCGTGGTTGGCGTCGGCGACGGCCTTGCCCGCCACCTCGGCAACGAGCGCGGAGAGGGTTCCCTTGTCGCGGACGAGGCCGAGGAAGGCGTCGTCGGCCTGCCACCAGTCGGCCATGTCGATGCCGAGATGGACGCCGAGCGCGGCGATGACGGGATCGCCCGCCGCGAGCGTTTCGCCCATGACGACGGCGAGGATATCGAGAACGACACCGTCGGGAAGCTCGGCGAGACGCAGGAACAGCGCGGCAAGGTCGCGTACGCCGTAGGCGCCGATGACGCTCGGGCAGTCGGCGTCGAGTCCGAGCACGTCGAGGACGGCGCGGCGCTTGCTGTCGAACGCGGTTTCTCCGGCGGAGGTTTCGACGCTCTCGGCGACGGCCTCGCTTGCCGCCGTCTGCGGTTCACGGCGGACCGACCAGAGGGTGGAACCGCAGACCGCGTGCGCGAGCATGAGGCGGAGCGCGGCACCGGGATGCGCGGTGAGCACGGCGCGGACGGCGGCATGGCGGTGGAGGTCGAGATAGGCGCGGAGTGCCTTGCTGATCTCGGCGCGCGGCAACGGGGCGGGCGCGGCATCGGCGCCGCCGCGAAGCCGTTTCGCCTCGCGGCGGGTGATATAGCCTTCGTGGAAGACGACCTCGCCGGTGCTGCGCACGTCAATGTAGACGCGTCCGCCCTTGCGCCGCGCGCATTTCTCATGCTCCCAGCTTTGGAACGGCGTGTCGGGGCCAAGGATGACGACCTCCTGCCATCCCGCCGCGCGGTACGCGTCGGCGCGGGCGGCGACGGCGGCGTTCTGCGCGGTCCAGAACGCGTCGGCATCGGCGAACCAGCGCGTTTCCCTGAACAGGTCTTCGGCAATCGCGAGGCCGCTCGCATCGACATCGAACAGCGCGTGATCGGCGGGAATGGACGCGCCGCCGAAGAGCCATGCCCTCAGGCGCTCGCCGGTGGGGGCGTGGCTGTCCGCGTCATCGAGACGCGCAAGCCATGCCTGCTGCTGGCGCTTGGTGGCAAGGGTGAGGTGGCGGATGCTCGCAGTGTCGATGTCGCCGCGCCGGTAGAGGCTGCGGAGGCGCGGCAGCAGGTTGCCGAGCGCGAGGATGCGGCGGACGGCGCTGTCCGCAAGCCCGAACGTCGCGGCGATGTCGGCGGGCGTGCGGCCTTCGCGGGTAAGGCGCACGAAGGTTTCCCACTGGGCGACCTCGTCGGGATCGAGGCGGGCGAGGTTCTCGATGAGCGAGGCCTCGACGGCGGCGGCATCGTCGCCGTCGTCGATAATCGCGCAGGCCAACATCGCGGCGTCCGCATCGTCGGGGCGTTCGGCGGCGACGGCGAGCGCGGCGTGGAAGCGGCGGCGTCCGGCGACGATCTCGAAGGTGCCGCCAGTGCTGCCCGTGCTGCCGCCTGCGCGAACGAGAACGGGGACGAGCACGCCACGCGCGCGGACCGAGGGGAGGATGTCGCCGACGTCGGGCGGGCGCTTGCCGTGGCGCATGTTGGCGCGGCTGACGCTGAGGCTGGCGAGCGGGATGAAGTCGAGTTTCATGGGAATGGTCCTTTCAGGTTCGAACTGCGGCGAATGCGCGCCGCGCGCCTTTCGCACCGCGCCGCTTGGAACGGCGGGCGCGGAAGCGGGTCAGGCTTTGGCCATGCGCACGAGCGCGGCCTCGGCGGCGATGATCGAGCCGGTACGGCGGGCAAGGTCGGCCCATGCCGAGATCGGGGCCGTGCTCGTGAAATGAAGATCGCGTTCGATGCGCAGCCCGAAGCGCAGGCGGATCGCGGCGATTTCGGAAAGGCTGAACGAGCCGAGCTCGGGGCAGCCGAAGCCGAGATCGGCGAGGCCGAACAGCGTGTCGCCGTCGGCGTCGAGTTCGGTCGCGAGCCATGTCGCGCCACCGCAGGGGTTGAAGAACTTGACGGCGGGCGGCGGGTCGTGGCGACGGCGTGCGGCGGCGTCGGCATTGACGCGCAGCGTGGTGCGCAAGGGTGGGGTGAGAAGCTCCATGCGTGTCTCCTTGCCGCCCGCTAAAAAAGCAAGCGTGGCTCCCCGCATTGGCGGGGACGGGCGGCAGGCGCGGGATCGGACCCGCCGGTGAGCCGCGGACCGCACCCGGAGGGCCGGAACGCATGTGGAGGAGCCGGCGGCGCCGGCTTGCGGACCGTGGCGGCGGGTCCAGAAGACCGTGCCGTCCGGTCCCGCCGCCGCGGTGAGCCATCATTCATCCTGGCGGATGAGAACGTCAGAGCGTCGCGGGCACCTCGCAGTGACAAGCTTGCAGGCCGCAGCGCGGGCACGGGGCGGTACAGGTCAATGGCCAAGATCGGAAAGGGTGGTGCAGGCACCACAACAATATTGCGGTGACCGTCGACAATCCGACGTCGTCCTCGACGTCCGAATTGCTGCACCCGCGTACGCCCGTGGAGCGACGCGTCCCGGCCCTACCGGTGGGTGTATGATCTACAACAATGCTTATGGGAGGCGTGCGTTTCCTCGCCGTGCGAGGAGGGTCTCGATGCCCTTTGGCTTCAGCCGATTGACGGCGAATCTCAACACGGCGCGAAGGTCGAAAAAATGCCGGGCGCCGCCGTGTGAAATCTCAGAATTAACAGGATCCGATAGGCCTCATTCGTTTTTGATTGGAAAGCAGCGGGGGCAGCCTGTCAGAAGAAAAGTCACGCCGTTTCGAAGGCGGCCTCGGGGAGTATGCAGTGAAGGCAGATGTCGCGATCATCGGTGCCGGGCCAGCCGGATTGCTGTTGGGTCATCTGCTCCGCGCTGAAGGTCTTATCGTCAAGATCGTTGAACGCGCCAGTGCCGACCATGTCGTCGGTCGCATCCGCGCAGGTGTGCTTGAACACACCACGACAGACCTCCTCGCCAGGCTTGGCCTTGATGGCCGCTTGAAGACCGAAGGATTGCTACACAGCGGGTTCGTGCTTGCTGATGGTGAACAGATTGTCCGCATCGATCTTGCTGACCTGACCGGACATCATGTCACCGTTTACGGCCAGACCGAAATGACGTGCGACCTGATGGAGGCTGCACCGGCGCGTGGTCTGGAGATTTTCTACGAGGCCGAGAACGTCGTGCTCGCAGATATCGAAAGTGAAACGCCGTGCGTTCGTTTCACGAAGGATGGCCGGGACCATTATCTCGAGGCGCGATTCATTGTGGGATGCGACGGCTTTCATGGGCCTTCGCGCCAGGCGATACCGGCAAATCAGGGGGGCATTTATGAGAAGGTCTATCCGTTTGGATGGCTCGGTATCCTCGCTGATGTGCCGCCGTGCCATGACGAGCTGATTTATGCCAGTCATGAGCGGGGGTTCGCACTGGCGTCCATGCGGTCGGCAACCCGGAGCCGTTACTATATCCAGGTGGCATCCGACGAGACGCTCGATGACTGGTCCGATGGTCGGCTTTGGGACGAACTTGCGGTAAGGCTCGGACCCGAGGTGGGTGGACGTATAACGCGCGGTGTCGCACTCGAGAAATCGATCGCGCCACTGAGGTCGTTCGTGTTCGAGCCGATGCGTCACGGTTCGCTGTTTCTTGCCGGCGACAGCGCCCACATCGTTCCGCCCACCGGTGCCAAAGGCCTGAACCTTGCTGCGTCGGACGTGGCCTATCTTTCGGAAGCGCTTTCGCTGTTCTTCAAGCGCGGGGATCAAGAAGGGATTATCGCGTATTCGGGACGCGCGCTGGCGCGCGTCTGGAAGGCCGAGCGCTTTTCGTGGCAGCTCACGCATCTGCTGCACCGCTTTCCGGGACAAACCGGGTTCGACCGAAAAATGCAGGTGGCGGAGCTGCGTTACATCGCAGGCTCACGAAACGCGCAAGCAAGCATCGCGGAAAACTACGTGGGTCTTTTGCTCTGATCCGATGATCGGCCGGGTTCGGGCTTTAGGGGCGGTCCAGCGAGCACGCGCAGGTGCGCAAACTTGCCGAACGCTATCCGAATATGCTGCTGCGATGAGCGCGCATCAGGCCGATCCGCTGCGCATGGGCCGGGGCTCGTTGCCGCGCTTGATGAATGTCAGAAACACCTTCAAATTTTCCGTCGCGTGGGTGTTCTCGATCCCGTGCGCGACTTCAAGGGGCGTATGGACATGATCCCCTTCGGAAACGGCAACGATCTGGCCATCGATTTCCATCTGACCCGACCCACTGACGATATAATAATATTCGTCGAACGAGCCTTCGTTGTTGCGGTTGTCGAGATAATGGACATGGACGCCTTCGCTCGCGCCGGGGGGCAGGTCGTATATGATGAAATTGGCGGGCGCCGGGGCACCCTCAAAACCGAAGACCTTGATCCTACCCGTCCCTTTTCCCTCGTGAATGCCTGGGATTTCCAGCATACCGGCGGCTTCGGACTCCTTACTGTAGCCGGCTCGTTTCACATTGGTCTGTTCTGTATCGGTCATCGCGTTGGCATTCTGGCTTAGCACGGCAAAACAGGCTGCACCCGCACCCATGGCCTCCCGGCGCGTCACCGCCGGGGCTTTCAGCGACTTTGCCATTTCCGTTGTCCTCAAAGTCTGGCGGGGCGGATGTGAGCCGGCAGCGTAAATCCGCGATACTGCGGCTGTTCAAGAAATCTGACCAAAGCAGCAGCCGGGGTCAAGTGGCGATATTGATTTTTTTTGTAATTATTAAAAATTTTGATTGAAAGATGATCCGAAATCCTCTCCTATCTCGAACAATTTCGGGAGGCGTGGATGTTCAGGAAAGTCGTGAATAATCGGATCGGTTCGCCGTTGGCGGCCGCTGTGTGTGGGCTGGCCATGCTTGCAAGCCTGTCGTCGCATGCCGAAGACAGGGTCGCCGCACCGCAGCTGACACCTGTGCCGCGCTCGGGGAGTGTCGATGTTCCCTTGATGATGTCCGGCATCCCGCCGCTGCCGCCGATGACGATGTCGGCGCGGGAAGGGGCGCGTAAGTTCGTCTCGACGGAAACCGGAACGTTCAACGGCGTGAAAGTCCGTTATCGGATCGAACTGGCCGAGACGATCATCGAAACCTCCGGCGGAGAACCTGCGGCATCGCTCTTTACGACCAGTTACGTAGCGCAGGGCAAGAACTCGGCCGCACGGCCGGTCGTGTTCGTGTTCAACGGCGGGCCCGGGGGATCGTCGGCGCCGCTGCACATGACGGCCCTGGGGCCGAAGCGGCTTTCCTCCCTGAAGCTCGAGGATCTTGCAAATCCCGACAGTCCGCTGATCGCCAACCCCGAGACGGTGCTCGATGTCGCGGACCTCGTGTTCATCGATCCTGTGGACACGGGCTTCAGCCGCGCCATGCCGGGAAAGGCTGAACGGTTCCGTACTGTGGATTCGGATTCCGAAGCGCTGACGCAATTCGTTCTGCAGTGGCTCAAGGCGCATGGGCGGATGAACGCCCCCAAATACATCCTCGGCGAAAGCTACGGATCGCTGCGCGCGATCGCGATGGCGCGCGACCTTGCAAGGTCCAGCGAAAAGGTGGTCATCGACGGGATTGTTCTCGTCGGGAGTGCCTATACGTTCGGATCGAACGGCCGGACACCTGAACCGCTGATGGTGGCGTCAAAGCTCCCCATGATGGCCTCGGTCGCCTGGCACTACGGTAAGATCGACAACCGGACCCAGAGCTGGGAGCAGGCGGTGGACAAGGCCCGCGCCTTCGTCCGCGACACCTATGCCGGTGCGCTCATGCAGGGGCACAGGCTTGATCCGGAAACCCGCGAAAAAGTGATTCGTGCGTTGCCGGGACTTATCGGTATCCCGGAAACCTATTTTCGCCAGAACAACCGCATAAGCGTCGCGAACTTCAACGGCGAACTGCTGCGTCAGGAAGGACGCGTTCTCGACCGGAACAACGGGCTTGAAACGCGGCCGGCCGAGCCTGGCACACCGGTCGGCGAGCTTGACTACGACAAGATCGTCAGCGGCTACGCGGCGGTGACATCGGCGATGGAGAAGCTGGCGGCGCGGCTTGGTGCAAAAGACCTTGGGCGTTACGTGATGCTCGACCGCGCCGCCATGAATCCCGGCTATTGGTCGATGCAAATCGCCGGCGATCCCGCGCTCGATGTCACGCTTGCAAAATTGTTGAACACACACGCGAAGATGCAGCTTCTGGTTCTACAGGGGCGCTACGATACGCTGACCGATATGGGCACGGTCGAATATACGCTCGGCCAGACGGACCTGGCGCCGCAGCGCTATCGCATCGCCCATTATGACGGCGGCCATGCGCTTGCACCGGAAAAAGAGGCGATGGAGCCGCTGCGCGCGCTGTTGAAAGGTGCCCGATGACCATTTCATCGCTTCGGCTGCTTGCCGGCCTGTTCATCGCGGCACTATTGCCGGCTTCCGCCCTTGCGAGCGAGGCTGTCGACAGTCCGCGCGTCGTGGCCGACGCTGTCACGCATCATCAGGTCACGATCAACCGGACGCGCATAGCTTTTACAGCGCGCGCGGGCGAGACACTGCTCCACGATTGGCGCGGCGAGCCGACAGCGAGTATTTTCAGCTTCGCCTATCTCAAGGACGGTGCCGATGCTGCGACGCGACCGGTACTGTTTGCGATCGGCGGCGGGCCGGGTTCGGCGTCAACCTTTCTGCATGTCGGTCTGCTCGGTCCCTGGGCGGTTCCGCTCGATCGGCTTTCGCCGGAATCGATCGGAAAACTTGGGAACCTCCCGCCCGTCGAACTGGTGGAAAATCCCCTCAGTCCTCTTGATGTGGCTGACATCGTGTTCATCGATCCCGTAGGGACTGGGTATAGCCGTCCACTGAAAGGCGGCGACGCCCAATCCTTTTGGAGTGCCGATGGCGATCTCGAAGCGGTCGCACAGTTCATCGAGCAGTGGCTCACAAAGAATGGGCGCTGGAATTCACCCAAGTTCTTTCTTGGCGAGAGCTACGGCAGCATGCGGGCCGCTCGGATCTCGGAGCCGCTGCTGGGCGGGCCGTATAGTAACGGGCTGCTGCGCGGCATCACGCTGAATGGCCTGATCCTTCTTGCCACCACGCTGGATGCGTTTCCAGAAAGCATGGATGCGCCGCCGAAGACATTCGATCCTGACCTCGCCAGCGCGCTTGCCGTGCCGGGAGCGGCGGCGACGGCCTGGTATCATGGGACAGCCGACCGCGGGGGCGCGAGTGTCGGGGCGCTCGTGGAAGATGCGCGCCGTTTTGCAATGGGTGCCTATCTGTCTGCACTGCGAAAGGACGCATCGAAGACATTGTCGCCGGAGGAGCGCAAGGCCACCCAGCAGCAGCTGTCGCGCTATACGGGACTTCCCGCAGCAACGTTCGAGAAAGATCTTCGGATCAGTGCGGCAAACTTCGCAAAAACGGGACTTGCTGCGCGGGGTTTGCAGCTCGGTCAATATGACAGCCGGTACACGCTGCCGCTGTCCGACAGTGCCGTAAATCCGGTGGGTGACGATCCTGCGCTAAGTCAGGCGTTTCCCGTGTGGACGGCCGCTATGCACCGGCTGCTCGACGAGAAGCTGAACGTCAGAATGGAGCGGCCCTATCACCACATCCTGTGGAAGCCGCTTCTCTACAAATGGAACTTCAAACGAGGCGACGCACCGCAGGAACAGAGTTTTGCTGTCGATCTGGCCGACTCCATGCGCCGAGTCAGTGGGATGCACGTTCTTGTAACAGGCGGTTACTATGATCTTGTCACGCCGGCGGCGGCGGTGCGACATGCGCTCGACCAGGTGAACGTGCCTGCCGACCGCCTTACGCTCAAAACCTATGAGGGCGGCCACGATCTTTATGTGAGCCCAGCGGCAGCGGCGGTTGGAGACGATATCCGGGCTCTGATACGAGCGGCTTCGAAGCTCGGCCGCTAGGCAGCGGCTTCATCGCTGCTAACCGCACGCGTCAGAAAGGAGAACGTGGTGAAGCTCGGCAGGGGAGCCATTTCTGACGGTGAACGGCCGCGTCGGTGGGGTGATCGCCGGATTCGGAGGACATTGCTGAGCGCGCTGATGGCGGCGCTTGTCGTCGATCCCGCAGCGGCCCAGGCACAGACGTCCGAGCCTCGACTGGCCTATACGGTTCGGCCGGAACGTGAGGGGACGGAGGTCACGCACCTCAAGGTCGATCTGCAGATCACCGGGACGATGAAGAAGTAGCGGTTCCCGACCCGAATGCTTACCCCGCCCACGTACCTCCCTCACCGTCCGCATCCCCGAGGCCTGCCGCATGACCGGCATCGGACGGTCCAAGCACTACGAACTCATCAAGGCTAGAGAGATCGAAACCCCTCAAGGTCGGCAGCAGCGCGCTGGTCACCGTGGCCGGGCTGAAAGTGTTCCTCGACAAATGCAGGGCGTTAAGCGCCCCCTTCGGTCGTTCCGGCCGTGGCGTAACTGATCGGGGTTAGCTGCTGCAGGCGGGCGCAATGTTAGAGACGCAGAGCAAACTCGGTCAGCTCATCAGCCAGTTGCTCCACGAGTGTGGGCTGGCCTGATAGATAGTGGTTGCCCCCCTTGAGTTGGACGTGGCGCGCCCGACCTGGAGCGGCATTCATCCATTCCACTACATCGCTCGGAAAGGTAGAGGAATCAGCCGTGTGTTCTGCGAGGAGCACTGGAACCTGCGTGCGGGCAAGGCAGGCTGGCCCGTCGCCCCGGCTGCACATTGCCCACTGGCTGAGATAGGCGGTGAGGGAAGTGTAGCGCCCCATGCTGTTCGCGGCGTGGTTCTGCATTTTCGGTGCCCCCCAGACGCTGGTGCCGGGTGGTCGGTCATTGGGATCGATCGAGGGGTCGAGACATCGCGGATCCGCAAGCGTGCGGTGAATGATGAAGGCCATGTCTCGCGGGCCATCGGGAATCGCGCGGAGCTGCCGCAGCTTTGCCCTTGCCCATTCCTCGATGCGATCCTGCCTACGGCGCTGCGCTGCCCGATAGCGACCGAGGAAGTCTGCCGAATATGGTGGGCCGTTTTCAGGGTTGAACATATCGAGCGAAGGGTCACTCGACAGGGGATCGTGCTCGTCGATCACAGCGGGATCGATCCAGCATTGCATGAGGCGCGAACGGCCGAGATGGGCTGCCGACAGTGCAATGCCCTGCGCTGGAGGAAGGTCTTCGGGTGATAGGTCGATAGGATCGCCGGCTGGCGTTTCCGTGATGTCGAGATGTTCAGCCTGTGACTGGTAGAGGCTGACAAGCGCCGCACCGCCGCTGTTGCCGATCAGCAGGATGCGATCGTAACCCTGCGCGCGAAGCCAGCGCACGCCTGCACCCAGATCCTGTATCGCGCGTTCCAGAAGCATCGCCACGTCGCTGCCAAGATACCGCGTGTTGAGGCCGAGGGCAGCGATGCCGCGCTTGCGCAGCGGTTCGAGCAGATAATGGTGCATGAAGTTTGATGTGGGGTGGATGACGATGGCCGCCACCTTGCCGGGTGCGCGGTGGAATGCGCCCCAGATACGCGGGCGCATCAGTTGCAGACCGGACTGGCTTTCATGTGCGTCGCCCTGCGCGACGTCGATGAGGACGGCTTCCACCCGGCTCGGCTCCGATTTTCAAATGCGGAGAATAATGGATTTGGTCTGAAGGCACGCATCGAGCGCATCGCGCCCCAGATCCTTGCCGTGGCCAGATGCCTTGCGTCCGCCTTCGGGAAGGCCGGGGTAGGGGAAGCCGCTGTTGTTCACCAGCACCTTGCCACATTCCAGTGCTTCCGAAACGCGCATGACCCGGCTGATGTTCGATGACCAGATCGTTGCGGCCAGCCCGTATTCGGAATCGTTGGCCAGCGACAGCGCTTCTTCCTCGTCTTCGAACCGATAGACGGAGAGAACCGGGCCGAACACTTCCTCGCGCGTGATGACGGCATCCTGCATCGCGCCCGTCACGATCGCGGGGCTGACGAAATAGCCCGCGTCATCATCGACCGCTGCGCCGCGCAGAACCTCGCAGCCGGCACTTGCCGCCGCCTCCACATAGCCGGTCACCCGCTGCTTCTGCGCGGCGTTCACCAGCGGGCCCATGAAGACGTCGGATGAAAAGCCGGCCCCGACCTTGAGTGTCATCGCGTGCTTGTGCAGCCGTTCGACCACTTCGTCGTGGATCCGCGATTGGACGTAAAGGCGCGATCCGGCCACGCAGATCTGACCGGAATTGAGGAAGATCGATGCGGCCGCGCCGGGTACGGCGTCGTTGAGATCGGCATCATCGAACAGCAGGACTGGAGACTTTCCACCCAGTTCCAGAGTGTGTTTCTTGAGGTTCCGCCCTGCGATCTCGCCGATGCGGCGGCCGGTTGCAGTGGAGCCCGTGAAGCTGATCTTGGCGACGCCAGGATGGCGCACGAGCGCTTCGCCTGCGTCGGCGCCGCGTCCCGTCACCACGTTGACGACGCCTTTGGGGATACCGGCCTGCTCGATCAGGTCCGCCAGCATCAGCGCGGAGAGGCTGGTATCCTCTGCGGGTTTCAGCACCACTGTGCAACCGGCGGCCAGGGCGGGCGCGAGTTTCCACGCCGCCATCATGAACGGCACGTTCCACGGAATGATGGCGCCGATCACGCCGACCGGCGACTTCTGCGTGTAGCCCCGAAACACGCCCGCACCCGGCGGTCCTTCGACCGGCATCGTCTCGCCTGCGATCTTGGTCGGCCAACCGGCATAATAGCGATAGACGCCCGCCGAACCCATGATCGTCGGTCCGAACGCGAACCAGCTCGGCATACCGTTGTCGAGCGTTTCAAGCTGGGCGAGTACGGCGGCGTTGCTTTCGATCAGCGCGACAAGATTGAGGATCAGGCGTTCGCGGGCCGCGGGGCCGATTTCGGCCCATTCGGGCGAGCGCAGCGCGCGGTTAGCCGCTGCGACGGCAACGTCGATTTCCGCTGCGCCGCCGGCACCGATCTCCGCAACCTGCGCGCCGGAAGATGGATCCAGAACGGGAATTGCCGCACTCGCCGCGGCCCAGCGGCCGTCGATATAGTGCGCCGGTTTGCGTGCGAGCCGCTGACGTGTTTCGGGTTCAAGGACCGAAAGATCGTGACGAAACGGGTTGGTCATGCTTGTCTCCTCGCCCAAGGTTTCCGGGTTCACGGCCGCAATCGTTGTTGCGGAGCACCCGGATCAGCGCGGCGTTGATGCCAGCGCGTGGTCCAGAACCGCCACGATGGTATCGGCCTGTTCCTTCGTCAGAATGAGCGGCGGCGAAATGATGAACTTATTCACGATCGTCCGTAGCATCACACCGTTCGCGAGGCAGGCGTCGGACACCTTGCCGGGGTAGCTGTCGAGCGGCGTAAACGGCTCCTTCGTTGCTCGGTCCTTGACGAGTTCCACCGCGATCATCAGCCCCTTGCCGCGAACGTCGCCGATCGCCTCGTGCCGATCCATGAGGCTGCGCAGCCCTGCCAGAAGGTGCGCGCCGACGTCTGCCGCGTTGGCCGTAAGGTTTTCCTGGATAACGAGATCGATGGCGGCAAGGCCTGCAGCGCAGCCGACCGGGTGGCCGCTGTAGGTATAGCCGTGCATGACGACCGACCGCGGCCCTTCGGCCTCCCAGGCGCTTGCGACGCGCTCGTTGAGCAGAGTTGCACCGAGCGGGATGTAACCGGACGTGATGCCCTTTGCCATGCACATGATGTCGGGCTTCACGCCCCAGTTGCGCACGCCGAACAGTTCGCCCGAGCGGCCGAGTCCGGTGATCACCTCGTCGGCGATCAGCAGCACGCCGTAGCGGTCACAAATCTCGCGCAGCTTCGGCCAGTAATTGGCAGGCGGTACGTTGACACCACCCGCACCCTGAATGGGTTCGGCGATCACGGCTGCTACTGTATCGGGCACCTGGAACTGGATTTCCCGTTCGAGCAGGTGCGCGCACATATCGGCGAGCGTTTCCGGATCGACGCCTTCGAACGGCGGGCGATAGAGGTTCGGCGATTCGACGTTGAAAAAGCCGGGCACCAGCGGTTCGTAGCTGCGCCGCCAAGCATCGCCGCCGCAGGCGGACATGCCACCGAAATGCAGGCCGTGATAGCCGCCTCGTAGCGAGATGAACTTCACCCGCTCCGGCTCCCCCACCAGCTTCCAATACTGCCGTGCCATCTTGAAAGCCGTCTCGGTCGCGTCCGATCCGCCGGAGCTGAACAGCACGCGCGCCATGTCTTCATGCTCGGTCAGTTCGCACAGCTTGGCCGCCAGCCGTATCGCGGGCGCGTTGGCGGCGCCGGGGAACAGGTTGTAATAAGGCAGTTCTTTGAGCTGAGCGGTGATCGCATCGACGATCTCGTCGCGGCCATAGCCCGCGTTGACGCACCACAGACCGCCCTGACAATCCAGCATCCGGCGCCCGTCGAGATCGGTGACATACGCGCCGTCGCCGCGTGCGATGATGGGGGGCGGGTTGGCAACCGTGTCCTTAGGATCGGCCATCGGGTGGAACATGTGATGGCCGACTTCCTGCTTGAGCCAGTTCGCATCCGCTAGGACGGCTTGCATGTTCTCCAACGCGCTCATCAGGCTCTCCCGCTCAACTGTTCCGTGAGGTTTGCACTCTCCTTCTACCTAGCCGTCATGCCGGTGTTGTTGCTCTACCCCCAAAGGGCGACATGAACGGGCGGATTCCGTTCAGCCGTGCGCGGCGGGCCGAGCGATCACCGCACCGACTGCAGCGGTCAT
This sequence comes from Sphingosinicella sp., assembly GCF_041916975.1. NCBI lineage: Bacteria > Pseudomonadati > Pseudomonadota > Alphaproteobacteria > Sphingomonadales > Sphingosinicellaceae > Sphingosinicella > Sphingosinicella sp. The sequence continues at coordinate 3,420,163 of NZ_JAYRYK010000001.1, forward strand.
CACGAGCAGGTATGGAAGGGCCGCAGCATATCCATCTTGGGCACCTGTCAGCACATCGAAGCGGGTTGCCGCCAGCACGGTGATTCCCAGCAGCCCAAGAAACGACAGTGCGGCCGGAAGCGCTCGCGCCGCCGGAAAATCGCGTTCACGCATGAAAAACACGATAATTGCCGCCGCAGCCAACACCATCATCAGCAATATGCCGAGCGTGCCGAGGGCGGTCGGCAAGGTGAAGACCACAAGGATGGGATCAGCACCACCGGTGGCGAACAGGATGATGGCTGTTATCGCGAGCAGGGTCTGGGCAATGGACCCTCTATGAGGGCTGCGATGGCGCGGATGGCTGCGGCCGAAGAAGCCGGGCAAAATGCCGTCGCGCCCCAGAGCAAAGGCATAGCGGGCAAGCGCATTGTGGAATGCGAGCATGGCGGCAAAGATGCTCGTGACGAACAGGATGCGCATCGTGGTGACGAGTGGGGCCCCGGCATAGCGCCCGGCAACATCGAAAAGCAGCTCAGTGGGATCCGCTGCGGATTGCAGGATCCCAGCCACGTTCCCCGTGCCGAGCGCCATCACCAGTGCCCATGTCGAAACCGTATAAAAGATGCCGATCACCAGCAGCGAAGCATAGGTCGCGAGGGGAATCGATCGCTCGGGATCGCGCGCCTCTTCACTATAGATGGTGGTGGCCTCGAACCCTATGAATGCCGCGAAGCCCAGCATCAGTCCGATCATCGGCGATCCCGACAGGATCGTGTCGCTGGAAAACGGCTGCAACGACAGGCCCTGGTCGCCGCCCTGCGATATGATCGCGAAATCGAGCGCAAGGACCACGAGATATTCGCCCGCGCAAAGCAGGCCGAGCAACCTTACTGAAAGGTCGATCTGCCGATAGCCAAGCACGCCGATCAGCAGGAGCGCCGATAACGAATAGCCCCACCAGGGCAAGACATAGCCAAACAGGCTCTGCACGAGAGCGTCGGCGGCGACGCCGAACAGGCCGTAGAGGCCGATTTGCATACCGTTGTAGCTGAGCAGGGCGATCATGCCCGTCGCGCCGCCCATGCGCAGGCCGAGGCCGGCTTGAACCAGCGCGTAAAAGGCGCCGGCATTCCGGTATCGCCGCGCCATGGCCGTATAACCGACAGCAAACAGCATGAGCAGAACGGTGAGCACCGCGAACACGATCGGAATGCCGGCGCCGTTCCCGAACAGCATGGTGATTGGAATACCGCCCGCCATGGCAACGAGCGGCCCCGCCGCGGACACGACGAAGAAGGTGATGGCGAGTGCGCCGAGCCGTCCTTCTCCTAGTCCACCTTCGGCAGCGGCTTTCGGTCCGGCGCTCTCCATATCGTTAATCCCCTCCCGCTTTGCGCACCCTTTTCGTCTGCAAGGGCTAATTATCGCAGTCCCCGAAATCGCCGTGTCACCTGATGCGGTGACGCGGAAGTTCCGAAATTTGCGTCAGTTGAACGCATATTCGGCATTCCGCCGCAAGGGAGGCGTACGATGTTTGTGGAAGAACGCGTCTATCGTCTGAAACCGGGCTGCATTCCGGCGTATTTCGGGCTTTACGAGAACAAAGGGTTGGTGCCTCAGCGGCGCTATCTGAAACTGATGCTGGGCTACTACGCCAGCGAGATCGGCGATCTCAACGAGGTGGTTCACCTGTGGGCGCATGAAAGCCTGGATGCGCGCGAGGAAAACCGTGCGCGTATGCGGGCGGATGCGGATTTCCAGGCTTACTGGCAGGAGGTTCGTCCGCTGATCGTCGAGCAGCGCACGCGGATCCTGAAACCGGCGCCCTTCTTTGCCGATACGCTCGCACGCATGATCGCTGTCGCCGGGGCGTAGGCTTCGTTTCAATCCTTCGCGTGCAACAATGCGGAAGGCGTCTCGTGCGCGTCTCCGTCTCTCTCGCTGCGGATGGCGAGTTCGATGCGCCACAGGATGAAGAAGGACACGATGCCGATAAGGATCGCAACCACGCTCATCACCTCCATGCCGACCGTAACGGCAAGGAGGCCGCCGAGCCCCGGTCCCACCGCACCCGTGAGATAGAAGGCGCTCCCCACGTAAACCGCGCCGCGTCCGCTCGAATCCAGCGCGGCTGCCGCGCCGAAGAGATAGGGCGTCAGGAAGTAGATCGCCGAGACATTGCCGATGGTGCCGAGCCGGAAGCCCAATTCATTCGGTTCGCTTACAAGTATGGCCACGGCAGCGGCTAGCACCGTAAGGCCGATCCCGACCGGAACAGCGCGGCCGAATCTGCCGCCGATCAGCGATGCGAGGCCCGCTGCGCACAGCGCACCGAAAATCGCCACTGATATCGCCATGTCGATTGCTCCGATCGAAAGCCCGGCTTTTTGGCCGATGAGCGCATAAAACACCCACATCATGCCGCTGACGCACCCGATCAGAAATGTGATCGCGCACAAGAGCGCGATGCGGCGTGCCGTCACCGGATCGAAACGGTCCGTGCCATTCTGCGCGGTGCTGGTCGGCGCCTTGACCCGCAGCGAGCGGGGCAGCATGGCTACGAACGGTATCGTGGCCAGCAGCGCCAGAAATACCATCCAGAACGGGGTGAAACCGGCGTAAAGTCGTGTTGCCAGCGGCATTGCGGCCACAATGGCCATTCCATAAATGATGTTCACCACCGAAAGGCGTGCAAAGGCGCGGTCGGGATCCGGAAACATCGCGGCTGCGGCGTTCATCATCATCAGGCCGAGGCCGGCTCCGGCGCCGGCCGCGCCGCGCGCCAGCATCAATGTCGCATAAGTGTCTGCGATGATGGCAAGCGCGCTGCCGCCAACGGCGAGAAGGATGCCGCAAACCGCAAGCGTAGCGATGCGAGCGCCGATCATGAGCCGTGCCGCGACGACCGCGGCAAGCGCCATCGCCGCCATTTCGGCGGAAAGTACCATGCCGCCGCCGAACTCGCCGAGCTGCCGTGTATCTGCGAGTTCGTGCATCAAAAGCGGCTGCATCCACCAACTGGCGTTCGCGACGCAGGCTGCGCCCGCTGCTGCGATGAAAATCCGCCCGCTGTTCTGCAAACCTGCGCTTGATGTGTCGTGCTGCACTTCGCGTTTCCCCGCCCAACATTCCGGCGCGATGCCGGCTCCCATGCTGACATGATGCCAGAGTGCAGGGTCGGGCAAGGTCACCGTGTTGGGTGACGCTGTGGCGGATGCCTGCATCACGGTCACGCTTGAAGGGTATCGCGTGCTGGATCGTTGCACCCTAGCTTCGTACCGGTTCGCAGCAGCCTTGAAAGAGGGAATTCCTATGTCGCCAGCTGTTTCGGTTGCCGAAGCCATTGCAGAGCGTTCGCGCCGTTTCGAAACCGCCTACGGTGCCGCCGATGCCAATGCGCTGGTCGAGGCGTATTTCGCTGGGGACAGCCATGGACCGATGGCTTTGCCGCCCGGAGGGGCGCCCCCGGTGCGTGGCCGCGCGTCGTTGAAAGCGATGTTTGTCGGCATGTTCGCGGACGCGCCGAAAATCCGGCTGGAAACCGTGGAGCTGGTCGCTTCGGACACGGTCGCGACAGAGATCGGCCGGGCCTTTCTCACCACCAGGGACGGAGTGGACGTCATCGGGCGCTACGTCGTCTGCTGGGTTCTGACCAGCGACGGTTGGCGGGCCAAAGTGGATTTCTTTGCCCAAGACGGCTGGGCGGATTGAACGTGCGGCGCCTGGAGAGGGGAGGCGATCTTGACGGGTGAACTGGCTGGCAAGGTCGCGGTCGTGGTCGGCGGCAGCGGCGGCATCGGCGCCGCGACCGTAAGGATGCTCGCGGACGCGGGCGCTGTTGTCGCGATCGGCTATAATCGCAGCCACGAAAAGGCGGAGGCGCTCGCCCAAACGCTTTCCGGCGGCGGCCATTCCCTCTTTCGCATCGAGGTGGACAGTGGCGCTTCGGTACGCGCGGCGGCGTCCGAGGTTCTGCATCGCCACAAACGCACGGACATTCTCGTCAACGCCGCCGGCACAACGAAGCCGGTTCCGCACGCCGATCTCGAAGGCCTGCCCGATGATCTTTTCGATCGCATCCTGATCAGCAACGTGCGTGGGCCATTCGCCACGATCCGGGCGTTCGCCGAGGCATTGAAGGCGAACGGGGACGGGGTCGTCGTCAATATTTCGTCGATATCCGGCTTCACGGGATCGGGCAGCAGTGTCGGCTATTGCGCATCCAAGGGCGCGCTCGACACGATGACGCTGTCGCTGGCGCGCGCGCTCGGCCCGGAGATTCGCGTACTCTGCGTTTCGCCGGGCGCCGTCGCCACGGATTTCCTGCCGGGCCGGGGGCGGGAACAACTCGAAAAAGTCGCGCAGGCGACGCCACTGAAGCGGGTCGTCGAGCCCGAAGACGTCGCGCGTGCGGTGATGGCGTGCATCACCCACCTGCGGGCCACGACGGGTGCAAGGATCGTTGTGGACGGCGGTCGTTTCTTGGTGTGATGAACGCATTGGGGCGGTTATGTACCCTTTCCAGGGCATTGTACTGAAGAATTCCGCCAGTAATTTGGGAACATCTCTTGCGGTTCGGGAGTAGCCGAGTGTTCCTGCATCCCCAGTCCTGCCCCTCCGTGGACCTTCGGCCCGCAGCTTCTCGTATTGCGCCCAACGATTGGGAGATTCTCAGTCAATACTGGTATCCCGTGGCAGAGAGCAGAGATGTCGGCCCCGATCCGGTCGCGGCTCGCCTGCTGGATGTCGATTTGGTCATCTATCGCAGCAGTACTGGCCTTGCTGTTGCCCTCGACAGCTGCCCTCACAGGCACATACGACTAAGCGCCGGTAGACTGACAGAGGGCCATATCGTTTGTATTTATCATGCCCTGGCATTCGACGGGGAGGGCCGCTGTACGCATATCCCGGCGGTCGGCAATGGCGCACGTATCCCGGAAAGCTACCGCCTTCGTACCTTTCCCGTTCGGGAACGCTATGGGCTGATCTGGACAAATCTATCGGAGGGTGAAAAGGCCGACATGCCCTATCTTTCCGGGATCCCGGATGATGGGTCAGGTATCTGCTTTATCAAGACCCGGGACTGGCCAGTGTCCGCCGCGCGTCAGGTGGAAAATTTCGTTGACCTCGGCCATCTGCCGGTGGTCCATTCGGCGACGCTTGGCAATGATGAAGCTACGCGAGTCGTACCCGGTAGGGTCGTTCAACACGACGATGGCGTCGCTCTGCACGCTTACTACGTAGAACGTCCATTCGGTGGCGACGAAAGGCAGTGCGAGTATATCTATCGTATTATTCTGCCGTTCGCGATCGACTTCACCATCAACGACAAAACCGGCCATTCAATGAAGCTTTATGAAGTTGTTGCGCCGATCAGCGCCTACAAGTGCCGGGTTTTCCAGTTCATGAAGGATACGCGAGATGTTGATGAGAATCACCGTCAGCTGATCGAGGGACTAGATGCTGTCAATCTGGAGGATATCGCTGTTCTTGAAAATCTGATGCAGCCCGATCTGCCGCTCAACTCGTATCACGAGCTACATCTTCAAGCGGATAACATCTCACACGCCTATCGGCACCGGCTCGTCGAATTGGGGCTGGGACGCGGGGACGCCGGATCGGACGCACTGTTGCGTAGCGTTTCGGCGAACTGATCAAACGAAAGAGGACGCTGATGGCCGCCATTCTTAAGCTCGATACTTATCGACAATCTGCGGAAGCGGGGAGCCGTCTATTTCCGGGAAATATTCCGCAAACTGCTTTCGAGGCGGTACGCAGACCGCTTGAAACCGCGCAGGTCTTGCCGCCCAAGGCCTACACGGACCCGGATTTCTATGCCTTCGAGGTTGAAAAGGTGATGATGCACAGCTGGCTGCCCGCCGGCCGTGCCGACCAGATCCCCAATCCCGGCGACTACTTCACCTATACGCGCTTTGGCGAAACGGCGCTGATCGTGCGTGATTTCGACAATGAGATTCGTGCCTTTTCCTCGGTGTGCCGCCATCGCGGCTATCCGGTTGCGGAGGGGCAGGGGAATTGCGGCAAGCGCGGCTTCACCTGCCCCTATCACGCCTGGCGCTATCGTCTCGATGGAACGCTGGCGGCGGCGCCGTTCATGCAGGAAGGTTTCGATCCGTCCGTGTGGGCGCTGCCGCGCTTCGGCGTCGATGTCTGGCAGGGCTTCATCTTCATCAATTTCGACAACGCCGCTGCGCCGCTATCGCCGCAACTGAAGACGCTGGACAAGGCGATCGAGCCCTTCGGCCTGACAAACCTGAAATGTTCGACAATGCGTGAGAAGGCGTGGCCGGGAAACTGGAAGGCGACGCTCGACAACTTCACGGAGGCCTACCACCAGCCGTTCGTCCATCCGACCACGTTCGAACCGTGGGCGCCGGCGCGAAAGGGCGTCTACGAAGAGGTGGATGGCCCCTACAACCTGTTCTGGCTGCCATCGAAGGACGGCAAGGACATCCCCACCGAATGGGATTCCATTCCCGGCCTGCCAGAAAAACATCGCACGGCCTTCATCGTGGTAAACATTTTTCCGCTGTTCCACGCGCTCATTGATCCGTCCTGCTGGGTCGTGCTCGATATGAACCCGCACGGCGTCGACAGCCTGACCGCGCGTTGGGACGTGCTGGTCAGGGAAGAAACGTTCAACCGTCCCGATTTCGAGAAGGAACGGGATCATCTGACCGAACTGCTGATCCCGACCTGGAACGAGGATGAGCACGCCTGCGCGACGGTGCGGAAGGGACAGCGTTCGCGTTTCGCCGAACAGGGACATTACTCCTGGATGGAGCGTTCGGTTCACCAGTTCCATAGCTGGATGGCGGAGCGATACTGCGAATGACGGACGTGGTGGCCTTTCTGGCTGCACTGGCCTCTGGGGCGCCTGTCATCAAAGTTTCCGGCCGTGTTGAAGGTCTGCCGTCGTTCTCGCTGCAACCCGGCCAGGTGATCGTGGGCGATGGCGATACCGCCGGTCTTGCATTCGCGGCGGACGGTATTGTGCTGACCGCGAACAACACGATCTCTGGTCTTGCGCTGCTTTGCCCAGCGGAGTGTTGCGCGCTCCGCATCGCTGCTGATGCGGCGTGCGGGCGGATCGCGCTCGCGGACCTGCACTGCGAAGGGATCGTGCATCTCGTTTTCACGGCCGCGAACGGTGACACGGTGCTTTATCTGCGAAACCTCTTCGTTTCCGATGCTGATGCCTCTGCCTGCCTGCCCCGCCCTTTCGGAAACGGTGTCGAGGTGCAGCAGGGCGCACTCACCATCTGGAATCGTTCGGAAACGGATACCACGATCGCCGTGGACGCGCGGGGCCTGCGGATCGGGGATGCCGGAAAGCCGGTTCGCGGTACCGGCCTGTTCGTGGCGGGGCAGGGGGAAACCGGGCGCGGGAAGGTGGTGCTGGAACGCTTCGAAACCGGAGATGTCCATTCCGATTCCGGTCTGCCTGAAGGCACTACGCAAACGGTGTCGGGCGGCATCTTCTTCCTGTTCGGCGTGGAAGGCGACGAGGTAGGCACGATCGGCGACGTATCCACGCGTGGTGCGAATGCCGTGCCGATCGATACGTGGGCGAGGCTGGGGCTATGGACGGTGGACGGCAACGTCCGTTCGTTCGGACCGAGCGCGGTCGGTTTCGTCAATGCCGGCGACCTGGGTACTTGCAAAATCACCGGTACGCTCGAAACCTTCGGCGACGGTGCGCGGGCCTGCTGCATCTACGGTCCGACCGGCAGCTTTGTTGCCGATACAATCCGCACCCACGGCCGCGCGGCGACCGGCGTTCAGGTGGTGAACCGCCTGGAACGGTTGCAGGTTCGTTCGGGGCTGTTCACCGCAGGCGACGCGGGCGAGGGGCTCGTGAAAGGCCGGATGGTGGCAACGCCGGCGCATGGTGTGGAGGTGGAAGCCGGCGGCTATCTTGGTGAACTCGACAGCGGGGTGATCGAAGCGACGGGCCGCGACGCGCTTGCTGTTCACGTCGAAGGGACGCTTGGAGCGATCGTGCGGCCGCGTCTCTAGCGGAGCATCTCCGCTTTTGATCCACTGCGAAGCGCGAGAAGCGTTGCCAGCAAAGCAACGCCGGCGCAGCCAAATGCCGTTCCCGCGAAGGACAGGGCGAGGTCGGCGGATGCGCCCGCCAGCGGGCTTGCAAGTGCGCTGACGCTGAACTGCAAGACGCCGAGAAACGCCGATGCCGTTCCTGCGAAACCCTCGGGCGCGTGTCGCATGGCAAGCGATACGGCGTTGCCGAGCAAGATGCCGAGATTGGCCATCAGCAATACCCACAGCACGGCGAACACCATCGCTCCGGCGACGCCTGCAAATAGGCTGGCCATCATCGCAGCCGTGATCAGGAATTGCAGCGCCATGCCGATCTTCAGCAAGGCTTCGTCGCCGAGCTTCGGCAGCATCCAGTTATTGATCTGGCAGACACCGATGAAGGCAACGGAGCTTGATGCGTAAAGGATCGAGAACTCCGTGCTGCTCCAGCCGTACTGGTCGATGAACAGGAACGAACTGCCGGAAAGCGTCGCGAACATCGTTGCCGTGCCGAACGCTGCCGCGATTGTCGCCAACAGGAAGACCGGTTGCCGAAACAGTTTGCCGTAGCCGGAGAAAATGCCTTGTGCGCGCTGTCTCCGCTCCGGCGGCAGGCTTTCGGGGATTCCTGCATAGCTCCACGCCATGGTCGCCAATCCGGCCACAAAAAGGAACAGGAAGATCAGCCGCCAGCCGCTGACGAGCAGAAGCGCGCCGCCCAAAAGCGGTGACACGAGCGCCGTGACGCCGAGAACCTGCATCATGATCGAATACAGGCGCGCCGCGGCGTCGGGATCCCACAGATCGCTGATAATGGCCCGCGCGAGCACGAGCCCGGCGGAGGCGCCGATCGCCTGCAGGAAGCGCGCCGCAATGAGCAGTTCCATTGATGGCGCCATCATACCGCCAAGTGAACCCAGGCAATACACGGCAAGCCCGGCAAGGATCGGCCCGCGACGGCCGAAGCGGTCGCTGATCGGTCCCCAGAGCGCCTGTCCCGCTGCCAGGCCGATCAGGAAGATGGAGAGCGTGACCTGCGCTTCCACAACACTTGCATCCATGTCGCGGGCGATCGCCGGCAGGGCAGGCAGATAGCTGTCGATGGCCATGGCATCGAGTGCAGTCAGCATACCGAGCAGCACGATGGCAGGGCGTCGGAGAGCCCGTGATGACGATGCGCGATGAGAATGGCAGGAGGCGTCCATGGCGGTGACGATGCCAAAGCGGCGCTGTCGCCGCCCTACCCTTGAAAGGTTAGTTGCGATCCGACCACCCGGCGAACAGGATGCCGAACAATTCGGTCTGGCTGGAGATGTGCAGCTTCGCGTAAGCGCGTTTGCGGTGCGTGGTGACGGTGTTGGGCGATATGCCGAGCCGCCCCGCGATCGCCTCGGCGCGGTATCCCATCACGATCGCGGCGCAAACCTCGGCTTCGCGGCGGGTAAGCCCCGGTTGGTGCTCGGCGAGCAGGCGGTAAATCGTCTGTTCCCGGTTGGCGGTGCTCGCTTCAACACCTTCAGGTCGTCCCCAGACCAGTGCGGCGTGCCGCCTCACGAGGCTGAGGGCGAGAGGCAGGGCGAGCCGGAACCGGGCAATGTCGTCCGCTCCGTAGCCGGTTGGGAACGAGGAGGCACCGAGATAGAGCGTGCTTCCTCCTGCGTGGCTGAAGAGCGACAGTTCCTGCGGGGCGCCCACCGAATCAAAGTATTTCAGTCGGAAATCCACGTCCCTGTCCTCGCGGTTCTGGAGGACGAGTTCGTTTCCCCCTTGTTCGACGCGGTGTGCAATGAACACGGCGTCGGTCACGTGATCCTCCTCGGCATATTCGCGGGAGATCCGCCGCGCGCGCGCCGTCAGGCTTTCGTTGCCGCCCTCGGTGACGAGCACACGTCCCGGCAGCCCGTCGTCGAAGATTTCGATGGCGAACAGTACGGATACGGGTCCGATGCTCGCCACCCAGTCGTAAAGCGCGCGTTCGAAGGTGTCCCTGCCAAGGACATCGATCAGGGACGCCAGCGCCCGCCATGCGGCGCTGGAGGGCACGGCGTTCATCTCGGCTTCCTTCCGCGCGAAGGGATGGTGTTCGTTCCCAAAACCAAACGTGCCCGAAATAACAGCCACCGGCCAATACCTTCGCCGGGCGACAGGCGCTGATCGAACCTGTCATGGTGGGAGGGTATGGCTTTTTGCCGTGCCGTGCTTCAGCCTGCGCTACCGGGTCAGCTTCAAGGTGGGTGGGAATGCAGATATATCTCGTTGTGGTGAAAGTGCGGCTTTGCCTACCCTATGCACATTGGGAATCGTGTTTCGATGCAGACAAACCGGCGCGCGCCGCTGCGGGGATAGAGGATGTGTTCCGCTATCCCGTGCAGGGTGAACAGGCCGCGCTCTACGGCGTGAAAACCGCGCACCCGCGCATGGTGCATGATTTCGTCTACGATCCGGAAAAGCGCCCTTTCGTGGAAGCATCCGGGTTCGTGGTGGGCCGCGAAGAGATCACCATCTGCGAAGTCAACGACTAGTGGCGGCTTTCGGCGCGCCGCTTATCGCGCTGCCGAGCTCCCGCAAGACGGCTTTCGGCGTGATGCGTGCCGCGGCGTTTGCTGGCGATGCGGAGCTTCCGGCGGAAGTGGACGTGATTGTCGTCGGCGGAGGCCTGAACGGCGTGATGAGCGCCTATTTCCTCGCCCGGCGCGGTGTCAGGGTATTGCTATGCGAAAAGGCGGAGATCGCTTGCGAAGCATCGGGTCGCGCCTTCGGCTGGGTGTCCGAGCTGTTGCTCGATCCCGTAAAGATGCCGCTTTCGGCGGAAAGCAAACGCCTCTGGCGGGACGTTCATGCCGATGTGGGGGAGACCGGATTCCGTCAGGATGGTCTGTTCTACTTTGCGGAAAATCGCGAGGAGATGGATTTCTACGCGGACTGGCTCGCTTCCGTGAAAGGCGCCGGAGCGCCCGACACGCAATTGCTGACGGCTGCCGGGGTTCGCGCGCGCTTTCCCGGTGGGGTCGGGGATTGGGCGGGAGGGATTCTCGCGCCGAGCGATGGCTGCGCGGAGCCGCAACTTGCCGCGTCCTTGGTCGCCGGGGCCGCGCGCCGCGCCGGGGCGGTCATCATGACCGGCTGCGCGGTTCGCACGCTCGATATCGCCGGAGGGCGGGTCGCGGGCGTCGTTACCGAGCGCGGACGGGTTCGGGCGCCGCAGGTGCTGTTCGCGGGAAATGCGTGGTCGCGTTTGTTCTGCGGCAATCATGGTATCGACGTGCCGCAGCTGTTCTTCCACATGACGATGGGCCGCACCGAGCCGCTGCCGGACGGGCCGGTAGGCTGTGGCGGCCAAGAAAGCTGGGCGTGGCGCAGGCAGATCGACGGCGGCTATTCGCTCGGACGTCTCCGTGGCCAGAAGGTGCCCCTGACCCGCGATTGCATCCAGCTGTTTTCGCGTTTCATTCCGGCCATGATGTCCGAATGGAAGAATGTTTCGCTATCGCTCGGGGCCGATTGCTTCGCAGATTGGCGCCGGTCGCGCCGGTGGGGTGCAAATGATGTTTCGCCCATGGAGCGGGAGCGGGCACTGGTTCCGGTCCCGGACCGCGCCGTGTCGGAAATGTCCCTCAAGCTTAACTGCCGGGCTTTCCCGGCGTTCGAGGCCGCTCGCGTGGCCGAGTGCTGGGCAGGCGTGATCGCTGCGACTCCCGATAACATGCCGATCGCCTCTGCGGTGGGGAGTCTGCCCGGCTTCTACCTTGTCACCGGCTGTTCCTACGGCCTCACATGGTCGCCGGCACTTGGCAAGCTGATGGCGGATATTATCACCGGCGCGCCGCCGACGCTCGACCCCACGCCATTCCGCCATGCCCGCTTCTTCGATGGTTCCGCTCTTCGCCTGACACACTGACGGCGCCGAAAACGGTCACCTGTCACGGGTATGGATATGCCTTGCGCCGCTGCTAGGATTGCTTGTGGGAAATTTGTGGTCGGAGCGGTGAGACGGTCAGGGCCGAACAGGTCGCTGAAATCCGCTGTGTTTCTGAAGAGGGATAAAACCATGCTTTGCAAGAGCCTTCACCATGCAGCCTTCCGCTGCAAGGACGCGCGGGAGACGGTTGAGTTCTACACGGGTGTGCTTGGTCTCAACTTCATTCACGCCATGGGCGAGGATCATGTCCCATCGACCGGTAAGTACAGCCCGCACATCCACATTTTCTTTGAAATGGAAGATGGCAGCTGCATCGCCTTTTTCGAATGTCCGGAGGACGCAGGCGAGACGTCCGGCCGTGATCCGGCGACGCCGGACTGGATTCAGCACTTTGCCTTTCGCGTGAAGGATATGGACGTTCTGTTGAAGGCCAAAGCCGATATCGAAGCCAAGGGCATCAATGTCGTCGGGCCGACCAATCACGACGACTTCCTGCATTCGATCTACTTCTTCGATCCCTCCGGCCATCGGCTGGAACTCAGCGTCCAGACACTGACACCGGAAATGGACCGCGTGCACCGTACCAGCGCGATGGCGGTGCTGGAGCATTGGGACGAGCGCCACAATTGGTCGGAACGTGAAAAAATCTTCGGCGCGCAATCGGGTTACGTTCACGCCTGAGTTCCTACGCGGCGGTTGAAAACAGGGAGAGATAATGAAGATGGGTACGCGGACCGGCCTTGTCTGGCACGAAACCTTCATGTGGCATCAGCAGGGCAAGTTTTCTGGTCTGATGCCCGCGATCTATCCCGTACAACCCGGCCATCACTATGAAACGCCGGAAAGCAAGCGGCGGATCAAGAACCTGTTCGATGCCTCTGGCCTGACACGCAAACTCGCGCACATCGAGCCGCGCCCTGCGACGGATGCCGAGCTGCAGCGTGTCCACAAGCCGGATTATCTCGCGCAGCTTGCGCGCGACAATGAACTGCCGGAAGCCTCCGCCGGTTTTGATGCGCCGTTCAGCCGCGGCAGTTTCGATTTCGCCCGGCTTGCCGCCGGCGGCGCGATCGAGGCCGTCGATCAGATCCTGAAAGGCGATCTAGACAACGCCTACCTGCTGGCGCGTCCGGTCGGACACCATGCGGAATCGGGCATTGGCAAGGGCTTCTGCCTGGTCAATAACGCGTCGATCGCTGCGGCCCACGCGCTTGCCTCGGGGCTGGAGCGCGTGGCGTTCGTCGACGTCGATGTGCATCACGGCAACGGCGCTGAGGAAATCTTCTGGCGCGATCCGCGCGTGCTCACCATTTCCGTGCACCAGGACCGCTGGTTCCCGCCGGATACGGGCGACGTTTCCGCTGTCGGGGAGGGGCCTGGCAAGGGTTTCAACCTCAACATCCCGCTTCCCGCCGGATGCGGCTTCGGCGCCTACAAGGCAGTGGTGGACGAGGTCATCGTGCCGGCGCTCGAGATTTATCGCCCGCAGATGCTGTTCGTGCCGTTCGGCTTCGATGCTGGCGCGCAGGATCCGCTGGGCCGGATGATCCTCGGTTCGAACCACTTCCGTTATATCGCGTCCGAACTGAGGGCTGCCTCACAGCGCCATTGTGGGGGCAAGATGCTGGTCACGCACGAGGGCGGTTATAACGAGGCGACGACACCGTTCATGGCGCTCGCCATGATCGAAGCGGTTTCGGGCATCGACAGCGGCGTCACGGACCCCTATGGCGCGATCATGGACGGTATGCCGGGACACGAAATTTTGCCGCATCAGCGTGCAGCGGTGGATGCCGCACGAGCGAATCTGGACGGGATCCGCGCTGCAACGGGGGCATGACCGGCGAGATCGCCAACTATCACGCGCACATCTATTTCGATGTGCATCAGGCCGATATCGCACGTTCGCTCGGAGAATGCGTGCTGGCGCGCTTCTCCGATGTCAGGATGGGGCGGGTCCATCTCGTTCCCGTCGGACCGCATCCGCGTGGCAGTTGCCAGCTGACCGTACCGCGCGCGCAGCTTGCCGAGGTACTTGAATATCTCCTTGTCCATCGGGGCGACCTCACCATCTTCGTCCACGCGAACACCGGAGATGATTTCGCTGATCACACGCAGTATGTGATGTGGCTCGGCTCCAGCGAAACGCTCGACCTGTCGGGCTTCTGAAGGCGCCCTAGCCAACTACGCCGTAGGGTGTGGAGGAGGGGACATAAATCTGCGCGAACAGCTCCGCCTTGCTGGAAACGCGCAGTTTTGCATACGCCCGCTTCCGGTGCGTGGCGACAGTATGCTGTGAGATGTTGAGGTTGAGGGCGATAGCCTCGGAGGAATAGCCCTTGGCGACGAGCACGCAGATCTCCGCCTCCCGCGACGTTAATCCGCAAGGATGCTCCATGAGCATTGCGTGAATCTGCTCGAATTCGCTGGGCCTTTCGGCATTCGCCGCCGTGGCTTCTACGATCTGTCGGTGCTTCTGCATCAGCGCGAGGATGAGGGAAGCCTGCTGGCGGACAAAGTCCTGCTCCTCATCCGAAAAATGCTCCGCGCATAGGCCGATATAGAGCAGCTCCGGGCCTTCTCCGTCGAAAACGGCGATCTCTTCCCGATTTCCGAATCTTTCAAAATAGCGTTCGCGGAAATCCCGGTCCTCGAAGTCCTCGACATGATGCAGTCGGACCGTGGGGCCAGGCGACTTTTCCTGGCGGACCTCGCGCAGTGTCTTGTCGGTTCGGAAATCAGTTCCGGCATAGGTACGTGCGGCATCCTTGGCGCGGCTGCGCATACGCGCCGACAGCGTTTCCGTCATCAGGTGAATGGCGCCGTCGTCCTCCGGGCGTATGGCGTAGGCGAACAGCAGCTTTGCCGATACTCCTTTGCGCAGATACTCGTGCAAGGCTCTCGAAAACCCCGGCGTGCCGAGTGCTTCCACCACCTGCGCGAGGTCAACTGCGGAAGACGAGCCGGGAGCCATCGAAGAAGCGCTCATATCTGTAATCTTTCAGATCGAGCTGCGGCGTGTTGCCCATCACCAGATCGGCAAGGGCCTCGCCAGCGGCCGGTCCCATGGTCAGACCATAGTAAAACCCGGTGCCGAGGTACAGACCCGGCAGTTGGGGGGCTGCGGAGAGGACCGGCATGTTGTCGAGGGTGGTGACGAGCGTTCCGGCCCACCGCTCGACCTCCTCGGCACCTTCGAAGACGGGGAAGTCGGTGACCATCCTTGCTTTTGCGGCATCCAGAAAGCCATGCCGGATTTCCGGCATCAGGATACGGTTGCGCTCGAAGGGGGAGACGTCATCGAGCGACCACGTGCGCGGTGTCCGCAGGTCCGCGAGGAACGCGGACGGAGACAGTACGGGATCGACCTCGTTCCACATCGCCCGGATCGCCGGTAGCAGCCGGAACGCATGGCGCAAGGTCTGCGGCGTGATGGGGACTGCGCCGTTGATCGCGCCGACGGTGTAACAGTCGTCGATCTGGCGCCGCCACACGTAGCCCGGGCCCCATGCAGATATTTCCGGAGAGTGCGCCGCCCGCGGCCGAAGTGACAGCATCGAAGCGTTGGCGTGGAATTGCGGCAGCGGGATGCCAAGACTGCGAGCGAACAGTGGCGACCAATAGCCGCCCGCCAGCACGACGGACTGGCAGGCGATCGGCCCCCTTTCCGTGACAACGCCGGAAACGCGGCCACCGCTCGTTTCCAGTCCGCGCACGGCGCAGTTTTGCAAAATCTTCGCGCCGCGCCGCCGGGCGGCGGCGGCCATTGCTGGCACCGCAAGCCGGGGTTCGACCGATGCGTCGCTCGGTTGATAGAGCCCCCCTGCGAAGGCATGGGAGGCCCCTGGCACAAGCGCCGCGACTTCGTTCGCGTCAACCAGCCGGGCATCCACGCCGGGCATCCCTTGCACGGAGGCAAGCCAGCCGGCCGCGAAGTTCCGCGCAGAATCGTCAGCGAAAAGGCTGACGACGCCGCTTCGCCGATAGCCGGTTTCGCCGCCGATACGCGCGTTCATGTCCGACCAGAGCGTCTTGGAACGGCTGATCAGTTCCATCTTTGCGGGGGCCAGGAACTGGCTGTCGACCCAGCCGACAGAGCGGCCCGACGCTTCACCCGCAACCACGCCTTTTTCACACAGCGCGACCGAAACCCCTCTTTCCGCAAGTGTCAGCGCCGCTGAGCAGCCGATGTAACCGCCGCCGATCACGACGACGTCGACCGCATCGGGAAGCAGCGTATCGCCCGCGACAGGGGCCGCGCGTGCGATACCTGGAACGATACGCCCTCCATGGCCGGTGAGAACCCGCGCCATTTTCTTCAGCATCTCCGCCCGGTTCCTTCCATCGTCCCAGTTGCCGCTACGTGGTGGCACCGCCACTCTTCCGGCTATATCCCCTCACAGGGTGATAGGCGCTTTCGCGATGGAAGGCGCCCAAGTTCACGCGCGTGTCGCTTGTGCCTCCAGCTACCCGGTGTCGGGTATTAACGCCTGAAAATGTGCCGCTTATCGTTGGCTTCGTAAACGCGCCTGATATTCCGAACGGGAGAGGAGGCGGCGCGGATGAGGGAGAGGGAAGATGGCGGATTTTCTGAAGCAGACGTGGTACATGATCGGCTGGGCTGGGGAACTGGATGATGGTGTTCTTGCCCGTACGATCACGGACACGCCGGTCGTTGCCTTTCGAGACACGGCGGGCATCGTCCACGCCATCCATGACCGCTGCCCGCATCGCTTTGCACCGCTTTCGAAAGGCATTCGGAAGGGCGATGCCATCATGTGCCATTACCACGGGCTGACCTTCGACGGCGCCGGGACCTGTGTCGACAATCCGTTGGGCGGGCCTGTTCCGGCCGCGTGCCGCGTGGCCTCATACCCGGCCGTGGAACAGGATGGGATGCTCTGGGTGTGGCTTGGCGATCCCGCGCTGGCGGATCCGGCGCTGATCGTCCGGTTCCCGTGGCTGAACGATGAGGGCTTGCGGAGCATCCAAGGCTATACGCGGGTCGATGCGAACTATGAACTTCTGACAGACAATCTCATGGACCTCACACACGCGAAATTCCTGCATCCGGGTTTCGGCGGTGATGCTTACAGCCCGCACAACACGATGGAGGCGGGACGCGACACGGTGTTGTCCAAATATGTCGTCATCGATATCGACAATCCGGAGTTTCCCGAGAACGCCTGGTCTTCTCATGGCAACAAGGTCGATCTGTGGGATGATATCCAGTGGTACGCCCCGGCCACGCTCTCGCTCTCGTCCGGCGTGGTGCTGACTGGGCGCCCGCGCGAGGAAGGCTGCGAAATTCCTGCTGCTCACGTCATCACGCCGGAAAGCGCCGGCAGGTCGCATTATTTCTGGGGGTCCGCACTGCCCAAGGACAGCCCGCTGTCGAACGACGGCTTTCGGGAGGTTCTGTCGCAGGCGTTCGACGCCGAGGACAAGCCGATGATCGAGGCTGCGCAGCAGCGCATGGGCGAAGCGGACTTCTGGGAGCTCGGTCCCGTGTTGCTGGGCACGGACGCACCCGCCGTGCGCGTCCGTCGCATCCTGCGTGAAATGATCGGAAACGAGAAGAAATCGCAAGCCGCAAGTGCTGAGATGAGCGCGGCCTGATCCCCTATTCCTCCATGCGGGCCTATCGTCACCCTACGCGGGTATTCAAAGCCGGAATGCCTGTCGCCATATTCGATATGGACGGAGAGTATTTTCCGGAAGAATTGTATTTTCAAAGAAAAATTGAGGACGCTTCAGGCGTTCATGGAAATACGATAAAAACTAAAAGGAGGGGCTCATTCTATGCTCAATACTGTAAACCGCCGCGCCGGTGTGCGTTGCAGCCTTTCGCTTTTCTGCTCGATTGCCGCGCTGGCGACGGCGGACATGGCGTATGCTCAGGACGCGCAGGACGGTCAACACGAGCCGGGTTTCGGGGAAATCGTCGTGACCGCGCAGCGCCGTGCGCAGGCGGTCTCCGATATCCCGATCGCCGTGACCGCGCTTGGCGGAGCCGAGCTTGAGCGTGCGGGCATCCAGAATACGCAGGATCTTACTTATATCGCGCCGAACATGCGCATGAGCACCTTCTATCCGGGACGCGCGGAAATCTCGATCCGCGGTGTTGCGATGTCGGAATCGTTCCTGTCGACTGACCAGCAGCCGGTCGGCGTCTATCAGGAGGAAGTTTTCCAAGGTTCGCGCCTCGTTCATATGTCCCAGCTTTTCGATCTGGAGCGGGTCGAGATCGTGCGCGGTCCCCAGGGCGTTCTGTTCGGGCGCAACACGACGGCCGGCGCGCTCAGCTTCTATGCCAAGAAACCTGAGGACGAATTCGGCGGCTATGCCTCTTTCGGCTATGGAAATTATGATGCCTTCGTTCTCGAAGGCGCGGTGAACGTGCCGCTCGGTGGCGGCTTCTCCGCGCGCGTGTCGG
The DNA here is from genome assembly GCF_041916975.1 of Sphingosinicella sp. NCBI lineage: Bacteria > Pseudomonadati > Pseudomonadota > Alphaproteobacteria > Sphingomonadales > Sphingosinicellaceae > Sphingosinicella > Sphingosinicella sp. Next base: position 3,438,561 of record NZ_JAYRYK010000001.1, read on the forward strand.
GCAACTACAAGCAGGACGATGGGTGGGCGCGCAATGTGTTCACCGGTGCGCGCATCATGGATTCTTCATCCCGCGGTCTCAGAGGTATCCTTCAGTATGAGGGGGCCGCAACAACCTGGATTCTGAACGTTCACGAAAGCCGCTATAACGGCGACGTAAACTACTACTTCTCGTCGGATATCCCTGGCTACGCCTTCAACGAGCTGGGTCAGCGTTCACCCGAGGCGCCGGAGGTGATCGACGCGTTCGGCAGTTCTCTCACCGGTACGTTCAGCATTGGCGATGTCGATGTCACCAGCATTACCGCCTACGAGGAAAGTCAGTACTTCGCTTACGAGGATTTCGGTCACGGCCCGACCGATATCAACAATGCCGGGCAGTTCGCGCAGTTCAATCCGTTCATGATCGGCTATACGGATGATTTCTACCAGGTCAGCCAGGAATTCCGCTTCGCCGGTTCACTCGGTCGACTGGAATGGGTTGCCGGTGTCTTCGGCTACTACGAGAAGGTAAATAGCACCTACTCCGATGGGGCATACGGCAGAGGAACGATCGGGCTCGACTTCAACGAGAATGGTGTGATCGACGTGCCGGACGAAGGCTGGTTTCCGGAAGACGACTCCCGCATCTGGAAACAGACGACAAAGGAAGCAGCGATTTTCGCTCACGGCAATTACGCGCTGAGTGACCAGTTTTCGATCCTTGGCGGTCTGCGCTATACCTATTCGAAGAAAGAACTCGACTGGCAGTACACCGATATGCTCAGCGGCTTCGACTATGTGCCGAAGACGCATCTTCAGAAGTCGTGGAATTCACTGACCGCGCGTGCTGGTGTGGAGTACCGCCCGAATACCGATATCTTGCTCTACGGCCGCTATGATCGCGGCTTCAAAAATGGCGGTTTCAACGTCGGCGGGTCGAACGCGGCTTCTCTTGCCATTGTCGATCCCGAAAAAGTTGATGCCTTCGAAGTCGGTGGCAAGTTCACATTCCTTGACGGTCGCGCTCAATTGAACACGGCGGTGTTCCTCACCAAGATCAGAGATTATCAGGCGAACCTCAACGTCGTGACCACAAGCGGCCTCGGTTTTGCCTTCCAGAATGCGGCCAAGGTCGAAAGCAAGGGCTTCGAGCTCGAGCTCAACATGGAACCGGTCGACGATCTCAAACTCTCCGGGTCATTCGGCTACACAGATTCAAAATTCAAGGAATATTACGATCCGATTTCAGATACGGACTATTCGGGGAATTATATTCCCAACACGCCGAAATACTCCCTGGCTGCCTCGGCCGAGTACACGTTCACATTGCCGGGAGATTACAGGATCATCCCGCGCGCCGATTATAGCTACACGAGCCGGATGCAGAGCCGTCACTACAACCGGCCGTACGAGAGTTACGATCCCCGCAATCTGGTAAATGCTCAGCTTGCATTTATCTTTCCAGGTGAGGTGCTCTCCGTCACGGGGTGGGTCAAGAACCTGACCAATCTCAAGTATTGGACGAAGATCATCGGTGAACCGCAGTTCGCCGGTGGCCTCATGGAAAAGCGCGGCACGCCGCGCACCTATGGTCTTACTTTGCGGTCGACTTGGTAGGCGATCAGAGGTTGCGAGCGGCGCTGGATATCGAAACGTCCGGCGCCGTTTTCATTTTTAGTCTGGAAAATGCCCTGATGGATGATGCATGAGCGATAGTTTGATCGGCGTCAGCATTGCTTCAAGATCGATGGCGGCGCGCGATATCGTCAGCCTCGATCTCGTTTCAGTGGATGGTGCGCTCCTGCCCCCGTTCACGCCCGGCGCACATATCGATCTTCATTTGCCCGGTGGGCTGATCAGGCAGTATTCGCTTTGCAACCCATCCATTGAAACCGGCAGTTACAGGGTTGCTGTTCTTCTCGATCCTGAAACACGCGGCGGTTCGCGCGCCGTCCATGCTTTATCGGCCGGCGACAGGCTCTTCATCAGCGCGCCCCGAAATCATTTCCCGCTTGTCGAAAGCAGCGCGGATATCGTTCTGCTCGGCGGTGGCATCGGGATCACGCCTCTGCTGGCGATGGCCTATGCGCTGTACCGAGAGAGCCGGTCTTTTACGCTCCACTATTGTAGCCGCAGCAGTGATCGCATGGCGTTCCGTGAAGATCTGCACACCGCGCCATTTGCCGATCGCGTGCAACTCCACTTCGATGACGGAGACGCCTCACAGCATTTCCGTGCGGCCGAGGCGATGGGAAGCCATGTGCCGGGGCGCTATATTTACACATGCGGACCGACCGGATTTCTGGCTCATGTCCTCGCGACCGCGAAAACTGCGGGCTGGCCCGATGAGGCCGTGCGATATGAACGCTTCTCGGCCGATGTCGATACGCACGGCGGGCATTTCACCATCATAGCGCAAAGAAGCGGGCTCAGCTTCACGGTTGGGGATGATCAGACGATTGCCGCGGCGCTTGCCGCGAATGGGATCGCAGTGCCGCTGTCCTGCGAACAGGGTGTCTGCGGCACCTGCCTAACCAAGGTTCTGGAAGGTGTTCCAGATCATCGCGACCTTTACCTGACCGATGCTGAAAGGGCGGCCAACGACAGCATGACGATCTGCTGCTCGCGCGCGCTAACACCGACTCTGGTCCTTGATGTTTAAAGTGCGACGTTAGTCGGAAAAGGGGTGGCATGAAATGTCTGGTCTTCGGCCTGGGTAAGGCCGGCATGGCAGCACTGGGCTATCTTCACGCACGGGGCGCGGAGGTCGTGGGTGTCTACAGCCGCTTCTCCCATGTGGGCGCGGATGTGGGTACGCTCTCCGGCGGCACCGAAACCGGATTGAAGGTGCAGACGGTGTCGGATTTTGTGCCGCATCGCGGCATGGCCGATATTGCGCTGTTCTTCACGACATCCGATATGGCGGACCTGCTTGGCGAACCGCGCACCTGTCTGGAACATGGGATCAACGTGGTTACGATCGCTGAGCAGGCGCTCTTTCCCTGGATATTCGCGCCCGATATCTGCGCAGAGCTCGACGGCATCGCGCGTGCCAATGATTGCACGCTGACGGCGACGGGTGTGAACGACACGGTCATGTGCGCACTGCCGGCCATCATTGCCGGCATCGCGCCGGATGTCAGGCATATCGATATCGAAGCTACGGGGAATTTTGGCGTGCTCGGTCCCGCGACGTTGCAGGCCCTGCCGCTCGGGCTCACTCCGACCGAGTATGATGCTTCACAAGCCGAGGCCGGGCCTGTCGATCCGGCGGCAAGCATCTGCGGTCAGGTCGCGCTGGCGCTTGCGGCGATGACCGGGCTGATCCCGGAACGGATCGAGGTCGCGGAGGTGCCGCTCTTCGCTGGCGCTGCCATCGAGGTGCCCACGATCGGCCGAACGATCGGCGCGGGCCTTACGCGCGGCCTCATCGAGAGCGTTCGGGTCCAGACACGGCAGGGCCCGACGATTGAGATTCGCCTACACGGGAAGCTCTTCGAGGCGGGAGAGGAGGAGTATCTGTCGGTGAGGATCGACGGCCTCTGCCCTCTAGCCATGGACCTACGTCCCTTGCCCAGCATCGAGACTACCGCCGCGATTGCGGTGGGGCGGGCGCCCGACGTGATCGCCGCCTCGCCGGGCTTCATCACGATAGACCAGCTGCCGGCCGCCCTCCTGCGCGATCGCCGTGCTTACGTCTGAGGAGCGGCCGCAAGGTCGGCCGGCGGCCGGCGCTTCAGGTCACGATCGAACCACAAGAGTGCAGCAAGCGCGACGGCGTTGGTCACGATAGCGGCTGTGGCGATTGCTTCCATGCCGAAATGCTCGATGATTAACCCGGCCGTATAGGGCGAGACCGCCACCGTCAGCAGAAAGGCACCGCCGACCAGCGCCGCTCCGCGTCCGCTGCTGTCTTCGGCGGCAGCATAGCCCATGAAATAGGGGATGATGAAGTAGACAGAGGCAACGAGCAGGCAGGCGCAGATCCTGAAAAGCAGCAGGTCTGTTTGCGTGCACAGGATCGCGATGCAGCCGGTCATTGAAACGATGCCTGTGACGGTCGGCCACAACCGGCCGAATCGGACGCCAAGGATCGTCGCCAGCAGGCTGCCGGTAACCGATATAAAGGCAACGATGCCGACAGTCGTTGTCGCCGCTGTCTCGTCGAGTCCGGCGCGGGTTCCGAGAAGAACGAGGAACGACCACACTGCGCTGCTGTTCAGCGCAACGATGAACATCGTGGCGGCCAGGAGATAGAGGCGGGGCGATAGGTCGTGGTGCCTGACAGGCACATTCCTGTCGGCGGAGGCTGCCATGTCGAGAGCGAGATTCCGCGGCATGATGAGCAGGAACGGCGTCAGGATCAGCAGGCCGACGAGCAGCGTTGGGAACGCGACGTTGGGGCCGACATATCGGGCGATTGCGGGAAGCAGGAAGATGAGCCCGGCTCCGAACACGATGTTGACCACGTTCATCTGGCCATAGGCGCGGTCAGGGTCCCGAAAGCGAGCGAGCGCGGCACTCGACACCATCAGCGCCGCGCCTTCGCCCATGCCGGTAATGCCGCGCAGAAGCAGGATAAGGCCATGGTCGTGGGCGATGATGGAAAGCGCGGTGGCGATAATCGCCACGACCGTCCCTACCAGGCTGATGACAAGGAAGGATGTGCGCTTCATGAACCGGGCGAGGAGCATCGAACTGAGCGCGAGCGCCGCCAGCTCAACCGTGCCGACGAGCCCTGCCTGCGATTCGGAAAGGTGCTTCACCGACACGAATTCGTGAATCAGATCGGGCAATATCCAGCCGGCGATATTGGCGATGCAATAAGCGGCGAAACTGGCGATCAGGATTCGGTAATAGAGGCTGCCGGTTTCTGGCGCGCCGTTCACGCTCATCAAAGCCACGGCCTTTCCCGGCCAGTCACAGGCACGCGGTTCCGATCAGGCTTCGAGATACTGGTCGAGCAGCCAGTTGTGAAACTGGTGAACGGTTTTTTCCATATGCGATGGGCGCCCCGCTCGGGCGAGCTCCGAGCGCACACCCGCACCGACAGCCTCGCAGACCTCAACATCTTCGAGCAGAATAGGTTCAATGATGGCACAGAATTCCGCTTTCAGGGCTTGCTCGTCGGCGTCGGCGAGGCGGCTTTTCGGAACCATCATATACCAGATGAGCTCGTGCGAGTCCTTTCCGGTGATGTTCCAGTCCATCCACAGCGGGATCGAAGCGTCGGTGAAGAGGTGCAGCAGCGGATAGACGTTCACCACCGAATAAGCGCGATAATACTGATCCGGCATACCTTCCACGGGTGGCACCAGGAAGGGAGGCAATTCGTTGTTTTTCTGGTGCATCCAGAACATGCCATACGGCCCCTCGACATCTTCGTAGGTCGTCAGCGTCGCGGGGAACTGACCATCAAACGTATCCGGGTGGATGAAGGGCTGGTGGTAGGCCTCGCTGAAGTTCTCCAGGCTGATCTTCCAGTTCCAGGCGACATTGGCGCGACGGAACTCGATCGCGATCATGTCCTCGAAGCGGTACGGGGCGACCTTGGGTTCGAAGGGTTCGAGCTGTTTCAGCAGGCTCGGGGCTTCGCCGTCGAAATTGACCATCACGAAGCCGTGCCAGATTTCGAAGCGGACCTCGGGCAGGCCGATGTCACCTTTGGTGAAGGTGTCGGTCTGATCCATGAACGGCGCCGCGATCAGCTTGCCGTCCAGCCCATAGACCCAGCCATGGTAAGGGCAGGTCAGTCTTCGGCCCTTGCAAACGCCAGCACCGGGGCGTGTCAGAACAGCGTTACGATGCCGGCAGACGTTTGAAAAGACACGGATATTGTCGTCGCGGTCGCGCAGGGCGATCACGGGTTCGTCGAAAAGCTGGCGCGCGACGTAGCTGCCCGGCTCGGAAATCTGGCTCGCATGGCAAAGCGGTAGCCATGTCTTGCGAAACATTACGGTTTTTTCAAACGTGAAGATCTCCGCGTTCGAGTAAATCCGCGGCGGCAAGAACGATGCCTGCGACAAGGGGCGCCGAACTGCCGCGACCTCCTCATCGCTGAAAAACCGAGCGTTGCTCTGCAGGACGGTCGCCATGTTTGTACCCTCTTTGTTATTGGAATGCGGTCAGGTGCGGTGATGCCCACCGCGTTTGTTCCGGCAGCCCGATAAGACGGGCTTCGGGCAGACCCGCATTCCTCCCTCAGCATTGAAGGTGACCGGAAATGGGCCGAACCGCCATACCCCGCGCAGGGGACGATTTTAGGCTTGCTTCGCCGCAGGCGGATCAGCTCGGGAGGTGCTCTCTATTGACTCGAAGCCCGCAAATGCTAGCCTTGTTCATTGGGCGGCGGCGGGTTTGTCGGGAGGGACAATGCTTGGTTCGGCGGAATTTGATCGCCTCGGGGAGATCGTGTCCACGCTCGGCTCGCGAGAGTTCGGGCCGCAGTTCTATGGGCTTTTCCGGGACCTTCTGGATGTCGAGGAGTGCACTGTTTTTTCGTTCCCGGATCCGTCGAATCCCAGGTCGCTTGTGGTTGAGGGGAACTGCGCCGAGCAACGAGAGGCTGCGCGCAAGCTTGCGTCCGACTATGTATCGGGCGGGTATCTCAACGATCCCAATGTGAAGCGTCCGCACAGCCAGGTGCCCATAGATATCTATATCACCGAAGCTGATAATATCTTCAATGACGAGTATCGCCGTCATTACTACGATACGCCGGAGCTTAGCCACGAACTCGTGGTGCTCGGCAATGCCAGTGGCACACTGTATTACACGAGCTTTTACCGAAAAAAACACCGTCATGAGTTCGGCGAAAGCGAGATCGAGATCATGAGCCTGATGGCCGGGTTCATGATAAAGGCGCTGCATCGCCACAGCGAACTTGTTCGTCACACCGACAGCGCGGGGTTCAATTTCATTCCGTCATCGTCTGGCGAGACCGGCGAGATGCGGCAGAAAACTCTGGAACACTTGAAAAATGTCCTGGTCGCAGGGCCTCACAAGTTGAGCCAGCGCGAAGCCGAAGTGTGCGCTGGGATCGTGATGGGCTATTCCACGGAGGCCATTAGTCTCAACTGTTCCATTTCCACGAACACGGTCGCAACCCACCGCAAGCGCGCCTATGCCAAACTCGGCATATCGAGCCAGAACGAATTGTTTCTGCGTTATTTCCTGACCGTGCGAGAGTTTCAGTCTGGCACGGTGCAATAGGCTATTCTCGCGGTAAAGATCACTGAGTCAGTCCGCTTGCGATGCGAGCGCGGGTTGGATGCGCCCCCGACATTCGCCGAATCCGATGCGGGCATAGCCGGGGCGCTCGCAATAAGCCTTCATCACCAGCTCGTCTCCGTCTTCAAGAAATATGCGGGTTTCGCCGTTTTCCAGGCGAAGAGGCTGTGATCCGCCCCGCGATATTTCCATGAGGCTGCCGAAACTCCGCTCGTCCGTACCGGAAAGCGTTCCGGTGCCAAGCAGGTCACCGGTCATGAGATTGCAGCCGTTGCTGGTGTGATGGGTTACCAGCTGCGCAGGGGTCCAGTACATCGCCGTCATCGACCCGGAGCTGAGCTTGTGGGCGGATAGACCCGCTTCGCGCATGGCCGTGGTTTGCAGGTAGACCTCCATCCGTACGTCGAAGGCGCCCCGCATCTGATCGGCGGTATCCATCAGGTAGGGAAGTGGGGAGGGATCGTTCTCGGGGCGAGCAGGCTGCGCCGTCCGGAACGGCGCGAGCGCTTCCGTCGTCACGACCCACGGCGAGATCGTCGAGTGAAAATTCTTGGCGAGGAAGGGGCCGAGCGGTTGGTACTCCCAAGCCTGGATATCGCGCGCGGACCAGTCGTTTAGCAGGGATAAGCCGCCGATATGCGAGCCTGCATTCTCGATCGAAACAGGCTCACCAAGCCGATTACCCGAACCGATCCATATTGCCATTTCCAATTCGTAATCGAGCCTTTGGCAAGGCCCGAAAGACGGGCGGTCGGCATCGATCGTCTTCGTCTGCCCCATAGGGCGACGCACATCCATCCCAGAAAGACGGATGGATGACGTACGACCATGGTATCCGATCGGCACGTGCTTGTAGTTCGGAAGCAGGGGGTTATCGGGACGCAGTAGGCGTCCAACATTTTCGGCATGACGGATGCCCGTGTAGAAATCAGTGTAATCACCAATCGCGAATGGGAGAAGGAGGGTGCAGTCTTGCGCTTTGAATAGGGCCTTCGCAGCCTTGTCCCGTTGTGATGCGTCTGTCAGAAACTGCGATAGGCCTCTGCGGAGCGTTTGCATTGCGCTATGCCCCAAAGCGAACATTGCATTCAGAGTGGAGGCCGCGCCATATTCTGCGATGCGTTTTGCTTCACCTTCGAGGCAGAGGGACGCGGCAGCCAAATCGAGGATGAAGTCACCTATGGCGACACCGCCGCGAGGCAGGCCATCTTTCGGACAGAAAATTGCTACTGGTAGGTTCTGAACCGGAAAGTCGAGATGAGCCCCAGCGCTGGGTACCCAACTCTTCAAGCGTAGGTCATGGGTAATGTCAATTTCTACGGTCATGGCGGCTTTTCTAATTTTAGGGTGTATCTATTCCTGATCGGTGCTCTGCGACGTGTTGTCGTTGAGGCATTTCCCGGAAAGCTTGAGTGCCGACAGGGTCACAGGTATTCTTATCCTCTGCCTGAACCAATCGCTCTCAATGCCGATAAGACACGCTTCCCGATTTCAATAATTTTCACAATACCCGCGCCGGGCGACAAACACTTTCAGATTCCGTCTGAATTCAACGTCACACGGCAAGGGTATGGGGCGTCGAACAGTTCGAGCCTAGCGTTGACCTTGCTTTTCAGGATTTTGCGGAGGCGTAATGCGCCTCTAGCATATGGCGTTGCCGCAGTGGCGAACCTTTTGGGGGCGCCGATTGGCTGAACGGCGTTTCTGGACGGGAAGGGGTGAGCGATGCGTGCCGGCTATCTGATCTCCTTCCTTGTCGCCAGCATCGGCTTGGTCCAAGATGCATCGGCCGCCGATGAGAGTCAGCGACCGAACATTCTTCTTATCGTTGCCGACGATTTGGCAATCTCCGACCTTGGATACATGGGCAGCGAGATCCGTACACCCAACCTGGATGCGTTGGCGCGGCGGGGTGTAATTCTCGATAACTTCTATGTCAGCCCGGCATGTTCCCCTACACGCGCCATGCTGATGTCCGGGGTGGATAATCACCGCTCAGGGCTGGGTGTCATGGGTGAATCTATCATGCCGGAACAGCGTGGGCGCCCCGGATATGAAGGATATTTGAACTTTAAGGTACATCCGCTGGCCGAGCGTTTACGGAAGGCGGGCTATGCCACGTTCATGGCCGGGAAATGGCACCTCGGCGCAGGCGACGGGCAGCGACCATCAGACAGAGGCTTTGACCGTAGCTTTGCCCTCATGGAAGGTGGCGCGAGCCACTTTTCAGATGCGAGGGGGACATCCATCCATAGTCTCCAGGTGCGCTATTTTGATAACGGCCGCCAGACAAAGCTTCCACCGGATTTCTATTCGTCTGCTTTTTATACCGACAGGCTGATCGCTGATATTGAAGCGTCGCTGGAAACACGGTCGGCACGCCCATTTTTTGCTTATGCAGCCTATACGGCACCACACTGGCCGCTCCAGGTTCCAGATGACTGGCTCGATCGCTATGTCGGCATGTATGACGAGGGATACGAGGCACTTGCCGCGCAGCGGCTCAAGCGGCAGATCGGGCTGGGGCGTATGGTGGATACCGCTACGCCCACACCTTTGCCCCCGCACGTCAAACCATGGTCTGCGCTGACACCTGCGCAAAGAAGGCGTGAATCGCGCGCTATGGAAATTTATGCCGCGATGGTGGAAAATCTAGATCATCATATTGGCCGCTTGATACAGCGCCTGAAAGAACGAGGAGTTTACGAAAATACGCTCGTGATCTTCATGGCGGACAACGGCCCAGAAGGAAACGATGTAACTCTTTTCCGGGGCCATGCGGAGTTTCTCACTCGCTCCGGAATTGATGACACCCCGGAAAATATGGGGCGTGTGGGTTCCTACGTGCACTATGGGCCCGGGTGGGCTACAGCGGCTGCATCTCCCTATCGGCTCTACAAAGCCTTCACGAGTGAGGGCGGTATCCGAGCACCCGCCTTCATCACGTGGCCGGCACAGATCGCGGCCGGTCGGAGACATGCCTTCACTGTTGTGAATGACATCGCACCAACGCTTGCAGAACTGGCTGGCCCAGAAGCGATGGAGACACCGCCGGAATTGCTGGCAATGGATGGAATATCTTTGGTTCCCATGCTGCGCCATCCGGGCGAGGCTCTCAGAGCCGGTGAGCCCCACGGATGGGAGCTTTTTAATCGCCGCGCGATCCGAAGTGGTCCGTGGAAAGCCACGTGGTTCCTCCCGCCTTATGGGCCCGGACGCTGGCAGCTTTACCATCTCCGCCGCGATCCCTACGAGCGTGATGACATGGCGGCGAAGTTTCCAGGAAAATTTCGAAAAATGCAAAAGCTATGGTCGGAGTACGCGCGGCGCAACGGCGTCGTCGAACTTGACTACGACATGGACTATGACAAATAGTCGCCGCAACATTAGCCATATGGTGATGAGTGAAGTGCTTGGAAACTGCAGTGCACGGAAGAGCATGACCTAGGTGTCAAACAAACAGGAATAAGCTAATTTGTTGATTTTAACGAGACGTCCATATATAGGCTCCTCACGCCCAAGCAGTTCGAGTTCTCCACCGTGAGACAGGATATTACGTATAATACGCTCAAAATTCCAGGCGGCTGGCCATTTGTCGGCATTCCCAGAATTGTTAGGCAGAAAACCAGACATCGGTAAGTCTAGACATATGCAATCGTCCGCGCCTCTAAGGTATGCGCCACTGCCGTTATAGGTTTCGGCGCGTGCTCCAAACGAGAGCAGGCTGACGAGGAATGTGGCTAGTGGCACAAACATGGCATCGGTGTCCGACAGCGGAATCTGCATAAGCGGTTTCTCGATCCCAGCTATTTGCCCTCGAGATGCCCGATATTGATGCGAACGCCTGCGACTGATCTTTCAAGCCACAGGTACCCAAAATAGGGCCCGGTGTCCGCTCCCATAAGTTTAATAGACGAAAGTATACGGTCAGATCAGGCCCGATACCAGACGACTCAGTGCTGCAAACTACGCCAAAGGCCCGCTTCCAGACTCGAACCACACCGCAAAAAAAATCTTTCATATCGGCCGGGTTGCAAATGAAATAGTATAAAAAAATTATCATTTAAAATCAATATTATATTGATCATATTCGAGTCCTTTCCTAGTCGGATGTCGACGCGCGCATTCGGGCGCGATCTAAGGGCAAGCGAAGTCTGGATGATGTCATCGTTCCGCTCGTATCGGGACGGCTCGATCACGATATGCATTTCAATCGGGAAAAGCTGCTGGGCGCTTTGGCCGCGGAGCTCGCGCCGTCGATCCGCGACCATTTCAATGCCGTGATTGAGTGCGGCGCGTTGATCGAGCCTCCGTCCGGGGCGTTCGGTCCATGCTTCGAACGACATGAAAATGCGTACGAGGTGGCGGGAAAGCTTTTGCACGGCTACGAATGGAAACGAATTGCATCCGTACCCGAGGAGCGCCGCCACTCATGGTGAGCCGAGTATAGAGGATAAGCCGTCGAAGGCGTCGGCTTCTGAATCCAATCCCGTTTACACGATGAGCGCAGGCCGACGTCGACCTGCGCTGCGGATACGCACGGTTGCCGCTCTCTTCGCGATCACCCGAAGAGGTTCTATTTTTGGGAGAGAATAAGGCCCCTTATTGCGTCAATGACCTTCGGCCTTGTCTCTCGGTCGGCGTGGACGGCATGCGGTCCGGGAAGTGTCAGGAACTGCATCCGATCGGCAGGGAGACCCGCATGTGTCAACGCATACTGCTGTGCAAGCACCGGCGTTGTCATATCGTAGTAGCCGCTGACGAGAAGAAGGCGGAATGAGGGTTGCATCTTGAATAAATCTCCAAGACGCGGAGTGGGGTTGAGCCTCACTGTATCTTCGATTTTCCGTGAGCCGAATGCCCAATCAAGATTGAGATTCATATTGAGGTTGAGGCCGATGTACGGGCGATCGATCTTGACTCCGAGACTGCGCAGGTAGTCGCCTGTCAACGTATCAGCCATGATGTTGCTATCACCGATGCCCAGGGCGGGGTCATCGGCTGCGCGCGAACGGCCGGCGATTAGGGCGTCTTTCCGCGCGGGTCCGGAAATGCGCGTGTCGGTTCGTCCGACGACCCGGTCCGCGAGAAGCTTATCCAGAAAATACTGGGGATCGATCCTCAGATTGGACGTCTTGATCCTCTCCGCTGGAAGGCCGATCAATTCCGACATGTCCTGTGCGAGCCTGTCACGTTCCGTTTCTGGAAGTCGCGAGCCGAGGTGCAGCGCGGTAAGGAGAGGTTTCTCAGCGAAGGTTCGCGCTGCTACAAATATCTCACTTATCGTCTTGCCGCCCATATCGGTTCGTCCGTGATAGGCTGCAGCGGCGGCCATGACTGGAAACGCGAAGATATAGTGATTGTCCGGTGTTCCGGAGCTTCCGGGCTGATCCGTCAGATCCAGGGCAGGCGATATCAGTATCGCGCCCTTGACGTTGAGGCCAACCAGACTGGAGGCCATGACGGCGAGACGATAGCCGCCATAACTTTCGCCGACGATAAAAATCGGTGATCCTGTTCGCCCATTGTCAGAAAGCCACTTCCGAATGAAGGTTTCGACCGCTCGCGCATCCGATGGCGCAGTATAGAAATATTCATTGCCCCCGCGGCGGAGTTCGCAGTTGAAGCCGGAACCAGGCGTATCGATCATAACCAGATCCGCCTCGCCCAGAAGGGTGTCGACGTTGTCGATCAGCTTTGGTTGGCCATTGTCGAAGACTTTGAGCTTGGGACCAAAGAGGCCGAAGTTGAGGCCGCTGGCAGATGCGCCCGGACCTCCATTGAAGCCAAAAATGATAGGCCGCGGGTTGTCGCCTGTGTTGCGCAGGCGATAGGTCGTCGCGGATATGGTTCCTTGAGGAACGCCTCGGCCGTTCTTGATTGCCAATTGCGTCCATCCCGCTTCATAGTGAAGGTCTCCGGTCGGCAAGATCAGCGTTTCTGCTGTGGCTACCGTTGGATGAACTTTGCAAGAGGGTTCCGCAGAGGCGGCTGCCGCAGGCAGTGCAAGCAGGAGGCCGGCAAAAAAGCAGCGGCGTATCGCTTTCGTTTTCATGGCTTGATGGGATCCTTCACGAGCATACGGCTTCGATTTGTGTCGTGTATACTCTGCTGCAAGTCGCCCCGTACAAAGGCCATGTTTGCACGAACAAGGCCTGTAACCCGGATGACGGTGTTTTACTGGGCGACCATATTCCTGTCCGAAATTCGCGCGCGACGGGATGACGACATTGCCGTAGCGAGATTTCCGGGAGGTCGGAACCGCGTTCAATTGCGCTCACCCGTCTACGTAAGCGGGAGGGTCGATCGGCCCTAGCAGCCTTTCGATCGCCATGCCGAGCCCGAGCAGATGGAGGTCTGATCCAGATGGCGCCTCAAGCTGCAATCCCACGGGCAAGCCGTCTGCGAGACCCGAAGGAATGGTGATTCCGGTCGCGCCCAGGGCGGGGCCCCAGAAAATATTGCGGCAGAGTGTCCAGACCTGACTGAACGTTTTGCCTGCGATCACAATGGACTGCCCCTCCTTTTCGCCATCAGTGCGAAGCTCCGGAGCGGGGATCGTCACGGTCGGGGAGAGGATTGCCGTTACACCGTGTGTCACAAACAGATCGAGAAATCGGCGGCGTGCGCGTGTCAGGACATTGCGCCTCTCGTGCGCATCGAGAACCGGCAGATCGGGAAACGCATAAAGCCCTTCGCGACGTGACAGGACGTACGCCTCGCTGATTTTGGGAAGGTGTTCAGCCAACCATGCTTCAATGTCGGCTGCGGCGAAGGGCAGCGCGGCCATCATCCTGTCGTCGTAGAGCGTGCGAACGGCCTCGAAATCGATTTCCACGAGTGTCGCTCCCGCATCGCGCAGCAGTGCAAGAGCGGCTTGCATGCTGCGCGCGACCCCGGGATCAACGAACGCCTCGCTCCAGTAGGCTTCCGCAGGGACCGCAATGCGGGCACGGCGAAGGTCGACAGAAGGGGCTGTTTCCCCGGTGACGATGCTGTCCAGAAAGGCGAGGTCACTGACAGTCCGTGCCATCGGACCGAAGGTGTCCTGCAGCCCGGCGGGCGGGATGACAATTCCGTCATCGGGATATCGCTTGGGCCGATTCTCTCCGAGCGCGTTTTCGATCGTCCACGTGGATGGACGTAATCCCGAAACGCCGCAAAGTGCGGCAGGGAAGCGGATAGAGCCTGTCGTATCCTCTCCTATCGCGGCCGGTACGATACGCGCGCCGAGCGCCGACCCGTTGCCGCCGCTGGTGCCGCCGGTCATTCGTTTCATATCGTAGGGGTTGCGCGGCGCTCCGAACCACGGGTTCACGCTTGCAGCGCCGACGTCGAGCGTGAAACCGGCGACCATATCCGGCATATTGGTCTTGCCGAACACGATCGCGCCGGCCCCTTCGAGTGCATGAACGACCGAAGCGGAACGATCGGGGACGTAGCCTTTGAGCGCGCCGTTGCCGCCTGTCGCCGGGTAGCCGGCAACGGCGATCTGGTCCTTTACGGCGAACGGCAGGCCCGCCGCCCGTCCTGGGACATCGCCGCGCTTTCGCGATCTGTCCACGGCATTTGCTGCTTCGAGCACCCGCTCGGGGATCAGGGTAATGAAGGCGTTGAGCGCCTTGTGCGCCTCGGCCTGCCGGAGAAGTACGGAAACATAGGTTTCCGCGCTCAAATCGCCTTTGCGAATGTGATCAACGGCGTCTCGGGCGCCGAGTTTGATGATTTCATTGTTTGGCAGGTCTGGTGTCGCGCCGCACCCGGTCAGCAGGCCCGGCGCTGCTGCCGCGAGGGTCAGCGCTGTGATGCTTTCCCTGCGTGAACAGCTGAAGTCTGGAGTGTTGTTTTCCAAGACTTGCGGGTGCGGCGCGTTTTCCATCAGAATTGCGTCTTCATGCGGATCCCGAACGTTTGCGGGCGTGCGATTGTCACCGTATCCCCCGGCTGGGTGCTCGGGAAGGGATTATTGGCAATCGAGGTAACGACATAATCATCAGTCAGATTGCGTCCATAGATCGAAATGGACATGTCTTCAGTCTGCCAGGTAATGGCGGCATTGAAGACATGTGACGATGGATTTGTCCTGTATTCGGAGTCCGCGGGATTGAACCGTGTGCCCGTTGCGCTGCGGTAACTGAAGTCGCCCTGCAGAATGAGGCTTCCCGCATTCAGAGGAATTTCATACTCCGCACCGAGGGTAAGGAGATAGCGGGGGAAGTAAGGGACACGGTCTCCCTTGAGCGCATTGAGGTCGGGGAGTGGGTCGCGCGTCTTGGCATCGGTGTAGCTTCCGGTCGCAGAGAGCGTCAGATTTTCAAGAGGGCGAAACCGTGACTCGAGCTCGAGTCCCTGACTGCGAACCTTTCCGGCATTCTGCGTGAAGTAATAGCCGCATTCGTCGAGATAATGCCGTGTCTGAACATTGTCCCAATTTGTTAGGAAGGCGGCCACGTTAAGCGTAACCTTTCGGTCGAGGAACTGTGCCTTCTCGCCGATGCTGTATGTCCACAGCTTATCGGGGTCGTAGTCGACCGGCGCACTCGTCAATCCGTCCGCTGCAAGAGCATCGCCGCAGAAGTCGAGCGGCACGACCTGATTGACGCCGCCGTATCTGAAACCTCGAGCAGCTTCCGCATACACCATCACATTGTCATCGACGCGATAGGTGACCGAGGCTTTCGGATTGACGCCATTCGCCTTGGATTTTCCAGTCAGAGTCAAGGGTTGGCCGGAGGCATCGACGCCGCCCAGGCCGGCACTGAACAGGGTGTACCGCTGTTTCCAGTCGAAATAGCGAAGGCCCGCGACGAGGTCCAGATTTGGCACGGGAGAGTAAGTGATTTCGCCGAACAGCGCGAGCTGCTTGGTTTTCGTAAATGTGTCGCTCCGGAAAAGCTGGTCCTGGCGCACTGCACCGAAATCCCGGGAATCGATGCCTATGGCAGCGTCCATGCCCGACCAGTCGTTGGTTTGCTCATAGCCGCGCGTCTGTCTTTGATAGAAAGCGCCGATCTGCGCACGCAGCGGCCGGCTGGCATCAGTCGCCAAGCGCAGCTCCTGCGTAAAATCCTTGATCCTGTTATGATAGACGGCAGTCGCGGAGGGACTTGAGAAGCCGAGAAGGCCTTGAGTGTAATATTCCTGGGACTGGAAAATCTTGTAGGAACGGTCAATATAGCCGGTGGACGACAGAAGCGTCACACCTCCAAGATCAATCTGCGGGGCGAAATTGATGATATGGAAACGATCTTCGACACCGACCTTGTCCTGGGCACCGTACTCATAGTCACCGAGTTCGGATAGCGTGGTGTTGTTGCCGCCGTTTTCGAGCGTTCCGTAGAGCCAGCTCAGATCCGCCGTGATCTTGCTGTCGCTGTATCGAAGCACCGACCGAACCTGCGTCATCTCCAGGTCATTGAAATTGTCTTCGCCGGCGACATTGTCGATATAGCCGCCATCCTTGCCGTGATAAGCTGTAACACGAAGGCCTAGACGATCTGTGGCGAGCGGCAGATTCATCATGCCCCGGACGCTGTAGCTTTCCTCGCCGTGTTTCGTGGCGGCAAGGCTTCCTTCTGCCGAGGCTTCGAATTCCGTGAGGTTGGGTTTGCGCGTGATGTAACGCACGGTTCCCGCCATGGCGCCTGCGCCGAACAATGTCCCCTGAGGTCCGCGGAGAAACTCTACGCGTTCAAGATCGAAGACGCGAATGTCGGGTGTCGCGCCCTGAATGGAGATGGGAACATCATCGAGATACACGGATACCAGCGCCTGCTCGGCCGTGTCCGTCTGCTGAATGCCGGCGTTCGTATTGATGCCGCGGATGACGATCTTGTTCTGTCCGCCACCCTCTTCCTGAACGAACACGCCGGGTACATTCCGGCTGATGTCGGCCAGGGTTTCATTGCCCTGGCGCTGCATGGCTTCGGGGTCCACAGCCGTAATCGAGAGCGGAATGTTCTGGATTGACTGTGCGCCGGATCGCGTTGCGGTGACAATGATCTCATCAGTGTTGAAGGCTGCTCCGCTTTCCGACGGTTCAAGGCTCTCGGCATCGGCGTGCGTTTGTGCACCGGCCGGTTCGCTGGCGCTTGCAAGCAATACCGCAAGGGCGAGAGGCGATGTTCTGCAAAACAGGTTACGCAGGCGTCCGCTGGTCATGATACCCCCTCCGTTTACTTTGACAAAAAATTGTTATGTTCAACATTAAGTTGTCAAAAATGATGGGCTGTCAATACATAAATGTACGGACGTTCTCTCCGGACCGTCGCCGATGTCTCGGCCGGAGAGGGGCGGGTTGCGTTGTGGATGCGTCAAATTGAAGCTGTTGATTTTAAGTAATTTTTTCTGTTCGCTTCATCCCGAGCGGCGGAAGATCGGCCTGATGGAACCGCCTATGCCGATTGCGCAGCGCCGGATTGTCCTCACGAACTGTGTGTGCATCGCGCGTCAGAACGTTGCCGCTTCACAAGAGTCGCGGTCTGATCTTTCATCATTCATGATTGGCCGCAGCGCAGCCGCCAGCAGGCTGGCGCCGTGTCATTACAATTGGCCTCCACGTTATCGCGAAGGTCTTTTGTAGTCTCGCTGATGCCGGCGTTCTTACCTCAGGAAGAGCCGATATCGGTGGTCTTCAAGACCGAGCCATAGCCATCGTTCACGCAATATTGCTTGGAACTGTGCTGCCGTGTTTGGATGCGCACCGGTTCTTCAGGGTGGCCGCTAATTTTTCCAGACATCCTTGGCAAAACGCAGGAAGTTGCCGCCCATGACTTTCTCCACCTGCGTCGCCGTATGGCCGCGGGCAAGGAGCTTGCGAGACAAGACCCTGAATTGCTGTGGTCCGGTGAGATCGGTCGCATAGGGAAGCAGGGCCGGGTCTTCGCCGGGTGCGGAAATGCCTTTCGCCCGCCGCTCGGTCACGGTTTCCGCATAGGTCTTCCGGACAGTGGCCATATCGCCCAGATCCGCGAGGCCGTGATCGGTGCCAATTCCCACGTGATCTTCACCGCACACTTTGATGGCATGGTTGATATGGGCGACCACGTCATCCGAATTGAATGCCCTGCCGGGTGCGAGAAACGGCATGAAATAAATGCCCACATAGCCGCCTTTTTCCGCGACGGCGCGCAATTCTTCGTCCGTCTTGTTCCGCGGTACCGAAGCGAGGGCCGCGCATCCCGTATGCGTGATCGCAATCGGGTCCTTCGACGCGGAGGCCGCATCAAGACACGTTTGGCGTCCGCTGTGCGACAGGTCGACGATGAGATGTCTGGCGTTCAGTTGTTTCACGACTTCATGCCCGAAGGGCGTGAGGCCAGGGTCGCCTTGAGCCAAAGAACCGCCGCCGAGCTGGTTGAGCGTATTGTAGGTGAGCTGAACGATCCTCACGCCCATATCCGCAAACCGATCAACATTATCGATGTCGTTTTCGATCATCGCCGCGTTCTGGAAGCCGTAAATGATTCCGATCTTGTTGTCGGCCTTGGCGCGGTGGATATCCGCGGTGCTCAAAACCTTGAGAAGATCCTTCGCATGGCGTTGAATGACGCCGTCGGAGTCTCGAACGGACTGCGCCGCGTCTGAAAACCTGTCTGCGACCGAGATGGTGAGGTTGAGCGCGGTGACACCGGAAGCGCGGCCATCGGCGAGTAGGCGCTTTGTCGTGAGCAGGAGCGGGGTGCTGGGTTCGATCTGTGGCCGACTGCCATAGCCGTCATGTAGAAAGCCGAGCGTGTTGATCACGATACGGCCGGCAAGGGGGTCCGCTTCGCCCTGGGCGCGGACGCTTCGGCCGACCACCAGGCTTGCCGCCGTGGCAGACGCCAAACATATGAATTCGCGCCGATCCACAGTCATGGCCTTCTCACTTCCGTCTCGCCGATTACCGATTCAAGCACTTTCAACATTATGTTGAATGTGGCAATGATTTTTTAGTTTCAGACGGGCGCGCACGTTCCTGCGTTGGAGGGGTAAATGAATTTTCGGTGTTTTCTCCTGGCAATGGCGGCGACGATCGCGGGCAGCGCTTTCGACGGGGCCTACGCCGACCAGGCACAGCCCACCGCAATTCGATCGGTCCGCGTCGACGACGGGGTGGTCGACTACAAGGTGGGTTGGTCGGAAACGGTGCTCAAAAGCGCGGATGGCATTCCGGATGCGACCATTTCTGCCACCAGCTACGTTCGCGAGGGTGCTGTTCTTCGCACGCGCCCGGTGGTTTTTGCCTTCAATGGCGGGCCGGGCGCCGCGAGCGGCCCGCTTCACTTCGGTCTGCTCGGACCGCGCCGGCGCGTGGAAGCCAGGGGGGAGCCGGCACGCTTTGCTGACAACCCCGAGACGCTGCTCGATGTCGCCGACCTGGTACTTATCGATCCGGTGGGGACCGGGTTCAGCCGCGAACTGCGTCCCGGCGGTGCACAAGCCTATTGGAGCGTGAAAGGCGATGCGCAAGCGACGGTTGCGCTGATCAGGGAATGGCTTCGCGTCAACGGTCGTGAGGCGTCCCCGATCTTCATTGTGGGCGAAAGCTATGGCGGCTTTCGAGCGGCAACACTTGTGCAGCACATAACCGATCTCAATGTTGCCGGAATCGTGCTTGTCTCACCCGGCCTCGTGCTTTCGGTCGATCCCGACCAGAATGCCATTTTCGAATTTCCATCCATGGCCGCAGCCGCATTCGCGCACGGGCGTGCCGGAAGCGGGAAAGACGACGTGGCAAAGCTGTTCGAAGAGGCGCGTCAGTTTGCGCAGACCGAATATGCAGCCGCCCTGCAACGCGGCAATAGCTTGCCCAAGGCCGATAAAATTGCCGTCGCCAGGCGCATGTCGGCAATGATCGGAATTCCCGAGGATATCATCGCGGAAGCGAACCTCCGCTTGTCCAGCCAGGATTTTCTCGAGAAGCTGCTTCCGGGTCAGGTGGTTGGCAGGATCGATACGCGCGTGGCGGCGCCCGCACCGAAAGCTGTTCTTGTCCCGGGCCGCGACAAGGCGGCCGATGACCCCGCCCTGGGTATGGGAAAATCGAATGTCATCGTAAACGCGGGAACCGGCGACTATTTGCGGGAGATCGGCGTCGATACGGACCGCGCCTATATTGGCCTGTCCCTGGATGTGAATTTTGCTTGGAACTGGAACTCCGGATCCCCGAAGATCCAGGACAATTCCGGGATTACCGCACTGCCGGGGTTGGAAGCGCTTCATCGTGCGAAGCCGGGGGTGCCGGTGATGCTGGTCAGCGGCTATTATGATCTGGCGACGCCGCTTCTCGCTCAGCGGTATGCGCTTGAGCACTCGGCGATCTCACCATCCCGAATTCAAAGCCTGTTCTTCGCGTCCGGTCATACGGTTTTCAATGACGATCCCGCGCGGATTGAATTGTCCCGTCAACTCCGGCGGTTCGTGACAAGTGCGGCGGATGCGGTGCGAATCCGCAACTGATAACGAACGGCAGTGCCTGTTCGTGTGCGGAGCCGAGGCGGCCAGGCATCCGCGCGCGGCATCGTCGGCATGGAAAGGCATGCACAGCCTGACGGAGGTTCCGTTATCGGTGCATGCCGCCTGCACGCGCTGAGGTTATTCGCGCCTTAGGAACTTGCGCATTGCATCGAGAACTTCGCGATGCGGCAGCAGGGTGTGGCCACCGTCATAAAGCGACATGGCGACGCGGTTCCAGGGCAGGTCGGATTGCGAAAGCGTGTATTCCGTGCTTCCGATGGTTGTCAGCGTGTCGTGGCGGCCTTGCGTTACGAGCAATCGCAGATCGGGATTGCTGCGCATAAGATCGGCAAGCGTCACATCCAGGGAGGCTGCGCCTGTCGGTTGGAAATTCCATGCGTAATAGGTGGCATCGGCATCCGGTATCAGCATTGCGTATGTCCCGACACCGGACACGGTCAGCTCGTCGCGCATATAGCGATTCATCGCGGTTCCGATGCCGGCAAACATCTGGTTGTAGTCGGGTTCGCTCTCAGATTTCGGAAGGGTTTGACGTCCATCGTTGCCGTCGAGGACGAGATTCCGATCTTTCAATAGCTCGGCATTGAAATTGTTCACGACGATTGTGTTGTTCTCCCGGAAATATGTCTCGGGAATTCCGATAAGCGGTGGAAGTGCGCTGGCGATCTTCTCGCGGGTCGAAGGATCAAGCCTGTACCCCTGCGCCAACGCCGGAAGATATTCCTCATATGCGAAGCGCCGGGCGCGTTCTACGGCTTCCTCCCAGCTTTGGGACTTGTTGTCGATCTTGCCATGGTAGTGAGCAAGCGATGCCATCATCGGCAGACGCATCGCGATCCATGCCGGATTTCTGACCCGGCCCATCTGGCCGTGCGTAATGGCCTGACCGTTGAGGATGATTCCGTCGACACGGACTGCAGGCTGCATTCGGGTAAGGTCTCGACCGAGCGCGACGGCGCGCAGTGAGCCATAACTTTCGCCCCAAATGTATATGGGTGAGCCCGTACGTCGGTTGCGGTCGAGCCAATGGCGTATGAGCACGGCGACCAGTTCTGAATCGCCGTCGATCGAGTTGAGGTCGGCTGAGGCATCGGAGAGGGCTTTGCTGAAGCCGGTGCCCGGCGGATCGATAAAAACAAGATCCGCAACGTCGAGAAGCGAGTCTTGATTATCCATCAGTCGCGCGCCTGTGTCGGCGAGGCCCTTGTTCGAGAGGTCCGCAAGTCGGCGGGGGCCGAGCGCCATCAAATGCACGAAGGCGGAAGCCGCACCGGGGCCGCCGTTGAAAACGAACATGACGGGCCGCGGCTTCGAATCGCGTCCCGCGACGGCCTGGTAGGTTGTGGTGAACAGGCTTGCGACCGGGGCACCGTTCGCAGCGTGCACCCTGGTCTCAGCGACCTCCGCCCGGTACTTCACGCGTTTGCCGTTGAATGTGCCGACATGCTGCGAGACGAAGGCATCATCGCCCGTCTCAGCGTAAAGCGAGAGCGGGCGAAGGGGAGGCGGCGGCCCCACCTGCGCTTCGAGCGAGGTCGAGGCGCTTGCGGCAAGCAACACCACAAGACCGCGAAGAGCATGACGAAGACGGATGTTGCGTATCATTCTCTCGACTTTCCGCATTTGCGTCACAGGCGAATAAAGCCGATGTCGCCGTGGACCTGTATGTTTGTTCCGAAGTCACGGGAACGATCCCGGATCGCGCGCAAAATTCGCTGTGCCTCGGCGCCTTGCGCAAGGCGCGGCAAACCGCGCCCATCGCCGTCCCGAGGATCGAGGAGAAGGGGATAAATCTTGATTTCCTTCACTTGTCCGCCAACATAGCTGCTGACGGCGGCGGCACCGTCGTACCAGCTGTCCGGTAGCTCGACGACCTGCTTGTTCGGACCATCACTTGCGATCGTCAACGTTTTCGGAAGATCGAAGAACAGGCTCGCAAGTCCATAGAAAATCGGCCTTCCCTTGTAGATTTCGATTCCCTGGACGGCGTGCGGCCCATGACGAACGACGGCATCGGCGCCGGCATCAATGGCCGCGCGAAACAGCGGCTGAAGGAAGTCCGCAGGCGCGGGATCCTCATACCCGCCGGAAAGCGTTTCATGCGCATGGATCGAAAACACGACGAAGCCGGCCTCGTCTCGTGCGGCGCCGACGGACTTCAACAATGCATCCTGGTCGACTTTGCTGACTTCGTAGGTCAGCCCCTCTTTCCCCGCGAGGCGAAACGTCCGTTCATCCAAATGAATGTCCGGTGTGCCCTTTACGGGAAGTTCGTAGCCCTGCCAGCCTGCATTGACGGCGAGGCGTCTCAGCGCTTCGTATTCATCCTTCTTCACAAGCCTGACCTGCTGCACGTGCAGCGGATTGAGCCCGGCACGTGCCGCCGCGCCGCGCGCCGGCGCGCCGGCGGGTGACATGCCTGTAAACGTCGATGCTGTGGCGATCAGCGCGACGCGTCCCTTCGATGTCGAGAGAAATCCGGGTGCACGTGCCTTCTCCAACGATCCGCCGGTGCCCGCGTGGGTGAGGCCGATGGCATCGAGCGCCTCGTCGGATGCGATCATCCCCTCGACACCCCAATCCGTTGCATGATTGTTGGCCCGGGAAATGAGATTCAGGCCAATTTCCCGGAACTTGCGGAAGACCTCAAGGCTGTGAATCGGGTAGCCTCCGCCGTTTTCTGCGGCGAGGCTCCCCCGGAAATTGCCGACATCGAAAACATTGCCTTCGTGATTGGCAAAGGCTGCATCGCTTGTTCGGATCAGGGAGAAAACGCGCGCGACCTGGGCGTCGACGTCCGGCATGGTGCTGCCGTAGGGGCCGAGCAAATCGCCGGCTGCAAAAAAGGTGAAGCCGTCCGCGACGGGGCCAGGTCGCGTTTCCGATTGAGATGATGAGGGTGAAGCGGCATCGGCGGGCGCGGATGCCGCGCTCGCCATAAGCATAAGAAGCGCAAGCGCGCTGTTTCGAACTGCCATTTTCTATTCCTCCAGGGGACCGAGCGGGCGGGAAGGGGCGGGCGTCGCCATGACGCGATTGATGAATCCCAGAACCTCGGCGTCGAACTCACGTCCGGTTGTCATGTGTCCGCCCGCATAGCGCAGGACGACGACATTGTCTTTGTATGCCAAGGGAACTTTGCGAGCCGCGTACTCAGCGGCGAAATAGGGTGTTGCGATGTCGTAGGCGCCGCTGATCAGCAGCGCGTGCAAGTAACCCGCACCCTCGGTGACCGCGGCGACAAATGCGGGCAGTGCCTTTTCGGTACCGGCGCCTTCATCGTTCGATATCGATATCGGGGCCCACCATTGATAATACATCCAGTCCATGAACGGATCTGCCGCAGGCGGCCACTGCCCGCCGAAGGGACCGGCATAGATGCGATCCGACATGATTCCGATGTAGCGGATTGTGTGCCGCCCGCCGATGTGCAGCTGTCTTTTGATGAGTGCCGTTCCATCGGCTTGCTCAGTGGTCGGGGAAACACGCCAACTGTCGTTT
The DNA here is from genome assembly GCF_041916975.1 of Sphingosinicella sp. Lineage (NCBI taxonomy): Bacteria > Pseudomonadati > Pseudomonadota > Alphaproteobacteria > Sphingomonadales > Sphingosinicellaceae > Sphingosinicella > Sphingosinicella sp. The sequence goes on from NZ_JAYRYK010000001.1 coordinate 3,462,734, forward strand.
TTTTCAGAGGCGTGCGCACCAAATGCAGGTTTCAGGAAGATGGCGACAAAGGCGACAAGAAGAAGCCTGGCGATGGCGTTCGATTCAATGTGGCGCATACTCAGGCTGCCTCCATTCCCCGCCCGGAACTTCGGGCGCTTCCGGCCGAGCGCCGGTGCTTCCCTGCGTCGTATCGCGCGCTGTTTGCCAAAAGGCTCATAAAACCGGCCGGGTGCGAAAGCCCTCTTGAAAGTGCTTTCGGATCAGCAGGCTTCGTCGCGTCCCGTTGAGCCCGGGAGATCGAACGGTCGCGGTGCAGACGCGTGCATCTCGACTGGAACGCGGCCCGGGCAAGGCCGACTGCAGCGCCGAAGACGGGTCTGACATGCGAAGTGCGCTTTCCTGTGAACGAAGGCTGCTCGTCACGTGCTAAGGCAGAAATGTCACGCATTCAAACTTTTTGTAGCTTAGTTAAAAATTTTGATTGATCTGGGCCCGAAATTCCATGCATTGCTGTTTGTAGGACCGGTGAACGGTCGAGCCCGATGCAAGGGGGGAAGGGGAATGAACGTGAAATACGCAATGTTGGTTACGTGTGCGCTGGGCGCGATGGTCTCCGCTGAGGCTTCGTGGGCGCAGTCGTCGTCGCAGGCCGAGTCGGCAGAGGCGGGCGACGCGCGCCTTGAATCGGAAATTGTCGTCACGGCGCAAAAGCGCGAGCAGCGTCTTCTTGATGTGCCGCTCGCGGTGACGGCGGTGTCCGCGGACACGCTCGTTGAGCAGAATTTGGTCGGTATTGCCGACTATTATGATCGGGTTCCCGGCCTTCAGATCGGTGGCGACGAGGATATTTCCGAGGTTTCGATTCGCGGCATCACGACCGGCGGCGGCACCAATCCGACGATCGCCGTTCTTGTGGACGATATCCAGTTCGGGTCTTCGGTCTATGCAGGGCAGGCGCCGTTTCCGGACCTCGATCCCGCGACGCTCAGCCGAATCGAGGTTCTGCGCGGGCCTCAGGGTACGCTTTATGGTGCCTCGAGTCTCGGCGGTCTCATCAAGTTCGTGACGCGTGACCCGAGCACGACGCGTTTCTCCGGGCGCGTCGAGGTGGGGGCGAGCGCTGTCAAGGACGGCGACTGGGGTTATTCGACGCGCGGCGGGCTCAACATTCCGCTTGTGGACGGTATCGCGGGGCTGAGCGTGAGCGGTTTCTATCGCAACGATCCGCGATTCATCGACAACGTGCATCCCAATGCGCCGGGCGAGGATGTGAACAAGCTTGAAGCCTGGGGCGGCCGCGTCGCGCTGATGCTTCAGCCGACCTCCAACCTCGCGATCAAGTTGTCCTATCTGCGGCAGGACAAGAAGTCGCGCTTCAACGATACGATCCAGGTCTGTCCGGAGTGCGTGATCGATCGATCGACCGTCACGAACTACACGCCGCGATTCGGGGATCGGACGATCCGACAGGTTCCCAACGACAATCATAACCGCTTCCAGCTTTATTCAGGCCGCGTGGAGCTTGATCTCGGCTTTGCTGATCTGACGTCGATTACCGCTTACGGTAAGAGTCGCGGCCTCAACAACAACGACGTCACGGCAGTGTTCGGCGGCCTTTTCCAATCCTTGTACGGATTGCCGGCGGGCAGTGCGACGGTCGTTATCGGCGACAACAACAAGACCAACAAATTCTCGCAGGAGATTCGGTTGGGTGCGACCGGCGAGACGCTGGATTGGCTCGTCGGCGGATTCTATACCAAGGAAAAGTCGGACGTTGCCCAGACGCTTTTCCTGTCGGGTGGCGGGCTCAGCGATGTCGTGCCGTTCAGCGGAACGAATCCGAGCCGGTTCGAGGAAAAGTCCGTCTTCGGCACGCTCACGCTGCACGCGACCGAGAAACTGGATATCCAGGTCGGTGGGCGCTATGCGGACAACAAGCAGCGCTACTTCTCGATTCAGGAAATCGATGGTCCCGCTCAGGCCGTCTTCGGACTGCCGGGCACGAGCGCGACGATCCGGGCCGGCGAAGACGCGTTCACATGGCTGATTTCACCGAGCTATCACTTCAATCCTGACATGATGGCCTATGCGCGGGTCGCGAGCGGGTATCGCCCCGGCGGACCGAACACCGACGTTCCGACAATTCCGACGTCGTTCGACTCCGACTCCGTGATGAACTACGAGGTCGGTTTCAAGGGCTCCACGCTTGATCGTATGCTGAGCTTCGACATTGCGGCGTTCCAGATCGACTGGAAGGATATCCAGCTCATCAATACGGATGCCGTGTCGCAGTTTCTCTTCTTCACGAACGGCGGCAAGGCCCGGAGCCGGGGTGTCGAGCTCGCGGGACAGTTGAACCCGTCCGAAGGCCTCAGCATCAACGCAAGCACGACGTTCACGGATGCCAAGCTGCGCGAGGATCTGCCGCCATCGACCGCAGCGACGACACAGCTCGAGGGAGCAAAGGGCGATCGGTTGCCCTACTCCGCCAAGTTCACGGCCACGCTGGGTGTGCGACAGGAATTTGACCTGAGCGACAAGGTGTCGGCCTATGTCGGCGGTTCTCTGGCGCATGTCGGCAAGCGCTTCTCGGCCTTCCGGACGGATTCCGTTTCTGCTCCGAGGCCGCGTTACACGATCCCTGCTTATACGCAGTTCGATCTGAACGCCGGCATCACCTATGACGAAGTGTGGAAGCTGAATGTGTTCGTGCGCAATCTCTTCGACAAGGATGGTGTCGTGATTTCACAGAACCGCAACGGTACGGCGGACCCGACTGCGCAGTTCCTTGATCCAAGAACGATCGGCTTCACGCTGGCACGAGAGTTCTAAGTTCCCAGTGGGAATGGGAGCGGCAACCAGCGGGTTGTCGCTCCCATTCTTTTTGAGGCGGTGTTGGTGTAAAGAGCGATACATGGCTGCGAAGATGGAGCTCAAACCTTGTGGTTTCGCGGACAGTGGCCATGCTGACGCGTAGGGAGCTCATGGCGGCCGGCGCGGTCGTTCCCGCTGCCGTTTCGGCGGCGGTGTCAAAGGAAAGACCGGAGCTGAGCCTTCCAGACAAGGCGGCATTCTTCGCATCCGGACTGACCTATCTCGACTCCGGGAGCCAGCACCCTATCAGCCTGGCGGGCAGGCGTGCCGCAGACGCGTATTTCTCCCGCCGAATGCTCGATCCCCACGCCGCTGCATTCAAGCTTGATGCCGACGGATTGAGACGGAAGTTTGCCACATTGATCAATGCGCAAGGCGATGAAATCGCCTTTGTCCAGAGCACGACGGCGGGCGAGCAGCTTGTTCTCAGGTCCCTCGGATTCCCCGAGGACGGCGGCCATATCGTGACCGATACACTCCACTTCTTCGGATCGATGCCGATATACGAAGAGCTGGCCAAACGGGGGGTGGAGGTAACCTGGATTCGGGATCGGCAGGGCAGGATCGAGCCTGCCGCGTACAAAAAGGCCATGCGTCCCGGAACACGGTTGATCGCGCTGTCGCACGTATCCACCTACAACGGTTTCGAGCACGATCTGAAAGCGATTTGCGATCTGGCGCATGACAACGGCACGCTCGTCTATGCGGATATGGTGCACGCGGCAGGGTGCATACCGGTTGACGTCAAGGCGGCCGGGGTCGATTTTGCCGCCTGCGCGACCTACAAATGGCTGATGGGGGATTTCGGTCTCGGGTTTCTCTACGCTCGCGCTGATCGCCTGCCGATGCTGAAACGGCCGGTTGCCGGCTATTACGGTCTCAGCACATTTCAGACGCACGTCTACCCGCTTGACCCTGCCGGGACGCGGGTGGCGGATTACGCATTCGCACCGACGGCGATGGGCATGTTTGCGCAAGGCACGCACTCTCATACCGTGATTGCCCAGTTGCACCATTCTCTCGACTATATCCGTTCGCTTGGCGTGGCCGATATACAGCGGCACGCGCAAGGCCTAACGGACCAGCTCAAGGCGGAGCTTCCCAAGCGCGGCTACACGCTGTTGACGCCTCGCGAGGCGAAGACGCCGCTTGTGACGTTTCAGCAGCGTGATGCGAACACCGTGCTGGGACCGTTGCTCGATGCAGCCAGGGTCAAGATAACATTGTCGGCAAATCGTGGCCGGGTGTCACCGTCGGTGTTCAACGACGCGGCCGATATCGACCGGCTTCTGTCCGTATTGCCGCGCGCGAGCGGGTGAAGGCATGCGGAGGCGTTGAGGGACGCATTCCGATTTTACAGATTCGATTCACATGTCACGGGTGCACGCGGAGGGATGGGGAATGACGACAACGCGGAAGCAGTACTGGTTTTTGTTCGTGCTGACTCTGGTCGTCACCCTCAATTACGTCGACCGATATGTTCTCTCCATACTCGTGGAACCGATCCGGCTCGAGCTTGATCTCAGCGACACTCAGATCGGCCTGCTTACGGGCGCGGCTTTCGCGCTTTTCTATTCGACGCTGGCAATCCCCATTGCGCGTCTGGCCGAGCGCTACAATCGTCTGCTGATCCTGTTCGGAGCGGTGCTCATCTGGAGCGTGGCGACAGCGGCATGCGGACTTGCCGGGGGATTCTTGATGCTGCTGCTCGCACGCATATTCGTGGGAGTCGGTGAAGCGGGGGCCATGGCACCGTCGATGTCGATGCTCGCCGATGTTTTTCCGATCGAGAAGCGTGGCACGATCATGGGCCTCTTCGCGCTGGGCGCGCCTTTGGGCGGTGCACTTGCGCCGCTGCTTGGCGGTTGGCTCGAGCCTGCCATCGGGTGGCGGGCGACCTTTTTTGTGCTCGGCGGTGCCGGGCTTCCACTCGCTCTGCTTCTCGTTGCGACTGTTCGAGAACCACGGCGGGGCCTGGCCGATGGTCTGGAAAAATCGCCGATCGCGGTCCCGTTTCGTGAAGCCGCGCGGCGCCTTTTCCGGCGGCGTACCTTCGCCCTCCTGACGCCGGCGCTAATCCTGATGGCGCTTGGGGAATACAGCATGATCTTGTGGATGCCTGCGTTTTTCCAGCGTACGTTCGATATTGCGCCGACCGATCTGGGTGCGCAGATCGCGCTGTACCAAGGCTTGCCGTTTTTCCTTGGAACGCTGGCGGGCGGCATTTTCGTGGACCGGCTCGCAAAACGCGATCAGCGCTGGATGGTGTGGCTTCCAGCGTTGGGCGCCATCCTTACCGTCCCGGTCGTGCTCATGCTTTTTGCGTCGAACACCGCTTCAATGGCCTTTGCCCTGCTGATCCTGCCTTCGGCAGTGAACGGGCTTTATATCGCGCCGAGCTATGCCCTTGTTCAGAACCTGTCGGCCGTACATTCGCGCGCGACAGCGGCTGCCATTCTCACCTTTACCGTCACGATTGTTGGCGCAGGTCTGGGGCCGTTTCTCCTGGGTGCGCTGAGCGACTTCCTCTCTTCGCAGTATGGAAACCAGTCGCTGCGCTATGCCTTTTTCTCGCTGGTGCCGATGTATGCGCTTGCCGCTTTCCTGTTCACGTTCATCGGGTCCAGTCTCGTGCGTGACATAGAGGACGCGCGCTCGGACTCGCTGTCAGGGATAGACGATCAGGCGCCGGTCACAGCGGCGGCTTGAGTCGCTGATCGCTGATCGTCGACAGGGCGCGCCAGGTCATGCGCCAATCGCCGCGCCGCGGCAAAATAGTGTGCGCTGGCCCAAAGGCCGGTGAGACTGCAGGCCATCAGGACATAGCGAAGCGACTGTGCTGGGTCAGCTATGCGCGTGCTGAGGACATCTGACAGAAAGCCGATGAGCAGCGGGGCGACGACGAGGTTCGCGACATTGGCGACGAAGACGAGAACGGCGCTTATCAGCGCGCGCATGGTTGCTGGAACAAGGTTTTGAGCGAGTGCAAGCGTTGGCCCGATGTAGAGATAGGTTACCGGAATGAAGAGCCACAATAGCGCAATGGCCGCCGCTTCCGAGGAAACCCAGTACGCGAGCATCGAGGGTGCGGTGGCGAGGAGGGTGGTCCCGCCGACAAACCATGCCTGATAGCGTGGATCCTTGCCGGCCATCCGGTGCATTGCCCAGGCTGTGCCGAGCGTAACAGCGGTTCCCCCAAGCGCATGCATGAGCCCGAGGTGTTCGCCGATCTCGCTGAGGGTCATGGCATGGCTGCGCGCAAGAAAGCTCGGTGTCCACCACATCAGTCCCCATCCCCAGAACGTAATGATTGTGACGCCCGCGAGCGTGTGCAGCAGCGAAGGCCGCCGGGCTATGAAACGTAGCGCTTCTCTGAGGTTGGCAGGTTCCTGGGACGCTGGCGATGCGTCCAACTCGCCGCGCAACGGTTCGGAGACCGACAACGCCAGAATCAGCGCGACGGGAAGGCCCATCGCGCCGAAGGCGATCAGGACAAAGCGCCAACCGTAGGCGTCGTTCAGATAACCGCCGAGCGAAGATCCCAGCGCTGCGCCTGCTGCTGCACCGATGGCGAAAAGTGACATTGCCATCGCGCGTTCCCGTGGATGGAAGCGGTCGGCGAGCAAGGATTGGGAGGGCGGTGTACCGCCGGCCTCGCCGATACCGACACCGATCCGTGCAAGAAGCAGTTCCATGAAGGAGCGGGTTGCACCGCAAAGCGCTGTTAGAAGCGACCAGGCGGTGAGCGAGACCACGATCATCCGCTTTCGGTTTATCCGGTCGGCAAGGAAGCCGAGGGGAATGCCGGCCGTGACGTAGAAGACGGCAAGAACGGCCCCGGTGAGCAGTCCAACCTCGGCGTCTGTCAATGCGAATTCAGACTTTATCGGTTCGATCAGAGTCGAAAGAACGAATCTGTCGGCGATGTTCAACGTGTAAACAAGTGTCAGGATCAGCAGCACATACCAACGCGAGTTCAAGACCGGAAACCATCGCATCCCATCCTTCATCGCTGCCCCTCCCGCATTTCGATCTAGGTGCGCATTGAATCGGCTGGCCGTGACCGCCCAGCAGGGTCGTGGCGTTTGATCGCGAGAATGCAAACCGTCCCGGCGGCCATGGCAGCACCTATCGTCAGGAAAAATCCGGTGGATCCCCATGCAAGCACGAGTGCGCCGAGCGTCGTGCTGATGACAGCGCCCAGTCTGCCGACGCTTGAGGCGATGCCGATCCCCGTCGCCCGGATTTCGACGGGAAATACGTGGGCTGCAAGTGCGTAGAGCAGAATTTGTGTGCCGCCGAGACAAAAGCCCTGCAATGCAAGAGCCGGGAGAAGCCAGAATGCATCATGGGGAGAAAGCGGGAAGAGCGCGATCGCAAGAGCGCTCAGGCCGCCGCCGCCCGCGACGAGTGATAACGGAATGCGCGTCCCGAGGCGCATCGTCAAAAGTCCGGCGCCCAAGCCTCCGGCCACGCCGCCGATATTGAAAACAAGCAGCCCAATGCTTGAAGCGGAGATGTCGAACCCCGTTTCGGTCAGGAGGACCGGGAGCCAATTGAAATAGAGATAATTGCTGAGCAAGCCGACTGTGAATGCTCCCCACAGCAAGATCGTGTCGGCGCGCAGATTCTTCTCGGAAACTGTCCGGAAAAAGCTGGACCCGGCTTTCGTGTGCGGGCGTGGCTGGCGGGCTTGCTCTTCTGACTCTGGTTCAGGTTCGCTGCGCGCGACATTGCGACTGCGCAGAAACGACGGCGATTCCGGAAGAAAGAATGCCAGCAGAATCGCGACACAAAGAGGCAAGACGCCGGCAATCACGAACATGCCCCTCCAGCCGATGACCGGGAGCAGAGGTGCAGCAAACAGCCCGCCCAGGATACCGCCAGCCGGAACGCAGAGAATGCTGATGGAGATGGCAAGGCTCCTGCGATTGGCCGGCGTAAACTCCGCCACGAGGGCTGTTGCGACGGGAAATGCAGCGCCGAGACCGAGCCCGGCGATGAGCCTCAGAAACCCCAGTTCCAACAAATTGCCCGCTAACGCCATGGCACCGCTGGCAAGACCGAACGTCATGACGCTTCCGATCATCGTGACGCGCCGACCGAGCCGGTCCGCAATGTAACCGCCCAAGGCGGCACCCAGCATCATTCCGGCAAGGCCTATGCCGAGGATCGGGGCAAGGTCCGCTTTGCTGATTGGCCAGTCGGCCAAAAGGGCGGGGGCTGCAAAGCCTATGACCTGCGTGTCGAAGCCGTCCAGAATAATGGCGAGCGCGCACAGCGCGAGAACCATCTTCTGCCGCGTCGTCCAGTGCTCCGCGGTTCCGGGACCTTGAAGGTTCATAGGGGGTGGGACTTCCGTGGAGAGAGGTGTTGTCAACGCCAAAGCCGTTCGGCGAGATCCAGGAAATTCTCGCCGAGAACGCCGCGGACGTCCTTTTCGGAATGGCCGCGCCGCAGCAGAATATCTGCAAGCGGCCGAAGTATGGAAGGCGCCAGAAAGTCGATCCGGCCATGATATCCTTCCGATGTCGGCCAGAACTGCGGGTTGGCCGCAACGATTTCGCTTACGTCGACATCCACCGGAAAGCCGTAATCCAGCCCGATGCCGACGTGCTTCGGACCCGCTACCTGGATCAGATGCTCGACATGGTCCGCAAACAGCTCCGCGCTTGGCCTCTCGCCAAGGAACAGGCTGACGCCGACGGCACCGATGACACCGCCGGTAGCTGCACACGCGCGAATTTGCTCGTCGGAAATATTGCGTCCGTGCTTCCAGCGCGCTGCAGGATTGGAATGCGAAAAGATCACCGGGCTCCCGGAATACTCCATGACCTCCATACTGGAGCGATAGCCGCAATGGCTGACATCGACGAACATTCCGAGACGATTCATCTCGTCGATCACGCCTCTTCCGAAAGCGGTCAGGCCTGTGTCTTCGTCGTGACATCCGCCTGCAGCCGCATTGTTGCGATTGTAGGCGAAGAGCATCTGCTTGACGCCGAGATGGTGATAAAGGGAGACCATGTCCAGGCGTTCGTTGAGCGCGTTCATCCCCTCGAGGTCGAACGTCACGGACATTTTTCCTTCCGCCTTGGCGCGCCGCACGTCAGTAGCCGTTGAGGCGAGGATAAAGCGTGTCGGCCTGTCGAGCAGCCATCTCCGGAAGGCGGACAACGTCGTTATGCAGTCCTGCCAAGGCATGAGGTCGAAGCCGACATTGATCGAAAGGTGGCTGCCGCCCGCATTTTTCCATATTGAAAGGTTTTCGAGGGCCGCAGCGGGATCCGGCATGAAGCCCGAATGATTGTCCCAGACGACTGCGGATTCGAAGAACGTGGCCGCATCCGTTTCACCCGGCTTTTCCGCTTGTGCAAAATCCATTAGACAACCTTTCAATTTGGTTGGCCACTTCAACATAATGTTGATATGAGGTCAATCGAAGTCAGGGTCATCCAGAGATCGGAGCTACGTGCGTATGGCAACCACCTCACTCGCCGAGAAGCTGAAGGCAGGTTACGCCAAAGCCTTTGCGCCGAAGCAAGGTGAGCCGGACGGTACGGAAGTGCTGATCGGCATAGCGGAAGCGCTGCGGCAGATCGTGGGGAGTCACATCGAGGTCGTCGTCCATGACCTGCGGGTTCCCGAAAAATCGGTCGTTCACATTGTAAACGGGCATGTCAGCGGTCGCCGTCGAGGGCATCCGATCATTGCAGGTCTTGCAGAAGATGAAGGCTTCCGAGGGATCATCGCGGGCAGCAACCCGGCCGATGCCAATGTCGTTCGGGTGATCGGCAGCTATCTTTCGTCGTCACGCGACGGGCGCGGTCTGCGGTCGTCTTCGGTCATCATTCACGACAAGGATGGGCGCGCGACCTCTGCATTGTGTTTCAATGTCGATCCGGGTCCGGTGGAGCGTGTCGCCCAGGAACTGGACAGGCTTCTCATGCCGGCCAATGGCGACGATGAAGACGAGGCTGGCGGTGCGATCACGACCGAGGAACTTATCCTTGAAATCATGAACACGGCGATTCAGCCTCCGGGAGTCGACGTGAAGCGGATGAGCAAGGCGGAAAAGCTGGAGGCCGTGCGGAAGATGCACGCCCGGGGCCTCTTCATGATGCGAGGTTCGGTCGAACGGGTCGCAAAACAGCTCAAGACAACCAAGTTCACGATCTACAACTACCTTGAAGAACTGGGCGTCAAGTAGACGCGTCGGTTACGCGGCCTACAGATTGCAGCTGGATGCGGGCACGTCTTCGACGCGTGCCCAGCGGTAGCCCGAGACGGGCCCCGAGCGAGGGAGATACGTAACGTCGAGCAGCTGCTCGCCGCGCCGAACCTTGACGGTGATGGTCGCTTCCGGATCCCCTTCGGCGTCCGATGCACCGGACAAGCTGACAAAGACATCGCCGTTACGGATGCCCGCCTTTGCGGCGGGAGACTGAGGGGCGAGACCGGCGATGGCCATGGCTCCGGGCTGCAGAAATTCCGGTGCCAGGCCGAGGTCGAATTGCCGGACCACTGTTTCGACCGGCCTGAAACAGGGCGCAAAGCTGTTTTGGGGCGGCAGCAGCCTGGCTCCGCTCGTCATCGCATCATAGTCGGCGCGCCCTTCGGGGCCGAGCTCTGAAGCTATCATCTCCAGCCATTGCGAAAGGCCGTGGGGTTGGCCCTGAGCCCGGCGCGCCGTCATGGCCTTCACGAGATCGTCAAGGCTTCGGCGACCTCCGGACGCTTTACGGATTTTCGCATCAACGGTTACGAGATAGAGGAAGCCGCGCCCGTACGGGACGCGCTGCGCGTTTCGATCTTGCCAGAAGCGTTTTCCGGCTTCGGCGAGAGTGAGCGTCTGTAGCGGATTTGCATAATATTGATAAGCACGCTTGTTGATCTCGCGCTCGAAGTCCTCAAGACTGTACACGCCCGCCCGATACGAAAGCAGAATGGAGTAGAATTCCGCATTCCCTTCCGAGTACCACGCCGTTGCGCCATGATCGTCATCGCTGAGATGTGGCCAGTTGTGTGCGGTTTCATGCGCGAGGAGTGCATGCAGTGACGCGGGCGTCGGAACAGCCGCGTCGCTGTAACCGAACATGAAGGATTGAAGAAGCGCCGTACCCCCACCGGAAGGATAGGGGTTCTTTCTGGCGAACACCCTGTAGGCCTTCCCTTCATCGGAAAAGAATTCGGATGCATACAGGTAAAATTTCCGGATGTTTTCAGCGACTGTCTGCATGTCGAAGCTGGGTTCGGACAGCCAATACGTGCCGAAAGACGTGGTATCCGGCGGCGTGGACCGGACGGGGCCGGCCATGTAGAAGCTTTGTGCAAGATCGGCCGCAGATCCCCGACGCCGGACGTCGTTCTCTCCGAACGTCCATATACCTCGCGAACCGGCCGGCATCGCCGAAAGGTCGAACCGGACGCGTATATCGAAAGACTTCTCATCTGGAGGAATGGCGAGAAAAGAAATACCCGCGCCGCTGACACCGCCCGCTTCGGCAACAAGGTCGAACAGCGGGCCGCCGCGCGTGCTTGCGTCGACCGCGCGTGGGGGTGCGGAGAAGCGCACGGTGACGTCGCCGACCGTCGGGCGTGATACGAGCCAACGCCGGTAATCAGCGGAGGGCGTTTTCGGTTCGTCTTCGGCGGTAAGCGGAAGCGGTCCGGCGGCATCGAACGCCGTGAGAGCATTTCCGTCATAACGGGGTGTCGGGATCGACGTGATGCGCAGGGGCATCCGGACGAGCGGCGACATAGCCGGAAGCGCGGGAGCTTCGATGCGCTGCTCGACATTGACCTCGGTGACGTTCCCGTCACGGCTGACAGGGCTCAGGACGATGTCCAGATGCGGCAATCGTTCTGCTGCCCATGCCGTGCTGCCGGCAAATATTGTTGTAGCCAGAACAATGAACGCTGCGCGGTCGGTCGGGATCATTGCTGCAACCTCGTCAACATATTGGTGAAATGCACCTGCGAACCGAGTGACGTCTGCACGTGACGGCGATATTTCAGCGGCCACCAGCAGTTTTGCCGACCGAAACCTTCTCGACGAAATCCGCAAAATCGGCCTGCGCCCTGCGCCGGGTTTCCCTGTCGCTGTAAAACATGTGTCCGCCGACATAGCACGCGGACTGCACGCGGTTGCGGATTTCCACGCTCAGGCTCCTGATGGCCTCCTCACGTCCCGCGCAGGTTCCATCGTACAAGCCCAACATGCTGAAAACGCGCATCTCCGGATTTTCCCGCATGGCACGCAAGAGCGGCAGGTCCGCTGGCGGCGCATGCCCCGCCTCTCCGAACTTGAACATCAGTGCCATCCAGTCCTTCGCGTAGCCGAACTGCGGCTCGACCTGCAGGGGGGCGGGGTGAAAAGCCTTGCCGAACGGTCCTCGGTAAAGGAGGTCGCTCCGGAAACCGAGATCGTCGCGGATATAGGTGTTGAAGATACGGGATGTGCCTTCCATCAAATCCGCCATTGGAGCCAGGCTCGGATCCTTCCATGGCATCCAATGCTCACCCGGCGCTCTTTTTTTGACAGCCATGCGGCTGTCGTAGCGGCCGAGTTCCAGCCCTCGCTCTGCCAGAAGATTGTCATGAAAGTCGTCACTGCCGATCGTGAGTGTTTTGGAATCAATATGTTTGGGATCGAGCCCCGTGATGCTCGCGAGACGCTCGAGAATTGCAGCCCGTTCCGTCGAGGAGAGCGTGTTGAGGCGCGCAAGCGCAGGCGCATAGGATGCACGCGCCCAGGCCTCGGCCTTGCTAAGCGCCTCTTGCTGGGACAGCGCTTGCAGGTCCGGGCCCATCTTGCCGTGAAAATGGGCGGCCGCCGCGAATTCGACGACATCCATCGCTTTTTCGAGGTGCGGCGGAGTTTTCTGACCCAGTTCCATGAAGCCCGAAATAAGCAGAACACCCGCGACATGTGTTCGGCGCCGTTCCAGCATGTCCGCCACGAGTTCGGCCCGGGTTGTCCCGTAGCTTTCACCCGCGAGGAGCAGCGGTGAATTCCATCTTTCGAAGCGATGAAGAAAGACGCGAATGAATTCGGCGACGGCTTCCGCGTCGCCGCGCGCCGTGTAGAGCGTATCGCGAAAGTCCTGGGTTGTCGCGCGGCTGAAACCCGTGCCGATCGGATCGACGAAGACAAGGTCGCTGCTGTCGAGCCAGGTCTCCGCATGATCGACGATCGCGGTCTCGGTGTGCGCGCCAAACTCGGGATAGGTGTCGCCCGTTATCACACGCTTAGGGCCAAATCCGACAATATGAACCTGCGCCGAATTCGATCCCGGGCCGCCGTTCCATAGGAAGGTCAACGGCCGCGGCGGTGATCCCTTCGGACGGTCGGCGATGTACGCCACGAAGAACATCGTGGCCATGCGCTCGCCGGTATCGTTGACGTACAGGGGGATTTGTCCGGCATGGGCCGTGTAGGATATCGGCATGCCGTTGCCGAGCCGAACCTTGTGTCGCGTGGAGACGATCTCATTCCCGTGGGGAGCGATTGCGGCGCGAATGTCGTCTTCGGGTTTGGCCGATGCCGCGCCGCCTGAAACGGCAATCAGCAGGCTGATAACATATGGAGACAAAAGTCTAAGCAAGGCGCCCCCCTCAAGAGGTCCTGACGGACCCACTTTTGGCTAACACGGATTCGGACATATATTCAACAATATGTTGAAATTTGCAACATGGTGTCTGATTGTTAGAAGGCGGCAAACAAGCGCGTCGGTCACGGAATGTCACAGTTTTCCAGTTTGCGCTTTGCAAGCCATCGATAGTAGTCAATTCCGGGGCCTTCAGTTGAGAAGCGGATATCCAGCATTTCATCTCCGCGTCGCACGGTAAGCTCGACGATGGGATCCAGTCTGATGTTCGAAGCACTGTGCGCGATCCGCTCCGTGACTCCCGTCCGTGACACGATCTTGTCGCCATTGCGCAATCCAGCGCGCGCAGCGGCGGAATTCTCGTCGAGTTCCGTTACGATAAAGGGCTCCGTCAGAAGTGTGTTTTCTTCGAAGCCGAGTATGGGGCGCCGCGTACCGTCGACCTTCACGCGCCGGAAGCAACTCCCGAAGGCATTGTCGGGGGGCGTGATGAGGCGGCCTGCCTGCATCGCGTCGAGATCTGCAGGGCCCTCGGGGCCGAGTTCGGCCAGGAGCAAGGTGCGCCATGATGCTTCGTCATAGGGCAGGCCGCTGTTCCGGCGTGCGAGCATTGCGCGCACGAGGTCGTCTAACGACCGCTTGCCGCCCGAGCGTGCGACGATCTTCGCATTGAGGTCAACGAAGTACATGAAGCCGCGATTGTATGGGACGGTTTGAATCGAGCGATCCGCCCAGCGAAGTCGTCCGGCTTCAACGATGGGTGTCGCCACGAAGGCATTGGTATAATAAGCATCCGTCATGACATTGATCTCGTGCAGGACGCCATCGATCCCCAACAGTCCTGCGCGATAAGGCGCACGAATCTTGTAGAACTCGGCAAGGCCTTCGCCAAACCAGGCATTCTGCCCGGAATCGCCAGCGAGGCTGCCTATGAAGTGATGAACCATTTCGTGCGTGAACATGGCCTTGCGCGAGTCGCCGCTGAGTCTGCCGGTTCCATATTCGAGCATGAAGCCGCCGCGCGTCGCGCCGCCGCCGTCACGGGGATTTGCAAAGGGACGCATCAACAGCGTGTACTGGTCTGCCTCAACATCCGGGAAATGGGACTGAAGGACGCCGAATGCCTGCGCGGACCATTGAAGCAGTGCGGTCGCCTCGAATGGAGGTTGACCGATCCAGTATGCCTTGAACCTGCTCTCGGGGGGGGGGCGTGCTGTGAAATTCTCCCGCCCAGCAGAAAGACGGTGTTGAGATCGGAAGGCGGGATGTCCATGGCGAGATTGCCTGGCCCGCTGGTCGTTACGCCTTCTGCTCCGGCCGGCAGGCCGTCGAGGGACCATGTCAAGGTGACATGCGCCTTGTCCTGGCGCTGTGCGGGAAGAAGAAGGAACGAGAAAAAGGCGCCTCCGAAGCCCCCATTGCTGCCGCGCAGATCATAAGAGGGGCCGCGCGGGCGTGGTGACATTGCGGGGGCCGCCGCCGCACGGTACTTCAGCGTAATCGGTCCATTGGTGGCGCGCAGCGGTGCAAAGACCTGAAGATCGAGGAAATGTCCGGCCGGTGATGCAATGTTCGTGAGCGCGAGCGGCAATGGCCCTTCGGCATCGCTCGCGCTGATGTCCCCGTTTGCATAGTTCTGGCCGCTGGTGGTTGCGATGCGGGACGGCACGCTGAATGCCGGTTCGCCCGAGCTCGCCACATAGCCTTGAAAGATCTGAACAACATCGACTGCGGCAATTTCGCCCGCTTTCGGAATCGGCGCCAGGGTGATGTCGATTGCCGGAAGCGGCTGAGCCACGGCGTTCGCGGCGGACAAAGCCACTGCCGCTGCCAGGGACAATCGTGCGCAGCAATATCTCTTCATAGCATTCGGCACCCGGCAGGAACGGCTCGACATCGCCATGTGGTTGACCATTGACAGTGGTTCCACATTCTGTTGAGTGATGCAACTTATTGTTGCTGTTGTTCGACCCGAGGGTCGCGGCATTCCGGAAGTGGGACGATTCAATGAGGATGTATCAGGAAGCCGAAGTGGAAGCTCTCCTCGACTATCGGGGCTGCATCGAAACGGTCCGCTCGTTGATGGCCGAACTCAGCGGCGACCAGAAGAAACAGCCCTTGAGGGAAATTCTGCATCTTGGCGCGGGAAAACTCTTTGCCCTGATGCCGGGGTTTTTGCCGAACGCCTCCGGTGTGGGTTGCAAGGTGATAACCGCCTATCCGGATCCCGGTCGGCCGGGGCGGTCGTCGCATCGCGGGGTCGTTACACTTTTTGACGAGGAGAATGGTAATATCCTTGCGGTCGCGGACGCGCACGCAATCACGGCGATTCGCACTGGCGCCGCGTCCGCCGTGGCCACGGATCTGTTCGCACGTGCCGATGCACGTCGCTTGCTCGTCATGGGCTGTGGCACGCAGGCGCGTTCGCATATTCAGGCAATTGCGCAGGTGCGGGATCTTGAAAGGGTGGAGGTCTGGGGGCGCTCGCTCGAGCGCGTCACGGCTTTCTGCAAGGCGTTGGGCTCCGAGATCGGCAGAGAATTGGTTCCGGTCGCCGATGCAGCCGACGCGGCGTCCAGGGCCGATATGATCTGCACCGTGACGAGTGCGCCGACACCAATACTCAAAGGGGATTGGGTGCGGCCAGGCACGCACGTGAACGTAGTGGGTTCCAGCCATGCGGGTCCGGTGGAAGTGGATAGCCGGCTGGTTGTAGACAGCAGGTATTTCGTCGACAGCAGAGCGTCTGCGCTTGCAGCGGCTGCAGAATTTCTTGTCGCGAGACAGGAGGGCCTCATTGCCGATGATCATATCGTGGCGGAAGTGGGCGATGTGCTCCTCGGGCGTTGCGAGGGTCGCCGAAATGAGGCCGAGATAACCATCTACAAATCGCTTGGCCACATCGTTCAGGATCTTGGCTCGCTGCGCTACGTTCATGAACGTGCGCAAGCGCTATCTGGTCATGTCCCGGTTTCGGGAGGCTGATGCAAACGGCGTGTTGCATCTTCGATTGATGCAGGTTCGCTTACTTAACAGGCATTGAGGGAGTCACGGGTCGTGCAGAAACTGTATCGGGTGGCGGTTATCGGGGGCGGTGTGGTGGGATGCAGCGTCCTGTATCACCTGACGAAGCTTGGCTGGACCGATGTGGTCCTTATTGAAAGGAAGGAGCTTACGGCAGGCTCGAGTTGGCATGCGGCGGGTGGGTTTCACGCGCTGAACAGCGATCCCGGCGTCGCACGGCTGCAGAGCTATACGATCGGACTCTACAAGGAGATCGAGGCGCTGTCCGGCCAGAGCGTGGGCATGCATATGACCGGCGGCCTGAACATCGCGGCGACACCGGAGCGGTGGGAGATATTGCGCGCTGATCAGGCCAGGCACAAGGTGCTGGGCATCGACACCGAACTCCTTGGGCCGGCGGAAATCAAGGCGCTTTGCCCGCTCGTGGACGTGACGGATGTGCTTGGTGCTGTCTATGACCCGCATGAAGGCCATGTGGATCCATCGGGGGCGACGTATGCCTACGCCAAGGCCGCCCGCAATGCTGGCGCGACCGTGCAGCGCCACACACGTGTCATGGACCTCCGGCCGACCGGACGCGGGACATGGCGGATCATTACCGACACTGGTGAGATCGAGGCCGAGCATGTGGTGAATGCCGGCGGTCTCTGGGCGCGTGAGGTGGGTCAGATGGTTGGCGTCAACCTGCCGCTGATCCCGATGGAACATCATTATCTTCTGACAGACGACATCCCAGAGATCGCAGCGCTGGAACGCGAACTGACGCTTATTCTCGACCTTGATGCGGAAATCTACATGCGTCAGGAGGGCAAGGGCATGCTCGTCGGCGTGTACGAAAAGCAGGCGACGCCCTGGGCGGTGAATGGTACGCCGTGGGACTATGGTGAAACCGAATTGCTCCCCCCGCAACTCGAGCGTCTCAGTGAAGAACTGCTCAAGGGTTATCAACGGTTTCCAGCCGTGGCTGAGGCGGGGATTCGCCGCATCGTCAACGGGCCTTTCACATTCACGCCGGATGGTAACCCGCTCGTCGGACCGGTGCGGGGCGTTCCGAACTACTGGTCTGCTTGCGGCGTCATGGCGGGCTTCGCTCAGGGCGGCGGCGTCGGTCTGACACTCGCGCAATGGATCATCAACGGAGAGCCGGAAGGCGACGTCTATGCGATGGATGTCGCGCGTTTCGGGGACTATGCGACTCAAAGCTACGTGATCGACAAGGCCAGGGAGTTCTATTCCCGGAGGTTCGCCATCGCATATCCCAACGAGTACTGGCCCGCAGGCAGGCCCTGCCGGACAAGCGCCCTCCACCGCGATCTTGAACAGAAGAATGCGGTGTTCGGGGTCAGTTACGGTCTTGAAATTCCGCTCTTCTTCGCGCCGGCTGGTGAACAACCTGTCGAAACGCCGAGCCTCTCCCGCTCGAACGCGTTTCGGATCGCCGCCGATGAGGTCGCCGCAGTCAGGGGCGGCGTCGGTATTTTCGACAGTTCCTCGTTCGGGAAGTACGAATTCAGTGGCAAGGACGCCGCCCGCTTTCTCGACAAGCTGCTCGCCAACCGTCTTCCCGGTACCGGCCGTGTTCGCCTTGCGCCGTTGCTTTCAGACACGGGACGTCTGATGGGTGATTTGACCGCGTTCAAGCTGGCGGAGGACCGATTTGTCCTCATGGGCTCAGGATATCTTCAGAACTGGCATGGACGGTGGTTCGAAGCGCAAGGCGACGGCTATCAGTTCGTGTTCCGAAATCGATCCGACGACTGGCAAGGTGTGGTGATTGCAGGTCCGAGGTCGCGCGAGCTTCTCCAGAAAGTAACGCGCTCAGACGTGTCCAACGATGCTTTTCCGTTCCTGTCGGTCCGGAACATGGATGTTGGCTTCGCGCCCGCAATTGTTGCCCGTCTTTCCTTGTCGGGCGAGCTGGCGTACGAAATTTACACGCCGGCAAACCATCTTCCTTCGGTCTACCGCCTGCTTTTCAAAGCCGGGAGGGATCTGGGGCTGAGAGATTTCGGCCTCCAGGCCTTGAATTCGATGCGTCTTGAAAAGTCGATTGGCATCTGGTCGCGCGAGTACAGCCGCGACTACACAGCCGCGGAGGCAGGCCTTGAACGGTTCGTGGACTTTACGAAACCGAGCTTCATTGGTCGAGACGCTGCGCTCCGCGCGCGGGAACACACGCCTCCGCGCAGGCTGGTGACATTTGCTGTTGATGCCGATGGCGCGGACGCATCGGGATACGAACCGATCTGGGCCGGCGACAACCATGTCGGGTTCGTGACTTCGGGTGGTTTTGGCCATCGTACCGGAACGAGTATCGCCATGGGATATGTCGACACTGCGGTTCTGGATCAATTGCCTGAATTTGAAGTGTCGGTTCTTGGTGTCCGCCGAAAGGCCGTGGTTGCTGAAGAGCCTCTTTACGATCCCAAGAATATCCTGCCGCGGAGTTGATAGCGATGAACATGCACGATGTGACGTCGGCTCCGGAGAGCGCGGGCCTTTTATCGGACCTCATAGCCCGTCAGCAGCCGGGCTGGTCACTGGCGCAGCCGTTCTATCTGTCTCCAGAGATCTATGTGATCGAACGAAAGGGCTGGCTGGCGGATCAATGGTATCTGATCGGTCATGCAAGCGAACTTCCAACGCCGAAATCGGTGATTGTACGCGAATTACTCGGTGAACCGATTCTCATCGTTCGGGATGAGGACGGTACCTTGCGCGGCTTCTACAATGTCTGCCGCCATCGGGGTTCGCGCCTTTGCTCTGAAGATGGGCGGGTTTCCAATCTACTTTGCCCGTACCATGCATGGACCTACCGCTTTGATGGAGCGCTGCGTTCGGCGCCGTCCATGCCCGACACGATGGACCGTTCGGCATTTCATCTGCAACGGATCAACGTTGCCGAAATCGGAGGGCTTGTCCTCGCAAGTCTGAGCGGCAGTTTGGATGCTGTCGACAAGGTGCGAGCGCAGGGAGAGGATCTCCTTGCCTATCATGGTCTTCCAAACGCGCGCATCGCATACCGGAAGAGTTATCCGACGCACGCCAACTGGAAACTGGTGATGGAGAATTTCTTCGAATGTTACCATTGCCTTCCAAGTCACCCGGAATTCAGCTCCGTCATGAATTTCGTCAGTGTCATCGGCAAGGTGCCGAGTGCCGCCGCCGCGGAAAAATGGGAGAAGGAGGTCGCGGAGTGGAGCGAAGGACGCGCCAACCGCGAGTGCCCCATGCCGGACTTTGGTTCGGACTTTAACAAGGTTGCCGATTCGAACACATATCGCCTGCCCATAGGCAATGGTCACTTGACGGCATCGCGGGACGGGCAGCCCGTTGCGCCGCTCATGGGCGGGCAGAAGGCATTCGACGGGGGCATGAGCGGCTTCCGCATGGAGCCGTTTGTGAATGTCGTCGCTTACAACGATCACGTCCGACTGATCCATTTTTTGCCCAAGGGACCTGAGGAGACTGATGTCTCGATCACATGGCTTGTCGATGCCGACGCGGCGCCCGACGATATCGATATCGATCGAATGATCTGGCTCTGGGATGTTACGACGGTGCAGGACAAGAAGATCATCGAGGAGAATGCCGCGGGCGTGCGCTCGCGCGCTTATGCCAGCGGTCCGTACTCTCCGCTCGAGTCGCTCGCATCCGGCTTTGTCCAGACCTATCTGGACGGTCTGCGCGGGAACCTCTGATCATGGTCATTTCCAATCTTTCCCTGTTCCTGCTGCTCGGCATCTCCGGACCGGCACCGTCCAGCGCTGGCGAGCTTTCAGTTGCCCTGCAGCCTCAGGTGGAAGCGGACGGCGATATAGCGGAAATCGGAATCGAGGAGCGCTTTCGACCGGATAAAATCGTTCCGGGCGAGCCGCTTCTCGAGTTGAGGCACGTGTATTCGAATGTCCCGACCGTTGCCCGGCAGATCGAGGTGCAGGCATGGGATGATCTCGGCTTGCTACCCCTGGTCGCGCGTGACAGCGGCGAAGGGACCTCAGGCAAACGGGAGTGGTTTCCACTGCGTGAGGGTTCGGGCGCCGTTCGTGTCCGCTATTCCGCGCCGGTGACCGCTGAAAATGCGCCTATGGGTGCGGCGCCGCCGATCGAACTTCGCAGCGAGGCAGGCACGGTTTCGGGGTCCGGGTCGACGTTCCTCGTACGCCCTGCGTCAGGCGACTTCAAGGTTCGCATTGCGTGGGATCTCGCACACATGGGCTCAGCGTCGGGGCTCACGACGATCAGCGATCAAATTCCGGTGAGATCACCGGGTGTCACGTTCGACACGTCCTATTTCATGGCAGGTCAATTCCACCGCCACCCCTTGGGTCAAAGCACCAACGGCTTTTCGGCGGCTGTTCAGGGAAAGCCGCCTTTTGAGGCGCAGCCCGTCCTTGCCTGGATGGACGGCCTGTACGACCGCTATCTTGAGCTCTTCGGGAAAGCGTCGGCTCCCTATGCCGTTTTCATGCGCCGCAACGTCGTAAACCCCGGTGGAGGTATGGGTTATGATGGCGGGTTCGTGGTTACATACGGCAACACGATGGATACGGCAGACATCGAGGATCTGAAGTCGACCATCACCCACGAGATGTTCCATACGTTTCAACCCATGATGATCTCCGGTGATTCTCCTGGCGAAAGCCTGGCGAGCAGCTGGTTCAATGAGGGATTGGCCGTCTTTTATCAGGTGGTGTTGCCGCGCCGGTTTGGACTGGACGATGCCGACGCGTTTCTGCGTCAGCTGAACTTTGCGGCCGGTCGCTATTATACGAATGTCATGGCCAACCTCCCGGAGAGCGAAGTGCCTGCCGGGTTCTGGGCGGACACGCGCATTCGCACTCTGCCTTATGATCGTGGATTCCTGTTTTTTGCCGCCATCGATGCGCGTATTCGTGAGGTATCCGGTGGAAAGCGTTCGCTTGACGACCTCATGCTCGAATGGCGGAGGCGGCAGGATGCCGGACAGCCGGTTACGAAAGCGTTGGTTGAGGAGCTTCTCGCCCGCGAGCTCGGGCCTGATGGTCCGCGTGAGCTGCAGCGGGTATTGGCAGGCGGTTCGCCTTTGCCGCCCTCCAACGCATTCGGTCCGTGCTTCCGCCGCGTTCAAAAATCGCTGCGCCGTTATGAATTGGGTTTCGCACCGAAGGTGCTGACCGAACCGCGCCGCTTTGTTCGTGATCTCGTGCCGGGCTCAGCCGCTGAACGTGCCGGACTGCGGAATGGCGACGAGATTCTGAAGCCGGTCGGTCAGGATCGCATCCAGGGGGATCAGGAAGGCATCCTATCGCTCCTGGTGAGCCGCGGCAGCGAACAGAAGACAATCAGCTACAAGCCGCGAGGGGAAACGGTTCGCGCCTGGCAATGGGAAAAAGTTGCAGATCGCGGGCAGCAGTGCAGGTGAGGCCGAGTGGTCCCGGTAAGTTTTCAGGAAGTGAGCTGCCGCCAGTGGGTCTGTTCAGGCGTCGATAAACAGAATTTGCGGAGTTCGGTCCATGTCCAGTCTATTCAGTCCTCGCCATTTGTGTCTTGCAGCGAGCACCTTCCTTCTCGCTGCCCTCCATGGTCCAGCTGCAGATGCAGGTACTCAGGACATTCCTGATCCTGGAGTTCTGACGGCAGTCGCAGCCAAACCGGCGAGCGTGAAGGGAGAGTTCGTACTCATCAGCGTCGGTGATCTGATCAACGCGCGTCCAGTCGTTCCGAATCCGCATTCCGAACTTGCAAGGTTGATCGATATCGTCAAGGCCGGGGACGTGGCTATTGGAAATCAGGAAGGTATATTTTTCGATCTCGATACGTTCAAAGGCCATGCGCCGGGAAGCCCCTACAACCTTCGGGGAGAACCAGAACTGGCCGAGGGTCTGAAGTCCATCGGAATCGATATGGTTTCGACTGCCAACAACCATGCGAGCGATTGGGATACTGCGGGCCTCCAAGCGATGACAACGCTGCTCGATGATGCCGGCGTGGTGCATGCCGGAGATGGCAAGATGCTGGCGGATGCTCGTGCGGCTCGCTATTTTGAAACGCCTAAGGGTCGTGTTGCGCTCATTGCCACGGCATCGACCTTCAAGCAGGGGGCGCGCGCACAGGATGCGATGGAAACGGTTCCGGCGCGGCCGGGAATCAGCACACTTCGGCTGCGCAATGTAAAGATTGTCTCGGCCGCAACCATGGATCACCTGCGCGCTGCGGGTGCTCGTGAGGGTTCAGGCGGAAAACTTGTCTTGGAAGCAAATACGCCTGCAGGGCCGGTTTCTCAGTATTATCGGATGGGACCGGAACCACGCCTTGCTTACGAGATGAATACGTTTGATCATTTCGCGATCCTCAATGCAATCAGAGAAGGCAAAGCGGCGGCAGATCTTGCGGTTTTCACAATCCACGCGCATGAGAACGCGAGATCGGTCGACGACACCGCGATGCAAGATCCTGCAGATTTTCTCGTTCGACTTTCACGCGAGGCGATCGACGTCGGAGCGGATGTCGTGATGGCGGGCGGCCCGCACTCCATGCGTGGAGTCGAAATTTATAAGGGAAAGCCGATTTTCTATGGGCTCGCCGTCTTCCTGTTCAACGGCAACGTCGTCCTGACGCAGGATCAGAAAACGGAACACTACGGTTCCACGGCCAAACGTGATCCGAACAACCCTGCGGACGGTGCGTTTCGGATGCCGGAGAGCTGGGATGACGGCTTCACTGCAGCGACCACGTTTCAAGACGGCCGGCTCAAGGAAGTTCGGCTTTATCCACTGGATCATGGCCGCGTGGAAAACTCCAGTCGTCGGGGCACGGGTTTGTCTTCACCGACGCGTTCCAGAAAAATCCTTGAATCTCTGCAGGCGTTCTCGACTGCTTACGGCACGAAGATATCGATTGAAGGGTCGGTTGGTGTCATCCGGCCATAGTGTCGGCGGCATTCCGTCCAGGATTTGGCGAGTATTGGGGGAGGTTTGATGCGCTTTTTTGATCTACGCTGGGTTGTCGCAGTTGGTGTCTTGTTTGCGACACCGGTATCGGCGCAAGATTCTGCGCAGCCGGTCAAAACAATCGATCGTGATCCATACTCCGATATCTTCTTCAAAACTCTACCGCTTCGTCCCCTGACGTTAAGCGGGACGGGTGGCCGAAACTACACTACGGATCAGAAGGCAACGATCGGCGGGCGCACTTTGAAATATCGCACGACGTTGGCTGAAGTCATTCTCCGCGACGCCGGTGGGCGCCCCATGGCCAGCGTCTTTTCGACGAGTTATGTGTCTCAGTGGCGGGGCGAGGCTACGCGACCTGTTCTTTTTGCGTTCAATGGCGGTCCAGGCGGTTCGTCATCCATTGCAAATTTCGTTTTCGGGCCTTTGCGTCTGAAATCCGAGGCTCCGGAAAAGCTGCATGATCCGGATAACGGTGTAGAGGCCAATCCTCTTTCACTTCTGGACGTCGCGGATCTGGTTTTTATCGATCCGGTTGAAACGGGGTACAGCAAGGTGCTGCCCGGCATCGAGGACCATCCGTTCTTCACGCTGGATGGCGATGCCGAGCAGGTCACGGCGGTTATTCTTCAATGGTTGCGCGACCATCAACGGCTGGGGTCGCCGGTTTACATTTTTGGGGAGAGCTATGGGAGCTTGCGCGCCGTTGCGGTGGCGAGAGATCTCGCGCGCAGCGAGCCGGCCGTGGTGGCAAGGGGTGTCATTCTCGCAGGTACTTCGCTGACACTCAGCGGATGGGGGCGGGCATCTAATCCTATGCTCCTCGCCAATCGGGTTCCGATGATGGCGTCCGTTGCGCATTACCATGGTATGATCGACAATACGGGTCAGACGTGGGATCAAGCTGTCGAACGTGCTCGAAAATTTGCATACCAAGATTACCTTCCCGCTTTGATGAAGGGTACATCCCTGACACATGAGGAATTTGATCGGACCATCTCTGCGTTGCCGGGAATTATCGGGGTTCCTGAGCAGCATTTTCGCGCGGGTGGAAAGATCACAGTGTCCGATTTTAATCGGGAGTTGCTGAAGCACCAGAATCGTGTGCTGGATTCCAACAATGGACTCTTCACGCATGCCAAGGATTATGTGTCGCCGCGAACATATGAAGCCTTTTCGGCTGCTTATGAAAGGAATATTGCATCTCGGCTTGGTGCGAAAGGTCTGGGAAAATATCTGGCAATCAATCCCAACCTTTTTTCCCGTTGGGAAAGCAAGATGTCTGGTGCGCCGACCATGGATGTCACACTTCGACAACTCGTTGACCAGCATCCGAATTTGCGCGTTCTTGTTATGCAGGGTCGTTACGACACACTTACCGATCTCGGTACGACTGAATTCATGATGGCGCAGTCGCAGGTTCCCCAGGATCGTTACAAGATTGCGTATTACGACGGCGGCCACAGCATCATTCCCGTGCCAGAAGCGATCGAGCCGATCCGTGAGCTTCTGTCTCGTTGACGGTTTAGATCATGGTTATGAAGCAATTTGCCAAGCGAAGGATGAAAGTTGTGGAGCTAAATCGTCACCTCACAGCTTTGATTTTGACGCTTGGGCTGGCTTTGCAGAGTGGACCGGCAGGTGCTTTCTCTCCGTTTGAAGGAAATTCCGCAGATCTCGTAACTTTACCTGCGCTGAAGGCTTTCGTTTCAAAACATCGTATCTCCATTGGTAGGACGCAGCTTGATTTCACTGCGACGGCCGGCGAATCCTACATTTACGATGATCGTGGCGAGCCGATCGCCACGATGTTTTCCTATGCCTTTACAAAGGATAAGGGCGACCCATCGCGCCCGGTCCTGTTTATCGTGCCGGGTGGGCCCGGAAACGCTACGGAGGCCGGTGTGTCCTCCTTCGGCCCATGGCGGATTGTCCGGCCATCAGAGACAGCGAGCGGTTTTCCGCGTAGCGTTCCGCCCGTTTCGATCGAGGACAATCCCAACAGCCTTCTCGACGTAGCCGATCTCGTATTCATAGATCCGGTTGGAACCGGTTACAGCCGCATTGTCGGTAAAGGCAAGCCCGAGCAGTTTTACGGTGTAGATGTGGACATCGACATATTCGCCCAGTTTGTGGAGCAATGGCTGGTACGGAACAATCGCTGGAATTCGCCGCGATACTTGACGGGCCAGAGTTACGGCGGTTTGCGCGCCGCGATTTTTCCACGCGCTTTCAATGGCGATGTAACAACGGGTATTGTAAGGGGCATCACGTTAAACGGCGTGATTCCCGTTGTGAATTCGCTTTCATTGCCCGGGTGGGGTGCAGAAGGTCTGGATCCAGTGCTCACTGCAGCCACGACGTTCCCGAGCTATGCTGTCGCCGCGTGGTATCACAACAAAATCGACCGGAACGGGCGGTCTCTGGAGGCCTATCACGAGGAAGCTTATGCATTTGCGGTCGGCGACTATGCAGCCGCGCTGAAAAAGGAGGCCACGCAAACGCTGACTCAGACCGAACGGGCCAAGATCGTTGCGAGACTGGCGATGTTCACTGGGCTTCCGCATGAGACGTTCGAAAGGAAGCTCTCCCTCGATGTCATGGAATTCAGCAATCTGCTTTTGGCAGATCAAGGTCTTCGCCTCGCGGCCTACGACAGTCGTGTCACCATTCCCGCGAAGCTGGCTGGTCCTGACCCTGTCGGCGACGACCCTTCGCTTGCGCGTGAATTCCCAATCGAGATTGCCGGTTTTCGCATTGTGGAGCAGCAAAAGCTTCGCATGACGATGGGGCGACCGTATATTGCTCAGGATTTTCGAAACGTCGGGATGAAATGGGAGCGCAAACGTCGACCGATGGTGCTCGGAGGCGATAATTTCAAAACGCAGGCCGAGGAGCTTGGCAGCGCAATGGCTGTAAACGATGACCTGCGGGCTCTCATTGCGGTGAATTACTTCGATATGGTCATGCCGACAGCACAAGCCCGGCTTGCCGTGGAACTCGCCAAGCTTCCAGAAGATCGGACATCAGTAAATTTTTATCTTGATGGCCATTCGTCTACCGGCGGTGCCGCAGCGACAAAACTGGCTCAGGATATGCGCGCCTTCATTCGCGGGACGGTCGCCGGCGCGCGTTAGGCTCTCGACGACACGATGACTATTGAACTGCGATTTGCAGAACATCGGGATATCCTGTCGCGTGACATGGCTGTACATGTCTGGACACGTCGGTTGCGTGAAGCAGTGCTGTCGGTAAAACGCGTGCGCCACGCTTGGATATCACTGATCGAGGCGGGCTTCAAACAGGGCGGATGTTTCGAAGGCGCTGTCCACACCTTAATGCGCTGCGGCGCTTAGGACGGACCTTCGAGGCCGAGCAGCGTCCGGTAGCCGCCTTCGATCATCCTGCGTGCGCTGCGAAGGACGCGCTGGATGCGCAGCCGCATGAAGCGCGAGCCGTCGCTCCAGCGTTCGTCCGCCGCCGCGCGTCCGTAGAGCAGTCCGGCAATGTCGCGGTGCGAGGCGCCTGCTTCCTCGGCATCATGGGCGCGCAGCATGGCCTCGAGACGTGCGGCGCGGCGGAGCGGCGGCCAGAGCCGCCTGCCGGGCGCGCCGCTCAGGCGTGCTGCGAACCGGCGGAGCGTCAGCAGTTGGGGTGCCATGCCGCCTGCGCCGTCGACGGCGAACAGCGGCCGGATGGGTCCGGAGAAAATGGTGCCGCCGATGACATCGATCCGAAGATGCCCTGGGCCTGCGGGGATGAGCAGGCGCTCGGCGTCAGGTTCGACGAGCACGGCAATGTTGCCGTCCAGCGCCAGCACGTCGATGCCGTCAGGGGACGGCTCGGCGTGCATGGCCACGACATGGGGATCGGCATCGCTTCGCCAGAAGGCAAGCGCCTGCGCGGCGGGTCGTGCGGGGTCTTCCGCGAAAATGCAGCCCCCAAGCGGCGGGTATCAGTCCATGGATGTTGTCCTTGCCCGTCGGCGACGCGGCCTCGGCGGCCATGCGCCTGTAGGCGGGATCACGCCGCAAAAATTCCCAGGCGAAACCATGTGCATCCAGTCCCGTCATGCCACTGAGCACCATCGCGGCGATCCTTACGGCTGCGTTACAAGCGTCAGGAAGGGACAAGCGGGCACCGGCGTCGACCCTTCGATCAGAGGGTCGACGCCGGCAGGGGCATCGTTCAGCTGGAATCGAGCGCTGCAACAAGCCGTGCGATGGCTTCGGCAAGCCCGGCTTCGACCTCGGTAACGCCGATACCGAGGTGCTCGGCGATGGCGTCGTAAGGCCAGTCATCGAGCGCACGGGCGAGTATGTCGCGAAGCGGCGCGGGAAGCGCGCGAACGGCGCTCCGGTAGCGATCCTGATCCATGGCGGCTTCCTCCTTGCCGCGCGGCACGCGCTGCGGGCGGCAGGTCGGAGGTCGGGCGGACCCGGACGGCGCACGCACCGGGAACCGGCCGAAGCGTCAGCGGAGGACCCGCCGGGGTTGCGGGTGCGGGCCGGGTCCGCCATTGGACCTGCAACCGCCCGGCGCGGACCGATGCCGCCATGATCCGAGAGATGGCTGGAAAGATTTCGCCTGCCGTGATCGTGTTCATGTATGTCTTCTGCATTCTGCTGCAGGAACGAATGTCGAAGAGGTGTAAGGAGGTAAAATACAGAATTAAGGGGTGGATTTGTATATCGCGATGATTTCGATATCTTGACTTGCGTTTATTCAGAACTGTGAGATCATTCGTTCGGAATGGTCTGTCATTCGAGTCGATTGTCTTTCGATCGCTCATCAAAATGGACGGACCGCGTGTGCCGCTGGTGTGGAGTTCGTCATGGTGGCGACGTTCGATTTCGGCGTCCACGAGGAGGGCTTCCGCAGCGCGCGCAGCCCGGAGTTGGTTGCCGAGCTGCTCACGGCCGCAGCGCACGATCTCGGGTTTGAGCAGTTCATGATCGGCCACCATGTCGATCCCGTCGCGCCGCCGCGTTATACATTCCAGCTGTCGAACTATCATCCCGACTGGGTCGAGCAGGCTATCCTGAAGCGACACTTCGAAGTGGATCCGGTACATATCGCGGTCATGCGAACGGCATCAGGCCTGCAATGGAGCGAGGTGCCGCGACTGCTGCGGCTGTCGCCCCGTCAGTCCAGGATTCTTGAGCGGGCGCA
Organism: Sphingosinicella sp.; assembly: GCF_041916975.1. NCBI lineage: Bacteria > Pseudomonadati > Pseudomonadota > Alphaproteobacteria > Sphingomonadales > Sphingosinicellaceae > Sphingosinicella > Sphingosinicella sp. Next base: position 3,491,328 of record NZ_JAYRYK010000001.1, read on the forward strand.
GGCGTACGGCCTGTGCGCGGGCTATACGGCGGCGTTCAACGTTCCCGGCGAGCCGCGCGGTAGCTGTTCGTTCGGCACGCGTTCGCCCGAGCGGCTGCGCCGCAACGCGTTGCCAATCGCGGCGTGCATCGGCGGCTATGCGTTCGAAGCGATGCGCCGCCTGGTCCAGCCGGCGGACGGCGGTCCCGCGCCGCCGCCGGCACTGTCGCAGCGCGAACATATTGCGCTGATCCGTGTCGCGCAGGGCAAGAGCGATATCGAAATCTCGATGATGGAAAAGATCGCGCCGAGCACCGCGCACGAGCGCGTCGAGAACGTCCGGCGCGCCTACGGCGGCGCGGTGCGACCCTATCTCGTCGCCCGCGCACTTTACGACGGGCAGATTTCGTTTCGCGAAATCTTCGAGTCCTGAACCGCCCGACTCCTGGCGCATCGCACACCAACCCCCTGATCAGCGGGTCGCACATTTGCTCGCCGAGAGGCGATCCTTGCCGCTTGGGAGGCAAGGTGTGTGGCGGACGGCGTGGACAGCACAATCGACGAGGCGGCCTGCCGCTGGCACGATGCGTTGCTGCGCGACGGCTACTGTATCATTCCGGACCTTGTCGGGGAGGACGCGGTCGCGGCACTTTCTGCCGATCTTGATCCCGTGTTCGAACGGACGCCCTTGTCCGAGGGCCTGTTCTACGGAAACGCCACGCGGCGCTTTCACGGGCTGCTCGCGCGCACGCCGCATGCGGCTGCGTTCGTCGGCCATCCGCTCATCCTCGCGATCGCGCGCGCTGTGCTGACGGAATGTGACGCGATCCAGCTCAACCTGACGCAGGCGGTCGAGCTGATGCCGGGCGCGCCGATGCAGCCGCCGCACCGTGACGAGGAGATGTGGCCGCTGCGCACGCCCGGTGTCGAATATCTCGTCAACGTCATGTGGCCGTTCGTGCCGTACACGGCCGGGAACGGCGCGACGCTGGTCTGGCCGGGGAGCCACCGCCGCGAGCCGGAACCGTCCGAAGCGCCGGTCGCGGCTAAGATGAGGCCCGGCGCAGCCTTGCTTTTCCTCGGCTCGACGCTCCATGGCGGCGGCGCGAACCGGTCACCTTACCCTCGCCGCGGCATGATCGTCAGCTACAGCCTCGGCTGGCTGAAGCCCTACGAGCTGCCATGGCTCGCCTATCCGCCGGCGGTGGCACGCACCTTTCCGAGGGAGATCGCCGCGCTTGCGGGCTACCGGGCGCACCGTCCCAATCTCGGGACCTGGGAGGGGCGCTGCCCATCGTTCCTGCTCGGGTGCGTGTCGGCGCAGCCGCCTGGCGCGTGCGATACGCTGCGGCCCGAGCAGGAGGCCGCAATCCGGGCGTTCATGGACATGCAGCAGGGACTGGTCCGGCAAGAGCCGCGCTGACGGGCTTGCCGCCAGCGGTGCATTGGGTCTAGGATTCGAGATGACGCGGCGAACGCAGGCCGGCCGCGTTGCAGGATGTCCTGCACGGCATCATGAAGTTTCGGCCTGACGGCCGGAGCATGCGCGGCGGCTTCTGGCGGCAAGCGCTTCCGCTGACCCCCGACGCAGCGCCTGCAGGCGCTGTAGCGTGCCTGCCGCGCGGGTTTCCATGGAGAATGACGAGGCGCGACGATGTGCGCCGGATACGGACGCGCTCTACCGGCGCGAGGCAACGCGGCTTGCGCGCTTCTTTCGTCGCCGACGCACTGCCGAAGAGCCGCAGGACCTTGTGCATGATGCCTTTGTCCGCCTGATGAGTGCGGCTACGGTACGGCCGGTACCGGAACGCCCGGCCGCCTATCTGCAGCGTATCGCTTGCAATCTTCTCGTCGACTGCGCGCGCCGTGCCGCCGTGCGCGGCGAGACGGTGTCTCTGCAGGCGGACAGCGCCGCGCTGGCCCACGCGCCTGAGCAAACCCATGCCATCGAGGTTGAAGACGTGCGCAGACAATATCGCGCCGCGGTCGACGCACTCCCGCCCCGCACGCGGGAGGTGTTCCTGCTGCACCGGGTCGAGGACCTTACCTACCGCCAGATCGCCGAGCGGCTCGGTATCGGCATTCGCACCGTCGAGTGGCATATCGCGGAAGCGCTGGTGCGAATCGGGGAGTCGCTGGACAGGCCATGACGGATCCGTCTCAGGGAGCAGGGGATGCGCTGCGGCGCGAGGCGGCGCGCTGGTTCGCGCGCATGCGCGGGCCGGGTGCGGAGCGCTGGCGCGCGGAATTCGACGTCTGGTTCGCCGTGCCGGAACACCGCGCCGCCTATAACCGCGCAAGCGAGGTGTTCGGGCTCGGCAAGCTGCTGCGCGATGAAGGCGGTTTCGTGGAGCTGCCGCGGCGGGCATTCGCGCGAAACGTCGTTGCCGGGACGGCGGCAGCAGGCCTGCTTGGCGCTGGCGGGTGGCTGGCGCTCGCCGGGCGCGGGAGACAGGACGGTATCGTCGCGACGCGCCGCGGCGAGATCCGCGCGGTGGTGCTCGCCGACGGCAGCACGGCGACGCTCGATACCGAAACCCGCCTTGCACTCCAGATCGGCGCGGAGCGCCGTGTGACGCTGGTGCATGGCCGCGCGCGCTTCGTGGTCGCGCCCGACCCGCGCCGGTTCGTGGTGACGGCGGGAACGAGCACGGTCGTGGCGCATGGCACGGTGTTCGATGTGACGCGTGAGGCGGGCGGCACCGCGGTCGCGCTCCTCGAAGGCCGGGTCGAGGTCGCCGATGCCGGCACTGTGCTTCCGCTGGCGCCTGGCGAGGGAATTCGCCGCGAGGCCAGCGGCGGTCTTGTTCGCGAGCGCGCGGCCTCGCGTGATGCCGAATGGCCCGCCGGTATTGCGGTGTTCGAAACGGCACGGCTTGCCGAGGTGATCGGCACCGCCAACCGCTACGGGCCTGAGATGCTCGTTCTTGCCGGGCCAGACCTTGCCGACCTCAAGGTCTCGGGACGCTTTCGGGTGAACGATCCCCGTCTGCTCGCGCCGCGCCTTGCGCGGATGTTCGGGCTTCGCGTCGAGGCGGAACGCGGCGTCATTCGGCTAACGCGCGCCTGATGCTGCGGGCGCGTTCCCGAAGATATTTTTCGTCACCGCACCCCGTGTAGGGCGCGCTCTCCACGTCGAACCTTCCTGAACGCCGCAACCACGCGGCGCGCAGGGAGGGGGAGTTATGACGACAGGACGAAAAGCCTTGGTGCTGGGCATTGCCGCGGCGTGGGTATTGGTCGCGCCCGTTGCAGCAGCGGAACCGATTGAATTCGCGGTTGCGGCCCAGCCGCTCGGAACGGCGCTGACAGAGGTCGCGCGAACGGCGGGCCTGGAGGTGATGTTTCCGGCCGATGCCGTCGTGGGCCGGCGTGCGCTGGCGATCAGCGGACGCCGCACGCTTGCGGACGCGCTCGACCTGCTGGTGGCAGGGACCGGCCTCACCGCGACGATCGAGAACGGAACCATCGTCGTCCGGGAAGGCGGCGAGATCGTGGTCACGGGAACGCGCATCCGCGGCGGCGCAATCGCCTCGCCGCTGATTTCGATTTCGGGCGCGGACATGCGCGCTGCCGGCCATTCGTCGCTGACCGAAGTTGCCGCGGCGCTTCCCCAGAATTTCGGGGGCGGTCAGAATCCCGGTATCGGCTTCAACGTGCCGCTGGCAAGCGGCGAGAACGTCGGCTCGGGAACATCGATCAACCTGCGCGGGCTCGGCCAGGATGCGACGCTGACATTGCTGAACGGGCGGCGGCTGTCGTTCGGGGGCAATCGGCAGGCGATCGACGTTTCGGCGATCCCGGTCGCGGCCGTCGATCGCCTCGAGATCGTCGCCGACGGGGCCTCGGCGCTGTACGGCTCCGATGCCGTTGCCGGCGTCGCCAACATCATCCTGAAGCGGGACTATGAGGGTTTGACGACGTCGGCGCGCTTCGGCGCTTCGACCGACGGCGGCAATGCGCAGCAGCAATACGGGATCGTCGCCGGGACGCGCTGGGCGGGCGGGGGTCTCATCGCGACATACGACTATGGCCGCCAGTCAGCGATCCTGTGGCGGCAGCGCGACTATAGTGCGGATGTAAACTACGGCCTGTCGCTCTATCCCGAGCTTTCGCATCATAGTGTCGTAGCCAGTGGCCACCAGGCGCTTGGCGACCTTACGGTCGCGCTTGATGCGCTCTACAATCGTCGCAGCGAGCGGCGTATCTATGCCGTGCTGGCGGACCCTGCGTATCCGACATTCGCTGTGCCGGGGCGGACAGAAAGTCTCTCGATCGCTCCCTCGCTCAAGATGGATGCCGGACGCTGGTCGCTCGGCGTGTTCGCGACCTACGGCTTCGATCACACCCGGTACGGGACCGACATGCTGTCAGGCGGGACGGTAACCCGCACCTTGCGCGGCTGCTATTGCAACACCGCCTGGTCGGCGGAAGCCAATGCGGACGGGCCGCTGTTCGTCCTGCCTGCGGGAGAGGTGCGCGCGGCGTTCGGCACTGGATACAGGGTCAACGATTTCCACGCCTATCGCACGGTGGGTCCAGTGCAGGACATCGATGTCTCGCAGGACACCTACTACGCGTTCGGCGAGCTCAGTATTCCGCTTGTTTCGCCGACGCAGGGTTTGAGGTTCGCACATCGGCTCGAACTGAGCGCTGCGCTTCGCTACGAGAATTATCCAGGCGTAGACAAGGTCACGACGCCGCGGCTCGGGCTTGTCTACGCCCCGACGCGCGATATCGACCTCAAGGCATCGTGGGGGCGCTCGTTCAAGGCGCCGACGCTCTGGCAGCAGCATAGCGGACAGATCGTCGACCTGCGGCCCGCGTCGACGGCGGGCGGCATCGGCCTCCCTGCATCGGCGACGGTGCTGACCGTATTTGGCGGCAATCCGGGGTTGAAGCCTGAACGCGCCTCGACGTGGTCTGTGAGCGCGGCGTTACATCCTGAAGCCTTGCCCGGAACGTCGGTCGAGATCAGCGGTTTCGGAATCGACTACGACGAACGGATCGTAACACCGATCACGCAATATGCGCGCGCACTGTCGAATCCGGCCTTTGCCGAATTCGTCGTCAGCAATCCGTCGGCAGCGGATATCGCTGCCGCATTCGACGGCCGCGAGTTCGTCAACCGGGCAGGTGTTCCCTACGATCCGTCGAACGTCGCAGCGGTGATCTGGAACGCGAACGTCAATGCCGCCTGGCAGAAGGTACGCGGTATCGACGTCGCCGTGCGTCAGCGCTTCGAACTCGGCGTGGATACGGGGCTTATTCTCAGCGGGTCGGCGACCTGGATGAAGAGCCGGCAGAAGGTCAGTGACGGGCAACCGGAAATGCGGCTCGCAGGAACGGCTTTCAACCCGCCAAAATTCAGGACGCGGGCTGGCGCGACTTATGCCGCACCCGAATTCGATCTGTCGGCGTTCGTCAATCACGTCGGGGGTGTCGATCAGACACGCATTGTTCCTGCCGAACGCCTGCACGGCATGACGATGGTTGATCTCAGCTGGGTGTATCGCCCTTCGGGATCGGGTGTGTTTCGAAACCTCGTGTTCAGTGTGTCCGTTGCGAATGTTCTGAACGCGAAGCCCGACACGTTCAGGCCCGACTACGTTCTCGATGCCCCTTACGACTCGACGAACTATTCGGCGCTTGGCCGTGTCGTGAGTGCCGGAATCAGCAAAAGCTGGTGATTGTCCTTCGCCGCAGCGGAACGGAGCTTTCGCTGCGGCCTACCGGAGTTTTTCATGCATTATCATCGATTTCCCGGCTGCACGCCGCCGCTCGCAGCCTGTCTTGCCGTTCTCCTGATGGCAGGTTGCGCCGCGCGCGCAGCGACACCGATCGACTATGCCGATATTGCCGAGATCAGAACGATTGATGGTCTGACCGTCTCTCCTGACGGCCGCTATGTCGCGTACCGCGTCGTCTCGCCGTCTGTCGCTGCCAATCATATTACGGAGCAATGGTACCGCGTGCCTGTGGACGGCGGCGAGCCGGAGCGCCTTGGTGACGCGGCCGAGCCGATCGTGATGCCGCTGCACGATGTGGTCGAGGATCCCGTCAGCCAGTGGAATGCTGACGGCAGCGCGCTCTACGTTCGCCGGCTCGAAGGGGCGGCAATCGAAGTGCACCGCCTTGCGTCGAGCGGCGTGTCGCAGCGGGCGGTTGTCGATGCGGCGGACGTCGAGCGCTTCACGATCGAGGGCAACATCGTCCGCTATCAGGTGCGCGCGCCGCGTGCGGAGATTGATGCCCGCCAGGCCGACGAGGCGCGTCGGGGCGTGCATTTCGGAACGGACGTGTTCACCGAAGGGCTGCCGATGACGCGGAGCGTTCCAATCGGAACGCGCGAGACCTCGATCCGTCGCACCGGCGCGATCGGACCGATCGAGGCTTTCGCCGGACCACTGCGCGACAAGCAGGCGGTCATCGCGGAGCTGGGCGCGCCCAGCGCGGAACAGCGCACGATCAATCCCTCGCTCGATCTTCGGGGGCCGATTGCCCTGCCGGGTGGTCTGAGGCTCGTTCTCGAGACACGCGTGCCGAGTGATCCACTCTGGGGGAGGGACTTCCGATCGGACCGGATCACAGTGCTTCGCGCGGATGGACGCAGGCTTGTCTGCAGTCACGATGTCTGCACCGGTGCGCCGCGGCAGCTGCGGTTCATCTCGCCAAGCCGGACCGGTGAAGTTGTATTCGCCCGCGCCGACCAGGCCGGCCGCATGGTGCTCCATGGCTGGACGCCGGCGACCGACCGCCTGCGCACGATCGCGGAAATCAGTGGCTCGATTGACGGCGGTATTCGCTATACGCGTCCACACTGCCCGCTGGCCGGAAACAGTCTTTTGTGCGTCGAAGCGGGGCCTGTGCAGCCGCCGCGCCTCGTGCGCATCGACCTCGCCACGGGCGCGGTCACAGCGCTTGCCGATCCGAATGCCGTGCTTCGCGCCAAGCCGCACCTGGCACCGAAGTATCTGTCATGGACGGACGGCAAAGGGCTCAGCGCGGCGGGTCTCCTGATCCTACCGGAGAACGGCACGGGACCGGTTCCGCTTGTGATTACGACGACGGCGTGCCGCGGCTATCTGCGCGGCGGAGCCGTGCCGCTTGCTCCCGAGCAGATTCTGGCGCGCCATGGCATTGCAGCGCTGTGCGTGAGTGCGAGCGACGAGGGCGGAAACGCGCGCGGGCCGGACGGGAAACCCGTGCCTCTGGCCCTGCATGAGACTGCGCTCTCGGCCTATGCGGCGATCATCGAGAAGCTCGCTGGGGAAGGGGTCATCGACCCGAAGCGGGTGGCGCTCACGGGGCACAGTTTTGGCGCGATCATCACGACGCATGCGATTTCGCACACGAACCTGTTCGCGGCTGCCGTGATCGGCACGGGCATCACCACCGACCCAGCGGTGTTCACGATCTCGGCGCCGCACGCGGACTCGCCGCGCGCGATTTCGTTTCACGGCACAGGTCTGCCTGCGCCCGAGGACGATCCGAAGGGCATATGGAAGTCTGTATCGCCGTCGCTCAATGCCGGCCGGATCCGTGCGCCTCTGCTGATCCAGCCCCCCGAGGACGAATGGCTGATGGCGCTGCCGCTTTTTTCCGCGATCGACCGCAGCGGCGGCACTGTCGACATGTACGTCTATCCGAAGTCCGGCCACATGCTGCAGCGCTATCCGTCGCATGAGTCCTGGCGCCTGCGCCGTTCGGTCGAATGGCTGGTCTTCTGGCTGCTCGGCAAGGAAATCCCCGATGCTGCGACGGCCGATCAGTATCGTCATTGGCGCGTGCTTCGCGATGAGAGGAATGCGCGGCGCGATGCGTCTAATGTGCCCAACAGCGAGCCCAGCTCTCGGCATCAACAAGGCTCATGATCTGCATGTAGCGAACATCGGAGACCGGACGCGGATCCCGCGTATACTGAGCGATCGCCGCCCGGTCGATGAGGCCATTGGCTGCGAGGAGACCATCGCAGAGCATTTCGCGGATTTGCCGCCGTCTGCTTTCGAAGAGCGACATGACGAAGCTGGCCGGCGTGCCTTTGGAGCGTCGTTCGAGAACGGCCGGGGGTAGAACATCGCGAAAGGCCTCGCGGGCGACGGCGCGGTCGCGCCCGCCGCGCACCCACATCCAGGTCGGAATGCGCAGGCACAGCTCGACAACGGGCTGCGCCATCAGGGGAAAGATGCCTGGGAGTTGCAGCGTGCGGCCAACCGGATCGAGGTGGTTGAAGATACCGAGGATCCAGGCGACGTGCGCGGCCTTGCCCGGGGGCGTCCCAGGGGGCGGTATCAGCCAGGGATGGAGCGGCAGCGCGGGCGCGGCGGCCATGCAATCCGTGCTGAGAAACGGATTGGCGAGTACGGGCAGTGGCCTGGCCCCGCGCCAGGCATTGCGGACGCCGCGGACAAGAACGGGTCCGAGCGGGCTTCCGGTGAGGCGGGCGACATCGCGCGCGGTGCGCCCCAGATTCGTCGGTGCGGCCTTGGCGAGAATCCGGTCGGCGAGGGGGGAGGCGGATCGAAGCGCGCAGAACACACTGTCGCCGCCGCCACCGCTCATGAACGCGGCGGCATGGTGTTCGGAGGCGATCGCCAGCTGGATTGCGTCCGAGGACTGGCTGAACGCACGCGTCGATGGTCGCGGCAGGGGGGCGGCTGCCGAATATTCGAGGTTGACGTGATCCGGACTTTCGAACGCCTCGACAAGAGAAATGGCAAGCCCATGGGCGAGAGCACGCGCGTGAACGCGCTCGTCGCCGTCCGGCTCCCGCGTGGCGAGCGTGACGGCGGTGATATTCGCGCCGGCATGCTTCAGCGCCGCAGCGACAATCGAGGAATCCAGTCCGCCCGATACTCCAAGGACGACATCGGGAAACTTTGTGACCCAGGCCTGGACGACGTGCTCGACCGTGTGGCGTAATTGTTCGGCGGCGATCGTTTCCGATGGAATCGGGCGCTGCGCGGCGGCGAACGTCCATGGGGACCAGAGGGTTTCCGGAACGGCGTGTGGATCGAGCTGCCAACATGTTCCCGGCACGGGTTCGAAGATGTCTGCGAGGCATGTCGCGGGGCTTCGCCTGCCGCCGCTTGCAAGAAAGCCGGCAAGATGCGGCCAGTCGATCTCGGCTGCGCCGACGCACGTCAGCAGCTCGGCGTCGGACGCGGCGAGGCATACGCCGTCGACGTGCCGGACATAGCACGGGAGCATGCCGGAGGGGTCGCGCGCGAGGACAAGTCCACGTGGCGTGTCGGAGAGTTGGATATAGCTCCCCCAATTTGGGAAATCGGGTGCCTCCGCGACCCCGTCCAAGCCCGTCCAGGGAAAGGCATGGCCGATCGTCAGCGTCTTTCCCGTCGCCGACAGGGCAATAGGCATGTCCGTGCTGAGAATGACCGCCGACCCGAAGGCCTTCATACGGACGTTTGCCGACAGGGAGGATTTCGCGCTTCGGGCGATGGCGCTGCCCCGCTCGATATCGGCCGAGCTGATGATGAGGTAGCGGCCCGCGCTCATACGGAAAAGATGGGCGCATAGAGCCTGACGATATCAGCACGGTCTCCGATCACGCGATCGCCTGCCTGTACCCAGGCATGCGCGCGGAACGGGTGCAACGAGAGCCCGATAACAAGATCGCCTGGCACGCCTTTCCGGAGCATCATGCGGAGGATTGCGGCGGCGCGGGGAAGGCACTGGTCCTGCCGTGGGAAAATCCTGTCAAAGAGCCGGATGAGCGCGGCGATTTCTCCGAGATGGGTTTCCGGTGAGGACGAGGGCCGGATAGCAGTCTTGCGCCGCGGTATGTCGTCGATGATGGCCTGTAGGGATAAGCGTGCACATTTTTGCGCCGATACACGTTCAGCAAGCCCGCGCGGGATGTCGGAAAGACGCAGCCGTGCCGCCGGCCATTCGCCGGTGGGGGGCACGACGGAACAGGGCGGGGGTATCTCGCAGTGGGGAGCAGGCCGGATGATGTCGAGATTCTGGAGTTTTTCGGTGGCCTGCGCGTGTTGGGACGCGATGTCTCCGTGCGCGGCTGCCACGAATGCACGCGCTGCTGAGCCCTTGAGGCAGAAATAGCGGTCGGCCGGAAGGTCGAGGAAGAAGACGTGGTCTTCGATGTCACGCCAGTGAAGACCGGGGCGGAGGGAGAATGTCATGGCTGATCGGTTCGGAAAGCCGGCGCGCGCTTCGCGCGCGCCGGACCCGGTCAGTCGTCGCTGAGGCCTTCTTGCGGGCGGTCACCGTAGTTGTCCGGGAACGGAATTCCCGGCGCGCCCTTGGTTTCGTGGCTGGCGGTGCCGAGGTCGACGATCTCGGTGGCATCGTAGGTCATGTCAGTCTCCATCGCATTCGCCGCACCAGATGCGGCACATGCAGGATCGGAAAATCACCACCGATACTCACGGATAAATATGCGGGCGGATCGGTGCCGCCTCCCGAAGTTGCCGGTTGAACAGCCGGTGCGGTGTCTTGAATCGTAGCGGGGGTTCAGGACGATGCGTCGAGAGCCAGCCTGTCCGCGATCTGGGGGACGAGCAGGATACGGCGGCGGTGATAGGCAAGAATTCTCCTTCGAACGGCCTTTTGAACGTCTGATGCGCCGGGACTCGCGAGCCGTCGCACTTCGGCGGCAATGCCGGGCACCAATGCGCATTCCATCCGCCGTATATGAGCGAGGCGTGCATTGGCCGCCGCTACTCTACGGCTAAACTCGCGGTTGGCCGATGCATCCGCAAGCGCCTGGAATAGGCCGGCGACCTGCATGTCGGGATCGTTCCCTGCGGTATTCATGTGCCGCCAGGCGGTCTCAAGCAATGCGGCGACCCGGATGAACGGCGTCGCATGAAGTGCCGCGAGCAGGTGCTGACCGTTCCAGAAATAGAGATCGCGGATGCAGCCGGCGGTCGGCAGCCACAGGCGAAATCCGCCGCCGGGAAGCATTTCCACGACCTCTTCGCCGACGAGGCGACATAGGCCGTCCCGGACAGGCGTCACGCTCGAGCGGAACCGATCGGCGAGCTCTGTAACGTCGATACGCTGGCCAGACCTGTAGTGACGACTGATGAGCAGGGCTTTCAGCGACAGGTAGATGTGTTCGTGGAGATGCCGGTCGGGTGCCATGCTCATGTCTCCTAAATGCCCGGGACCGCGTGCGAGTCTGCGTGAGGATGGTCAGCCCATTGTCAGGCTTGGTTGGGACCCGCATGAATTGATCGTGGCCCATTTTCGTGTCGACCCTCTGATTGGAGGGCAGGGATGAGCGCGCAAATGCTGATCACAAAAAATGTGATCTGCTGATTAATTCTGTCTTTGGTCGATTGAGAGAACATTTGAGAGAGGTTAGGCTTTTATGGGTTGCTTCCTTCTGCCCTGAGTCCAGTGATATCTGACAGTCAGTTCGGCTTGCGATCGATCGGGAGCCGAAACGTGGGATCGGTTGAATATTATCGCATGCGCGAGCATGCGTTGCCGGGCTATCTGTTCTACTTTGGAAAAACTTGGCCAATTCTAGAGAGCCCTTTGTGGCGAAGGAATTGGAGAAAATTATGGGACGTCAACGTTTTACGCCGGAGCAGCTTATTGCGAAGCTGCATGAGGCGGGTGTGCTGGCCGGGCGGGACTCAACTGTGGTTGAGGCTTGCCGCCAGATCGGGATATCCGAGCAGTGGTAGCGTAACCGAGGGGGGCGACCCCGCGATGATTCGACAGAATTATTCTGTCGGAGAAGATGAGAAAGACATGACCGCTCGCTTCGAATTACTCTAAACGGGGCTTCCGCGTGAGCCGGCCGTAGAAGTACGTGCGCAACGGAAGCGCGGGAACCCGCCATTTGCAGGCCGGTATGGGCTGAACGTCGATCGGTCCTAGCGATCAGCTGTCGAAACCCACCGTCCTGCGAACGTCGACGGCATTCCAGCGGATATGCTGGCGCAGGCTTTCCAGCGCGCCATGCTTGTCGCCCGCCTTGATGCAATCGAGGATGCGCATATGCTCGGCGTCGCTTTCCTGCTGCGTCTGCGGCGACATGAAGCGCTGCATCTTCAGATAGCGATCGGCGCGCACCAGCAGCCTGTCGAGCATCTGCAGCGTCAATGGCCGATCCGCGGCTTCGTAAAGCGTTCGGTGGAACTCGACATTCAGGCCGGCCCATTCGGTCTTGTCCGACGCTCGGCGCGAACGCTCGACGATATCGTCGAGCGTGTCGATGATCTCCGGCGTGATGCGAGCGATCGCTTCCTCGAGCAGATAGGGTTCGAGCAGGCCACGCAGCGCGTAGATCTCCTCGATCTCCGCCGCCGACAGCCTGGGCACCACTGCGCCCCGGAACTTCTCGCGGATGACGAGGCCCTCCGCTTCGAGAAGCGCCAGCGCCTCGCGCACCGGAATCCGGCTGACGCCCAGTTCCTGCGCGATCAGATCCTGCCGGATGAACTGATCCTCCGCATAATGGCCAGCAAGAATCCGTTCCTTCAAAACCCGTGTCACGTCGAGTGCCGTCGTACTACGCGCAAGCTTCCCCATGGGCGGCATCTATAAAATCATCCTATGTGGTCAACGGCTCACTGTAACTCGTCCTTGCAGAAGCGGCCATCCTTGATGATCGCGACGATCGCACCACGGCTTTCATTCAGCAGCGAAATGTCCTCGACCGGATCGCCGTCGACGACGATCATGTCGGCGAGCGCGCCCGGTGCGATGCAGCCGAGCTGGCCGGTCTGGCCCAGGATCTCCGCATTGACCGAGGTGGCCGAGCGGATGATGTCCATGGCGGGCAGAACGTTCGCGCGCAGTTCGAATTCCTTGGTCTGCGCGGCGATCATCTCTCCCATCAGATCGGTGCCGAAGCCCATGGTGACGCCGGCGTCGCGGCAGACCTCGAGCATCTGGAGGCCGGCGGCATTCACCTCCGCCAGCTTGCGCTTCACTTCCGCGCGCAGCCCATAGGCATCGGCATTGTCGGCGGATTCGCTGTAGCAGATCAGCGTGGGCACCATGAAGGCACCCTTTTCTACCATGAAGCGCGCGGTTTCGGTGTCGACGAAATTGCCGTGCTCGATCGTGCGGACGCCGCATTCGACCGCGCGGCGCGTGCTTTTCGCGGTATAGCTGTGCGCCGCGACATAGGTGCCGCGTGCTGCGGCTTCCTCGACGGCGATACGCACCTCGTCCATCGAATATTGGGTATGTTCCAGCGCGTCGTGCGGGCTGCCGACGCCGCCGGAGACCATCACCTTGATATGGTCGGCGCCCTTGCGCAGTTCCTCCCGCACGGCATGGCGCACCTGATCGGGGCCGTCGGCGATGCGGGTCATGATATCGAGCGCGGAGGTGCAGGCGCAAGGAATGCTGTCGTCGGTACGGTGGCGATGGTCGCCATGGCCGCCGGTCTGGCCGAGCGCGCGGCCCGAGACGAACATGCGCGGCCCTTCGACCAGGCCCAGCTCCACCGCCATCTTCATGCCCCAGTCACCGCCGGCGACGTCGCGCACGGTGGTGAAGCCGCGCATTAGCATCGCGCGCACGCGGTGGATGGCATGCGCCATCATCAACGTGTGCGGCATGCCGCGTTCCTTGTCCGAATTCAGGTGCGTCGAATAGACATGGACATGCGCGTCGATCAGGCCGGGCATCAGCGTGCGGCCGGCCAGATCGACGACGCGCGCGCCTTCCGCCCGGATCGGCGTGTCGGACACTTCCCCGATGCGGTTTCCCTCGACCAGGACGTGGCAATCCTCGCGCACGGCATCCGATGTTCCGTCGATCAGGCGACAATTGGCGAAAATGATCATGTGGCTACTCCGTCAGGCGATCGATCATGCGGCGGCGCGGCGGCCGTAGCGATTGGCAAGCGGAGCCACGCCGATGATGATCAGGGTGAAGAGAAGGAAATGGAAAAGCGATGCCCAGGTGAGGCCGGACCATCCCGCCGCCTCCAGGCTGGCGCCGCCGATCCAGGCGCCCATCGAGCTGCCCGCCGTCATCGCCGCCGACGAGGCGGCGGCAAGGCGGCCGGCGGGGTCGGCCAGCGACAATATGCCCATCACATAGGGGGTGATGAACAGCGACAGCAGCATGAAGGCGGGCACTGCCAGCATGAACGCGCGCGGGCTGACCAGATAGCCGATCGCCAGGACTGCGCCGATCTTCAGCACGATGGCGGCGACCATCGGCGCGCCATAGCCGAGCCGCGTATCGAGCAGGCGCACCAGGCTGGGGCCGGCGATCGTCAGAAACGCGGACAGTGACAGGATCGCGCCGATCTCAGTCACGCTCATGCCGTTGCGTACGCCGATCCGCTCGATGAAGGTCCAAACGACATTATGGCCCGACCACAGAATGATGAGCGCGGCGAAGGCGAGGAAGCCGAATGCGGGCAGCGCCCGCAGGCTGAGGCCGGTGAGTTCGCTCGACGTCAGCCGTTCGGCGGGGAAGCGGATCATGAAAAGCGCGCCGACCATCGCGACGGCGCCCATGGTGGTGAAGGCGCCGGCCGCACCGTCCCAGCGGATCGCGTAAGGCACGGTCATATAGAAAAGCGCGGCGAACAGGCCGTAGACGATGTTGAGCAGGGCGAAGGCGCGGGTGGGGCGTGACGAGCCCGCCGCCAGGCTGAAGGCGATGGCGACCACCAGCCCCTTGCCGACCCCGCACAGCATCCGCGCGGCGATCAATCCGCCTTCGCTGCCCGCATGGGCGGAGGCGAAATTGCCGAGCGCCAACAGCGCGATGCCGATCGCGGCGGTCAGGCGCGTGGGAAAGACCTGGATGCGCAGCGCCACCAGCAGTGAGACCGCCGCCACCGCCATGAATTCGAACGAGCCGATCCGCCCTGCCGCCGCCTGCGACAGGTGAAGATCGTCGATGACCGCGCCCACCCAGAGCGGCATCACCATCTGCGACGAGAAGGCGCTGCACACCACCACCAGCAGCGCGACCCATTGCAACGGCGAGAAATCCTCGCGGGTAACTGGCTGGCGTGCGGCGGTCATCGCTCAGGCGGTCCGGCTGACGACGCCGTCGGCGATGTCGGCGGTCCGCGCCTCGGCCGTGCGTTCTGAGGGTGGGCCATAACCGCCGCCCCCCCCGGTTTCCGCTACGAAACGGTCACCCGGGCGCAGCGGCAATTGTTCGACCTTGCGCACGATGAAGCCCTCCGGATGCTGCTCGTTATACACCGTTACTCGGGATGGCGCGCCGTCCTCGCCACCGAACAGGCCCCATTCGGGGGTCTTCGATCGGTCGAAATGCAGCGTTACGGTCATGTCGACCAGCGCTTCATATTCCTTGACGACATTCTGGCCGCCGCGGAACCGTCCGGCGCCGCCGCTGTCGCGGCCCAGTTCCATCCGGTTGATGCGCACGGGGGTGCGGTGCTCCAGCGTTTCGACCGGCATGTTGCGGAAATCGCCCGCCGCGCTGTGGATGATCGCGCTCGGGCCGTCGCCCTGAGCGCTGGCGCCCCAGCCGCCGTCGAGCGCCTCGCCGCTGGTGAAGCGCTTGCCGGTGGCGGGATCGACGCCCATCAGGAAGATGTTCCAGCTGTCGCCGGGCAGGCCTGCCGCGACATGATCGGGCAGCACGTCGCTCAACGCCTTGATGATCAGATCGATCAGCAGCATCACCGGATGCGGGCGCATGCACGGAGCGGGGGCCTCCGCCGCGTAGATCGAGCCGGGTTCGGCCAGCACCTCGATCGCGCGGAAGCTGCCGTCGTTGATGTCGGGCTCGCGCGCCGGGAACAGCAGCGCGAGTGCAAGGCGCACCGCCGAGACGGTGTTGGCATAGCCGGTGTTGAGATTGCCGGCGCGCTGTGGCGAGGAACCGGCGGTGTCGACGGTCATGCGATCGCCCGCGATCGTGACCGTCACCCTGGAGAGCACGGGGTCGTCGGTGACGCCGTCATCGTCCGAAACGCCCTCCGCCGTATAGACGCCGTCGGGGATCGAACGCAGGAAGGCGCGGAACTTGCCGTCGGTAGCGTCGAAGATCTGTGTGGAGCAGGCGTCGAGCACATCCTGGCCGAAGCGCCGCTTGAGCCAGGTCATCCGGTCGTTGCCCAGCCGGATAGCGGCGATCTGCGCCTTGAGATCGCCCATCAGCGTCTTCGGCACGCGGCTGTTGAGGCACAGCAGGTCGATGATGTCGCGCACCCATTCGCCGCCGCGCATGATCCGCGTCGGGCCCCAGCGCACGCCTTCCTGGAAGATGTTGCGGCTGTTGACCGGAAAACCCGGTTCCGCCGTGCCGATATCGGCCCAATGGGCGCGGATGGCGATGAAGCCGAGCAATTCGTCGCCGTCGGAAATCACGCCGATCACGTCGACATCGTTCAGATGACCGCCGGTGATATAGGTGTCGTTGACGGTGAAAACGTCGCCCGCGCGCATATCGTCCAGGCCATAGCGTTCGATCGTCGCGCGCAGCCCCGCGTCGAGGCCGCCGGTGAACAGCGGCAGGCCGGCATACTGGCCGAGCAGCCGGGCATGGCGATCGAACAGCGCGATGCCGTAATCATGGGCTTCGTAGATGATCGGCGAATAGGCCGATCGCGCGATCATCGCGCTCATGTCGTCGGCGATGGCGTTATAGGCGTTGCGGACAACTTCGCTCGTGATCGGATCCGGCGTGATGCTCATGCGGCCTCTCCCTCGAAGGTCAGGACAAGATTGCCGATCGGATCGATTGTGGCGGAAAAATCGGGCGGGACGATCGTGGTGCAGGTCTTTTCCTCGACCACGCAAGGGCCGGGCACACGTTCGCCCGGCACCATCGCGGCACGGGGCAGGAACCGGGTGTCACGATCGGCGCCGTCGAACCGGACGGTGAGCGTGCGCTGGCGCTTGCCCTCGGCCTCCGGCGCGCTTTCGGCCATGATCAGCGTCTGTGCGTCGAGCCCTGTGCGGCCACTGGCGCGCAGGCGGACGGTTGCCACCTCCAGCGCCTCGTCGTCGTTGATATGGCCGAAGATATCGGCATAGGCGCGTTCGAAATCAGCGCGCAGCCGGGCGTCCCGGCCCGCCGCGTCGGCGAAGCCGCCGGCATCGACGCGCACGCCGATGCCCTGTTCCTGCCCAAGATAGCGCACGTCGAAACTGCGGGTGAACTGGATACGGTCTCGCGCCACGCCCTCTTCGATGAGCGTTTCGGCCAGTTCGGCCTCCAGCGCCGCATAGCGCGCATCGAGCGCCGCCCAGTCGAGTTCGGCGGCGGGGGCCAGGATGGTTTCGGCGCGGTCGTGCACCAGATCGGATTGCAGCATGCCCCAGGCGGAGAATGCGCCGGCCGCGCGCGGCACCACGATGGTGCCGATGCCCAGCAGCCGCGCGATATCGGCGGCATGCATCGGACCGGCGCCGCCATAGGCGACCAACACGAAGCTGCGCGGATCGATACCCCGCCGCACTGTGATGGTGCGGATGGC
Source organism: Sphingosinicella sp. (assembly GCF_041916975.1). Lineage (NCBI taxonomy): Bacteria > Pseudomonadati > Pseudomonadota > Alphaproteobacteria > Sphingomonadales > Sphingosinicellaceae > Sphingosinicella > Sphingosinicella sp. Next base: position 3,508,732 of record NZ_JAYRYK010000001.1, read on the forward strand.
ATTGGCCATCTGTTCGTTGATGACGTCCAATATGCCCTGCGCCATCGCTTCGCCCGACAGGCCGAAATCGCCCGCGAATTCGGCGATCGCCGCGCGCGCCAAGCCGGCGTCCAGGCGCAGGTCGCCAAAGGCGCAGCCATCTTCCAGCCGGCCGAGTGCGATATTGGCGTCGGTGACGGTCGGCTGCGTGCCGCCATGGCCATAGCTCGCCGGGCCGGGTCGCGCGCCCGCGCTTTGCGGGCCAACGCGCAGCGCGCCCGCATCGTTCCAGGCGATCGACCCGCCGCCCGCGCCGATCGTGTGGATATCCACCATCGGCGTCAGGATTGGGAAGCCGCCGACTTCGCGTTCGTTGCGGACGACGGATTCGCCGTCGATGACCAGGCTCGCCTCGAAACTGGTGCCGCCCATGTCGATGCAGATGAGATTGGGCATGTCCGCCACCTGCGAAAGCGCCCGGCCCGCTACATTGCCGCCCACCGGGCCTGAGAGTAGCGACAGGATGCCGCGATCGCCCGCGCCCTCGGCGCGCATCAGTCCGCCATTGGACTGGAGCAGGAACAGGCGCGATTCCGCCTTCTGCTCTAGCGCGCCGAGCAGATCAGTCAGGTAGCGCTTGAGCACCGGCGAGGCATAGGCGTTGATGACGGCGGTGCTGGTGCGTTCATATTCGCGCCATTCGCGGCACACCTCGTGCGAGGGCGCGATCAGTATACCGGGCAGTTCGGCGCGCAGAAGTTCGGCGACCGCCGCCTCGTTGGCGGGATTGCGATAGCTGTGGAGGAAGCAGATCGCCAGCGCCTGATAATCGTCCGCGCGCAAGCGTTTCACGAGTGCTCGGACCTCGTCGACCTCGACCTTGGTCAGGATCGTGCCGTCGGCGCCGACGCGTTCTGCCAGTTCGAAGATGTCGCGGCGGGCGACCAGCGGCGTCGGATAGCGGAAATGCATGTCGTAGGGCTGGGGGCGGTTGCCGCGCCGCATTTCATAGACGTCGCGAAAGCCGGCGGTGGTGACGAGCGCCATGCGCGCGCCCTTGCGTTCCAGAAAGGCGTTCAGGTGCACGGTGGTGCCGTGCAGGATCGTCGCGTCCCGCTGCGAATCGATGCCCGCCTTGTCGAGCGCGTCGATCACCGATGGCCAGAAGAGAGGGGGCGAGGACGGTACCTTCACTGTGGAAAACTGGTGCGTCGCCGCGTCGAACATCGCCAGATCGGTGAATGTTCCGCCGACATCGATGCCGACAAATGCACTGGAACTACGCATTTCATTCCCTGTCCGGTGGAGGAGATCTTGCGCCAACCTAGCCGCAAAAAAAAATGCGACAAGAGAATAAAGAATATTGGATCCAATTTCGTTTCGCGCTAGGGATGCGAGGGTAGGAATACGGGCCCTAGGCGAGAAGTCGGGCGCGATCTGTCGAAAACTCTAGGAGGGGGAGTAGATTTATGCGGACTCGAATCTCACTTTTCACGGCCAGTGCCGCTTTTGCTCTGATGGCGGGCACTGCCCATGCGCAGACCCAGCAGCAACCCCCGGCCGGGACAGCGGCGGCGGTTGAGGGCTTCGGCGACGAGATTGTCGTGACGGCGCAGCGCCGTTCGGAATCGGTGCAGGATGTGCCGATCTCGATCAGCGCCTTTTCCGGCAAGCAGCTTCAGGAGTTGAAGGTCACGCAGCCCGCCGATGTGGCGGCGATTTCGCCCGGCGTGTTCGTCAACGCTACGCGCGGCGACCAGAATCCGACATTCTCGATCCGCGGGCTCAGCCTCAATGATACGTTTTCGAACAACAACCCAACTGTCGGCATCTATTTCGACGATGTGAACCTGCCCTATACGCCGATGATGTCGTTCCAGATGTTCGACATCGAGCGGGTGGAGGTGCTGAAGGGGCCGCAGGGCACACTTTACGGCCGCAACACCACGGGTGGTGCGATCAACTTCATCAGCCGCAAGCCGACCCATGAGCCCGAAGGCTATGCCACGCTCAGCTATGGCCGGTTTGACCGGCTGGAGCTGGAGGGTGCCGCCGGCGGTGGCGTGACCGACACGCTGGCCGTCCGTTTCTCCGCCCGGACGGTGCAGCAGTCGGGCGGCTGGCAGACCAATGGGTTGACTGGCAAGTCGATCGGCGACGTCAACAACATCGCCTTGCGCGGGCAGGCACTGTGGACGCCGATGCCGGAACTGACGGTGAACCTGCAGGGCACTTACGTCTACAATGAGAGCGACCAGCAATTGCGCGAGCATGTCGGCTATTATGCCAAGGGCGGCAGCGGCTATTGCGCGGCAGCGCTCGCCGGAAAGCTCGACCCGACGACCTGTGCTGACATATTGGGCTATTCGGACCCGACGCCCGAGCGGCGTACCGTCGAGAACAGCGCGACCTATGGCTATGAGAACAAGAGCCGCTCCGAAGGTGTGGCGCTGAACGTCAGCTATGATTTCGGCGGCGTCACCCTGACCTCGATCACCGGCTATAATCATTTCAACCGCGTCTCGGGCGACGACAGCGACGGCAGCGCGCTTATCGAACTCGACACCCGTTTCACCGACGACATCAAGTCCTTCACGCAGGAACTGCGCCTGACATCGGACAATGATTCCCCGCTGAGCTGGGTGGCGGGCGCCTATTACTCGTGGGACAGGATCGCCGGCAACGCGCTGCAGGCGCTGGACGATCATTTCTTCCACACTCGCGTCGATACCGGCTTCGTACAGAAGACCGACGCGTACGCGGTGTTTGGCCAGGCGAACTACAAGTTGAACGACGCGCTGACGCTGACCGCCGGGCTGCGCTTCACCCGCGACGACAAGCGCTTCACCTATGACAGTTTCGACCTGAACCCCTATGGCAATTCGACGCTGCCCGTGCCCGTCGCCGGCATCGTCGATGGGGTGGAGCAGGACAATCTATCGGGCAAGATCGGGGTCGACTATAAGGTTACGCCCGATGTGATGCTGTATGCGAGCGCCAGCCGCGGCTTCAAGAGCGGTGGTTTCAAGGCGGCGATCGCCTTCAACCCGGAGGAACTGCGGCCGTTCAAGGGCGAGACCGTCTATTCCTATGAAGTGGGGGCCAAGACCAGTCTGCTGGACGGCGCGCTGACCTTCAACCTGGCAGGCTACTACAATGACTGGCGCGATTTCCAGGCGATGGTCACCGAGATCCGCAGCGGCATCAACGTGATCGTACTCTCTAATGCGGGCGATGCGCGCGTCTATGGTCTGGAGGCGGAGACGACCTATCGCCCCACCGACCGATTGACGCTGCGCGGCGCGCTGAACTGGCAGAGCAGCAAGATTACCGACTTCAACAATGCCCCGGGCGCCGCCGATTTCACCGGCAACCGCCTGTCCAACGCCCCGGCATTCAGCGCCAGCGCGATGGCGCGCTGGGAGACCCCGATCCAGGGGAACAATTGGGGCGTGGCGATCCTGAGCGATGCATCCTATCGCAGCAAGACCTTCTACTCGCTGGCGAACCGCAACCTGTCCGCGCAGGACGGATATTGGCTGGTGAACGGCCGGCTTGCGGTACACGACAAGGACGATCGCTGGGAAGCCGCGATCTATGGCCGCAATATCTTCAACAAGCTCTACGTTTCGTCCGCCTATGACAATTGGGGCGGCATCTTCCCGTCGCAGAACTTCCTGGGCGATCCGGCGACATACGGCGTCTCGTTCACCGTGCGTTTCTGATCGGTGCGGCGAACGCCAACCGTGTGAGACATGATCGACAGATCCGATAATCTATGGTGGGCATCCGCCGGCCGGCGTCCCGCCGCGCCGGCGGTATCGGGCACGCTGCGCTGCGACATCGCGGTGGTGGGCGCCGGTATCATGGGCACCACCACCGCCCAGGCACTGGCGGCTGCGGGGCTGAGCGTGATCCTGATCGATGCCGGGCCGGTGGGGAGCGGCGCATCCTCCACCCCCGGCGGCTTCGTGGTCCCGCATTTCAGCGTCGGATCGCCGGACGCGATTGTCGAGCGCGTCGGCGAGATCGGGGAAAGGCTGGTTCAGGCTACGGGCGGATCGGCGGATCATCTGTTCGCAAAGGTCCGTGCGCTCAACATCGACTGTGATGCCCGGCAGGGCGGCTGGTATCAGCCCGCACATTCGGCGGCGGCGCGCGCCCGGATCGAGGATGTCGCGGGTCAATGGCATTCGCGCGGCTTCGCGGTCGAGATGCTGTCGGCCGAGGAGACGGCCGGCCGGACCGGTGTGGAGGGCTATGAGGGGAGCTGGTTCGCGCCCTCGGGAGGCACGATCCACCCCTTGCTTTATTGCCGGGGCCTGGCCGATGCGGCGGTCGTCAGCGGTGCGCGGCTGTTCGAACGGTCGCCGGTGCTGGGGATCGAACGACAACCGGGCGGCTATGCGCTGCGCTTGAACGACGGCCGGGTGATCGCGAACACGGTGATCCTGTGCACCAACGGCCTTTCGGGTGATCTGGTGCCGCCGATGACGGCATCGATCGTCACGCTCGGCGTGTGGCAATGCGCGACCGCCCCGATACCGGCGGAGCAGCGCCGGCACCTGTTCCAGCGCGGCGAGGCGCTGTCCGACACGCGCGAGCATCTCTTCACCTATCGCGTCGACAGCGAAGGGAGGATCATCACCGGTGCGCTCGACGCCTTCGGGGTTTCGCCAGCGCACCAGCGCGCGGCGATGGCGCGGCGCCTGCGGACCATGCTACGCCTGCCACACCTGCCGGAAATCACGCATTTGTGGACCGGCACCAGTTCGATATCCGCGTCGCGCTATCCCGCGACTTTGCTGGTTGATGGCGGCATCATCAGCGCCACCGCCTGCAATGCGCGAGGCATCGCACTATCGACCGTGATCGGCGACAGCCTGGCCCGTTTCGTGCTGGACGGCACGCCACCGCCCGTGCCGCTGTTGGACACGGCGCGTGCGCGCACCGCCGGCATTCAGCGACAATTGCGTCGCTTCTATCCCTTGATGGGGCCGATCCTCGACTGGATCGATACCCGCAGAGCCCCTGCCCGATGAGAGAGACCATGCAGACCGACAACATCATCCTCGACTTCTTCGCCTGGTGGAACACCGCGATGGCAGGCAGCGATCCGCTGCGGGCGGAGGGCTTCGCCCCCTTTTTCCACGAGGATGGCCGGCTGATCGTCAACGGCAATCTCCGCGCCACCGGCCCCGCTGAACTCGCCGCACATTACCAGGCGATCGCCGACCGGCTCGACCTTGTCGAAATGGTACTGCCCGTGGAAGAGGCGTTCGCCACTGAAAACCACGCCTTCGCCCATTGCCGCACCAGGGCGCGGAGCGGTGACAGCGAAAGCGCCGAGGAGGCGATGGCCTATGCGCTGGTCGATGGCGGGCGGATGCGTCTGCTCCGCGTCGTCTCGCTATCGGTTTGAAGGAGCGTCGTCGCGATGGTTCAACTGGCCGACCGCATCACCCGAACGCCTAAGAAAAGCTATGGCATGTACGAACAGGCCATAGTGCTGGAAGCACGGGGTATCGACCTGATCCATATGGAGTTCGGGCGCCCCGTCCATGACACGCCGAACCATATCAAGCAGGCGGCGGCTGATGCGCTGTTCTCTGGGCATGTCCATTACAGCGACATGGCGGGCGAGCGCGCCTTTCGCGAGGTGCTGGCGGAAAAGCTACGCCGTTTCAATCGGATGTATGTGAGCCCCGACGAGATCCTCGTCACCAACGGACTGACCCAGGGATCCTTCGCGGCGTTCATGGCGCTGATCAATCCGGGCGACGAGGTGATCCTGCTTGATCCCTATTATCCGCAGCATCTAGGGAAGATTGAGATGGCGGGCGGGCGGATCGTACCGGTACCGCTGGATGCGGCGGCGGATTTCGCGATCCGCGCCGACTGGATCGAGGCGGCGGTGACGCCGCGCACGCGCATGATCGTGCTGGTCAATCCGGCAAATCCGACTGGCCGCGTCTATGGCCGCGCCGAACTGGAGGCGCTGGCCGATGTCGCGATCCGCTACGACCTGTCGGTTGTCTCCGACGAGGTCTATGAATATATCACCTATGATGGGGCCGAGCATGTCAGTATCGCCAGCCTGCCGGGCATGGCGGAGCGTACAATCTCTCTCCACGCCTTCACCAAGGCTTATGCGATGGACGGATGGCGGCTGGGCTATGCGGTGGCACCCGCCGCGCTGATGCCGGGTTTGCTGAAGATCTCGACCAGCGCGGTGACGCATGTGAACACCTTCATCCAATATGGGGGCCTGGCCGCCGTTGCCGGTCCGCAGGACGCGATGGAGGCGATGGTGCGCGATGACCGGGCGAAGCGCGACCGGCTGGTGCAGCGGCTGAACCAGATGCCCGGTGTACGCTGCGCGCCGCCACAGGGCACGATCTACGCCTTTCCCGACATCAGCCGCACCGGCATTGCGGCGCAGGCGCTTGCTGAGCGCATCCTGAACGAGGCGCATGTGGTGGTGGAGGCGGGCAGCTTTTATGGCCCTGGCGGCGAAGGCCATCTGCGCCTGTGCTTCGGAGCGGAAAGCGCGGAGCGGCTGGACGAGGGGATGGACCGGCTTTCGCGTTTCTTCAACGCGCTGTAGAGCATCGTACGGAAAAGCGGGAACCGGTTTTCCGCAAAAAAAGATGCGATCACAAAAAACCTAAAGCAGGCTGCCTGATTCAGACTTCGCGCAGCCTGTTCCTAAAAGGAGAATGACCGTGTCCGATCTTACGCGCCTGTCTTCCGGATCGCGTTTCGAAACGCTAGCCGCCTATTCGCGCGCGGTGGCGGACGATTGCTACGTCCATATTTCGGGGACGGTGGGCGCCGATCCCGAAACCGGCGCGATCCCCGAAGCGGTTTCCGAACAAGTGAACAATATCTTCCGGATCATGGGCGATGTGCTGGCGGGTTTCGATATCGGCCTGGACGCCGTGGTGCGCACCCGCGTGTACCTGACCGATATCGAGCATCTGATGGTGGTGGCCGAAGGACTGCGCGCGCGCTTCAGCGATTGCCCGCCGACCAACACCACGCTGATCTGCGGTATTCCGGCCCCCGGCGCGAAGGTGGAGATCGAGATGACGGCGCGGCTGGCCGACACGCCCACCTGATCCCGGCATCGCGGTGGCGTGATCCTCCGTATCGACGGGCAGGTCCGCGAACCCGTGCATCGGGATGGCGTTTCGCCAGCGGCCGCGATGATGGGGGCAATTTCCAGTTTGCGGCATTGTCATTGATCCAGGATCCCGGCAATTGTCAAAATTGCCGTCAATCCTTCGTGAGCGAGGGACGAGTCATAAGAAAAGCTGCCGTGAACATGTCAATCGGATTAGTTCCGCTGCAGTCTTTCTTTCTGAGGGCATATCTGATGGTGTAAATCCTTTTCGAAAAGAAATAGATTATATTATTCAATAGGATAAAGGCGTCCTTTGGATCCCGTAGGGGTCACCACTATCCTGTTGATATTGTTACATATTTCTTTCCCGTGACCAAAATCTGATCAAATTCGCTGTACGGGCCATTCATCTTATCGGCTTCCTGCCCGCCGCCTGCCGCGTCGATCCACCGCGCGTAGTGCTTGAACAACATAGCCGGTGAGACGTACCCCATCTGCTTCGAGATATAGGACGGTTTGATGCCGCCCATGAGCGCGAGCGTGCCGTAGGTGTGCCGGGTCTGGTATGCATCTTCGTCCTCCCGAGAAGGTCGGGGCAGCGGCCAAAGTCTATGCGCAGATCATCAACGATGCGAATTGCGAACGCCGGCCACAGGCCGACGCCGACCGGTAGGCGCACCGACCACCGTGCCGGGCAATCAATGAAGTTCAGGTGGCTGCATGAAGTTTCAGGCTTTCGACGATCTGCGGCGGGAGCAGGTTACGCCGACGGTGATAGAGAAGAATCTTCCTTCGCAAGGCCTTTTGAACATCTGCGCCTCCGGGTCTCATGGCCCGTCCCGCTTCAGCGCTGGCGTCAGGGATCAACAAACTTTCTGCCTGACGTACGTGATAAAGGCGGGCATTGGCAGCGTCAGCCTTGCGACTGAATTCGCGGTTGGCTGCTGCGTCGGCGATCTTCTGGAGCCGGACCGGTAGGTTTCGCCGTAATTGATCGATGCAGCGCCGACACCGCGCGGGGCTCAGAGGTTTCCCTTCGCGGCTTCCCGCACCATCCGCTTGTCCAGCGTCAGGACCGAGATCGCACGACGAAGCCGCTTCTCCATCCCCAGATCCTTCATATGCCACGCCGGGTCGGTCCTCAGGCCTCCATATGATCGATCTATGCCGAGGCGGGGTCGATCGCTTCATGATAGCATTCACGGGTCAGTGACCAGTCCCTCGTCTGCTTCGCGTTCGATGACGCAGGTTTTACCTCGGGCTCGGCCTGCCTCTCGTCCTGTCGACAAGGGAAGGCCATTGTCATGGTCAGGCGATGATCGTCATGCATTCCTCCTCAAGGTGATGACCCAGCTGTCGGCCTTATCGTCGGGCAGGTCGATATTCTGTTCCATCGATCCACATCCGGTGCATCACAGCCGCGAGCTTGCGCGCCCGTGCGACGGTCGCCTTCTTATGGCCAACCTTCGCTTTCAGCTTTAACGCCCAGCGCTTGAGGCCGAGCATCCCGCCGTATCGGCGCGTGATCAGGCTGGAGGCCGCCTCGAACAGCGATGTTCGCAAGAGCGGATCGCCCAGCTTGCTGATACGCCCGGTATAATCCATCTGCCCTGACTGGTGACGCCTGGGCGTCAGGCCAGCATAGGCGCCAACCGAAGCCGACGATGCAAACCGCTCCGGCTTCTCGACGCAGCTTGCCAATGATCTCTTTCGACATGTGCTTTTTTTCGGCATTCGATATCTCATTTTTGGTCCAAATTGTCAGAGTCTCTGGGCCACCCAGCGAGGGGGTAGATCAATTGCCCAGGGCAGCCGTGACTCCGATCGGGAGAGCAGATTGCTGCCGGACGAGCGCGTGCCTGGAGATGCGCAAGAGTCAAAATTGAAAAACCGAAGCAGAAGCAATTTCTTCATAACAATTTGATATTAAATAGATAAATTTGCATATATCGTGTTTCCATTTAGCAAACGAACGACTGTTTGAAAGCGAAAAATAAAAGTTTGCACACTGATATAAACTCTTGACCGATCTCGCCGCTGCGATGTAAAAATCGAACCAAGCAATGGGAGCGGCTGGTTAATGTGCCGACGGGGAGGCGGTCGTTTTTCGACCATTCATTGGCATGTTTTCCTGGCGCGTCACCTGCAGCCTACGGCCGCATTGGCCAGGGAGGAATTGTCCGGTGAAGCCAGCGGGTGCGCACCCAGGGGTGCGGGTCGAAAAATTCCTTGCCCGACAGCACCGGCTGTTGATCGGTGGTGAGTGGGCCGCTTCGGTTTCAGGTGCGCGATACGACACACTAAACCCCGCGACAGGGCAGCCGATCGCGAACGTGGCAAGGGCGGATGGCGCGGATGTAGACTGTGCTGTGGATGCGGCGCGACGCGCGTTCGAAGGTGTGCAGTGGAGCGGATTATCCTGCAGCGCAAGGGCACGCTTGCTTTGGCGTTTTGCAGACCTTCTTGAAGAAAACGCTTCCGAACTTGTGGAATTGGAAGTTCTCAACAACGGAATGCCGAAGGCGTTTGCCGGATGGGGCGTTGCGGCTTCGGCATCGTGGCTACGCCATTTTGCCGGCATGGCGGTGCGCGTTTTAGGGCAAAATGCCTCTGCGGCAGTCTCAGGCGATGGCGCGCAGTTCCACGCCTATACGGCGCGAGAACCCGTTGGCGTGGTTGGCCTGATCATTCCTTGGAATGGGCCAATCGGAACCTTCGTTATTAAGGTGGCGCCGGCACTTGCTGCGGGCTGCACCTGCGTCGTGAAGGTTGCGGAGGATACACCGCTTACTGCTCTGCGCCTTGGTGAGCTTGCGCTCGAGGCGGGTATCCCGGCCGGTGTTTTGAATGTCGTCACGGGCTTCGGCGACGCGGGGGCGGCGCTCGTCGCGCACGCGGGTGTCGACAAGATATCTTTCACGGGCTCCACGGAAACCGGTAAGACTGTGCTGCGTTCGGCGGCGGACAGCGTGAAGCGCGTTACATTGGAACTGGGTGGAAAGTCGCCCTGCGTTGTTTTCGATGATGCGGATTTGGCCCAGGCTATTCCTGGCGCCGCCATGGCGATTTTCGCCAACACGGGGCAGGTCTGTTTTGCCGGTTCCCGTCTCTATGTGCAGCGCAAGGTGTTCGACAGGGTTGTCGAGGGCGTCGCGGACTTCGCTCGCTCGCTGAAGGTCGGCAGCGGTCTCAGTGCCGAAAATCAGATCGGGCCGCTGATCTCTGAAAAGCAGCGCCGGCGGGTGTGCGAATACATCGCGCTCGGTTCGCAGGAAGGCGGCCAGATCGTGGCGGGTGGCAAGGTTCGCGAAGGCGATGGCTTTTTCGTGGAACCCACAGTGTTCACCAACCTCTCCTCCAGCGCACGCATCGTGAAGGAAGAGATATTCGGGCCTGTGGTTGTCGCGACGCCATTCGACGATGTGGACGAAGTTGTCGGCCTCGCGAATGACACGCAGTACGGCCTTGGAGCCGGCATCTTCACGAACAGTCTATCGAGAGCGCATATTCTTGCCGGACGACTGCAGGCCGGCAATGTCTGGATCAACTGCTACGGTGTGATGAACCCGTCCATGCCGTTTGGTGGCTTCAAGCAATCCGGTATCGGAAAGGAAATGGGCGACGAGGGCTTTTCGGCGTTCCTCGAAACCAAATCCGTTTATATCAACCTTGGCGGGGCCTGACGCCATGCGCGCAACTCACCTTGGGCTGGCGGCACTGCTCATCCTTTCGGCCTGTGACCGGCCGATTGCCGAAACGTCTTTGGTGGTGGGTGAGGATTGGCCGGCAATAGGCGGATCATCGCTTGAGCAGCACTATACGCGGCTGACCGATATCAATCGCACGAATGTGAGCCAGCTCGGTCTTGCATGGTCGCTCGATCTCGACACGACGCGCGGTCAGGAGGCGACACCGGTTCTTGTCGACGGCACCCTCTACACCACGACGGCGTGGAGCAAGGTGATCGCGGTCGATGCCGTGAGCGGCAAGCTGAAATGGCAGTATGATCCGGAGGTTCCAGGCGAAACAGCAGTGAAAGCCTGCTGCGATGTCGTGAACCGCGGCGCCGCCTATTTCGATGGCAAGATTTATTCGGCAACGCTCGACGGTCGCCTCATCGCGCTTGATGCGAAAACCGGAAAGCTGGTCTGGAGTGTGCAAACGCTTGACGATGGCTGGCCATACACGATCACCGGTGCGCCGCGTATCGCAAACGGAAAGGTCATCATCGGCAACGGCGGTGCTGACCTTGGCGCGCGCGGTTACGTAACCGCCTATGATGCGCAGTCCGGAAAGCAGGCCTGGCGCTTTTACACGGTGCCCGGTGATCCCGATAAGGGAGCGGATGGCGCAGCTTCGGATGAGGTTCTGAAGACCAAGGCAGCGCCCACCTGGTTCGGTTCCTTTTGGAATTACGGCGGTGGCGGCACGGTTTGGGACGCCATCGTTCACGATGCAGAGCTGAACCAGCTCTACATTGGCGTCGGCAATGGTTCTCCGTGGAATCACAGAATCCGTTCGGATGGGCGCGGCGACAATCTCTTCCTGTCCTCCATTGTGGCGCTCGATCCGGACACCGGGAAATACCTCTGGCACTACCAGCAGAACCCCGGAGAGACGTGGGATTTCACAGCGACGCAGCCGATCGTCCTCGCGGATCTCAAGATCGATGGACTGGACCGAAAGGTCCTGATGCAGGCCCCCAAGAACGGCTTTTTCTACGTGATTGATCGGCGCACGGGAAAGCTGATCTCGGCGCGAAATTTCGTCCCCACGACGTGGGCGAAGGACATTGATCAGAAAACCGGGCGACCGATCGAAACGCCCAACGCCCGTTATCCGAATCCTGAAGTCGGGCTGCCCGGAAGCCCCGGCGCGCACAGTTGGCAACCGATGGCGTACAGCCCGGATACCGGGCTCGTCTATATCCCTGCGCAATCGATCCCGTTCCTGTATCTGGAAGACAAGAGCTTCCGCTTTCGTCCCGGCGCTTGGAATCTCGGCGTCGACCTGAACGCCGCGCCTTTGCCGGATACGCCGGAAGCCAAAAAAGCGGCGCGTGACGCACTCAGCGGCGCGCTCATCGCATGGAACCCGGTGACGCAGACGATGGCGTGGAAGGTCGATCATCAGCGCCCCGTCAATGGCGGTGTTCTCGCGACAGCGGGCGGTCTGGTGTTCCAGGGGCAGTCGAGCGGAATCCTCTCCGCTTATGACGCATCGAACGGCAAGGAGCTGTGGCGCTTCGATACGCAGTCTGGCGTTGTCGCGGCGCCGATGAGCTACAGAATCGACGGTACGCAATATATCGCCGTTCTTGCTGGATATGGCGGCGCGATGGCGCTGGCGCTACCCAATTTCTACGAGCCGAGGCCGCGGATGCCCGGACGGCTTCTGGCGTTCAAACTGAACGGCAAAGCCGCGCTAGCGGAGCCGCCGCCTGTTTCGCCGCCCAATATCACAACCGAAGCCTGGCCTGCGGAGAGCGTTACCCGGGGCGGCGCGCTCTACGCAGAGGTGTGCTCCGGCTGCCATGCCGCGGGTGCGATGTCGGCGAACGTCGTTCCTGATCTTCGCCGCAGCGCGGTTCTCTCGGACGCCGAAACCTGGCGTGCGGTGGTTATCGACGGTGCGTTGTCGAGCGTCGGAATGGTGAGCTTTGGGAATCGGCTGTCGGCTGAAGAGGCTGAACAGATTCGGGCTTATGTCCAGATACAGGCGCGCAAGCTCGAAAGGCCCAAGGGTGGAGCAAGCGATGGTCGTTAGCTGTCACCCGATCGCGAACGGATCATTCTTGAAATGAGAGGGGAGAAGGCTGCCGAATCCAGCGGTGGTGGTACGGGGACTTGATCAAAAAATCTTGTGAAATCGGATATCAAGACCAGGGGAGTGAGAAATGACAAACAATGAGACCGGTATTTCAGGGAAGATTTGTCGAATTGGATTGATGTGCACGTCGGCAATCGCCGGACTCGTCCTCGGAGGTGCGCCGGCGGCGGCGCAGGCTCCCGCAGGCGAGGCTGTGGATCAGATCGTGCAGGATGCCGGCGAAATCATCGTCACGGCACGCCAGCGCAAGGAAACGCTTATCGAGGCTCCCGTTGCCGTCAGTGCGATCGACGCGCAGACACTGAGCCGCTTCGGCGCCACGGATACCCGCGATCTCGCAAAGCTCGCGCCCTCTCTCACCATCGACCGTTCATCGAGCGGCGGCGGCGGCGTTATCGCGCTACGTGGTATCGGTACATCGCCGAGCAACGCGGGGTTCGATCAGGCGGTCTCGATCAACGTGGATGGTATCCAGACAGGCCGATCGCGCATCATGGAACTCGGTATGCTCGATTTGGCTCAGGTCGAAGTCATGAAGGGGCCGCAGGCGTTGTTCTTCGGAAAGAACAGCCCGGCGGGCGTTATCAATATCACGTCGGCATCTCCCACGCGCACTTTAGAAGGCTACGCGCGCGTCGGCTACGAGTTCGTCGGCGACGAAGCGCTGGTGGAAGGGGCAGTCTCCGGGCCGCTGTCTGATGCTTTTTCTGCACGCGTTGCGGTTCGCTACCGCCACCTGGACGGTTGGCTTCGGAACAACGCCGGTCAATTGACGAGTTCGCCGTTCGCAGGGCCGAACAATCTGCCGCAGGCGCCGAAAACCTCGCGGCCGGGCGACGAAGAGTTTATCGGTCGTGTGAGCCTTGCCTTTGAGCCTGAAGGAAGCGATTTCAGCGCCACGCTCAAGGTTGCGGGCATGGTCCGCAATGATGACGGGCCGTCGGCGGGTCAGCAACTCGTCAACTGCGGTGGCTATACCACGCCGACAGTCGTCTACGCGGGAATTCCGACTGTTGCCGTCGATCCTTACGGCGATTGCAAGCTGGATCGCAACTACTCGAACGGTGCGTTGCCAAACGGCTATGCGGATAACTGGCCGATCGCAAAGCAGGATCCATACACAAAAACAAAGATGCTGCTGTCGAGCCTGACAGCGAACTATGATTTCGAAAATCTCACGCTCACATCGGTTACGGGATATTTCATCAGCAATTCGAAATATTTCGATAATTACGATGCCACACTCTACATGGCATACGATGCTGCTGAGCAGGAGAAATTCAGGTCCTTCAGCCAGGAGTTCCGGCTCTTGTCATCGTTCGATTCCCCGGTGAATTTCATGCTCGGGGCATATTACCAGCACTCGAAGCACGACTTCTTCAACGCAGCTCTCATCGCGCCGCTGCCGGTCGACGCCGCCACGGGGAAATATCACACGTGGGAAAAGCCGGGTGATACCAAGGGCAACACCTATTCGGTGTTCGGACAGCTGATCTGGAAGATCGTGCCCGAACTCGAACTCGCTGGCGGCGTGCGCTACACGCACGAAACCAAGGATTCGAGCATTGTGAACACCTATGTTCATCCTCCGCTGTCTGGAACAGTCCTGGCGGCTGAGGGGCAGGTCTTCACAGACAAGTTCAAGGACAGCAACTATTCACCGGAAGCGACCTTGTCCTGGCGTCCGACATCGGATCTCACCACATATGTCGCCTATAAGACGGGTTACAAATCCGGTGGTTTCGGTATCAGCACGAACCTTATTCCCGCAACGATTACCTCTGATTCGATCCGGTTCAAATCGGAGAAGATCAAGGGTTTTGAAGGCGGCATTAAAGCAAGGTTGATGGATCGCGCGTTAACGGTAACGAGTTCGATTTTCTCCTACAAATACTCGAATTTGCAGGTGAACTCTTTCAACGCATCGACCACAAGCTTCATCATCACCAACGCTGCCGAAGCGCGAGTCAAGGGCGTGGAGTTCGATTTTAACGCGCGCGCCAACGATTGGCTGAGTTTCAACGGCGGAATCGCGTATAATCGTGCCCGTTTCCTCGATTACCTATCGCAGTGCTGGGGCGGCCAGACCGCAGCACTCGGTTGCAACGTGGATAATGGGAACGGCACGTTCTCCCAGCAGCGCTCGGGCCAGGCGCTTGCACGTGCACCCGAATGGACGGCGACGGCAGGTTTCAATGCTGATATTCCGGCAGGCGACGACTTCGTGGTCGGTCTTTCAGGAAACACGCGCTTCAGCGATAGCTATTTCGCACTTGAAAATGGCAATCCAGCCGGGGTTCAGGACAGCTTCTGGC
Source organism: Sphingosinicella sp. (assembly GCF_041916975.1). Taxonomy (NCBI): domain Bacteria; kingdom Pseudomonadati; phylum Pseudomonadota; class Alphaproteobacteria; order Sphingomonadales; family Sphingosinicellaceae; genus Sphingosinicella; species Sphingosinicella sp. The sequence goes on from NZ_JAYRYK010000001.1 coordinate 3,523,981, forward strand.
TTTTTGATGCGAGCGTGCGCCTGAAGAGGTCCGACGAACGGTGGGAAGTTGCGTTGATCGGGCGTAATCTGACGAACGAATATTACACGTCGTATATGGCCGAAAAGCCCGGTGCGCCTGCCCCGGCTGTGGGCGATACGGTTCAGATCATGGGCATACCGAACCGTGGACGCCAGTTCATGGTGCAGGGCACCGTGAAGTTCTGATCATGGTTGGAGGGGAGCTACATCTTGTGGCTCCCTTCGCTTTTTCGAGTGTGCATGTTTTTTCCAGATGAGCAGCATGACCGATAACGGCGTTTATTCGATTCCCGTCATCGTCGGGGTCGCGCAGATCAACGACAGGAATGAAGACCCTGCGGCTGGTCTCGATGCGTTAGACCTCATGGCGCTCGCACTCGAGCGTGCGGATGATGATGCCGGTGGAAACTGGCTCGCACGCACCGACTTTCTCGGCATCGAAAATCAGGTGAGCAGCGGGATCACGGCCTGGCCCGCAAGGGAGCCGATCACACCCCATCTTCTGCAGAGGATGGCTCTCTCCCCAAAATCGACGATGCTGACCCGGGAGCCGAGCGGTGATGGTCCCGTCCTTCTGCTGAATCATGCGGCCAATATGATCGCCTCGGGCAACGCGCAGGTGGCCGCTGTCGTCGGCGCCGAAGCGCTGCGCACGGCCGCCCACCGCAATACTGCGCGCAAGGCGGAAGGGGCAGGCAGATCGAATATGATGAGCGATTTGCTCGACGGATCGGTCAGGCCGATTCTTCGCAAATACGGGCTGATAACGCCCGCGGATGTCTATCCCCTTTATGAGACCGCCACGCGCGCGGCGTGGAAGCAAAGCCACGCCGACGCCCAGCGGGAAACGGGAATCCTGTGGTCCGGTTATGCTCGCGCGGCGGCAGAGAACGACGGCGCCTGGATACGGGAGCCTTACGCGCCCGAAGCGATCACGGCGGTCTCACCGGGCAATCGGATGGTCACATATCCCTACACAAAGCTCATGGTCGCGAACAGCGCCGTCAATCAGGGCGCAGCGCTCATCCTGACCAGTCTCGGCATGGCGCGCGAAAGCGGTATTCCGGAGGACAGGCTGGTTTTCGTGGGTCGGGGTGCTTCCGCGCACGAAGATGAAGATTTTCTTGCGCGCGATAGTTATGCGGCCTCTCCTGCGATGGCCGTGTCCATCCGCAGGACGATGGAGCTCAATCAGCTTTCCGCTGAGGATCTCGATTTTGTGGAACTCTACAATTGCTTCCCCTGTGTTGCGAAGATGGCGCGCCGGGTTCTCGGCTGGCCGCTGGAGAAATTGCCGAGCGTATACGGTGGACTAAGCTTCGGGGGCGGACCGATCGGCAATTGCATGATGCACGCGGCTGTCGTGATGACGCAGAAGCTGCGGAAAGGTGGTCGTCATGGTTTGATCTTCGCAAACGGCGGTTTTGCAACGCACAATCATACGATCGTGATCAGCAGCCAGATGACAGAAGGACTGTTTCCGCAGAATTTTGATTATCAGGACGAGGCGGACTCCCAGCGTGGCGCAATCCCGCCGCTTGATGATCACTATGTCGGCCCGGGCCAGATCGAGGCTTATACAGTCCCCTATGGCCGTGATGGTTCTCCACGCTACGGCACTATCGTCGGCCGCTCGCCGGACGGCGCACGTTTCCTCTGCCGTGTTCCGCCGGAGGATGAGGCGACACTCAGCTTCCTGGTTTCGGGCGCAACCGAGCCCGTGGGCACGGAGGGCGTCGCCGTTCCGGCCGAGGACGGTTATGTCGTGTGGCGGCGAGCCATGAGCGCAGGCGGGCCGGGATGATGTCTGGCGCGCACGGTCACGATGCAATTCTTCAGGCTGCGGTCCGCAGGATGCTCGCGTCCACCGTGGCGGAGCGTGGCTCGGCGTCTGCGATCTGGCAAACGGCTGTCGACCAGGGCTTGTCGATGCTGTGCGTCGACGGCGAAACAGGTCTTCATGATCTTGTGTTGGTGATGCGAGAACTCGGGCGCGCGGCGTCGTCGCTTCCCGTGCTCGAGTCCGCGGTCGCCAACATCTTTGTGCCCGGACACATCGAAAGCGGCCGGCGGGTTGCGATCGGTTTTGCGCGCGAAGGCGATATCCGCCACGCCGGCGGCACGGCAAGTGGCCGCGTTCGTCTTGTCGAAGGCGCCGCTGACGCCGATCAGCTTCTGCTTTGCCTCGACAACCATGTCCTTATCCTGCCGCTCCGCACGACAGGTGTCTCTGTCGTCGCCACGCCGGCTTTGCTTCCGGGCCTTGCAGATGTGGGGATGGAGAACGCCCCTTGTGAAGCGATTGCTCTATCCGACGCCGAAATGCGCAATCTGCTTGCACTTGTGCGCCTTGGGTTTGGGGCACGCGCACTCGGAGCCGCGGAACGCGGGTTCGAGATGGTTGTGGAGTATGCCAAGGTCCGGCGGCAGTTCGGTCAGGCGATCGGCAGCTTTCAGGCTGTTCAGCACAAGCTTGCCAACAGTCACATGCTTCTTGAAGGGTGCCGTCTGCAATTCACGGCGGCCGCGCAAGCTTATGACAGCGGTTCTGCGGGCTGGACGGCGCTTGAGGAGTCTGCAACCGCGTTCGCGGCGCTGTCCCTGCGGCAGGTGGCGCTTGAAACGCAGCACTGTTTCGGCGCCGTGGGCTTTGCCGAGGAGCACGAAGCACCCGCCCTGTTCCGACGCGTCCATGGAGATGTTGCCCGCTGCGAAGCCATGCGCGGTGCCCGGCGCGATCTTGGGACTCGTATCCTGAAGGATGGAGCTCAGGGGATGAAGGCCCTGTTCACGCGCGAGGACGATCCGGCCGCAGAATTTCGCGCGAACCTCCGCGCTTGGCTCGATGCGAACTGGTCTGCTGCGGAACGTGCCGCGCATTCCGGCAAGCCGTTTTCCGAACGAAACTGGAATCTGACATTCGCCGAGCGCTTGGGAAGGGACGGTTGGGCCGCACTGAACTGGCCTCAGTCTGCAGGGGGGCTAGATGCGACGCCCCTTGAACAGCTTGCCTTCAGCGAAGAGCTGTTGAAGACCGGCGTATCCGATTATCCGCTGATCTGCAGCTGCCGGATCATGGCGCCGGAAATCATCGCGCATGGGACAGACGCGCTGCAACAGGCTTTGCTGCCCGGCCTGCGTGCGGGCAAGATCACGGGTTGTCTTGGCTACAGCGAGCCGGAAGCCGGGTCCGACCTTGCCAGCCTCCGCACGAAGGCGGAGCGGGAGGGTGATGATTACGTCATCAATGGCCAGAAGATATGGACGACCGATGGCCACCGCGCGACGCACATGATCCTCGCCGCGCGAACGCATCCCGATCCCGCGGTCAGGCACGGCGGCATCAGCCTGTTCATCCTGCCGATGGACAGCCCCGGCATCTCTGTTCGACCGATGATGGCCATGTACGGCCAGACGTTCTGCAACATCTTCTTTGATAATGTGCGCCTGCCCGCAAGCTGGCGGCTGGGCGAGGAGAACGGCGGCTGGAAAATTCTGTCGCGGGCGCTTGCAAACGAACGCATCGCGATGGGCGGCTTCGTGTTCCAGTTACGCATCCTGCTCGAAGCCCTTGTCGAGCATCTTCGGCGGGACAGTGAACTGCGCGACTGTTCCGTCACAGCCGACGCGATCGGTAGGCTTGCGTGCGAACTCTTGACAAGCAGCCAGCTCACGCTGCGTTCGATCACGCCAATGGGCGATCATGTGCCGCTCGTCGAGGCGGCGATGGCGAAGGTTTACGCAAGCGAGCTTGCGCAGCGTATCACCGAGACGGCGATCGATCTTCTCGGCGGCGAAGCACTGCTTTCCGCAGGCGCGACGGATGCGCCAGCGGCTGGGGCGATCGAGCAGATCTTGCGCACGTCGATCATGTACGTCGTCGGCGGCGGCAGCAACGAGATCCAGCGGTCGATGATCGCGCAGCGCGGCCTTGGGCTCGGGCGGTGAGATCGCGCTGTCTCAGAAAGGGAGTGAGTGAAGATGGAACCGATTAAGAGCCTGGTAGGCGCAGAATTCCCGCTGTTCGCATTCAGCCATTGCCGCGACGTTGTGGCTGCGGTCAGCAGGGCGGGTGGGTTCGGTGTGCTCGGCGGTTCGAGCTTCACACCCGAACTGCTCGAGGAGGAACTGCGCTGGATCGACGATCACGTCGACGGCAAGCCCTATGGTGTCGATATCCTCATTCCCGAAAATCAGGCGCTCGGCACGAATTTCGATATGGACAGCCTCCTGCAGCAGATCCCGCAGAAGCATGTAGATTTCGCGGTCGATCTTCTGAAGGCGCACAACATTCCGGTGAAGCCCGGCGACGTCGTCGCGAATATTCCGCCAACGACACTGCCGGAGGTGGGGGAGGCGTTGATGGATGTCGCGTTTCGCCATCCTATCAGGCTGATCGTGAATGCGCTCGGCATCGCACCTGAATCGATGATCGACCGCGCACGTCGTCACGGTGTTCCGGTCGGCGCTCTCGTCGGCGCAAAGGAGCACGCGATCCGCCAGGTGAACGCCGGTGTCGATCTTATCGTGGCGCAAGGCGGCGAAGCGGGCGGACACTGCGGGGAGGTTTCCACGCTCGTGCTCGTTCCCGAAGTCATCCGCGCGATCGCGCCGATCCGCAAGGTGCCTGTGCTCGCGGCGGGCGGCATCATGACCGGCGCGCAGATGGCGGGCTGCATGGCGATGGGCGCGGCGGGGGCGTGGACGGGCTCTGTCTGGCTCGCCACGACCGAGGCGGAAACCAGCGAAACCTTCAAGGAAAAGATGGTCGCCGCTGGCTCGCGCGACACTATCCGTTCCAAAACGCGTACCGGAAAGCCGAGCCGCCAGTTGCGGTCTGAATGGCATGCCGCTTGGGATGGGGCCGGGAGCCCCGGTGCGCTCCCGATGCCGATGATGGCGATGATCAGCATCCCCACCTTCGCGCGTATCGACAAGGCGGCGGACACTGGGAATGCGGATGCGAAACGGCTGGTGAGCTATTGGGTAGGGCAGGGTGTCGGCCTCGTCGATTCCGTGCGCTCCGCAACAGCCGTCGTGCAGGAGTTCAAATCCGATTTCGCAGATGCCATCGAAAGCCTCATGTCGACGATCGAGAGCTGAAGAGATCACGCGGGCACAAAGCTGCTTGCTGCAGGGAGAGATTAATGGCCGATGCCCCAAAGCGCTCCGCGCACCGCCTTTCCACACTTTTCGAGCCGCGCAGCATCGCCCTTGTCGGTGCGACGGAACGGTCGATGTGGTCCAGTTTCATCATCAGAAACTTTCGGGACTTCGGATTTGAAGGCAAGGTCTATGCGATCAATCGGAATGCCGCCGATGTTCTGGGCGTAAAAGGCTATGCCTCGTGCCGCGATATCGGGGAGCCGGTTGATGTCGCGTTCCTGTTCGTGCCCCAGCCGGTGGTGCTGAGCGCGATGGAGGATGCCGCGGCTGCAGGCATTCGGAACATGGTGATCCTCACATCCGGCTACGCTGAAACGGGAGACGCGGGCGCGGCCCTGCAGCAGGCGCTCGTCGACAAGGCAGCCGCGCTCGGCGTCACTTTCTGGGGGCCGAATTCGCTTGGGTTCAACAACGTCAGCGCGCGCGCGCCGGTGTCGTCGATCCCGGCGGTCTTTCCGATCCTCGAGCCGCGCATTGCCATCGTCTCGCAGAGCGGGGCGACGGCGAGCGAGCTCAACGAGTTCGCAAACAGTCAGAACATCGGCACAAGCTTCGTCGCGGCAACCGGAAACGAGGGACAGCTCAGCCTGTCGGATGTCGTCGACTATCTCGTCGACCACGAGCCCACGCGCGCCATTGCGATTTTCTCTGAATCCATTCGTGATCCGGAAACCTTCGCCCGCGCCGCGCTTCGCGCGCGTGAAAAGCGCAAACCGATCGTGATCCTGAAGATCGGGCGCAGCGAGCTTGCGACCGCCGTTGCGAAGGCACACACGGGCTCGCTTGCGGGAGACGACCGCGTTTTCGATGCGGTTTGCGCGCACCTTGGCATTATCCGCGTCTATTCGACCGAGGATCTGATCACCACAGCGGGTATGCTCGCCGCGACCGGGCCGCTCCCCGAACCGGGCCTTGGTTTCATCTCCATTTCGGGCGGCGCCTGCACGCTTGTGGCGGACGGCGCAGAGTCCGTAGGACTTCTCGTACCTCCTCCGCCACCTGAAACAGCCGCTGCGCTGAAATCGCTGATGGCGGATTTCGCCTCTGCCATGAATCCGCTCGACGTAACCGGTGCGGTCATGGGTGATCCGGCAATGCTCGAAAGGATCATTCCGGTGGCGGCGGCGGCCCCGCAGATCGGCATTGTCGGCATCAACATCGCCGTGCCCACGTCGGAAGACAGCGCAGGGCTTCCGCCTGCGCTCACGGCGATCGGCAGGGCCGTCAAAGGGCTCGATAAGCCTGCTGTCATGGTCACGACCACGGCGAAATCTCTTACGGATGTAACGCGCGCCGCCATCAAGGAGCATGATCTTCCGCATGTCGTGTGCGGCATTGAATCCATGCTGCGCGCAGCTTCCCATGCGGCATGGTGGTCGCAGGAACTAGGCAAGCCTGCTCAGCATCTGAATCCGGCGCGCGAACAGGCCGCGCTGCCGCCGGCATTGTCGTCGGAACGCGCCGTCCTTGATTATCTCGCGCAAAAAAGTGTGCCCGTCATCCCGGCCGCTGTCGTTTGTTCCCGCGCGGAGGCCGAGGCCGCCGGAATCGAAGGGCCGCTCGTGCTCAAAATCCTGTCGCCAGACATCGCGCACAAAACCGAGGTTGGCGGTGTTCGGCTGAACGTGGCGAGCGCAGATGTCGGCGCTGCTTACGAAGCGTTGCTGGAAGCGGTGAAGACCGCGCGTCCCGATGCGCGGATCGAGGGCGTTATCATGTCTCCGATGCGGCAGGGCGGGGTGGAACTGCTCGTCGGGGTCACGCGTGACCCCACATGGGGGCCGATGATCACGGTCGGCTTCGGCGGCGTCCTCGTCGAACTCCTCGCCGATGTTGCGATTTCTCCGCTGCCGGTAACCCGCGAAAATGTGGTCTCGATGCTGGATCGCCTTCGGGGCGCCAAGCTGCTGAAAGGTTTCCGAAACACGCCCGTCGCCGATCTCGATCGCCTCTCCGATGCCATCGTCCGTATCGGAGAGGCCGCGCTGGCGCTTGGCCCGAATCTGGACTCTCTCGAGGTGAATCCGCTCCTCGTTCGCGGCGGTGATGTGGAGGCTCTCGATGGTCTCGTGATCTGGAAGGATGAAACACGATGAGTACGGCGGACACGTCTGGAACGCTCGGCGAAGTTCTGGTCGAGCGTGTCGGCGAGCATGTCGTGCTCATTACGCTGAACCGTCCCGATTCTCACAATGCCGTCAATGTCGCCATTGCGGAGGCGCTTGAAGCCTGTGTGATACAGATAGAGTCAGATAAGACCGTCCGCGCAGCGGTTCTTGCGGCGCGCGGCAAGTCCTTCTGCGCCGGCGCAGACCTGCGCGAAGTCGCCGCCGGGCGGGCGCTCCAGCTTGCGAGGCCGGAAACCGGCTTTGCGGGTTTCGTCTACGCCGCGAAGAGCAAGCCGTGGATCGCTGCCGTGCAGGGGGCGGCGTTTGGCGGCGGAACCGAAATTGCGCTGGCGTGCGATATGATCATCGCTGGAGAAAAGGCGAGTTTCGCTCTGCCCGAGGTGAAGCGCGGGCTGATCGCGGGGGCCGGCGGTGCGTACCGGGTCACGAATGTATTGCCGCGTCCGGTCGCCATAGAGATGGTCGTGACCGGAGAACCGATCGGCGCGAAGCGCGCGTATGAACTTGGCCTCGTCAATCATCTCGTGGCGGGGGGCGAAGAGGTCGCGGCAGCGTTACGGCTTGCCGAAACGATCGCTCGCAATGCACCACTTTCCGTCCGTGAAAGCCTGCGGTTGACGCGCTTTGCCGCCGATCGCGGGGAGGCGGAAAATCTCAGGCTTCAGGACGAGGTCGTCACCAACGTCCTTGCCTCGCCCAACCTTGCCGAAGGTGCGAAAGCCTTCATCGAAAAGCGTGCGCCGGTCTGGACCGACTGAACGGTCCACACCGCCTAGGAAAACCGGAAACCGGGGTATCCCTGCTCGCGATCTTCGGTGCACCGTGCCTTATAGGTGCCGTAGCCGCCTACGTAGGCCAGAATGACGCGTGGCTTGCCCGGAACATTCGAGCCCACATACCAGCTGTCCGCCGTTTCCCAGAGATTGCCTTTCACCAGATCGTTTACGTGCTGTGTCCACGTATCTTGGGCTTCGGCGGTAGTCTCGCAGCGCTTGTAGCCGTTCTTTTCGGTGTAACAGATCAGGTCCGCGATCCAGTCGACCTGCATTTCATTGGTCATCACGACGTTCGTGAGGACGGAGGGGCTGCCCGGGCCGCCAATCATGTATAAATTGGGGAAGCCCTGTACGCTGATCCCGAGATAGGTGTGCGGTCCGTTTCCCCAGACCTCGGCGAGGGATCGGCCGTCTTCTCCCCGAACGTCGATAACGGTAAGCGCCCCGGTAAGCGCATCGAAGCCCGACGCACAGATCAGGAAATCGAGAGGGATTTCTCGCCCGTCCACAATGGCGCCTGTCTCGGTGAAGCGCTCGATCGGACTCGTCTTCACGTCGATGAGGTCGACATTGTCGCGGTTGAAGGTCTCATAGAAATCGGTGCCGACCGTGCAGCGTTTCGTGCCGTAGGCGAAGCCTTTCGGCGTCAATGTTTCCGCGACGTCGGGGTCGTTCACGATTGTCTTGATCTTGCTGCGCAGGAAGTTCGCCGCCTCTTCGTTGACATCCTTGTCGATCATCGCGTCACAAAACGCCCAGCCGACGACCCCGCCGCCGCATTCCCAGCGGCTTTCGTAGATTTCGCGACGCTCTTCGTCCGTGAATTCGGAAGCTTTGCGGAACATGGCGTCATTGATGCTGTCGTCCAGCATCAGGTCGCCGCCGCCCCATCTCAGACAGTTCTGCAGACGATCGCGGGTCAAATCGCGATTCTGTTCCCACCAATCGTAATCGTTTTGCGTCAGCGGGCGATTGCGTGCCGGCGCGTGGAAATTGGGAGTGCGGATGAACACGGTCATGTGCCCGCATTGTTCGGCAACGATTGGAATCACCTGTGTGCCCGATGAACCTGTGCCGATAATGCCCACACGTTTTCCGGCGAAATCCGGATACGTCTCTGGCCAGCGCGCCGTGTGGATCACCTCGCCCCGGAACGTGTCGAGGCCCGGTATATTCGGCATGATGGGCGCCGATATGGGGCCTGGAGACGACAGGAAGTGCCGCGCGCGATAGTGGGCGCCGTTTTCCGTCTCGAATTCCCAAAGGCCGCTCGCCTTGTCGAATGCGGCTTTCGTCAGTCTGGAATTGAAGCGGATGTCTTTGCGAAGGTCCAGCCGGTCGGCAACCCATTGCAGATAGCGGCAGATCTCGTCGCGTCCGGCATATCGCTCGGTCCATTTCCATTCCGCGTCGAGGATCGGTGAGAACGTGTAGCAGTAGGCAAGGCTCTCAACGTCGCAACGTGCGCCGGGATACCGGTTCCAATACCAGGCGCCGCCCGTGTCAGGCGCTGCTTCGATCGCCAGCACCTTCAGTCCTTCTTCGCGCAGGCGATGCAGGCTGTGGAGGCCGCCAAAGCCCGCGCCGAGTATCAGTACGTCCAGAACCTCCTCGTCGGCGGTGTTGGTCATCCTTCCCTCCTGGCTTGTATAGGCTTTTCGTTGTTCGATGTTGATATTGATATATCAAGTTATATAAAATATGCAAATATATGTGAGACTGGATATTCTATGCAATTTCAGTCTGTTGAGGGTAGCAGTCCGAATTCGCCAACGGCGGTCGGTTGCTGGCGGCGGGATGGGTCAGCTATTCCCGCGAAGGCGGAACGGTACCATGCCGCCATCGATCCTGAGGTCGGTACCGGTGATGAAGGATGCGTCATCAGAAGCGAGGAAGGCTGCTGCCCGTGCGATGTCCATGGGCGTTCCCCAGCGCCGGATCGGGGTTTCCTTCAGCAGTTCGCCGGCAGCCTCTCCTTGGTCTACCTCGAATCTGCCCATCGGTGTCCAGATAAGTCCGGGCGAAAGCGATACGATGCGCGCGCCCTTGTTTGCCCACGATGGGGCGCGGGCCTCGGCCATACGGATCGTCGCACGTTTGGAAACGCCGTAGGCCGGGCCGCTCAGGCCTGAATAAGAAAACGACTTCGAGTCCGTCATCATTGCTGCGAGCCGCTGGAGGTGCGATTCCATCACCTCAAGGGAGGTTTCTGTCGGGGCGGCAAGCAGGGCATCTACCTCGGCGTCGGCTGGCGCAAGATGGCCCGCGATTGAAGCGATGAGCACGCACACGCTGCCTGGGTTCAGGCGGGCCTCCAGCGCATCGAGCAGCATCGCGGTCCCAAGGGCGTTGGTGCGCAGGATTGCACGCCAATCCGCCATGCCGGAAGAAAGTCCGGCGGTGTGGACGATGGTGCCGAGCGATCCGTGTGCATCAATGGCCTCAGCGATCGCGGCCATGGTTGTGGGGGCGGCAATATCGCCTGCGATCGTGGCCGAAACGCTATATCCTTCATCCTTCAATTGCGCGCTGGTCTGGGCCAGGCGATCCTGGGAAATGTCGGCGAGGATGAGGTCCTGCGATCGCCCGAATTCACGGGCGCACGCGATGCCCATTCCGCCGCACCCACCGGTAATCAAGGCGGCTCGCTTTCCAATCCCCAAGGTCAAGCCCGTCCTCCCCATGCCATTCACGTTCATGCGCATCAAATGTGCGAGCGGCTGATGTTATTATAACAAGTTATAACATTGGAGTGTCTGGACGCAAGCCTTCCGCGGCGGTGGGATTTGTGGGAAACGACCAGTGTTTTCGATATCAGCCGAGTTGTCCTGGCCGCTTTTTTTTAATAGCCCGGGTACGGGCCTCTTTCCGGCGAACGTGTGAGGGAGGGGTGCCTCGATGCGGGTCTGGGAGCAAAGCCCTAATGAAATACAGAAAAAAAGCCACGGAGGAGCCAAATGCTTCCGAAGACCCGCCGCGACAGAAGCGACCGTACAACAGCCGCTCGATGGTGGAGCGGCGCCAGAGAATCCTGAAGGCCACGCTGCAGCTCATCGAGGAGGAAGGGGTCAACGGCGTCACAATCCGGGAGATCAGCAAAAAGTCTGACGTTGCACTGCGGACCCTCTATTTATATTTCGGTAGCCGTGAAGTTATCATTGGCGTTGCCATCAAGGACTTCTTTTACAAAAACATTGAAGAATCGGGCGCGGACCTAGAACCGAAGACGCTTCCAAGCCTTCTTGATCGCTTTGACCGCCTGACCGATATCATTATCGGTAATGAGGCGTATTCAAGCGCCCTTGCGCCTATCTTTTTTTCTGCAAACATCGACCCGAGTATTTACGAAATTCTTAGGGATATTGCGATTTCGCACGTCAGAAGCTTCGTGTGCGAGCTTGCCTCCTCGAAGGCCAATCCGCTGAGCGATGCGGAACGCGATCTGCTTATTGCTCAGATCGCGAACATAGAGTTTTCCGTGATAAACGATGCGCTCAGCGGCCGCATTCCGCTTTCACAGCTCAGTACGTGTCTGAAACTGGCTGTTCTGTCGCTGATCGCGGGGTTTATTCCAAAACCGTCGGCAGAGCTGAAGGCGACGATCCTGGCGCTGCGAGAGGGGCTCGAGCCCGACGAAGCCTAGGCACGCGCGCTGTTTGCCGCTGCTGCAAACGTGGTCGTTCCGCAACTCAATATTCTACCTTCCAGCAGTTTGATAACTGTGTTAGGCCTGCTCAGAGATGAGGCGAGGGTGGTATGAGTGCAGGTGTCTAAGATTTCGCGTAACGATATGATAAAAAAAGAGGTTTCTGCCTCCGATGTCTACCCTTGGGTCGTGGTGTTCTTTCTCACGGCGATCTACACGGTGGCCTTCATCGATCGGCAAATCCTCAATCTTCTCGTCGACCCGATCAAGCGCAGCTTCATCCTGTCGGACACGGAGGTGAGCCTGCTGCAAGGGCTCGCCTTCACATCAGCCTATGTGGTGTTCAGTCCGTTCTTCGGTCGTCTCGCCGATCGCGCCAATCGCCGGAACATTCTCGTGACGGGCGTGATTGTCTGGAGCCTGGGCACGATCTCCTGCGGCTTGTCGTCGGACTATGGGACGCTGTTTGCCTCACGCGTGGTCGTCGGCGCCGCGGAGGCGTGCGTATCGCCGGCGGCCTGGTCGATGCTGTCGGATTATTTCGACCGAAAGCGCCTGCCGCGCGCCATGAGCATCTTTCTGATCGGGCCTTACCTCGGCGCCGGTCTTGCGCTTGTCTTCGGCGGGTTGCTGATCGGCGCGGCCGGGGGCGTTATCGGCGGGCACGAGATTTTCTCAGGGCTGGAGCCTTGGCAGTTCGTCTTCATTGCCATCGGTTTTCCGGGGATCTTGCTCGGCCTTGCCGCGCTTGTCGTGCGCGAACCTCCGCGACGCAGCTTCGCCAATGAAGGGGGCGCGGCGGAAATCTACACGCTGAAGGAAACGTTGGTCTTCTTCTGGGCAGGCCGCGCCTTCTTCGGGCGTTTCTATGCCGCGATGACGGGAATCATCATCGTTCTTTACGCACTGCCCGCATGGATGCCTGCATTTCTGATGCGCCGTCACGGCGCGGATTCGGCATCGATGGGACTCGAATACGGCGCGCTCGTCCTCGTGATGGGTACGCTCGGCGTGCTGAGCGGACCTGCAATCGGCAGGTGGATCGAACAGCGCGGGCATGAAGGCGGCACGGTGATCGTCGCCGCCGTTGCGGCGCTCGCCCTTGTCCCCGCAAGCATTGCGCTGTCGCTCGCACCGACTTACGGCACGGCTCTTGCGGCTGCAGCGGTCGCGACATTCTTTTTCAGCCTTCCGCAGGCCATGGCAGCATCCGCGCTGCAACTTGCCACACCGAACGGAATGCGGGGGCTGGCCTCGGCCATGTATGTTTTCCTGGTGGCGGTCGTCGGGCTCGGAATCGCGCCCACAATCGTCGCCTTGTTCACCGATGTCGTCTTCCGCGATCCGGCGAAGGTCGGCATTTCACTTTCGATTGTTTGCGCATCGAGCGCGGCGGTTGGAGCGTGGCTCGCATTTCGCGCGCTTCCGCACTATCGCGCTTCCCTCAAGCGCGTGGCGGCAGTTGATTAAATGAGCGGACTCGAACCTTTGTTCACGCCGTTTTCGGGCGGCCACCTCAGCGTGCCGAACAGGCTCGTAATGGCGCCGATGACGCGCTGGTTCTCGCCAGGCGAAGTTCCGGGCCGCGACGTCGCAGCCTATTATCGGCGGCGCGCAGAGCACGGCGTTGGTCTCATCATTACGGAAGGGACGACGATCGACCATCCCGTCGCCTCCCATTCCCTGCGGATTCCGGCGTTCCACGGCGCTGGCCTCGATGGCTGGCGACGCGTGGTTGAAGAGGTGCACGAGGCAGGCGGCAAGATCGCCCCGCAGATCTGGCATGTCGGTGCGATGCGCCATCCCAAGCAGGATCTGCCAAACCCTCACCTTCCGCCGATGAGCCCGTCGGGCCTTCACAAACCCGGCGCCTCGGCAAGCGGACAGGAAATGACCGCGAAAGACATTGCGGATATCGCCGATGCCTTCGGCAAAGCGGCGTATAATGCGCGGCGCCTTGGTTTCGATGGTGTCGAGATTCACGGCGCGCATGGATATATTCTCGACCAATTCCTGTGGGAGCCGCTCAACCGCCGCAAAGATGCCTACGGCGGAACCGCGGTGGAGCGAACGCGATTCGCGGCGGAGATCGTCGCGGCAGTACGCCGCGCGGTCGGACCGGACTTTCCGCTCATCCTGCGCATATCGCAGTGGAAGCAGCAGGATTACACCGCGCGCCTGGCGACAGACCCGGAGGCTTTGGGCGCCATCCTGAAGCCGCTTACAGAGGCTGGTGTCGATATCTATCATTGCTCGCAGCGCCGTTATTGGGAAACGGAATTCGAAAGCTCTGCGCTCAATCTGGCGGGCTGGGTAAAGCGTTTGACAGGGCGGCCGACGATTACGGTTGGCAGTGTTGGTCTCAGCGCGCCGCTCTCCGTCACCGATATCGGTGACGAGGCCGGTACGGATGATGACCTGCAGCCACTGGCGGATGCCGTTGCAAGAGGTGATTATGATCTGGTCGCCGTGGGCCGCGCGCTCATTGGCGATGCGGAATGGGTGGATAAGGTTCGGGAAGGGCGGTTCAGTGAACTGCGCCGTTTCGATCGGAGTGCTTTGGAGGAATTGATATGAGCCAGCCGCCGAACTGGCAGCGTGGAATGATCCGCGTCGATCTTGATGAGACGGTCGGCTTCGTAACGTTCGATAGACCGGAAAAATTGAACGCGATGGACCGGGCTTTCTGGCCCGATCTTCGCGCTGCGCTGGTTTGGGCGGAGGAGGCGGGCGCGCGGTGCATCGTTTTCCGCGGTGCGGGAACGCGCGCATTCTGCGTGGGCGGCGACGTAAAGAGTTTCGCGGCACTCTCCACGGAAGAGGAGCGCCGCGCATTCCAAATCGATGCCATGGCGACGTTCGATGCTATCGCGCGGTGCGCGCTGCCGACAGTCGCAGCCGTAAGGGGGCTTGCCCTAGGCGGTGGCTGCGAAGTGGCGATGGCTTGTGATATGGTGATCGCAGCGGATGATGCCGTATTCGCAATGCCAGAGGCGCGTTTCGGGCTGGTGCCCGGCTATGGCGTGTTGAGGGCGCCGTCCGTCGTGGGTGCGCAGATCACGAAATTCATGGTGTTCGGCGGGGAAAAGCTTGATGCCGAAAGTGCGCTGCGCCTTGGTCTTGTCCAGCGTCTTTCGACGGTGGACGGGCTTATGGATGATGCGCTTGCCCTCGCGCGAAAGGTTGCGGCGGTACCGCCCGCAGCCATTGCGGCAGGGAAGGCGCTGATCGATACGGCGATTGATCCGGCCCGTGTCGCACAGTCGATCGAAATGGTGACGGCACTGCATTCCACGCCGGAATCTCGCGCGGCGGTATCCAGCTTTGGAGAGAAAGCATGAGCGAAGATCGGACCATGGCGAGCCTGATCGCCGATCTTCGGGCACGTCAGGCACGCGCAAGGGAAATGGGCGGGCCAGACGCATTGGCGCGTCACCGGGCATCGGGGCGCCTGCCGGTGCGCGAACGCGTGGATTTGCTGATCGACGAGGGGAGCTGGTTTGAAATCGGCGCGCTTGCTCTGCCGGAACTGCGCACAAAGCATGTGCCGGGTGATGCCGTCGTCACCGGGTTCGCGCGGCTTGATGGCCGCCACGTCGGCGTTATCGGCATCGACAGCTCGATTGTCGCCGGAACGACTGCGCCGACCAGCATGCGCAAGCAGGGGCGCCTTATCGAGATCGCCCAGCGCAACGGCTTCCCGATCGTTCTCCTCTGTGATGCCGATGGTGGCCGCATTCCCGATGTGATGGGTTGGCGCTTTTCGCACCTGCCGCTGGATTTCAAAACCTTCCTTGCGCCTACCGACGGCGGTCCGCTCGTTCCGCGCGCAGCGGCGGTTCTCGGGCCGTCTTACGGTGATTCCGCCTTGCATGCGTCGACGGCGCATTTTGTCGTGATGCTGCGCTCGGCCTCGCTGGCGCTTGTCGGGCCGTCCGTGATCGAACCGGCAACTGGCGAGAAGCTGACGGACGAGGAGCTTGGCGGTCCCGCGAAGGCTCTCGCTGTCGGGAATGCTCACGCCGTCGCCGAAAGTGAAGCGGAGGCGATGGACGCGATCGCGGCATTTCTGTCGTTCCTGCCGTCGAACAGCAACCTGCCGGCACCCGTCGCACCCGCGCGCGATCCGGCTGTCGATCCGGCGCGCCTCGCCGAAATCGTGCCGCTCGGCGCGAAGGATGGCTACGACATGTACCGGGTGATCGAAGCGATCGCCGATGCGGGCAGCCTCTTCCCCTGGGGCGACGAATGGGGCGGGTCCGTGATCACCTGTCTTGCAAGGATCGAAGGGCAGCCGGTCGGCTTCGTCGCGAGCCAGCCCATCGTCCGTGCCGGCGCGCTCGATGCGGATGCGCTCAACAAGGAACGCGAATTCGTCGATCTCTGCGATACCTTCAACCTGCCCATCGTGTTCCTGCACGACGTGCCGGGTCTGATGGTTGGCACCAGTGCCGAACGGTCCGGCATTCTCAAAGCTTACGAGAAACTTGCGCTGCGAATCTCCACGGCCAATGTGCCCAAGATCGGCGTGATCATCCGCAAGGCATACGGCGGCGGTCATTTCGCGCTCGGCGGCCGGCCCACGCATCCTGATTTTCTCTTCGCGTGGCCGTCCGCCGAAATGGGATTCATGGCGCCCGATACCGGCGTCAGAACCGTGTATCGGCGAAAGATTGATGCGGTTCGCGAAGAGCTGGGAGATGAGGCGGCGGCGACGCTCGCGGCGGAACTCCGCAGGGAGTGGGAAACTGAATCCGAACCCTGGGAGGCGGCTGCGTATATCGCGCTCGATGATGTTATCGAACCGGGCGAAACGCGCGCCAAGCTTGTGTCCGCGATCGACTATGCCTGGGGTGTTCAGGCGGAAAGAGTCCGCCCATGACGCTCTCGCTTGCCGACGCGCCGGCCTTCCTCCGGCTGATGAAGCACTATGTGCTCGATTATACGAACCGCAACGACCAGTCGCAGACGCCGGCCATCATGGAAGCGGATTATGTGCTGCGGATGGGCGATTATTTCGTGCGCGGACGCGATACCGAATATCACGCCGCGACCGCCAAGCAGATGGAGCAGTTCCCCAACCTGTGTCTCACGGTCCACGAGATCGCGACATCGGGCGAACGTCTGGTGATGCGGTTTTCGGAGCATGGCAGGTCGCGTGCCCACGACAATCGCGGCTGCGCTTGGGGCGGTATCGGGCTCTACAAGTGGAACGGCAAGAAGCTCGTTATGAACCACGTCGAGCAGGATTATCTGGCGCGGAAGCGGCAGTTGCGGACGGGTATTCCCGATCTCGTCGATCACCCGGCACTTTCGCCGTGGACCACTGCTGCCGAGGCGCCCGATATTGAGGCCGAAGCGGTCGTGAAAACATGGCTCGAAAGCGGCGCGCTGGCGAAGACGCCCGGCGTGCTTCTCGATGATCAGTGGACCGGCATTGCAGCGTCGCCGCTCGTCGCGCAGAGCCACGTGGAGATCAATGATTTCTTCTCCTGCGGTAATGCGGTCGCCTTCCATCTCACGCAGCACGGCGGCCTCATTCCAGACGCCGACGTTGCGGGGGAGGCGGGAACACCCGTCCGGCTGCATATGGCCGGTCTCGTTCATGTCGAAAACGGCGGCGTGAGGCGCGGTCGCATCGTCCGCAATCGCCTTGATCTCGTTCGATCGCTCGGCCGATGATACGCTCGATCCTGATCGCAAACCGTGGTGAGATCGCCGTGCGTATCATCGCCGCGGCAAGAACACTCGGTATCCGCACTGTCGCTGTCTACAGCGAGGCAGACGTTGGCGCGCTCCACGTACGCTTGGCGGATATGGCGCTGCCTATCGGGCCGGCGAATGTGCGGCAGAGCTATCTCAATATCGAAGCGGTGGTCGCCGCCGCACTCGAAAGCGGCGCCGAAGCGGTTCATCCCGGCTACGGCTTTCTCAGTGAGAATGCGGATTTCGCGCGCGCCGTCACGGAGGCCGGCCTGATCTTCATCGGCCCCGATGCCGACGCCATTGCCACGATGAGCGACAAGGTTGCGGCCCGTAAGGCAGCGATCGCAGCCGGTGTTCCCGTGCTGCCGGGATCGGACGGGGCTGTCTCAAGCGCGGACGACGCCCACGCGATCGCACGCGAGATCGGCTATCCGATTGCGGTCAAAGCTTCGTTCGGCGGCGGCGGTCGCGGCATCCGCGTGGCGACGAATGCCGATGACCTCGAAGCCGCCATGGCGGCTGCGGGGCGCGAGGCGGGCGCGGCGTTCGGCAGGTCGGAGATTTTCCTCGAATCCTTCCTCATGCGCCCGCGCCATGTCGAGGTTCAGATCCTCGGTGATCGGCACGGCAACGTCATTCACCTCGGCGACCGCGATTGCACCGTGCAACGTCGGCATCAGAAGATGATCGAAGAGGCGCCCGCGCCGGATTTGCCGGTGGAAATGCGCTCGGCAATGCAGGCGGCGGCGGTCGCGCTCTGCCGGTCCGTAAACTATACGGGTGCGGGTACGGTGGAATTCCTGGTAGACAGGCAGTCGGACCGTTTCGCCTTCCTTGAAATGAACACGCGCCTTCAGGTCGAGCACGGGGTTACTGAGCTTGTCACCGGCGTTGATCTTGTCGAAGCGCAGATCCGTGTCGCGGCGGGGGATGCGCTCGGCATTCAACAGGATGATGTTCGCATCTCAGGCCACGCCATACAGGCGCGGATTTCGGCGGAGGATTGCACGGACGATTTCCGTCCTGCGCCGGGCCGCATCACCGATCTTTCCGTACCGCTCGCCCCTTGGACACGCGCCGATTTCGGTGTTGCGCGCGGGGATAGCGTTCAGCCGCATTACGATTCGATGATCGGCAAGCTGCTCGCATGGGGACCGGATCGGGAAAAGGCCCGGATCCGGCTTCATGGTGCGCTCGGTCGCTTGCGCATCGCAGGTGTCCCTACGACCGCGCCCTATGCGGCGGCAGTGCTTGAGGAAGAGGATTTCAGGTCGGTCCGTCATTTCACGGGATCGGTCGAGCAGGACTGGGCGATCACGCTTCCCCTCCACACGGAAAGCGCAGTCAATATCGAGGAGGATGAGGTTGTGACGTCGCGCCTGACCGAACGAGAAGTGAAGCTTGCGGGCGCCGCGAACCGGTTGGTTTCCGTGTTCGGTCACGCGCAACCATCGCCGCCCCGCGTCTCGCAAAGCCCGCGCGCCGCGCGCGCCGGGGCGGCAGTCGGCAGCGGCGCGTCGGCAACGGCAGGCGCAGTCGTCTCCCCGATGGACGGCATGGTGCTGCAGGTCCCCGTCGCGGTCGGCGACACGGTCGAGCGCGGCGCGACGGTGCTGGTCCTCGAGGCGATGAAGATGGAGGTCGTGGTCGCCGCGCCCCACGGTGGCGTGGTGCGTGTCCTTACCTGCCGCCCGAATGAAGCCGTGTCGAAGGGCCAGATGCTGGTCGAGATCGAGGCCGTCTAGCGGAGAATTTTCCCGAAGGCGCGATACTCATCGACCAACTGCTGCGGCGTCTCCGACGGCAGGAAGTGCCCGCCTTCAGGAAGCACCGACCAGCGGACGAGATTGGTTTTCCGTTCCGCGATCTGGCGCGGCATCAGGAACAGTTCGCGCGGCGCGACCGCAAAGGCGGTGGGGACGTCGATCACGCGCTCCCGGTCGTGCAGCGGCGCCCAGCGTTCCGGGCCGTGCGCAGCATAGAGCCGCATCGACGTTCCGATCGTGCGCGTGAACCAGTAGAGCGACGCCGTCGTGCACAGGAAGTCGCGTCCGAAAACCCGTTCGACATCTCCGTTGCAGTCGCTCCAGTTCCGCCGCCGCTCCCAGATCCAGGCGGCGAGTCCGGCAGGCGAATCCTCAAAGGCATAGGCCAAAGTCTGCGCGCTGCGCCGATGCGCGAGAATATGTCCGTCCGATACGGCCTGCGCCTCTCGGTTCCGCTCGCGCATCCAGTGTTCGGAGGCGTCGAAGTCGGAAGGCCGCACGGTTCCCCGGTTGACACCCGGCAGCATCGGAAGCGTCAGGTGCACGCCCGCGACCCGGCGCGGGTGGGCGTGCCCCAGTTCGGCCGTCACGAGCGAGCCCCAATCGCCTCCCCCCGCCATGAAACGGTCATGGCCGAGCCCGCCCATCAGGCGCACCCAGAGCGCTGCAATGTCCCGAACGCCGATGTCCGTCTTTCGCAGCGGCGCTGAAAAGCCGAACCCGGGGAGCGAGGGGACGATCACATCGAACGCGTCGTTGGCGGACCCTCCATAAGCAGCAGGATCGCTCAGCGGGCCGATCAGGTCGCGCCAGTCCCAGAACGTCCACGGCCATCCATGCGTCAGGATGATGGGAAGAGGGGCGGGGCCTTTACCTTTCGCGTGAACGTAGTGGATGGGAACGCCGTCGATTTCCGTTCGGTGGTGCGGCAGGCGGTTGATCGCCGTCTCTTCGGCGCGCCAGTCGTAGTCGTCGGCCCAGTAGGCCAGCATGTCTTTCAGCCAGCCCCTCTCGACCCCGAAACGCCAATCGGCGTTGGCGAAGTCGTCCGCAAGCCGCACCGCGCGCAGCCGCGCTTTCAGGTCGCGCACGTCGGTTTCCGGAATCTCCACCCGGAAAGGCGTGTCATCCATTCTTTGAACGCCCGAGTGCCGCGCCGCTCAGTTGCATTGTGGTGAGACCCATGCCGCAGTCCACGTCCATATCGATTCCGGTGATCGCTGCCGCGCCCGGGCTGAGCAGGAAGAGGATCGTCGCAGCCACCTGGTCGGCCTCGGCGATGCGCCGCAGCGGCAGCGTCGAAGCCCGGGCTTCGCGCACGGCCGCGTCGGCATAGGCGGGCGCCATCGGCGTTGCCGTCGGTCCCGGCGACACGGCGTTGGCGCGAATCCCGAGCGGCCCCCACTCCAGCGCGATCTGCCGCACCAGCATGGAAAGTGCCGCCTTGCTTGGTGCATAGCCGCCAAGATTGGGAACCGGGTGGTGCGCCGCGGCCGATGATACGGCGACAAGACTGCCCCGGCTCGCCTTCAGATACGGAAAGGCGGCCTGCGCGAGCAGCAGGGTAGGGCGCACGTTCACCGCGAAAGCGCCTTCGAAATCGCCAAGCGGCAAATCGCTGAGCGGAGCGCCGTTCGCGATCGATCCCGCAGCGCTGACGATGGCGTCGATCCCGCCCAGCCGCGCGGCGGCTTCTTCCACTACCGAGACGGGGACGGCGGGGTCGGTAATGTCTCCGCCGATGCCGTGGGCCTCTGCGCCGCGCGCCTTCAGCGTGTGCAGGTTCGCTTCGCGGCGCTCGGCATTGCGGTCAACGATCAGCAGCCGCGCGCCCGGCGCGGCGGCAAGCGCCAGGGCCGTGGCCCAGCCTATGCCGCTGCCTGCGCCGGTCACGATTGCGCGCATCAGTCGTTGCCCGGCATCTCGATGACCACCTTACCGAAATGATGCCCGTTTTCCAGGTAGAGCAGTGCGTCTTTCGCGTCGGCAAAGGGGAAGCACTTGTCGATAACGGGCTCCAGCTTGTGCGTGGAGATGAAATCCAGCATCGCGCCGAAATCCGCCGGGCTTCCCATCGCCGTTCCAATCACCGCGGCGTGGCGCAGAAACAGATCGGGCGCTGAGACCGTGAAGTTCGGGCCGCCGGTCGATCCGTAGAGAACCACGCGCGCGCCCATCGCGAGCGCGCGTCCGTAGCCGGCGAAGGCGGAGGCCGGCGCACCGTCGAACACCATGTTGATCGCCCCGGCCGTCTTGCGAAGGCTCTTGCCCCAGCTTTCATCGCGGTAGTTGAACGCGCCGTCCGCCCCGTGCGCGGTTGCAGCCTCCAGCGTCGTATCGGAACCGCTTGTCACGAAAACGCGCGCGCCGAGCGCCTTGGCAAAGATCAGGGCGAATGTCGCAACACCGCCGCCGATCCCCGTGATCAGCACGGTGTCGCCGCTCTTCACATTTCCCTTCACGGTCAAGCCTCGGAAAGCGGTCAGCGCGGCGACGGGCAAGGCCGCTGCCTGCACATGCGTAAGATGGGCGGGTTTCGTGAAGACGTTCTCCACCGGCACGCAGATCGTTTCGGTGATGGTGCCCGGCCCGGGCATGCCGAGCAGGCCGAACCGGTCACTCGGGAACGCTTCGTTTTCGCCCCAATGCAGCCCGGGATAGAGAACGGTTTCGCGGCCGATCAGCGCGCCATCGACACCTTCGCCGACAGCGGTGACAACGCCCGAGCCGTCGGCGCCCAGAATCGTGGGAAGCGTCATCCCCGGATAAAGGCCACGCGAAATCCAAAGTTCCCGATGGTTCAGTGAGGCGGCGCGTAGTGCGACGGCCACTTCGCCGGCGCGGGGCGAGGGGGTTTCCATCTCTTGGATCGCTGCCGATGCAGGCCCGTCGGCCGAAGTGAGCAAAAGTGCCTTCACCAAAGATTCTCCCGTGCTTCGGGCGCTCGTATCTGCGCCATTTCCGTGGCAACCTACCGCAAAGCCGCCTTCTAATCAAACAACTGTTTGATCAATAAACGAGTTGAAACGCGCTTCGTTATGGGCAAGTATGCCGCGGAGAAAAGAAAAGGGAGGGTCGTTAGACCATGAGCGCTGCCGATGCGCCGCCGGTTCCGGGACTGAAGACAATCGCGGCGCTCCTCAGGGAGAAAGCGGCGGCGATTCCCGATGATATCTACGGAATATTTCCCGATCGCGAGATTTCGTTCGGCGAGCTTGATGCCGAAGCGCGGCGCATTGCCAAGGGGTTGATCGCGCTCGGTGTGCGTCCCGGCGATCATGTTGCCACGTTGATGCCGAATCACGCCCATTGGGTGTTCGCCTATTTTGGGGCGCTTTATGCCGGCGCGACGGTCGTTGCGCTCAACGCCCGGTACAAGCGGCACGAACTCGACTACACGATCAACCACAGCCGCTCGCGCGTGTTGATGACGACGGACGCCATCGAAGATTACGTCGATTTCGCTGGCCTGCTTACAGATCTGTATCCGGATGTCGCGGCGCAGAAGGATGTCACCTCGATCCAGTTGAAGGGCGCGCCGGAGCTCCGCTCGCTCGTCCTGTTTGGGCAGGCCCGGACGGACGGTTTCCTGTCGCTGCAGAGCCTTGTCGATGCAGGCGCTGCGGTCCCGGATTCGGACGTTGATGCGGCGATGGCAGCAGTCGGGCCTGAAGACCCGGCAGCGATCATCTACACGTCGGGTACGACATCCAATCCAAAAGGGTGCGTCCTCACACACGGCAGCCTGCAAAGAAGCTGGTATACATTTGCCGAAATCGTCGATCTGAAGCGCGGTCAGCGCGTCTGGATGCCAATGCCGTTCTTCCACACGGGTGGAATCGGCCCGATGACCGCGTATCTCGCGCGCGGCGCGGCATTCGTGACTCAGCCGCACTTCAATCCCGACGGTGTGATCGCCCTGATGGAAAAATACCGGATCGATCATCTCTATCCGGGCTTTCCGCAGATGTCGCTCACCGTGCTCCAGCATCCACGGTTCTCGAAAGAGCGCTTTTCGCACGTTCGGTCCCTGCTCAACGTCGGCCCGCCGGCAATGCAGCGACAGATCGAAAATCTGCTGCCGGATGGCGCGGTTGTGCTGAACCTTTTCGGCATGACGGAAGGTTCGGGTATCGTGACCTTCACGCCCATGGATGCGTCGTTCGATTTGCGTGCGACGAGCAGCGGAAAGGCGCCCGCCCACACCGAGGTCAGGATCGTGGACCCGGAAAGCGGGGAAGTCTGCGGACCCGATCGGTCCGGCGAGATTCAGTTTCGCGGTGGTGGTGCCCTGAAGGAATATTATCGCGACCCGGAGGCGACCGCTGCCACGATCCTGCCCGGCGGCTGGGTACGAACCGGTGATCGCGGCAAGATGGATGGCGATGGTTATCTGTATTTCCTGGGCCGCCTGAAGGACATGTTGAAGGTCGGCGGAGAGAATGTTGCTGCGGCGGAGATCGAGTTCTTCCTGAACCAGCACCCAGACGTGAAAATGGTGCAGGTTATCGGCGGGGCGGATGCGCGTCTTGGCGAAGTGCCCGTCGCCTTTGTCGAACGCGTGCCGGGCGGCACGGTCACGGCCGAAGAGCTCATCGAAATGTGCCGGGGTGAGATCGCGAAGTGGAAGATTCCGCGTGATGTGGTCTTCGTCACCGAATGGCCAATGTCCACGACCAAGGTCCAGAAATTCCGGCTCAGGGATATGCTTCCCGAACGCTTTCGGAGTGATGCGGCATGAGCGTGGCGATCGTTACGGGGTCTGCGGGCGGATTGGGTGCTGCCATCGTGCGGCGGCTACACGCCGATGGCTGGACCGTCGCCAGCGTTGATCTGGCAGAATCCGGGCCTGTTGAGGCCGCGCGGCACGACCGGGCGGACCTCACGGACCTTGGCGGTCTCGATGCGCTGGTGGACGGCGTCGAGGCAGGGCTCGGCCCTGTCTCGCTGCTTGTGAACAACGCCGCCTATTGGCGCCCGACACCGTTTTTCGAGCTTACGGCGGATCAGATCCAGCGCACGCTCACGGTCAACGTCGCTGCTACGTTGTTGCTCTGCCAGGCAGTGGCGCGGCGCATGATTGCACATGGCGGCGGCGGTATCGTGAATGTCGCCTCGATCGCGGGGCGGCGCGGGTCGACCCAGGTCGATTACGGTGCGTCCAAGGCGGGCGTCATCAACCTAACGGCGACACTCGCGCGCGAACTTGCCGCGCACGGTATCCGTGTGAACGCTGTCGCACCTGCGCTCATCGACGCGGGCATGGGCGATCGGCTGCCGCCGCACGTGAAGGAAGCGTATCTGGCGCAAACACCGCTAAAGCGCGGAGCGCGGCCCGAAGAAATCGCCAATGTAGTCGCCTTTCTCGCCAGCGAAGAAGCGTCCTACGTCACCGGCGAGACAATCGATGTCCACGGCGGGCTTTGAAACAAAGGGAGGTCGTATGTCTGCATCGGCGGAGTTGCTGAAAGAGGCTCGTGCCTGCCCGGCGCATGAAACCATCGTCGGTTTCACCGATACCGATCCGTTTCCCTTTTACGAGCGGATGCGCGCGCAGGGTTCGCCAGTGTGGGATGCGAAAGCCAATGCGTGGCTGGTGCTCGATTTCGATCAGTGTGCCGCGGCGGAGAAGGACGAGAGCCATTTTGCGAACGCCTATGTCTTCGCGGACGATCTCGTGAAGGAAATCAAGGGCGGCGGCGCGAACATCACGATCAGCCGCGACGAAGAGCACAACAAACTGAGGCGCTTCCATCTCAAGCTGCTGTCTCCGGCAAGCGTTGAGCGCTTTCGCGAGCCGCATGTGCGCCCTATCATCGATTTTGCGCTTCGGCGGCTTGAAGGCCGGACAGAAGCGGAGCTCGCGCAGGATTTCGCAGCGCAGATCCCCCCGCGCGTGATCTGCTCGCTGCTCGGGATGCCTTATGAAGACGATGCCATGATGGCGCGAATTCTCTTTCTCAACGAAGAAATCGTCAACTTCATCGCCTCGGGTTATCGCGACACGCAGCTTCGAGACCGTGCGCTTGCGGCCTCGCACGAGCTGAACGAGATGCTGCTCCCCTATATCCGGGCACGGCGGGATCGACCGCAGGACGATTTCATCAGCCGGGTGTGGCAAGAAGCGCCTGAAGCCGGGATCACACTTGATGAGGAAGGTGCGCTCGGCCTTTGCCGAGAGTTGTATTTCGCCGGCTCCGACACCACTGTGCATGGCATCGCGAATGCACTCTATCTGCTGCTCGTCGACGACGCGGCCATGGCGCGGGTGCGCGCGGATCGCGGAAAGCCGCTCGCCGCGCTCATCGAGGAGTCGCTGCGCCTTTTTAACGTCGTTCAATTCCGTCACCGGTTCTGCGTGGCCGACGCGCAGATCGGCGATGTGTCCATCCGCAAGGGCGAAATGATTATTCTCGTCCATGCTGCAGCCAACCGGGACCCTGAAAAATACGGCTGTCCGCAGGCGATGGATCTCGATCGCCGGGCGCCGACGGATCATCTCGCCTTCGCGAAAGGCACGCGTTCCTGCGTCGGTTCGCAGCTTGCGCGCGTGGAAATGCGCGAAGCCATATCGGCGCTCCTGGACCGCTATCCGGCGCTTACGCTTGATCGTACCAGGGAAGCGCCTGCTTTCCGGCAGCTCTACATGCGCTCGATGGGGCCGCTCCACGCGCGGCTTGTCGCCTAAGCGCCGTGGGGTCGGTATTGCGGCTGAGCGGGGCGGACGGCAACGCGATTGCAGCGGACTCCTTCGGGGAGCAGGGGAGGCCGCCCGTGCTTTTCCTCCACGGCGGCGGGCAGAGCCGATCGGCGTGGCGTGCCGCCGCGCGGGCGCTCGGGGACGAAGGCTATTACAGCATCTCTCTCGACCTGAGGGGGCATGGCGACAGCGACTGGGCGGCGGACGGAAACTACGCCTTTGATCGGCATGTGGCCGATCTCGACACGATCATCGCCGGTCTTGGTCAGCCGGCGATCCTCGTTGGCGCGTCGCTCGGCGGTCATATCGCGCTGATCGCGGCGGCGAACCTGCCGCACCGTGTCCGCGCGCTCGCGCTTGCCGACGTCACGCCCTGGATCGACGAGACCGAGGCCGACACGCTGCGTGCTGCCATGCGCCGTGTCGCCGAGGGTTTCGATACGGTCGCCGAAGCGGCCGCTGCGGTGGACCGCCTTCGCGGCGTCGCTTCAAACGGCGACCCGGAGCGGCTGCGCGCGCACATGCGAGAGGAAAACGGCCGCCTGTATTGGCGCTGGGACCCTCGCTTCATCCAGGACGAGTTCGTGCGTCACGGCGGTGAAGGCGGCCTTTTCGCGGCTGCGGCCGCCAGGCTGCGTGTGCCCGCCCTGTTGATGCACGCCGAGTTCAGCACGGTCGTAAGCGAGGCGCAGGTCCTTAGATTTCAAGAAGTTGTGCCCGATCTGCACTGCGAACGCATCGCCGGGGTCGGCCACATGGTTTCCGGCGACGACAACGACGCCTATCTGCCCGCCCTGCGACGTTTCCTATCGTCGCAAGAGTCCCCCGCACCGTCTCGGTCGTTTCAGTCCCGCCCCTGACCCCTCCCGGCCCGCGCGCATGATCCTCACCTTTGTCGCCTAACGGCAGCCACTGATCCCGCCATCCACAACGATCTCGCTTCCCGTCAGGTAAGCAGAAGCACGCGATGCGAGGAAGACCGCGACGCCGCCGATATCGTCCGGTCGTCCGAACCGGCGCATCGGAATATGGTCCGCAAGCATGCCGGTGGGCGCGCCATCACTATCTTGAAGATGAGCGGTCATGCTCGTCGGGAAATAGCCCGGAATGATCGTGTTGACCGTGATGTTCCGGGGGGCAAGCTCGCTCGCGAGCTGGCGGCTGAGTTGATGGATGGCTGCTTTGCTGGCGGAATAGCTATAGGCGTGCAGCGGCTCGATGATCTTTCCCGCAACCGAACCGATATTGATGACGCGAGAAGGGTCGCTATCCGTTGCGCTCGTCTCGAGCAACGGGAGCAGCAACTGGGTCAGCTTGAAAGGAAGCTGGACATTCATCGTCATGACGCCCGGCCAGGCCTTGTCAGGGAAGCTTTCGAGCGGAGCGCCCCATGTCTTTCCCGCATTGTTGATCAGGATGTCGAGCCGGTCGTGGCGGCTCCGAAAGCTGTCAACAAATGCCTCGGCCGCGGCGGGGTCTGAGAAGTCGGCGGAGATTGCGTTGCACGCCCCGTACTTCGACATTTCCGCCTCCGCGCGCTCGCAGGCGTCGGCCTTACGCGACGTTACGACCACGCGCGCGCCTGCCTGAAGCAGGGCTTCTGCGATCATGCGGCCAAGTCCATTGGCCCCGCCGGTCACGAGTGCGGTCTTGCCGGTCAGGTCGAACAGGCTGGAACCGTTTGCATTTTCTGTCATAGTCTGAAATCCAACCTTTCCAGTACATTCTATCTACCAAACATATGGTTGCTATTCGACCATATACAGGTTTTTCTGTTGACGCGAGATATTCGGGGGTCGACGATATGCACAAACAGTACAGGGGCAAATGATAGTGCCGAAAACGACGAAGAAAATGGAATCTGGGCGTCCCAGCGATGGCCGCAGCGTAAATGATCGGAAGCCGAAGGAGAAGCGGTGGCAGGAGATCTTGAAGGCTGCCGCCGAAGTCTTCTACGAGAAAGGATATGATGCTGCAACCTTGCAGGAAATCGCCGATCGGGTCGGTATCCTGAAAGGCAGTATCTACTATTATATCAAGACAAAGAGTGATCTCCTTGATCACCTGCTCACCGAAGTGCACAACGAAGGTGTGGCAATGATACGGAAACGGTCTGAATTGACCGGGACCGTTTTTGACAAACTTGATGCTATGTTTCGCAGTCACATCGAATACATGTGTCGAAACCAAGCAAAGACGACGGTTTACCTTCACGAGCTGAAAGCGCTCGATCCGAAGCGCCGAGAATCGCTCTTTCGCGGCCATGAATTCCGCGACGAGTTTCTGGCGTTGATCAAGAAAGGACAGGCGGAGGGACTGATCCTCGAACGCCTCGATCCGAAACTCACCGCACAGACCATGATGGGTTGGACGAATTCGCTCTACCAGTGGTATCGGCCGCAGCCGCGAAAGCCCGTGGATCAGATTGCCGATCATTTCATCACGATCATGTTGAGAGGCATAGCCACGGAAAAGGGGCTCGCGCTGCTGCCAACAGACCGCTAGGGCCGCCGTACCAACGTCGCTTGTCCCTTCACCGCTGGCCCGACGTCGGCAACGTTCAGCCAGACTTCGCAGGTAATGCGATCAGCTTCTCTCGCCGTAACCGTTCCGCCAGCCTCGACCGCGTCGCCGTCTCTCACGTTGGCGAGGAAGCGGCTGTCCATTTGCTCCAGCCGATGATCGGGGAACGCGTTGGCGAGCATGTTCATGATATAGGCGAGATTGGTAGGGCCCTGGTTGATAACCCGGTCGCCAAGTCCCGCTGCATTTACGGCGGCGGGATCTAGGTGAATCGGATTGGGATCATGCAGCAGGGCGGCCATCGGTACCATGTCGGCGGCGCGAACGATATGCGTTAGTGTCGGAAGAGTGTCGTTGGCCTGTGTCATGCCTCTGCCTGCCTGCGAGGGAGAATCCATTCGTTCACGCATTCAAGGATGGCCCCACCGCTCGCCGGCGTCATTCGCAGGCGAAAACGAAGCGTGTCGGCGAAGCCGAAGGTTCGGCTGGGCTTGCGGGTCAGTGAGAGAATCTCCCCGTCGATCCGATAGTCGGTATCGACGCGAAGGTCGCCCTTGAAGCGGGCATTGCTGCCGGTCATCATTGGCCCGTCATTCACGTCGAAATCGCACAGTTCCAGAAGGCCCGCGACCGTCACTCCCATGCCGACCTGCGTCGCGATGTAGTAGAACATCGGGTGCGCCCGACCATTTCCGTCCGGGGCGGCGCCGACGGCCTTGCAAAGCGTGTCATTGTCCTGCCGCGTAATGCGGTAGGTGCCGCCCGGGAACGCATGGCCTTCAACAGTCATCAGAATGACCTCGGCAGGCCCAGTTGTTCCGCGATCGAGTTGCGCGCCATTTCGTTTGTTATGGGGCCGATCCGCCACAGCCGCGAATCGCGCCAGTAACGCTGCATGTCGGTCTCCGCGGAGTAACCCATGCCGCCGAGTATCTGGATGCCTGCGTCTGCCGCCTTGTTGACGATGTCCGAAGCGGCGACCTTGAGCATGGTTGTCTCAAGGACTGCGGGCAGTCCGGCAGTCATTTTGGCAGCGCAGTCCATCAGCATGGTTTCAACCTGATACTGCCCGATCTTGATGTCGGCGATCATGTGTTGAATCGCCTGCATCTGGCCGATCGGCTTCCCGAATGCCTTGCGTTCCTTCGCATAGTCGAGAGCGTCTTCCAGAACCCCATCGAGAATGCCGAGGCAAAACGCGCTGACCATCAGGCGTTCGTTGTTCAGCGTGGGGAGCAGCATGTACCACGCCTTGTGCGGCTCGCCGAGGACGAGTTCGTCAGGAACGAAGACGTCGTCGAGATGAATGCTGCACGAACCCATCGAGCGCATGCCGAGTTTTGCAAGCGGCGTGATGGTGAGGTCGTCGCTCTTTGTCGGAATCCAGAACAGCGTCAGTCCCTGCTGCGGGCGTGCGGCGTCCTTGTCGCTGCGCGCGAGGAGCAGGAGGTAGTCGGCGACATGCGCGGACGAGCTCCAGATCTTCTCGCCGCTGATTCGCCAGCCGCCGTCTACCCGAGTTGCGACCGTCCGCATGCCGCCGAGAAGGTCGGTTCCGCCGCTGGGCTCGGTAAAGGCGATCGCTGCTTTCAGCCGGCCGGCCGCGATTTCTGGCAGGAAGCGGTCCTTTTGTTCTTCGGTTCCGTAGAGGCCGATTGACTTCACGCCCGCGAACGAGGTGATTCCCCAGATCCAGGACAGGCCGCCGAGGGTGCGTGCAAGCTCGCGCGCGAGCAGCATCTGCATAAGGATGTCGCCGCCTTGTCCGCCGTATTTTTCATCGATGCCGAGGCCGTGGAAGCCGACCTTCGTGAACTTCTCCCACAGCGCGAAGGGATAGTTGTGCTCATCCTGTTCAAGTGCGCGCGCCCAGTCCTTCGGAAGCTCTGCGTCGACGAAGCGGCGTACGGTGTCGCGGAAGGCGAGGTGCTCTTCGGAAAGGAGGCTCATATCCGGGTAATCTCCCTGTTCGGCATTCATTTATCTACCATACGTTTGATAAAATTGTTCACGATTGCCAAGAGGGAAAATGCGATCGAGGTGGTATCATTCGCCTTGAATTCCATCAAACGGATGGTAGGTAAGTGCGGAAAGGGAGAACGGAAGCGTGACGCAGACCGCATATATCTATGACCATGCCCGCACACCCCGAGGTCGCGGGCGGCCTGACGGGTCGTTGCACGAAATCACAGCGGTTGAGCTGGCGGCAACGCCGCTGCGCGCACTTGCCGCGCGTCATGCGCTCGATACGGCGCTCATCGACGACGTCATCATGGGCTGCGCCCAGCCGGTCGGCGAGCAAGGCGGAAACATTGCAAGGGCGGCGGTTCTGGCTGCGGACTATGCGGAAAGCGTCGCCGGTCAGCAGGTTCACCGGTTCTGCGCCTCCGCGCTGGAAGCGGTGAACAATGCTGCTGCACAGGTGATGGTCGGTGCGGCGAGTGCGGCGATCGGTGGCGGCGTCGAGTGCATGTCGCGCACCTATATCGGAGCGGATACCGGCGCCTGGTCTGCCGACCCGTGGCGCAGCTATCACAGCTATTTCGCGCCCCAGGGTATCGGCGCGGACCTCATCGCAACCCTGGACGGCTTCACTCGGGAGGATGTCGATGCCTATGCGCTGGAAAGCCAGCGCCGCGCCGCGGCCAGCCAGGCTGCCGGGCACTTCGACCGTGCCGTCGTTCCGGTGCTCGACGTCATCGGGCAGACTGTCCTCGACCGTGACGAGTATCTGCGGCCCGATACCACGATGGAGGGCCTGGGGTCGCTGAAGCCTGCGTTCGTCGGTCTCGGTGCGGCCGGCTATGATGCCATCGCGCTTCAACGTTATCCGGGCGTTGAGGCCATTCAGCATGTCCACACCGGTGGAAATTCGAGCGGTATCGTCGATGGTGCGTCGGCCGTTCTGGTCGGCAGCGCGGCGTTCGGAGAGGCTGCGGGGCTGAAGCCCCGGGCGCGGATTGTCGGTTTCACCAATATCGGATCCGAGCCGACGATCATGCTGACGGCGCCCGCAGCCGTTTCAGAAAAACTGCTCCGTCAGGTCGGCATGTCGAAGGCCGACATCGACCTTTTCGAGATCAACGAGGCGTTCGCGAGCGTGGTTCTGCGCTTCATGCAGAAGCTCGAACTGGACCCTGAGCGGGTCAACGTCGCGGGTGGGGCGATCGCGCTCGGCCATCCGCTCGGCGCTACCGGTGGGATGATCCTGGGTACGGTTCTGGATGAACTGGAACGGCGAGACCTCTCAACTGCGCTGGTAACTCTATGCGCCGGCAACGGTCTCGGAACAGCCACGATCATTGAGCGAGTCTGACATGTCCAAATACTTCCGCTACGACGTTGCCGATGGCATCGCGACCCTTACGCTGGACGAGGCCGATGCGCCGGTGAACACGGTTTCGCCGGGCTGGATCGACGAAATGGTCGACGTTATCGGCCGGGTGAAGAGTGACGATGCCGTCAAGGGGCTCGTGATCACGTCGGCGAAGTCCAGCTTCATGGCGGGCGCGGACCTGAAGTACATCCTTGAACATGCCGGCGGCATGTCGGCGTCAGAAGCGTTCGCTTTCAGCCAGAATGCGACTCGGATGCACCGGCTGCTGGAAACCTGCGGCAAGCCCGTCGTCGCAGCAATCAACGGCTATGCTCTCGGCGGCGGATACGAGCTTGTGCTCGCGTGTACGCACCGGATTCTGGCCGATGTGCCGGGCGCCGTCGTGGGTCTGCCGGAAGTGAGTGTGGGCCTTCTTCCCGGGTCTGGCGGCACCCAGCGGCTTCCGCGAATGATCGGTGCCGAGCGCGCCATGGAGGTGCTGCTCGAAGGCCGGAGCTACAAGCCTTCGGCTGCGCAGGGCATGGGCCTTGTGGACGCGGTCGTACCGGCGGACACCCTTCTGGAATCGGCGCGCGCATGGCTGAAGACTGCGCCCAATCCGGTGCGGCCGTGGGACGTGAAGGGCTTCAAGACAAAAGAGTCCGATGGGCTGTTGAAGCAGAGCACGGCCGTGATGTTCACGATGGCCACCGGAAAGCTCCTCGCCCGCTACGGGCGCAATTACCCGGCGCCGATTTCGATCCTCACCTGCATCTTCGAGGGGCTGCAGGTGCCGTTCGACAAGGGGCTCGTCGTCGAAAGCCGGCATTTCGCGCGCCTGCTGACGAACCCTGTCAGCCGAAACATCATTCGCACGACCTTCGTGAACAAGGGGCTCGCCGAAAAGGGCGCTCGCCGGCCGCAAGGCATTCCGCCTCACAAGGTGAGCAAGATCGGCGTTCTCGGCGCGGGCATGATGGGGGCGGGCATCGCCTACGTTACCGCGAAGGCAGGCATCGAGGTCGTTCTTCTCGACGCGAGCTTTGAGGCTGCAACCAAGGGTAAGGCCTATTCCGGGAAGATCGTCGGCAAGGCGGTCGAGAAGGGGGCAATGGCGCAGGCTGCCGCAGACACGCTGCTCGCGCGGATCAAGCCTACAACCGATTATGCCGATCTCGCGGGGGCCGATCTCGTCGTGGAAGCGGTTTTCGAAGATACGGCGATCAAGGCGGACGTGACCGCAAAGGCCGCCGCCGTATTGAGCGAAAATGCGCTGTTCGCATCCAACACGTCGACCCTGCCGATTACCCAGCTTGCAGAGGCATTTCCGCGCCCCGAACGCTTCATCGGCCTGCACTTCTTCTCGCCGGTCGACAGGATGGCGCTTGTCGAGGTCATCATGGGCCGCAAGACCGATGATGAGACGCTGGCACGCGCGCTCGATTTCGTCGCTCAGATCCGCAAGACGCCGATCGTCGTCAACGACAGCCGGGGATT
Organism: Sphingosinicella sp.; assembly: GCF_041916975.1. NCBI lineage: Bacteria > Pseudomonadati > Pseudomonadota > Alphaproteobacteria > Sphingomonadales > Sphingosinicellaceae > Sphingosinicella > Sphingosinicella sp. The sequence goes on from NZ_JAYRYK010000001.1 coordinate 3,557,226, forward strand.
CTACACAAGCCGCGTATTCCAGACCTTCATCCACGAAGGCATGGAACTTCTACGCGAGGGCGTTGCACCGGCGCTGATCGAGAACGGAGCCAAGCAGGCCGGCATGCCCGTCGGTCCGCTCGCGGTTCTCGACGAGGTGACGCTCGATCTGCCGATGAAGATTGTGCGGCAGAGCGAGGCGGAAGATCCGAACTATCGCCGCCCCGGTTCGATGGAGGTCATGGAAAAGATGGCCGAAAAGCTCGGCCGTTCGAGCCGGAAAGCCGGCGGGGCGTTCTATGCCTATCCTGAACAGGGTGGGAAGCATCTGTGGCCGGGGCTCTCCGAACATTTCCCTCCGGCTACCGAGCAGCCCGACGTCGAGGAGGTGAAGAAGCGCATTCTCTATATTCAGGCGCTGGAAACCGTCCGCTGCCTTGAAGAAAACGTGCTGACGCATCCGGCGGACGGCGACCTCGGCGCGGTTCTCGGCTGGGGATTCCCGACATGGACGGGCGGCACGCTCTCGCTCATCGAAACCGTCGGCGTTGCTGATTTCGTCGCCGATTGCGACCGGATGGCGCAGCGTTACGGGGCGCGCTTCGCGCCTACCGATGGCCTGCGCGCCATGGCCGCGGCCGGACGGGGCTTCGACTACTGATGCGTCGCCTGATCTTCGACGCGGAGCACGAGGCTTTTCGCGACAGCGTCATCCGCTTCTACAAGGCCGAAGTCGCCCCTCACGCCGAGCGCTGGCGAGAGCAGGGCTTTGTCGATCGCGAGATTTTCCGGAAGGCCGGCGCGCAGGGCTATCTGCTGCCTTGGGCGGACGAAGCCTATGGCGGGCTCGGCATCGCGGACTTTCGCTACGAGCAGATCGTTTTCGAAGAAAACGTCCGCTACGGCGAGCCAGGCTTCTACATCAATCTCCACTCGGGGCTGGTTGCCCCATATCTCGCCAAACTTGGCAGCGATGAGCAGAAGGCGCGCTGGCTGCCGGGCTGCATTTCCGGCGATCTCATTCTCGCCGTCGCGATGACGGAACCGGCGGCGGGCAGCGACCTGGCCGGGATGCGAAGCCGTGCGGAAGATCGCGGCGACCATTGGCTGCTGAACGGCTCGAAGACCTATATTTCGAACGGCCAGCTTGCCGACCTCATCATTGTCGCCGCGCGAACGGGGCAGGGCAGCCATGAACTCGGCCTGTTCGTCATCGAGGCAGGCATGGAAGGGTTCGAGCGGGGCAAGCGTCTGCACAAGATGGGTCTTGCCGCGCAGGACACGTCGGAGCTTTTCTTCAACGACGTGAAGGTGCCCAAGGCAAACATCCTTGGCAATGCAGGCGAGGGGTTCCGCTATCTCACGCGCTTCCTTGCGGGCGAACGTCTGATCGCGGCGGTCGGCTCAATCGCAGCCGCGCAGGTCGCATTCGAAACGACACTCGAATTCGTGAAGGAACGCAAGGCGTTCGGGCGCCCGATCGGCACGTTCCAGAACGCGCGCTTCACGCTCGCCGGTCTTCGCGCGGAGATCGATGCGGTCCAGACGTTCGTCGACCAGTGCGTGCTGCTCTACAACGCGGCCGAGCTGACCGCCGAACTCGCAGCGGAAGCCAAGCTGCTGACGTCCGAAACCGAAGGGCGCATGGTGGACGCGGGCGTGCAGCTTCATGGCGGCGCGGGCTACATGGACGAATACCGGATTTCGCGCCTCTACACGGATGCGCGCATCTCCCGGATCTTTGCGGGGTCCAGCGAGATCATGAAGGAGATCATCGGTCGCGGCCTTGGTCTTGATGAGCGCAAGCTCGGGAAAAACACATGAAACTGCCGCACGCGATCGAGGAAGTGACGGCGGAGTGGGTGTCCGCCGCGCTGTCCGTCCGCTATCCCGGAACGGAGGTGACGCGGCTTACGTTCGGCAGCGCCGTGCGCGCGACCGGCACGAAGCAGCGCCTGCTTCTTGAATATAATGATGCCGGCCATGCCCACCGACTCCCCGCCACGATGTGGTACAAGGGCGGGCTTGAACCGCACTCCGATCACGTGCGCACGAGCCATGTTCGCGAATCGCTCTTCTACGATCGAATTGCACCGCTCAATCTCGTCAACGCGCCCGCCGGCTATTTCGCCGCCGTCGACGAGACCGGCCATTCCGCCCAGCTGATCGAAGATCTTCTCCAGCGCAATGCCCGCTTCGGAACGGCGCTCAAACCCTTGTCACCGGAAGCTGCAGCGCAGGCCCTGGAAATGCTGGCGCGGCTTCATGCCCATTGGTGGCGTGCACCCGAACTCGAACAGCTCGGCGCGCCCGGCGGGACGCTTGCGACCGACGGCATCATTCTCCGCCTGCTGACGCCCGAGGCATGGGACGCTGCGATGCTCCGTCCGGCCGCCGATGGTCTTGAGGCGGGCCTGCGCGACGTCGCCAACGTGCGCGGCGGCATGGAGGCGCTTTGGGAGGTCGACCGAACCTCTGCCGGTCTCTGCATGGTTCACGGCGACGCGCATCCCGGCAACCTGTTTTTCGAACAGGATGGGCGCCCCGGCTTTCTCGATTGGCAGCGCCTCATGCAGTGCGACTGGGCGCACGACATCAATTATCTTCTCGTGTCGTCGATGGGCATCGAGGATTGCGCAGAGCGCGAGCAGGACCTTCTCCGTCACTATCTTGAGTTTCGTACCGCACTCGGTGTGCCGGCAATGACCTGGGACGATGCGTGGCTCAGCTATCGCCAGCACACCATGTATGGCCTTATCTGGAATGTCGTGCCGCCGGCGATGCAAACGGCAGAAGTCTGCGATGCCGTGGCTTCAAGGTTCAATGCAGCGTCGCAGCGTCACGATGTTCTTGGGTCGCTCAATATGACGCATATCGGCCACGGGTGAGGCGCATTCGCATCCGACTTTAATCCCGGAGGAGATCCGCTATTCGAAATAAGTTGCACATCACGGCCGAATGCATAATCTACCAAACAGATGGTCGAATATAACACGTTATAAAATTGGGGCTTTGGAGGAGGATCAACGTGAATCGCAAATCCGTATTGTCGGTTGGTGTCGCGCTCGCCGCCATCGTGTGGGCAAATGACAGTGCTTTCGCGCAAGCGGCGGCAGGGCAGTCTGCGGCTGCTCAAGATAATCTCTCCACGGAAGCTGGTGCGCAGCTTGAAGAAATCGTGGTTATCGGGCGCAAGCGCGCACGCGCGGAAGACGTTCAGGAAACGCCGCTGTCAATCACCGCATTCAGCGCCGGCCAGCTTGATCGCGCCGTCGTGGAAGACCTTGTCGATGTCGGCCGCATGACGCCGAATGCCTCGCTTCAGCCGTCGTCGCAGCGGGGCATTCAGAACTTCTCGATTCGCGGTATGGGCATTTCCGGTTCCACCCCGTCCGATGAACCGGCCGTCGGTATCTTTCAGGACGGTGTCTATTGGGGTTCCAACTACGGCGCGGTCGGCGACCTTTTCGATATGGAGGGCGTCGAGGTGCTGCGCGGACCGCAGGGCACCTTGTTTGGACGCAACGTCACAGGCGGTGCGCTCACGGTTCGGTCTGCGCGTCCCCGCAATGAATTCGAAGGCAGTATTGGTGCAGGCGTCGGTAACTACGGCCTGTTCGAAGGCTCGGCTGTCGTAAATGCTCCGATCGTGACCGATGTGCTGGCAGCGCGCCTCGCCGTGCAGGCACGCACGTTCGATGGCTATTTCACTGACACCAACACGAACAGTGACTACGGCAAAAGCACCACCTATCTTGTTCGTCCCAGCATCAAGTTCACGCCGAGCGCGGATCTCGATATCACGCTGCTCGGCGAGTGGTACTCCGAAGAGGGCGACCCGACCGTAGCGCGCGGCATTGCGCCGAACACGATTCCCGGCGGACCGCTGACGCTGCCGGAGCGGGAAGGCTATGTCACGCCCAAGGACTATTGGCACGTTTCCCCGAATGCGCGCGGCTATAACGACATCGACGTGAAATTCGCGATGATGGAGCTCAACTGGCAGGTGGCCGGTGGCGTGCTGACGTCAATTTCCGGATACCGTGACGTTCGGACGCGGGTGGAAACCGATTATGACGGAACCCCGAGCCGCGGCTTCCTGCAGCAGATCCAGTACGACCAGGATCAGTTCAGCACCGAGCTTCGTTACGCACGCGAAGTGGGCGAATGGCTCAGCTTCACGGTTGGCGGATATTATTTCGAACAGGATATCCACTTCGGCGAAGCCAGAGATCTCAACAACGGTCTGACACGGCTCGGCACGCGGTCTGTTCTCGACAACAGCAGCTATGCCTTCTTCGCGGAAGCGGATATCACGCCGATCGAGAATCTGACGGTAACGCTGGGCGCACGGTATACCGACGAAACCAAAACGGCGTCGGCAGCCCCGTTCGGCAGTTGCTCGTTTGATCTCCTGACCTGCACCTTCACCGGGCCACGAAAGTACAGCGACGGGAACTTCTCGCCGAAACTCGGCGTCTCCTATCAGATGGACAACGTCCTGTTGTTCGCATCGGTTACACGCGGATACCGCAGCGGTGGATTCTCGCTACGCGGAACGCCACTGATCGAGCCGTACCAGTCCGAAACAGTCACGGCTTACGAGGGCGGTTTCAAGAGCGATCTTCTGGATCGGCGCCTGCGCTTCAATGCTGCGCTGTTCTACAACGAGTACAGCAATTTGCAGCGCACGGTACTCGGCGTCAGCCCGGAAGCGGGTGTGATCCAGTCGGTGTTCAACGCCGCCGATGCAACGGTTCAGGGTCTGGAGCTCGAGCTAACAGCGATCCTTACGGACGAACTGTCCTTGAATGCGGCCTACGGATACACCGATGCTGACTACAAGACATTCATCGGTGTGCCCAATCCGGAAGACCGGCAGTTCGTTCGCGTGCCGCGGCATACCGGGACCATCGCGCTCAACTATGAACGCCAGCTCGAGAATGGCAGCAGCATCGCGGCGCGCGTGTCGGCAAACTATACCGGCGCCTATTACTACGACGACCCGAACCTGTTGAGGCAGGATAACTATACGCTGATTGATGCCAGCCTCTCTTATACGCTGCCCTCGGACATCACGTTCACGATCTATGGGAAGAACCTCTCCGAAGAAGAATATTCTCCTTGGGGTTCCACCCTCGGGGCGCTGGGACAGAACCTCTTCCCGGGCGCCCCCCGAACGTTCGGCGCACGCGTTACAGCGCGCTTCTAGGCGGGTTTACCCCCTTGTTTCGAGGCGGCAGGGTGTGGAGGGGTGCTTCCTCCGCGTCCTGCCGGCCCAGATGCTCAGCCGGGAACCAAGCCTCGCTGATGGTGTATTTGATGGTATCATCATTGAATTCTGAAGGCAGACTTCAATATTGTCTGTTTCTTATCTGAATTTTTGGGTTCCCGTAGAGGTCGCCATTAAAGCGTTGATCTTGCTTTATATTCTATTCTCCGCGATCTGACAAAACTCGTGATGCAGGCTACGGTCTTCAGTTGTCGAGATTGCGATTGAGTGCGCGTAGCGTTCGGTTCAGGCGCGTCACGTCGTCGGCAGGGATTTTGCCGAATGTGCGGGTGTAGAGGCCGTCCGCCACGGCCCATGCCTGCTGGCCAGCACGTCTGCCTGCATCCGTCAGCTCGACTTCGGTGACGCGCCGGTCCGACGCGCTCTGGCGGCAGAGGACGAGGCCGTCGGCCTGCATCCGCTGGACGATCCGCGTCATCGTCGGCAGCTTAACGATGGCGTTGTCGGCGATTTCGCTGACGCTCAGCACCTTGTCGCCGCGCAGGCTCATCAGCACGCGCCAGCGGGGGATATCGAGCCCGAGCGCTTTCAAGGCGATTTCCATCTCGTGAAGATAGCGGCCAGTGAACCGCGTCAGCCAGTAGAAGGGCCAGCGTTCGATATCGAATTCGCCGGAAGCGGAGATCGCGCTGGACACCTGTTCTGTCATCGACCCATCGGCTAAAGGTAGAGATTGATATCTCCGCGCATGGCATCGCAGTCAAGCAGCTCCACCCGTTTCAGCGCGATGCGGAAGGAGTCGCCTTCCGTCACGAGGCGATGCGTGACGAAAGCCTCGAAGCGGGTCGTGCGGTCGCGTTGATACTCGGCTGCCATCAGCCGCGAGCTGACGGTAATCGTATTCGCCTCCGCATCGTGCGCATCGATGCGCACGTTTGCGACGATGCGCCAGCCGCGCGGGCCGCCCTGCAGCGAAAAAGCGCTGGTGTCTGCGAAGCGGCGGATGCGAATTTCGCGGAGCAGGGCAGTCTCGTAGATGAGGGAGACGTGCCGTAGTGGATCGTCCTGTCCCGGAGCGGCCGGCATCCAGTAGATGCCATCGGGCGTGAACAGCGCATCCCATGCCGCCCAGTCCCGCGCATCGAGGAGGCGCGCCTCGTGGACGAGGAAATCCTCGACCTTGCGGAGATCGGCGCTCATGCAGCGGTCTCCATGTACGCGGCCCATGTCCGGTATTGGTTTCGAAACACGAGATCGCTCGTGCCCATCGCAGACCAGCCGCCATCCGCGTTGGGCCGTTCCTTGCCCATGTGGCGCTGCATGTTCACCCATTCCACCTTTTCCGACATCAGGCCGGTCTGGATGCGCTGGTACGCCTCGTGATCATCCGGCCCCACCAGATTGGCCGAGGAGTTTATAAGGTTGCAGTAGAGGATCGAACGCTCCAGCAATTCGTCAGGTGCGCCCTTCATGCGGAACGTCCAGGATTCGACGAGCGTTCGATCGACAGCGATCGGTTTGATAACGCGGATGGTTTGTATCGGGCCTTTCAGCGTCAGGCTGGGATAGACGATCGTATTGTGGCGGTTCATCGAGAAGATTTCCCGCGCGCGCGCCTCGCCATATGCAGCGTTCATCGCATCGTTGTACGCATCGATTTCCGAATAGCGCGAATGGATGCTGACCGTGCCGCCCGAATAGCTGTGCCCGCCCGGGAAGGCGTGGATACCCATGTCTTCGAAGAACTCGTAATTGCTCGTGAAAGGTCCGAGGATTTCGATCGCGGCCGGAAGCTTCTCGCCCTTGCCGAAGTGCCGGTTGGCAACGCTGCGCGCCGTACCGGAGGACGACATGTGCGTCACCATCGGGTGCATCAGGTCATTGAGATTCTCGAGGAATATCTTCCAGTTGCAGCGGTGCATGTAGCGCAGCACGCCGCCCGTCACCTCCAGTTCGCCTTCTGGCGAGCGGTCGGCCATGTTGTCGATGGAGGAATCGACGCCCCTCAGCCATTCCTGAAACGGCGGCGCCTCATCGGCGAGACAGGCGAAGACGAAACCGCGATAGGACGCGACGTTCGCGACCCGCGTCATGCTCGCGTCGGGGCTGTGCTTGCCGATGCACGTCCCTTCGTATCCGTCGTCGAGCGGAATGGTCCGCACGGCGCCGTCGCGCTGGAAGATCCAGCCGTGATAGGCGCAGCGGAACATGCGGGCGTTGCCCTGTCCTTCGGGGACGACCTGTGCGCCTTTGTGGGGGCAGCGGTTGTAGAGCAGGTGCACCGCGCCCTTGTCGCGCACCATCAGCAGCGGTTGTCTCGCGATCGAGGCGGTTATGAAATCGCCGTCGTTCGGCACCTGGCTTTCATGGCCGACATAGATCCACGTTGCGCCGAAGATGTTCTGCATCTCCAGCTCGAAGATTGCCGGATCGGTATAGACGCTGCGATGAACGCGGTCGTTTTCGACAAGGCCTGTTGTGATGGACATGGATGGTCCTCCCAATCAAATCAAAGCGTGATCGAGCCAATGCTGGCGCCGCCACACACGAATAGATTCTGGCCGGTGATGAAGCCGGTGTCGTCGCCCAGAAAGAAGCGCACGGCCGCCGCGACATCTTCCGGCGTTCCCACACGCCCCACGGGGATCGAAGCGGCGACATTGCGTTTGCGCTCCGATCCGTCCGGGATCAGTTCGTGGAACATGTCGGTTTCGATGGGGCCGGGGGACACGACGTTCACGGTGATGCCATCGCCGGCGAGTTCCAGCGCCCATGTACGCGCCATGCCGATCATTCCGGCTTTGGTCGCGGCATAAGCCGTGCGGCCCTGCAGGCCGAGCGCACCGCGCGAGGAAATCAGCACGATGCGGCCCGTACCGGCGGCTTTCATTCCGGGCAGCAGTGCCTGCCCGATGTGGATCGCCGCGCGGAGATGAAGATCGACGAGATGATCGAGATCGTCGTCCTTCACAGCACCGAACAGTGCAGGCCGGATCACCCCGGCATTGTGGACGAAGCCCGTGATGCCCATTTCGGCGGCTTCCGCGCAGATGCGTGCAAGGTCGGCGGAATCGGTGAGATCGCCGACAATCGTTTGCAATCGTTCGTGCGTGAAATCGGGCATTCGGCGCGACACGTTGATCACCCGAGCGCCGCCTTCCAGAAGGCTTTGGCTGATCGCGGCGCCGATCCCGGTATTGCCGCCCGTCACCAGAATCGTGTTTTTCCGCTCAGGCATCGGATGGCTCTCTCTCCGCGGTGAAAATCTGGCGCTGTTCTGCATCGGCTGCGGCATGAAGAACGATCCGGTCGCCCGGCTGAGCGTGCCCAAGGAACGCGATCACGCGTACACCCGCATCGAGCGCAACCGTGCCGATCCGAAGCGGGAGCGCGGCGGCGGGATCAAGCGAACGATGCAGCGTCGTGGCGGCGACAAGCTGGCCTCGCCCGCTGTCCTCCGTCCAAACGAGTTCATCGCGCAGGCACGTGCGGCACACATCCCGCGGGGGATACTGGCACGCGCCGCACGCCGCGCAGGTCTGGAGGCGGATCGTCATGCCATCCCCTCCAGCAGCACCGCCCCGCTCGCGAGGCAGCGGTCGTAAGTGACCATGCCGTAACCGCTTGCGAGCGCGATGCGCGCGCCGGGCACCTGCCGCCCGATCGGTTGCCGCGTGACCTGGCGCAGCGCTTCCACGACCGGCAGGAAACCGCCCGCCGCGCCCGCCTGCCCGCAGGAAAGCTGGCCACCGCAAGTGTTCTGCGGAAAGTCGCCCTCGACGGTCAGGTCGCACGCGCGCAGAAACGCCGGCGTCTCGCCCTTGCCGCAAAAGCCGAGATCCTCGATCTGCATGGCGACGATCACGGGATAGTCGTCATAGGTTTGCAGGCAATCGACCGCATCGGGGCCGAGGCCCGCCTGCGCATACAGCGCATCGCGGTCCATCGCCCAACCGCCGCGCTCGGCGACGGGGTCTTCGAAGAAAGCGTTGTGCCGCTCGATCGCACCCCGAATATGGGCATGACGCAGGCCGAGCGCACGCGCGCGTTCGTCGCTCATCACCAGAAATGCCTCGGCGCCCGCGCACGGCAAAACACAGTCGAACAGGTGAAGCGGTTCGGCGATGGGCGGCGCGGCCAGATAATCGTCGAGGCTGAGCGGCTTCGCACCGAGCAGCGCGTTGGGATTGCCGCGCGCATTGGCACGCTGGGCGATGGCGATCCGCCCGAAATCCGCGCGCTCCGCGCCGAAACGGCGCATGTAATTATCGGTGATCAGCGCGAACACGCCGTTGGGACCAGCCGCGCCATAGGGATAGACAGCCGCGCTCGAAAAACGACTGAAGTGCCTCACGAGGTCCGAAAAGCGGGCGCTTCCGGCAGTGTCACCCGCGATGCAGGCGACGACGTTTGCGTCCCCGTCCTGCACGGCGCGCGCGGCGCGGCGCAGCGCCATCACGCCGCTTGCGCCGCCCGTCGGCAGCCATTCGATCCAGCGCGGGGACATGTCGAAATGCTCGGTGAGCGCAATCGTCGTGTCGCTGCCGAGCGAGAAGGAGGAAACCGCGAGGCCGTCGATCGCGCCCTTGTCGAGCCCGCTCGCATCGAGAAGCGCGCGCAGCGCCGAGCCGACGAACCAGTGCGCGGGCTTATCGCTGCGCCGGGCATAGGGCACCGTCACCGGGCACGCCACGGCTACGCCGCGATAGTCTCGCGCGCCGATCATGCCGCCTTGGGCCCGCGTTTGAGCGCGCGCGTGTCGAAGGCTTTACCCTTCGCGTGCAGTTCACGGCCGAGCGACCGGATTTCGCCGCGCTGCAATTTCTGCGATGCTGTCGTCGGCAAATGATCGACGAACGCGACGTAACCGGGCGCCTTGAAGTAGGCGAGGCGTTCGAGGCAGTGCTTCACGAGATCGGCCGCAAGCGCTTCGCTTCGTGCGCCCTCATCGGTCTGCACCAGCGCCATCACTTCCTCGCCGCGCAGTTCGTCCTCGATCGGCAGCACCGCGCAGGCGGTGACGGATGCGTGTTGCATCAGCACGCCTTCCACTTCGACTGCCGCGATATTCTCGCCGCTGCGGCGCACGATGTTCTTGCTGCGATCGACGAAGAAGAAATTGCCCTCGGCGTCGCGCTTCACGATGTCGCCGGTGTGGAACCAGCCGCCTTCCCAAGCCGCCTCGGTCGCTGCGGGATTGCAATAATAGCCGGAAAAGAAATGGCGGCGCGGATCGTCGCCGCGCGCACGCACCAGCAACTCACCCGGCTCCCCATCCGGCACATCGGCGTCCGCGTCGTCTGCGATGCGAACCTCGAGATGGTCGGGTGTGCGCCCGAAACAGCGCGTGCCGACATGGCGCGGTTCGCGATTGGCGGTGATCCATGCGGCCGCGCCGGTTTCGGTCATCGCCCACGCCTCGATCAGCGGGAAACCGAAGCGCTCCTCGAAGCGCGCGTGGTGTCGCGGATCGACGCCCGCGCCGAATCCGAACCGCACCGCGAGATCGGCCGTCTCGTCCTCGCGTTGCAGCAGGATCGCTGGCATCACGCCCAGATAATGGATCACGCTCGCGCGCGTTTCGCGCACCGTGTCCCACCAGCGCGAGGCATGGAAACGGTCGAGCTGAATGAGGCAGCTTCCCGTCATCATCGCGGCCATGAAGCTGCACGCGAGCGCGTTCATGTGATTGACCGGCAGCGGCGTCAGGATGCGATCCTCGCCCTCGCGGAATTCGCAATAGCCGCCGAGCGTCGCGTAGAAACGCCCCACCCACGTGAAATAGGCGTTGGAGAGGATGCACCCCTTGGGCTTGCCCGTCGTGCCGGAGGTGAACAGCATCGCCGCCTCGCGGTCGGCATCCGGCGCTTCGTCTTCGTCTGCGCCACGCACCGCGCGAGGAAGGTCCGCAAGCGACGGCTCCGCGACCGGTACGGTCGTGCCGCTCAGCGTTTGCGTGCTGCCTAGCATCGCACGATGTTTCGGCCAGGCTACGATGGCGTCGAGATCGGCCGCCGCGACGATTGGCGCCATCTCTTCGGGCCGCATCGCGGTGTTGAGCGGCACGACGCTCGCGCCGAGCGCGTTCAGCGACAGGAAGTGCAGGAAGAAGGCGGGGTGGTTGTCGAGCGCAAGGCCGATCCGGTGCCCCTTGCCGTATCCCTGTTTGCCGTAGGCGGTGCGGAGGACTTCGACGGCCCCGGCGGCTTCCGCGAAGCTCTGCTCGAAGGGCAGGGGTTCACCGATCGCGTCCGCGGGGGCGTGAAGGAAGGGCCGCTCCGCCCAGCGTTCCGCCGCTGCCGCGAAGGTCAGATAGACCGAGGGTCGCGCGATCGCCACGGTATGAACTCCTCTCCCCAGTGCAGAAACGATACTCGAAAAACTTGAATAATCAAGTATTATGTTATGGCGCGACACGCGCGAATGTGAGGTTTCAGGCGACTTTCAGCGCCTCATCGAGCGCCTGGCCGTCTTCATCCGAAAGCGCGGCCGCACATAAACGACTCACCTCTTCCGCCGACTGCGGCCGCGCGGCCATGATCCGCTCGAAGTTGCCGAGCCCGCGCTCGAAGGTGTCGCCGTAGCCCTTGATCAGGCGCTGGCAGCGCACGAGTTCGATGGCGAGCGCGTTATCGCTCGCCGCGGCCGTCCGCACGCGGTCGAGCCATGTTTCAATCCGTGCCTGTTCGTCCGCGAAGCGCAGCGACTTCGGACGCCACCGGCGCATCCCGGCAAGAGTCCTCAGCAGCAGGAACCAGCGCAGGCTTGTCGTTTCAACATGTCTGCCGCTCGTGAAGAAGCCGGAGATGCTACGGGAAAACGTCTCGTTCGCGAGAATGGCGCGGCCGAGGCGCGCGGGCAGGATCTCGCAGATCTCGCGAAGCCGGGGATGCATGAATTCGGTGATCGTCAGAAGCTGCGCATCCGAAGCCTTCACCTCGCCCCGCACACGCGCGACGCGCGTGTCGCGCGTCTTCAGATCGGCCACGCGGATCGAATCCTCATAGCTCATCCAGAGCGCGAGATGACGCGCGGCTTCGGCGGTGAGCGTGAAGGGACTCTGGTCGCGCACCGCCACGGTTTCCAGCCGATCGAGGAATAGTCCCGCATAGGCAGCATCCTGGTAATCCATCAGCCGCTGGATGCCGTGCAATGCATTCGGGATCGCGGCCTCGGGCAGATTGGCGCGCGCGCGCGTTTCCAGTGCCTTGCCCGCCGTTGTCGTCGCGCTGGGAACTGCGTGGCTTTCCGCCGCAGGCATCGCGACGACACCCTGCGCCGCCTGCCAGCCCGCATCGAATCCCGCGAGATTGGTCGCAACCGCGATGCCGCTGTCGCGAATGGCCTTTTCATAAAGATCACGCGCAAAGGGCAGTGCACCGCTTCCAGCGAGCGCGCCGAACATCACGGCACTGATCACGCTGTTGGTGCCGTCGGCCGCCGCTTCCATATCGAAACCGATGAACCGCTTCGAACGCTCGCCCGCCGCCTTCACGATCGCATCGCTGTTGCCGCGCCCGTCGCCCATCGCGGTCTTTTCGGACATGGCGTAGACGCGGTGCGTCGATCCGATCAGCGTGGTGCGGCCCGCCGTGGAAAAGCCGCGCAGCAGCGCCCGGCCGGTTTCCATGAGTTCGGACGCAATCACGATGTCCACGTCGCCGGGCATCGGCATTTGCGCCATCACCGGGCTGCGCCCACCGGTGTCGGGCTTTGCCAGCTCAACGTAATAGACCGTCGATCCCGTTCGCTGCGCGACACCCGGAACCGAAGTCCCTTGCGCGAGCCAGCCATCCTCGCGCGCGATGTGCTGGATCCAGTCGGCAAGCACGCCGCCGCCCTGTCCGCCGAGGGCGAGGACTGCGATGCTGAAGCGGTTCTGCGCCATGGTCAGAAGGCCCGGGCCAAACGCGCGCGCGTATCGCGCCGCTGAAGACCGCCGATAATGGCCTGCCGCATCTTCATCCACGCGCGCTCCACGCGGCCCGGATTGGAAACGATGCTGGCGCGATAGAAGCTCGGGCAAAGCACCGCCGCGTGGCTCACCTCACCGCACAGGCCGCAGCCCACGCAGCTGTTTTCCACGTGCGCCACAGGGTCTTGCCGCAGCGGATCGGGATTGGGTTTTATTGAAAGCGAAGGGCAGCCCGAAAGCCGGATGCAGCTATGGTCGCCCGTGCAGGTGTCGCTGTCGACACCGAAGCGCTCGCGCACGACGCGCTTCCCGTCCTTCTCGGCCTTGCGCATCAGCGGCTTTTCGCGCCGCTGCCGATTGAGCATACATTCCGACTGCGCGATGATGACCTTGGGGCCTTTCTCCGGCGCGGTCAGCGCCTCGCGCAGCGTGTCGCGCATCCGCTTGATGTCGTAGGTGCGCTCGATCGTGCGCACCCATGCGCCGCCGACGCCGCGAATAGCACGCTCGATCGGGTTTCGCGTCACGCGGCGCGTGTTGTCGGCGCGGGAAGAGGGGATGTCCTGGCCGCCCGTTGCGGCCGAATAGCCGTTGTCGATCACGAGCGTGACGGTGTCGTCCTTGTTGAACACCGCGTTGCCGATGCCGGAGGTCAGGCCGTTGTGCCAGAATCCGCCGTCGCCCATCACGGCGATCGCCCGTTTGTCCTTCGGTTTGAATGCGGACGCGCCCGCCGTGCCGAGGCCGTAGCCCATCGTCGTGTTGCCGATGTTGAAGGGGGGCAGGATCGAAAACAGGTGGCAGCCGATGTCGGCGGAAACGTGCGCGGGGCCAAGCTCGCGTTCGAGCAGCTTCATCGCCGTGAACACCGGCCGCTCCGGGCAGCCCGTGCAGAAGCCCGCGGGGCGCTGCGGAATCTGCCGCGCGACCGGCGCGGGCAGGGGGTCTTCCGCCGCCTTTGCGGGCGCGATCTCGGGCGCCCATGCGTGCAGGAAATCGGAAAGCCCCTTGCGGATCACCTGCGCGCTATATTCCCCGGCGCGCGGCAGCATGTCCTTGCCGATGATGCGGCAATCAAGGCCGGCGCGGCGCACGAGCGTATTCAGTTCATGCTCGATGAATTCCGGCTGCCCTTCCTCCACCACCAGCACCGTGCGCTTGTCCGCACAAAACGCGCTGACCTCGTCGGGGATCAGCGGGTAAGTGACGTTCAGGCAATAGATCGGCAGCGCGCTGTCGCCGAAGGCATTCGAAAGCCCCGCGAGTTCCATCGCGCGATTGAGATTGTTGTAAAGCCCGCCCTGCACGATGATGCCGATGCCGTGCGCAGCATCCGGCCCGAACCATTCGTTCAGATGATGGTCGCGCACATAAGCGATCCCCGCCGGCCAGCGCTTCTCGATCTTCTCCACTTCGTGCAGGAAGTTCGCAGGGGGCAGAACGATGCGGTTCGTGTCGCGCTGTGGCGCGGCGGCAGCGTCTGCCACCGTCAGCTTCGGCCGCACATTGTCCTTCGCCGTGAACGATCCCGTCATGTGGCAGGATCGCACGCGTAGCTGCAGCATTACCGGCGTGCTCGAAGCCTCCGAAAGCGCGAAGCCCTGTTCCACCGCCGCGACGATGCTCGGCAGGTTGGGGCGGGGATCGAGCAGCCAGATCTGCGATTTCATCGCGAAGGCGTGCGTGCGCTCCTGCATGATCGAGGAGCCTTCGCCATAATCCTCGCCGACGATGACGAGCGCCCCACCGTTCACGCCGCCCGATGCGACGTTGGAAAGCGCGTCCGACGCCACGTTCGTACCGACCACGGATTTCCACACGACCGCACCGCGCAGCGGATAATTGACGGAAGCCGCGAGCATCGCCGCTGCGCTTGCTTCCGATGCGCTCGCCTCGAAATGCACGCCGAGGCTTTCGAGGAGATCGCTCGCGTCCGCGAACACGTCCATCAGGTGGCTGATCGGCGAACCCTGATAGCCGCCCACGTAAGCCACGCCCGATTGCAGCAGCGCCTTGGTCACGGCGAGAATGCCTTCGCCGGTGAACGTCTCGCCGTTCCCGGCGGTCAGCTTCCGCGCTTCAGCAACGAACGAACGCTCGGCCACCGCTCACGCCTCGACGAGCGCGAGGACGCGCAGCGGACTCCCCGAGCCGCCGCGAATCTTGAGCGGCGGGCAGACGAGCATGGCGCCTGTTGCAGGGAGCTGATCGAGATTCTGCAGACATTGCAGGCCATAGCGCCCGGCGCCGTGCAGCAGCGTGTGCGCGGGGTAGGCGGGCGTCAGCAGATGCGCCTGTCCGGCATCGGTGCCGATCGTCTCCACGCCGAAGCCGAGAACGTCCCGCGCGATCAGATATTCGATCGCGTCGGTTGCGGGGCCGGGCGTGTGCGCGCCGTCCTCGCGGCGATTGGTGTAGGCGTCCACGTCGCGTTTGGACCAGTCGGACCGGAACAGAACCCAGCTTCCCGCTGGGATAGGTCCGTTGGCGCTCTCCCAAGCCTTCACATGATCAGCGGTGAGCAGAAAATCCGGGTCAGCTGCGCATTCGCGGGAAAAGTCCAGAACGACCACGGGCGCGACGAAATTCGCCGCAGGCACCGCGTCGACCGTGTTGTCCGGCAGGTCGCGGCCACTCACCCAGTGGACCGGCGCATCGAAATGCGTGCCGGTGTGCTCGCCCACGGTGAAGTTGTTCCAGTGCCACGCGACGCCGCGGTCGTCGTAGCGCGAGATTTCCTGCCGCGAGAATGCCGCCGTCTGTCCGAACGGCTCGGGCAGCACCAGCAGCGGCGTATCTTCCGAAAGCGTCTGCGTCAGGTCGACGACCTTGACGTCGCCGCGTGACAACGCCTGTGCAAGCCCTGCAAGAATCGGCGCGCTGGACATAATCCCTCCTCCAGACCATGAAGCGAAACTATGCTTCGATAAACTTGCATGTGCAAGTAAATTCGGTTGCGCGTCGAAGGAGTTCAAAGTGGCCGAGGATTTGCGTGCCTATGGCGATCCGGGATCGGATGACTTCCGGGTGGATAACTATCCGTTCTACCTGCTGAATCGCGCGGTCAGCCGCTACAACGTCATCATCGAGGCGGAACTCCGCGCCATCGGCATCGATATCCCGACATGGCGCGTGCTCATGATTCTGGGGGAGGCGGAGCCCCAGTCGATCGGCCAGGTCGCGAAGCTCGCGGTCATCAATGTTTCCACGCTGATGCGTGTTGCGGAGCGGATGGAGAAGGCAGGGCTCGTGGAGACGCTTCCGTCCGCCACGGACGGACGCGTGACGACGCTGGTGATGAAGCCTTTGGGTCGCGAAAAGCTAAAGGCGGCCCGCGCGGTGACGGCACCGCTTTACCGGCGCCTGATCCGCGGCTTCTCGGCCCCGGATTTCAGGCGCCTGATCGAGCTTTTGAACCGCCTGCAGCAAAATCTGGAGTAGAGATTTCCCGGATCGCCGGATCAACCCTTGGGAACCTTCGCGGACGCAGCGCCTTGTAACCGGATAAAGGGCCGGAGACTGAGGACGTTATGGCGACCCCCGAACAGCGCGGTGTAGGCGCGCATGGCCCCCATGCCCTGCCGCTTCGGGCATGGCGGGAAATCCTTTTCCGCGTTTGGCGGGGGAACGGCACGCACAACCTGTCGCTGATGGCGGCCGGGGTCGCTTTCTACGCGTTCCTGTCGTTCGTTCCCCTGCTCGGCGCGCTCGTGATGAGTTATGGCCTCGTCGCCGATCCTGCCGCCGTTGCCGATCACATGCGCCTCATCATCGAACTCGTGCCGACTGAGGCGGCCCGGCTTATCTACGAACAATTGCTCAACCTCACCCGTGCGGCTGCAACGGCAAAGGGCCTCGGCCTCGCCATCGCGATCGGCATTTCGATCTTCGGTGCAAGCCGCGCCGCGCGTGCCGTGATGACGGCGCTCAACGTCATCTACGACGAGCGGGATACGCGCGGCATCGTTCGCGGTGCGGCGGTTTCGGCCATTCTCGTGGTCGGCGCCGTGTTCCTCGGCATCTTCGGCCTGCTCGCGGCCTCGGCGCTGGGCTTCGCGCGCGAACTTGCCGAAGGGCTGGGGGCTGTTGCCGCGCTTCTGATGCGGATCGTCACCTGGGTGTGTGCGGGGGTTTTCTGCAGCTTCACCATCGCGGCCATGTACCGTTTCGCGCCGCACCGGGCGGACGCGCGCTGGCGGTGGCTGACGATCGGGTCGCTGCTGGCGACCGTGATGTGGCTTGTCGCGACGCTGGGTTTTGGCGTCTACGTCGCCGAGTTCGGATCGTATCAGACGACGTATGGGTCGCTCGGCGCGGTCGTGGTGCTGCTGATGTGGCTCTATGTTTCCGCCTATGCCGTGTTGCTCGGCGGGCTGATCAATGCCGAGGCCGAGCGCCAGACGGCGTGCGATACGACGACAGGCGCGCCACGCCCGATCGGCCAGCGCGGGGCGGCCGTGGCCGACATGAGCGTGGCCGCGGATATCTACCCCGCGCATGGGCGCGCCCGGCGATAGCGCGAATCCCTGCCGCTGCCGGAGGCTTGCACTCCGTGACGGATTGATTATATACCGCTCGATATGGAAACGGTCGTAACCCCTGTCAAAGGTCGTCCGCGCGAGTTTTGCGTCGATATGGCGCTTGCCGCCGCGCTCCGCGTGTTCTGGAGCAAGGGCTACGAAGGCGCGTCGCTCAACGACCTCACCGAGGCGATGGGCATTACGCGCCCCAGCCTCTATGCGGCCTTCGGCAACAAGGAGGCGTTGTTCCGCAAGGCGCTCGATCTCTACGAGACCGAGAAGCTGGCCTACGTGGGCAAGTCGCTGGCTGAGCCGACTGCGCGCGGGGTCGCCGAACATTTGCTGCGCGGCAGCATGGAAAATCAGACAAGCACCTGCGAGCCGCATGGCTGCCTCGGCGTGATCAGCTCCGTCGCGTGCGGAGAGGAGGCCGAGTGCATCCGCCTCGAGGTGCTGGAGCGCGGCAAGGTCGCGCGGCGTGCGCTCGTCGAACGCTTTGAACGCGCGAAGGTGGAAGGCGATCTCCCCGAAAGCGTGGATGTCGAGGGGCTGACCAGCTTTCTCTACGCGCTTTTGCAGGGCATGGCGGTTCAGGCCGGGGCGGGCGCGACGCGCGCCGATCTCGAACGCATGATCGATACCAGCATGATCATGTGGCCTTCGAAATAACAGCTTCAGCGTACCGCCAATAAATATTTATCGACCGGTACAAAAAGCTGTTGACGCACCGCAGCACGGTTTATATACCTAGAGGTACAGAAGGTGGGCGGTCATCCCGGCCGGTCACGGCATCGAAAGGAAACCGATGCGACACTGCGATATTCACAAGGGCTGACACGGGACGTCAACGTCCGTTTCAATCTGAAAATCCATAGCCGACGATTGCCGGGCAGGGCCTTTCGCGCTGCGTGAGGCCGTGTGCCCGGCAATCATCATCCCAAACCGACGCCGCGACGAGACGCGGCGAACGAAGGCGTGCGCGCCTTGATCAAGGAGACTTGCACCATGGCCTATCTCGCCTTCACGGATGTTCTCGGCGCTGCGGCTCCGGCCATTCCCCAGTCCCAGCCCTTATCCTCGTCCCCCGCTGCCGACCGTCCCCGGGCCCATTTCTCGGCTCTGGAATGGTCGGTGGTCGCCCTCGCCGAGCGCGACAGCCTCTCGACGCTGCAGTCCCCCGGCCGCGTCGCCGTCGCGCTCGGCACCCTCTTTGGAAGCCGGCCCAATCCGCAGCTCGCCGATTCGAAGCTGGAAGCGCTGCGCAAGATCGCCGTGCTCACGTGGCATCAGGGCTATCATATCGCCGAGTCCGCAATCCGCGGCTTCCTCGGCGTTGGCTTTACCCAGGATCACTACGCGCTGCTTGCGAGCAGCATCACCAATGCACGCGCCCGCCGCGACCGAAGGAATTCCCGATGAATATGATGACCAAGATCGAAGCCGACGCCGCGGCACCGACGCCCGTACGGCGCAGGTTCTCGGAACGCCCGCTTTGGCAGCATCTTTCCGCAGCCGCACTGCCGGTGATCGCAGTCGTGGCGGTCGGCATTCTGAACCGTGAATCGCCCGCGATCGCGGCGGCACCGCCGCCCACGGTCACCATCGCGGCGCCGCTCGTGCGCGATGTGACCGAGTGGGACGACCATGTCGGCCGGTTCGAGCCTTCAAGCAGCGTCGAAGTCCGGCCGCGCGTTTCGGGCGCCGTGACTGCGGTTCACTTCACCGACGGCGCGATCGTGCAGAAGGGCCAGCTGCTCTTCACCATCGATTCACGGCCATTCACCGCTTCCCTTGCCGAAGCCCGCGCCGGAGCCGCGCAGGCGCGGAGCGACGTTGCCCTCGCAGAGGCCGATCTCGAACGCGCCAACCGGCTCCTTGCCGATGATGCCGTATCACAAAGCGATCTCGATCGTCTCGCCGCCCGCGTCCGTGCTGCCCGCGCTTCGCTCGCGGCAGCCGACGCCCGCATCGGTGCCCGCGCGCTGGATGTTCAGTTCACCGAAGTTCGCGCGCCTATCACCGGACGCATTTCGGACCGCCGCGTCGATGCGGGCAATATCGTCTCCACTGCCGATTCCGGCGGCGGCACGCTGCTCACCACGATCAATGCGCTCGATCCGATCTACTTCACGTTCGACAGTTCAGAAGCGCTGTTCCTGAAAGCACAGCGCGAACGGCAGAAGGCAGGCGGCGCGCAGCAGGTCGAGATCCGGCTGCAGGACGAAACCGGCTACACCTGGAAGGGTCATGTCGATTTCACCGACAACGGGATCAGCGCCCAGTCCGGCACGATCCGCGCCCGTGCCGTGGTCGCCAACCCGGAGTATTTCCTCACCCCCGGCATGTTCGGCAACATGCGGCTGACGGACGGTTCGTCCGCCCGCGCGCTGCTCGTTCCCGATGCCGCCGTCCGCACCGATCAGGCGCGCAAGGTGGTCTATGTGGTCGGCAAGGATGGCACCGTCGCCGCGCGCGAAGTCTCGCCCGGTCCGCGCATCGGCAGCCTGCGCAGCATCCGCGCGGGTCTCTCGGCCGAGGACAAGGTCGTGATCCGGGGCCTCCAGATGGTGCAGCCCGGCGCAAAGGTCACCGCGCGCGTCGCCAGGATCGATCCGCCGGGTGCCGCCCCGAAAACCGCTGTACCCGTAAACGAACCCGCGGCCTCGCAGGCGACCATCGCCACGCTCTGATCCGCCGCCACAACAAACGAAGACCACGCCTCCCGCGCAAAATGCGGGAGGCGGCAGGAAAGGCATTGTCCGATGCGCTTCAGCCATTTCTTCATCCGCCGGCCCATATTCGCAGGCGTGATCGCGATCATCATCACGATCGTCGGCGCCTTCGCCTATCTGGGCCTGCCGATCTCGCAATTCCCCGATATCGTCCCGCCGACCGTCACGGTGAGCGCGAACTACCCCGGCGCTTCCGCCGAAACCGTGGCCGATACCGTCGCCGCACCGATCGAGCAGCAGATCAACGGCGTCGACAACATGCTCTACCAGTCGTCGCAATCGACCGGCGATGGGCGGTTGACGATCACCGTCACCTTCAAGCTCGGCACCGATCTCGATTCCGCGCAGGTGCTGGTTCAGAACCGCGTTGCGCTCGCCGAGCCCAGCCTCCCTGAAGAGGTGCGGCGTCAGGGCGTCGTCGTTCGCAAGACCTCGCCGTCGTGGCTGATGGCGGTGAACGTGCTGTCGCCCGATAACTCGCTCGATCGCAGCTATGTTTCCAACTACGCGCTCACGCAGATCAAGGACCGGCTGACCCGCGTCGACGGCATCGGCGATGTGCAGGTGTTCGGCGCGCGCGATTATGCGATGCGCGTCTGGATCGATCCCGGCCGCGCCGCCGCGCTCGGGCTTACCGCGGGCGAGATCGTCTCCGCGCTGCGTTCGCAGAACATTCAGGTCGCGGCCGGAACCATCGGTCAGCCGCCGTTCGATACCGGCGCAGCGCAGCAGCTCAGCGTCGAAACGCAGGGCCGCTTCAAGACCGCCGACGAATTCGCGGACATCATCGTGCGGACGGATAGCACCGGCGCGATCACCCGCGTGCGCGACATCGCGCGTGTCGAACTCGGCGCGGAAGATTATGGCGTCAACGCCTACCTTTCGGGGCAGGATTCGATCATCATGGGGATCACCCAGCGGCCGGGCACCAATGCGCTCGCAGCTGCCGAAGGCATCAAAGCCGAACTCGCCGAAGCTGCGAAGAGCTTTCCGCAGGGACTCGAATACCGGATCATCTGGAACCCCACCGAATTCATCAGCGAATCGATGGGTGCCGTGCAGGCGACCCTGTTGGAAGCCGCGCTGCTCGTCGTCGTCGTCATCCTCGTGTTCCTGCAAAGCTGGCGCGCCGCGATCATTCCGATCATCGCGATTCCGGTTTCGCTGATCGGCACGTTCGCGGTGCTCGCAGGCCTCGGCTATTCGCTAAACACGCTGTCGATGTTCGGCCTTGTGCTCGCCATCGGCATCGTCGTCGACGACGCGATCGTCGTCGTCGAGAATGTCGAGCGTAATCTCGAACACGGCCTCTCGCCACGCGAGGCATCGCACCGTTCGATGGATGAAGTCTCCGCCGCACTGGTCGCGATCGTGCTCGTGCTCTGCGCCGTGTTCGTGCCGACGACCTTTCTCACCGGCATCACGGGTGAATTCTACCGCCAGTTCGCCGTCACGATCGCCAGCGCGACGATCATCTCGCTTGTGCTGTCACTCACTTTGTCGCCCGCGCTTGCCGCACTGCTGCTGCGGCCAAAGGCGGAAACCGCGCCTGAATCCGGCTGGCGCCGCCGCGCGTGGCTTGCGGGCGCGTGGTTCAACCGCAACTTCGATCGGTTGAGCGAACGCTACGGCAGCCTTACCCGCCGGCTTGCGGCGGCACCAAAGCGCGTCTTCCTGGTCTACGGCGGCCTCGTCCTCGCGGCGGGCGGACTGTTCTGGGCGACCCCGGCCGGGTTCATCCCCGCACAGGATCAGGGCTATGCGCTTGCAGCGATCCAGCTTCCGCCGGGCAGTTCGATCGAACAGACCGATCGCGTGCTGAAGAAGGCCGTTGCGAAACTGCTGGAGGTGCCGGGCACCGAAGCAGCGGTGATGTTCTCCGGCTTCGACGGCGCCTCGCAGACGCAGGCGTCGAACGCCGCCGCTGCCTATGTCACGTTCAAGCCTTTCGCGCAGCGCGCCAAAACCGGCCGCACCGAGGCCGCAATCGAGAACGACATGCGCGCCGCACTCGCTGATCTCAACGAAGCGTTCGTATTCGTCGTGCCGCCGCCCGTCATTCAGGGCATCGGCAACGGTGGCGGCTGGCGCATGATGGTGCAGGATCGGAGCGGCGCGGGCTATCAGGCGCTCGAACAGGCGGCTGGCGGCGTGATCGGTTCGGCGCATCAGGCGAAGGAACTCGCCAACGTGCGCACGCTGTTCAACACCGCGACGCCGCGCATCTATGCCGATATCGATCGCGCCAAGGCAGATATGCTCGGCGTGCCCGCAACGCGCGTGTTCGAAGCGATGCAGGTCTATCTCGGCTCGGCCTATGTCAACGACTTCAACCTGCTCGGCCGCACCTTCCGCGTCACCGCGCAGGCCGACGCGCCCTTCCGCGACGATGCCTCCGATATCGCGCAACTGAAAACGCGTTCGAACGGCGGTGGCATGGTGCCGATCGGCGCCGTCGCGACCTTCGAGGATCGCACCGGCCCCTACCGCGTGACACGCTACAACCTGTTCCCGGCGGTCGAGATCGACGGCGACACTGCACCCGGTGCCTCCACCGGACAGGCGCTCGCGCAGATGGAAACGATCGCGGAAGATCTGCCGCAGGGTTTCGCGGCGGAATGGACCGATCTCGCCTTCCAGCAGAAGGCGGCGGGCAATATCGCGGCGCTGATCTTCGGCCTGTCGGTCGTGTTCGTCTTCCTCGTGCTCGCGGCGCAGTTCGAAAGCCTGATGCTGCCGCTCGCGATCATCCTCATCGTGCCGATGACGCTGCTCGCGGCGATGCTGGGCGTGAACCTGCACGGGCTCGACAACAATATCCTCACGCAGATCGGCCTCATCGTGCTCATCGGCCTTGCCGCGAAGAACGCGATCCTGATCGTCGAGTTCGCGAAGCAGGCCGAGGAGAGGGGGCTTGCCCCGCGCGCGGCGGCGGTCGAGGCGGCGCGTGCGCGGCTGCGCCCGATCCTGATGACGAGCTTCGCATTCATCCTCGGCGTGCTGCCGCTGATGATGGGGTCCGGCCCGGGCTGGGAACTGCGTCAGGCGCTCGGCACCGCCGTGTTCTACGGCATGATCGGCGTCACCGCCTTCGGCCTCGTCTTCACCCCCGTGTTCTATGTGGCGAGCCGCAGCCTCGGCGAACGGTTCGGACGCCGCCATTCCTCTGCATTGCAACTCGCCGAATAAGAAAGGCGCAAGCTCATGTTCCGCAATCTGATGATCGCCGCCTCCGCGCTCGCGCTCGCCGCCTGCGCGACCGGCCCCGACTATGCCACCCCTGAAACGCCGTCATCCGCCGGCGCGTTCGTCGCGGCGACACCCGCCGTCGATACGCTCGCGCCGGTGAAGGCCGACTGGTGGCGGCTCTACGACGACCCCGTGCTCGACCGATTGGTTGCCGACGCCATCGCCGCGAACACGGACGTGCGCGTCGCGGTCGCGAGGCTGGAGAAAGCCCGCGCTGCGCTCCGCGAGGTCCGCACCGACCGACTCCCGGACGTCGGCGTCGGTGCGAGCGCCACCTACGGCCGCCTACCCGAAAGCCAGCGCGGGTCGGGCGCGCCCCGGGAAGACTGGTCCATCGATACCGGGCTCGACGTGGCCTATGAGGTCGACCTGTTCGGCCGCGTCTCGCGCGGTATCGAGGCCGCGCGCGGCGATCTCGGCGCCGCCGAGGCCGATCTCGAAGCGGTGCGCGTCTCGGTCGTTGCCGAAACCACGCGCGCCTATGCGACCGCCGCCGCTTCGGGTGAGCAGATTGCCGTTGCCGAACGCATCGTTGAATTGCTCGACAGGTCGCTGCGCGTCACGGACAGGCGGCGCGCGGTGGGGCTCACCACCAGTCTCGACGTCGCGCGCATCGCCACGCTCCGCAATCAGCGGCAGGCCGAAATCCCGGCGCTTGCCGCGGAGCGCAACGCGGCGCTGTTCCGCCTTGCCACGCTCACCGGCCGCGCCCCCGCCGACCTTCCGCCGATCGCGGCGGCGCGCGTCTCCACCCTCCGCCTCGACACGCCGATCCCGGTCGGCGACGGCGCGCAGCTTCTCGCGCGCCGCCCGGATATCCGCGCCGCCGAACGCCGCCTCGCCGCCGCAACCGCGCGCATCGGCGTCGCCACCGCCGATCTCTATCCGCGCATCAGCCTCGGCGCGTCGATCGGCTCGACCGGGCCCGACATCGGCGATGTGTTCGGGGGCGGGCCGCTGCGCTGGCTGCTCGGCCCGCTGATCAGCTGGTCGTTCACCGATCACGAGCGCGCCCGCGCCCGCGTCGCCGGTGCAGAGGCGGACACGCGCGCCGCGCTCGCGGGTTTCGACGGCACCGTGCTGCGCTCGCTCGAGGAAACCGAAACCGCGCTCTCTGCCTATGCGAGCGCGCTCGATCGCCGCACGGCGCTCAAGGCTGCGCGCGACGCCGCCGAACAGGCGGCACGCATCGTCCGCGCGCAGCAGCGGGAAGGGCAGGTGGACAGCCTCGCCCTCATCGATGCGGAACGTACCTTCGCGGAAGCCGAAGCCCAACTCGCCGCGATCGACGCGGGCATCGCCGATGCCCAGATCAATCTGTTCAAGGCGCTCGGCGGCGGCTGGAGCGCGGGGCCCACCGCGTATGCGGCCGCCTTGCCGTAAACGTGTTCAGCCTCCGCTCATCAAGCGGGCGCAAAGGATGCCGAAGCGATGGCGGACGAGATCATGAAACGCGGCGGCATGAGCGAGTTGAAGGTGAAGGGGCTGCTGTGCGCCGCACTCCTCGCCGTCGTGTACGTACCTTCGGCGCACGCCGAGGCGCCGAATCGCATCACCAACATCACCGTCTACGGCAATGAACCATGCCCGAAGGGCGATGGCGACGAGATCGTGGTCTGCGCGCGAGAGCCCGAGGGCGAGCAGTACCGCATCCCCAAGCGCCTGCGCGAAACGAAGAAGAACGACCCGCCCTCGCAATCGTGGACGGCGCGCGTGCGCACGCTCGACGAGGCGAGCCGTCCCACCATGCCCAACAGTTGCTCGGCGGTCGGTTCCGGCGGGCAAACCGGCTGCACCATGGAAATGCTGCGCCAGTGGTTTGCCGAGCGACAGGCTGCCAAGGCGAGGGCGGCTGACGTTCCCTAACTGCTGAGCTGCTTTTCGAGCGCGTCCAGAACCCGGTAGCACGGCATCACCTGCGCCACGCTGGCGTTCGGCTCGCGCCCTTCGCGGATCGCGGTGACGAATTCGCGGTCCTGCAACTCGATGCCGTTCATCGACACGTCCACCTTCGACACGTCCACCACCTCGTCGCGCCCGGTCACGAGATCGTCATAGCGCGCGACCCATGTGCCGTTGTCGCAGATGTAGCGGAAGAAGGTGCCGAGCGGCCCGTCGTTGTTGAAGGACAGCGACAGCGTGCAGATGGCACCACTTTCGCTTTTCAGCTGGATCGACATGTCCATCGCGATGCCGAGATCCGGATGGACCGGCCCTTGAATCGCATTCGCCTGCACGATCGGCCCGGCCTGATAGGCGAACAGATCGATGGTGTGCGCGGCGTGGTGCCAGAGCAGGTGATCGGTCCAGCTGCGCGGCTCGCCCTTGGCGTTGATGTTTTTGCGGCGGAAGAAATAGGTCTGCACATCCATCTGCTGGATGCTGATCTCGCCCGCCTTGATCTTGTTGTATATATACTGGTGGCTCGGGTTGAAGCGCCGCGTGTGGCCCACCATCGCGACGAGGCCGGTTTCCTGCTGCGCTTTCAGCACCGCTTCACCCTCGGCGAGCGTATCGCAGAGCGGGATTTCCACCTGCACATGCTTGCCCGCGTTCAGGCACTGGATCGCCTGGCTCGCATGAAGCTGCGTTGGCGTCGCCAGGATCACGGCGTCGAGGCCGGGCAGCGCAAGCGCTTCGGCAAGGTCTGTCGCCGCGTGCCCGATGCCGTATTTCGCGGCAACGGCGCGCGTCGGCTCCAGCGTGCGCCCGACAACCGAGATAACCTCGACGCCGTCGATCTGCCGAAGCGCATCGAGATGCTTTTCGCCGAATGCACCGGCGCCTGCGAGGGCGATCTTCATGGGGTCTCCTTGGTTCGTCTCAGGCGGGTTCGAGCACGATGTGCCCGACCGCGGTGTTGCTGGCGGGGACGTGATAGTGGCGGTGCAGTTCTTTTACATGGCTCCCGAGCGCGCCGCGCATGATGAGCCACATGACGAGTTCGATGCCTTCGGAGCCTGCCTCGCGCAGATATTCGATGTGCGGCATATGGCGGAGCGCTTCGGGATCGCTGGTGAGCCGGTCGAGGAAGGCCTTGTCCCACGCCTTGTTGATAAGCCCCGCACGGGGCCCTTGAAGCTGGTGGCTCATGCCGCCCGTGCCCCAGATCTGCACGTTCAGGTCTTCCGGGAAACTTTCCACCGCGCGCGCGATGGCTTCGCCGAGCAGCCAGCAGCGGTTGCCCGAGGGCGGCGGATAGGTGACGACGTTGACCGCGATGGGCACGACCCGCGCGGGCCATTGGCTTACCTCGCCGAAGATCAGCGACAGCGGCACGGTCAGCCCGTGGTCGACCGTCATCTCGTTGATCATGGTAAGGTCGAATTCGTCGAGGACGCAGCACTGCGCGATGTGCCAGGCGAGATCGGCGTGGCCCTTCACGGGCGGCACCGGGCGCGGCCCCCAGCCTTCATCGGCGATGGCGTATTCGTCCGCGCAGCCGATCGCGAACGTCGGGATGATCTTCATGTCGAAGGCAGAGGCGTGATCGTTGTAGACGAGCACGACGACGTCGGGCTTTTCGCGCGCCTGATACTGCTTCACCCAGTCGTAACCGGCGAACACCGGTTTCCAGTAATCCTCGCCCGTCTTGCCGAGATCGATCGCGGCGCCGATCGCGGGAACGTGGCTGGTCGTGATTCCGGCGGTGATGCGCGCCATGTTCAGCGTCCCTCTCGTATCGAGCGCACGCCTTCGGGCGAGCGGCCGCCGCCCAGCATCATGGCGGCGTATTCGTCCTGCGACATGCCCGTCATCGATCCCGCCGCGTACTGGAAGCTCTTGCCGTCGGTCGCGAAGATCTTGGCGAGGAAATAGATGTTGCCGCCCTCGTCGAGCATCGCGTTGTAATCGCGCGCCAGCACTGCCGCCTTCTGTGCATCGGTGAGCGGCCATTCGGCGAGATAGGCGTTCTCGTCCGCCTTGAAGCGTTCGCGGTTCTCCGCCTTCATCAGGCTCATCGCGAACTGGTTCAGGTGATAGCCCTTGCGGGCGCGTACGGCCGTGTACACGCGCGTTCCCGGTATGTCGTCGAATTCGGCGAGGTAGGCGTGGATATTGTATGTCACAGCCCGCGACCTTTCAGCAGCGCATCGAGTCTTGGAAACACGCGGCGCACGTTGCCTTCGAAGATCGCATGGCGGTCCGCATCGCTGATCGGCAGCGCGTCAACATAGCGCTTGGTATCGTCGAAATACTGGCCCGTGGTCGGATCGATGCCGCGCACGGCGCCCACCATCTCGCTGCCGAACAGGATGTTCTTCGTGTCGATCACGTCCGCGAGCAGGTCGATGCCCGGCTGGTGATAGACGCAGGTATCGAAAAACACATTGTTCATCAGGTGTGCGGCAAGGTCCGGCTTCTTCAGCATGTCGGCAAGCCCGCGATAGCGGCCCCAGTGATAGGGAACCGCGCCGCCACCGTGCGGAATGATGAAGCGCAGCGTGGGGAAGTCGCGGAACAGGTCGCCTTCGATGAGTTGCATGAAGGCGATCGTGTCGGCGGCGATGTAATAGGCGCCCGTCGCGTGCAGCCCCGGATTGCACGATCCCGAAACGTGGATCATCGCGGGCACGTCGAGTTCGCACATCTTTTCGTAGATCGGATACCAATAGCGGTCGGTGAGCGGCGGGTGCTTGAAATGTCCGCCGCCCGGATCGGGATTGAGATTGCAGCCGACGAAGCCGAGTTCGTTCACACAGCGCTCGAGTTCGGAAACCGAAGCGGCAAGATCGGCGGCGGGGGACTGCGGCAACATGCAGACGCCCACGAACGTTTCCGGGTAAAGATGCGCGACGCGCCCGATGAGATCGTTGCACGCGCGCGACCACGCGATGCTCACGGCCTCGTCGCCCACATGATGCGCCATTGCCGATGCGCGCGGCGAAAACAGCGTCATGTCCGCGCCGCGTTCGCGGATCAGCCGCAGCTGGTTCTTCTCGATGCTCTCGCGAATCTCGTCGTCGGACACGGCAGGGTAGGGCGGCGGCGCGCTGCCCGCCTTGAACGCGGCCTTCTGCGTCTCGCGCCATGCGTTGTGGGGTTCGGGAGCCGTCGTGTAGTGGCCATGGCAATCGATCACGAGCGTCATGCGGGGTCTTTCAGGCTGTCGAGCGCGGCCAGCTTCGCCGCGAGTCCTTCCGTCGGCGCGATGCCGAGCGCGCCAAGCGCACGCTGCCGGGCGATCGTACCGCGCGTCATCAGCGGCGCGACGCCGAGGTCTTCGAGCGTGCGCGCCGATTCCTCCATCTCGGCGGCGCGGCGCAGGCCGTGCGCCAGCATCCGTTCGAGGTTGTAGTCGGCCTTCTGCGTCCAATCTCCGCCGAGCGACGAAAGCACCTCGTCAACGACTCCTGCCCGGTGCGCGGCGAGCACGCATTCGGCGGTCAGCGCCTCGATGCCCTTCACCATCACCGATCGGATCATCTTGATCGCGGAGGCATCGCCGATGCGTGCGCCGACGCAGCGCACATCCCGAAAGCCGAGGCCCTGCAGCAGGGCGGCGCCCACTTCGGCATGTGGCCCCGATACCAGCAGCGGGACAGAAATGCGTTTGGGATGAACGGGCGCCATCACCGCGACATCGACATAGCGCCCGCCCGCAGCGGTCACCGTCGTTTCGGCCGCGCGCTTGGTTTCGGGCGAAACGCTGTTCATATCGAACCACAGCGCATCTGCCGGGAGATGGCGCGCACAATCCCGCGCGGTCGCGAGCGCCGCGTCCGCCGTCACGAGCGACAGCGCCGCCGGGGTCTCCGCAAGTGCGGCGACCGCGCTTCCATATCCGGTCACGCCGTGTCGCGCGTAGTCTGCAAGTTTCGCGGCGCGCGTTTCAGCGGCCTCGGTCTTGATGTCAAAGGCTCCGGCGCCGTCAGCCCAGCCCGCCGCGGCCGCAAACGCTTGCGCGGCTTCGCCGAAACCGATGAGGGCGATCTTGTGAGCCATGCCGGGCATATGCGCACGGGCGCGCACGGCCCGCTAATCGGAACGGGGCAGGGGGTATAGGTTTTATCGAACTCAGAGTGCTCTGGCGCAGTTCTGCAAGGCGTCCACGAATGCCTGCTGCGCGGCGGTGGGTCGCCACCCTGTGCGTGTGGTGACGCCGATCGTGCGCTTGAGGCCCGGCGGCGTGTCGCAGAGCTTCACGAGCCAGCCGGCCTCCAGCTCGACCGAGACCTGATCGCGCGACAGCAGCGTCAGGAAGTCGCTTTCGAGCAGGATCTGCCGGATCGTCATCACCGATCCGCATTCGACCGGCACTTCGGGAACGGCAACGCCCGCATCCACGAACATCTTTTCCCACTGCGCGCGCAGCGGCGTTCCGGGCGCCGCGATCGTCCACGGGTATCGGGCGAGCGCCGCGATATCCGGCCTCTTCGCCTTCGTCAGCGGGTGGTCGGCGCGCGAGACGACGATCGGATGATCATCGAACAGCGGCTGCTGCACCACGTCGCCGCCGGCTTCGGGCGTGCGCAGTGCGCCCACAAGAAGGTCGAGTTCGCCGTCGCGTAGCGGCTCGATCAGCTCCGCGTGCGAGCCCTCGACGATGGCGGCGGTGATGCCGGGGTGGGTGCGGTGGAACGCGGTGATGGCGCCCGGCAGCAGCCGCGCGCGCGATAGCGGCATGGCGCCGATGGCGATGCGTCCGCTTTCCCGCCCCCTCAGCGTGCCCAGTTCCGAAAGCGCGGCGGCGAGTTCGGCGCGCGCGAGCCGGAACGCACGCACCGTGCGTTTTCCGCCCGCCGTCAGCACCACGCTGCGCCCGCGCCGCTCGACGAGCGTCCGTCGCAGCGCCACCGACAGGTCGTGGACCGCGCGGTGCAGCGAAGGTTCCGCAAGGCCGGTCGCGAGGCTTGCCCCTGCGTAGCTGCCGCCTTCCGCAACCGCGAGCAGCGCGCGGAATTGTGCCATCGTCACGCGCGGTGATCCGATGTGCGCGAGCGCTGCATCCGCCCGCGCGGCGAGCAGCTGCCCGGCCTCGGTCGGCAGCATCCCCGAAGGGATGCGATCGAACAGCGCCAGCCCCAGCCGGTCCTCCAGCCGCGCCAGCGCCTCGGTGATCGCCGGCTGCGTCAGTCCGATGATGCGCGCCGCCGCCGATATGCTGCCCGCACGCGTGACGATGGCGTGGGCGCGAAGGTGGCGGAGATTGAAGTCCCAGTAGTGCATATGTTGATGATTAGCATCAGCCTATGGGCTGTGCACAGTTCCGAATTGCAGCTGCGTCCGCCGCGGCGCATCGCTTTTCCGGCAAAGAGCGGGAGAGCCTATGTCCGGAATCGTCGTCCAGACCATCGCGCGCGCGGACGCCGCCGTGATCGATGGCCTCGCGCGCTGCGGCGTCGCAACGGTGCACGAGGCGCAGGGGCGCACAGGCCTTCTCGGCAGTCGTCTCCGCCCCATATATGCAGGTGCGCGCATCGCGGGCTCGGCCGTGACGATCTCGGCGCCCCCGGGCGACAACTGGATGGTTCATGTCGCGATCGAGCAGCTACAGCCCGGCGATATCCTCGTGCTCGCGCCGACCAGCCCCTGTGAAGACGGCTATTTCGGTGACTTGCTGGCGACATCGGCGATGGCGCGCGGTTGCCGAGGCCTCGTGATCGACGCGGGCGTGCGCGACGTGCGCGATCTCTCCGAAATGGGTTTCCCGGTCTGGTCGAAGGCGGTGTTCGCACAAGGCACGGTAAAGGCGACGCTCGGCTCGGTGAACGTGCCCGTCGTCTGCGCCGGGGCGGCGATCCTGCCGGGCGACGTGATCGTGGCGGACGACGACGGCGTCTGCGTCGTGCCGCGCGCGTCGGCGGCCGAAACGCTCGCGAAGGCCGAGGCGCGCGAGGCCGCGGAGATCGCTAAGCGCGAACGCCTCGCCGCGGGAGAACTCGGCCTCGACATCTATTCCATGCGCGAAAAGCTCGCGGCGATGGGCCTCAAATATGTCTGATGGCGTCCGCTGCATGTGGATGCGCGGCGGTACGTCGAAGGGCGGCTATTTCCTCGGCACGGAACTGCCGCAAGACCCCGCCTCGCGTGACGCGCTGCTGCTCCGCATCATGGGTTCGCCCGATCCGCGCCAGATCGACGGCATGGGCGGCGCCGATCCGCTCACCAGCAAGGTCGCCGTCGTTTCGAAATCCGCGCGACCGGGTGTCGACGTCGATTATCTGTTCCTGCAGGTGTTCGTGGACGAGGCGATCGTCAGCGACGCGCAGAACTGCGGCAACATCCTCGCGGGCGTCGGCCCGTTCGCGATCGAGCGCGGGCTGGTGGCGGCCGAAGACGGCGAAACCCGCGTTTCCATCTACATGGAAAACACCGGCCAGATCGCCATTGCGAGCGTCAGCACTCCCGGCGGCGTTGTTACATACGAAGGCGACGCCCGCATCGATGGCGTACCCGGCGCGCACGCCCCCGTGCCGCTCGCCTTCCGCGATACGGCAGGCTCAAGCTGCGGCGCTTTGCTGCCCACCGGGAACGCGGCGGACGAGATCGAAGGCGTATCCTGCACGCTCATTGACAGCGGTATGCCCTGCGTCGTGATGCAGGCGGCGGATGTCGGCGCCACCGGCTACGAGAGCCGCGAAGAGCTCGATGCCGCGTCCACGCTCAAGGCCCGGATCGAGGCGATCCGTTTGAAGGCCGGGCCGCTGATGAACCTCGGCGATGTTTCCGCGAAATCGGTGCCCAAGATGATGCTTGTGGCACCCCCGCGCGGTGGCGGGGCGGTCACCGTCCGCAGCTTCATCCCGCACCGCGCGCACGCGAGCATCGGCGTGCTCGGCGCTGTGAGCGTGGCGACTGCCTGCCTCATCGAAGGTTCCCCCGCTGCCGCCGTCGCCACAGTGCCCGCCGGCGCGCGCAAGCGCATTTCGGTCGAGCACCCGACGGGCGAGATGAGCTGTGTGCTCGAGGTCGACGAGAGCGACGCCGTGACAAGCGCGGCACTGCTCCGCACGGCGCGCAAGCTGATGGACGGGATGGTATTCTGATGGCGCGCAGCAAGACATGGGTCGATTTCCCCTCGAAGCCGAACTGGACGCCGCCGCCCGGCGCGGTCGATGCACACGTTCACGTGTTCGGCCCCGAGGCGGAATTCCCGTTCAGCCCGCTCGCCAAATATCACCCCGAAGATGCGCCGCCCGAGATGCTCTTCGCGCTCCGCGATCACCTCGGCTTTTCGCGCAACGTCATCGTGCAGGCAAGCTGCCACGGCACGGACAATGCCGCGACGCTGAATGCCATCGCCAAATCCGCCGGCCGCGCGCGCGGCGTCGCCGTCGTCGATCCCGATATCGGCATTGATGAACTGAAGCGTCTGCACGCGGGCGGCGTCCGGGGCATACGCTTCAACTTCCTGAAGCGCCTCGTCGACAATGCGCCGAAGGATAAATTCATCGAGGTCGCGAAACGCATCGCGCCGCTCAGCTGGCACGTCGTCGTCTATTTCGAGGCGGACATCCTCGAAGAGCTGATCCCCTTCCTCGAAGCCATCCCCACCACCATCGTCGTCGATCACCTCGGACGGCCGGATATCGCGCAGGGGCCGGGCGGCGCCGACATCACCGCCTTCAAGGCCCTGCTCGACAGCCACCCCAATATCTGGGCCAAGGTCTCCGGGCCTGAGCGCCTGTCCCCCATGGGCCCGCCGTTCGATGATTTCGTGGAGGTCGTCCGTCCCATCGTCGAACGTTACCCCGATCGCGTGCTCTGGGGCACAGACTGGCCGCACCCCAACATGGAGCACCGCATCCCCGACGACGGCACGCTCGTCGACGTGCTACCCCGCATCGCGGTGACGGAAGCGCTCCAGCACAAGCTCC
This sequence comes from Sphingosinicella sp., assembly GCF_041916975.1. Taxonomy (NCBI): domain Bacteria; kingdom Pseudomonadati; phylum Pseudomonadota; class Alphaproteobacteria; order Sphingomonadales; family Sphingosinicellaceae; genus Sphingosinicella; species Sphingosinicella sp. The sequence continues at coordinate 3,590,675 of NZ_JAYRYK010000001.1, forward strand.
TCGTTGCCAATCCCGAGCGGCTTTACTGGGCGGACTGACAGCTCGCATCCCGCTCCGCACCATGCCATAGGGCAGCGGGTCTGGAGGAGTGCACGCCATGGATACCGAAACGTTCGGCCTGTTCCGCTCGGCTATCCGCCGTTTCGTCGATGAGCGCCTGATCCCCGCAGAGGATGCGGTCGAGGAAGCCGACGCGGTTCCCGATGCGATCGTGGACGAAATGCGCGAAATGGGCCTGTTCGGCATTTCCGTGCCCGAGGCGTACGGCGGGCTCGGCTGCACCATGTCCGAAGAGGCCGCGCTCATCCGTGAACTGACGCGCGCCTCCGTCGTGTTCCGCTCGTTGATCGGCACCACGCTCGGCATCGGCAGCCAGGGCATCGTCATCGATGGCACGGAGGCGCAGAAACGCGAATGGCTGCCGAAGTTCGCGAGCGGCGCGGCGATCGCGAGCTTCTGCCTCACCGAGCCCGAGGCGGGCTCCGATGCCGCCTCGCTGCGCACCGCCGCCGTGCGCGACGGCGACACATATCGCATCACCGGCACCAAGCGCTTCATCACCAACGCGACGCGCGCGAACGTCTTCACGCTGATGGCGCGCACGGAAGCCGACGTGAAGGGCGCGGGCGGTATCTCCGCTTTCATCCTGCCTGCCGATACGCCCGGCATCACGCTCGGCAAGCCCGACAAGAAAATGGGCCAAAAGGGCTCCGTCACGACCGACGTGATCCTCGACGATGTCGTTGTCCCGGCCGCAAATATCATCGGCGGCGTGCCGGGTCGCGGCTTCAAGACCGCGATGAAGGTGCTGGATCGCGGCCGCATCCATATCTCCGCCGTAGCGCTCGGCATGTGCGACCGCCTGATCGAGATGAGCCTCGCCTACGCGATCGAGCGCAAGCAGTTCGGTGAGCGCATCGCGAACTTCCAGCTCGTGCAGGCGATGCTCGCGGACATGAAGGTGGACCTCCTGACGACCGAGGCGCTGATGCAATCGGTCGCCGCGAAGTTCGATGCGGGCGAAGCTGTCAGCCTCGAATGCTCGGCGCTGAAGCTCCACGCGTCGGAGGCCGTCGGCCGCATCGCCGACCGCGCCGTGCAGATCCACGGCGGCGCCGGCTACATGGCCGAATACAAGGTCGAACGCTTCTACCGCGACGTGCGCCTGCTTCGCATCTACGAGGGCACCTCGCAGATCCAGCAGACGATCATCGCCAAGCAGATGATCCGGCAGGCCGAAGCCTGACCGGCGTCAGCGCACCCCTTACTTGTGTGCCTCAAACCAGCCGATGACCCCGGCCACCTTCTGCGCGAAGTGGCTCGGGAACGTGCGGATGCCGTGGTTTTCGAGCGGAACGCGCACGAACACGCTTTCGACCCCGTGGTATTTGAGCGCGGCGAAATACTGCTCCGATTCCGAGATCGGCGTGCGGTAGTCGGCTTCGCCCGTCATCACCATCGTCGGCGTTTTCACCTTGTCGACCGAGGCGAGCAGCGAACGGCGGCGGTAGTCGTCCGGTTGGCTCCACGGCGTCCCGAAGAAGAAGCCCTTGAAGACCAGCGGCAGGATATCGGATGTGAGCGCCTGGCTCTGCCAGTCGATTACCGGATAGAGCACGGCGGCGGCGCGGAAGCGCTCGCTGCGCGCGATCAGCCAGGCGGAGAGCGTGCCGCCGCCCGAGCCGCCCGTCACGTAAAGACGAGATGTATCGATGAAGCCGCGCGCGACAACCGCGTCGACGCCGCTCATCAGGTCGTCGAACTCGTCGCCCGGAAACGCATTCTCGATGAGGTTGGCGTAGGGTTCGCCATAGGACGTGCTGCCCCGCACGTTGGGATAGAAGACGACGTAGCCTGCCGCTGCCATCAGCTGCTTTTCCATGTCGAAAAGCGGGCCATAGGCGGCATTGGGGCCGCCGTGGATTTCCATGATCAGCGGGTATTTTTTCGCGGGGTCGAAGTCCGGCGGATAGATCAGCCAGCCCTGCACGGGGAGGTCGCCCTTCGACGAGCGGTAATTGATCTCCTCGACACGGCCGAGCGCGCGCGCGGCGAACAGCGCCTCGTTCAGCCCCGTGATCGAACGCGCCTTGCCGATGCCCGTACCCGCGAGCGCGATGTTGCCGCTCGAATCCGGCGCCGCCCACTGCATGGCGACACGGCCGGTTCGTGAAACCGTGAAGGCGGGCGCCGCCGTGTAGGCGATGTGTGCCATGCCGAGTCCTTCGGCGATCTCGCGGCGTCCGCCTTTCAGGTCGAAGAGGGCAAGCCGGTTCTCGCCGCGATCGGCGTAATAGGCATAGATGCCGCGCCCGTCCGCGGCCCAGCGTGGCGCCATCACGTCGCGGTCGAGCGCGGCGGAAAGCACGCGGCGTTCGCCGGTGTTCGTGTCGAGCACCATCAACCGCGTCGTCGTGTGCCAGCGTCCGGCCTCGTCAGCGCCGATGTAGGCAATGTATCTCCCGTCGGGCGATACTTGCGGAGAGGCTTCGGGGCCGTCGCGGTCGATAAGCGTCTTCATCGCGCCGCCGTCCACGGGGAGCAGGTACAGTCCCGTGTCGAACATCTTGCCTTTCAAGATGGCGTTTTCGTCGTTGCGGTTGAGCGCAACAATCAGGGCCTTGCCGTCAGCCGCCCAGGCATAGGGGCTGCCGATCAGCGGGAAGGCGCCTGATTCGTCGGTCGTGATCTGGCGGGGCGTGCCGCCGCTCGCCGGAACCGTGAAGATATGCATCCGCCCCGGCGGAATGATGCCGGCGCCGTCCTGGCGGTACATCGCCTTGTCGACGACGATCGGCCCCGGCTTCCAGGTCGCGCCGGGCGGGGGCGTGACGGGCGTGCCGAAGCTTTTCGGCGCGGCGGGAACGTGCATTGCGTAAGCGAGCGTCTTGCCATCCGGCGACCATTCCAGGCCCATGGGTGCGCCGGGGAAGCCACCGATTGTGGTCTCGACGCCGTTATCCATCCAGCGCACGACGATCTGGCGCGCGCCGCTGCGCGTGGCGACGAAAGCAAGCCGCTTTCCGTCCGGCGACCAGCGCGGATCGCTCGCGGCCTCTTCGGTCTTGGTGAGCGGCACATGGTTGCGGCCGTCGGCATCGATCAGCCACAGCGTGGGCTGATAGGAATCCGTCACGATGTCGGCTTTCAGGCGCACGTAGGCGACGCGCGTGCCGTCTGGGGATATTTGCGGGTCGTTTCCCGTTTCCAGGGCGAATACATCAATGGGCTGCAGCGGCGGATTGCTTGCGGCGTGGGCCGGCGCGGCGAAAGCGGTCAGCATTGCGAGCGCGGCAAATGATGCTGTTCGGAAACTGGCTCTCGACATAAATCCCCCTTCCAAATATTGATCAAAGATCATAATTTTATATTTCTGTTCGTCAATCACTCTCCTGATGACCCGTGGCTCGGGCGCCGGACAGTCCGGATGCCGCGATGTCAAAAATGGGTGCCGTTTGGTCATGTGGCGCGGTGCCCGCCGACTTTAGGACGTGCGAGGCGAGAGAGAGAAGCAAGGGAAGGCGACAAATCATGAAAAGGCGGAGCGCGATCATTTTTGCGGCGTTGCTGATGCCGCTGGCGCAGGCGGCCGGCGCGGCGACTTTCATCCAGGCGGGAAACCTGATCGACGGCAAGGCCGATGCGCCGCTTGGCCTGCACACGATTGTCGTCGACGAGGGGCGCATCGTGCGCGTGGCGGCCGGAAAGGTCGCGCCGGGCGCGGGCGATACGCTGATCGACCTCTCGGGCCACAGCGTGATGCCGGGCCTGATGGACATGCACACGCATCTTTCCTCTGAAAGTGGCCCGGCGAGCTACACGGATCCCTTTGCCCTGGGACCTGCGGATTTCGCCTACAAGATCGAAAAATATGCACGTGTCACGCTGATGTCCGGCTTCACGCTCGTCCGCGATCTCGGCGATGCCTACGGTGTGTCGATCGCGCTGCGCAAGGCGATTGATCGCGACGACGTCGTCGGGCCGCATATCTTCACCTCCGGCGCTCCGATCGCGTCCACGGGCGGTCACGGCGATCCCACCAACGGCATTTCGCCAGCGCTCGGCCTGAAGACCCCCGGCGCCACCGAAGGCGTCGTCGATAGTGCGGACGAAGCGCGCAAGGCCGTTCGCCAGCGCTACAAGGATGGGGCCGATCTCATCAAGATCACGGCGACGGGCGGCGTGATGAGCCTCGCAAAAAACAGCCAGAACGCACAGTTCACGCCCGATGAGCTTGCCGCGATTGTTGCCACGGCACGCGACTACGGGATGCACGTCGCCGCGCACGCCCATGGCCTCGATGGTTTGCGGCGCGCCGTCGCGGCCGGGGTCTCGACGATCGAACACGGCACCTATCTCGACGACGAGACCATGCGGCAGATGAAGACGAAGGGCATTTATCTCGTGCCGACGCTCATGGCCGGAGACTGGATCACCGAGAAAGCGAAAACAGCAGGTGCGCTGCCCGATGTCGTGCGGCCCAAAGCCGCGGCGATCGGCCCGCGGATGTCGGGCACGTTCGCGCGCGCCTATCGACTTGGCGTGCCGATCCTGTTCGGCACCGACAGCGGCGTGTCCGCGCACGGCGACAACGCGCGCGAGTTCGAGCTGATGGTCGCCGCAGGGATGCCGCCGATGGCCGCGATCCGCGCTGCAACGTCGGAGCCCGCGAAGTTCCTTGGCATTGCCGACCGTCAGGGCAGCATCGGCGCGGGCATGGCGGCCGACATCATCGCGGTTCCCGGCAACCCGGTGCAGGATATCGCGCTGATGCGGAAGGTCGATTTCGTGATGATCGGCGGAAAAGTCGTCAAGCAGCCCTGACCGCATGGTTGACTTGCTATATGATCTTTGATCAATAATATCTCGCGGGTTTTCTCCGCCCGCAGCGTATCGGTCGTGTGCCTGAACACCGCCGACTTGATCGGGACACGTATGACAGCTTTCAGTTCAACCCAGGTTCTGGTGACCGCAGGCGCGTCCGGCATCGGCCGCGCAATCGCCGAACGCTTCGCCGATGCAGGCGCGCAGGTCCGTATCTGCGACGTCTCCGAAGAGGCGATCGCGGTGCTTGCCGAAGCGCGCCCGGATATTGCCGCAACACGCGCGGACGTGTCCGACGAAGCCGATGTCGCCGCGCTGTTCGATGCCCTCGGCTCGAAGCTCGAGGTCCTCATCAACAACGCCGGCATCGGCGGGCCGCGAGGGCCGGTTGAGGATATCGAAGACGCTGAATGGGAACGCACGCTCGCCGTGAACCTCACAGGCGCGCTCCGCGTGACGCGGCGCGCGGTGCGCCTGATGAAGCCGGCAGGGCAGGGCGCTATCGTGAACATTTCCACGGCCTCGGTGCGTACCGGCCTTCCGAACCGGACAGCCTATGTTGCCTCCAAGGAGGGGCTCATGGGCTTCACGGCCAACCTTGCGCGTGAACTCGGGCCCAGCAACATCCGCTGCAACGCGATCCTCCCCGGCCTTATCGACAATCCGCGCGGCCGCGCGCTCGCTGCGCGGGCAGCGGAAGAGCAGGGGCGTAGCGTGGCCGAGGTCGAGGCGGAGATGCTGCGCTTCGTCTCGATGCGGTGCTGGATCGACCCGGCGGAGGTCGGCGACCTCGCGGTGTTCCTTGCGTCACCAGCAGCGCGGCACATCACGGGGCAGTTCATCGGTGTCTGCGGCGGCGCGGAGTGGGAAGGCTGAGCGCAGCGATGGACAGGAGCAGCGGCTGCGTCCTAAAGAAAAGCCGAAAGGGACATCGTCGATGACGACTGCTGCGCGCGCGACCCGGTTTGCACCGGTGCATCGCAATACATTGAAGGACCAGAGCTATTCGGAACTCCGCCGTGCGCTCGTGACCGGCCGCTTCCAGCCGGGTGAGCACGTGACGGTGAAGCTGCTCGCCGAACAGCTCGGTTCCGGCATCATGCCTGTGCGCGAGTCCATGCAGCGGCTGGTGGCGGAAGGCGCGCTCGTCAATCTGCCAAGCGGCCGGGTGTGCGTTCCATCTCTGACGCGCGCGGAGTTCGACGAGATCATCGAGATCCGGATGCTCCTCGAACCGCACTGCTGCCGCAAGGCCGCAGCTGCCATGACCGACGCGATCTTCGCCGAGATATCGGAAGGGCAGGCGCGACTTCGCGCCGCCGCCGCAGGCGAGAATCCGGAGGCGGCGCTGTGGGCCAATCACCAATATCATTTCGGTATCTACCGCCAGGCCGGTTCGCGGCAGATGCTCGCGCTTATCGAATCCGTATGGCTGCGCTTCGGGCCCATGATGACGCACAGCCAGGCTGGCGGTGCCGGGGCGCAGGAATATCTGGAGGCCGAGCTCAAGACGCAGGAAGAGCTGCTGGCCGCCCTCGCGGCGCACGACGGCGCGCGATCGGCGAAGCTGATGGCCAGCATCATTCAGTGCACGGCCCGCTGGTATCACAAATCTTATCCGTTCGCGGAGGATGTTGAATAATTTTGATCAAATATCATAGATCATAGTATTGACGTTCGTGGTGGTTTGCGCCAACCCGGTGCGTGTCGTGCACAGGGGAAAATCATGCGTAAATCTCGGAAAACGATCATCACATGCGCCGTCACCGGCTCGATCCACACGCCATCTATGTCGCCGTACCTGCCGATCACCCCAGACGAGATCGCCGAACAATCGATCGCGGCGGTGGAAGCAGGCGCAGCGATCGTTCACCTGCATGCGCGCGATCCGGCTGATGGCCGTCCGACGCCTGACCCCGACGTGTTTGCGGGCTTCCTGCCGCGCATCAAGCAGGCGACCGACGCCGTGCTCAATCTCACGACAGGCGGCGCACCGGGGTTCACGATGGATGATCGTCTTGCTGCGCCCGTACGTTTCCAGCCCGAGCTGACCTCGCTCAACATGGGCTCGATCAACTTCGGCGTGTTCGGGCTCGCGGAGCGCGAACAGCCGTGGAAGCACGAATGGGAAAAGCCGTTCCTGCAAGGTTCGCACGCCGCGCCGCAATCGAATACGTTCGCGCAGATCGAGCGTGTGATCCGGGAGCTCCACGAAGGCTGCGGCACACGCTTCGAATTCGAATGCTACGATGTCGGCCATCTCTACACGCTGGCACACTATGCCGACAAAGGCCTGCTGAAGCCGCCGTACTTCGTGCAGTGCATCTTCGGCATTCTCGGCGGTATCGGCGCGGATATCGATCATCTCGCACACATGCGCAACACGGCGGACCGATTGTTCGGCGATGACTATTACCTGTCGTGCTTCGCGATCGGTCGTAACCAGATGCCGTTCGTCACGACGTGTGCCGCGATGGGCGGCAACGTGCGTGTTGGCCTGGAAGACAGTCTCTACATCGGCAAGGGACAACTCGCGACGAGCAACGCGCAGCAGGTCACGAAGGTGCGGTCGATCCTCGAAGAGCTGGGGCTCGAAATCGCAACGCCCGCCGAAGCACGCGAGATGCTCGCGCTCAAGGGCGGAGATCGCGTCGCGTTCTGATCGGTGAAAAGGGGAGGGCGGGATTTGATCCCGCCCTTTTCAGGTCTGGCACTCTATCGCGACGTTCCGGCCTGCGCTCGCATAGATCGCTTCGAGCACGGTGAGAGCCGCGATCCCTGCATCGGCGCCGGTCCCCGGCGGAGTGCCGCTGCGGAGTTCGGCCGCAAAGGCATCGATCTGCGCGCGGAAATGGTCGGGTGCCGGATCACCGTCGAGCACGATCTGGCGTGTGCCGTCGGCATCGGTCAGGTAAAGTGCGTGCGCGTAGTGGAATATGCGAAGCGCGCCGCGCGTGCCATGGATATGGATGCTACCCGGATTGGTCTGCCATGCGCCGCCCGGGTGATAACCGTCCGCATCCCAGCTTGCGCCCCAGCTGAACTGGCCTTCTGCCGGCAGCTGTGTCGGCCAGGCGCCGTCTTCATAGAGCAGGTGCCCCGTCGCGCCGTTCGCAAGGCCGAGAATTGCATATTCGGTTTCCAGAGCATCGCCCGAACGATTGCCGCGCCCGCTTGCCCACGCAATGGGACTGTCCGCAAGCCAGGCGAATGCATCGATCAGGTGGACGCCATGGTCGACGAGACCCATGCCGGTGCCGCCGATTCCGCCTTCGGGATAGTGCCACGGCGGCAGCGCCGCGCGCGATGCTGGCCCGCGCCCGCCGACGAAATCCTCGCGGAGCAGGATCACGTCTCCGATCGCGCCATCCGCGATCAAGGCGCGCGCCTGCTTCAGGGCGGGCAGGTGGCGGTAACTCGCACCGTAACTGAGCGGGACGCCTGCGGCATCGCACAGTCTCCGCATCTCCTCGGCATCCGCGCGTGTTGTTGCCATCGGTTTCTCGATGAGAATGGCACGGCCTGCGGCGGCAACATCGGCAACGATCTGCAGGCGACTTGCGGGCGGCGTCAGAATGCACACGATATCGAGCGGTTCCGCCGCCAGCATGTCCCGGTGGTCCGTATAAGCGGCAGCACCGCACGCCTCAGCCGCCTCTGCGACACGTTTCGGATCAGCGTCGCACCGCGCAGTCACCTCGACGGCATCGGAGCGCCGGTACGCCTCCAGATGGAGGCGCCCGACGCCGCCGATGCCGACGAGGCCGACACGGAGACGGTTCGCGTGGTCGCTCAGAAGTTCACCCTCGCCTCGATGCCGATCGAGCGCGGCGTGTTGATGTAGACGCGGGCGCGGCCCGGTGTTTCGACCGCTGCCGCGACGTTGTCGGAAAGACTGGCGCGCTCGTCGGTCAGGTTCTTCACATAGGCTGCGATCTCGTAGTTGCCGAAGCGAACCCCGCCGCGCACGTTCACGATCTCGTAGCTTGGCCGGATACGCGGAACGAGTGTGCCGGTATCGGGATCGGTGTTGGCGTTGTTGCCGCTCGTGCTTTTGCCGATGTAGCGATAGTCGCCGTAAACGAACCCGTCGATCGCGTCGCTGAGCGGGAAATCATAGGACGCTGCAAAGCTTGCCGTGTACTTCGCAATTTCCGGAACCCTGTCGCCCTTCGCGCGGCGCGTGGTGAGCACGGTCTCAGTGAATTTCGCATCCGTGTAGCCGAACGCCGCGTCAAGGCTCAGACCTTCTGCGGGGCGCAGCGTTGCCTCAATCTCGATGCCTTCGCTCTTCGCCTTGCCGGCGTTCCCTCTGAAACCGAAGCCGCATTGCAGGCGCACCAATTGCTGAATGCTGCTCCAGTCGATGCGGAAGGCGGTAGCGTTCAGCGTCAGCTTGCGATCGAACGCGCGGGACTTCACGCCGGCTTCGTAGCTCCACACGCTGTCCGACTTGAACGACCCCACGCTGTCGTTTGAGAGGCCGAGCTCGGCGAGTTCATCGAGGCAGCCGAACGAGGCGGGGATCAGTGCGTTGACGCCGCCCGGCCGGAAACCCTTGGCGGCGGTCGCGAAGATCTGGTTGTCGTCGGCGAACTTGTATTGAAGCGAGAACTTCGGCGTGACGCCGCTCTCGCCGCTGCTCTTCTCCGGCACCACCGAAGGGCCGCCATTGGCGAGGCCGTCCGCCGTTTTCGACGAGGTCGTGCGAACATGGAATGCGCGCAAACCCGCGATGGCGGAAAGTTGCGGCACGATTTCGTAGATGATCTCGGTATAGGCGGCCTTTTCAACCTGCTTCACCGGATTCTCGGTGACGTAGACGAGGTCTGTGCCCAGCGGGAAACCGTTCGCCCCTTCGAAGGCGGCGTCGAGGCCCGGAATGATGTTGGGCGGATAGGCGTACTTGCCCTTGTTGTGGGCATAATAGAGGCCCGAGACGAATTCGAACGGCCCGCCGAACGAAGATGCGAAGCGGACTTCCTGGATGAAGTTGTCGCGATTGTTGCGCACTTCCACCGAGGTCGGGATCGGGGGAACGCCGAACGCAGCCGCGATGAAATCCGTCTGGTCGTCGATGTCGCGCGAGCGCCGATGGAAATATGAACTCGCCGAGGTGAACGTGCCGAAATCGCGCTGCAGCTTGATGTCGAAGGAGGCGAGCAGCCATTTGTCGCGTGACGCTTCGGGCACGTCGAATTGGCGACGCTGAATCAGGGAGGTCGGTTCCAGAACCACCGGCCCTGAGCCCGGAAGCGTAAGATCGGTGAACGGATAGCCGTTCATCCGGGTCTCCTGATAGAGCACGCGCGGCGTCAGGCTGAGATCTTCGGTGGGCTTGAACAGCATCGCGATCGACGCGCCGTTCGTTCGGGTTCGCGCGACGTTGTCGATCGTCGTCGTCGCGCCTTCCGGGCCGAACTCGCGTTTCATGAAGCCCGCATCATACTGGTGGATGCCGACCATGCGGACGGCGATCTTGTCCGTCACGAGCGGCAGGTTGATCATGGCGTCGAATTGGTAGCTCGGCCGGTCCGCACCGTGCGTGTCCGCGATGCCGGCATGAACGCGGCCTGACATTTCGCCCGCATCGGGCTGCGCGGTCACGAGCCGCACGGTGCCGCCCATCGACCGGCCGCCATAAAGCGTGCCCTGGGGCCCGCGCAGCACCTCGATGCGCGACACGTCGACGACGCGGGGATCGAGCGATTCAGGCACGGGCGTTTCATCGATGTAGAAGCCCGTGGTGTTGCGGTCGCCGATCCCGCGAATGGCGATCGTGCGGGAATTGGTCGTACCCTCCGCCGAGGTGCCGAAGGTGAGGTTGGGCACAGAGGTCGCATAGTCCGCGAAGGTTGTGGCGGCCTGACGCTGCAGGGTTTCCGCTGTCATCACATGGATGCTCATTGGGACATTCTGAAGCGTTTCGCTGCGCCGCGTCGCGGTAACGATGATCTCGTCCGTGGCAACGGTTTCGGCGGCGTGCGCACCGGCAGGTGCGATCGCCTGTAAGACCGGAAGCAGGCTTGCGGCTCCCAACAGCAGCCGGCTTACGATCCGTGTGTATCCCTGATTTCCCATTTTATCCCCCTTGTTGGCGCCGTGCGCTGGATTGCATAATAGTGATCTTTGATCAAAGATAAAAATGCAACCGATTCGTGAAGCATGGCGAAACGGGACAAACAGGTTGCCGATTGGCACGCGCTGTTGGTGCTGGCGGGAAGATGGGCAATACGGCTTTCAGGGGGATTGCGGATGCAAGGGTGGGGGATGGCAGGGACAGCCGTGGAGGCGCCCAGTGGCTGAGGTTCAGCGGCTTGCAGGCCGGATCGGCCGCTTTCAGCTTTTCGCGCTCGGCTTCGGCTCGATCATCGGGTCGGCGTGGGTGGTAATCCTGAACCGCTGGCTTGCCGAAGCGGGGCCTGTCGGTGCCGTGCTCGGTTTTGTCGCGGGTGGCATCGCCGTTGTCTGTATCGGGGCGTGCTATGCCGAGCTTACGGCGCGTGTGCCGAAGACAGGCGGGGATTTCACGTTCGCGCTGGCGGCGTTCGGGCCCAGACTTGCCTTTTTCGTCGGATGGTTCACGGCGCTCGGGTGGATTTCGGTCACGGTGTTCGAAGGACTTGCGGTCGCGTGGGTGGTCGAGCTGCTGCTGCCGGGTCTCGACGATGTCGTGCTCTACACGCTGTTCGATGCGCCGGTGACGCGCAATCAGCTCCTGATCGGCACGGCTGGCGCGCTCGTGATGACGATCGTCAATTATCTGGGCGGCGCCGCGTCGGCACGGTTCCAGGGGCTGCTCACCTATGGCTTCCTCGCTGTCGCGCTGGTGCTCCTTCTCGCGATGGCGGGGACCGGCGACACGGCGCTCCTGCTGCCCGCCTTTCCCGCAATGCCCGGTGGCGCGCCGTGGTGGCACGGCAGCCTTGCGATCTTCGCCAGCTGCGCGTTTCTGCTGAATGGCTTCCAGACGATCGCTCAGGCGGTCGAGGAGCGCGCCAGCGGGATTTCGCTTCGCACCATCGCGCGTGTGATGATCACCTCGATCGGGGCGGCGGCGCTGTTCTACTGTCTCGCCGTAACGGCGGCGGCGATGATGAAGCCGTGGTCCGAACTCGCGGGCGCGGACCTCGCGATGGTCGAGGCCGTGCGCGGTCTGCCGATGGGGGATACGCTTGCGCGTATTCTGCTCGTGATCCTGCTTGCATCGCTATTGAAGACCTGGAATGGCGTCTATTTCGCCGGAACACGAACGCTGTACGGGCTTGCGGCGCAGGGTTTTCTGCCGCGCGGGATGACCAACCTGCATCCGCGGTTCGGCTCGCCGTACCGGATCGTCCTCATCATCGGGGCGATCAACGTGGGGGGGTTATTGCTCGGGCGCGGCGCGGTGGGGCTGCTCGTCGATACCAGCGCGACGAGCATCGTGATCTGCTTCGTGCTGTGCTGCGCGGCGGTCTTCGTGCTCAGGCGGAAGCAGGCGCAGGTACCTGAATTCGTGGTGCCGGGCGGCCGTGTCGTGATCGGCTTCGCCTTCCTTGCGGCGCTCACGATGGCGGCCTCCGCGCTCGTCACGCCGCTGCTGCGCAGCGCGTTTCCGGTTGAATATCTCATCCTTGGCGGATGGGCCGGGCTCGGTGCATTGACGCTGGTGCTTCGGCGGAAAGCGTACGACGGCACAGGCCCCCGATCGCAAGAACCATGATGCCCGCCAGCAGGCCGATCCCTGCGTGCATCAACCAGAATGCGGACGCATCCAGCCTGTCCAGCCAGCCCCCGATCCAGCCGGTCGTACCGTTCGCCAGAAACAGGTGGAGGTAATAAAGGCCCATCATCGTCGAAACGATCGCGGGCGGGGAGACGCGCGCATAGAGCGCGAGCGAGACGGGATAGATATGCGCGAACGCCGTGCTTCCGAGCACATGGAACACCACGAGCGTCGCAAGGCCGACCTTCGTGCCCTCCGCGTCCGCCATCCAGGATGCCCCGGCCAGCAGCACATAGGCCGCGACGGAAAACAGGCAGCCGATCGCGATCCGCGTGATTTCCGTAGGTGCGATGCCGATTGTCGCCATCCGCCTCCAGAACCACATCACGCCGAGCAGGCAGGCGATCGACGCGAGCATGTCGATCGTGATCAGCCACGTCGTCGGCATACGCGTGCCGAAAACCTCCAGCGCTGCCGACGTATCCGACCAGATGAGATAAGCGTTGAACATCTGCTGATTGCCGATTGCGGCGAGCGCGAGCACTGGAATCAGGGCAAGCAGAACGAAGGTGGATTTCCATTCGCCGGTCGTCAGCGACCAGCGCTCTGCACGCCGCGCCCGCACCTTCGGCGCCGGGTCTTTCGGCAGATGGCGCTGCCCAGCGAGATATACGCCGAGGCCGATCGCCATCCCCACGCCTGCGGCCGCGAAACCGTATCGCCACCCGAGCGTCTCGCCGAGCGTCCCCGCAACGAGCGGCGCCGCGATGACACCGGCGTTCACGGCGAGCGTGTAGATATGGTAGGCGTCGGCCCGGCGGGCATCGTCCGTGCCGTAGAGCGCATTGATCTGCGCGGCGAGGTTGCCCTTGAAGCAGCCGATCCCGAACACGAGCAGGAGCAGCGCGGGAAGGAACGCGGCTTCGCTCATCATCAGAAAGTGCCCGGCGATCATCAGGACGCTGCCCGTAATCACCGTGGATGTGCGCCCGAGAAAACGATCGGCGATAAAGCCGCCGAGGATGGGCGTCAGGTAGATGAAGCTGCCGTAGATGCCGAAGATCGCGGAGGCGAGCGCTGTCGTCTGCATCGGGCCGAACAGTGCTTCGAGCGCGTCGCGCACGACCCTGAAACCCGCCACGCTTTCGATGTGGCCGGGCTGGAGCAGCGTATCGACCAGATACAGAACCAGCAGCGTCTGCATACCGTACTGGGCGAAGCGCTCCCACGCTTCAGTCACGGCGATAAAGCCGAGCGCGCGCGGATGGCCGAAGAAACCGGCCGGGCCGCCGGGACGCGCCAGCTTCAACGTCTCACGGCTGCGGCTGGAAATATTTCGGTGGGCGGCCATGGAACTGGCGGAACGCGCGGCTGAAGCTGGTCTGGTCGGCGTAGCCCACTTTTTCCGCCACGTCGGCAATGGATTCGCCGCTCTCAAGCAGTTCGCGCGCGTGCGACATGCGCCGATCCACGCAGTATTTGAGAACGGTGGTTCCGAAGCGGCTCCGGAAACCGCTCGTCAGCTTGCGGCGGTTGAGCCCGGCCATGCGGCTGAGCACGGAGAGGGTCGGCGGGTTCGCGAAATGCCGGTCCATGATGTCGCGTGCATCGTCGAGCCGTGTCTGGTCGCGCCGGGAGAGCGGAACGTCCTGCCGGTCGCTGATGCCATCGTTGATGAAGGCGATGGCGAGGCAGAGTAGCTCCACCGTCTTTGCCTCCAGAAAGGCGCGGCGCAGCGGGCCTGTGAACCTGCAGGTCCGCACGGCGTGCGCCGCGTCCGACATCGCGGGCGTCAGCGGATGGTTCACCTGTGCGTGCCGCGCCTGCCAGCGGCGGAAGGCGTGGGCGGCCTGCTGAAGGTCGCCCTCTTCCTCCTCCAGAAGGCGCTCCGCCGCCTCCCAGCCGAAAAAGGGCGTAACCGTGCGCCAGGGCTCCGAGAGCAACATGCGGCTGCGCTTTTCGTGGCCCGTGGGTGCCGACGATACGGAAAAGCCCGGCCGATGCACGAGCAGCGCCTCGTCCGTTCCCGCATCTTCGAATGACCGCCCTTCGAAGCGGAACTGGATGAAGCTCAGGTTCTCGAAAACGAAATCGTAATCGAACTCGCGGTCGTAGGTTACGTCGGAGGTCACGAGGCCGAGATCGCTCGAGAAGAACAGGATTTCCTGCTCTCCCTGCATCGGCATCCCTTCGGAATAGGCAAGCGCGATGCGTTCATCCGCGGCTTCGAACGGCACGAGGCCGGTTCCCCGGGTCTGCGCAACCGCATCGACGAGCGCACTTTTGCTGAAGCAGCGGAAATGCTCGGGGCAGTCGGCCTTCCGGTAGAACGGTCTTTCCCCGCCGGGCAGCATCACTGTCTGCTGCATGTTCGCGCCCCCTCGATCTCCGCGCTCCCGATGTTCGCGCCCCTGTGCCGGTGTGTTCGGTCACCTGTTCTGATGCGAATACTATAATGCATGGCCGCGCATGGCGAGCCCTCCCGAAGCCCTCCGCGCGGAGTCGAAGGCTGCTGCGCCTCTCGTTTATATGACTGAAATTCCGATGATTTTTGCGTGTCTCAGACGGTGGGTTCCGCATTGTCAAAAAGTAGTAACGATAGGTCATTCCGGTTCGGCGGCGTGTCGATAGCCTTTCTGTGTGTCGGGCGGCGGGGGAAAATCCGTGGCCCGTGTCGTGCAGGGGGGAATGGACTTGGTTCAGATCGGACGGCGCGGTCTTCTGGCTTCGGCTGCTGCTGCGGGGCTTGTGACTCCGCGTATGGCGGCTGCCGCGCAGGGCTCCGGCGCGCGTATTGCCGCAAGCGGCGGGGAGGCCGATATGTCTAGCGGCGCCTTCGGCAGAAAGACGCCGGCGCGCGGCCGCAGCGGCCTTGCGATCACCGGGCATCCCTGGGCCACGGAGGTTGCCGTGGGAATTCTGCGCGAAGGCGGCAACGCCTGCGATGCCCTGCTCGCGGCGGCGGCGGCGCAGACCGTGATCGAACCGCACCTCACCACGATCACCGGCTGCATGTCGATGATGTACCACGATGCCGCCACCGGCCGCACGCGCTACCTGAACGGCAACGTCAATGCTCCGCGTGCGCTGGCGCCCGTGCTGACGGAGGTGGATACTTCGACAGGTCGCATGGCCTGCGTGCCGGGGTTCTGGGCGGCGTTCGAGGCGGCGGCGTCCACGTTCGGAACGATGCCGGTGCCGCGCCTACTGAAACCGGCGATCGGTTTCGCGCGGGACGGCATCGCCTGTCACCCTTCGCTCTGGGGGGAGGTCTACAGCCGTCAGGCCATGCTCGCGCGCACCGCTGAGGGGCGTTCGATCTTCATGCCGCGCCGGGCGATCCTCAATCCCGGCGAAAAGCTCGTTCAGCCCGGCGCTGCCGAAACGCTGCAGCGCCTCGGCGAAGAAGGAAGCCGGTGGTTTTACACGGGCGGCTTCGCGAAGGATTTCTGCGCTGCCGTCAACGCGGCGGGCGGCGCTCTCACGCCCGAGGAATTCGCCGCATATCAGGTGCGCTGGGAAGAGCCGGTCAAGGGGCAATACCGCGATCTCGAAATTCTCGGATCGGTGCCGCCGGATACGGGCGGGCTGCATCTCATCGAGATGCTCAACATGGTCGAGCTGATGGACATTCGGAAGAATGGCCCAGCGAGCGAGTCTCCCGAAACGCTGAAGCGGATGATGCTCGCCGCGCGCGACGTGCTTGTCACAGGCATGACGTATCGCGATCCGCGTTCAACGCCGCTCGATGTCGAACGCATTGCTTCGAAGGCCTATGCGGCAGAACGTTACGCAAAAATTCTTAAGGGCGCTGCGCCCGCACCGGGCGCTGCGCCCCACGGTCCCGGAAGCTGTCACCTCACGGTCATCGACCGCGCGGGCAATATCGCGACCGCGCTGCATTCCACGTTGTCGCTGCCCTGGGCGAACGGCTTGTTCGTGCACGGCGTCAGCATCTGCGGTCCCGGCAATCATTTCCTGAACACGATGCCGAAGCCGGGGGACCGCGTCACCGTGCTCATCTGCCCGAGCATGGTGTTCCGCGGCGGACGGCCCTTTCTCGCGGGCGGATCGCCGAGCACGAGCCTCGTCTGCAACCTCGTCCAGAATATCACGAACATCGTCGATTTCGGTATGCCGCTTGCAGAGAGCGTCGAGCGCCCCTCGTTCGGCGGACTTGTCGATGGTCAGTATCGCATGACGGTCGAGACCGATCTCGGTGATCGCCTGATCGGCGCGGCCGAAGCGGCCGGAATTCTTGTCGAGCGCGTCAATCCGTGGAGTTCGCGGCACGGCGCGTTCGAAGCCATTCACGTCTCGGAGGACGGAGAAGCGTTTGCCTGCGGTGATCCGAGGCGAACCTCGGTTGCGCTTGCGGCGTGAGCCAAATTCAACTTGAACCAAAAAAGGGGGAAACCATGATCCACAACAGAAAATTCCGGCACGGGCTTCTCGCCGGTGCATTGCCTGCGATTGCCATTGCGGCATTCTGCAGCCCGGCTCTGGCGGCGGAGAACGAGGCAGCCGTCGCGCTTCCCGAAATCATCGTCACGGCGCGCAAGCAGCAGGAATCGCTGCAGAACGTGCCGATCTCCGTGACAGCCTTCGATTCCGCATCGATCGAACTGCACAATTTCAACAATGTGCAGGACATGTCCTACAGCATTCCCAACCTCAACTTCAGCCGTCTGACGACGCTCAGCACCTCGATCAGCATTCGCGGCATCAACTCGGCCGACAATGCCCCCGGTTTCGAAACGGGCGTCGCGGTCATTCTCGATGACGTCTACATCGGCCGCGCGGCCGGATTCACGACGAACCTTATCGATATCGAACGCGTCGAGGTGCTGCGTGGACCGCAAGGCACGCTGCAGGGCCGGAACGTCACGGCGGGCTCGATCAATATCGTCACCGAGCGCCCCTCCGACGATTTCAAGGTCAAGGGCAAGATCAGCTACGGCAACTATGATGAGCTGACCGCGATGGGTGTCGTCAGCGGCCCGATCGTGCCGGGCAAGCTGGCCGGCAAGATCGGCATCGCCCGGATCAAGAACGACGGCTACGGTCGCAACGCCTCGCTCGACAAGCCGCTCGACAGCACGGACGCATGGTCGTTCCGCGGCCAGCTCGCGTTCACGCCGACGGACGACCTCACCATCCTGCTGACGGGCGACTACGATGACTACGACAACCACGATTCTCACGGCTATTACGGCCCGCCGGACATCGTGAAGCTGACACCGGAGATCACCTCGCGCGAGATGTTTGGAGACGTCTGGAACAACGGCTTCCGCAAGGTCGGCGGCGGGGCGCTCAACATCTACTACACATTCCCGAACGAGATGACGCTCGCCTCGATCACCAGCGCGCGCGCCTACGATGTCTCGGCGATTCAGGAGGCCGATCCGGACCTCAACTGGGGACCGTCGGGCGCCGGAACGTTTGTAGCAACGGCGCGCAACGACCAGAAGCAGAACCAGTTCTCTCAGGAAGTTCGCCTTGCGTCGCCCTCGGGCGGAAATTTCACGTGGCTCACCGGTCTCTATTATTACCGGGACACGCTGAAGAACTATCAGAACTTCCTGTTCGGCGTGAACACCGGAACCGTCATCGCAGGTGCAAGCACCATCGACGATTCCCGATCGACGACGAAGAGCTATGCGGCCTTCGGTTCGGCGACCAATCGGTTCAGCGATCGCTTCAGCGTAACGGGCGGACTTCGCTATACGATTAACAAGCGCGGAATCCGTGTTCTGGAAGCACTCGGCATCGATGGCACCGATCCAGATTTCGGCGACTATGTCGATATGCTGACCGCGGACGATCCAGCACCGACGGAATTCGGTGCGCTGGTCGAGCTCGGCACGACGCGCAACAAGGTCACCGACAAGGCACTGACCGGCGACCTGACCTTCACGGTCGATTGGACCGACGATGTCTCTACGTTCGCGAAATACGCGCACGGCTTCAAGGGCGGTGGTTTCAACGCCAGCTTCAACTCCGGCTTTTCGGGCGGAAGCGTGAAGCCCGAGTATATCGACTCCTTCGAACTCGGCCTCCGGAGCATGTTGTTCGATCGCAAGCTGCGCTTCAATCTCACCAACTTCTACATGAAGGTGAAGGATCAGCAGACGCTGATCTACGACTCCGCGGCATTCCGTTATGTCACGGCAAATGAACCGGGTGTCCGCACCTATGGCTTCGAGCTTGATGCCGCCGCGGTGCTGACGCCTGAGCTCACCTGGTCGCTCGGCGTGGGCTACATCAATTCGGAAATTACCGGCGGCGCGAACAAGGGCCTACGCCCGGCCTACAGCTCGCCGTGGAGCATCAGCACGAGTCTGTCCTTCGATCAGCCGGTCACCGAAACGCTGAACCTGTTCGCCTTCGGCGAAGCGAGCTGGCGAGATGGCTATGCGCTGCTCGCCGGATCACCGAATGCCTCGCGGCAAAGCGCGTACTGGTGGCTTGGCGGCAAGGTGGGCGTGAAGGCGTCCGACGGCAGCTGGTCGCTCAGCCTTTATGGCAGAAACCTCACCAACGAGACCGTCGCCTCCTACGCAACGAACGTGCCCGGCCTCTTCACGGTCGCGTTCCTGCAGCCGCCGCGCACCTACGGTGTCGAGCTGTCGTTCAACTTCTAGTCGCACCCGCGCTCCGGCGGTGCCGTCGCATCGCCGGAGCGTTGTGGTTCTTTCAAGGCTCGGTTCATGTCTCATCGCGTTCCCTTTGCGTCGGAAGGCCTTTCCGCCGATGCCGTCAGCCAGCGACTTCGGGATTTCGCGCGGCAGGATACCGATGCCGTGCGGGACGTCGGGTTTGCCCGGCGCTTCTTCGCGGCTCCGGACGTCTCGGCGATCGCCGCGGAAGCGTATGGCATGTTCGCTCATGCCGGCCGCGTCTCGTCCTATCCCGGCCTGCCGCAACCGCCGGGCATCCGGCAGATGCAGGGCGAGCTTCAGCAATGGGCGCTCGAACTTCTGGAGGCGCCGGAGGGCACCACGGCGAGGCTCACCTCGGGCGGCACCGAAAGCGTGATCCTTGCTCTCCGCGCCTGCCTGCAGAGCATGGAACCTGCCGATGGCGTGCCCGAGATCGTGGCGGCGTGGTCCGCGCATCCGTGCATCGACAAGGCCGCGGCGCTGCTTGGTGCCCGGCTGATCCGGGTGCCCGTGGGACCGGATCACCGCTCCGATCTCGCGGCCATGGCCGCCGCGATCACGCCGCAGACACGAATGCTGTATATCTCGTTTCCATCCTACGCTTATGGTTTGGAAGATGATGTCGTTGCCTTCGGCGCGCTCGCGCGGGAACGTGGTCTGTGGCTTCACGTCGATGCCTGCATGTCGGGTTTTCTCGCGCCGTTCCAGCGCATGAACGGGGAGGCGATTCCACCCTGCGGCTTGAACGTGCCCGGCGTCTCGTCGATGTCCGCGGATTTCCACAAGCACGGCTATGCCGCAAAGGGTGCGTCGGTGCTTCTGCTTGCGGATGAGCCAGCACAAGCGATCGATTTCGTCTATTCCGATCACCCGCTGCCGACGATGGCGACCGAAACGCTTGCCGGAACCGCGCCGGGCGCACCGCTCGCGTCTGCATGGGCGGTGATGCGCTATCTGGGCGTCGATGGGTATCGCAGGCTCGCGCACGATCTTTCCACCGCACGGCACGCCTTCGTAGAGGCGGTGAACGCGGTGCCGGGCTTCGCGGTGCTGGGTGATCCGCTGTTCAGTCTCGTTGTGGTCACCTCGCCGTGTCATGACATGAAGCTCGTGCATCGGCGCATGGCCCGGCGCGGCTGGTTCACGCTCGCCGTG
This sequence comes from Sphingosinicella sp., assembly GCF_041916975.1. Classification (NCBI taxonomy): domain Bacteria; kingdom Pseudomonadati; phylum Pseudomonadota; class Alphaproteobacteria; order Sphingomonadales; family Sphingosinicellaceae; genus Sphingosinicella; species Sphingosinicella sp. The sequence continues at coordinate 3,611,024 of NZ_JAYRYK010000001.1, forward strand.
CGGGAACCGCCGGGGCTTCATCTGGGTATCGGTGCCGGCGACGGCCCGCTTGCCGGGCGGTTTGCCGCCGATCTGCGGGCGGTGGGAGAAGAACTGTGAGTGAAGATGCGATCCGTAGTGTGGTCGAGGCTTATTACCACGCGATGGTCGCGGGTGACGAAGCGGCGCTGAGGCAGGTCTTCGATCCCGAAGCCCGCTTTCAGGGTTGGCGCGACGGCAGCGAGGTTCGCCGCGATCTCGATGCGTTCGTCGCGATGCTGCAAACGCCCTACGATGGTGAGGCGCACACGGAATGGCGGATCGATCTCGTCGATCGCACCGGGCCGGTCGCGATCGTCCGCGTCGTCGACTGGTTCCGTGGGCGGTACTACACCGATTATCTGACGCTCGCGCAGCGGAATGGCTCATGGATCATCGTCAACAAATGTTTCTATGCCCATCATGCGGATGCAAAAGGCATCGACGATCTGGAGAATGGCGCATGATACGGGGGTTTCTGCTTGCCTTCCTGCTGTTCGCCCCGGTTCCCGCGGCAGCATCGGAAAGCACGCTTGCCGCGGCGGCCACGACGTTCGACGTGCGGTCGCGCGATACGGGCGCAGATCATCGCATCCACGTGTTCATCCCGCCCGAAACGGGCCCGGATGCGCGTCTCCCTGTCGTCTATCTTCTCGATGCTGACGGGCATTTTCCGCTGTTCACCGAAATCGTCCGGGTGCTGATCGATGCGGGGGACATACCGCCGGTCGCGGTTGTCGGGATCGGCTATCCCGTGCGGAGCATGGCCGACACGATCACGCTGCGCCTGCGCGACTACACGCCGGTCGGCGATGCGCCGCACGCCGCGCTCCTTCGCAAGATCGTGGGCGAGGGGCCGGAGATCAGGGAAGGTGGCGCCGATGCCTTCCTGCGCTTCATAGAGACCGATCTGAAGCCCCGCATCGCGCAGCACTATCCCGTGGACAATGCGAACGCCGCGCTCGTCGGCCATTCGCTTGGCGGGCTTTTCGGCCTTCACGTCCTGCTCTCGCGCCCGGAAAGCTTCCGCTATTACGGCCTCTCCAGCCCGCCGATCCTGTGGGCGGACGGCAACCTCCTCGCACGCGAGGCGGATTGGGCAAGGCGCCACCACGATCTTCGGGCGACGCTCTTTCTCGGCGTCGGCGACAGGGAGCGCACGCTTGCCCACGTGCTCGCGCTCCCACCCGAACTGAAGGCCGAGGAAACCGAGATCGTCGCGCGCCTCGGCAATCCAGATCCGGTGGCGCAGCTTGCCGATTTCGAAACACGCCTGCGCGGCCGCGCCTATCCGGGGCTGCGCTATCCCGGCCTCCAGGTCTTCGACGGCGAAAGCCACGGCGGCGTCGTGGTGCCTGCGTTCAATGCGGAACTTCTGATGTTCTTCGGAAAATCCCAATGACCGCGTGAAGTGCGGATGCTGCCCTCATCGGAGCGGATTACTGGTTCCGTGCCCGCGCGGGGCTGTGTATAGCGCTTCGCGATATTGGGCAGGAGTGGAAGGTCATGGTGAAACCGGCGGCCGAAGTGATGCGGGAGGCCATCGTCGCAGCGGTGATCGATGGTGTCTCCGCGCTGCGCACTGCATCCGGCGGCGTGCCTAACAACCTGCTTCGTGACCTAAACGCCATTCACCCGAACACGACCTTCGATGATCTGCCGCAGGCGCTGCAGGCGTCGATCCTCGCGAGTGTACGCGGTGCGTTCACGCGCCTCCAGAAGGAGGGGTACACGGTGCTGAACCCTGATCTCGCGCCGCCTCCGCGCCGCCCGCAATCGCCGCAGCCGACAGGCCCGCGCGGTGCGCCCCGTCCGAACCCGTCGCGCCCGAACCAGCCGCGTCCAGGACAGCCCCATCCGGGCCAGCCGCGCCGCCCGAGGCCGCCCGGCAAGCCCGCGCGCTAGGACCGCAAGACCATCGCGAGCCACTCGGCAACAAGCGCGGGTTTCTCCTCGCCCTCGATCTCGACCTCCACGTCGATCGTGAACAGGAACTTGCCCTCGCCGCGATCCTGGAAGTCGCGCAGGCTCATGTGCGCGCGGATGCGTTTCCCGACCGGCACCGGCGTGATCAGCCGCATGTGGTTGAAGCCGTAGTTCAGCGCATACCACGCACCGCCCTCGCTCTCGCCGAACGCATCGATGAAGCCGATGTCGTGCGACATCGTGATCAGCATCGATGTGGTCCAGAAGCCCGCCGCCACGGTCCCGCCGAAGGGCGTATTCGCCTTCGACCATTCGGGATCGAGATGCATGGGGTCGTTGTCGAGCGTGGACGCGGAAAACTGTGTGACCAACGCCTGCTCCACGTCGAACCAGCGCGAGGTGCCGAGCGGTTTTCCGATCTTCGATTTCATGTCCGTTCCCATTACGGCAGGTTCCATCCGATAAGATTGAGTGAGGCGAGGAAGGCAAGAATGCCTGCCGCGGCGATGGCGATGAGGCTGAAATGCACGCGTCGGAACACGGCGCGACGGCCTTCGCCCCACCAGCCGCGCAGCCATGCCGTGATGGCAGCCGCAATCGTGAGTACGGCGACGATCGCGGCGAGATTGCCGGTGATCGCAAGGCCGATGAAACGGCCCGGCTGCGCTTCGAGCACATGATACATGATGCCGTCGTCCGCCGCGTAAAAGCCGAGCAGCACGAGCGGCAGGGCGATGACCGTGCCGAGCTGCAGCAGCGGCAGCCAGCGGGAGAGACGTTCGGCGCGCGTGCTTCCCGGCCAGAACAGGCAGAGGATGCCTGTGAAACCGATGAGCAGCAGCCCCGGCAGCAGCATCCCCGCCACGCGCGGATTCCACGTGTCGCTGCACCGCTCCCACGCATCCACCGACAGCAGCGGCGCCATGCCGGTGGCCTTGTCATTGCTGGCAGTGAAAGCGAACAGCGCGGACGTGTTCGGATCGCCGAGTGCCTTCGGTGCGGCGTCCGGATTGAAGAACACGCCGGGCGCCACCTGCCGGTAACCGGGCACGCCGCGAATGGTGAGCGTGCCGTCCGCGCCAGCCGCTGCCGTGATCACAGCATAGCCCGCACCGAGAAAATCGAACGCAGCCTCAACGGTGCTGTAGGAGCGGCGCTGGCGGCAATAGGTTCCGGCGAAATCGCTCGCGGGACGCGTCACTGGCGCTTCAGCGGGACGGTAGGCACCGAGGAAACGCGTCAGCGCGGCTTCGCGCACGAAGGCGGAATTCAGTACCGGCTCGACCGGGTTCGCCGGGTCCGCCGCAAGCCGCGTCTTGCCGACGAGCGAGCGGAGCTGTTCGGTGAGGTCGACGACGGGCCCTTCGCCAACGATCGAGGCGAACACGCCGATGCCGCGCTCGGGCACCAGCACCATCACCGTCTGAAAGCCCGGCCAGCCGCCGCCGTGCTCCACGACATGCGCTCCGTTCCACATCCCCTCTATGAAGACCATGCCGAAGCCGGTCGTCGCCGGGTGGTTTGCGACGTGCCGCGTCTGCATCCGCCGGAAACCCTCCGCCGACAGGATCGAAGGCTTGCCGTTCGCGCCTTCGATCTGCGCGATCATGAAGCGCGCCATGTCGAGCCCCGTGGTGCTGACACCGCCTGCGGGCGCGATGAAGGGGTTCATCGGCACATAACCGATCGCTTGCCGCTCGCCGTTCGGGAATGTCGCATAGGGGCGAGCGTGTGCAGGCGAGGGGGAGAGCGCGAGGTTCAGATAGGAGCGCTCCATGCCGAGCGGCGCGAAGATGTGCTCCTTGAAATAGCGGGTGATCGGCTGGCCGGAGACGTCCTCGACGATGAGGCCGAGCACCGCCGTGCCGAAGTTCGAATAGACGGACCATGTGCCCGGCTCGCGCACCAGTTTCGGCATCGCGCGGGCGATCACCTCGGCGCTCACGGGATGCGCGATGGCGCGGTCCGTGCCGAGCCCGAACGCCTTGTCCTCGAAGCCGGCACGGTGCGTCAGCAGGTGCCAGATCGTGACCGGGTGCCCTTTCCAGTCGGGAAGCTGCACGCGCTTGAGGTAAAGGTTGGCGGGGTCGTCGAGCGAGCGGATTAGTCCCTTTTCGTGAAGCTGGGCGATGGCGGTCGCGGTGATCACCTTGGTCGTGGAGCCGATGCGGACCTCGGTCGCCGCAGGGTCCATCGCGCGGCCGGTCGCCGGGTCGGCGAGGCCGTAGCCCTTGGCGAACGTTACCGCGCTGTTCTCCACGACGACGATCTCGGCGCCCGTGAAGCGGTGCGTTTTCAGCGCGGGCTGGAACAGCCCGTCCGCCCAGGCTTCAATCGGCTGAGGGGCGGGCGCCGCAACAGCGGGCACGGCGAGAAGGCCGACGAGACAGGCGAGCCATTTCAGAACGCGCATTTGCACCGCACTCCCACCCTAAAGTTTCAGTGAATTAATATTCAATGAGTAAATATTCATAGCACTCACCCTGTCAATCGAAATCGCGGCCGATTCTAGCGCACGAGGAAATTCATTGAATTCATATTCAGCCCTGTCTAGCTGGTAGCCGGACATCCGGGGAGACGACCATGGAAGGGCAGAAAAAAGCGCCGGGGCGCAAGGCCGCGCTGAGCCGCAAGGAGCAGGCGGTCGAAACGCGTGCGCGCCTGAAGGAGGCGACGATCCGCGTGCTGGGCCGCATCGGCTACCGGCAGATGCGCATCGCCGACGTCACGCGCGAGGCCGGCGTCGCGGTCGGGCTGTTCTATCATTATTTCCCCGATCTCAAGGCCGTGACGAGCGAGGTGCTGTCCGATTACATGGCCGAGATGACGGCGAAGGCGCGCAAGGTCACCCCGAGCGACGACCTCTTCGAAACGCTGCGCGAGCAATACAAGATTCTGATCGGGCATTTCGAGGAGCAGCCGGGCCTGATGCGCTGCATGTTGCAGGCCTCCGAGGAGATTCCCGAGTTCGGTGAAATCTGGAAGGCCTCGAACCGCCAGTGGACGCACAGTTTCGCGCGGCGCCTGTCCGAAGCGCTCGGCCCGGAAAAGCTCGACCGCAAGACCAGCCTGCTGATGGCCTATTGCCTCGGCTCGATGTCGGACGGTGTCGTGCATGAATATTATGTGCAGCAGAATCCCGATCTCGTGGGCTGCGTGGACTCACGCGACCAGCTCGCAGAGGCGCTGGCGACGCTCACTTACCGCGCCGTCTTCCTTGCCAACCCGCCGCGTGAAAAATTGGGCGCGGCGGCTGCTATTGCCGTCGCGCCCATTGCAAGTCGCTAGGAGGGGCCCGCGACCAACGCGGTCGCGGGGTACTGAGAACCTGATCTAGAACCGCTTGCTCGCGCTGATACCGAACGTGCGCGGGCGATTGACGTTGATGCGCTGGTCGCCGAGCGTCGTATCGACGAAGAGCTCGGCGCGCTTGTCGAAGAGGTTGTTCACGAACACGCTGATGTCGAGGTCGCCGGTCTCGACGCCGATCTTCGCGTTCGCCAGCTCGTAGCTGTGCTGTAGATCGGGCGCGGGAACGTCGCTCGGGAAGCCGTTGTAGCTGCCGCCGACATGCTGGATGTTCGCCTGCATGTAGCCCGAAAGCGCATCCGACAGCGGGAAGCTGTACCGGCCGAAGATGTCGTAGCTCCACTTCGGCACCGCCGGAATCCGGTCGCCCTTCAGGCCTGCACCGCTCGCGCTGTTCGCGGCGAGATAGGCGTCGGTGTAAGCGAGCGTCGCCCCGAGTTCGAGGCCGCCGACGGGCCGGAGCGAAAGCTCCACCTCCGCGCCCTTGCTCTTCGCCTTGTCGCCGTTCGTCACGTACGAGAAGCCGTCCGGGCGCGTCACCGTCACCTGGATATCGCTCCAGTCGATGTAGAACAGCGCGGCGTTGAACGTCGCTTTGCCGCCGAGGAAGTCGGACTTCACGCCCACCTCGTAGTTCCACAGCGAATCCGAATCGAACGTCGCGGGCGCCGACACGCCGCCGAGCGGCGGAATGGTCGTGTTCGGGCCGCCGACGCGGAAGCCCTGCGCGGCCTGCGCGTAGACGAGGATGTCGGGCGTCGCCTTGTACGAGATGTTGATCTTCGGGTTGATCTTGCTCTCGCTCGATCCGCCCGAATCCGACGAGAAGCCGCCCGCGATGATGCCGTCTGAAACCTTGCTGAAGCGCTCCTTCACCTTGAAGGCGCGCAGACCGCCGGTGATCTTCAGCGCTTCGGTCACGTTGACGCTCAGTTCGCCGAACGCGGCATACTGCTTAGTCACGTTGTTGATGTCGCTGTCGAGGAGCGGCGTGGTCGCCGGGATGCCGAACAGGCCGCCGTGCCACGCGAGCTGGTAGAGCGAGTTCTTGCGGCGCGAATAATAGAGGCCCGCGATCCATTCGACCGTACCGCCGCTCGGCGAGGCGAGGCGGATTTCCTGCACGAAGTTCTTGTCCGGCACGACGTTGTTGAGCCACACCGGAACCGGCACGCCGAGGAAGGCGGTGACGTCGCGGTTGTCGTTGATCTTGCGGTCGAGATAGCTCGTCGTCGAAACGAGATCCGCCCAGCCGAAATCGTTGTGGAGCACCAGGCTGTAGACGGTGAGGTCGTCGCTGCGCAGTTCGGCGACGGCGCGGCGCTGGGTGAGCTCCGCGAGTGTCGGATCGATCTCCTGCGCGCCGCCGAAGTCGGACCGCTGGAGGAGGATGCTTGCCGTCGCGTCGAACGTCTCGCTCGGCGCCATCTTCAGCGAGAAGCGGGCGCCCCAGGTCTCGGCGTCGTTGACGTTGCTTTTGCCGAGCTGCGTGTTGTCAACGAAGCCGCCTTCGTTGCGATAGTAGAACACCGTGCGCATCGCGACCTTGTCGGTGGCGAGCGGCACGTTGATCATGCCGTTTAGCGCAACGCTCTCGTCGCCGTGACGCGTGGTGGAGAGCGATCCGCTGACCGAAGCCTCGATGCGGTCGAGCTTCGGCTTCGCCGTGATCATGCGGATGGTGCCGCCCATCGAGCCCGCGCCGTAAAGCGTGCCCTGCGGGCCGCGCAGAACCTCGATGCGCTCGACGTCGTAAAGGCGCAGGTCAGGCTCGTTGTTCGGGAAGCTGACCGGCGTCTCGTCGATGTAGATGCCGACCGGCGACTGGTGGTTCTGGTCGACGCCGGTGGAAACGCCGCGCAGGGTGATCTTGTTGCGGCCCGAGCCGCGATCCACGAACGACAGGCCGGGCACGCTGCGGGCGTAGTCGGTGAACCCGTCGAAACCGCGCTTTTCGATCTGCTCGGCGGTGAGCGCCGAAATGCTGAGCGGCACGTCCTGCAGCGGCTGCGCGCGCTTCTGCGCGGTCACCACGATCTCGTCGGTCGGCACGGCCTCATCCGCCATCGCCGCGTACGGCGCCATCAGCGCCAGCGCGCTGCTCGCCATCCACAAACGGGAAAATCCCTTCATGAGTACCCCCTTCTTATAATGTTGAATTAAAACTCATTGAGTTTGTATTCAACGAAATGACACGAGTCAACGCCGCTTTTCGGTGCGCAAAAGCGGCGTTGACCGGGAGTATCCGGGGGTGTTCAGGAGAAGGGCGGCGCGAGGCTGCCCCTCGGGGAGCGGTTTATTCGGCCGCTTTTGCCGCGAACTGGTCGTAGGCTTCCACGGCCTGCGCGGCGTACATCAGGCTTGGTCCCGCGCCCATGTAGAGCGCCATACCCATCGTCTCCATCACCTCGTCGCGCATCGCGCCGTGACGGACGGCAGCCTGCGCGTGGAAGGCGACGCAGCCGTCGCAGCGGATCGCGACGGCGATGCCGAGCGCGATGAGTTCCTTCGTTTTGGCGTCGAGAGCGCCCGCGTCGGTCGCGGCCTTCGCCATTGCCGAGAACGCCTTCATCACCTCCGGCGCACCAAGCCGCACCTCCTTGATCGCGCCCGAAAGCTCGGTCGCCATCTGCGGCCAGTCCTTGTGCATCGTTTTCTCCTGTTTTTTGGGGTCTCAGTTGCCGCCGATGAGCGCGAGCAGGCGGTACGCGGCGACGATCCTGTCGGCGCGCGCGGCGACGGAGGCAACGCCTGCGCCCAGCGCCTCGCGTTCGGCGTCGAGCAGGTCGAGCTGCGGCTTCATGCCGACGCGAACCTCGTGCCGAACGCTCGCAAGCGCCTGCTCGGTCGCCTCCGCCTGATCCTCAGCCGCGGTTTCAACGAGGCGCGCTGTATGCACCTCCTGAAACGCCGCGATCACGGCTTCCTCGATCTGCATCTCCGCGGCGCGCTTTCTCGCCTCGGCGGCGCGCACTTCGCTCGTCGCTTCCGAAATCTTCGCGGAGACGCGCCCGCCGCTGAACAGCTCCCAACGGGCGCGGACGCCGACCGTGGTGCTGTCCGCGCGGTAGTCGGGGAAGAACTGGTCGCGCACCGTTCCCGCCTCCGCAAAGGCGCCGACGGTCGGCAAACGTTCGGCGCGCGCGCCGCGTGCGGCCGCTTCCGCCGCGCGCAGACCCGCCTCGGCCTCGGCCAGCATCGGGCTTCGCGTCTTGGCCGCGTCCATTGCTTCGTCGAGCGTTGCAGGGAGCGGCGGGTTGCCGGGCAGGGGGTCAAGAGCAGCGGCATCGAGCCCGGTGAGGTTCCGGAACCGCGCCGACCGAGATACCTTCATCCCCTCCGCCCGCGCGAGCCCGGCACGCGCCTCGGCCAGCCGCGCGGTCGCCTGCGAAACATCGGTGCTCGGGCTTTCCCCCGCTCTGAAACGCAACTGCGCCTGACGCACGATCTCGGTCGTCTCATCCACCAAGCGGGCATGCAGCGCCGTCATCCGCTCGGCAGCGAGCACATCGCCATAGGCGCGCGCGACATCGGCGACGACACGGCTCCGCGTACTCTCACGCCCCGCCTCGCGTGCGGCGAGCCCGGCCTTGGCCCCCGCGATCCCGGCGCTCACCCGCCCTCCGGTGAAGAGCGGCTGCTCGATCGTCGCCTGCGCCGCGCGCGGGTGAACAGTCTCGGCGCCAAGTCCGAAGAAGTCTTTGGGGTCTAGCCGACCGTAACCATAGGTGCCGGAGATCGCCGCCGTCGGCAGGCGCGCGGCCTCGGCCTGATCGAGGCGCGCCTTCGCGGCGCCCGCATCGGCGTCCGCGGCGGCGATTTCTGGCGCGTGCCGAAGCGCGGCCGTGATCGCTTCATCCAGCGTCACCGCCGCGGCGGGGAGGGGAAGGGCCGCCAGCGCAAGGGCTAGCAAGCCCTGCGCGGTTTTCATTTGAACGCGGTACCCGGCCGGATGCCCAGCGCCTTGAAGATCATCGCTGCCGGGCAGAAACCCGTGAACCCGGCCTGGATCATGTTCAGCCCGGCAAACGCCGAAAGCCCGATCCACCACGGATGCACAGTCAGCGATAGGGCGATTCCGAGCAGCACGACGCACCCGGCGAATATGAGAACGGCACGATCGAGAGTCATCACGGCACTCCTTCCATCAACGCGGCAGCCGCAGCTTGCGGATGCCCATCACATGCAGCGCGAGCTTTTCGTAAAACGGCTCGCTCTCACCCTTCCTGACCTTGCGCAGGAAGTATTTCTCAAAGGCGATCTTCGCGAGATGCACCCACTTGCCGCTCGCCGACCAGTTGACGTTGCGCGGCGGAATCTGGGGCTGCGCGACGAACGCCACGCCGCCGTCGCCGAAATCGGCAAGGCACACGGCGTTCCACGTCGCCTCGGCCGTCGGTTCCTTTCCACTCAGGATCGCACCGAGGTTCTCGGCGATCGCCGTCACCATCGATTCGATCATGAAGCCGGTTTTGGGCACGCCCACGGGAACCGGTGTCGGCCCGGTCGGCGGGATCGCGACGCAGACGCCGAGCGCGAAAATCTCGGGGAAGGCAGGGTTGCGCTGGTGCTTGTCGACGAGGATGAAGCCGCGCGGATTGGTCAGCCCCTCGATGCCGCTGACGGCGGGGACGCCGCGGAACGCTGGCAGCATCATCGAATAGCCGAAGGGCAAAGCGTGGGTAGCCTTCACCGCGCCGCCGTCCGCAATTTCCTCGACATGCATCGTGCCCGGCTCGACCTTCGTCACGCGCGCACTGGTGATCCATTTGATGTGGCGCTCGCGCAGCGTGCTTTCGAGCAGCGACTTGGTGTCGCCGACACCATCGAGGCCGAGGTGGCCGATATAAGGTTCGGCGGTCACGAACGTCATCGGCACGCGGTCGCGGATCTTGCGGCGGCGCAGCTCCGTATCGAGGATCAGCGCGAACTCGTAGGCCGGGCCGTAGCAGGATGCGCCCTGCACCGCGCCGACGACGATGGGGCCGGGATTTTCCACGAACCTGTCGAAGGCGTCCGCGGCAGCCGCGGCGTGTGCCGTCTGGCAGACGGAAACGGTGTGCCCGCCGTGCGGGCCGAGGCCTTCGATCTCGTCGAAGGCAAGATCGGGGCCGGTTGCAATTACAAGATAATCGTAAATGATGTTCTCGCCGTCGTTCAGCTCAATTCGCTTCTCGCCGGCGTGGACGCGCTTGGCGCCCGCCGAGGTAAAGCCGATCTTCTTGCGGGCGAAAATCGGCGGCAGGTGGACCTGAATGGCTTCAGGTTCGCGCCAGCGCACGGCAACCCAAGGGTTTGAAGGAATGAAGGAATATGTGTCGCTGTCCGAGATCGTCATCACCTCGGCGCGGCCCTTCACGGCAGCCTGTATCTCATAGGCGGCGATCGTGCCGCCCAGCCCGGCACCCAGTACCACAATCCGCGGCAAGCCCATCGCGATCCTCCTTCGATCGATCTTCATTCATTAGCTTGACTGAATATAATAATTACACGATATATGCAATAAGCAAATTGAAAGGTGTGGTGCAATGTTTGGGTTTGGCGGAAAGGCGCATAAGGAAATCGCGGCCTCAGCGCTTCACGCGCTCCTCGAAAGCGGTTCGGCGCTTGTGGTGGACGTGCGGGAAGCGAATGAGTTCGCCGCCGGGCACATCAAGGGCGCGGTCAACCTGCCGCTGTCGCGTTTTTCGCCTGCGGACATTCCCGATGCGGGCGGCCGCGCGGTCATCCTGCAATGCGCGGGCGGCAAGCGTTCGGGCATGGCGCTCGATCGCTGCGCGGCCGCGAAAGCCGCCATCGACACCCACCTCGCCGGAGGTCTCGCCGCGTGGGCGGGAGCCGGCTATCCGGTGGTTCGCTGATCGCCGAAAACGCGGAGTCCTCTCGATGAAGATTCATGCTCTGCTCGCTGCCGTCGCCGCGCTCGCACTCTCCGCGTGCGGGGAGGGTTCCACACCGGCGGAAAAGGCCGCCACGCTTCCTGCCGGCGAGACGCTGAAGCTCGCCTATGCCGAGATCGCGGACATGAAGGCGGTGGGCGCAGAGATCGCGACGCGCGATCAGGCGGAGGCGCTGGCGCGCATCCCGGGCACGCTCGTCAGCCTCTCGGTACGTGAGGACGACACGGTGAAGAAGGGTCAGCGTATCGGCATGATCGTCGACTCGCGCCTCGGCCACGAAACCGCGGCCTATGGCGCGCAGACTGCGGCGGCGGAGGCCGAAGCCGCGCGCGCTCGCGCGGAGCTCGCGCGCGTGCAGGATCTCTACAACAGCAATGTTTATGCGAAGGCGCGCCTCGATCAGGCGGTCGCAGCGTCCCGCGCCGCGGATGCGCAGGCAAAGGCCTCGCGGTCGCAGCAGGGCGCAAGTGCGGCTGCGGCGGGGCAGGGCGCCGTTCTCGCCCCCGCGGACGGTCGCGTGCTGCGCGCCGATATCCCCGCAGGCGCCGCTGTCATGCCGGGCATGTCGATCGCGACCATCACGGCAGGACCGCCGGTCGTTCGCCTGTCGCTTCCCGAATCGCTCGCCGAAAGCATCCGCATCGGCGCACGCGTTCGGATCGACGGCGAAGACCGCGAGGCGCGTGTCGTGCAGATCTATCCCGGCGTGTCCGGCGGGCGTGTGCGCGTCGATGCCTCCGCGCCCGGCCTTTCCGCTGCGTTCGTCGGCCAGCGCGTCACCGCCGCGATCGAGGTCGGGCGGCGGCAGGCGCTCGTCGTGCCGCGCCGTTTCGTCTCCACGCGCTACGGCATCGATCAGGTCGATGTCGTCACCGCCGACAAGCGCCTCAGCGCCGTGCCCGTGCAAACCGCGCCCACAGCCGAAGCCGGATCGGTCGAAATCCTGAGCGGCGTTGTCCCCGGCGACACGCTGTTCGTGCCGGGCAAGCCCTCATGAATCTCGGCATCTCGGGCCGCCTCACGCGCGCGACCATCGCCTCGCCGCTGACGCCGCTGTTCCTGATGGCGGCGATTGCCGTCGGCCTCATCGCGCTGTTCTCGATCCCGCGCGAGGAGGAGCCGCAGATCAGCGTGCCGATGGTTGATATCCAGGTGATGGCGCCCGGCCTTTCCGCCGCCGATGCCGTCGAGCTGGTCGGCATCCCGCTGGAAACGATCGTGAAGAGCGTCGACGGCGTCGAGCATGTCTACACGCAGGCCGAAGACGACGGCGTGATGGTGACCGCGCGCTTCCTCGTGGGTTCGGACCCCGAAGACGCCGCGATCCGCATCGAGGAGAAGCTGCGCGCGAACTGGGACAGGAAGCCTGTCGGCATCCCCGATCCCAAGGTCACCGTACGCGGCATCAACGACGTGCCGATCGTCGTGCTTACCCTGTCGCCGAAGCCCGGCGCCGCGGGCCAGTGGACCGACGGCGCGCTCTACGAAGTCGCCGCGAAGCTCCGCACCGAGGTCGCCAAGGTGGAAGACGTCGGTCTCACCTTCCTCGTCGGCGGACGCCCAGAGCAGATCCGCATCGCACCAGATCCCGCAAAGCTCGCGCGCTACGGCGTGCCGCTCGGCAGCGTGATCGAGGCTGCCGGCCAGGCGAACCGCAGCTTCCCGCTCGGTAGCATCCGCGAGGACGGCAAGGCGGTCGCCGTCACCGCGGGGCAAACGCTTTCCTCCGCGCAGGAGGTCGGCCTGCTCACCGTGCGCTCCGCGAGCGGCGCGCCCGTCTATCTGCGCGATGTCGCCACGGTCACGCAGGGCCCGCGCGAGGATCAGGCGCGCGCATGGCGCTGGGCGAAGCGCGAGGGCGATTGGTCGAGCGCACCCGCCGTCAGCCTCGCCATCGCCAAGCGCGCGGGGGCGAACGCCGTCGTCGTCTCGGACGCGATCGTGGACCGCACGCAGCGCCTGGAAGGCAAACTCATTCCCGACGGCATCGACGTCGCCGTCACGCGCAACTACGGCGAAACCGCGAACGAGAAGGCGAACGAACTTCTGTTCCACCTCGGCCTCGCCACGCTTTCCATCGTCGCGCTGATCGGCTTCGCGATCGGCTGGCGCGAGGCGGGCGTGACCGCCGTCGTGATCCCCACGACGATCCTCCTCACCATGTTCGCATCGAACCTGATGGGCTACACGATCAACCGCGTCAGCCTGTTCGCGCTCATCTTCTCGATCGGTATCCTCGTCGACGACGCCATCGTGATGATCGAGAACATCGCCCGCCACTGGGCGATGAACGACGGGCGCAGCCGCGTGGACGCCGCTATCGAAGCGGTCGCCGAGGTTGGCAACCCCACCGTCGTCGCAACGCTCACCGTCGTCGCCGCGCTGCTCCCCATGCTGTTCGTCTCGGGCCTGATGGGGCCGTACATGGCGCCGATCCCGGTGAACGCATCCGCTGCGATGGTGTTCTCGTTCTTCGTCGCCGTGGTGATCGCGCCGTGGCTGATGATCCGCTTCGCGCGCAAGGCGCTTGGTGCACCGGATCACAGCCACGAGGATGGCGGCAGGCTCGGCGCGCTCTACGCGCGCGTCGCGCACCGCGTTATCGACAGCCGCACATCGGCGCGCAATTTCCTGATTGCCGTCGCGCTCGCCACGCTGCTCGCCTGCTCGATGTTCTACTTCAAGGCGGTCACCGTGAAGCTGCTGCCCTTCGACAACAAGTCGGAAGTCCAGGTGGTCGTCGACATGCCGGAGGGCACCAGCCTCGAAACGACGTCCCGTACGCTTGAAGATGTCGCCGCGGTCGTGCGCGGGCTTCCCGAAGCGACGGCGATGGAAGCCTATGCCGGCACATCGGCACCGTTCAACTTCAATGGTCTCGTCCGCCATTATTTCCTGCGCGCGCGGCCCGAGATGGGCGACGTGATGGTGACGCTGCTGCCCAAGGGCGACCGCGACCGTTCCAGCCACGAGATCGCGCTCGATCTGCGCGAACGCCTCGCCACGCTGAAGTTGCCGGCGGGTGGCTCGCTCAAGGTCGTGGAAACCCCGCCGGGGCCGCCCGTGCTCGCGACGCTGCTCGCGGAAATCTATGGACCGGATGCTGAAATGCGGCAGAAGACCGCCGCCGAGGTCGAGAAGATCTTCCGGTCGGTGCCGTACATTGTCGATGTCGACAACAGTTTCGGCGAACCGCGCCCGCGTCTCCGCCTCGTGCCGGAACGCGACCGCATCGACTATTACGGCCTCTCGCAGCGGCAGATTTCCGACACGCTCGGCGCGCTGATGAGCGATACGGTGGTCGGTTATGCGCCGCGCGGCGGCGGCCGCACACCGCTGCCGATCAGTGTCGCGCTCCTACAGGCCGACCGAAGCTGGACGGAAACGCTCGCCAGCACGCCCGTCGCCGTCACGCCCGCGGGCGATCTCGTCGAGCTTGGTGCCGTCGTGGACGCGCAGCAGGAAGCGGGTAGCCGCGCGATCTTCCGCCGCGATGGGCGCTATGCCGACATGGTCACCGCCGAACTCGCCGGAGACTATGAAGCACCGATCTACGGTATGCTCGCGGTTGACCGCGCCATCGAGGATCACGACTGGGCAGGGCAGGGCCTCGCAAAGCCCGTGGTGCGCCTCAACGGCCAGCCCGAAGACGAGTCCGCGCCGACACTGTTGTGGGACGGCGAATGGGAAATTACCTGGGTGACGTTCCGCGACATGGGCGCCGCGTTCATGGTGGCACTGCTCGGCATCTACATTCTCGTCGTCGCGCAGTTCCGTAGTTTCCGCCTCCCGCTCGTGATCCTGACACCCGTGCCGCTAACGCTCGTCGGCATTGTGCTTGGCCACATGCTTTTCCAGGCGCCGTTCACGGCGACCTCGATGATCGGGTTCATCGCGCTCGCGGGCATCATCGTGCGCAATTCGATCCTGCTCGTCGATTTCATCCGGCACAGCGCAGCGCCCGAAAAGCCGCTTCGCGACGTGCTGATCGCGGCGGGCGCGATCCGCTTCAAGCCGATCGTGCTCACAGCGGCGGCGGCCATGATCGGCGCGGCGGTGATCCTCACCGATCCGATCTTTCAGGGGCTTGCAATCTCGCTGCTCTTCGGGCTTGCGTCCTCCACCTTGCTCACCGTGCTTGTCATTCCGGCGATTTACGTGGTGCTGCGCGATGACGGGAGACCCGCGACGACATGATGATGGCCGATACGCCCGCCGCGGCGCTCGCCGCCTGCGCCGAGGATGCCGCCTCCGTCCTCAAGCTGCTCGCCAACGCGCAGCGGCTCATCGTGCTGTGCCGTCTTTCGGCGGGAGAGGCCTCGGTGAATACGCTCGTCGAGCTCACCGGGCAGGCGCAGTCGAGCGTGTCCCAGCATCTCGCGAAGCTCCGCGACGGCGGCATGGTCGCTACGCGCCGCGAGGGCACGACAATCTTCTATCGGCTCGCCGATGAAGGCGTTCACGCGCTCATCGACATGCTCTGCGATCGGTTCGGCGGCCCGGCGAAGGTGGCACGGGCGTAAGCGCAGTCGTTTACAGGATTTTGGCAAACGTCGCGGCAGCACCGCGCGCACGGCGCGGCTGCTGGTCGCTGCGCTCCGGGCGCGCGGAGAGATGTGCAAGGAATGTGCTTGCCGCTGCAGCAGCTTCGGGCGCGATGCTGTAGTAGACGAGTTTCGCAGCGCGGCGGGTATTCACCAGCGCTGCCTTGCGCAGGATCGCGAGCTGCTGCGAAAGACCGGGCTGTCCGATGCCGGTCAGCGCTTCAAGCTCGCCCACCGAGGTTTCACCCTTCACCCGCAGTGTGTCGAGCAGACGCAGACGCGTTTCGTGCCCCAGCGTCCGCATTAGTTCGGCGATGACTGTCAGTTCCGCGTCGGAGAGCGCTTCAGCCACGGCGGCGTCCCGCTCCAGGGTCGGGCGCGCTGCGGCAGAACCAAAAAGGATCGTCATCGCGCGCCATCAGCTCTGCCTGGTGCTGATCGGGGGGCAGCAGCACGTCCTCGCCGGGGTGCCAGCCTTCGGGCGTCACGATGTTATCACTGTCAACACGCTGCAGAGCGGCGATCACGCGCAACATTTCGTCTACGGATCGGCCGATCGTTGCAGGGTAGGTGATAATGGCGCGAATAATGCCATCCGGATCGATGAAGTAGGTGGAACGCATCGCGGCCGCATCCGCCGCGCGTGCCGAGATCATGCCATAGGCGCGGCCGATGACGAGCGAGGGGTCTTCGACGATCGGGAAGTTGACCGTCACCCCGAACGCATCGCGAATGGCGCGAACCCAGGCGAAGTGCGCGTAGAGGCTGTCCACCGAAACGGCCATCAGCGCGCAGTCGAGCGCCGCGAAGCGGTCGGCCGCGCGGGCGATGCCGACGAACTCGCTGGTGCACACGGGCGTGAAATCGGCAGGGTGGGAGAACAGCATCAACCAGCGCCCGCGAAAGTCGGAAAGACGCACCGTGCCCATCGTCGTCCGCGCTTCGAAATTGGGTGCGGCGTCGCCGATCTGAAGCGGGGCGACCGCACTGCCTGCATCCGCCGTCATTGACGCTCCGCGACCTTTCCCTACATAATTACAGGAAAGGTGTAATAACGATGAGCGACGGAGTAAAGCAAGCGGCCGAGCCGCTCATGATCGTCTGTCCCGCCTGCGGTGCCGCGAACCGCGTTCCGGCTGCGCGGCGCGAACAGGCGCCCCGCTGCGGGCGCTGCAAGACAGCGCTTTTCGCCGGCAAGCCGCTTGATCTCGATGCCGCGGCCTTTGATCGCCGGATGAAGACTGAAAGCCTCCCGCTGCTCGTCGATTTCTGGGCCTCGTGGTGCGGTCCCTGCCGTGCGATGGCCCCTGCGTTCGCGGCGGCTGCGCAGGATCTTGAGCCCTATGTCCGGCTCGGCAAGGTCGATACCGAAGCCGAGCAGCAGATCGCCGCGCGCTTCATGATCCGCTCGATCCCGACGATGATCCTGTTCGCGGGCGGCCGTGAGCTTGCGCGCACGGCGGGCGCGATGGACCGGGCCGCGATTGCTGCGTGGACACGGCAGCAGTTGCCGCGCCGCTGAAATCGGCTAAGCGGAGCGCATGGACTTTCATGATCTTCTGTTCCGCTATTTCGGCAGCGCCGAAATCGATGCCGTCGCGCCTGCCGCGCTCGAAGCCGGGCTTGACCGGATGCACGTCGATTTCGGGCTCGAAACCCATCCCGGTCGCCGGTTCGCGCTCTGGGCGCTGATGCACATGCTCGGCGACGCGCCCGATGTCGACCGAGCGTTCGAGGACGCGGGGGAGCGCGAGGCTGCCCGACGGTTCATGGACCTCGCCGACAGCACCGGCAGCGGGGACTGATCTGCTACCCGAACCGGTGAGGGATCACCCATCGCGCCGGATTGTTGTGACCCGCACAGACGTTATCCTCCCCGCATGGGGAATGAGCGGAGAGTGGTCGCCGTCAGCACGGCACGGCCAGCGTGGCAGGACGTAAGGGGACAGCGGACCTTCACCTCGATCGTGCGCAGCCCCGCGCCCGGCGCGCTCTGGTTCGGTGCGGGCGGACCGGAAGGCAACGAGACCGCGGTCCACACCGAAGCCGTCCTCGCCGCGCCCGCGGAGCACTACGACATGTGGGCGGCGCGCTTCGGCGTCGATCGTGCCGCTTGGGATTGGTGCCGCTTCGGCGAGAATATCGTCGTTTCCGGTTTCGATGAAAACGCGCTGCGCATCGGCGATATCGTCCGTATCGGCGGCGCGGTGTTCCGCGTCACCTCGCCGCGCATCCCGTGTTTCAAGTTTGCGTGGCGCATGGGTCAGCCCGACAGCGTGCTTGGGCCGATGATCGAAAGCGGCCATATCGGCTTCTACCTCGCGGTCGAAACCCCGGGACCAGTTGGCGCCGGAAACGTTGCCACGGTCGAAGCGCCCGATCCTTCGGCGATCACCGTCGGCGATCTTTCGCGCCTGCTCGTCGCGCGGGACGCTGATCCGGAGGCGCTGCGCGCTGCGCTCGCAAACCCTTGGCTCGGCGGACAGGCGCGTGGGATGCTGGCGAAGCGTATCGCGGGGCTGGAGGACATGGCGCGGCTCAAGACGGGCCGCTGGAGCGGTTGGCGCCCTTTCCGGGCCGAGCGGCTGCGTGCGGAAGCGAAGGACGTCGCCTCCTTCGCGCTCACGCCGCTCGATGATGCGCCGCTGGCGCCGGCGCTCGCCGGGCAGTTTCTTACCGTCCGGCTCGGGAACGGCGACGATGCTCCGGTCCGCAGCTGGACGCTTTCCGATCACGATGACACGCCGGAGCAGTACCGCCTCACCGTGAAGCGTCTCGCGGAGGGGTCGGGGTCGGGGCTCCTCCACGAAATCGGCGCGCGCGGCGGCACGGTCTGGGCGCGGCCCCCGGCGGGGCGTTTCACGCTGAAGCGCGATGGCTTCATGCGCGTCGTGCTGATCAGCGCCGGGATCGGCGTCACGCCGATGCTCGCGATGCTGAAGGCGCACCGCGCGCGGCAGGACGTGCAGCCGCCGCTCCTCTGGATTCACCAGACGCGGAATGGCGAAACGCACGCGTTTGCGGCTGCGGGCGAAGACGCACCGCTGGCCCACGTCTTCTATTCCGCGCCGCGCGAGGGCGATGCCCGCCACGAGCCCGGAAGGCTCACGCCGGAGCGGCTTCGCGAGATTCTCACGCCTGCCTACAAGACCGCGCCGTTCGGCCGCGATGTCGAGCTGGATGGCATTTTCAGCGACGTCTACATCTGCGGCCCCGCACCATTCGAGGCGATGGTGCGCGAAGCGCTCGCTGCGATGGGCGTGCCGCCGGGTCAGGTGCGATCGGAATCGTTCGTGCCCAGTGCGGCCGACGCCGTTCCCGCCATTGTGCGGGCAACGGTCGACTTCGGCGGCACCATCGCGGACTGGACGCAGGACGCGAACCCGAGCCTGCTCGACCTCGCCGAAGCCGCCGGTCTCGCGCCCGCGTTCGGTTGCCGTTCGGGAAGCTGCGGCGCGTGCGAAAGCACGCTCATCTCGGGCAGCGTCGAGCACTCACCGTCTCCCGCCATGCCACTCGCGGCGGACCGTGTCCTGCTCTGCTGTGCGCGTCCGGCATCCGCAAACGTGACCGTCGCCCTTGGCTGAGCCGCCACCCCGAATTCGTTCTCACCACCCGCTGCAGCCTTTGCAGCGCGGCGCAAGATACAGGAGCCTGCACCCATGACGCTGATCATCGAAAACGTGACCGTCTTCGACGGAGAGGCCGTGCGCGGCGAGGGCATGTCGATCGTCGTCGAAGGAACCACGATCCGCGAGGTCTCCGACAAACCCATCATGGGATCGGAGGCGGAGCGCATCGATGGCGGCGGCCGTTTCGCGATGCCCGGTCTCATCGATGCGCACTTCCATTGCTACGGCGCGGAAGCGAACCCGGCGGTCATCGATAAAATGCCGCCTGGTCTCCGCGCGCTTCATGCGCGCAAGATCATGGAAGATACGCTGCAGCGCGGCTTCACCACCGTGCGCGATGCGGCTGGCGGCGATCATGTTCTCGCGGCAGGGTTGGCGAAGGGCCTTATCAACGGTCCGCGTCTCTTCTACCCTGGCCTCGCGATCAGCCAGACGGGCGGGCACGGCGACATGCGGGAGCCGGAACATTTCGAAGGTTGCGCGTGCGCCTATTGCGGATCGTTGTCGGTCGTCGTCGACGGGCCGGACGAGATGCGAAAGATGGTGCGTGAACAGCTCCGGCGCGGCGCGCATCAGATCAAGCTGTTCGTCTCGGGCGGCGTGCTGTCGCCGAGCGATCCCATCTGGATGAACCAGTTCTGCGACGAGGAAATCCGCGTTGCCGTCGAGGAAGCCGCCACCCGGCGCACCTACGTGATGGCGCACGCGCATACGAACGCCGCCGCGATCCGCTGCGTGAAGAACGGCGTGCGTTCCATCGAACACGCGACCATGCTGGAGGCGGACGGCGTTGCCGCGATCGTAGAGCACGATGCCTTCGCCGTGCCGACGCTGGCGATCATCGATGCGATCCGCGCCGTGGGCCCGTCGATGGGGCTGCCCGCGGCGGCCCTTGCCAAGGTTGCCGAGGTGGGAGATCAAGCCGCGACGTCGCTCGATCGCCTGCGTGCGGCAGGCGCGAAGATCGGCTTCGGCACCGATCTTCTCGGCTCGGTGATGGGCCGCCAGTCGCGTGAGTTCGCGCTCCGCCGCGAGATCATGAGTCCAATTGAAATCCTGCGTTCGGCGACCTCGGTGAACGCGGCTTTGCTCGGGATGGAGGGGAAACTGGGCACGCTGGCGCAGGGCGCGTTTGCCGATCTGCTGCTGGTGGACGGCAACCCGCTGGAGGACATCTCCATATTCGAACAGCACGATCGGATCGCGCTCATCATTGCCGACGGGCGCATCCGCAGGAACGCCCTTGTCTGAGCCGCAGCCGCCCGCGCCGGAACGTCAAAGCGCGGTCTTCAGCCTCGTCGCAGGAAACATCGCCGGGTTTTCGGGAACGACGGCGATTCCGCTCTGGCTTGCGGCATCGGAGGCAAGGGGCGAGCTTGCCGGCGTGGTGGCGTCCGGCGAGATGGCGGCGATCGGTCTTGGCACGCTTGGCGCCGCAGCGGTGGCGGGCAGGATCGGGGCGCGACCGCTCTGTCTTGGCGCTGCGGCTGTTTCGGTCGGGGCCAATCTTCTCGCGATGCTTGCGCCGGACGCTACGTTCATTGCCGGGCGCCTGCTGTCCGGTCTCGCTACCGGTGTTGTGCTGGCCACCGCGACGGCACTCGCGGCACAGCGGGCAGATGCGCAGAAGACGCTCGCCACGATGCAGATCGGTCTCGCCTGCTTCGCGGCACTCTTCTACATCGTTCTGCCGCCGCTCGTCGAAACCGTGGGTGTAGCGGCCGTGTTCGGGGCGCTCGCTGCAACCGCGCTCTGTGCGTTCCTCGCGATGGTGGTGGGCCTCCACGGTGATGTGCAGCAGAGCAGCGCCGGTTTCCGTCCCATTCCGCGCGCGCTGCTCGTGCTCATCGGCCTTGCCGTGATGTTCGTGGGGCAGAGCATGGCATGGAATTCGATCTTCCCGCTCGGCGCTTCGAAGGGCCTCGACATGCAGCTCGTGGGCAAGATCATGGCCGCGTGCGCGGTTGTCATGATGATCGGGCCGCTGCTCGCGCGCCTGCTCGGCGAGCGGGCGGGGCTGCGCGTGCCGGTGCTGGGCTTCAGCCTGCTGCTCGCGGCGGACGTTGTGCTGATGGCGCACGGGCAGGGTTTGTGGATGTTCGCGGTGGCCGCCGCTGCGCTGGTCTTGCTGCCGGGTTTCGGTTTACCCTATGTCATCGCCCGCGCAGGGCAACTTGGGGATGCCCGTCATGCTGGAGCCGCGCCTGCGTTTCTGATGCTCGGCGGTGCGCTGGGTCCGGCGCTTGCGGCGCCGCTTGTCGCGGCCTCCGACTGGAATGCCTTCGGGCTGGTCGCGGGCGGCGCCTGCCTGATCGGCGCGCTGCTGATGGGGGCCGGGAAGGCCCGAACGTAAAGGACCGGGTTTGAACGAAGCGGCCGAACCTCGCGAAACGGAACGGTCCGGCGCGCGCGAACGGGCGAGCCGCCGCCGTCTGCGCCCGCCGGTGCAGCGCGCGCCGCTCGCCACGCGCGAACTCGTGCTGCGTTCGCTCGATGTCGCTCGCGCCGGCAAGCTCACGATCGTTGTCGGCCCGCGCGGCTACGGCAAGAGCACAGCGCTTGGGCAGTGGTGGCAGCGTCTGACCCAGCAGGGCATCGCGGCGGCGTGGTACACTGCGTCCGATCTCGATCGCGAGCCCGACGTGTTTCTGGAAATGGTCGCCCGTTCGCTCGCCGCCGCCGGGGTCGAGATGGGCGATGCCATGCGCCCCAAGACCGGCGACAGCCCGGCTGCGACCATGCTCGATGCGATCCTGCTGCAGCTCGACCGCGACGAGCGGCCGATCGTGCTCATCATCGACGATTTCGACCGCGTGGATCACCCGGGCGTGGCACGTCTCGTCGAGGAAATGACGGATGCACTGCCGGATTGGGTGCACCTCGTGCTGGCCACGCGGCGCAAGCCCTCGCTCGCCGTCTCGGTGCTGCGCACGCAGGGTATCGTCCGCATCATCGATCCGGCCGAGCTTCGCCTCAGCGACGCGGAGCTTGGCGAGGCGCTCGGTCTCCCGGCCGATGCGCCCGAACTCGCGGCGATCGCCGAGCAGACCGAAGGCTGGCCCGTCGCCGTCCAGCTCTACCGTCTCTGGCGCGGCCGGATGGGCGTCTCCGCGCGGATGCCGCGTTTCAGCGGGCAGGTCGACGAGGTCGCCGATTATCTCGCCGAGCAGGTCTTCGCGATGCTCGGTGAGCACAGCCAGACGCTGCTCACCGAGTTGTCGCCGTTCGATTATGTCGAGGCGAGCCTCGCCGATTACGTGCGCGACCGACGCGATAGCGCCGCACTGCTCGAAGAGGTGGAGGCGGAACTGCCGACGCTCGTCCAGCGAACGGAATCGGAAGGCGAGCTTGCGTGGCGGCTGCATCCGCTGCTGTCGGATTATGCGCAGGCCCGCCTCAGTCGCAGCCCGGATCATGCGGCGCAGTTGCACCGGCGCGCGGCGGACTGGCTCTGGCAGCAGCAGCGCTACGCCGCCTCCGTCCGGCACTACGATCTTGCGGGCGACCGCACCACGATGATGGAAACGCTGGGCGGCATTCCGTTCATCCTCATCTTCCTCACCTATGGCGCGGGTGAGCTTCGCGCGATCCTGCGCGAAACGCCTCCCGAGGTTCTGGAAGCTCAGCCGCGTCTGCAGCTGATGGCGGCGCTCGCGCATTTCAAGGCCGGGTACTTCGGAGAGGCGAGCAACTGGCTGCGCCGTATCCGCGAGAGTTCGGGCGGCTATCTGAACGATCCGGCGGGCCGGGATTCCCAGCTCGAACTCGAAGGCCACGCTCTCGATCTGCTTTTCGAATGCTACATCAACGGTATCGCGCCGACGCGCGAGGCGGAGGTAGAGAAGGTGCGTGCGCTGGCGCCCGATCTGCCGCTGTTCTGGGCTTGGTGCGAAAACACGATGGTCGTGATGTACCAGATGCGCGGCGATCTGCACGCGGCGCACCAGTCGGTGATCCGCACGCGCGAGACATATCAGGCGATCGGCATGTTGCCCTTCGCCGAACAGCATCTGATGACGCACGACGTGCTCGTCGCGCTCGCGCACGGTTCGCTGAAAACAGCGTCGGAGCTTGCCGCCGCCACGCTTCGGCGCCGGGGCGCGGGCGGCATCGAAGTGACCGTAACGGCAACGGCGCGCATGGCGCTCGCCGCGGTAGATTATCTGCGGCACTATCGCGAAAGCGCGGCGGACCTCGTGCGTGTCGCCTTCGATCAGTTCGGTGCGGGCGAGGCGTGGTACGATCAGTACGCCGTGTCCTGGCCGATCATCGTCGATGTCGCGTGGCGCCGCAGCGGACTTCCGGCGGCGCTTCGCGTGATCGCCGAGCTGAGGACGCGGCTCGGCAATCAGGGGCTCCTTTGCGTTACGGACCTGCTGAAGGCGCTGGAGGCGATCTATCGCTTTCGCAGCGGCGGCATCGACAGTGCCGAGGCGGTCACGCGGACGCTCGCGGTCGATGCGGGCCATGTGCCATGGCGCACGCGCGACCTTGCGATGCAGGCGCGCATCCTCATCGATCTCGCGCGCGGACGCGTCGCCGCGGCGGGGGAGGGTGCCCGCGCGATGATCGAGGAGGGGCGCACGGGCGAACGCCTCGTCACGATGGTGAAGGGCCATGTGCTGCTGTCGCTCGTGCGCGACCGGCTGGGCGACGAGGCTGGTGCCGATGAAGCGATGGCGGCGGCCGTGCACCATGCCTTCGCTGAGGAGATTCTATCCCCGTTTGTCGAGGAAGGCAGCGCTGTCCGCGCGATCATGGAGCGGGTGGCGAAGCGTGCCGCGTCGCCGCTCGAACAACAACACGCGGAAACGGTGATCAGGGCGCTGAAGGCCAAGCCCCAATATCTTTCGCCCGATGCCCTCAACGACCGCGAATCGGAGATCGTCGCGCACCTCGCCGAAGGCGCGTCCAACAAGCTGATCGCCCGGCGCCTCGGGCTCACCGAGAACACCATCAAGTTCCATCTCAAGAAGATCTACGCCAAGCTCGGCGTATCGAGCCGCAAGGCCGCCGTCGCGCGCGCGCAGGAAAAATAGGCGACCCTAACCCGGCGGCGCCACCCGACAGCGCCTTCCACTACCCGACTCCGACGTCGCGCGGCCTGTTCCTCTGCGCGAATATGGGCGCGCAGGGAAAACAGCAAAAAAGGGGTAAGGGAAATGACGAGTCGTAACCTGAGAACAGCCTTTCTGGCCTCGGCCGCGCTGGCGATTTTGCCGGGCGCGGCGCTGGCGCAGGATGCCGATACCGACGAGATCATCATCACCGCGCAGCAGCGCGCCGAACCGCTCCGCAACGTCCCCATTCAGGTGACGGCATTCACCGCGCAGGCGGTCGAGGATGCGGGCATTAAATCGACCTCCGATATTATCGCGCAAGTGCCGAACATCACTTATGATCGCGGCGACACCTATCGCAGCAACTTCATCACGATGCGTGGCCTCACCCAGATCAACAACGCCGATCCGCCCATCGCCTTCGTGCTCGATGGCGTGCCGCAGACCAACCAGAAGCAGCTCGGCGTCACCCTTTTCGATATCGAGCGCATCGAGGTACTGAAGGGCCCGCAGGGCGCGCTTTACGGACGCAACGCCGTGGGCGGCGCCATCAACGTGGTGACCAAGGCGCCGGGCAATGAACTCGAAGGCTTCGCCAACCTCGGTTACGCGAACGGCGACACGATCGACGCCTCTGCCGGCATCTCGGGAGCGCTTGTCGAAGACAAGGTGCTGCTCCGCGTTTCGGGCAGCTACACGTCGTCGGATGGCCTCATCAAGAACGATTTCCGCGGCGATCACGTCGATTACATCGATCACGACTATTCGCTTCGCGGCCGCATGATCCTGAAGCCGACCGATCTGCTGACCTTCGACCTTCGCGCCGAATACGGCGATTTCCGGGGTGGTTCGAACAGCTACGCGGCCGTGTTCTCCGGTATCCCGCGCGATTTCGTGAACCCGCAGTTCAATTTCCCGGCCTATGCGGAAGGTCACAGCGTCGATCTCACCGGCAAGTGGGATTATGATTTCGGCTTTGCGACGCTCACGGGCATCAGCGCGTGGTCGAAGTTCAAGCAGAACAACCGCGCCGATCTCGATTTCCGCAATCCGGTGGATTCGCCGGGCGGCATCTTCGGCCTCGGCTTCCAGGCCGGGCAGGGGCAGAACGCCAAGCTGGAAACCTTCAGCCAGGAACTCCGCCTCGTTTCAGCGAGCGATCAGGCATTCCGCTGGCTCGTCGGCGTCTATTATCTTCACACCGACAGGGCGCTGGTGACGCGCGGTTTCATCGATCTGGACGGCACCGACCAGTTCGACAACACTGCATTGCTTATCGCGAACAATAACGAAACGAACGACAACAACGCCTATGCTGCGTTTGCGCAGGTCGATTATGATCTGACGCCCACGCTCACGCTGACCGGCGGTATCCGCTACGACGAAGACCAGCGCGAGCAGACGAATGTGGTGACCGGCGCGGTTCGCAAGACCTCCTTCGACCGCGTGCAGCCCAAGGTGACACTGACATGGAAGCCCGAAGACGGCCGCCTCGTCTACGCCACCTACAGCACCGGCTTCCGTTCGGGCGGCTTCAACGCGCCGAACGTGACCGTGCCGGTGTTCGACGCCGAAACGCTCGACAACTTCGAGGTCGGCTTCAAGACACAGTGGTTCGATCGCAAGCTGACGCTGAACGGCGCGGCCTACCTCACCAACGTGAAGAACTATCAGTACTTCTACGTTGATGCCGCGACTGCATCGCAGATCATCGACACGATCGACAAGGTCCAGATCAAGGGCTTCGAGATCGAGGCGATGGCCAAGCTCGCGCCGGGGCTTGATGCGAGCTTCGGGGTGGGCACGACCGACAGCGAGATCAAGCGCAGCCTGTTCCCGTCCGACGTCGGCAATCATTCGCCGCGCACGGTGCCGCTGTCGATCAACAGCTCGATCCAGTATCGCGGCGATCTCAGCGAGACCGTGGAGGGGTTCGTGCGTATCGAGCACCAGCACATCGGCAAGAAGTACTGGGATGCCGACAATGCCTCCGTGCAGAATCCGTATGACCTTCTGAACGCCCGCATGGGTGTCGAGTTCGGAAACTACGGCGTCTACGCCTTCGCGCGGAATATCTTCAACGAGAAGTATTATTCCGAGTTCTTCCAGCCGAAATACTCCGGTCTCGACGTCGCGATCGGTTATCGCGGCACGCCGCGAACCTACGGCGTGGAAGCGAAGGTGAAATTCTGAAAAAGGGCAGGCGGGCGCTTTCCGGCGTCCGCCGCCCACTCATTTTATTTCGAAAGGTGACCATGAGCGGTAGCGGATACAGGCTGGGCATCGACGTCGGCGGCACCAACACCGATGCGGTGCTGATGCGCGGGCGCGAAGTGCTGGCGACGGCGAAGAGCTTCACGACGGCTGACGTGCGCAGCGGCGTCGTCAATGCCGTGCGCATGATCCTCGACAAGGCGCCGGAGCATCGCGCCGCGATCGAGGCGGTGATGATCGGCACCACGCAGTTCGTGAACGCGTTCGTGCAGCGCAAGGGGCTGGCGCCCGTCGCCATCTTCCGCGTTTCGCTGCCGAAGGCGGACGGCGTGCCGCCGCTTGCAGGCTGGCCGGACGATCTCGTCGAAGTCACCGGCTCGCACATCTACATGGTCGGCGGCGGCGCGCTCTACACGGGCAAGGATTATGCCCCGCTCGACGAAGATGCGCTCCGCGCCGCGGCGGAGGATGCCCGCGCCAAGGGGCTGAAGGCCGTCGCGATCTCCGCGAACTTCGCGCCGATCCGCCCGGACATCGAAGAGAAAGCCGCCGCCGTCGTGCAGGCGGTGATGCCGGACGCGCGCATCACGCTGTCGTCGAAGGTCGGCGGCCTTGGCCTCATCGATCGTGAAAACGCCGCCGTCATCAACGCGACGCTCGCAGAGTTTTCCGAAAGGGTGATCGGCTCGCTGCAAACGGCCATCGCCGACCTTGAAATCAATGCGCCGATCTACATCAGCCAGAACGACGGCACGCTGATCACCACGGAAACCGCCTCGGCCTTCCCGATCCTCACCTGCTCGGCCGGCCCCACGAACAGCATCCGCGGCGCGGCGTTCCTCACCGGACTCGACGAGGCCGTGGTCGCCGACATCGGCGGCACCACCACCGACATCGGCTTCCTGCTGCGCGGCTTCCCGCGCGAGACGACGGCGGCCAACTATATCGGTGGCGTCCGCACGAACTTCCGAATGCCCGATGTGCTCTCCATCGGCATCGGCGGCGGCAGTCTCGTCCGCAAGGGCGAAAAGGGCTGGACCGTCGGCCCCGAGTCCGTCGGCTTCCGCCTCGCGGAAGAGGGCCTGATCTTCGGCGGAGAAACGCTCACCGCGAGCGATATCGCCGTACGCGCCGGGCAGGCCGAAATCGGTGATCCCGCGAAGGTCGCGCACGTTCCCGATGAAACCGTGCAGGCCGCGCTCGACAATTTGCATTTCCAGATCGAGGACGCGATCGATCAGATCAAGACGAGCAATCATGCGCTCCCCCTCGTCCTCGTCGGCGGCGGCAGCATCCTAATCTCGCGCCCGCTCAAGGGCACGTCCGAGGTGTTGAAGCCCGCGCACGCGGAGGTCGCAAACGCGGTCGGCGCCGCCATCGCGCTCGTCAGCGGGCGTGTCGACAAGCTCTACGATGTCGGCACAATGGGCCGCGAGGCTGCGCTTGAACTGGCCCGCAAGGAAGCCACCGACGCGGCCATCGCCGCGGGCGCCCGCGAAGGCGAAGTCGAGATCGTCGAGATCGTCGAACTCCCGATGACGCACATGAAATCCGGCTCCGTCCAGATCAGGGTCCGCGCTGTCGGCCCGCTCGCGGCGCTCGCCTGAACCCACGCTGTTTCGAAAGGCATATCATGTTCATTGTCGATAGCGTTCAGGACATTCAGGATATGGCGCGCGGCGCCGTGCTGCTCGGCACGGGCGGCGGCGGCGATCCCTATGTCGGCGAACTGTTCGTCCGCGCCCAGATCAAGAACGGCCGCTACCCGAAAATCCTCTCGTGCGACGAGATCCCGGACGATGCGTTCGTGCTCTCGATCGCGGGCATCGGCGCGCCTTCGGTGATCGTCGAGCATCTCGTCAGCGAAAAGACGCTGCACCGCATCCTTGCCCGCGCGGAAGCGTTTTACGGCCGCCGCGTCGATGCGCTGATCAGCGCGGAGATCGGCGGCGCCAACTCGATGTTCCCGCTCGCGCTCGGCGCGATCAGCGGCATCCCGGTGCTTGATGCGGACGGCATCGGCCGCGCCGTGCCCCACATCGAGATGACGACGTTCAGCATCTACGGCTGCAAGGCGACACCGGGCATCGTGATGGACGATTCGGGCAATGTCATCACCATCGAAGCTGTGGACGACCGCATGGCCGAAGACCTCTGCCGCGTCGTCACCGGCGCGATGGGCGCGATGGCGTTCGGCGCGCTCTATCCGATGACGGGCAAGCAGGCGAAGTCCTTCGCCGTCCAGCGGACGATCACGCAGACGCTGGAGATCGGCCGCGCGATCCGCACGGCGCGCGAGGAATCACGCGATATCTTCGAAAGCCTGATCGATTACCTGAACAGCTGGGACAACCGCACCGCCCGCATCCTCTTCGACGGCAAGATCACCGACGTGACGCACGACACGCGCGACGGCTGGCATTTCGGCCGTGCGACGATGACCGGGCTTCAGGATTCGTCGGACGAGTGCGTCGTCGAGATCCAGAACGAATTCCTCGTCTGCCGCCTGAATGGCAAGACGATCACGATCGTTCCCGATCTCATCAGCATCCTCGATCGTGAATCCGGCGAGCCGCTGACAGGCGAAATGCTCACTTACGGCCAGCGCGTGAAGGTGCTCGGCTACAGCGCCGATCCGATGCTGCGCCGCCCCGAAAGCCTCGAGGTCCTCGGCCCGCGCATGTTCGGCATCGACGAGGAATTCCAGCCGATCGAAAGTCTGTTCGCGGCCGAGTAGGCTTGCGGAAAAGTCGCAAAAAAAGGGGCGGCAACCCAGCGTTTGCCGCCCCATTCTTTTTGCCAGACCGCGCCTTTTAGAAGTTGGCGCGGAAGTTCAGACCCACCGTGCGCGGCGCCACGTTGTTCACGAGCGTGCGGTTCTGCGCGATCGCGTTCGAGGTCGAACGCGTGATGGCCGTGTCGTCGAACAGATTGTTCACGAACGCATACACGCCCCAGGCGTTGTCTTCCGCCTCTACGCCGATGCGCAGGTTCGCAACTTCGTAGTCGTCGATGTAGCGGGTGAAGACGTAGGACGGACGGAAGTCCGACCACGAGCCGCCGACGTGGTTGGCATCCATGCGGAAGAAGCCGTTCAGGCCTTCGCTCAGCCCCCACACATACTGTGCCGAAAGGCCCGCCGTGAATTTCGGCACGAACGGGATGCGGTCGCCGTCGAAGCCGGCGGCCGGGGCGATCGACGTACCGGCATTCGGCTGGTCTTCGGTCAGCTTGGCGTCGAGATAGGCGAGGTTGCCGGAGATCGAGAGGCCTTCGATCGGGCGCAGCGCGCCTTCAAGTTCGAAGCCGCGGATACGCGCCGAGCCCGCGTTGCCGATATAGGCGAACGCGCCGTTCGGCGTGCGCGTGCTGATCTGCATGTCGGACCAGTCGATCTGGAACACGTCCATGTTGAGCGTGAGCTTGCGATCGAGCAGCGTCGTCTTCAGACCCGCCTCGTAGTTCCAGAGGCTATCCGACTGGTAGGGCGTCAGTTCCTGCGCAAGACCGATCACCTGGTTCGCGCCGCCGGGGCGGAACCCCTGCGAGGCTTCGGCGTAGAAGAGCACGTCGTCGGTGATCTTGTACGAAGCGTTGAACTTGAACGCCGTCCCGTCCTCGTCCGAGGACACGAACGAGAGCGGACGCACCACCGCGCCGACGAGGATGGAGCCCTTCGTCGTCTCGCCGTTGATGTCCTTGTCGTAGCGGAAGTAACGGACGCCGGCGGTCAGGCTCAGCCGGTCGGTCACATCATACGAGACTTCGCCGAATGCCGCGACCTGGCGAAGGCTGTCGTTGATGTAACGCGACGTCGCGATCTGGAGCGGATAAATGATCGCGCCCGTCACCGGATCGGCGTTCACCTGCGGATTTTCCACGTGGATGTCGCGGTCGGAGAAGAAGCCGCCGATGGTCCAGTTGAGCGGACCCGAGCCGTCGGAGCTGAGGCGAAGTTCCGCCGTCCACGCTTCCATGTTCTGCTGCGGGAACAGCGCGGAGGTCGATTGGCTGTCGACGAGCGCATAGTAGTCCGTAAGCTGGGTGCCGACGCACGGGATCGCAGCGCTGCCGTTGAGACGGGCGCCGCAGCCCGCTGCCGTGCGCGTCGAACGGATGAAGCGCGAAACGTCGCTCACCGTCGAAATGTCGCGCTCCATGTAGGAACCGGCAGCCGTCAGCACCACGCCGCCGAAATCGTAAGCGGCCGTCAGGCTGAACAGATCCACGTCGTCACGCATCGGCTGGCGCGTCAGCGCATCCGAATTGTTCTTGCCCGCTTCCAGCGTCCACGAAGGCGTGTCCGTGCGCGAACGGTTCATGTAGTACGCCGCATCGATCGTCAGATCGTCGGTCGGGGTTGCCCTCAGCAGCAGGCGTCCGCCGTAGTATTTCTGCTCGTTGATATCCTTGATGCGGAGCGTCGTGTTGTCGATGTAGCCGTCCGCCTTGCGGTAGAAGCCCGTGGCGCGCATCGCCAGCTTGTCCTGCACGATCGGCACGTTCACCATGCCGCTGGCCTCGAAATTGGCGCCGCCGTGCTTGGTTGCCGAAAGGCTGGTGTCGATCGCGGCGTCGAACTCGTTCGTCGGCTTCTTGTAGATCACGCGCAGCGTGCCGCCCATCGAGCCCGAACCGTAGAGCGTGCCCTGCGGCCCGCGCAGCACTTCGACGCGTTCGACGTCGAACAGACGAAGCTCCGGCGTCGAACCGCCGGCGTCGTTGCCCGCGCCGATCACGCCCGTCACCGGGGTTTCGTCGTAGTAGGTGCCGACAGTCGGCTCACCGGCCGCCTGAATGCCGCGGATCACAACGCGGCGCTGCGAAGGGCCACCGTCCACGAAGGAAAGGCTCGGCACGCTCGCATTGAGGTCGGAGATGCTCTGAACGCCCGAATTCGCGATCGTGTCGCCGGTAACGGCGGAGATCGAGATCGGCGTATCCTGCAGGTTCGTGTCGCGTTTCAGCGCCGTGATGATGATTTCGTCACCCGTCGCTTCCTGCGCGACGGCGGCTCCGCTCACCCCGGCCATTGCCGTGGCGGCGAGGAAAAACGACATTTTGAACGTCTTGCTCACTCTACATCTCCCTTTACGCGTGCCGGCCTTAATGATCCGCCGGACATCGATTATGCGAACGAAAGGCCCGTATCGAACGGTCCTCGAAGAACTCTCGACTGACAAACCCCCTTGTTTGGCCATGTCATAGAAGACGCGGACCAGTACATTTTGAGAGGGAGTCTGAACCGATCCCCAACTCGTTGTCGGTCGTTCTGAGTCGAGGTCACGTACTTGGCAAGATGATTGTTGCGTATCCCGACAAAATGATGAAATCCTGATGCCATCAAGCATCAGGTCTCCGCAAGGAGATGCCAAAACGGCTTCGGCGGCTGCCGCGGAAGGCGAACGATGCTGTGTTGTGTGTGGCGTGGAAGGGGCAAATATGGTGAGAATGGCGGTTGGCGCTGCGATTGCGGTACTGCTCGGAACGACGGCGATGGCGCAGCCGATGGACGCGGATTTCGCGAAATCCGTGAAGGCTTGGACGACAAAGCCGGAGTTCAGCAGCCCGCTTGTGGATCATTTGCCGGTTTCGGATGCCGTTCCGTCGCCGAAACAGATTCTGGGTAACCATATCGGTGCACCGAAGGTGCTGCACTATTACGAGCAGATCGTTGGCTATTACCGCGCGCTCGCCGAAAAATCGCCGCGCATCAAGATCATCAAGATCGGCAAGACCGAGGAAGGCCGCGAGAACATCGTCGTGATGATCTCGTCGGAGGAGAATCTCGCGAAGCTCGATACCTACAAGGCGAATCTCGCGCTGCTCGCCGATCCGCGCAAGCTGCCCGCGGCGGACGCGCCCGCCGTGATCGCGGGAACGAAGCCGATCTATCACCTGTCGGCGGGTCTTCACAGCGCCGAAACCGGACCGCCAGAGATGCTGATGGAACTCGCCTACCGCCTGCTGACGGACGAGGGCGAGATGATCCGCGGTATCCGCGATAACCTCGTCGTCGCGCTCAGCCCGGTTTTGGAAGCCGACGGCCGCGATCGCTATGTCGATTGGTACTACCGCAACCTCATCGACGAGACCGACGACCGCAACAAACCCGGCGGTCCGCCCTACTGGGGCAAGTATATTTACCACGACAACAACCGCGACATTAACTTCTCGGATGTCAGCGCGCGCCACCTGATGAACTATTACCTCGAATGGCACCCGCCGGTGTTGCACGAGCTGCATGAATCGGTGCCCTTCCTCTATACCTACAGCGGGCAGGCGCCGCAGAATCCCGATCTCGACCCGATCCTGTTCGGCGAATTGCCGTGGTTCGCGAACTACGAGATGGCGCAGCTCACCAAATACGGAATGCCCGGCGTGTGGACGCACGGCTTCGTCGATGCGTGGACGCCGGGCTACCTCGCCTTCATGTCGTCGAACCACAACGGCATGCTGCGCATGTACGAAACCTTCGGCAACGGCGGCGCGACGACGATGCTGCGTCATGTCGCGCCCGAAGTGCAGACCTCCGTGCGCGGCGGCGACTGGACCAAGCGCGACTGGTATCGTCCCAGCCCTCCCTACAAGGAGGTGGTCTGGTCGATGCGCAACAACACCAACTACATGCAGACGGGTGTGCTGACCGCGCTCGAACTTGCCGCCAAGCACCCGAACGTTATCCTCGAAAACTTCTACAAGAAGAGCGCCAACGCCATGGAGAACGGCAAGACGAAGGCGCCTTACGCCTACATCATACCGGGTGGTCAGAAGGACGATACGCGCGTCGCTTTCGTCACCAATCTGCTCCGTCTGCAAGGCATCGAGGTCGGCCGCACGGCGAAGACGGTCAAGCTGAAAGACCGCAGCTATCCGGCCGGTTCGCTGGTCGTGAAGCTCGATCAGCCCTACGGCCGCCTCGCCAAGATCCTGCTGCGCAAGCAGGACAATTACCCCGACGAGAAACTCGGCACTTATGATGACGCGGCGTGGACAATGGGCATGATGGCCCACGTCGATATCGCGGAGGTGGACGACAAGGCGGCGCTCGACATCCCGACGACGCCTGTCGACCGCCTGACACCGCGTGGCAGTATCTCCGGTCGCGGCGCGGGCACCTATGCGGTGCTCGATAACGGCTCGGTCGGCCTCGCGACGCTTCGCTACCGTCTGAAGGACGCGAAGGTCCGCGTTGCCGAGGCCGATTTCAAGGCGGGCGGCAAGACGCTTCCCGCAGGCTCCCTGCTCGTCGATGGCAGCGCCTATGACGTATTGAAGCCTGCCGTGGAATCGCTGGGTCTGGAAGCCGTCTCCGTCAGCGGCAATCCAGCCGCGCACGAAACCGCGCTGCCGCGCACGGCGATGTTCAGCACATGGGGGTCGAGCGAGAAGGTCGGCTGGGTGCGCTACGCCTTCGATCAGCACGAGATCGCCTACGATCTCGTCTTCAAGGAACAGGTCCGCGCCGGTAACCTCCGCGACAAGTACGACGTCATCATCCTGCCGACGCAGGGCCGCTCCACGAAGGATATCGTTTTCGACATCCCCGTGAAGGGCAAGCCGCTGCCGTACACCAAGACAGACCGCTACCGCTTCCTCGGCGATTACGGCACGTCGGAGGATGTACGCGGCGGCATGGGCCTTGAAGGCATGGTCGAGCTTCGGAAGTTCGTGGAGGCGGGCGGCACGCTCATCACCACGGGCGACGCGAGCGCCGTGCCGGTTGAATTCGGCCTCATCGACGACATCGTCTCCACGCGCGCGCCCGGCGATTTCTACGCGCCTGGCCCGATCGTGAAGGCGAAGGTGCTGCAGCCGAAGAACCCCGTGTTCTATGGCTACGACGAGACGGAAATGCCCGTGCGCTGGGCGTCCAACACGCTCTACGGCGTGCCGGAGCGGCTGAAAGGCCGCATCATGATGGAATTCCCGGGCGGCAAGGACGGCGTGCTCAGCGGCTTCATGCGCGGCGCCGACGGGGTGAAGGACCGCGCCGCGATCCTCAACATCCCGCAGGGCGAGGGCCGCATCCTGATGTTCGCCACGAACCCCGTCTGGCGCTGGCAGAACCTCGGTGAGTTCCGGATGCTCTACAACGCGCTCATCAACTGGAAGCAACTCGGCATCA
This sequence comes from Sphingosinicella sp., assembly GCF_041916975.1. Classification (NCBI taxonomy): domain Bacteria; kingdom Pseudomonadati; phylum Pseudomonadota; class Alphaproteobacteria; order Sphingomonadales; family Sphingosinicellaceae; genus Sphingosinicella; species Sphingosinicella sp. The sequence goes on from NZ_JAYRYK010000001.1 coordinate 3,645,755, forward strand.
CGGACGTGGCGCCGCCCGTTCCCGCGCCGATCGCCCCCGTTTCTGCAGAATAACCCTCAAGGAGTTCTCCCATGATCCGCAAGTCCATGTTCCTCGCCGCCGCACTTTCCGTCGCCGCATTCTCTGCCGCGGCGCAGGAAGCAAAGCGCCCTGAGTTTCCGTTCACCACCGAAAAGGCCTACGACGCCGGCAAGGTCGCAGCGTACAAGGGCAAGCACGCCGCCGCGTACAAATACATCGATGCGAACAAGGCCGCGCACGTCGAAAACGTGCAGCGCTGGGTGCGCCAGCGCTCGATCAGCGCGCAGAATGATGGCGTCACGCAGATGGCGGAAATGCTGGCGGCGGACCTGAAGGCGCTCGGCTTCAAGGAGGCGGAGCTTGCCCCCACCAAGCGCCACCCCGGCGTCTGGGGCTATTACGACGCGGGCGCCAAGACCACGATCGCCGTCTACATGATGTACGACGTGCAGCCGATCGAGCCCGTGGGCTGGAACGTCGATGCCTTCGCCGGCACGATTCTCGAGGATCACGAGCTCGGCCGCGTCCTCATGGCGCGCGGCGCGACCAACCAGAAGGGCCCGCAGCGCATCTTCCTGAACGCGCTCGAAGCGATCATCAAGGCCGAGGGCAAGCTGCCGGTGAACGTCATGCTGCTCGCGGAGGGCGAGGAGGAACTCGGCTCGCCGCACTACCCGGATCTCATCGCCAAGTATCAGGACCGTCTGAAGCAGGCGAACGGCGGCGTCCTCTTCCCGATGATGGGCCAGACGCTGGCGGGCGGCGTGCAGATGTCGCTCGGCGTCAAGGGCAACATCTACTTCGAGCTTGAAGCGCAAGGCGGACCGCAGGGCGGCCCCAAGACGGCGGAAATCCACAGCTCGCTGAAAGCCATCGTCGATGCGCCCGGCCTCCGCCTCGCGCAGGCGATCGCGAGCCTCACCTCGCCGGACGGCAACGTCATCACCGTGCCCGGCTTCTACGATTCGATCCGCCAGCCGAATCAGGAGGAGCAGGAGCTCATCAACGGCGTGCTCCCGGCGTGGACGGCGAATGAGCCCGCGATGCGCAAATCGCTCGGCGTCGACAAGTGGATCGACGGCATGAGCGGCCGCGAGGCAATCACCCAGTACCTCTTCAACACCACGCTCAATATGGACGGCATCTGGGGCGGCTATTCGGGCGAAGGCACGAAAACCATCCTGCCGCACAAGTTCACGGCGAAGTTCGATTCGCGCCTCGTGCCGAACCAGACGCCCGACGAATCAGAGCGCCTCATCCGCGCCCACCTCGATGCGAAGGGCTTCACGGACATCAAGCTCACGCGCCTCTCCGGCTACCCGCCCGCGCAATCCTCGGTGAAGGAACCGCTCGTGCAGGCTGTGATCGGCGCGTACCGCAAATACGGCATCACGCCGAGTGTCATGCCCCGCCTTGCGGGCAGTGCGCCCTACTACGTGTTCACCGATATCCTGAAGATGCCGATCGTTTCGGCGGGTATCGGCTACGGCACCGGCGCGCACGCACCCAATGAGTTCATCGTCATCGATCCGAAGCCGGGTTCGAAGGTCGCGGGCATCACGGAGGCGGAGAAGTTCTACGTCGACGTGATCCACGCCGTCGCGAAGCGCTAGCTGCAAAGGGTAGGGGATATGGACGGAACCAGCGAGATCAGCCGCCGCGCCTTTACAGCAGGCGCGGCGGGCCTCGGCCTGTCGGCATTGGCGGGCATTTCGCCTGCCGCCGCCGAGACTATCGCACCATCGATCGCTGCGCTTTACCGCAAGGCGATCGTTATCGATGCGCTCGCCTCGCCCGATACGTGGAACGTTCCCTATCCCCCGCCCGGCGAACTCACGCCCGAAAAGCTCGCGAACGTGCGCGCCTCGGGTATCACCGCTGTCAATCTCACAGTCGGCAGGCCCGGCAGCTTCGTCGATACCGTGAAGGAAATCTCGAAGTGGGTTCGCCATATCGAAGCGCATCCTGATCATTTCCTGCTCGTGAAATGCCATGCCGATCTCGCCGCCGCCAAGAAGGCGGGCAAGCTCGGCATCATCTTCGGCTTTCAGGGCATGGGCATGATCGGCGAGGATCTGAGCCTCATCGAAACGTTCGACGGCCTGTGGGTGAAGATCATGCAGCTCACCTACAACGATAGGAACCCGCTCGGCGCGGGCAGTTCCTCGCCCGACAACGAGGGGCTCACGCCGCTCGGCCGCGAAGCCGTGGCGCGCATGAACAGCCTCGGCATCCTTGTCGATACCGGTCACGCCACACCGCAGACGGTGATCGACGCTGCCGCGGCCTCATCGAAGCCGATCACCTGCTCGCACACCGGCGCCCGTGCGATCTACGCGAGCCAGCGCAACCAGACGGATGCCGCGCTCCGCGCCGTGTCGGACACCGGCGGTGTCGTCGGCATCTATCTGATGCCGTTCCTCGGCCGCGATCCTGTGTCGCCCTCGCGCGCGCTGTTCATGAAGCACCTCATCCATGCGCTGAATCTGTGCGGTGAGGACCACGTCGGCATCGGCAGCGACCAGAGCATCACCCCCGTCGACATCTCCCCCGCCTATATGGAGATCGTCCGCAAGACGGCGGAGGCGCGGCAGAAGGCGGGCATCGGCGCCCCGGGAGAGGCCGAAGGCCCGGTTGCGGTCCCCGACCTCAATAGCGCCCGCCGCATGGAAATCATCGCGGCCGAACTCGACCGTGCGAAATACCCCGCACGCGTCATCGAAAAGGTGATCGGCGGCAACTTCGACCGCCTGTTCCGCGAGGTCTGGAAGGCCTGAAACGTTCAGGGCGGAGCCGAAGCCCCGCCCTGATCATGTTCGTCTCGAAAGCGTCCCTCGCTTACAGCGGCGAACCGCCGAGCTTATAGGTCACCTGCAGGTAGAAGCTGCGACCCACGCTGTCGAACCAGCTGATGTCGTAATACGGATAGGCCGAGTAGGTCGGATCCTTCACCGGGTTCTTGTTGAACACGTTCGTCACGGTGAACGACGCGCGGAGGTGATCCGTGAAGTCGTACTGCAGCGTCGTATTGAACAGGTAGCTCGCCTTGATATAGGCGTCCTCGTCATAGTTCGGCAGCTTGCCGAGCCGCTTGCCTTCCACCGTCCAGCGCAGATCGTCGAGCGACCACGTGATGCTGCCCGTCGTCTTGTCGCGCGGGATGTAATAGCCGCTGTCTTCGGCCAGTTTGTTGATCGCCGTATCGCCCGGATACTGGCGGAACTTGTGGTCGAATACGTGCGTGTGCGCGAGCGAGAGTGCGAACTCGCCGAAGTCTGTCGGCAGGCGGCCATGCAGCGCGATGTCGATGCCGCTCGTCTTTTCATGCGCGATGTTGATCGGGTTGATCGACACCGCATCGAGCTCGCCTTCGCTTACACCGCCTGCGAAGCGGTGCACGCGGGCAATCGCGTCCTGGCAGGTCGGTGAGGCGATATCCACGGGTGTACCGTTCATCGTCTCGCCGATCCGGCAATCGGCTTCGTCACGCAGCAGCGAGTCTATGCTGAGATCCTGCACCTGATTGGAGAGCGAAACGCGGAAATAGTCGACGGACACGTCGAAATAGCGCGACGGCGCCCAGACGATACCGGCGTTCAGCGACTTGCTGGTTTCCGGCTTCAACTGGCGGTTGCCGTTGCGCTGCGCGACGATACCCGAATCGGCATAGCTGCAATCGCCGATATCCTCGTCGGGCTCCTCGGTGCGGCAGAGATAATAGTCCGTCGCCGAAGGATGGGTATTGCCCGGGCCGGTGAAGACATAGTGCAGGTCGGGTGCGCGGAAGCCGGTGCCGTAGGCGGCACGCACCAGCAGCGTCGAGACCGGGCGCAGTTCCATGCCGGCGTTGTACGTGAACTTGCCGACGCCGTTTCCGGCGAAGCGGAAGTGGTCGTAGCGCCCGGCGACAGAGACCTGCAGGAAGTCCGTCACCGGCGCGCGAAGCTCGCCGCCGAGCGCCCAGTGCGTGCGCTTGCCGTGGCCGTCGCTGTCCTTCAGGCCGTAATAATAATCCGTCAGCGCCAGCGGATCGGGATTGAGATCATAACCCTGCTTCCCGAACTCGGCGATCGCCGCGAAACCGACCGGCCCCGCGGGCAGCGAGAACAGTTCGGTCGAGGAGACGGTGGCCGAAAGATTGTCGGTCCAGCTCTTCGGATTGTAGACGCTGTAAACGGCAATGCTGTCGTATTCCGCCTGCGTCAGCGGCGTGTAGAGACGTTCCGGATCGGCGTAGAAGACCGGGTAGCCGCTGTCGTCGTCGATGCCGAGCTGTTCGCCGAGGAACAGCGCGTTCGCCTCAGCCGCGATGACCTGCGGGAACTTCACCTTCGCCTTGTACTCGCTGTGGTTGAACGAGACTTCGTAGGTCCACTTGTCGTCAAGGCTGCCCTTGATACCCGGCGTGATGCTGAACGTCGTCTGCCGGTTGCGGGTCATCACGTTCGAAAAGCCGCCTGACTCTTCGGGTGTGAACTGGCGCGACCAGTCGTCGAGCACGCCGTCGAAGCTGTTGTAGAACGTCGTGTCGCTGCTGCCGGAGGAATCCTGGTACGCCCAGTTCAGAACGTCGGGCATCAGCGAGACCTTGCTGATGCCGAACTGCGCGTCGAGGAACAGCTCTGCGCTGTCCGAAAGCGTCAGGCCGGCGGAGGCGAAGCTGTTGAAGCCCTCGCGGCGCGAGATGATCGTGCCGTAGCCGATCGAAGTGTTGCTGCCGCAGAAATAGCCGGGGCCGTAGTCGTCCAGCACGGGGTCATACGCCCCGTAACGCGGCCGCGACGCGTAATAGGTGGAGCCCTCATTCAGATATGAAAGCGCTGCGCAGGTGTCCGCACCCGGATCCACATATTCGTCATTATCCGGATCGTAACGCAGGAAAACACGTCGGCCGAGAGGGGCGGCCGTCGTCGGGTTGTCGGCAGTGCTGTCCTGGATTTTGCGCTGGTAGCCCCAGATCGGCTTCTGCAGCATGTATTCGATGCCGCCGACGATGTGGAACGTCTCGTTCGACCAGCCGCTCGTCGCGCTGATCCGGTGGGAGGCGCCGCCGCCGCGATCCGTGAAACCATAACGGTAATCGAACGTGGTGCCGTCCGCGTTCTTCTTCAGTTCGAAGTTGATGACACCGGCGATCGCGTCCGAGCCGTAGATGGCGGACGCGCTGCCGCTCAGCACCTCGACGCGCTCGATGAGGCCGAGCGGGATGTTCGAGATGTCGGTGAAGTTGCTGCGGCCCTGGAACGGCAGCGGAAAATCGGCAATGCGGCGGCCGTTCACCAGAACCAGCGTGTGGTTCGGTCCGAGGCCGCGCAGGTCGACCTGCTGCGCGCCGGGCGTGAAGCTCGCGCCGCTGAACGACTGCTGGCTCTGCGTCTCGCCGCCGTTCTGGGTCACGGCGCGCAGGATGTCCGGCACGCTCGTGTAACCATTTGCGCGAATTGCATCGGCATTTATGACCGTAACAGGCGCAGGCCCTTCCTGACTGAGACGCGGGATGCGCGAACCGAGAACGATGATCTCTTCGGCATCGACCGCGGCTTCCGTGGTTTGCGCCATTGCGGACGTGGCAAGCGCGGGAAGGCAACAGCCCAGCCCCAGCAGGAGCTTGGCGCGGAATTGAGCGTTTTTCATAGGGTTCCCCAGTTTCGGGCATCGCCCTCGCGGTCCTCTGACCGTGCCAGGAATGCCTTCTTGGCTTCGAGCAGAAGCCGCGAAAAATTTCAACACTCTGCGTGACAGAATAAGAACATTGTTCCCATGTGCGATCATTATGTAACATAATGCTCTCATGTCGTGTTTTTCGCAGGAGGGTCGGCCGGGTGCTGAAATCGGGATTGTCAAAAGCGCTGCTTTCGGCGCTGATCGGGCTGTTCTTCGTGGTGTCGCCGACGTTCGCGAAGGGGCGCTATAGCCACTATGCGCTTGGCGATCTTGCTGCGGCGACTCCGTCCCCCGTCTCCGGCGGGCTTCTGCTCATGGGTGGCGGCGACCGGAATCACGATGCGATGCGCTGGTTCTTCGGCAAGGCCGGGAACGGTCATATCGTCATCCTGCGCGCGTCGCTGGGGCCGGAGATCGGCAAGGAGTTCTACAACGAGCTTGGCGGCATCGCGTCTGCCGAGACCTTCGTCTTCAAGGATCGCGCGGCCGCTGCGGACCCGAAGATCCTCGCCAGCCTGAAGCGTGCGGACGGCATCTTCATCGCGGGCGGCGACCAGTCGCGTTACGTGCGCTACTGGAAGGGCACCGAGGTCGAGGACATTCTGAACGCGCACGTCGCGGCCGGAAAGCCGCTGGCCGGAACGAGTGCGGGCCTCGCCATGCTCGGCGAGCAGCTTTACAGCGCGGCCGTCGGCAGCATCAAAAGCCACGAGGCGCTCGCCGATCCCTTCGGCGCTGCCAACACGATCGAACGCGATTTCCTGAACCTGTCGCTGCTGAAGGGCGTCGTCACCGACACGCATTTCAAGGAGCGCAACCGCCTCGGGCGCCTGTTCGCCTTCCTCGCGAAGGCGCAGGCCGGCCGCGCGGCCGGCCTGCCGCCGATGCTGGGTCTCGGCGTCGATGAAAGCGCCGCGCTCGCGGTGGAGCCCGATGGCAGCGGGCGCATCTATGCCACCGCGCCTGATGGCGGCGCATGGCTGGTGGACGGCACGGCGCTGCGCGATCTCCCCACCACCGGCCCGCTCGTAGCGCCGCGCATCCGCGTCGTGGGCATCGGCGCCGGCTCGGTCGTGCACCTGCCCTCGGGCGAGGTGGAGAACCCCGTCTTCACGCGCGCATACGCTGCGCATGGCGGCAAGATCAGCGAAGTGCCGCTCTGGTCGATCGCTATTCACGGCGGCGCCGGGGTCATCGATCGCGGGGCGCTCACGCCCGAAAAAGACGCCGCCTACCGCGCCGGGCTGGACGCGGCGCTGCAGGCGGGCGGCGCGGTCCTCGGCAAGGGCGGCACGGCGCTCGACGCCGTTGCCGCCGCGGTGCGCGTGCTTGAAGACAATCCGCTGTTCAACGCGGGCCGCGGCGCGGTCTTCACCGCGGAGGGCCGCAACGAGCTCGACGCTTCCATCATGGACGGCCGGACGCTGAAGGCGGGCGCGGTCGCGGGCGTCACGCGCACGCGCCACCCGATCGATCTTGCCCGCGCGGTGATGGAGCGCACGCCCCACGTGATGCTCGCCGGGCCGGGCGCGGATCGCTTCTCCGCCGAGCAGGGCCTCGAACAGGTCGATCCATCGTGGTTCCGCACCGAGGAGCGCTGGCAGCAGTTCCAGGCCTGGAAGAGCCGCCAGCAAGCCGCCGCGCTCGATCCCACGCACCCGTTCGGCACGGTGGGCGCCGTGGCGCTCGATGCGGCGGGCGATCTCGCGGCGGCGACCTCCACCGGCGGCATGACCGGAAAGCGTTGGGGCCGCGTCGGCGATTCCCCGATCATCGGCGCGGGCACCTATGCGCGGAACGGCCAGTGCGCGGTCTCCGCGACGGGCTCAGGCGAATACTTCATCCGCGAAAGCGCCGCCCGTCAGGTGTGCGACCGCGTGGCGTGGCGCGGGGAGAGCCTGTCCGATGCCGCGAAGGCGACGATCGCCGCCGTCGGCGCGATCGGCGGAGACGGCGGCCTCATCGCGATGGGCGCGGACGGCCGCTCGGCCTTCGCCATCAACGACCTCGGCATGTACCGCGGCCGCATGGCTGCGGGCGGCGCGCCCGAAACGGCGATCTATGCGGATGAAACCCTGAAGGACTGACACTGCCGCCGCTTGCTTTGCGGCGCGTCTTGTCCTTAGCTCCCCCCAGACGATGGGGAGATCGATGATGCGCTTGGTTCTGATCGCGGCGCTGCTGGCGTCTGCCGCTCCTGGTGTTCGCGCGCATGAAGCGCCCGCGCCGGCCGTTCAGTCGAAGCCCGTTCCGAAGGACCAGCTGCTGAAGCCGCCCGCGGACGCGGTGCATTATCTCATGGTGTCGGAGGCGGGCGCGCACGGCAGCCAGTGGCGCTGGCAGCTGCCCGATGGCCGCACGGCGTATCGCTGGTCGCAGGAGCTGCGCGGCTGGATCACCGAGATGGACCAGGTGACACGCTTCGGCAAGGACGGCGCCATAGAGGCGCTGACGGTGCGCGGCGTCACCATGTCGGGCGATGCGGCGGAAGAGTTCCGCGTCGCGAATGGCCGCGCCACCTGGAAAACCGCGAACGACGCGGGCGAGGCGCCTGCGGGCGCGTGGTACATTCCGGCGGGCGGTGTCGGCATCGCGGGCGCCCCGCTGATCGAGGCGCTTGCCGCGGCGGGCGACAAGGGCCTCGATTTCCTGCCGAGCGGCAAGGGCCGCATGACCTTCGGCGGCACGCAGACGATCAACGGCCCCTCCGGCCCCAAGACCGTCCAGCTCGCCTTCATCAGCGGCATCATGCCCTCGCCGGTTCCCGTGTGGCTCGATGAGAACAAGCGCTATTTCGGCGAGGTCAGCTACATCTCGCTCCTCCCGGCCGGGTACGAGGGCGCGCTGCGCCAACTCCGCGACGCGCAGGACGCCGCGACCGCAGAGGCTGTCGAGGGCATCGCGAAGCGCTTCCTCGATCCCGCCGCGAAGGCCCCGGTCCTCTTCGACAACGTCCAGCTCTTCGATGCCGACAAGGGCGTGTTCCTGGCAGGCAAGGCGGTCCTCGCGCAGGATGGCAAGATCGCGGCGATCGGCGCGGCGGGTTCGCTGAAGGCGCCCGCCGGCGCGCGCGTCATCGATGGCCGCGGCAAGACGCTGGTGCCCGGCATCTGGGATAGCCACCTCCACATCGGCGACGATTGGAGCGTGCTCAGCAACATCGCGAACGGCATCACCAGCTTCCGCAGCCCCGGCACCACGTTCGATCGCGCGGTGGAGGTGGTGAAGCGCCGCGCCGCCGGCAAGCTGCTGATGGGCGAGCCCTTCATCTCCGCCATTGTGGACAAGAAGGATCCGCTCGCCGCGCAGGGCGCGGAGGTCGTCAGCAGCGAGGCGGAAACCATCGCCGCCGTGCGCCGCATCAAGGATGCGGGCCTTTGGGGCGTGAAGTTCTACACCTCGATGAACCCGGCGTGGATCGCCCCCGCCGCGGCGGAGGCGCACCGCCTCGGCCTCCACGTGCACGGCCACGTGCCCGCCACGATGAAGCCGAGCGAGGCCGTCGCCGCCGGTTACGACGAGCTTACCCACCTCAATTTCGTGGTGATGGAGGCGATGCCGCGCGCGGTGATCGACAAGGCGAACACCCGCCAGCGCATGGAGGGGCCGGCGCGCTACTTCAAGGATGTCGATCTCGACGGCCCCTTGATGAAGGGCTTCATCGCCGATCTCGCCCGCCGCAAGACACAGGTGGACCCCACCATCGTCATCTTCGAAGGGATGCTCACGCAGGATGGCGGAAAGCCCCATCCGGCCTACGCGCCCTACATGGGCATCATCTCCCCGGTCATGGAGCGCGCGCAGTTCACCAGCGGCGGCTATCCGCTGGTCGAGGGACTGACGCGCGATGATTATCGCCAAAGCTATGCGAAGATGGTGGAGCTGGTCGGCCGGCTCCACAAGGCGGGCGTCCCCATCGTGGCGGGCACGGACGGCTGGGGGATAGAGCTCATCCGCGAGCTTGAAATCTATCAGCAGGCCGGCTTCACCCCCGCCGAGGCGCTGCAGAGCGCAACCATCGTCCCCGCGCGCGTGGTGGGCGCCGACGCGCGCACCGGCTCGATCGCGGTGGGCAAGGAAGCGGACATGGTGCTGGTGGACGGCGACCCCTCAACCGACCTCGGCGCGCTCCGCCGCGTGATGACCGTGGTCAGCGATGGCTATGTGATGGATGCGGCGGCGTTGCGGAAGGCGGCGGGGTATAGCGGGGCGCCGAAGTAGGGGGAGGCCGACGGGCCGGTTGCGGTCCCCGATCTCAACAGCGCCCGCCGCATGGAACTCATCGCCGCCGAAATGGACCGCGCGAAGTACCCGGCGCGCGTCATCGAAAAGGTGATCGGCGGGAATTTCGACCGGCTGTTCCGGGAGGTTTGGGCAGGCTGAGGGGAGGGGTGCCCTAAGAGCGTTAGTATTAAGAAAATATTGTGCGAAACGTGAGGTTTACGCGAGGTCCAAGAGCTTGACGCTCCTTGGCAATCCCGTGCTTGTAATTGTGCTGAGTATCCCCTTTCATCAAAAGGAGACTTCCTGATCTAAGGATAATTTTTACAGGCTTTTTTCGAAAATCTATCTTGCTCTTGAATGTAAGCGGTCTAGATGCCCCTAAAGAAACTGAAGCAATGGATGGTTTACTTCCAAGCTCTTTTTCATCATCGCTATGTAAGCCCATGCTATCATTGTTGTCTCTATAGAAATTTAATAAAACACTATTAAAATTTAAATCAGTAGCGCGCTCAATTTTGTCTCGTATATTTAGGAGAATTTCAGTCCAAGGAAGTGGATCTAGTTTTATACCAGAATAGCTATAGGATTTTCCTGCATCACCGTACCATGCAACTAGTCTAGGCTGTTGGTGGGTTCGGCCCCAGACGTTGATGTTCTCTTGTCGCCAAGGAGTTTCGTCAATTAGGCGTCTTAAAAGGAGATCGGGCGGGAAGCCTAGATCAAAATCTGGCTGATAATAAACTTCCGCATTTTGGAGCGGGATTCGTTCCAATTTTTTTGGAATGGAGAATAGGTCTCTCATTGTATTTTTTTAAGAATTCTAATTGTAATCATTGACTTCATTTTGGGATGTTGTTCAAATCTGCTTTTGTATTCACCTAAATGATCTGATTGCTCAGAGTATCTCGGCGTAGTCCATTGATTATCTTGTTCGTACAATACTTGAATATCCTTGCGGCTGCGCCAGAAGCTGTCAAAGAATTCGTTGAATTCCTTGTGGCCATTATCAACATACAGAAAATTCGTCCCAACATCGGATTCTGTGAAGATTTTTTCCCAGAAATCTCCAATTACACCCGAATTGTCAAATGACTTCACTTCAGAAACAAAGTAAATAAATGTAAATAGATCAGCTCTAAGAAATTTCTTTTGGCTCGCCCAAGATGTTGGTTTAGTCACATCTAGGGGTTGAAAATTAACATTTATTGCAACGTCACTGGAAATGGCGTCTCCAATCTCTGTCCACGTATCTGCCCAAGATTGCTCTCCGTCGAGAAGATAGCATGTAAGCTTTTTAAGTGGTTCATCTTTGTTCTCGGAGAGATATTTTATTACACCAGTTACGTCGCTCCCTGGGCCTCCCCCTATGCAAGTCAACCTTGCTGTCTCGCTTTGAAAGATAGTACCTTTGTTTGCAATTTTTAATTCTTCAAGGGCCTGAACAACATAATCTCCATGAGTTGCAACATACTTAAGAACATATGCAAATCGTGTTGCGGGATCGCGATAATCAACGGGCTGACGTTTTGTATTTACTAGTTCTTTGTAGCAATCGCTGAGGTATGAAATCTTCTCTTTTATCTTATCATCGAGAAGTTCGCCATGTTCTTTCTTGCCCTCAGTATACAATTCATCTAAAGCCAACTTCACAAGTTCAAATAGAGTCATTGATAAGTCCCCTCTCTCAGTGGGAGTGTAGCAGACCTGTCGGAGGCGTCGAGGGGCCTCCTTTTTCTTGCTGCAGCGAGTGCGTCTCTGTGGGGGGGCTCGACTTAGATTATATGTGGTGGCTGGGAACTAGGTCGAGACTATCGTCCAGAGAAGGCGATATGGTGGCGAGTGCAGACACTGACGAAGTTAACTATGGTCAAGTAAAAACCTCCTCCTCGGCAAGCGCCCAACCCCCACTTACTCTAGTGTAAATTAGATTGCGCCCAGCCCATTTTTGCGTATCATCACTCCGCATTTTGTGCGCGAAGGGAGAGTCGCGTGCTTTCGATGCTGTGTGCGTGCGGGCGTACTGTGGGAGGCGCGCCCGCCGCACACGATCGGCCCGAAAAACGGGCGGTTGTGGGGAAGGGTACGCCATGAACGCGCCGGTTCATCCGCAGGAGTTTCGCACCGACGACGGCTCGACGCCGGCGGAGCGTTTCGCGCGCCTTCGCGATACGGGCTATGCCGATCTCGCGCATTTGCCCGGCGAGATGCCGCGGTCGCGGCTGCGCGGCGTGCTGCGCAGCCTTGCGTTCCTGAAAGATCCGCTCACCATGGTGCGCGATCAGATGGGCCGTTATGGCCGCGTCTATCGCACGCCCAACATCAGCGGCGGCTGGCAGGTCTCGCTGATCGGGCCGGAAGCGAATGAGCTCCTCTTCATGGATCGGGACAAGACGTTTTCGTCGGAGCAGGGCTGGAACCCGATCCTCGATCTGCTGTTCCCGCGCGGCGTGATGCTGATGGATTTCGAGGAGCACCGCGTTCACCGGAAAACGCTCTCGGTCGCCTTCAAGCCCGCGCCGATGCAGAATTATCTGGGCGCGCTGCAGGATGGCATCGCCGCGCGCGTCGCGAAGTGGCCGGAGGATGTGAAATTCTATCCGGCGATCAAGCAGCTCACGCTCGATCTTGCCGCCACCTCCTTCCTCGGCATCCCCTGGGGGCCGGAGGCGGACCGGATCAACAAGAGCTTTGTCGATATGGTCGCGGCGTCGATGGGCATCGTGCGGCGGCCCTTGCCGTTCACGGCGATGGCGCGCGGGGTGAAGGGGCGGGCCTATATGTGCGCCTTTTTCGGGCGCGAGATTCCGAAGCGCCGCGGCGCGGCGGGGGAGGATATCTTCACGCAGATCTGCAATGCGGAGCATGAGGACGAGGCGACCGGCAAGACGCGGCTGCTCACCGATCAGGAAATCATCGATCACATGAATTTCCTGATGATGGCGGCGCACGACACGCTCACCTCCTCGCTCACCTCCACCGTTTATTATCTGGGTGCCTCGCCGCAGTGGCAGGAAACGCTGCGCGACGAGGTGCGGGGCCTCCGCGCCGAATTCGGGGACCGGATTCCCTATGGGGAGCTGGATCGGTTCGAAAAGTGCGAGTGGGCCTTCAAGGAGGCGATGCGCCTGAACGCGCCCGTGCCCGGCCTGCCGCGCCGGGCGCTCAAGGATTTCGTGTTCGGGAACTATACGATTCCGGCAGGTACACACATCGGGATCAACCCGATGATGACCCATCGTCTCCCCGATCTCTGGCCGGATCCGGACCGGTTCGATCCCTCGCGCTTCTCGCCCGAAAACGCCAAGGGCCGGCACAAATACGCCTGGGTCCCCTTCGGCGGCGGCGGCCACATGTGCCTCGGCCTCCACTTCGCCTACATGCAGGCGAAGGCCTTCCTGTTCGAGCTGCTGGAGGGGCGCCGCATCGTGCTCGGCGAAGGCTACAAGGCGGACTTCGCCATGTTCCCGATGCCAAGGCCCCGCGACGGTCTCCCGCTCAGGCTTGAGCGGATCTGACCGGCACGGCGGTGGTGCTCTTGATCTCCGAGAGCGCCATGGAAGAGGTGATCTCCTGCACGCCGGGAAGGCGGGATAGCCTCTCGAAGAACAGCTTCTCGTAAGCCTCGATGTCCGTCGTCACGATCCGCAGCAGGAAGTCCGTCGTGCCCATCAGCACGTAGCATTCCTGGATCTCCTCGATCTCCTGCACCGTCGCCTCGAACTCCGCCATGTGCGCGCGGCCGTGCGCCGAGAGCTTCACGTTGGCGAAGACCTGCGCGCCAAGTCCCACCTTGCGCCTGTCGAGCAGCGCCACGCGCTTGCGGATGATCCCTGCCTCTTCCATCGCAGCGATGCGCCGCCAGCACGGCGATTGCGAAAGCCCCACGCGCTCCGCGATCTCCGCGGTGGAGAGGCTGCAATCCTCCTGCAGCACGCGAAGGATTTTTCGGTCGAAATCGTCAATATGCATAAATTAGTCTTTGTAAAATTAGATTTGCTGATTTTTATGCACGAAATCGGTGAATGTTCAATCACTTTGCATCCCTTTTTCTGCGCGGCCATGCGAAAAGTGCGCTGCAAACTTGAAAAAGGAATGTCATGTCCACCGCTCTTGCTGCCGCCGCGCCCGCCGTTTCCGGGCCGCATCTCGCCTACGTGAGCAGGAGCGCGCATTTCGAGATTATTGCGAACGTCGATCCGCATATCAGCCTCAGGATGCTCAACTATTTCGCGCAGCGCGATCTCGTGCCCTCGGTCTTCCGCTCGCGCCGTGTCCGCGAGAAGCTGGAGATGCGCGTCGTCGTCCCCGGTCTTTCCGAGCACGATGCCTCGGTCATCGCCGACAAGATGCGCGGCCAGTTCGCCGTTGCCGCTGTGACGCTCGAAATGGTGGTCGGCGCCTAGCGCGCCGCCGCGATCAGCGCCTCGATCGCCCAGCGGCGCACGCGCGTCGCTTCGGCGTCGTCCAGTCGCAGCACGTCCCGGAACACGATCATCGCCTCGGGGCCCACGACAAGCGATAGCGCCGCGATCAGCATCTTGAAGTCGGCTGCATTGAAAGAAGCCCGCGCGGGCGCGAGCGCTTCTTCCAGCATCGGCGTCCGCCGGTCCTGACGGACGGGCAGGTCGCCCCGCGCCCCGCGTTCAAGCGCGCTCGCGATCATCAGGCGCAGGGGCACCTCGTTCTCCCGGATGAGCGCATGGAGCGCCGCATCCACGCGCAGGGTGCGCTGCACCGCGTCGTCACCTGCGCCTTCCAGAACCTCGCCGATCTTGGGAAATTCGATCTCCAGCGCCGCCTCCACAAGCAGCGCATCGGCGTTCGGAAAATACCGGTAAGCTGTGGCCCGCGACACGAGCGCGGCGTCCGCGATCTCCTCAAGGCTCGGCCGATGGCCTTTTTTCAGCAGTTCGGCGGCGGCGGCCAGAATGTCCTGCCGTGTCCGCCGTCGTTGTTTCCAGCGTCCGGTCTGCTCCGCCTTCGCCACGCTATTGCTGGGGAAGTTGCTGGAGGATGGCGGCGAGGTCGACCCACACGTTTTCGCGCGCAATGTCGCCGTCGTCCGCGAATTCGATCACGTGGAGCAGCCGGAATTTCAGCGGCCGGCCGCCCCCCGAAACGCCGAACGGATGGCCCGGCGCGAACCCTTCCCAAAGCGAATCGTCGACAAGGAAGTTCTCGCCGTAGAGGCGGCGCAGCGTCGTGAAGCGCCCGTCGGAGAGGTCCTGAAACAGCGCCTCATAAAAGCCGCGCGTCGCCTCGCGCCCGTGCGCGGGGCCTGCGGGCCATCCCACGATATCGTGTTCCACGTCATCCGAAAGCGTGGCGAGCACGCCCTCCACATCGTCGCGCGCCTCGAACCCGAAATGCGCATCCATCCGCCGATCCATTTCCGTACGGCTCAAAAGTGCAGTCATAGCCACCACCTGTTGATACGATGATGTGATCATAATGAGATTTTTATCTCATAACAAGAGGGGCTGCTGGGATGATTGTGCCGTGAGGTGTGAGGGTCCCGGCGGGGTTAGTTCACGAAATCGCCGATGTCCTCGCCGTAGACGCGGTAGGACATCATCGTCACGGTTTCCTTGAGGCCGGGCACTTTGTGCAGCTTTTCCTGCACGAAATCCTCGATCTCGGGCAGATCGCCGAAGCCCACCTTGATGAGAAGGTCGTACTCACCCGTCACCGAATACACCTCGGCGACCTCTTCCATCTCGGCGATGCGGTTGCCGACGCTCGCGGCGTGGCCGAGGTCGCATTTGGCGAGGACGAACAGGCGGTACATCAGGCTTCCTTCCGGGCCGCGATCAGGCTCTTGCGCATCCCATAGGCGAGATACACGGCGACGCCAATTAGGTTCCAGACGAGGAATCGCAGCTGTGTCTTCTCCGGCAGGCTCACGAACAGGTAGATGCAGCCGCCGATGGCGATGAGCGCGACGGGGAGATGGAAGGGCACGCGAAATGCCCGCTCCGCATCCGCCGCGCGGCGGCGCAGCACGATGAGGCTGACGCCGATGGCAATGAAGGCGGCCAGTGTGCCTGTGTTGGCGAGTTCAGCGATCTCGCCCAGCGGGAGCAGACCGGCAAGGATGCTGACAACGACCGCCGTCACCATCGTCATCATCACCGGCGTTCCCGTCCGCTTGTTGACATGGGCGAGGCGTTCGGGGAGCAGGCCGTCCCGTGCGATCGCGAAGAAGATGCGGCTCTGACCGTACATGAAGGCCAGCAGCACGGTGGGCACGGCGATGATGGCGCCCGCACCGATCAGCTGCGCGGCACCCGGCCAGCCAAGCCCGCGCAGCACATGCGCGAGCGGGTCGCCGCTCGACGAAAACTCACTGACAGGCATTGCGCCCACGGCGGCCGCCGCTACGCCCATGTAAACGAGCGTGCAGATCAGCATCGATCCGATGATGCCGATGGTAAGATCGCGCGCCGGGTCCTTGGCTTCTTCCGCGGCGGTGGAGACAGCATCGAAACCGTAAAACGCGAAGAAGACGAGCGCCGCGGCAGCCATCACGCCCATCGTGTTGCCCCCCACCTCCGTTGATCCCCAGCCGTGGGGCGCGAAGGGTACGAGATGATCGGGACTGAACGCCGGAAGCGCGAGCACGACGAACAGGGCCAGCGCCAGCATCTTCACGACAACGAGGATCGTGTTGACGAGTGCGCTTTCACGGGTGCCGAGCGCCAGCAGTGTTGCGACGGCCATGGTGATGAAGACCGCAGGCAGGTTGATGATGCCGCCTGCGTGCGGACCTGCGGCAAGTTCGATGGGAAGCGGGAAGCCCCACGCGCTGAGGAACCCTGCGGCATAGCCCGACCAGCCGACAGCGACGGCGGCGCAAACCACCGTATATTCGAGCACGAGACTCCACCCTACGACCCACGCGATCGGCTCTCCGAGCGCAACGTAGGAGTAGGTATAGGCGCTGCCCGCAGCGGGCATCATCGTGGCCAGTTCGGCGTAGGCGAGGGCTGCGCAGGCGCAGACAATGCCGGCAATCGCAAACGACGCGATGACGGCCGGTCCCGCCTTGCCCGCGCCGATACCGATCAGCGTATAGATACCAGTACCGACGATGGCGCCGACACCGAGCGCGACGAGATGCGGCCAGGTAAGCGTTCGCCGGAGCGCGCGTTGGTCCGAATAGCGCCGCCAATCGCCAAGACCCTTGCGGCGTCCGAATATGCCCCCCGCCAACGATTGTCCCCCCCTTGCCGTTTGGATCGCCGCCACATTGGCACGCGGCGCGGGCCAGGGGAAGCCGCCCCTCCTGCCTTTTTGGGACGGCAGGAAGGGCGGGCAAGCCCTGTCTTACAGGGCGGCTTTGGCTCGACGACGGCGCATGGCGACGATCCCGGCGAGGCCGAGGCCGAATAGCCCCATTACGGCCGGCTCGCTGACGACATTCAGCGCGTAGATGGCGAGGTTGCCGGTCTCCTCGTCAGCGACGGCGAGGAAAGACTTGCCGTCGCGCGTGAAGAAGCTGAGCCCTTCGGGCCGCCCGAGCAGGTCGGAAATGATCGCGCCGAGATACTTCGGCGCGACGCCGAGGCCGAAGTCGGTGATATCGAACGCTAGCACCGAGCCGAGGCTGCTGCCGTTGGAGCGCTCGAGACCCACGAACAGCACCATGCGGCCATCGACGATGCCGATCTCGACTCCCTCGGGTTCCGGCCCCTTGTTGTCGCTGCGGCCGTCGTCGACAGCGTCCGGGAAGCGCGCGGCCATGATCTGTTCGATAACGTCGCCGCTGTCGAACACGCGGTTGCCGTTTTCGTCGAGGATCGAGAAGCTGCGGCCGCCGAAGGCGAAAAGCTCGCCGTCAGCCGGGCCTTCGGCACCGAGTGCGCTCGTCACACCGAGCCGGTTGAAGACGCCGTAGTCGCCGAGCGTGCTCGCGCGCACTTCTTCCACAAGGCCGTCCCATTCGCGGGCGTCGCCTTCGTCGGCGGTAACGAAATAGGTCTTGCCGTTGGAGGTGAAGCTCTTGATCGCGTCCGACATATACATGCCGTAAACGCCGGCGCGGCTTTGCAGATTGCCCTTGATGCCGTCCTTGTCCGACGGGTCCATGCGGTTGGCGCCCGGCGCGTAGCTCTTGAAGCCGAGCGGAATGATGTCGGTGACGACCGGCTCCGGGCCATCGAGATCGACGACCGCAATGGCGTTGTTTTCCTGAAGCGTCACGAACGCGCTTTTGCCGTCCGGCGAGAACGCCGTGTATTCGGGCTCAAGGTCCTGCGCGACCGAGGCGCCCGGCCCGAAAATGCGCACACCCTTCGTCTGCAGGTCGGACTTCATGGCGTTGAAGGCGCCGAAGCCCGTGGTTTTCACGGTGCCGGCGGCGAGGTTGATATAGCTGATCGAGCCTTCCGGATCGACGCTGCCGGGCTTCCCGTAGCTCGACGGCTCGCCTTCGTTGGCGACAAGCAGCCGCGTGCCGTCGGCCGAGAAGCTCACCTGATCGGGAAGCGCGCCCACGGTGTACGACTGCGGTGCGGCGCCGAGGTTGGCGAGATCATAGACGAGAACACGGCCCGGATCGGTCTTGTTCGCGGCCTGGATCGCGACGGCGACCTTGCCGCCGCCCACTGCGACGCTGTTCGCCGCGCCACCCGCGAAATAGCTGTGCGTATCGAGCGTGCCGATTTCGGTGCTGGTTTTCGCGTCGACGATCTTTACGAAGGCAGTGTCGCCGTTGAGGCCGACGACGAACACGCGGTCGCCGCTCGCGTCATAGGCCGGGATTTCGGAGGCGTCGCCAAGCGTGACGCTGGTCGTACCGCGCACCTTGAGGGCGGCGGCGTTGGCGGGCAGGACTGCGGTTGCGGCGAGCAGGCCGGCGAGAACAGAAAGCGTGCGCATAGAATGAAGACCCCTTGTTAACCATTTGCCGGGGTCGCCTATGAGGCGCATTTTTCGGGCGAGTCGAGCCGCTCACATAAAGTTCACGCGGCTGTCACGGGACGGAAACGAATGCCGCCCGATGTGTCGGACAGGCTTACAAAGCGCGCGTTTTTTTGGGTTTTCGGATTGCGCTTACTGAAGGCGCACGAGTTCATCCTTGAAGGGGATGTCGTCGATTCGCTCCCGATCCCAGAATTTTTCGGCGATTCGAATGTAGGCATCGGCAATGCGGCTGTGCATCGCGCGCTTTTCCGGTGACACGGCGGCACGGGCGAGGCGCCAGTGTTCGCCGGCGCGGCGCAGATGATATTCGAAATCGCTCGGGATCAACGCCGGTCCCCCCATTGGTGCCGCCTTTTCAGCAGGGCCTTTTCCGCTCTCAGAAGGTTGCCGTCTTTGATCTTCGTCAAACCGGGGATCGGTGTCGTTGTGTCTGTACGGTGCACTTTTTGACGCTGCTTTGACCCGCGTCTCACGCGGCGGTCACGCTCGTGGTCGATAAGGGGCCATCGCGAGGCGGACATGTTCCCCCAGCCCTTCCTCCCCGGTGTCCCCTCGCGAACCCCACAGCACAGGAGCTTTTCAAATGTTTTACGTCAGAAGCACGGCGATCGCGCTGGCGGTGGCGGCGACGGTCGGTCTCGTCAGCGCCTCTTCGCATGCCGAGCCTGTCTCGGTCGCGGTCAGCTTCGCCGATCTCGATCTCACGACGCTCTCGGGCGAGCGTGCCCTGCGCGAGCGCGTATCGGGCGCAGTCCTGACCGCGTGCGGTAAGCGGCCGAGCGCCGAGGCCGTGATGGAAATGGTCCGACGCGCGTGCATCCGCAACACGGCGATCACGGCCGAGGCGCACGTCGACGCAGTGATTTCAGGCTCGCGCAGTCTGGCGCGCGCAGAGCCCAGGCTTCCCGGCACTGCCCATTAGTGTGCCGAGCGGGGGGAAGGGGCGGCCTGGAGACCCCCGGGGCCGCCCCTTTTTTCGCGTCGTTAGAAGCCGATGCGGGCTGACACGCCGTAAAAGCGCGGCAGTGCGGGATAGGCCGCGATCGTGCCCGGCTGTTCCGGCACCGCGAACGTGCCGATGTGGTAGTATTTGTCGAACAGGTTCTCGACGAAGACCTCCAGCCGCCACTTGTCGTCCGCCGATGCGACACCGATGCGCGCGTTGACGACGGCGAAGCCTTCGTTGTCGGCGATGCCGCGGCTCTGCGAACTCGTCGCCTGCTCGCTCTGGAAGCGGAAGTCGGCGTGGACGAGCGCGTTCAGCGTGCCACTGAGCGGCGGCGTCCAGGTTGCGGCGCCGGTGATCGTGTGGCGCGGGATCAGCGCGATCTGCTTGCCGGCCTCGAACTCGAGCGGTGTGCCCACGAGGTTGCTGCCGTCCTTGATTTTCGCGTCGACGAGGCTGTAGCCGAGCTGGAAGGTGAGATCGCGCGCCGGGCGGATGGTGCTTTCCGCCTCCACGCCCTTCGACACCGTCTTCTCGACGTTCATCGTGACGAAGCTGTTCCCCGAGAATACCAGCTGCTGGTAATTCGAGAAGTCCTGATAGAAGGCGGCGACGTTCAGCGTGAACGCGCGGCCCCACTGCGATTTGAAGCCGACCTCCCACGAATCGACCTTCTCGCTGTCGAACTCCAGATCCTCGATCTGCCCACCGTCGCCGCCGAGGATGACGGAGTCAAAGCCGCCGCGATCGAGGTTGTAGCCGCCCGACTTGTAACCGCGATCGTAGCCGCCGTAGAGCATGAAGTCCGACGTCACCGCATAGGCGAGCTTCGCCGTGCCGGTGAATTCGTTCTCGCTGCGGCTGCCGTTGTAGAGCCCGTTGAACTCGGGGTTCGTCGTCGGGTTGCAGGTGAGCAGAATGGCGTCCGGCGCCATCGCCGCGAGCGTGCCCGTCAGGATCGCCGTCGAGGGGTCGAGATAGAAGTCGCACGTCGGCGAAACCGCGTTGAGGTTCGCGTTGATCTTTTTCTTCTCGTGGTTCCAGCGCAGGCCGAGCGTCAGCTTCAGAGCGTCTGTGATCTCGAAGACGTTGTGCGTGAAGAGGGCAAGCGCCTCGGTCTTCACGCGGTAGCGGTCGTTGATCTGCCCGTCGCCTTCGCTGCCGCCCGGCAGCGGGGAATTCAACAGCGCGAACAGCGCAGGGTCACCCGCAGCGGCGGCCGCCAGCGTGGGGTCGAGCGCCATCAGCACCTGCCCGAATTCCGGAACCGCAGGGCCGAACGTATCGAACAGCTCGAAGCCGCTCGATGCGAACAGTGCGTCGGTGTAGAAATTCGCCTGTGTGCCGAAACGCACGCGGTCGGTCAGTGTCAGCTTCTCATTGAGGTAGAAGCCGCCCACCAGCCAGTCGAGACGGTCACCCAGGGCTGAGCCCTGCAGGCGGATTTCCTGCGTGAAGTCGCGCAGGCCCGGCTTGTACCCTTCGCGATAGGCGCGATCGAGACCGGAGAAATCGATGTCCTGGTTGCGACGCACGTCCCAATTGCGCCACGCCGTGATCGACGTCAGCGTCACGGCCTCGAAGTCATAGGTGACCTCGGCGGAAACGCCCCACTCTTCAACCGCTTCGTCATAGCTCCGGCCCGGCGTCGCCGCCGTGCGGCGCTCGGAGGGCTTGCCCGTGTAGATGCCGGTAAGGCCGGCGAGCGAAGCGCCAAGCTGGACGGCCGGTGCCGTCATGCCCTCCACCACGTTCACCGCGGCGCAGCACTGCTCGTCGGTCTTCGAATAGTCGGCGATGAAACGGATCTTCAGATCTTCCTTCTCGACGAGCGCCTGTCCCCGCAGCGTGTAGCGGTCGAGATTGTTGAAGCGGCGATTCGAATTCACGTCGCGGATGTAGCCGTCGCGTGTCCGGTAGATGCCGTCGAGGCGCAGCGCCACCGTGTCGGTGACGCCGCCGGTGATGCCGCCCTTCAGCGAGATCGCGTCGTAGTTTCCGTAGCTCACTTCGGCATAGCCGCCGAGATCGAACGACGGGCCTTGCGTGATGATGCTGAGCGCACCTGCCGACGTGTTGCGGCCAAACAGCGTGCCCTGCGGACCGCGCATCACTTCCACGCGGTCGACCGGCGTAAGCTCGGCAAGCGCAAGGCCGGCACGCGCACGGTAGACGCCGTCGATAAACACGCCGACGGCAGGCTCGAAGCCGGGGTTGTCGCCCGCCGTGCCGATGCCGCGGATGGAGAGCGATGTGCCGGTCGCGGCGGACTGGCCTGTGAAGACCTCGAGGCTGGAGCTCAATTGCTCGAAGCCGCGAATGTCGGTGACACCCGCATTGTTGATGAGATCGCCGCTGATCGCGGTGACGGCGATCGGCACGTCCTGCACGGTCTCCGCGCGGCGCGTGGCGGTGATGACGATCTCGTTGGCGCTGAGATCGTCCTCGACAGCGGCGGTCTGAACGTCCTGGGCGAAAGCGGGGGCGGCGAGGGCGCAGCACGCGGCACCCAGCAAGAGCGAACGCTTCACAAATGGTCTCCTGAACGACTGGGGTGGATGTCCCAACATTGTTTCGTTTGGTTAATCACACCGAATGGTTAAGGCTTTCTCTCGCACGCGGGCGGAGAGCCGAACGGACAGAGCTGCGATACGATCGTAAAAATATCCGCAAGCCTGATGGGGCGTCGAAAATCCGCCCGGAACCTGCCTATTCGAGCGAGAGTTCCATGCGGACCGCGCTATCCTTGGCCTTTGCGGCCTGCCGTGTCGAAAGGAACACACGTGCCGGATCAATTGCGCCGTCCGCGAGCAGCGCATCGCGTACGGCCTCGGCACGGGTCCTGCCGAGCGCGGCGAGTTCGGCATCCGTCGGCAGGAACTTGGGCCGCAGCGTGTCGGCCATCAGCGCGGCTTCACGGTTCCGGCGTGCATCGCGTTCGCTGATGCCGTCCTTCTCTGCCGCCGTGCTGTCGGCGGCGCTCACCGTGTCGGAGGGTTCAGGGAAGTCCGGGCTGCTGCCGAGCTTTGCCTTGTAGAGATCCTTCAGCCGGTCGTGGCGCTTGTCGGGCGTCAGCGCGGCAAGATCGGGGGATTCGCCTTTCTTGATTTCCCGCGCCATCGCGGCTTCGGCCATGCGCTGGTTGGCGATTGCGATGGCATCGGCCTCGATGCCGGGGCTCGCCGGAATATCGAGCTTGAGCGCGGGCCGATCGGCGAGCCCCTTGGCGAGTGCGGAGAGATTCTTGGCCGCACTTTCGGGAAGCGCGGCGGAGCCCGGCACGAAATCGACGAACTGCGCCTCCTCGGCGCCCGCGAACAGCGATCCGATGAAGCGGAAAGGGGCCGTGACGATCTTTTCCAGGATATTGCCGATGATCTTCCAGATGATCGGCCCGAGCCGGAACTGCGGATCGTCGAGCGATCCGGTGATAGGCACTTCAAGGTCGATCACGCCATTCTTGTCCTTCAGCAGCGAGGTGGCGAGCCGGATCGGCATCGGCACCTTTTCCCTGCTGTCGGTCGCCGCGCCCCATTCGAGCTGGTCGATGATCACGTGGTGATCGGCTTCGAGTGCGCGGTTGTCGATGCGGTAGCCAAGCTCCGTGGTCAGCTTGCCGCGCGCGATCGCATAGCCCGCATAGCGTCCCGAATAGGGGTTGAAGACCGGCAGTTCGATATTGCGGAACGCCATCTTCACATCGGTCTTGCGCTCGTAGGCGAGGAGGTTGGCGCGGCCCGCGATCTTCACCGGCGAGAAGCGGTTGATGACATGTCCGTCGAGGTCGATCTCGGCGACCGCGCCCGGCATGTTCGAAATGCCGGTCACACGCCCGCGCAAGGACTCGATCCGCGCCTCGAAGTTCGGCTGGATCGAATAGTCGGCGAAGCTCATCGTGCCGCTGTCGATGTCCAGCCGCTTCAGGACCACGGGAATCGCGGGCGCTGCCTGCGGGGCAGCGAGCGCCGCCTGTGCGGCGATTGCCTTTGCGGCGCGCGCGGCCTCGATGCGCTTCGTCTCCGCGCGCCGCTCGGCACGCGTCATGCGCTGGGCGGATTTGGCGGGAACCGGCGGTGCCGCTGCAACACCGGCGGCCGCCGCGAAATTGAATGTCCCGTCCCGCAAGATGGCGACCCGTCCCGTGGGGCGGCTTAGGCGGGCGTGGGCGATCTCTACGCGCGGTGATGCCGGGCCGCGGTAGTCGATGCCCGAAAGCGCGAGGCGCCGCCACGAGAGGAGCTCGCTGCGGCCCGCGCGTTCGAACAGCCGCAAGCCTGCGACGACCGCATCGCCGGAGAAGCGCGCCTTCGGCGCCGTGCCTGCATCGGAAACGATGAGGCGCCCTCGAACGCCGAGGTCGCCGCCTTTCAGGTCGAGCGCGGGGTAGGGCGGCATATAGGGCAGCGCGGCCTTCAGCGGGAAACCCGCAAGTGCGATGCGGAGATCGGCACTCCCCGGCGGAAGAAGCGTGCCTTCGGCGCTCAGCGTCGCCGTTTTGTTGATACGCGCATCCGCCGAAACGGCGATCGGCCGGTCCGGCGCTGTTAGGTCGCCGCGCGCCGTTGCGTTCGCCGCGATGTCGAATACGGCTGCCGGGGAAACGGCGCGGTCCTCGAAGCGCAGCGCGGCGTCGGACAGGGAAAACCCGCCAAGCGCGATCTGCCAGGGCGCCGTCTCGTCGCTCACCGCGGGCTTCGCTACCGGCGGAAGCAGCGCGGAAAGGTCGATCGTGCCGTTTTGCGCGCGTGTCGCTTCGCCCTTCAGGCCCTCGGCGCGGATATCGCGGATATCGATGCGGCGGCGGGCAACGTTCACGCGGACATCGCTGATCATAAGGCCCGCGAGACGCATGGGTTCGATGCCTGCGCCCGCCGGGCCGTTCGCGGTTGCATCGCGCAGCGCGAAGTGCGGCACGATGATCTCTGCGGCCATCGCGCCGTTTTCCGGGATCGCGAGCGCGAGGCTGGCTCCGTCGACATCGACTTCGCCGAGCCGGGCGCGGCCGCGAAACAGGTCTTTTCCGTCGAAGGCGAGGCTGGTCAGGCCGAGTTTCGGCAGCATCGCCGACAGTGTCGTGGCACCGCCCTTGTAACGGAAATCGTAGGAGCCGTGCAGGTCGATCAGCCCGTCAGACAGGGCCACCGGCAGCATCTCGCCCAGAAAATCCTGAATCGATGCCGCCTCCAGATGGCGAACCGTGAAGCTGCCGTCCGATGCGATCGGCGCCATCGAGACGTGGCCCTGCCACGCGAATGTTTCGCCGCGTTCGCTTTCCGCTTCGAACCGGAAGCCGCCGCCTTCCGAGCGTGCCGTGTGGAAATCCCTCAGTGAGAAGCTGATCGGCGCCAGCAGCTTCGCCGGTTTGGCGGCGCGGCTGTGATCGGCAAAGGCGATGCGCCCGCCCAACACCGAAAGCTCGCCGATCAGCACGGCGGGCACCGGTTCCGGGCTCGGCGGCGGAACGAGTTCGAGAAGGTTCAGCGTTCCATCCGGGCGGATCAGCGCATGGACGGCAGGGCCGTCGATCCGCACCTCGTCGAAGCGGTAGGCATCGGCGAAGAGCGACAGGATCGAAAAATTGAGATGGACGTGCCTTGCCGCGACCATGGGTGTGGCTGCGTCCGGGATCGCGATGTCGGAGATGTCGAGCTTGAACCCTAGCGGGTCGACCTTGATCTCGCCGAGGTGAAGGGGTTTCTTCAGCTCGTCTCGCGCCCAGGCCGTTGCCTGGCTGCGAATGAAATCAGGGGCGAGCCACGTTCCGGCCGCCCAATAGGCGGCAAACAGCACAGCGAGCGCTGCCACCGCAAGAAATGGCCTTGACCGAACCAGCCCAGCCATTGCGCGTGCCGTCCGCTCCCCCAGGTTCGGGCGCATGATGCGTCCGGGGGGCGGCAATGGCAAGCATCGGGCCTTTGCGCAAACGAAAAGAGCGGCCCGAAAGGGGCCGCTCTTTCAGAACGATAGCGTGTCCGCGATCAGGCGGCGGCGACTTCGGTCGCAGCGGCCGATCCGGTTTCGGGATCGCGCAGCACATAGCCGCGGCCCCACACCGTTTCGATGTAGTTCTCGCCGCCGCACGCCGCCGAAAGCTTCTTGCGCAGCTTGCAGATGAACACGTCGATGATCTTGAGCTCCGGCTCGTCCATGCCGCCGTAAAGGTGGTTCAGGAACATTTCCTTGGTGAGCGTGGTGCCCTTGCGGAGCGAGAGCAGCTCCAGCATCGCATATTCCTTGCCGGTCAGGTGCACGCGGGCACCGTCGACGTCGACCGTCTTGGTGTCGAGGTTCACGCCAAGCTTGCCGGTCTTGATGACGGACTGCGAATGGCCCTTCGAGCGGCGGACGACGGCATGGATGCGCGCCACCAGCTCTTCCTTGTGGAAGGGCTTCGTCACGTAATCGTCGGCGCCGAAGCCGAGGCCGCGAACCTTCGATTCCATCTCGTTCTGGCCGGAAAGGATGAGGATCGGCGTCCCGACCTTCGCAAGCCGCAGCTTCTTCAGCACGTCGTAGCCGTGCATGTCGGGCAGGTTCAGGTCGAGGAGAATGATGTCGTAGTCGTACAACTTGCCGAGATCGAGGCCTTCTTCGCCAAGATCCGTGGTATAGACGTTGAAGCCTTCGCTCGAAAGCATCAGGTCGATGCTCTTCGCCGTGGTCGCGTCATCTTCGATCAGCAGAACCCGCATTGAGTAGCCCTCTTCATGTCCCCCAACGGCAAACAGCCAATCCCGGCCCTGCCGCGTACAATCCGTTAACCATGCCCGTTATGGGTTACAAAGGTTAACGCCGCGTAAAAGTTAACGTGCTCGCGGTTTGAATTGTTCCTGTGGCACTTGAGTCACGGTTTGTTTCGTTTTGAATCAGTTATGGAATCTCCGCAGCAAGGCGACATTAACCACGCACGGGCATACTGGCCCCATGCGCTGCCAACACCCATCGATCCCTGAAGACGCAGTCATGCTCCGCGCGGAACTGCGGGGGTGCGCGCTGTGAAGACGCCGTATGATGATGACCGCAGGCTGAGGCGCAACGAACTGGACGATATCCGCCACGCGCTCGTCGGTGCTGAAGCGCAGCTTTCGGTTTTCGCCGGGGCGATCGTCGATGCCGACGCGACGCTGCGCCGGGAGCGGGAGGCACGGGCGGCGGATCCTCCGTTCGATGTCAGCCCCGACGCGGCCGTGCGCCGATCCGAGATGCTCCGTCTCGCGCGGGAGCTTGCACGGCTCGAAGACGAGATCGAGCGCCTGCGCGCCGCGCTGCTCGTGAAGTTCGAAGCCCTGCGCCCGATCGAGACCGCAAGCGAGGACTACGCCGCCGCGAAACGCGCGGAGGCCGCGCGGAAGGCGACGGCCCAAGGCTGAATCCCCACACGCTCTAGCGCAGCCGGCCGGGGAGCCGCACCGCGACAATGACCGGCTTTTTTGCCACGGTTGCGGTTTGCGCTGCCTTGCAAATCCGACGCGGCGACTTGACGCGACCTGCTTCGTGGGGGCGAAGCGGTGCGATCTTGCACTCTGCGGCGGTAGCAAACACCGAAGTGGCGCCGCCGAGCGTAGCAAAGCTCATGATGCCGGCAATGATGAAGAACCTGACGAAACGCATGATGGGTTTTCCTTTGCTGTGGGAGAGCAAGCATGGAGCGGCGGCGCGGGCGGGGAGGGGACGGTCCCGCGCCGCCGCGGTTCGGGCGATCATCGGCAAGCGGCACCGGTGCGAGGGTGGGGACCGGTGCAGGTTTCCGATTACGCCGCGAGTGCGTGGGCGCACATGGCGCCGACATGACGGTGATCGGTGCCGCAGCAGCCCCCAAGCACGGTGAGTGCAGGGAGCGCTCGCAGCAGCGCAGCATTCTGCGCTCCGAGCTCGTCGGGGTTGCCATCATCGAGTTCGGGCGCCTCGTTCAACTCGGCGTGACTCATCCGCGATGCGTTGGTGCGAAGTCCGCGCACGCGCCGCGTCCAGTCGCCGCCTGTTTTCAGCATGGCTGAGAAGTGATCGGGATGGGCGCAGTTGATCATGTAATAGGCGGGAAAGCCCCCTGTCGCATCATCGACGGCGTTGATCGCCTCGGCCAGTGATTGACCGGTGGGCAGGCAGCCGTCCGTCTCCAGCGTGAACGATAGCGCGGCGGGAAGTCCGGCAGCTTCTGCAGCGCGTGCTATGCCGATGGCCTCGGGCGTATTAGTCATGGTGATCGCCGTCACCATGTCGGCGCCCGCTTCGGCGAAAATGCCGGCCTGAAAGGCGTGATAATCGCGGGCCGCGTCAGCGCTCATGATTGCATCTGCGACGTAACCGTCGCCGCGCGGACCAATGCAGCCGCTGACGATGACGGGCATCCGGTCACTCGCATATGCGGACTTGAGTTCGTGCATCAGTGCGATCGACTCGCGGTTGCTCTCGGCGAGTGCTGCCTCCGAGTAGCCGAGAAGCGCCCCCCAGTCGGGGCTTGCCCGCCACGTCGGGCTTTCGAGGATGAAACCGGCGCCGTTCGCCTGCGCAATCTCCAGATAGCGAAGGTAGTAAGCGTGGAGCGTCCTGCGGCCTTCCTGTGTGCGCATGAGGTCGAATGCAGCGAAATGCGGCAACTCTAGGCCGTCGTGGAAGATCAGCGTGGTTTCAAGGCCGCCGTCGGTAAGGAAAAGGCGATCGCCAAGCTGCGGCAATGTTTTGAAAGTGTTGTACATGACAATGGTCTCCGTGGGCCGTCCGTCGGCGTGTCGCGGTTGAACATCGGCCAAAGTCGGAGCACTCTCCAGAAGGCAAGCGGTACTCAAATACTGATCCTTTGATATTTCTTTTGAGATCAGCGGCTTGTTTTACAGGCGCCGTTTGTCCCGCGCGGGGTGTATCACCGCGAAAATATAGGAAACTGTACCATTGGTATGGTAAACGCGGGTTCTGAAATCGGGCATAGGGAGCGGATGAATGCGCCGATGACGATATCGTCCCGCAAGGGCATGACGCGCGGGGAAGCGACGCGCGACCGCATTCTGGAGATTGCGGAAGCCTCCGTGCTGGCCAAAGGGTTTTCCAACACGTCGATCGACGAGATTATTGCCGCGGCCGACATCACCAAGAGCGGATTTTTCTATCATTTTCGCGACAAGACCGACCTCGCGAAAGCGTTGCTTGAGCGGTTTATTCATGACGACAACGCCAAGCTCGACGCGATCTTTGCGCGCGGTCGGGATCTCTCCGACGATCCGCTGCATGGTTTCCTGATCGGCCTGAAGCTCTTCGCCGAGATGATGGCCGAACTGGAAACCGCGCACCCGGGCTGCATGGTTGCAGCGGTTGCCTATCACGACAAGCAGTTCAACACCGAGGTGCGCGGGCTCAATGCCACGGCAGTGCTCGGCTGGCGAAGCCGTTTCCTTACGGCCCTCGAGGAGATCGCCGAGCGATATCCGCCGCGCGCCGACGTCAATCTCTCCCACCTTGCCGATATGCTCTCGGCACTGGCGGACGGCGGCATCATCCTTTCGCGCGTGCTGGATCAGCCGCGCCTCCTGTCAGAGCAAATCCTGCTTTATCGCACCTTTGTTCGCCTGGTCTTCCTCGGCGCGAAGATTGAGGGGTCAGACCTGTAGCGCCGAAAGCCGCACTGTTTCCGCGAGCACGATCTGACCTTCGATACTTTCCACCTCAAGCCGGATTTCGGGATCGCGCTGCTCCCAGTCGATGAGGATGCGCCCGTAGTTCTGGCCCATGAACCCCTCGCCTACACGCAGGCGGTTCGGGCCGAGAAACGGCCAGACTTCGGTGAGCCCCGACGACGTGAGATCGTAAAGCGGGTAGGGCACGCCCTCGGTGAGCCGGGAAAGTTCCGCATAATGCGTGTCGCCCGAAATCATGATGAGGCCGTTCACGTCGGCAAAGTCGATGAGATCCAGCAGGCGCTGGTGATCGGCCTGATAGTTGATCCACGCTTCGTAGCCCGGCGCGTCGGCGAGCACCTGTGTCGAGGATGCGAAGATGCGTAGCTCTGCAGGCTTCTTGAATTCCGCCTCCAGCCAGTCCCACTGCTCGGCGCCGAGCATGGTCGCGGCGGGGTCGCTGTTCGCCAGATACGGCCCGCGGTCCTTCGGCTCCTCGGTGATGCCGAGAAGGCCGGAGCGGAACCAGCGGTTGTCGGGCATGATGATCTGCACGCGTCGCCCATCGGGGCCGATGATCGTGCTCGTGTAATTGCCCGCCCGGCTGCGACGCGGGCTCGTCTTCGGCTCCATCCAGAAATCGAGGAAGATGTCCTTCGACGCCTGCTTCATCGGATATTCGCGCCCGGCGTCGTTCTCGCCGTAGTCGTGATCGTCCCAGATCGCGAGGCAGGGCGTCTTGCGGCGCAGGCGCTGGAAGCCGGGCTTTGCGGCCAGCTTCGCGTACTTGGCGCGCAGTACGGCCATGTCGCGTGTGTCGCCGTAGATATTGTCGCCGAGGAACAGGAACAGCTGCGGGTCGAACGCATCGACCCGATCCCAGATCGGTTGCGGCTTGTCCTGATGCGCGCACGAGCCGAACGCTATGCGGCTGAGCGCGGTTTCACCGGCGAGCGCGACGGTGGGGAGCGCGGCAAGCGCCACGCCCCCGGCCATCACATCGCGGCGACTGACGCCTGTCATCAGAACGCGGCTTTCAGCGTCGCGAACACCTGACGCGGCGCGCCGATCATCAGCGTCTGCGAGTCGCCGCGGTTGCTGAAGCCGTTGGTGCCAACGGTCGACACGTACTTCTTGTCAAGAAGGTTGGTGCCGCTCACTTGCAGCTCATAGCCTTCCGCGATGCGCCAGCCGATGCTGGCGTCGACGATCGCGCGCGCGCCGACCGAGACGTCGTTCTCGTAGCTGTAGTAGCGCTTCGACATGTAGTTCACGCCGATGCGTCCGAAGAACAGTTCGCCGTCGTAGCTGAGTTCGCCCTTGGCGAGGTGCTTGGGCGAGTCGACCGTGGTCTTCCCGTCGGTCGCCGCGATCAGCGTTCCTTCCGCGTTCACGACATCGTCCTGATAGGTCGAGTCGTTGTAGCTGTACGAGGCGAAGAGCTTGAAGCCCGCGCCGAGCTTCACCTCACCCGCCGCTTCAAGGCCGTAGGAGCGGACCGAGCCGACGTTTTGGAGGACGGACGGGTTGCCGATGATGCCGGCGCCGGTGGAGAAGCCGAGCAGGCGGTTGCGGAAGTTCACGTAATAGGCGCCGACGACGCCGTTGAAGCTGCTGCCGCGGAAGCGGACACCGGCTTCGTACGTGTCTGATTCCTCGGGCTTCAGCGTGCCCTTAATGGCATCGAAACCGGCCTGCGTGGTGCCGAAAGGCCCGCCCGTGGACGATGCCGTGAAGGCGCGCGCGACCTGCGTGAAGCCGCCGAACATCTCCAGGTAATCGTTGATCTCATAGGCGAAGCCCGCGTGCGGCTGGAACCAGTCCTCGGCCTTGATCTTGCCCTGCGCGAAGGTGCTGACGACGATCGGCGTCGCCGTATTCGTCACCTTGAAGCCCTTCCAGCCGAGCGTGATCGTGGCCGCGCCGAGCGTGATGCGGTCTTCGACATGATACTGGAACGTCTCGGTGTCGAAATCCGATTCCCACTGCGTGAAGAACGGGTTCTTCTGGAAATCGAGTGAATTCCGCGACGGGCTCAGCCGATCGGTGAGCCCATAGAAGCGCCGCGCCTGCTGGAAGTCGTTCTTCTCGTACCAGCCGCCCACGGTGATTTCGTTGAAGGCGATTTCGCCGGTAACGCTGCCGAACAGGCCCTTGCGATCGATGTCGTATTCGGTTGTGCGGATCGAGAGCGGCGCCCCGCCCGGCGTCTGCACATAGGGCGTATACCAGATGCCCTGGCCGTGGTTGTTGTGCCAGTAGCCCTTGAGCGCGACGGTGACCGTCTCGCCGACCGGCGCCTCGACGCCGATCGCGGCGAGATAGTCCTTACGAAGACCGGCGGCATCGAAATAGGCGTCGTCGATGGTCGCGAACGGTGCGGGCAGAGCGCCCTCGGCCCAATAGGCATCAGCGAGCTGGACGGCGAGGCGGTAGTCGCCCGAGATATTGTCCCAGTCGTAGCCGAGGCGACCGATCATCTCCTTCGACATGTCCTGATAGTCGTTCTCGCGCCGGTCGGAGAAGCTGAAGGTGCCGGTGACGCGCGCGTCGCCGAGCGCGGCGACCGCCTTGGCGTTCAGCATGTGATGACGCTGCTCGCCCACGCCCTTCCACTTGTCCATCCCGAGATAGCCATAGGAGATGTAGGCGCCCGTGCCCTCGGTGCCGCCGATCTCGCCGCTTTCGAGGCGGGCGAAGGCGCGGATCGTGTTCTCGGTGCCGTAGCTCCCGGAAACGTCGAGGCCGAAATCCCGGGCCGGCGCGCGCGAGAGGAACTCCACCGTACCGCCAAGGTTGTTCGTCGCCTGCGTGCCGAGCCCGCCCGAGCCCTGCGAAACGCGCGTGAGGCCGAGGTTCTCGGGGCTGATCGCGCGGTTGACGTGAAGGCCGTTCACGTTGCCGTAGCTGTGGTCGCCAAGCGGAATGCCATCGAGCGTGAAGCCGAGCTGGTTCTGGTTGAAGCCGCGGATCGAAAGCCGCTGCGACCATTCATAGGCGCCGAAGGCGTCTGCCGACTGGAAGTTCACCGAAGGCAGCTTCTCGATCGACTTCAGCGGGCTCGTGCCGGGCGCGAGCAGCGCGATATCGGCCGCATCGAGTTCCTGCACCTGCCGCGTCTGGCCGGAGCCGAACACGACGATCTCTTCATCGAGCGCAGCGGTATCGGCGGCGGCTTCGCCCGTCTGCGCGAAAGCGGAAGTGGAAAGCACGAAAAGGCTGCTGGCGGCCAGCAACACGGCGCAAGTCGAACGCATGAAATCCCCCATTGGTGCGGTAAACGCGGTTGGCGGCGGGAGGCCTAGGCGCGGCGTGTGACGGCGCTATGCGATTGATATGAAGCTTTTTTGCACGCCATATTGCAGTTCGGGGGCGTTGCCGAATTGCTGCGAATGATTTGCATTACCCTGATAAGTCGTGCGCTATTTATTGATCCGGTCGATCAGCCTCACGCAGAAAATGCGTTGGCGGTTGCGGGTGGCCACCGATAGCCTTGATGCTGAAATCAGGCCTGCGTCCGCGCCCGGCCGGTTTTCGCGATCGATCACTGGGGAAGGAGAGGGATCATGGGCCTCAAGGGCACGAAGACCGAAGACAATCTGAAGGCTGCTTTCGCGGGTGAGAGCCAGGCGAACCGCCGCTATCTTTATTTCGCGCAGAAGGCAGACGTCGAAGGCTACAACGATGTAGCCGCGGTGTTCCGCTCGACGGCGGAAGGCGAAACGGGCCATGCGCACGGCCACCTCGAATATCTCGAAGAGGTGGGCGACCCGGCAACGGGCCTCGCCATCGGCACGACGTCCGACAACCTGAAGTCGGCGATCGCGGGTGAGACGCACGAATATACCGATATGTACCCCGGCATGGCGCGCACCGCGCGCGATGAGGGCTTCGACGAGATCTCCGACTGGTTCGAGACGCTCGCGAAGGCTGAAAAGAGCCACGCCGGCAAGTTTCAAAAGACACT
This sequence comes from Sphingosinicella sp., assembly GCF_041916975.1. Taxonomy (NCBI): domain Bacteria; kingdom Pseudomonadati; phylum Pseudomonadota; class Alphaproteobacteria; order Sphingomonadales; family Sphingosinicellaceae; genus Sphingosinicella; species Sphingosinicella sp. Next base: position 3,679,110 of record NZ_JAYRYK010000001.1, read on the forward strand.
CGACACGCTCGACGCCTGAGAGGGCAAGAGCGGCAAGAGTGTCCGCTGTGGGAGGCGAGGGGCGGGTCCCAGGGACCGGAACCGCCCCTCCCGTAGCCTCTTTGAAATCAGCGCTGCGAGCGTCCGTTCGGACGCACGGCATCAGTTCCCGTTTCCGTCTCGGGAGACAGGCGGACACGTGTTTCGTGTGGGAATTCGCGCCGTGCGTCCGACCGGACGCTTTCAGAGGCATATCCATGCTCTTGAAGCCAGAATCGTTGGGGAACACCGATGCGTGAGGGCAGTCTGGAGGCGCCGACGCGCCATCCGATCGATTGGGAAAACCCGGACTATTATGACGAGGCGCAGCTCGAAGCCGAGCTGACGCGCGTGTTCGATATCTGTCACGGCTGCCGCCGCTGCTTCAACCTGTGCGACAGCTTCCCGATCCTGTTCGACCTGATCGACGAATCGCCAAGCGGCGAGATCGACGGTCTGGACCCCAAGACCGACTATAAGGCGGTCGTGGACGCCTGCACGCTCTGCGACATGTGCTTCATGACGAAGTGCCCTTACGTGCCGCCGCACGAATGGGCGCTCGACGTGCCGCACCTGATGCTGCGTGCGCGCGCCGTCGAGCACCGGCACGGCCAAACGCACCTCGCCGACGCGGAGTTCGCGAAGACTGATCGCAACGGCAAGCTCGCGAGCTTCCTGTCGCCGCTCGCCAATTGGGCTACGGACGCCGGAAACGGCCTGACGCGCACGGTGATGGAAAAGACGGCGGGCATCGACCGCGAGGCGTGGCTGCCGCCGTTCGCGGATACGCCGCTCGACCGCCGCGGCGATCTCGACCGGATCGATGTGGATGCGTCGGCACCTGCCGTGGGGCGCAAGGCGGCGCTCTATGCGACGTGTTTTGCGAACTGGAACATGCCGGGGCCGGGCGAGGCGGCGGTGAAGGTGCTGAAGGCGAACGGCGTCGAAACGCGCATCGTCTATCCCGGCTGCTGCGGGATGCCGAAGCTTGAGAACGGTGACCTTGCAGCGGTCGCCGAACAGGCGCGGACGGTTGCGGCCGCCTTCGCGCCGCTGATCGACGAAGGCTTCGATGTCGTGGCGGTGACGCCCTCGTGCGCGCTGATGCTGAAGTTCGAATGGCCGCTCATCCTGCCCGGCGATCCGCTGGTCGCGAAGCTGGCCGGGGCGACGTTCGATATCACCGAGTACGTGGTCGATATTGCGAAAAAGGAAGGGCTCGCGCCCGGGATGCAGCCGCTCGGCGGCGATATCGCGATCCATCTTCCGTGCCACAGCCGCGCGCAGAACATGGGGCAGAAGGGCGCCGAGATGCTGCGGCTGATCCCGGAAGCGAAGGTGGGCGTCGTCGAGCGCTGCTCCGGGCATGGCGGCAAGTGGGGAATGTTCAAGACGAATTTCGCCACTGCGCTCAAGGTCGGCAAGCCGGCGGGCCGCGCCATGCTGAAGACGAATGCGGCCTTCATGGTTTCGGAATGCCCGCTCGCCGGGCCGCACCTCAAGCAGGTGATGGAGCGCGAGGGCGGGGAGAGCGTTCCGCAGCAGGTGCCGCATCCGATCGAACTGCTTGCCAAAGCCTACGGGCTTTAGAGGAAAGACGCTCCATGTCCCGCGAAACCCGTGTCATCGAACCCGCCGACATCATGGACATGCGCGCCTACGGCGAGCAGCGGAAGGCGCTGCGGCTGGGGCATGTCGAGACGAAGAAAAAACGCCGTCTTTCGGTTGGGCCGCACGTGACGGTTTTCTTCGAGTCGTATGACAGTATGTGGCTGCAAATCCATGAAATGCTTTATATCGAGCGTGGCGGGGCAGGGCAGCTCCCGGACGAGCTGGCCGCCTATAATCCGATGATCCCGAACGGCCGCGAACTGACCGTGACCTTGATGTTCGAGATTGACGACCCCAAGCTGCGCGCCTCCATTCTCGGGCGCCTCGCCGGGGTCGAGGATCATATCTACCTGCACCTCGGCGAAGCGCGCATCGCGGCGGTGCCCGAGGGCGACGTCGAGCGTAGCCGGGAGGATGGCAAGGCGTCTTCCGTCCACTTCCTGCATTTCCCGTTTACGCAGGAGCAGATCGCGGAATGGCGGAGTGGCCGCGGCACGGCGATCTTCGGGATCGATCATCCGAACTACGGCCACATGGCCATCATCGGCCCGGAGATGCGAGACGTGGTGGGCCGGGATTTCGGTTAAAGCGCCGTCACGCGGTTTCCGCGCGGACCTGCGAGGAACCACACCACGAGGCCGATCAGCGGGAACACGATGATGCCGATCGTCCATGCGACCTTCGCGCCGGTCGTCGCGCCGCTGCCCCACACGCTGATCACCGCCCAGATGTCGAGCGCCAGGATGAGGAGGCCGATAAGTCCATATTCCATGAGGTAAGTCTCCTGCGTGTCAGGCGGTCTTGCCCTTGGCGGCCGCACGGCGCGCGGCTTCGAGTTCGGGGCCTTCGGCGCCGTCCACCGCTTTCGCGGCCTCGCGCGCCTTGGCATCCACCTTGCCGGATTTTGCAAATGCGTGCTGCGCGTCCTGATATTTGCGCGCGCCTTCGTAGCTGCCTTCGCCTTCCAGCTTCAGGTTCGATTTCCGGTCTTCCATGAAACCCTCCATGTCGTGCCCGCTCGCCGCATCAACGCGGCGGGGGGAGGAAGGTTTCGGGCCTTCGGCGTGATCAGCGAATGAGCTTGCCGCCCTTCATCACGTGATCGACACGTTCGAGTGCGCTGATGTCCGCCAGCGGATCGGCGGCGACGGCGACCATGTCGGCATAGCGCCCCGGCGCGATGGTGCCGACGTCCGCGGATTTCCCCATCAGCGCCGCCGCGCTCGTGGTGGCGGACTGGATCGCCTGCATCGGCGTCATGCCGTAGCGCACCATGTATTTGAACTGGCGGGCGTTGAGCCCGTGCGGGAAGACGCCCGCATCGGTGCCGTAGGCGATCTTGACGCCCGCCGCGACGGCCTTGCGGAAGCCGATGCGCTGCGCGTCCGTCGTTTCGAAATTCTTGCGCATGATCTCTTCGGGCCAGTGCTCGGCCTTGCCCATCTCGTCGATGAAGTCGCCGTTGTAGACGTCCATCACCAGCCAAGCGCCTTTCTTCTTTGCGAGCTGGATGGCCTCGTCGTCGATCAGCGAGGCGTGTTCGATCGAGCGGACACCGCCATTCAGGGCGATCTTGATGCCCTCGGCGCCGTGCGCGTGCGCGGTAGCATAGCTCTTGTAGCGGGCCGCTTCGTCGACGGCGGCGCGGACCTCGGCCTCGGTCATCTCCGGCGCCCCCGGTTCCGTACCCGCCGCGAGCACTGCGCCCGTCGCGATCAGCTTCAGGAAGTCGGCGCCGCGCTGGAAGAGCATTCGCGATTTCGATTTCACGTCGTCCGGCCCGGCCGCGACGCCCATGCGCATGATCTCCGGGATCTCCACGTCGGGCGCCATGCCCGTCACCTCGCCGCCGCCGCCGGGCACGGTGATGTACGCGCCCGCCACCGCCATGCGCGGGCCTTCGATATACCCCGCCTCGATCGCGTTCCTCAGCGAGACGTCACCGAAGGCGCGGAACGTGCCGACGTCGCGCACGCTGGTGAAGCCCGCGTTCAGCGTGTCGCGCGCATTCCGCGCGCCGACGAGCGCGATGTCCTCCGCCGAGTGTAGCAGCGGCTCGGCGACGTTGTTTGTCTGGCCCCAGTCGGAGAGGTGCGTGTGCATGTCGATGAGGCCGGGGAGGACGGTGAAGCCGGACCAGTCGAGCACTGCCGCGCTTTCGGGCGGCGGCGCGTAAGGCGTAACGGCGGCGATGCGTCCGTCCTCGATGCGGATTAGCCGGTCGGAGAGGACCTTGCCGCTTTCGGTGTCGATCATGCGCCCGGCGCGCACGTAAGAGGTTTCAGCCAGCACGGGCGCGGCGAGCAGCCCGGCCGCGAGCAGCGCGCAAGAAATCCGTTGCAGAATCGTCATCCGTCCCTCCCTGTCCGCGCGTATCCTGCTGGACTATTATACATGCGTCAAATAGGAATTCGCGGATGATCATCGCGGGTCTCATCGCAAGCATATCACTCGCCCTCATCGCCATCGGCGTCATGACGACGCTGGTGCCGCTGTACGCGACCGGCCTCGGCTTCACCCCGCATCATATCGGTTGGATCGCTGGCATCTATTATATGGGCTTCCTCATCGGCCCATGGCTCGCCCCGCCACTGGTGCGCAGGCTGGGGAGCGGCCGCGCCTTCGCTATTGCCGCGCTCCTCGCGCTCGGCGGCATCATCGTACTGCCCCTGTTCCCGCAACCCGCGGCATGGGCGGCGATCCGCTTCGTCTCCGGCACCGGCTTCGCGCTGCTTTACATTCTCGCCGAAGCCGGCCTGAACGCCGAGGTCGATAACGCCGGGCGCGGCCGCCTTCTCTCGCTCTACATGATCGCCAGCAAGGCGGCCTTGATTATCGGGCAGTTCGTGGTCGGCCTGCTCGGCGTTGGCGGATGGGCGCCGTTCGTCGTGGCGTCGGGCGTGGTCGCGCTCGGCGCGGTCGTGCGGTTGCGGACGCCGGTGGGGGCTGTGCCGCCCGCGGCAGGACGGTTGCGGCCGCTGCGCGTGATCCGCGCTGCACCCGCGGCGGTGGCGGGCTGCGTGATCTATGGTCTCGGCGAAGCGTCGCTGTACGCGCTCGCACCGATTTACGCACAGCGGAACGGGATGAGCGTGCCCGAGGTTTCTACCTTCATGACGGCGATCCTGATGGGCGCGGCGCTCGCGCAGTGGCCGCTCGGCTGGCTGTCGGATCGGATCGACCGGCGGCGCGCGATCCTGCTCGGCGCCGTGGGGACAGTGATCGCTGGATGTGCTCTTGGACTTCCGGCCCGGCCCGGTTTTGTGGTGGCGCTCGCCGGAGGTTTCGTGCTCGGCGGCTGCCTGCTGCCGCTCTACGGCCTGCTGGTTGCGCTCGGCAACGATAGCGCCAGCCGGGAAGAGCGCGTGGAAATCGGCAGCGGCCTCGTCTTCGCCTATGCCGTGGGGGCGATGGTAGGGCCGTCCGCCGCAGCGGCGCTGATGGAAGTGACACCGCGCGGCCTGCCGTTGTGGCTGGCGGGGCTTTACGGGGTGCAGGCGGTCGTGCTGCTCACCGCGCTGCGCCGCCGGATACCGCTCGCGCAGCCTCTCTGATGGGGCTTGCCAGAAACGTCACTCTGTTATACATATGTCCAATATAAAGTGGAGGCGGAATGGCGACGAGGGCGGCACATGCGGACGTGGACCCCGACGCGGGCTGGAGCCTGCCGGCGTGGACCTATTCGGACCTGGAGTTCTTCGAGGTCGAAATGCGCCGCGTCATGCGCCCGTCGTGGCAGGTCGTGTGCCATCTTTCGGATGTGCCGAACGTCGGCGATTACCACACGCTCGAGTATCTGGGCGAAAGCATCATCGTCGTGCGCGGGCAGGACCAGAAGGTCCGCGCCTTCACCAACGTCTGCCGCCACCGTGGTTCGCGTCTGGTCGACGGGCCCTCGGGCTGTGCGGTCGCGAAGAAGCTAACCTGCCCGTATCATGCGTGGTCGTTCGACCTTGAAGGCAAGCTCGTCGGGGTGCCGCTGAAGCAAACCTATCCGGGGCTCGATCAGTCGAAGCACGGGCTCGTGCCCGTCGCCCTCGAGATCTGGCGCGGCTTCATTTTCGTCCGGCTCGAAAACGATGGCGGTCCTTCGGTCGCCGATATGATCGCGCCTTATGACCACGAGGTCGAACCGTACCGCTTCGAGGAGCTGAAGGCGTTTGGCCGCGTGACGCTGCGCCCGCGCAGGGTGAACTGGAAAAACGTGGGCGACAATTATTCGGACGGGCTGCACATCCCCGTCGCCCACCCCGGCCTCACGCGGCTGATGGGCAGCGGCTACGGCGTCGAGGCGCAGGAAAACGTCGACAAGATGTGGGGGCCGATCCGTGATCGCCTGTCGAACAATCCGTCCGAGCAGGCATACCAGAAATACCTGCCGCACGTGCCGCACCTGCCCGAAGAGCGGCAGAAGCTGTGGACCTATTTCAAACTGTGGCCGAACGTCGCCTTCGACATCTACCCCGATCAGGTTGATTTCATGCAGTGGCTGCCGGTCTCCCCGACCGAAACGCTGATCCGCGAGATCAGCTATGCCGTGCCCGATGATCGCCGCGAGATGAAGGCGGCGCGCTACCTCAACTGGCGCATCAACCGGCAGGTGAACGCAGAGGATACGTGGCTCATCAACCGCGTGCAGGATGGCATGGCATCCGAAAGCTTCACCGTGGGACCGCTCGCGGAAACCGAAGTCGCGCTCCGCAACTTCTGCCGCAAGGTCCGGAACCTGATCCCGGAAGCGCGCGAGCACCGTTCGCCGCCGCCGGGCTGGAGCCGGCGTCCGCACGCCGCCATCTGAAAACACAAAAAAACAAAGACATAGGGGTTTCTGCCATGACCAAACGCTATGACGCCGTGATCATCGGCGGCGGCCACAACGGCCTTGTCTGCGCCTTCTATCTCGCGCGTGCGGGGCTGAAGGTGCGGGTTCTCGAACGCCGCGACGTGATCGGCGGCGCCGCCGTCACTGAGGAGTTCCACCCCGGCTTCCGCAACTCTGTGGCGAGCTACACGGTCAGCCTGCTCAATCCCAAGGTGATCGCCGACATGCGGCTCGCCGACCATGGCTACCGCGTGATCGAGCGGCCGTTTTCGAACTTCCTGCCGCAGGACGACGGGCGCTACCTGCTGCTCGGCGGCGGGCTGGAGCGGACGCAGCAGGAATTCCGCAAGTTCTCGAACCACGACGCGGACGTGCTGCCCCAATATTACGACGCGCTCGAAACCGTCGCGGACGTGCTGCGCGACCTGTCGCTGAAGGCGCCGCCCAACGTCGGCGACGGCGTAAAGACGCTGATCGACGCCGCGCGTCAGGGCCGCCGTCTTGCGGGGCTGCCCGTGGAAAAGCAGCGCGACGTGCTCGACCTGTTCGTGAAGTCGGCGCGAACGTTCCTTGACGGGTGGTTTGAAAGCGAAGCGGTGAAAGCCGCGTTCGGTTTCGATGCGGTCGTCGGCAACTATGCCTCGCCCGATACGCCCGGCTCGGCCTACGTGCTGCTCCACCACGTGTTCGGCGAAGTGAACGGCAAGAAGGGCGCGTGGGGCCACAGCGTCGGCGGCATGGGCAAGATCACCGAGATCATGGCGAAGGTCTGCCGCGACCTCGGCGTCGAGATCAGCCTCGAAAGCCCGGTCGAAAAGGTGCTGGTGGACGGCGGCAAGGCCGTCGGCGTGCGCCTTGTCGGCGGCGAAGAGGTCGCGGCGGAGCGCGTGATCGCCAACGTGGGGCCAAAGCTCCTTTACGATCGCATGATCGACGCGTCGGACCTTCCGGCGGACTTCGCGCGCCGCATCCGCGCCTTCAAGGCGGGATCAGGTACGTTCCGCATGAACGTGGCGCTGTCAGAACTGCCGCGCTTTTCGAGCCTGCCGGAGCCAGGCGAGCACCTGCAGAGCGGCATCATCATCGCGCCGACGCTCGACTACATGGACCGCGCCTTCCTCGATGCGAAGCAGTACGGCATGTCGAAGCGTCCCATTGTGGAAATGCTTATCCCCTCGATCGTCGACGACAGCCTCGCGCCTCCGGGTCAACACGTTGCGAGCCTGTTCTGCCAGCAGTTCGCGCCTGAGCTTCCAGACGGAAGAAGCTGGGACGATGAGCGTGAAACTGCGGCGGATGTCATCATCGATACGGTCGAGGCCTATGCGCCCGGCTTCAAGAGCACGGTGATCGCGCGGCAGATACATTCGCCGCTCGATCTCGAACGCAAGTTCGGGCTCGTCGGCGGGGACATCATGCACGGTCACATGTCGCTCGACCAGCTTTGGTCGGCGCGGCCGATGCTGGGGCATGGCGCGTACAGGGGGCCGCTCAAGGGCCTCTACATGTGCGGTGCGGGCACGCATCCGGGCGGCGGCGTCACTGGCGCACCGGGGCACAATGCCGCGCACGAAATTCTTGCGGACGGGACGTTTATCGGCAGGTTGCTGCGGCGCGCATAAAGGGGCTTCAGGAATAGGAGTTCCCGTGCAAGATGGTCCGCCGCTCTTTGAAGCGCGGCGCGCCGCGTACCGAAACGACCGATACCCGCCCGAGAAACACGCTGTCTGGGGATAACTTTCGTAACCTTCTGTCGGCTTCTAAATGCCGAGGCAGGCATCAAACCCTTCGTTGTCCACCACGCGCGTCCACCGCTCGATGCGCTTTGCATAGCGCGCCGTGTAACCGCGCGGATTGCGGGCGTCGCGCTTGATGGGCGAGGGGAGAACGGCGACAAGGCGTGCCGCCTCGCGCCGGGTCAGCGACTTCGCGCTCTTGTCGAAATAATGCTGTGCCGCCGCTTCGGCGCCGTAAACGCCGATGCCGAATTCAGCAACGTTCAGATAGACTTCCATGATGCGCTTCTTGTCCCACATCAACTCGATGAGGACAGTGAAATACGCCTCCAGCCCTTTGCGGAGCCACGAGCGTCCCGGCCACAGAAACGCGTTCTTTGCGACTTGCTGGCTTACGGTGGAGCCGCCGCGCAGCTTCCGGCCCTTCATGTTCGCTTCGACCGCGTTGGTGATCGCCTCGGCATCGAAGCCGAAGTGCGAGCAGAACTTGCCGTCCTCGCCCGCGATGACCGCGCGGGGCAGATCAGGATCGATATTCGAGAAGGACGTCCAGTCGCGCTTCACGTCCTTCCCGGCGATGAAGTCCTTCGCCATCGGCACGGTGAAAGGCACAGGCACGAAGCCATAGAGCATAACCCAGACGAGCGTGAAGGCAATCACGTAGAGCAGCGGCCGGACGATGAACCGGACCACCCATGATGGTTTTCGCGATCGTGACTTGCCCTCCACACGGGCGGTCTAGCCCGTCGTCAGGCTCTGCTTCAAGCGTCTTCGAGCAGGTGGCGCTCGGTTGCGAGCTTGCGGATCGCCTTTTGCAGCTTCTCGAATGCGCGCACCTCGATTTGGCGGACGCGTTCGCGGCTGATGTCGTATTCTTGGCTTAGCTCCTCGAGCGTCTTCGGCTCCTCGGCGAGGCGGCGCTCGGTGAGGATATGCCGCTCGCGCTCGTTGAGCACGGCCATCGCCTCTGCGAGCAGCGCGGCGCGGAGGCTGCTTTCCTCGCGCTCGGCGACGATCTCGTCCTGGATCGGGCCTTCGTCGGTCAGCCAGTCCTGCCACTGCCCTTCGCCGTCGGTATCGGCGCGAAGCGGCGCATTGAGGCTGGCGTCGCCGCCCATCGCCATGCGGCGATTCATCGAGATGACCTCCTCGGCCGTGACGTTGAGGTCGTGCGCGATCTTCTCGACGACCTCGGGCCTGAGGTCGCCTTCCTCCAGCGCGCCGATCTGGCTCTTCATGCGGCGCAGGTTGAAGAACAGCTTCTTCTGCGCCGCCGTGGTGCCGATCTTCACGAGGCTCCACGAGCGCAGGATGAACTCCTGGATGGAGGCCCTGATCCACCACATGGCATAGGTCGCGAGGCGGAAGCCCTTGTCGGGCTCGAACTTCTTGACGCCTTGCATCAGGCCGATGTTGCCCTCTGCAATGAGTTCGCTCACCGGCAGGCCGTAGCCGCGGTAGCCCATGGCGATCTTGGAAACGAGGCGCAGGTGGCTTGTCACCAGCCGGTGGGCGGCGTCCGTGTCCTGATGCTCGCGCCAGCGCTTCGCCAGCATGAACTCCTCCTCGGGGGCGAGGATCGGAAACTTGCGGATTTCCGAGAGATAGCGGTTGAGCGAGGCTTCGCCGCCGAGGGCGGGAATGGTGGCGGGGACTTTGGCTTCGGCCATGGCTGCGACTTTCGGTGAAGGCAGGATTTCTGCGGGTATCTGGGTGGGGCGCGCGGGATTCAAACGGCAAGCGCCTCTATGAGTTCCTGAATATCAGACGGGACGGGGCTTTCGAAAGCGAGATTTTCTTGGGTGCGCGGATGCACAAGTTGCAGCGAGCGGGCATGGAGCGCCTGCCTGCCGAACCCGAGCGATTTAAGGAGATCGCGGTGACTTGCGCGTGTGCGCCCATAGAGTGGATCCCCCAATAACGGATGTCCGCTTGACGCCATATGAACGCGCACCTGGTGCGTGCGGCCTGTTTCGAGCCGGCATTCGACGAGCGCGGCGTCCTTGAGCGGCTGGAGCGTGCGGTAGTGCGTGACCGCGTGCTTGCCCTTGCCGGGGGATACGATGTCCATTTTTTTTCGGTGCACCGGATGGCGTCCGATCGCGCCTTCTATTCGACCGGCGGGGGGTGAGGGTCGACCGGCGACGACGGCAAGATAGCGACGACCGATACTGTGCGTGGCGAACTGTTTGGCGAGGCCTTCGTGGGCGAGGTCGGTTTTGGCGACGACGAGGAGCCCGGAGGTGTCTTTGTCGATGCGGTGGACGATGCCGGGGCGGGCGACGCCGCCGATGCCGGAGAGCCCGCCGGCGCAGTGGTGTAGGAGGGCGTTCACGAGCGTGCCGTCAGGGTTGCCCGCGGCCGGATGGACGACGAGGCCCGCGGGCTTGTCGACGACGATGAGGTCGGCGTCTTCGTAGACGATACTGAGGGGGATCTGCTGGGCCTCGGCGGTGGCGGGCGCTGCCTCGGGAACCGAGACGCTTACCTCTTCGCCGCCGACGACGCGGAGGGAGGGCGTGGGGCGCTTCCCCGCGAGCGTGACCGCGCCTTCCAGCATCAACGCCTTCAGCCGCTCGCGCGACAGGGTCGGCAGGGCATCGGCGAGCGCGCGGTCGAGCCGCTGCCCGGCGGCCGCGGCCGGAAGGATGACGCTTATGTTCGACTTGCCCCCGCTCATTGGATAGCGATGTTGGCATGATGCTTCGAATTGCAAGGCAGACGCTTGCGGAAATTCGCGCCGATTGCGCCGCGCGGGCACCCGAAGAAGCGTGCGGGCTCTTGCTGGGGCGGGACGGCTGCGTCGAAAGCAGCCTCGCGGCCCCGAACGTCGCGGACGAACGGCTGCGGCACTTCGAGATCGACCCCGCAGTGCTCTTCACGGCGCATCGCGGTGCGCGGAGCGGGGGGCTGCCTTTGCTTGGCTGCTACCATTCGCACCCGGATGCACCCGCGTTTCCATCGCGCCTCGATGCCAAGCGGGCGCACGACATGGGCTGGGCGTGGCTGATCCTTGGGCAGGACGGCGAAAAAGCCTACCGTGTCGTCGCAAACGGCCCCATACATGGGCGGTTCGAAGCGGTGGACATTAAAGAAATCTGAGGGGCAGGCGTTGGCGCGCGGTGAAGTCAAATGGTTCAATCGCAAGAAGGGCTTCGGTTTCATCAGGCCCGATGTCGGCACGCGCGATGTATTCGTGCATGTTTCGGCTCTGCATCAATCGAACATCTCCGCGCTTGAGGACGGTCAATGCGTCGAATTCGAGCTGACACAACTTGCAGATGGCCGAACCTCTGCGATGGGCGTGCGGATTATCGAGGCTTCTTCGGATGAATCCGCCGCATCTTGAACGCTTGCGCGTCGGCTTGCGAGGGGTTAGGCGGGAAGAAATATCCCGGAGGGAGCGGCAAAAAGAATGAATTCGGCCGATTTCGCGAGCCTGTTGTGCTCCCGGCTTTGCCATGATCTCGTCGGACCCGTCGGCGCGCTCTATAACGGCGTCGAGCTGCTCGTCGACGAGCACGACCCCGAAATGCGCGCCCGCTGCATGGAGCTGCTCTCCGACAGCGCACGGCAGACCGCCAACAAACTGAAATTCTTCCGGCTCGCCTTCGGCGCGGCGGGCGGCTTCGGCGACCAGGTCGACACGCGTGAGGCGCAGGCGGCACTGGAAGGCCTGTTCGGCGCGGAACGCCGCGTGGCGGTGCAGTGGATGATCGGAAACCCGGCGCTGCCCAAGGATGCGGTGAAGCTGCTGCTCAACCTCGCGATGATCGCCGGCGACGCGCTGCTGCGCGGCGGCGAACTGCGCGTCGCGGCCGAACAGACGGGCGAAGGCGTGGAGCTTGCGGTGCGCGCGGAAGGCCCGCGAATGCTGCTCGACCCCGAGCTTCGCGCCGCGCTTGGTGGTGAAACCCCCGTCGCCCAGCTCACGCCCCGCGCGGCGGCGGCGTACCTCGTCCATCTGCTGCTCAAGGAAACCGGCAGCAGCCTGCAGATTTCCGAGCCCGACGAAGGCGTTCTCGTTTTTGGAACGCGTCTCGCGGTTTAGCGCGGCATTAACCACTTCCGGTCAAGGTGGCGCGGCGCGCACAGACCGGGATGGAAAATGGACGAGTTGCTTGGCGATTTTCTGACCGAAACGGCCGAAAATCTGCAAACCGTGGACAATGAGATCGTGCTGTTCGAGCGCGATCCCGGCAACCGCGACGTGCTGAACAACATCTTCCGGCTGGTGCATACTATCAAGGGCACGTGCGGCTTCCTCAATCTGCCGCGCCTCGAACGGCTGGCGCACGCCGCCGAAACCGTGCTCGGCAAGGTCCGCGACGGGCAGGCCGCAGTGTCGCCTGCCGTGGTCAGCGAGACGCTGGCGGCAATCGACGGCATCAAGGTGATCCTTGCGGCGCTCGAAGCGTCGGGCAAGGAGCCGGCAGGGGACGACGAGGCCCAGATCGCACGCCTGAACGCCGCCATCGCGGTCCCCGAAGCGCCGAAAGTGGAGCTGGCGCCCGAGCCGGTCATCGCGGCGGAGCCGGATGTGGGAGCGGGCCGGGGCATCCAGTCGATCCGCGTTTCGGTCGCGCTGCTCGAACAGCTGATGACTACGGTTTCGGAGCTTGTGCTGACGCGGAACGAGTTGCTGCAACACCTCAGGACGCTGAAGGACGACCGCCTCGCCGTGCCGCTGCAGCGGCTGTCGGCGCAGGTCGGCGAGCTTCAGGAAAGCGTGATGCGCACGCGTATGCAGCCGATCAGCAACGCATGGAGCGCGCTGCCGCGGCTGGTGCGGAGCCTTTCGGTCGAACTCGGCAAGCCCATCGAACTCGACATGCAGGGCGGCGAAACCGAACTCGACCGGCAACTGCTCGAACTCATCAAGGACCCGCTCGCGCACATGGTGCGGAACGCGGCCGACCACGGCATCGAGACGGCCGAACAGCGCAAGGCCGCGGGCAAGGATGCGCGCGGCCGCATCGTGCTGAAGGCGGCGCAGGAAGGCGGACACATCGTCATCACACTCGCCGACAATGGGCGCGGCATCGATGTCGCCCGGCTGAAGGCGAAGGCCGTTGCGCTGCGACTCGTGACGGAAACCGACGCGGCGCAGCTTTCCGCGCTGCAGGCGCAGCGGCTGGTGTTTCATCCGGGGCTTTCGACCGCCGAGCAGGTGACTTCGGTATCCGGGCGCGGCGTCGGGATGGACGTGGTGCGCGCGAACATCGAGAAAATCGGCGGGGCGATCGACATTGAATCGACCGCGGGCAAAGGCACGCAGTTCACGATCCGCATTCCGCTGACGCTCGCGATCCTGCCCGCGCTGATCGTGGCATCGGGCGGCCAACGCTTCGCGGTGCCGCAGATGGCGGTTGTCGAGCTGGTGCGCGTGGGCGCGAACAGCGAGCATGTCGTCGAATATGTGAACAACGCCGCCGTGATGCGCCTGCGCGGCCGGCTGCTGCCGCTGATCCACCTCGGCACGCTGCTCGGCATCGGCAATGGCCGCGGCGGGGGCGACTACGTGCTGATCGCGCGCGCCGGGAACATCAGCTTCGGGCTGATCGTCGACAACATCTTCGATACCGAGGAGGTCGTGGTGAAGCCGGTGGCGCCGATCCTGAAGACGCTGAGCGTCTATTCGGGGAACGCCATTCTCGGCGACGGCGCCGTGATCATGATCCTCGATGCGAACGGAATTGCCGCAAGCCTTGGAATCGCTGGAGAAAGCGATGCAAGCGATGCGCTTGAGACGCCGGTACGCGAGGCCGCCCAGGAAACCGACGCGATGCTGCTGTTCCGCGCGGGCAGCCCACATCCCAAGGCTGTGCCGCTCTCGCTCGTGGCGCGGCTCGAGGAGTTCGATGCCGCTGCAGTCGAATGGAGCGAAGGCCGCCCGGTCGTGCAATATCGCGATGCTCTGGTACCGCTGCTCGCGGTCGACGGCACTCTGACGCCGCGTGCGGACGGTCGCCAGCCCACGCTGATCTTCGACGACGGCAGTACCATCGCGGCGCTGATGGTCGACGAGGTGCTGGATATCGTCGACACGCATATCGACATCTGCATGACGAGCGATCTTCCGGCGCGGATCGGCACCGCCGTTATCGCGGGCCGGGCGACGGAAATTCTGGATGTCGCGCACTATCTTTCGCGGGCGGGCAGTGCTGCCGTCGCGGCTGAGGACAAAGGCGGGCGCCGGGTGCTGATCGTCGACGACAGCGCCTTTTTTCGCAACATGCTGAAACCGCTGCTCGCCTCCGCCGGCTACCGCGCGATGACGGCGGCGAGCGCGGACGAGGCGCTTGCGCTGCGCGAGACCGGCGAGCGTTTCGACCTGATCCTCTCCGATATCGAGATGCCCGGCCTTTCGGGCGTCGATTTCGCGCGCGCCGTGCGCGGTGACGACCGCTGGCGCGAAACGCCGCTTGTCGCGCTGTCCTCGCTCGCGGGGGAGGAGCATGTCCGTCAGGGTGAGGCGGCGGGCTTCGACCAGTATGTCGCCAAGTTCGACCGGTCCCGGCTGCTCGATGCGGTCGCACGCCAGCTCAACGGAGAAGCCGCATGATTCCGGCGAAACTCGTCTCGGTCGTGCTCGGCGGCCAGCTGCTCGGCATCGACGTCGCGCAGGTTCAGGACGTCATCCGGCTTGGCGCCGTGAGCCCGGTGCCGCTGGCGCCGCGCTGGATCGCCGGGGTGATGAACCTGCGCGGCCGCATCGTTACCGCGATCGACCTTCGGGCGCGCTTCGGCCTTTCGCCGCGGCAGGACCGTGCGGGATCGATGTGTGTCGTGGTCGAGCATCAGGGCGAGCCCTATGGCCTCATCGTCGACGATGTCGGCGACGTGATCGATGTCGATCCCGAGCAGATCGAGCCCAATCCGCCGACGCTCGACCGCCGCTGGCAGCAGGTTTCGGACGGTATCGTGAAACTGGATGTGTTGATGGTGCTCGCCAGCGTGCGGGCGATCATGGATGCCGACCTTGCGGCCGCGGCTTAACGCGAATGCAAGATTTCCACGGCATGAAACAATTGGCGTAACCCTCCGTGCGAGAGCCTGTGATGAAATCGTGTCTCATCGTCGACGACTCCAAGGTCATCCGCAAGGTTGCGCGCCGCATCCTTGAGGATCTGAGCTTTGCGACCGAGGAAGCGGCGGACGGGCGCGATGCGCTCGAACAGTGCCGCCAGGCGATGCCGGACGTGATCCTGCTCGACTGGAACATGCCCGTGATGAGCGGGATGGAGTTTCTTTCGGTGCTGCGCTCCGAGCAGGAGGGCAAGCGGCCCGTCGTCGTCTTCTGCACCACCGAAAACGATATGGCGCACATCCGCGCCGCGATCGATGCGGGCGCGGACGAATATATCATGAAGCCCTTCGACCGGGATGTGATCGAAGCCAAGCTCGCACAGGTCGGCGCGCTTTAGGCGCTCGGGGCTCCGAGCCATGAACAGGGCGTCTGCTCCGATCGCACCGACATCGGCTTCGGCCTCGCCTTCGGTGCGCGTTCTTCTCGTCGACGATTCGGGCGTCAGCCGTGCGCTGATGGCGCAGTGGCTCCACGACGATCCCGCCATCCGGGTGGTCGCTACCGCAGCGAACGGCGCCGACGCCATTGCGGCAGCCAAGGCGCATCCGGTCGACGTGATCGTTCTCGATGTCGAGATGCCCGGCATGGACGGGATCGCGGCACTTCCACAGCTCGTGGAAGCCGCGCCCGGTGCACGCATCCTCATGGCCTCCACGCTGACGACGCGCGGTGCGCGTGTGACGTTCGAGGCGCTGAACCTCGGCGCGACCGATGCGATCGCGAAGCCGCGCAGCGGGTGGGCGACCGCCGCCGGGCCCGAATTCCGCGACGAGTTCGTACGCAAGGTGCGTGCGCTCGGCGAGATCGAGCGGCCGCAGGCGATGCCGCGCCGCGTGCCCGCGAGTGCACCGGCACCTTATGCGCGGGCGGAGCCTTCGCGCGCCATCCCGCGAGCGATCGCGATCGGTGCCTCGACGGGCGGGCCCAATGCGCTGTTCGAGCTGATCGAGCAGCTGCCCAAGCCCGTGCGCGTGCCCATCATCGTGACGCAGCACATGCCGCCGACCTTTACCGCGGTCCTTGCCGAGCACATGGCGCGGCGCGGCGGCGTGCAGGCGTTCGAGGCAGCGGACCGGATGGCCCTGCAGCCGGGGGTCGTTTACGTGGCGCCGGGCGGGCGGCACATGGAGGTGGTGCGCGTGGGCGGCGTGGTGCGGCTGCGGCTGACGGATGCAGCGCCCGAGAATTTCTGCCGTCCCTCGGTCAATCCGATGCTGCGCACGGCGGCGAGCGTGTGGGGCGCCGCGACGCTCGGCGTGATGCTGACGGGTATGGGATCGGACGGTCTCGACGGCGCGCGCGCTGTCGTTGCGGCGGGCGGCACGATGCTCGCGCAGGATCAGGCGAGTTCGGTCGTGTGGGGAATGCCGGGCGCGGTCGTGAAGGCCGGTCTTGCCGCCGAAATGCTGCCGGTGAGTGGGCTCGCCTCGGCGATCGGCTGCCTGCTGGAGGCGGGACGATGACGGCCCCCGACGCCGGATTCGACTGTCTCTCGTCGCTGCTTCGCGCGCGTGCGGGGATCGAGCTGGCGCGGACGAAGACCTATCTCGTCGAATCGCGGCTGGGGCCGCTGGCGCGCGTGCATGGCTTCGTGACCGTCTCCGAGTTCCTGCAGCGCCTCGCCCGTGACGGGATCGGGGAGGCGCTCGCGACCGACCTCGTCGAGGCGATGCTGAACAACGAGACGTTCTTCTTCCGGGATATCCAGCCGTTCGATCTGCTGAAGGAGCGTATCCTGCCGCAGCTCCGCGCCGCGCGGGCGGCGTCGCGCCGCATCCGCATCTGGAGTGCGGCGGCATCGACGGGGCAGGAGCCCTATTCGGTGGCGATGCTTTTCGCGGAAGACCGCGAAAGCTGGGAGGGCTGGACGATCGACATCGTCGGCACCGATATCTCTCGCCGCGCGATCACGCGGGCGCGGAGCGGGCTCTATTCGCAGTTCGAGGTGCAGCGAGGGCTCAGCATCCACCGCCTGATGGCGCATTTCGAGAAGACCGGCGAGCACTGGGCGCTGAGCCCGGAGATTCGCGCCAAGGTGCGCTTCCAGCCGCTCAACCTGCTCGGGCCGTGGTCGCTGGGCGCACCGTTCGACATCATCCTGTGCCGCAACGTGCTCATGTACCTCGCGCACGCGTGCAAGCAGGAGGTTCTCGGGCGCATTCATCGGCAGCTGAGCCCTGACGGGCGCCTCGTGCTGGGCGCGGCCGAAACCGTACTCGGAGTCAGCGACGCCTTCGTGCCCGATTGGCAGAACCGGGGGCTGTACATGCCCGCGGGAGTCCAGCCGACAGCTTTCGCGCGCGCGGTCTGATCGCGGTTCCATCCGGCTCCAACAGCGTCTAGACAGCGGCGCATGTCGATCTGGGGCAAGATTCTGGGAACCGCTGTCGGCCTCGCCATCGGCGGGCCGCTGGGCGCGCTTGCGGGTCTTGCCGCCGGGCACGCGATCGACGTGGGCGCGGCGCGGCTGGGGCGTGGCGAGCGCGCGCAGGTCGCCTTCACGATCGCCGCGATCGCGCTTTCCGCCAAGATGGCGCGCGCCGACGGCTATGCCTCGGCGGACGAGTTCGCGGTGTTCGAGCGGCTGTTTCAGGTGGAAGCGGCCGAGCGCGAGAACGCCGAGCGCTTCTACAACCTCGCCAAGCGTTCGACGGACGGGTTCGAGAGCTATGCGCGGCAGGTGCGCAGCATCATCGGCACCGGCTCGCCCGTGCTTGAAGACCTCGTCGAGGCACTGCTGATGATCGCGGTTGCCGACGGGGTGACGCGCGAGGAGCTGGAATACGTCGACCGCGTGCGCCGCGAGTTTGCGATCACCGACGCGGATTTCGCGCGGATCCGGACGCGCTATGTCGCGCCGGACCCGGACGATCCCTATGTCGTGCTCGGTATCGAACCCGGCGCGGACCGGGAGACAGTGCGCCGCGCCTACCTTGCGCTCGTGAAACGGCACCACCCAGACCGGCACTACGCGGAGGGCACGCCCGCCGAGTTCATCCGCGTCGCCGACCTGCGCATGGCGGAAATCAACGCGGCTTACCGCACGATCATGTCATCATGAAGCCCGCGCACCTCGCCTTCATCCTGTTCATCGACCTCCTCTGGGCGATGAACGTCGTTGCGGTGAAGGAGATCATCGACGCGCTCGGCCCGATGACGGGCGTGTTCCTGCGCTACGCGATCGTGCTGCTGGTGATGCTGCCGTGGCTTCGCCTCGTGAAGGGCCGGATGCGCGATATCGTGATCGCGGGCGTCGTGTCGGGCGCGATCTTCATGGGGCTCGGCGGTCTCAGCTTCGCGCTTACGGAGAATGTCGCGGCGCTCTCGATCGCAGGGCAACTCGGCGTGCCGTTCAGCCTGATCCTTGCGGTGATCTTCCTCGGCGAGACGATCCGCTGGATCCGCATCGTCGGCACCGCGGCCTCGTTCGTCGGCATCGTCATCATGGGTTTCGACCCGGCGATATGGGATGAGCGGCTCGGCGTGAGCCTCACCATCCTCGCTTCGTTCATGTGGGCGGTCGGCTCGATGCTGTTCCGACGCCTGCAGGGCGTGAATCCGCTGACCATTCACGCATGGCTCGCGTTCGTGAGCGTACCGCTCCTGCTCTCCGCCGCGCTCTGGTTCGAGCCCGGCGGGATTGCCCGCGCTGCGGACGCGGACGCGCACGTGTGGGGCTGGCTGATCTATGCAGCGGTCGGCTCCTCGATCGTCGGCCATGCCGGGATGAGCTGGCTGCTGCAGCGTTATCCGGTGACAGTGATGGCGCCGCTCACCTTGCCGACACCGCTGATCGCGGTGATCATCGCGATCATGGTGTATGATACGCCGATCAGCTTCGAGTTCGTGGTCGGGGCGCTCATCACCTTCGTGGGCGTCGCCGTGGTGACATGGCGGAGCGCGACGCAGAAGACGGATGAGGGGCTGGTGAAGGAATGGGCGCGCGAGGTGAAGCGATGATCGATTGCCCTTCGCCAAACCACGATGCGCGGGCGCTGCCCGTTTCGATGGTGGTGCTGCACTACACGGGGATGCAGTCCGCGACGGCGGCGCTGCAGCGTCTGACCGATGCGGAAGCCAAGGTTTCGGCGCACTACATGATCGCCGAGGACGGCAACGTGCTCTGCCTCGTCGGCGAGGACCGGCGCGCGTGGCACGCGGGAAAATCCTTCTGGCGCGGCATCCGCGACGTAAACTCGGCGAGTATCGGTATCGAAATCGTCAATCCCGGCCATGAATTCGGCTACCAGCCGTTCCCGGAGGCGCAGATGGACGCGCTGATCCCGCTTCTGGCCGAGATCGTGAAGCGGCACGGCATCCGGCCCGGCAACGTTGTCGGCCACAGCGACATCGCGCCCGCGCGCAAGGCCGACCCCGGCGAGCTTTTCGACTGGCCGCATCTCGCCCGCCTTGGCCTCGCAACGGCGGTGCCGGACGCGATCGCTGATCCGCACTGGACGGACGCAGGCATGGTGCTCGCGCTTGAACGCTACGGTTACGATGTGAGCGACGGCCCGGCGGCGATCGTGGCGTTCCAGCGCCGGTTCCGGCCTTCCAATATCGACGGTGTAGTGGACGGCGAGACGCGCGCGATCCTGCTAGGGCTTTTGCTTACCACCCCTCAGGACGAACTTCGGCTCGCCTGAGCGGCCGCCTTTTCGGCACTGAGCGGCAATGGCGCTGCGGGCGGTTTGCAGCCTTTCGAGGCGCCGTAACCCTTCAGGAAACTGCGCCGCGCGACGCCGGTGACGATCGCGGCCTTGTAGCGGCGCTGGTTCTCCGCGCTGCCTGAAATCTCGCGCACGATGCCGCGGAAAGGCAGGATCAGGTTGGAGAGGAAGTTGCCGGAGAGGCGCAGGACGGTGTCCGCACGCTTCTTGCCCTTGTCCTCGGCGATTTCGACATCGAGATCAGGGCCGAGCACGGCATCGAGCTTTTCCACGGCCGCGCGCACCTCGGCGCATTTGCGGATGCCCTTCAGCGAATAGGGATCTTCGAGGATATCGAGCAGATCCTGCGGAATCTCGTCTTTCTTCAGATTGACGTCTTCGACAGGCTGCGTCGCCGCGTCGAGCGCGCGGCTCGTGGTCGGTTTGTCCTTCTCGCCCGGCGCGGTCTGCGCGGAGGCGGGGAGAGCGATAAGCGGCACGACAAGCAGTGCAGGTACGGTGAAACGACGCATGTACGGTTTCCTCGAACACACGCCCCCTTGGCATCATCTTGTCTCCCAAACCGGAGCCTGCGCCAAGCATGGACTTCGCCCGCATTTGGTCATAGGCGGCTTCGAGGATGCTGTGTTGCGCTTTTGCGACAAGGATGGGCGGGTTGGAAACGGAGCACAAGGCGCGGGTTACGGCGCTCCTCGTCGCCGGCAGGCGGCCGGGCACGGACCCGCTTGCCGCGCATTTCGGCCTGGAGGACAAGGCGCTGATCGCAGTTGCCGGGGAGCCGATGCTCTCCCGCGTGGCGCGTGTTCTCGCGGCGCACCCGGACATCGCACGGACGGTGGTGCTCGCGCAGGCGCCCGAACGGCTGCTTGCGCATCCGGGTACGGCATGGATGGCGGCGGATACGCGGATCAGCGTGCTTTCCGGCGGGAACTCGGTGAGTGCAGCCGTGGCGGCTGCGCTTGAAGCGCACCCTGACAGCTGGCCATTCCTCGTGACGACGGCGGACAACGTGCTTCTGGATGCCGAGACGCTGACCGGATTCATCGCCGGGGCGCAGGCGGGGGGCACAGACGTGGCGGTGGGGCTCGTGCCGCGCGAGGTGTTCGCGCGCGCCTATCCGCACGCGCGGCGGACGTGGCTCAAGTTCCGCGGTGGCGCCTATTCCGGCGCGAACCTCTTCTTTCTCGCGCGGCCCGCGGCACTCTCCGCGGTGCGTTTCTGGCAGCGTGTGGAGAGCGAGCGGAAAAAGGTGCGTGCCATCGCCCGGGCGTTCGGCCCCGCGCTTCTGCTGGGCTATCTGCTGCGTGCGATGCGCGTGGAGGGCGCGCTGGCAAGGGCGGGGGCGCGGCTCGGCGTGACGGCGGCGCCGGTGCTGCTCGACAGGCCGGAAGCCTGCATCGATGTCGACAAGGTCGAGGATCATGAAATTGCGAGCGCGATCCTTGCCGCGCGCGGCTGAAACGACCATTCCACATCCTGCCACATTTCCGGTCTAGGCGCGCAAAATGACCAAACGCGCCATCATCCTGAGCGCAGGGCAGGGCTCACGCCTGCTGCCGCTGACCGCCGACCGGCCCAAGTGCCTGATCGAATTTTCGGGACGCACGTTGCTCGACTGGCAGCTCGACATGCTGATCGGGGGCGGCATCGACGACATCACCGTCGTGGTCGGCTTCAATTCGGACATGGTGGACGCGGCGATCGCGCGCCGGAATGACGGGCGCGTCGCGGTGCGGACGCTGTTCAACCCCTTCTATCAGGTCGCGGACAATCTCGGCTCCGTGTGGCTGGCGCGCGAACTGATGGACCAGCCGTTCGTGATCCTGAACGGCGACACGCTCATCTCGTGCGAGATCGTGGACCGCGTGCTCGCCGCGCCCGATGCGCCGATCCGCATCACGGTCGACGTGAAGGACGAATACGACCTCGACGACATGAAGGTGCGCCGCGAAGGCGAGCGTCTGCTCGACATTGGCAAGCGGCTGACGGCGGAAGAAAGCAACGCTGAATCCATCGGCTTCCTGCGCTTCAATGCGGAGGGCGGCGCGCGCTTCCGTGCCGAGGTCGAACGCATGATGCACTCGCCCGAAGGCACGCGAAGCTGGTATCTGCGCGCGATCCACCACATCGCCGCCGACCCGGCCTCGACCGTGCTCGTCACCTCGATCGAGGGGCTCGAGTGGGGCGAGGTGGATTTCCCCGAGGATGTCGCGGTCGGGCAGAAGCTGACAGCCGGTTGGCGCTGACGCTCAGCCGTAGCTGACGATTTCATATTCGATCCCGTCCGGATCGAAGAAATAGAAGCGGCGGCCGGGTTCGTAGTCGTCGTGGCTGAAGGGGATGAGCCCTGCGGCGAACACGCGCGCTTCGGTCTCGTCCAGATCTTCGACCTCGACGCCGATGTGGTTGAGCGGGCGGCCTTTTCGGAAATCCTCGTCGGTGTAGGCGGCGTCCGCGCCGGTGTAGAGCGCGATATAGTGGTTGTCTGAACCGATGTGGATCGTTCGTCCGCCGTCGCGTGCAGGGCCTTGCCAGCGGATCTTCCAGTCGAACAGGGCCTGCATCAGGCGGGCGGTCCGTTCGGGGTCCGTGACGGTGACGTTCACGTGCTCAATTCTTGGAAAACTCATGATTTTCTCCGCAGTTCGGGCACCCGGTGGCGCCTGTCCTTGCGAGTCGTACAACCTCAAGTTAACTTGAGGTCAAGCGCGATTTTTCGAAGGCTTGCGGCATGACACAAACGACACTCACCATCGGCGAACTCGCCCGGCGCACGGGGCTCAGCGTGTCGGCGATCCGCTTCTACGAGGAGCGGGGGCTGGTGAGCCCGATCCGCACCGGGGGCAACCAGCGCCGCTTTCTGCGATCCGACATAAGGCGGCTTTCGTTCGCGTTGATCGCGCAGCGGCTGGGGCTGACACTGACCGAGATCGAGGCGGAACTCGCGACGCTGCCCGATGGCCGCGTGCCGACGCAGGCGGACTGGACGCGGATCAGCCGCCGGATGCGCAAGGCACTCGACGCGCGAATCGCCATGCTCGAGCGCACGCGCGATCTGCTCGACGGCTGCATCGGATGCGGGTGCCTCTCGCTGCAGCGCTGCGCGCTATACAATCCGGGTGACCGGGCGGCGGGGGCGGGGACGGGGCCAAGGTTCCTGATGGGTGATCGTGCCGAGGATTTCGGAGATCAAGCGGCGCCTACTCTCAATAATAGAACTTGAATTTAAGTTAAATCAGTGTTGAGCCCATTATCGTCATTACGGAGCAACGACGATGGGCATGGCGGAAGCGATCGAGGAACTGCGGGCGCGGCGCGCGCGGGCGCTCGCGATGGGCGGGGAGGACAAGGTCCGTCGGCAGCGGGATCGCGGGAAGGGCACGGCGCGCGAGCGGATCGCGATGCTGCTCGATCCTGAGAGCTTCCTCGAATACGGGCAGCTCGCTTCGCACGCGAGCCCGATCGGCTACGCGCAGACGGTGGACGAGGTGACGCCCGCGGACGGTGTGATCATCGGTACCGGGACGATCGACGGGCGGCCGGTATGCGTCGCGGCCGAGGATTTCACCGTGCACGGCGGTACGTACGGGCTGCACCACGGGCGGAAGAAACACCGCATCGCCGACATCGCACTGCGTGAGCGCATGCCGATCATCTGGCTGCAGGACGGCGCGGGCGCGCGCGCGCAGGAGATGATCGGGGAGGGGCTGCCCGAGGCTTCGCATCTTATCACGCTCGCGCGGCTTTCCGGCATCGCGCCGCAGGTCGCCATCGTGATGGGGCCGAGCGCGGGGGATTCGGCGCTTCTCAGCAGCCTTGCCGAATTCATCATCATGGTGGAGGGCACCGCGATGCTCGCCGCCGCGGGGCCGCCGGTGGTGAAGTCCGCGACTGGGCAGAGCGTGACGCCCGAGGAGCTCGGTGGGGCGGGGGTGCATTGCCGAATCTCGGGAGTGGCCGACAATGCCGCTGCGACCGAGGAGGCCGCGATCGCGATGGCGCAGCGGTTTCTCTCCTATTTCCCGCGGAATGCCTTCGAATATCCCGAACGCGCGGCGTGCGACGATCCTGCCGATCGGATGGACGAGCGGCTGCTGAGCCTCATCCCGGAAAATCCGCGGCTGCCGTATGATGTGAAAGAGTTGATCAACAGCATTGTCGACCGGGACAGCTTCTTCGAGATCAAGCCTGACTTCGCGCGCATGATCGTGACCGGGCTTGCGCGGCTCGGCGGTCATTCGGTGGGGATCATCGCGAACCAGCCGATGGTTTCGGCGGGCGCAATCACGGCGCAGGCGGCGAACAAGGTGCGGCATTTCGTGGATCTGTGCTCGGCGTATCATATCCCGATCGTCTTCCTGCAGGACGTACCGGGCGTGATGCCGGGGCCGAAGGCGGAGCAGGAGGGGACGCTGCGCGCGGGGCTTGCGCTCAGTTACGCGATTTCATGGTCTTCCGTGCCGCGCATCACGGTCGTGATCCGCAAGGCGTTCGGGTTCGGCGCGGTCGCGATGGGTGGGGCTGAGGCAGAGCAGGCGATGATCCTTGCGTGGCCGACAGCCGATTTCGGCTCGCTGCCGCCGGGCGGATCGGTGCTGGCCGCACACGCGAAGGAGATCGAGGCGGCGGACGACCCGCAGGCGCTGATCCGCGACCTGACCGCGAACTATGCGCGCTGCGCCGGGCCGTTCCACGCGGCATCGAAGCTCAACATCGACGACGTGATCGACCCGCGCGAGACGCGGCCGCGCCTGATCCGGGTTCTGGACCAGACGCTGGCACGGCGGACGGCGCCGGCGCAACCGGCGCTGCGGCACGGGGTCATGCCCTGAGCGGCTGCATCTTCTGAATGAACGCATCGACGCCGTCGCGCAGTGGATCGGCGACGGGGAGGCCGAGCCGGTCTGAGGTGCGGGCGATCCAGTCCTGACGTTCGGTACCGCTCATTTTCGAACTGTTGATGCTGATTCCGGCGCAGGCGATGGCCGGGTTCGTCAGCCGTCCGAGCTGGGTATAAAGCGCGATTGCCTCGGCGAGATCGGGCATCGGAACGTGGGGATAGCCGTAGATCGCGGCGCGTGTCGGATCGTGGCAGAGCACGAACAGGTCGGGCTGCGCGCCGTGCAGCAGGCCGAGCGTGACGCCCGCGAAGGCGGGGTGATAGAGCGAGCCCTGGCCTTCGATGATGTCCCAGTGATCGGCGGCGTTCGCCGGGCTCAGCCATTCGGCGGCGCCTGCGATGAAATCGGCGACGACGGCATCGATGGCGACGCCGTGCCCGGCGATCATGATGCCGGTTTGCCCCGTCGCGCGGAAATCCGCATCGCCGCCAAGCGCGCGCCACCGCTGCGCGATGGCAAGCGCGGTGTATTTCTTGCCGAGCGCGCAGTCCGTGCCCACAGTGAGGAGCCGCTTGCCTGAGCGCGGGAGGCCCGTTCCCGTGCTGAAGCTGACGGTGGGGTGGCGGATATCGAACAGCGTGCGACCAAGACGCTGTGCGGTCGCGGCGAGCTCGGGGATGTCTGCGAGCCGCTGGTGGAGGCCGGCGATGATGTCGAGCCCGGCTTCCAGCGCCGCGATGAGTTCGGGCAGCCAGTGGGCGGGGATGGCACCGCCAACCGGCGCGATGCCGACAAGCAACGCACGTGCGCCGCGCGACGCGGCGGCTGCGGGCGTGAGCCTTTCGAGGCCCAGGCTCACCGTGGCTTCCGACATGGCATATTCGCCGATCACAGCCTCCGGCGCCCAGTCGCGCAGGCCGAAAGCGGTCTTGGCATAGGCCTCGCTCCGGGTGTCACCCAGAAAGAGGAGATAGGGCGACGGCAGGTCTACCATGGGCTGTCCAGTATCCTTCAGTGGTTGATTCTTTGGTCTTTTGGAAACGATGATCCTCATCGGACAATAATCAACTTGAATTCAATTTCAAAATAGAGAATGATCCTGATCGTACAGACGGCGCCCGCAATGGGCGCACGGCGGAGCTTGGCGATGGGAAAAGTGGGCCGAATTGGCGCATGGGACAAAAAGGGGAAACAAGATGCATGTTTTGAAGCGCACGCTTTTGTGTTCGGCGGTTTGCGTCGGCAGCGCCGGTATCGCCGCATCCGCGACGGCACAAACGGCTGAACTGGAAGAGATCATCGTGACCGCGCAGAAGCGCGCGGAATCGATCCAGGACGTGCCGATTTCCGTTTCGGCGTTCTCTGCCGACGCCATCAAGGACCAGGGCATCGGCCGTATCGAGGATTTCGCGACCTCGTTGCCGAGCGTCTACATCGACATGCGCGAGCTGCGCGGAACGTCGATCTCGATTCGCGGCATCGTTTCGGAAACGAACAACCCTGGTGTCGATCAGGGCGTCGGCGTTTACGTGGACGGCGTCTACATGGGCCGCCCGACAACGATCAACAACAGCCTCTACGATCTTGAGCGCATCGAGGTGCTGCGCGGGCCGCAGGGCACACTTTACGGCAAGAACACGATCGCGGGCGCGATCAACTTCATTACGCGCAAACCGGGCGACGAACTGCGCGGCGACATCAGCGCGAGCTACGGCAACTATGATGCGATCCGGGCGAGCGCATCGGTCAGCGGGCCGGTGGTTCCGGGCAAGTTCTATGTTAGCGTTTCGGGCGGCATCGACCGCCGCGACGGGCTGGTGAAGAACCTGCTGACCGGCACCGATCTCGACGACGTCGATTCGCTCTCTGGCCGCCTGACCGCGGTTTACAGCGAGAACGACGACTTCGAACTCGTCGTGCGTGTCGATGCCTCCCGCGACCGGACGAATTCCGGTGCCCTCGACATCACCGACAACGGCGATCTCACCGGCACGCCGCTTGCCGATGCGGACGGCTGGGACCGCAAGGTGGTGCAGAACCGCGATACGGTCCAGAACCGCGATACGTTCGGCGCCTCTGGCGAGATCAACTGGTCGCTCCTTGGCGGCAAGCTGACGAGCATCACCGCTTACCGCGAGTTTCAGTGGTACAACCTCGCGGACAATGATTACACGGCACTCGATCTGCTCGCTTCGGGTATCAGCGAGGACCAGAACCAGTTCAGCCAGGAACTGCGCTTCGCCTCGCCCGACAGCGGCCCGCTGACGTACGTGTTCGGCGTCTATTATTTCCACCAGCGGCTTGCGACGAACTCCGCCGCAGTGATCGGCACCGACCTCGGTATCTACCCCGAGGCAGTGACCGGAAACATCCTTGCGACCGTGAAGTCTGAAAGCATCGCCGGGTTCGGCCAGGCGGTCTATCGCGTGACGGACCAGTTCAGCATTACCGCAGGGCTGCGCTATACGTGGGAGAAGAAGGACGTCATCCACAGCCAGATCGGCGATCCGTTCGGATTGCTGCTGGCGACGACGCCGGAACGCCGCTTCGGCCGATCGGAGGATGACTTCTCTCCGTCGCTGAGTCTCAATTACAAGTGGAACGACAAGGTTCTGACCTACGCGACTGTCAGCCGCGGCTTCAAATCCGGCGGTTACAACGTGTTTTCGGTGACGCCCACGGACGATGCCGAGTATGAACCCGAATTCGTGACAAGCTACGAGATCGGCCTTAAATCCGATCTGCTCGACAACCGCCTGCGCTTCAACGCGTCGGCTTATTATCTGCGTTACAAGGATCTGCAGGTGAACCAGCTGGAGCTGGTGGGCGGCCTGCCACAGTTCCAGACCTCGAACGCTGCGCGCGCGCGCAGCAAGGGTGTCGAACTCGAGCTGACCGCGCGGCCCGTGAACGGCTTCGACGTCACCGTGAACTACAGCTATCTCGATGCGAAGTTCCTCGACTATGAAGGTGCCACGCCGGGCGGCGATGATTTCACCGGCAACACGATGGTGAAGGCGCCGAAGCACAACATCAGCGTGGGTGCGCAGTACGAGGCGCCGCTGACCGACACGCTTTCGTTGACGCTGCGCGGTGACCTGACGCATCGCAGCCGCATCTTCTTCGGGCCGGACAACGGCTATTCGCAAGGCGATGTGACGGTGCTCAACGGGCGCATCGGGATCGGCAGCGAACAGGGCTGGTCGCTGTTCCTGTGGGGACGCAACCTCACGAACAAGGACTACGCGCTCTACCGCGACGATGGCGTGATCATCGGCGGGCAGGCCGTGCAGTCGCTCGCCACGCCGCGGACCTATGGCGTCGAGGCGCGCTTCAAGTTCTGAAGTCGACCGTTCGAGATGGAAGCGCGGGCGTTTCCATCTCGAACGGGAACCCCTGGCGGGAGCGAAGCGCCAGGAAAAAAAAGAGGCCGGGGAATCGTTTCCCCGGCCTCTCTTTTTTGTGTTGGGCGTGATTACTTCACGGCAGTCTGCTGCGCGCTGAACGTACCGCCGTAATACTGCATCGTCAGCGTGCTGGGTTTGCCGTGCTTGCCCGGTTTGAACACGACATTGTGTTCGTCGTCGACAACGGAGACGAAACGGCCCGCGCCCTGATAGAGCAGCGGCAGCGCCGGGCCGCCCGACTTCGTTCCACCGAAATTCAGATAGAGCTGGCCATCCTTGAAGGAGAAGCCGTGCACCTCCGGCCCGAAGCGGTAGGGCGCGAAATAATAGTCGCCCGAAACGCGCGTGCCGAAGTCTGCCGGAACCGGCAGTGATTTGACGACCGGCTGCGGCACGCCAAGCATCTCGCGCGCGATTTTCTGTTCGACGCTGAGTGGTGGGAACGCACCGCCTTGATGGTTGGTGGTGATGACGATGACGAGATCATCATCCGGGTAGTAAGCGTAATTTGCCGAGAACCCATAAATGTCTCCGGCGTGCGCAATCTTGCGGTGGCCTTCGAAACGCGTCTCGCCCAGACAGCCGAGCGTATACATGATCTCGGTTCCGTCAGCGAGCTTGTCGTGCGTCAGAATCACATCGCGGACAGCCTGGCTGGTCTTGTCGGAAGCGAACACGCCGCGGCGGTATTTCAGAAGATCGCCGACCGTCGACATGATCGCGCCCGCCGAGAAGGGAACGACGGGATCATACTGTAGCCCATTCTGCCACCCGTTCTTGCCCTTCTTGTATCCGTGCGCACGGTGCGGGACGAGGCGGGTCCAGTCTGAATAGAGCGATTTGGACATGCCGAACGGTTCGAGGATGTGCGTGCGGATATACTCGTCGTAAGTCACGCCCGATACTTTTTCGATGATGAGGCCGACGAGATATGTGCCGGAGTTCGAATAGCTCCAGGCGGTTCCCGGCTTGAACATCAACGGCTTGCTCGCGAAGTAGCCGACCATTTCCTCACGCGTGAATTCCTTACGCGAATTGTATGGGAATTCCGGAAGATCCGTGTAGTTCACAAGGCCGCCCGTGTGATTGAGCAGGTGGCGGACCTTCACGCTGCGCGCAGGTTCCGGCAGATCGGGAAGATAATGCCCGGCGGTTTCCTCGATCGAGACCTTGCCGTCCACGACAAGTTGAGCGAGCGCCAGACCGGTAAAGGACTTGGTGATCGAACCGATCGGAAAGACGGTGTCGATCGTAACCGGTACGTCTTGCTCCAGATCGGCCTTGCCGAAGCCCTTCGCATAGACGACTTCGCCCTTGCGCTCGATGGCGATGGCAAGCCCGGGGAAGGGGGCCGCTTCCATGCGGTTTGTGATGATCGCATCGATCCGCGACGCGGTTTCGGGCGAGAGCGCCTCCGCCTTCACCTCCGAATGCAATGCATCGGTGCCGAGCAGTGCGACGCTGACCAGAAGCGGGAGCACGCCCCTGCGCCAGCCTTCGCCGCGCGGAGCCTTCGATGAACAGATGAGTTCGCGCATAACACCTTCCTTCACTCAGACGGTCCTTTCATGTTGGTGCCACCATCGTTGAGCTGCCGCGGTCCCGTCGCGGCGTCTCCCCGATGATGGCACGGTTTGCGGGCGTGATCCTAGAAGTTGAATCGCGCCTCCACGCCGAACGTGCGCGGTGCGCCGAGCACGATGAGCTGCTGCCCCACAAGCGTCTGGTTCGAGAGATCGAACAGGCGGGTCTTGTAGGTCTTGTCGGTGAGATTCTTGCCCCACAGCGCGATCGACCAGCGATCCTCTTCGCCGGCGAGCGTGACGCGGCCGTTGAGGAGGCCCACCGTGCCGACGCGGCCCGCGGGATCCTTGATCGGCAGCAGGTCCGTGCCGCGCTCGTAGAGGTAGTCTCCGCGCAGGGTGAGCGACAGGTCGCCGATCGGCACCGTGTATTGCGCGTTCACGCCGAAGCGGGTTTCCGGCGCGCGCGGAAGGTCAGCGAGCGGAATTTCCGGGCTGCCGGGCGCCGTGGGCACGGTGCCTTCGTCGTAGGCGGCATCGGTGAGTGCGAGATTGAAGCCGAGTTCCAGCGCCGGGATCGGCACGGCCGTGACTTCAAGCTCGACGCCGCGCGAGTGCGCCTTGCCGGCGTTGCTTGTGCGCGGATCGAAGGGGAGGGTGTTGGGGTCATCCGACGAGATCTGGATGTCCGTCCATTCCATCGCGAACGCCGCCACGTTCACGCGCAGGCGGTTTTCGAGAAGGCTCATCTTCACGCCGATCTCGTAGTTCCAGATATATTCGGGATCGTAGCTGATGCCGTTCGCGTCGCCGAGTGCGTCGTTGAAGCCGCCGCTCTTGAAGCCGCGGCTGACGGTCGCATAGGCCATCGCCGACGGGTTGAAGTGGTAGCGGATGTTGAAGCTGGGCGTGAAGGCCTTCCAATTGTCCTTGCCGCGGAGGCCGTCGACCTGCCCGCCGAGGAGTGCGAGCGGATCGAACTGCGAATAGAGGATCGACTTCTTCTCGTAAGTGAAGCGGCCGCCGAGCGTCGTTTCGAGCTGATCGGTGATCTTGTAGGAAAGGCTTGCGTAGGCCGCGTAGCTATCGAGCTTCATGTCGGCGTCGGAGCCGATGTCCATCGCGGGCACTTCGAGCAGCTCGGCGAGATCCTCGCCGAGCCGGACGAAGCTGAGATTCCGGCTGGTCTGATGGAAATAATAGAGGCCGGCGATCCAGCTGAGCGCGGTGTCGCCCTTCGAAGAGAGCCGCAGTTCCTGACTGAACCGCCAGACGTCTTCGGGGTCGCCGTCGTAGAGCCAGCGCAGCGGGGACATGTCGGTATCGCCGATGTTGTCGTATTCATGCTCGCGGTACGAGGTGATGCTGGTGAAATCGACGCCGCCGAAATCGATGTTGGCGTTGAACGAAACCGCCCAGGCCTTCAGCGTCTCCTTCGTCGCGAGGTCCGAATAGACGCGGCGATCGAAGGGGTCGGTGTTGAGCGGAAGTTCGAACATTTCGAGGAGCTGGGGGAGCAGCTGATCGGTATCGTAGGCCAGCGTTTCGAAATATTTCGAGCGCTGGTTCACCTTGCGGTACTCGCCGGTGAGGATGAACTCGGCGTTCTCGGTAGGGCGCATCAGAAGCTGGCCGCGCAGGTTCCACGTGTGCGAATCGTCGCCGCGCGTGCCGTCGATCTCGTTGCGCGTGAAGCCATCACGGTCTTCATATTGCGCGGAGATGCGGGCGAGGAGCTTGTCTTCGATGATGGGACCGCTGACGGCACCGCGCAGGTTGATGGCGTCGTAATCGCCGTAGCCGCCCATCACATAGCCTTCGAATTCATCGGTCGGCTTCTTCGTGGTGATGCTGATGACGCCGCCGACGGTGTTGCGGCCGAACAAAGTGCCCTGCGGGCCGCGCAGCACCTCGACGCGCTCGACATCGACCATGTCGATGTTGGCGCCGACGCCGCCGCCCATGAACACCTCGTCGACATAGACGCCGACGGCCGGGTCTTGCCCTGCCGAGCCTGAGCTCGCGGAAATACCGCGCAGCGCGATCGGCGAGAGCTTGAGATCCGAATAGTTGCCGAAGCCGAGGCTCGGCGTGTTCTGCGCGAGATCGCCGAGTCCGTCGATGCCGCGCGCGGCGAGGCCGGCTTCGGAGTATGCGGTGATGGCGATCGGCACGTCCTGCACGCTTTCCGTGCGCTTCTGGGCCGTGACGGTGATGATTTCGATGCCGTAGGCGTCTTCCTGCGCCAGCGCCTGTACAGGCGAGAGCAGCGCAAGCACCGCGGCCGAGGTCATGAGGCGCCGGGCAGGCCGCCGGATGCTAACGAGATTTACCGATTTCGACATTACATTCCCCCTTTTTGTTCTGTTCACACTTCAATGTAGAATATAAATTCATATTCAACTCAAATGCTGCGTTTTATGACAGGGAAGGCCCTGGGGCTTCCCATGTTCCGGTTCCATCCGGTTCAGCGCAAAAAACCTGTCCTCCCGACTGCAGCGTTTGGGCCGATTGCGGGAATCTCTCCCGATCGCAGGGCTCCCTCTCAACCCGACGCCATCACTATCCGCAGCTTTACTTGAAATTAAATTTAAAATCAAATATCGAAACAGCAAGGGCGCCATGCCAGCGCCGGGTTTGAGGGTTCGAAAATTGACAGCATCGCCGGAAGTCCTGTTAACCCGCCGGGGGCGGGCCAGCGTCATCGCGCTCAATCGGCCCGCGTGCCTGAACGCGATCAACGAGCCCATGGTGCAAGCCTTTATCGCGGCGCTGCGCGACGCCAACGCCGACGCGGCGACGGCGGCGATCGTGCTTCACGGCAACGGCAAGGCCTTTTGCGCGGGTGACGACCTGACCGCGCACGAGCCGCCGGCGGACCTGGACGAAATGGCGATGCGCGCGCGTGTGGACGTGATGCAGCAGGTGAGCCGCGAGATCATGTTCGGCGAGAAGCCGGTGATCGCGGCCGTGCACGGCTGGGCCGTGGGCGGCGGCTTCGAATGGACGATCAACTGCGACGCGGTGATCTGGTCCGAGGAAGCGCGCGCATTTTTCCCCGAGATCGAATGGGGCATGTTCGTGAGCGGCGGCGTGACCGCGCTGCTCCCGCGGCTGGTTGGCCCGCAGCGAACGTTCAAATGGATCATGGGCGGCGAACATCTTGACGGGCGGGCGCTGCACGAGGCCGGCCTCGTGACCGAGATCGTGTCGACCGGACAGCATCTCGAAGCGGCGTTCGCGCTTGCCGAACGCATTGCGTCGCGCCCGGCGAAGGCGGTACGCAGCCTGAAGCGGGCGATCAATCTGCTGGAGCGCGACCGCATCGAGGCGGCGATGGCGGAGGAAACGATCAGCCTTGCCGCGAGCCTGCTCGATCCCGAAGTCGCCGCGCGTGTCGGCGCCTTCAAGGGAAATGATTCGAAGGAGGGGATGTGATGGCCCGGAAAACCGTTTTCGCCATCGCCGGCGCGATGCTGTTGCTGACAAGCGCGTGCGCGCACGCCGCAGCGCCGTCCGCATCAGAAGCGGCGCGTCTCGACGCCGTGATGCAGGCCTTGCCGCTGGCCTCGTCGTCACCCGCGCCGGCTGACGCCATCCACAATGCAGCGGTCGTCGTGGAGGACCCCGCGCAAATGCTCTATTATGCAAAGGGTGTCGGTCCCGCGCGCGAAGGTGGCACGGCGGCGATGACGACGAAGGACCAGTTCCCGATCGCGAGCGTCACGAAGACGATGACGGCGACGGTGATTCTGCAGCTTGCCGAAGAGGGCAGGCTTGGGCCGGACGGGATCGAAACGACGCTCGGATCGCTCGGCGTGTTCACGCCCGCAATCCTCGATCGCCTGATGACGTTTGAAGGGCGCAGCTACGGCGCGGGGCTGACGATCCGGCAATTGCTGGCGCACCAATCGGGTATGCGCGACGTTTTCATGGATGATGCGAAGCTCACGTCGGAAAGCAATGAGGGCAATGCGGCGCCGGAGTCGTTCGGCGGGGTTCAGCTCGGCGTGCTCGGCGCGCATCGCAAGTGCCTCGAAACGCCGGGATGCGATATCTCCGCGCTGATGACCGGGCGCATGTGGACGCCGTGGGACGCGTCGCGGCCCGACGATCCGCAGGCCGGGGTTCTCAATTTCTATCTGAGTTACAACGGCGGCGCGACGAACGGACTCTTCGTGCCGGGGCAGGGCTATCACTACAGCGATACCGGCTACATCATCCTCGGTCTCGTGATCGAGAAGCTCACCGGGGGTACGTTGCACGAGGCTTATCGGAAGCGCCTGTTCGATCCGCTGGGGTTGAAGCACACCTATCTCGAATATGCGACGAAGCCTGGGACGGCGGCATACGAAGGCAATGCTGCCGATTTCTACCTTGGCGACTTTCCCGGCCGGACCGGTCGCTTCAACATTTCCTTCGACTGGGCGGGCGGGGGCGTCGTTTCGACGGCCGAGGAACTGAACCGCTTCATCCGCGCGCTTGGCGAAGGGCGGCTGTTCAAGAAGGCGGAAACGCTGGCGCTGATGACGACGCCGCAGTGGCGCCAGATGCGCGGCGATATCGCGGTGGAGCGCGGGCTCGGCGTATCCCGCCTGACGACGCCGGACGGCATTTCTTATTTCGGACACACCGGCTTCTGGGGCGCGATCATGCTCTATGAACCGGGCACGGGGATCAGCCTCGGCGGAACGATCAACCAGGTGGGGCACAATCCCGCCGTGTGGGCGATCGACCTGCTGCGCGCCGCGCGTCCTCGCGCGGCAGCCGCAAACTGACGATCCGGTTCAGGCCGGTTCAGGCCATCTTGAGGCTGGTGAAGCCCTCATACCCCTTCAACTGCTCGGCGGGCGGATTCGCGAGATAGATCGCACGGTACCAGAGAATCGCGAGGAAATGCGCCACGTCCTCCGGCGAAGAGAAGGCCTTCACCAGCATCGGATTGCGATCGACGTAAAGCTCGAACAGGAAATTATCGACCATGCCGCCGAGGGCATAAGCGATCATCAGCCGTTGCTCTTCGGCGAGTGCCACGCCCGGGCAACGCCGCGCGATATCCTTCGCAATCTTCAGGCTCCAGTCCACGCTCACCTTGCGATAAAGCTCGGAGAATTCGGCCTCCTCCTCGTCGAAGTGGAGCAGACACCGCATCAGCCCGGGCGTGCGCGAATAGGTGGTGACCATGACCTTGTTGGCGCGGACGATCGAATCGAACGGATCGTTGGTCGGCGCCATGCCAGAGAGATCCTCAAAGCGCTGCCTGTCTAGCA
Source organism: Sphingosinicella sp. (assembly GCF_041916975.1). Lineage (NCBI taxonomy): Bacteria > Pseudomonadati > Pseudomonadota > Alphaproteobacteria > Sphingomonadales > Sphingosinicellaceae > Sphingosinicella > Sphingosinicella sp. The sequence continues at coordinate 3,714,098 of NZ_JAYRYK010000001.1, forward strand.
GTTCAACAAGGATCTCGTGGGTAAGGTCTGCCTTGCCTGAAAAATAATGGTAGAGGAGGCTGACGTTGACGCCGGCTTCGGACGCGATGTCGGAGAGACGCATGGCGCGGTAGCCGATCCGCTCCAGCACGCGCACTGTCGCTTCCTTTAGCTTCTCGCGGGTCTGGTTGCCGCGCTGCGTCTGCGGCGCGGCGGGCTTCTTGCTGACAGCGTTGCGGCGTTCCTTGCGGCCCAGCGGCGCGACGGCAGGCCTTGCACCCACAGCTTTTTTCTTTGTTGCCATTGCGTTCTTGATCAACCTCGATTGTGCCGGTGTAACGGAAACCGGCTCCAAAACCAATTTCTAATCATAGCCCGGCACGGCGATTTATAAACTTGAATTTAAATTCAATCATGGTAATCAGCATGGATCAAAAGGGAGGGTGGCCCTTGTTCGTGCGCGAGCATTCCGCGATGCGAAGCGCAGAGGCCGCCGTTCCGAAACCGGAAGGGCTGCGTAACACCGATGGAATATGATGTCGAAACCCTGTCGTCGCTGGTCGGGCAGGAGATTCTCGTCAGCGACTGGATATCGATCTCGCAGGAGGAGATCGACGCCTTCGGCAAGGTGACGCGGGATATCGATCCCATGCACGTGGATCCGAACTATGCCCGCGAGCATAGCCCGTTCGGCCAGACCATCCTGTTCGGTTTCCAGACGCTTTCGATGCTCAGCCACCTGTGCTCGCCGATTCGGTATCGCCACGACGGCGGCGTTGTCGGCTATGATCTGAACTACGGCCTCAACCGGGTGCGCTTCATTTCGCCGGTTCCGGTAAACGCGCGTTTCCGCAACCGCATGACGATCAAGAGCGTCGAGCAGCGCGAGGACGGCGCCTATCTCATCACCTCCGAAAATACGATCGAGATCGAGGGGCAGGAGCGCCCCGCGCTCGTTGCGGAATGGATCGGCCTCGTTTCGAGAGAGAATGCCTAATGCCGATGCCGACGGGGCCGGACCTTGTCCGTAGCATCGAGCGGCTTCCCGACGCTGTTGCCGCCTACGCCGAGGCCGTGCCGGATCGCGAGGCGATCATCTTCGGTGACCTGCGCCTTTCCTACGCCGAATTCGACCGCGAGATCGATCGCTATGCGCGTGCGCTGATCGCGGCAGGCGTGGAGACCGGCGACCGTGTCGCCATGATCGTGACGCCGCGCCCCGAATTCATGCTGATGCTGCTTGGCACTATGCGCGCGGGCGCCGTGTGGGTGGGCGTGAACCCGAAATACAGGCGCGAGGAAATGCGCCATGTGCTCGGGGACTGCCAGCCGAAACTGCTGGTTTCGATTCTTCAGGATACGGCGGGGCGCCGCTACGACGACGATCTTCGCGACCTTGCGGGCGATGTCGTGGCCGGGGCCGGCCTCGTTACCATCGGCGGCGTTCTGGGTGGGAAGAGCCGGTCGCTCGATGCATTCCTCGCAGACGGTGACGCATTCGATCCCGCGCGGGCCGCGGCCCAGATGAATTGCACGTCGCGCCGCGATCCCGTGAGCATCGTCTACACATCGGGATCGACCGGAAAGCCCAAGGGCGCCGTGCTCTCGCACGACAGTTTCTTCCATTCCTACAGGGCGCTTTCGGAATCGTTCGTGGGACGCGAGCATCTGCGCGCCGGGCACCGCGTGATCTGCAACCTGCCGACCAACCATGTCGGCTGCCAGTCCGACGTGTGCGGCAATTGCCTGATCGACGGCGGCACGATCGTGTTCATGGAAACCTTCGATCCGGCCGGGATTCTGGAAACGACGGAGCGCGAGAAGATCACGATCCTCGGCGGGCTGCCGCTGATGCATCAGGCGGTGTTCGATCATTCCGATGCTGCGTGGCGCGATCTCTCCAGCGTATCGGTGATCGCATGGGGCGGCGCGCCGATGCCTGCGCCCTTGCTGCGGCGGCTGGAAGGGAAGGGCTATTTCTTCTCGCTGCACTACGGGCTCACCGAAGGCGGGTCGATCAACAGCGTCAACCCGCCGGACGCCGATTTCGCACTGCTCACGGAATCGATCGGCCATCACGATCACAACAACGCTTATCGGGTCGTGGATGAGGGCGGCGTGCCCGTTCCCGAAAACGCCATCGGCGAGGTGCAGATCAAGGGGCCGGGGGTAATGCTCGGCTATTTCAATAATCCGGCGGCGACCGCAGCGGCTTTCACGGCGGACGGCTGGTTCCGCACCGGCGATCAGGTGGAACTGCTGCCGGGCGGCAACTGGCGCTTTGTCGGACGCAGCGTCGAGATGTTCAAGTCGGGCGGGTACAACGTCTATCCGCGCGAGGTCGAACTCGCCCTTGAAGAGCATCCGGGTGTCGCTGCGGCGGCTGTGATCCCGGTCGCCGATCCACGCTACGACGAGGTCGGCTGGGCGTTCGTGATTCCCGCGCCCGGCGCGTTGATCGACGAGGCGATGCTGCGGTCGTTCGCGGGCGAGCGGCTTGCGAACTACAAGGTGCCCAAGACCTTCCTGATCCGTGAGGCGCTGCCGCTGCTGCCGATCGGGAAAGTGGACAAGCACGCACTTCGTGATGAAGTGCGTCAACTGAGCGCTGCGCGGTGAACAAGCCCTTTGGTAGCGCCGCGCCTCCGGCTGACACGCGCGGCCTTTCCATCGGCACGATGGCGGCATTCGGTGTCGGTTCGCTCGGGACGGGCGTATTCTCCACCGTGCCGAGCGTGCTGCTGCTCTTTTTCATGACGAGCGTTCTCGGCATTTCGCCGGCGCTGGCGGCATTGACCGTGTTCATCCCCAAGTTCTGGGACGTGCTGATCGATCCCCTGATCGGCATGGTTTCCGATCGCACGCAAAGCCGCTGGGGCCGCCGCCGGCCCTATATGCTGGTGGGCGGCATTACGATGAGCCTGTTCTTCGTGATGCTGTTCTCGGTGCCTGCATTCGAAACGCCACTCGAGAGTTTCATCTACGTGACCGCCGCCTATATGGCCTGTGCCACGGCGTATGCGGTGTTCTCGGTGCCGTACATCGCGATGCCCGCCGAGATTTCGCGCAGCCCCGAGGAGCGCACGACCTTGATGTCGTTCCGCATGGGGTTCGCGATGGTGGGCATCCTGCTCGGCGGCGCGGGGGCGCCGTTCCTTGTCGATCTCGCGGGCGGTGGGCGTGCCGGTTACGCCGTGATGGCGCTGACCATCGGCATCGTGTGCGGCATTGCAATGCTCGTGCCGGTGGTGGCGACACGCAGGCTGGAGACGGCGGCATCGGTTTCGGCGGACTTCCAGTTCTGGCAGGGGCTTCGACAGGCGGCGGCCTGCAAGCCGTTTCTGCTGCTCCTCGTCACCTACCTGCTGCAGCTGGCCGGGCTCGGCTGTTTCTCGGGCGCGTTGCCCTATTATGCCGTGCATATCCGCGAGGGTTCGGGGATGACCGTGACGCTGCTATTCGTTGCACTGAACGTCTCGGCGATCGTCGCCATGCCGCTCTGGGTGCGTATCTCCCGCAGCGTGGGCAAGGTGCAGGCCTATATCGGATCGAGCGTGCTGCTTGTGCTCGCGACGGCGGGTCTTTGGTTCTGTGACAGCGAAACGCCGGATGCCTTTCTCTACACGCAGGTCTGCCTGATGGGCCTCGCCTTCGCGGGACAACAGCTGTTTCCCTTCGCACTGCTGCCCGACGTTCTCGATGCCGACGCGCGCGCCACGGGTATTCACCGGCAGGGCATGTTCACGGGGCTGTGGACGGCGGGCGAGAAGCTCGGCCTTGCGCTCGGTGGATTGGTGACGGGCGCCGTGCTTTCGTGGACGAGTTTTGTCGCGTCGAGCGGAACGGTCGTGGCGCAGCCGGAGTCGGCGCTCACGGGTATTCGCCTTGCGTTTGCAATTCTGCCCTCGCTGCTGGTGACGGCGAGCCTGTTGCTGCTCGTGCGGTTCCGCCGCGTGTATGAAACCCCTTTGACAGGAAAGATTACGCCATGACTTCAACGCAAAGATTATGGTCGGGAGCGCTGCCTCTGCTGACGGCGCTCATCGTTTCGATCGCCGCGACGGCATCGTCCGCCGGACCGCGCGCCCGCGATCTCGGGGTTCCGTTCGAAGGCACGCCGGGTGCGCTGAACGCGATCACGGACGTCGCGGGAGTCGAAGTCGGCCATACCACCGTGATTTCAGGCGATGGGCCGATGGTGATCGGGAAGGGGCCTTACCGTACCGGCGTGACGATCATTCATCCGCTCGGCAAAACCAGCCTCGATGGTGTCGCCGCGGGCCGTGCGGTGATTAACGGCACCGGCGAATGGACCGGGATGCATCTCGTCGACGAGGTCGGGCAGTTCCTGGGACCGATCGCGCTGACGGGAACGGGTAATGTCGGCCTCGTGCACCAGAGCATGATGGACTGGTCGGTCGGAAAGGTGCCGGAAGAGGCGCTGTTTTCGCGTCTGATCCCTGTGGTCGCCGAAACCCTCGACAACCGGCTAAACGACGTCTTCGGACATGGCCTGACACGCGATCACGTGTTCGCGGCGCTTGACGGCGCGAAAGGTGGCCCGGTTGCGGAGGGCAATGTCGGCGGCGGTACGGGGATGATCGCCTATACTTTCAAGGGCGGCATCGGCACATCTTCGCGCGTCGTTTCGGCGGGCGACACGCGCTACACCGTCGGCGTACTCGTGCAGTCGAACCACGGCGACCGCAACGACCTGCGCATCGCGGGTGTATCGATCGGCAAGGAGATCAAGGGCGCGTGGCCGGAGGTGAACGGCATCGTGGCTGCTGGTCCCGACGCAGGCAAGCCGCAGGACAAGAATTCGCTGCTGATCGTGATCGCTACCGATGCGCCGCTGATGCCGCATCAGCTGGAGCGCATGGCGCGCCGGGCCGCGCTCGGGGTTGGGCGTAACGGCAGCACGGCGGGGGCGCTTTCGGGTGAATTCGCGCTCGCCTTCTCAACGAGCCATGTCATCCCGCTCGGCGGCAAGCCGCGTCTGCCCGCGATGATCAACGATACCGACAGCGAAACGATGAATGCGTTGTTCCGCGGTGTCGTGCAGGCGACAGAAGAGGCGCTCGTGAACCAGCTTGTGGCGTCCGAGACGATGACCGGCGCGAACAACGCAAAGGTTTACGGGATCCCGCACGATCAGCTGGCCCGCATCATGAAGGCGCGTTTTCCCCGTCGGTAGGATAAAAACGGCCTTCCCCGGGACTGAAAACATGCAAAAACACGGGGATGGCTGATCCTGCGATAACAATTGAGGCGATTCGCGCGGCGCGCGCGGCGCTCGGCTCCCACATCGTCACCACGCCGACGCTCGACTGGCAGGCGGACGAACTGCGGGAGCGCCTTGGCGCGGATACCCGCGTCAACCTGAAGCTCGAACTCTTTCAGCGGACGGGGACGTTCAAACCGCGTGGCGCGCTCACGGTGATGATGGCGCTCGACGAAGCGCAACGGGCGCGGGGCGTTACCGCTGTCAGCGCGGGCAATCATGCCATCGCGACCGCTTATGCCGCTCGGGCGCTTGGGATTTCGGCGCGCGTGGTGATGCTGCCCACGGCCAATCCCGCGCGCATCGAACGCTGCCGGCGCCTAGGTGCCGAAGTGGAGATCGCGACGGGCGGCGCAGCGGCGTTCGAACGCGCGAAGCAGATCGAAGCCGAGGAAGGGCGAGTTTTCGTGCACCCTTTCGAAGGTCCGTTGACCGCGCTCGGCACCGCAACCATCGGCCTTGAATGGGCAAGCCAGACCGAGCCGCTCGATGTGCTGATCTGCCCGATCGGCGGCGGCGGGCTCTGCGCTGGACTCGCCACCGCGATCCGGCTTCTGATGCCGGGCTGTCAGGTGTTCGGCGTGGAGCCGGAGGGGGCGGACAATATGTACCGTAGCTTCGCGCAAGGCGCGCCTGCCACGAATGCGAAGATCGCAACGATCGCAGACAGCCTGGGGCCGCCCTACTCGCTGCCCTACAGTTTCGGGCTATGCCGTGAGGCTGTCGAGGAGATCGTTCTGGTCTCCGACGATGCGCTCCGCGCGGGCATGGACCTGCTGTTCCGCGAGGCGCGGCTGGCGGTCGAGCCCGCGGCCGCAGCGGCGACGGCTGCGCTGATGGATCCGCTCGCGGAGCGCGTACGCGGCAAGCGTGTGGGCGTGATCGTGTGCGGTGCGAACATCGATATCACGGGGTTCGCAGCGCACGTCGAAGCCGGCAAGCGCATCACGGGCCTGCAATAGCGCCCGATGATCGCGTGTTGATTGCATTGGGGAAGGGATAGCCAAAATGAGCCCTGTGGTACCGGATCGCATGACGATCGACGCAGCGCGCGAACGCATCCGCGATCTTGCCGTGCGGACGCCGCTCATCCGCCTGCAGGGTGGTGCACGGGACGATATCTATCTGAAGCTCGAAACGCTGCAGCCTGTCGGTTCGTTCAAGATCCGCTGCGCCGCGAATGCGCTTCTCAGCCGCGGGGATGCCTGCCGCGATGGCGTGTCGACGGCGAGCGCCGGGAATTTCGCGCAGGGCCTCGCCTATGCCGGACGCGCGCGCGGCATTCCGGTGACCGCCTATGTTCCGGACACGGCAGCGCGCAGCAAGGTGGAGGCGTTGGAAAGGTTTGGCGCGAGCGTGGTGACGCTGGCCTACGATCGCTGGTGGGCGATGCTCGCCGAGCCGCCCGCCGATCCCGCGTTCATCCACCCCGTGATCGAAAGCGAAGTGCTGGCCGGCAACGCCACGATCGGCGCCGAGATTCTTGAGAATCTGCCGGACGTGGCGACGGTGCTGGTGCCATATGGCGGCGGCGGGCTTGCCTGCGGCATTTCCGCGGCGCTGAAGGCGCATGGGTCCGCGGCCGTTGTCATCGCGAGCGAAACCGAGGCGGGGGCGCCGGTGCGTGCGGCGTTCGCGGCGGGAGAACCGGTTACGGTGCCGTTCGCACCATCGTTCGTCACCGGCATGGGCGGTCCCACCGTTATTCCCGCGATGTGGCCGCTGGTACGGAGCCTCGTTGCTGGAACCGCGCTCGTATCGCTCGCGGAAACGGCCGCAGCGGTGCGAATGCTCGCCGAGCGTCATCATGTGATTGCCGAAGGCGCAGGCGCCGCGCCGCTCGCCGCCGCACTCGCCGGTGATCATCCGGGGCCGGTGGTGTGTATCGTTTCAGGCGGGCATCTCGATGCGGCGCATCTTGCAACGATCCTTGCCGGCGGTGTGCCATAAGCAGCCTCTCAGCGCGGACGCTGTCGGAACTTGATGGGTGAGACGCCGGTCCAGCGTTTGAAGGCGCGAGAGAAGCTGGCGGTTTCGGCAAAGCCCAGCATTTCGCCGATCGCCTCGACCGAGAGATGCGAGCGATCGAGGAGGTAGCATGCGCGCTGTTCGCGGACCTGATCGAGCACGTCGCCGAAGCCGAGGTTCTGCTTTGCGAGGCGTCGGTGCAGCGTGCGTTCCGAAACCGCGAGTTCCGCGGCGGCCTGTGCTGCCGAGGGGAAACCGCGGCTTGAGCGGACGAGCAGCGAATAGAGACGTCCGACCATATCGTCGCTGACCTGTGCTTCGTCGATGAGCCGCGCGCAGAGCTGTTGGTAGGTTTGTTCGAGAAGCGGGCTCGCCATCGGAAGCGCGAGATCGGCGGCGCCGGGCTGGAACACCCAGCGTGTTACCGGGGCGCCGAACACGACGGGCACGCCTAGCTCCGCCGCATAGTCGATGCCATCGCTGCGCGGAGAGACGGACGACTCGATGCGCGCCAGCGGAAACGGCTGCCGCATGTCCTTTAGGAAGGTGGTCGCCGAGCCGAGCGAGCGCACCAGGCAGAATTCGCGAAGATCGGGCGCAACATTGCTGTCGTCCGCCTCCATGCCCGCGAGGGCGCCGTTCTCTTCGTACAGCCGATACTGCAGCAGCGAGTAAGTGAGTGCCTGGAATGCCACGAGCACCTTCAGCCCATCGTGCACCGTTCCCGCCGAAAGCACGGCAAGCCCGAGCGGGCCGTAGGTCATCAGGCGATAGCGCATGCCGGTGTGGAACCACAGGCCGGGGATGTCGCGCGTTGCCTTGGCGAACTCCTCCTGGAAGCGCAGTTCCTGGAGCCCGGACACTTCTCCCTGCGGGTCGTCGGCTTCTGCCACCGCAATGCCGGCCTCGGCGAGCAAGGGTAGCGGATTGACCCCGGCCTCATCCAGCGCCGCGCGCATGATCCGGACGCTCTGGTTCGGCATTCGCATCGAGCCGAGCAGTTCGATCTTCATGATTGCCTCCCGCCGCATATGATGCGCGGTGTGGCAGTTAAAGTCAAAAGCTTGGCGCAAGACGACATTCAATGATGCCCGGCTTCATGTTTTGATCGCAGCATCGGGAATGGATGACACAAGATCAGTCCAGCCCGACCTTGGAGGAAGATCGTGAACCATCAGCTTGCCGTCGTCGATCACGATATCGCCCTTGGAGGTGGACCGCTCCCCTTCGCGCAGTGGGATTCGAACCCGCACGTCAAACTGGGTCAGCTTGGCGCGGAACCGCCGCTTCCGGAGATTGCCGCCGAACTCCAGAAGTCGCTGCACAGCTTTGCCGAAAAGGTGATGCGGCCGATCGGCACCGAACTCGACCGGTTGAGCGCGGACGCGGTGGTGGACAAGGCCTCGCGCTACTGGGAATTCCGCCGCGCCTACGCCGACCTCGGCATCAACATGGAGACGCTGGCGTCCTTCTCGGCAGAGGAGATGCCGCACGTGTTCGCGATCCTCTTCGAAGAACTCGGCTGGGGCGATTCCGGCCTCGCCATCTCCGCAGGCGCCGGCCTGCTGCCGCACTACATGGCGGCGAAATTCGGCAATGATTTCGTGGCCCGCACCTACCCTGAGTCGCTGATCGGGAGCTGGGGCATCACGGAGCCCGACCGGGGGAGCGATTCGATCGACCCCGGCGGGCACGCCGCTCACGCCGCGGGAAAGCCGAACCGGCCGAACTGCGTTGCGCGCATCTCGGATGGCAAGATCGCTATCAACGGTCAGAAATCTGCGTGGGTTTCGAACGGGCCTGTCGCGGATCTCTGCATCCTTTACTGCGCTGCCGAGACGGGCTCCGGCTACGATCCTGCGCGCGGCGCGGTGGTCATCGTGCCGCTCGATGCGCCGGGCGTGTCGAAGGGTAAGCCGCTTGAGAAGATGGGCCAGCGCGCGCTGCCGCAGGGCGAGATCTTTTTCAACGACGTGACGCTCGACATCGATCATCTGCTGGTGGCGCCTGAGGACTATCTGAAGGGCGTTTACGCGATCCACAGCGAGGCGAACGCGCTGATGGGGGCGACGTTCGCGGGCTGTGCACGCGCCGCTTATGAACTCGCCCACAGCTACGCGCATGAGCGCCGGCAGGGCGGTGTGCCGCTCGTTCGGCATCAGGACGTGGCGCGGCGGCTGTTCCACATGGCACGCAAGGTCGAGATTTCGCGCGCGTTGGCGCGGCGGGTGACGGCGTTCAACATGAACAATGCCATGCCCGCATTGCAGGCGGCGATGTTCTCCAAGGTGACGTCGACGCAGCACGCGCTCGAGGTGACGAGCGATGCCTTGCAGATGTTCGGCGGCAATGGGCTGACGCGCGAATATCCGATGGAGAAATTGTTTCGCGATGCCCGCGCCTCGCTGATCGAGGACGGATGCAACGAGGTCATCGCGATCAAGGGGGGAATGCTGCTGACCGATCCGGATCTGCTGCCCGGCTGACGGCGGAAACACAGAAATGAAATCGCGCGGCCGAACGGGTTTTCGGCCGACGGGGAAGGTTTGTCCGAGGGGATGGAATGAAGCAGAATGCGATCATCGCCGGTGTCGGAATGACCCGCTTCGGCAAGCATCTGGACCGCAGCCTGTCCAGCCTCGCGCACGAGGCGATCGGCGAAGCGCTCAAGGATGCGAATATCGAGGCGAAGGAGATCGAGGCGGCATGGGCCGGAAACGCTGCCGCGCCGCTGGTCACCGGGCAGGCGTGTATTGCGGGGCAGGCCATTCTGCGCGGCATGGGCATCGGACGTATTCCGGTCGTGAACGTGGAAAATGCCTGCGCGACGGCCTCCACGGCGTTTCAACAGGCGTGCACGATGGTGACGCTTGGCGTTTATGATGTGGTGCTGGCGTTTGGTGTCGAGAAACTTTTCCACGAGGACAAGGCGAAGAGCTTCGCGGTGTTTCTTGGCGCGGTCGATGTCGAGAAGCCGGAAGAGCTTTACGCCTACGTGGACGGTGATCGACCGGCGAGCGACGAGCCGGGACGGCAGCGTTCGCTGTTCATGGATATCTACGCCCGCATGGCGCGCGACTACAGCGCGCGCAGCGGCGCGACGGCGCGGCATTTCGCTGAGGTTTCCGCGAAGAACTCGCTGCACGGCAGCCTTAACCCGCGCGCGCAGTTTCGCGATGTGCTCGATGCCGACGCGGTGCTCGCCGCGCCGCTGATCTCGGCGCCACTGACGCTGCCGATGTGCTCGCCGCTCGGTGATGGCGCGGCGGCGGCGGTGATCGTGTCGCCGAAGTTCGCGCGTGAACGCGGCATCGTTGATCCGGTGCATGTGCGCAGTTCGCTGATCGCCAGCGCATTCGAGCCTGCACCGGGCGCGCCTGGCATCACCGAATGGGCTGCGGGCGAGGCCTATGCGATGGCGGGTATTGCGCCCGAAGATATCGACTGTGTCGAGCTTCACGACGCAACGTCGCCTGCCGAGCTGATGTATTATGAATACCTCGGGCTGTGCCCCCGCAATGAAGGCGTGGCCTTTCTTGAAAGCGGTGCAACGGAGCTTGGCGGGCGGGTGCCGGTGAACACATCTGGCGGGCTTGTCCGCAAGGGGCATCCGATCGGCGCGACGGGCCTTGCGCAGATCCATGAACTGACCGAGCAGCTTCGTGGCCGTGCCGGTGCGCGGCAGGTTGAAGGTGCGCGGCTCGCGGTTGCCGAGAACGGCGGCGGTTTCCTTGGCCGCGATGCGGCGGCGCTGGTGATGACGGTGCTTTCACGGTGAGCGCAGCGCTCTCTTTGCGCACGCCCGTGCAGATGCTCCGCGATGGTGCGGCGGCGCGCGACGGCGCGATGTTGACGTTTGTCGATATCCGGCCGGACGGGAGTTTCGCGGAGGAAACGCGGAGCTATGCCGAACTGCTGGCGAACGGCGCGCGCATCGCGGCTGCGCTCGCAGGGGAGGGCATGAAGCCGGGCGACAGCTTCGCGCTCGTCATGCCCAACCATCCCGAGTTCGTGGACACGATGATCGGCTCCGAGCTTGCCGCGACGATCTTCGTGCCGATCGACCCGAGGACGCGCGGCGCGCGGCTGGCTTTCATGCTGCGCTTTGCCGGGTGCCGGGGCGCGATCGTGGCGCCGGAAGCGCTGCCGGCGCTCGCGGAAGTGATCGCCGATGTGCCCGATCTCGGCTGGGTGTGGGTGCTGGGCGATACGGCGTTGCCGTTGCCCGGTGTCCGGGTTGCCACGCTCTCGCAGGCACTTGCCGGTGCGGGCGCACAACCTGCCGATCTCGGCGCCGATCTCGCGCGGCCTATGCAGATGCTCTACACCTCGGGCACCACGGGCGACCCCAAGGCGATCCTGGCGCCCTATGCGCGCTATGCCGCGGTTTCCACCTTCGGGCCGCTGCTTCAGGTGCGTGGTGACGACACGCTCTATACGGGCCTTTCCTTTACGCACGCGAACGCGCAGCTCATCACGCTCGGCAATGCGCTTGCGATGCAGCTTCCGCTGGTGGTCAGTCGGCGGTTCTCGAAGTCTCGGCTTTGGGACATTCTCGCGCGCTACGGCTGCACGGTGTTCAACCTGCTCGGCGGCATGGCAGTGGCGATCTTCGCGGAGCCGCCGTCGCCGCGCGACCGGCAGCACAAGGTGCGCATGGTACTGAGCGCGGGGATGCCGCCGAGTATGTGGCGGGATTTCGAGGCGCGGTTTGGCGTTGAGGTGCTGGAGTTCTTCGGGGCGGCGGAAGGTGGGCTTACCATCAACCTGCCGGGCGAGGGGCCCATCGGGTCGATCGGGAAGCCGCCGGCCGGGACAATCTGCGCGATCCTTGATGAAGACGACCGAGACTGTGCGGCCGGGGTTTTGGGGGAAATGTGCTTTCGGCCCGAGGGGAGCGAGACACCTGCGGTCGAGTATTTCCAGAACCCCGAGGCATCGGCGGCGAAGACGCGCGGTGGCTGGTTCCGCACCGGCGACATCGGCTACAAGGACGCGGATGGCTGGGTGTTTTTCTCGCATCGCGCCGGAGATGCGATCCGCCGCAACGGGGATTTCGTGAACGCCGTGCAGATCGAGGCGGAGATCGCCGCGATGGAGGGCGTGGGCGACGTTCACGTCTACGGCGCGGCCACGGCTGAGAATGCACCGGGCGAGAAGGAGGTCGTCGCGGCGATCGTGCCCGCAGGGGACTTCGACCCGCTCTCCGTGTTCGCGCACTGCCGGGATCGGATCGGATCGGCCGCCATGCCCTCGCTGGTGCAGATCATCAGCGAAATTCCGAAGACGGCCTCTGAAAAACCGCAGGCCCGGCATCTCATCACGATGCTCGGCGCGCCGGATGCGGTAATCTTCGGGCCATCAGGACCCACAACAATCACTCTGGGGAGAGCGACGCAATGAGCGCACCTGTCATCGTTTACGGCGCCAGTGGCTACACGGGCAAACTGATATCCTGGCACCTGGCGGAGGCGGGCATCCCGTTCATCGCCGCAGGGCGAGACCAGAAACGGCTCGAGGAGCAGATGGCGCGCGTGCCCGAGCTGAAGGGCGCGAGCTTCGAATGCCGCGCGGTTTCGCACGACGCAGCGTCGCTAGCGAAGCTCTTCGCGGGCGCCAAGGTCGTCTACAACGTCACCGGCCCGTTCATGCAGCTCGGCGATCCAGTTGTGCAGGCCTGCCTCGAAGCGGGGTGCCACTATCTCGACACCACGGGCGAGGCGGACTGGATGCGCCACGTGCGCGAGACCTACGGCGCGAAATTCGCAGCAAAGGGCCTCCTTTTGGCGCCCGCGACGTCTTACATGTGGGCGGCGGGGAATATCGCGGCGGAGATCGCGCTCGAAACCCCCGGCGTCGACTCGCTCGATATCCTTTACCTTGCCGACTCCGCGACCAGTGTCGCCTCGACCAAGTCGTTCCTGCGCATGTGCACGCGGACGCAATATTACATTGAGCACCGGAAGCTCGTCGCCTGGCCAATGGCGACGTCCTACCTCGTGAAGGCGCCGGATTCGCACCGGCTGTTCCGCGGCCTGCCTTGGTCCGGCGGCGGCGAGCCGGTGTGGTACGAAGGCGATGCCCGCGTCAGCAACTGCTCGACGCTCGTCGGCTTCCGCAGCCAGGCGATGTTCGATGCGGTGATCGCGACGCTCGAAACGTTCGAGAAGGAATACAGCCACCTGCCCGACGCGGAGCAGGAGCGCATCTGCAACGAACTTGGCGGGCAATTGACGCAGGTCGAGCCGGACCGCGAGAACCCGGACGTCAACCGATCGGTGATCTCGTGCATCGGGCGCGGCAACACGTCCGGCGTATCGGTGATCCTGCGCGGCAACGCGCCGTACATCCAGACGGGGCTTCTGGCAGCGGAAGGATGCCGTCGCATCCTTCGCGGACAATTGCTCGCTGCCGGTTTCCAGTCTCCGGCGAAGGCTTTCGGCGCCCGCAATATTCTGAACGTGTGGGCGGAGCACGGGTATCACACGTGGGAGGCGCAGGCGACGTGATCGCAGGGCGCGGCAACGCGCGGGGCTGAAGCCCCAAAAATCATTGCAGACGTTACGGCCCGCCGGATGGCTCCGGCGGGAACAGGTGAGTTTTGTCCGCACAAACGATCAGGGGAGGATCATATGGACAGGAAAATGCAAACGACGCGACTGTCGCTGCTGCTGCTTTCGACGGCAATGGCCGCGCCCGCATTCGCACAGGACGCCGCGACCGAAGTTTCGGGCGGCCTTGAGGAAATCGTTGTCACCGCGCAGAAGCGCAGCCAGAATCTGCAGGATGTGCCGGTCGCCGTTTCGGCATTCACCGGCGACGATCTCGCGGCGCGGGGCGTTTCGGAAACCTCCGATCTGATGGGCACGATGCCCAACCTTCAGGTGACGACGCCCTACGGCAAGACGCAGCCGAACTTCTCGCTGCGCGGCATCTCGGTGGCGAACGAATTCACCGCCTCCACGGCTTCACCCGTGGGCGTTTACGTGGATGAGGTCTACCAGAGCTTCCGCGCCAGCCACGGCCAGCAGCTTTACGACCTCGACCGCGTTGAGGTGCTGCGCGGCCCGCAGGGTACGCTTTATGGTCGCAACACCACGGGCGGCGCGATCAGCTTCTTCACGAAGCGCCCCGATCTCGACGGCATGGACGGCTATCTGACGCTCGGCTACGGCAACTACGACACCAAGACCGCCGAAGCCGCGTTCGAAGCGACACTGGTGCCAGATAAGCTCGGTATCCGCTTCGCCGGCACCCGATCCAAGGGCGACGGGTTCATGTTCAACCCGATCCAGGACCGCGACGTCGCCACCACGGATTCGATCGCGGGGCGCGTCACGGTGCGCTTCAAGCCGACCGATGCGCTCGACATCACCGTGAAGGCTTACGCCTCGAAGGACGATCCGTGGGCGGCGCTCGCCTATTCGCAGGGGCAACTGAGCGGCGGGCGGGATGCGCTCGGCTATTCGCGCTACGATCCGCAGGCGGCGCTCGGCGGACGCCTGCTGAACCGGAACGAGGTGGCATCCGACACGGGGGGCAAATATTACAGCTCCTCAAAGGGCGTGGCGCTCACCATCGCTTACGATGTCAGCGACGAGCTGACGCTGACCTCGATCACCGGGTACGACAAGGGCAAGTACCGCAATTCGCCGTTCGACTGCGACGGATCGCCGAACGATCTCTGCTCGCTGCGGTACAATTCGAAGAGCGAGAACTTCAATCAGGACCTGCGCCTGACCTACAATGGCGACCGGATCAACGTGATCGGCGGCCTTTATTACGGCCGCGACAAGGTGGATACGCATAACGAGGTCGATTTCTTCGGCATCCTGCGTCCGATCCTGCTCGGCGCGGGGCTGCCCGGCACCTATAGCAATCCCGCGATCGCGACGCCGGATTCGATCGGCATCCTGCCCGCGTTCGCGCTCGATCCGACGCTTGCGCCGACCGATCCGGGTTTCTGCGCGCCGGTGAACGTCAATCCCACCGGGTTCCTCGATGCGCGTTCTCTCGTTGCGCTGCTGACCGACATCGCCATCGACAACAGCGGCGGCGGCGGGTTCGGCGGGGCCTTTTCAGCCGCGTGCCGTGCGGCGGGTGCGCCGCCGTTCAGCCCCATCCTCGGCGACCAATATTACACGATCACGCGGCCTTCGAAGGCGATCTACGGCGACGTGAGTTTCGACGTGACCGATCAGCTCAATATCAGCGTCGGCCTTCGCTACACGATGGACAAGGTGAAGTACTCGAACGGCCGCACGATCCTTTACGATCTTTCGGGCAACAACATCGTGGCAAGCACGATCCCGTACAGCTTCCCCTACAATCCGAGCCTCGCTGCGGTGAGCCAGCGTGAGAAGGCGAACCGGCTGACCGGCCGCATCAACGTGAGCTACGATTTCACCGACGATATCATGGGCTATGTGAACTACAGCCGCGGCTATCGCAGCGGCAGTTTCAACGGCCTTGCCTATCAGGGCACCAATCAGGTTTATTACATCCAGCCCGAGAAGGTGAACGCATACGAAGGCGGCCTGAAGACGCGGCTGTTCGATCGTAGCGTGCAGCTCAATCTCGCGGGCTTCTATTACGATTATTCGAACCATCAGGTGACGCAGGTGATCGGCGCCACCACCTTCACACGCAGTGCCAACGGGCGCCTTTACGGCGGCGAGGCGGAGCTGGCGTGGCAGGCGCTCGACACGCTGCGCTTCGATGCGTCGCTCGGGCTCCTGAACAGCAAATACAAGGGCAACGTGCTCGATCCCACCAACCCGAGCAGCCCGACGCGCAACGTGAACGGCAATCCGTTCCCGAACGCGCCGGAGATCACGTTCTCGGCTGGTTTCGACTGGGATGTCGCCGAGATCGGGAACGGCACGCTGACGCTGCGTGGCGACACGTCCTACATGGGCAAATATTATTTCGACCCGTTCAAGGACTACGGCCAATCGCCGTGCGACACGCCTGCGCCCGGCTTCAACATCCTGCAGGCCGGCCCCGCCATCGCCTGCGGCAATCCCGGCTACTGGCTGTTCAACAGCCGCCTGACCTACGACATGGAAAACGTGTCGATCAGCGTGTGGGGCAAGAACCTCACCAACAAGTTCTATTACACATACGGGCTCAACATCGATGTGTTCGGCCTCGATTATCTGAACCGGGCATCGCCGCGCACCTACGGCGTCGAAGTCACGGCGCGGTTCTGAGGCGGAGGCGATCATGCGGCGTTTCGAAGGCAAGGTCGTCGTCATCACCGGCGGGGCGCGGGGCATCGGCCTTGCCTCCGCCGAGCGGTTCGCGCGCGAGGGCGCGGTGGTCGTCATCACCGATGTGCTGAGCGGAGAAGTGGAGGCGCAGGCGGCGCGCCTTTCGGGCGAGGGCCTGGCCGTTGAGGCGGCCGTGCAGGATGTGACGCGCGAGGCGGACTGGGACCGGCTCGTCGCGGACGTGATCCATCGGCATGGCCGCCTCGATGTGCTGGTGAACAATGCCGGTATCGCGCGCATTGCTTCCGTGGAAGACACGACGCTCGCCGATTGGCGGCTGACCATGGCGGTGAACGTGGAGGGTGTATTCCTCGGCACCAAAGCCGCGATCGGCGCGATGAAGGAGAGGGGCGGGGCGATCGTGAACATCGCCTCCATCGCAGGTAATGTCGGCGAGCCCTTGCTTGCTGCCTACAACGCCTCGAAGGGGGCGGTGAAGCTGCTCACGCGCAATGCGGCGCTGCACTGTGCGCGGCACGGCTATCCGATCCGCGTCAATTCCATGCACCCCGGCTACACCGATACGCTGCTGGTGTCGGACGCTATCGGCACGATGGAAGCCGAGGCGGGGGCGGCGTTCGCGGCGGAGACGCTGGCGCGGATTCCCATCGGGCGGTTCGCGGTCCCTGACGAAATTGCGGCGCCGATCCTGTTTCTCGCGAGCGACGATGCGCGGTACATGACGGGAAGCGAACTCATCGTGGACGGAGGGTATACGGCGGCATGACCGAGCTTCGATACCGGCACCTTTATGACGCGGACATCGCGCTCACCGCGCCCATCACGATCGGCGCGACGCCGAACGGACAGCGCGCGATCTTCCCGGTAGGCGGTGGTACGATCAAAGGTGAGCGGCTGAACGGCCGATTCATTCCGCCCGGGGGTGACTGGGCACTCGTGCGCAGCGATGGGTCGATCGCGCTCGATGTGCGCGCCACGGTGGAAACCGATGACGGCGCGCTTGTCTATCTCACCTATACGGGGCGCATCGTTGCTGATCCGGCCCTGCTGCCTGCCGTGCTGGACGTGGCGGCGGCGGAGCCCGTCGATCCCTCGCGCTATTATTTCCGCACGCTCGTTCTCTTCGAAACCGGTAGCCCGGCTTATGCGTGGTTGAACGGTATCTGCGCGGTCGGGATCGGCAGCACGGGGAACGGCGGCGTGCAGTACCGCACCTACGAGATACTCTGACGGGAGGGCATCATGGCGACGACGGCAATCGGCGGAGCGGAGACGGAGCGCGAACCCGTTCCGGCGTGGGCGCGCTTCATGCTTTGGATTCATGCGAACCTAATCTTCGAGGCGAAGGGCAGCCCGCGCATCAAGGTCGCGACGGCGGTGAATCTGCACAAGATTTTCACCGTGTTCATCATCTTCGGGATGATGCGGGTGACGGACAATTTCAGCGACGCGGCCTGGGTCTATCTCGCACTGCACGGCTGCTACGGCTATTGCTGGCTGATCAAGGATCTGGGTTTCCGCGACCACCAGCTCGACCGCACGACGGCGTGGTGGGGCGCGGTGAACATGTATGTGATGCTGGTCGCGTGGTACTGGCTGATCCCGTGGCTGTTCCTCTCGCGGCATATCGATCCTTCGGGGCCGATGCTTGCCGCCGCGATTGCGCTCCATACGCTTGGCGTCGTTACGATGATCTCGGCGGACGGGCAGCGGCACTTTACGCTGAAGTATCGTTCGGGGCTTTTTACAGGCGGGCTTTATGCGTACACGCGCAACCCGAATTACCTCGGCGAGATCATGATCTATTCGGCCTATGCGCTGCTCGCGCAGCACTGGATCGCGTGGGCGATCGTGATTTACGCGACCGTCTCCACCTTCCTGCCGCGCATGTACCAGAAGGATCACGCGATCTCGCGTCATCCGGGCTGGGCAGAGTACAAGGCGAAGACGGGGCTTCTGATCCCGTGGGGCCTGCTGAACGGCCGTGCGCTCGCCGATCGCCTTCGGAAATCATAGGAGTTTCACCGCATGTTCAAGGCCATTGTTATCGACAAGACCGACGCCGGGCAGGCGGCGAGGATCGCGACGCTGGAAGATGGTGACTTGCCTCAGGGCAACGTGACCGTGCGCGTCGAATACTCGACGGTGAACTTCAAGGATGGGCTCGCCATCACCGGCGCGATCCCGCTCATCCAGAGCTTCCCGATGGTGCCGGGTATCGATTTCGCGGGCGTTGTGGAGGCGAGCGATCACCCGGACTGGAAAGCGGGCGACCGCGTGGTGCTGAACGGCTGGGGCGTCGGCGAGCGGCACTGGGGCGGGCTTGCGGGCAAGGCGCGGGTGAATGGCGACTGGCTCGTGCGCCTGCCGGATGCCTTCACGACGCGGCAGGCGATGGCAATCGGCACGGCGGGTTACGCGGCGATGCTCTGCGTGCTTCGGCTCGAAAAGCTGGGCGTGAAGCCGGGTGACGGCGACGTGATCGTGACGGGTGCGAGCGGCGGGGTCGGCAGTGTTGCGATCTCGGTGCTTTCGAAACTCGGCTACCGCGTTGTCGCTTCCACGGGACGGCCCGAAGGTGCGGACTATCTGAAGGCGCTTGGCGCGGCGGAAATCATCGACCGCAATACGCTCGCCGAACCCGGTGCGCCGATGCAGGCGGAGCGCTGGGCAGGGGCGATCGACACGGTGGGCAGCCATACGCTCGTCAACGTCTGCGCGCAGACGCGCTATGGCGGTATCGTTGCGGCGACGGGTCTTGCGCAGGGCATCGACCTGCCGGCGACGCTCTATCCGTTCATCCTGCGCAATGTGACGCTTTCGGGCGTCGACAGCGTCATGGCGCCGCGCGCGGATCGGGAGGAGGCGTGGAGTCGGCTGGCCCGCGACCTCGATCCCGCGAAGCTCGAAAGCATGATCCGCGAGATCGCGCTGGAGGACGTCATTCCCTCGGCGGGCGACATCCTCCAGGGCAAGGTGCGTGGGCGGATCGTCGTTACCGTTTAGGCCGCGCTTTCCTTGAGCATGTCGAGCGCGACGTCGACGATCATGTCTTCCTGACCGCCGACCATCTTGCGGCGGCCGAGTTCGACGAGGATCGCGCGCGTATCGAGGCCATACTCCGCCGCGGCTTTCTCGGCGTGGCGCAGGAAGCTCGAATAGACGCCTGCGTAGCCGAGCGTGAGCGTCTCGCGGTCGACGCGGACGGGGCGGTCCTGCAAGGGCCGGACGAGATCCTCCGCGGCATCCATCAGCGCGTAGAGATCGCAGCCGTGGTTCCAGCCGTGAACGTCGGCGGCGGCGATGAACACTTCGAGCGGGGCGTTGCCCGCGCCAGCGCCCATGCCCGCGAGGCTCGCATCGACACGCACCGCGCCGTTCTGGACGGCGACAATCGAGTTCGCGACGCCGAGCGACAGGTTGTGGTGGGCGTGGACGCCGCGCTGCGTTTCGGGCTTCAGCACGCGGTCGTAGGCCTGCAGGCGCGCGGCATACTGATCCATCGTCATCGCGCCGCCGCTGTCGGTGACGTAGACGCAGTGCGCGCCGTAGTCTTCCATCAGCTTCGCCTGTTTCGCTAGGGGCTCCGGCTCCGACATGTGGCTCATCATCAGGAAGCCCGAGACGTCCATGCCGAGGCCGCGCGCGTGTTCGATGTGCTGCTTCGAAACGTCCGCCTCGGTGCAATGCGTCGCGACGCGCACCGAGCGCACGCCGAGATCATAGGCGTGCTTGAGGTCGTGGATCGTGCCGATGCCGGGGAGGAGGAGCGTCGTCAGCACGCTGTGCTCGAGCACATCGGCGACGGCGGCGATCCAGTCCCAATCGGTGTGCGCGCCGAAGCCGTAGTTGAACGAGCCGCCGGAAAGCCCGTCGCCGTGGGCGACTTCGATGGCATCTACCTTCGCGCGATCGAGAACCTTCGCGATCGCCTTCACATGGTCGAGACCATATTGGTGACGGATGGCGTGCATCCCGTCGCGCAGCGTCACGTCCTGAATGTAGAGCTTGGTTTGGGTGGGGTCGAAGCTCATGCGGCGATCCTTTCCGCGATCTTCTCGGCGGTCTTCAATGCCGCGGAGGTCATGATGTCGAGATTGCCCGCGTAGGCGGGAAGGTAGTGGGCCGCGCCTTCCACTTCGAGGAACACGCTGACCTTGAGGCCGGTGAATTCGCCGTCCATCTCCGGGATCCGCAAAGGCCGGTTGGAGCCGATATGCTCGAACTGCACCTTCTGCTTCATGCGGTAGCCCGGCACGTACTTCTGCACCTCGGCGACCATCGCCTCGACGGAGGCTTCGATCGCTGCGGTGTCGCCGTCTTCGGCGAGGCAATAGACCGTATCGCGCATGATGAGCGGCGGTTCCGCGGGGTTCAGAATGATGATCGCCTTGCCGCGCGTCGCGCCGCCGACCTCGACGATGGCGCGGCTCGTGGTTTCGGTGAACTCGTCGATGTTCGCGCGCGTGCCGGGGCCTGCGGACTTGGAGGCGATCGACGCGACGATCTCGCCGTAATGCACCTTCGCCACGCGGTTCACGGCGTTCACGATCGGGATCGTCGCCTGACCGCCGCAGGTCACCATATTGACGTTGCGCTCGTCGAGGTTCGCGTCGCCGTTCACCGGCGGGATCGTGAAGGGACCGATCGCGGCGGGGGTGAGATCGATCACGCGCTTGCCGTGGGCTTGCAGGATCTCGTTGTGCTTCGCGTGCGCGCCTGCGGACGTGGCATCGAACACGATGGCGATGTCGGCGAACTCCGGCATGGCGACGAGACCGTCGATGCCGCCCGCAGTGATCGGCACGCCGAGACGCTCGGCGCGCTTCAACCCGTCCGATTCCGGATCGATGCCGACGAACGCGCCCATTTCCAGCGTATCCGACAGGCGCATCACCTTGATCATCAGGTCAGTGCCGATATTGCCCGAACCGATGATCGCGACCTTTACCTTCGCGCTCATGCGCCTTCCTTTCCGCAACTGAATGAGACGGTGCCGAGCCCGCCGATGGTGGCGCGCACGCTGTCGCCGGGCTGGATGGGGACCATAGGGCCGAGCGCGCCTGTGAGGATGATGTCGCCTGCGCGCAGCGGCTCGCCGCGTGCCGCGAGCGTCTGCGCGAGCCATGCGGCGGCGTTCAGCGGGTGGCCGAGGCAGGCGCAGCCTGCGCCCAATGAGACGAGCGCGCCGTTCACTTCGAGCGCCATGCCGCAGGTCCAGAGATCAAGACCGGCGAGGGGTTTGCGGGTTTCCGACAGCGCGAACATGGCCGAGGAGCCGTTGTCGGCGACCGTGTCGGCGAAGGTGATCTTCCAGTCGGCGATGCGGCTGTCGACGATCTCGATGGCGGCGGCGACCTCCGCGACGGCCGCTTCGACATCGGCGCGCGTGATATCCGGCCCGGCAAGATCGCTGCCGAGGATCAGGGCGACCTCCGCCTCGGCCTTGGGCTGGATCAGGCGCCCGGCCAGGATGACGCCGCCGTCGGCGACTTCCATGTCGTCGAACAGCACGCCGAAATCGGGCTGATCGACGCCCAGCTGCTGCTGCACGGCCTTCGCGGTCAATCCCACCTTGCGTCCGACGATGCGGCGGCCGGCGGCTTCCCAGAAGCGGGTGTTGATCGCCTGGACGGCATAGGCGCCGTCCACGTCGTTCGGCTCCAGCGCGTCGCGGAGCGGCGGGATCACCGATCCGGCGTAGGCATCGCGCAGCCGCGCGGCAGTGTTTTCCAAATCCCGGCCCAAGATCGGTTCTCCTGTTTTTCGCCGCTGTTTTTCGCCGCCGACCATAAGCGCAAGCAGCAGTTGCGCACAGCGAGCCAAAGGCTCTAGTTCTCATCAGGTGAAAAAGGGAATGCCATCCGTCGCTGCGCTTGAGCGGGGCCTTGCGCTGCTCGCGGCCGTCGCGCGCGATGGGGCGCGGCGATCCACGCTCGATATCGGGCAGGATCTCGGCCTGCCGATCGCCACCACGCACCGCCTCGCCACGACGCTCGCGAAGGGCGGCTATCTGCACAGGGTGCGGCGCGGCCATTTCGTGGCGGGTCCGGCGCTGCTCGCGGTCAGCGGTGCCGTCTCGGCGCATACCGCGGCTGCGGAGGCGGCGCGGCCCGTGCTTGCGAAGCTGGCACAGCGCACGGGGCTGACGGCGCATCTCGGGCGCCTTGAAAGCAACATGGTGACGTACCTGATCAAGGAAGGCGACGAGACAGGCCTGTTCACGCGCGAAGGCATTCAGCTGGAGGCGTATTGTTCGGGCATCGGCAAGGTTCTGCTCGCGCACCTGTCCGGGGAGGATCAGGCCGAATATCTCGCCAGCGCACCGTTCATCGCGCTGACACCCCGCACGATCACCGACCCGGACGCCTTGCGGCAGGCATTCGATCGCATCCGCGCGGAAGGCTATGCCGTGGATGACGAAGAGGTGGTTTCCGGCCTCACCTGCCTTGCCGTTCCGGTGCCTGCCGCGAGCGGCACGGTGACGTTCGCGATATCGCTCTCGGGCTCAGGAAACTGGCCGGCACGGCATACGCGTGTGCCGGTGCTCAGCCGCTTGCAGGAGACAGCGCTGGCGGCGGCGGAGGCGATGACGCCGTTCGCCGCGCTGCTGTAGGGCCGCTCAGCCGAGGCCCGCGAGCTTGCGCGCGTAGCGAATGAAGGTTGCGCGTTCTTCAGCATCGAGCGGTGCGAGGATCTGCTCCTGCACCTGCTTCACGCCCGCTTCCATGTCGTGCAGCAGGGCGAGGCCCTGCGGCGAGATTTCAAGCTCGTAGGCGCGTGCGTCGCGTTCGGAGCGGCGCTGATCGACGAGGCCTTTCGAGACGAGGCGCGTGATGATGCCGCCGAGCGTGTTGCGATCGGTGCCGGTGATGTCCGCAAGCTCCTGCACGCTCGTGCCGGGCTCGCGCAGCAGCGTGATGAGCAGCGCGGTCTGCTGCCGCGTGAGGCCGAAAGGCGCCATGGTTTCGTTGAAGAGTTCGTGCGAACGCTGGTGGCAGCGGCGAAGAAGATGACCAGCGGAAAAGGCGAGATCGAAATCGGCGAATGGTTTTTTTGCCATGCGCCGCTTTTAGGAACGATATTCGGGATCGTCCACCGTCAGATAATCCCACATGCGTTCGCGGATCGCACCGGCCCACGTGGCGCGCGCGGCGCAGGCGGCGGCATCGGGCGTGGGGGCGCCGGAGAGCCCGGCGGCGCGCCCGGCAAGATCGACGCGCGCCATATCTTCCAGATACCAGGTGAGCACGACGGCTTCTTCGATGGAGCCGCCCGCGACCACTGCGCCATTGCCGCGCATCAGGATGGCGCGGCCGCCGCCGAGTTGGTCCGCGAGCTGCGCGGCTGCCTCGTCCGACCGCAGGAGCTGGATATCGTTCCAGAGCTCGGGCGCGGGATGGAAATAGGTGCCGAAGCCGTGGCGCGGCACGGGCACGGCACTGTGCGCGGCGAGCGTCATCACATGCGGCGGCATCGAGCGGACGATACCGGAGACATCGGGTCGCCGCCGGTAGATCTCGCGGTGGATGCGGACCTCGCCGAGCACGTTTTCCGGCAGCGGCGCATCGATGCGGAGCAGATGGCACGGTGCGCCGGGCGGCACGAGGCCGAGCGGCATCGACGGCGAGACGAGGAAATGATCGGCATCGACGCGAAGCGAGCAGTGCCCATAGGCGTGCACGAACCCGGCGCGCGCAACGGCGCGGCCCGCGATGCGCAGCCGCCGTTCGGCTTCCGCCTGTGCCGTCATGCCTTCGCGCCCCGCTTCATGCGGCGCGCGCGTTCCTGCATCCAGATCAACAGGCCCGTGACCGACAGCAGCGTTAGCACGATGCCCGAGGCGAAGATGATGACGGTCCAGACCAGCGGGCCGTGGCCGAAATGGATGGCTTCCATGACCGTGGTGACGCGCTCGGCACGACCGGGAGCCGGCTCTTCGCGAACCGTTGCGCTGCCGTTCGTGTCGTTCACGAGAACGGTGGCGGGGCCGCCCGGCGTGCGGAGGCTGACCGCCCAGACCGGATTCGTTTCGCTCGGCGTGAATACGGTGATGACCGGTCCGGCGCCCGGGAGGGCTCCCGCTGCCTGGTGGACAGCGGCTTCGATCGAAAGTGCGGTACGGGCCATCGGCGCAGAGGCGGGCGGGCCTTCCGTGGGCGCGCGTGCGGCTTCGGCGCTCGGCTCGACAAGCTGGCCGAAGAGACGCGGAAGCGCGATCCACGTGCCGGTCGCTGCCTCAAGGATGATGACGACGGCAAGCACGGCGCCGGTCTGGCGATGCAGGTTCATGCTCTTTGAATACTGTTTCCGCCACGCGAGTGCACGAACGAGATTGCGGCGGCCGGGCCACCACAACCACACACCGACCACAGAGGTGAAAAGCAGGATCACGCCGGAGAGTGCAACGGCCTCGCGTCCCAGCGTTTTGAGCAGCAGGTGACCGTGGATCGCGTGCATGGCCCAAATGAAGCCGCCCGCGCCTTCGTTCCTGTCGAGTACGGCGCCGGTTTCGGGGTGCAGCCAGACCTGCACGCGGCTGGGCGGCCCCAGCCCCGCGGCGGGCGGGCCGTTGACGTCGCCGGCAACCAGAATTGTGCCGCTTTCGGTGATACGAAGGCCGCTGATGCGGTCGCCTTCGGGAAGCGCGGCGCGTGCCTTTTCAAGGAAGGTCTCGGTCGGCACGAAACCGGACGCGTCGACGGTCGTGTAGCGGCCGGGGTTCACCATCGCATCGAACGTGTCGGGCCAGACCAGAACCGAGCCGGTGATGCCGAACGCCGCCATCACGACGAGCAGGGCAAGGCCGATCCAGCGATGCAGCTTCAGCCAGAACAGACGGACGCGCGCCTTGCGGCTGAGCACAGGGCCGGAGCGGGCGGGGGCTGCGACGGTTGCCATGATCAGGCCACCGGCGCCTTGGATGCGCCCGCCGTGAACCAATGCTGCGGTGCTACGTCGTTGATGAGCACGCGAACCTGCGTCGGCTGTACGCCGAGATGCTCCACGGCGGCGTCTGTAACGGCGCGCGCGAAATCGCTTTTCGCTTCCTGCGAACGGCCTTCGAGGATGTTCACCTGAACGATGGGCATGGTGCTACTCCGTGACCGAGAAACCGGTGAAGCCGAGGTTTTGCACCTCGAGCGAGACATGAAGCCCGGCGCGGAGTGCACTCGCGGCGGTCGCGCCGCCCGCGAGCACGATGGAGCCGGCTTCGAGTTCGAGGCCGCGCTCGTCGGCAAGGCGCGCGGCGGCGGCGAGCGAGCGGGCAGGGTGGCCGAGGATGGCGGCGCTCGATCCGATCGCTTCGGCGCGGCCGTCGAAGCTCATGACCATGCCGAGATTGTCGAGATCGCTGTCCGGGCGGCACCATGCGCCGACGACGAACGCCGACGAGGAGCTGTTGTCGGCGACGACGTCGCTGAGCGAGAACTTGAATGCTTCGTAGCGCGAGTCGATGATTTCAAGCGCGGGGGCAACGGCTTCCACGGCATCCATTGCCTGCAGCGGCGTCAGCTTGCCGCGAATGGAGCGTTTCAGCAGGAAGGCGATCTCCGGTTCGACGCGGGGGTGCACGAAATCCGCCATGCGGATGCTGCCGCCGTCCTCCACGAGCATCGCGTCGGTGAGACGGCCGCAGATCATGTCGGAAACACCCATCTGCACCATCTTGGCGCGGCTGGTGAAACCCATCTTCATGCCGACGATGCGCTCGCCGCGCTGCAGGCGGGCGGCGATGCTCGCCTGCTGGATGCGGTAGGCGGCGTCGAGATCGAAGGCCTCGCTGCCGATGAATTGCGGCACGGCGGTTGCGGTGCGCGCGGCGTTGTCGAGGAACAGCCCGATGCGCTGGGTGTCGACGCTCATCATGCCTTCTCCCCGAAATGTGCGGTGACGGTGCCGAGGCCGTTGATGCGCGCGGTGTAGCTCGCGCCCGGCGTTACCGGGATCATCGGGCCGAGCGCGCCCGACAGCACGACATCGCCCGCCTTCAGGGGGCTGCCGAGCGCGGCCATGCGGCGTGCGAGCCAGAGCGCGGCATTGAGCGGATTGCCGAGGCACGCCGCGCCGCAGCCGACCGACACGGGCTCGCCCTTCAGTTCCATCGACATGCCGCAGAGGCGAAGATCGAGGTCGCCGATCTTCGCAGGCGAACCGCCGAGCACGTAGGCGCCGCTGGAGGCGTTGTCGGCGATGGTGTCGAGAATGGAAATCTTCCAGTCGGCGATGCGGCTGTCGACGATCTCGATGGCCGGAAGCGCGAAGGCGATGGCCGGAATGAGCTTGCCGAGCGTGATCTCGGCATCGTCGAGGTCGCGGTCCAGCACGAACGCGATCTCCGCCTCGACACGCGGCTGCAGGAAGCGCGCGAGCGGGATGATCTCGTGATCGGCGATCTCCATGTCGGCGAAGAGCATCCCGTAGTCGGGCTGATCAACGCCGAGCTGTGTCTGCACCGCCTTGGAGGTGAGGCCGATCTTGCGCCCGACGAGCGTGCGCGCACCGGCGATGGCGCGGCGGGTGAGTTCGGACTGGACGGCATAAGCGCCATCGATGCCGAGCGCGGCGATGCCGTCCTTCACGGGGGCGCAAGGCGTGCCGGATGCGGCGGCTGCGGACAGGGCGTCCGCCGCGGCGATAACGGGATTGCTGCTGTTCACGGTTTCACTCCTGCATCGGCGACAACGGCGGCGACGCCTTCCTTGTCGACGATTTCCCAAGCGCGGATGTAGGTCGGTTCTTCGCGCGAGGCATAATAATCGCGCAGCTTCGCGAGCTGCTCGGTGCGGCCGGTCTTTTCCAGAACGTAGCGTTCGAACGCGACGACGTGGATGTGCGCGCGGATCGAGAAGGGCACGTCCGCGTATTTGGCGAAGATCGGCGACTTGTGTTCGATCGCCTGCGCGTAGTGATGCATCAGCTCGTGGAAGGCGAGCAGGCCGAAATCGTGCACGTAATATTCGGTGTTCGACGCGAGGAAATCGTTCATGCGGATGATGAGCGGAAACGCCATCGAATCCGGCGCGCAGACCGAAAGCGTTGCCTGGATTTCCGCATAGGGATAGGGGCGGCCCGTCGCTTCGAGCGCGAGACGCATGTATTCCTTGCCGGTCTTTTCCCAGTGCGCTTCGAATTCCGCCTTGCGTGCGAGCAGCTCCTTGACGTCGGCCGGATTCACATCGCGATGAATCCATTCCTTGCAGACGCGGTCGAAGATCGTGCCGTGCGGACCGGGGTAGATGAAATCCACCTTCGGTTGCGGCATTTCCGCAGCGGCGGCGGGCGCAGCTGCGAGCAGGCAGGCCGCGGCTGTGATGGCCCTAAAGATGGATGCAGACATTGCGCTGCTCGGTATAGAAATCGAGGCCGTGGAGGCCGCCTTCGCGCCCGATGCCAGACTTTTTGGAGCCGCCGAACGCCGCGCGCAGATCACGCAGGAACCAGCTGTTGATCCAGAGCGTGCCAACCTCGATGCGTGCCGCGAGACGGTGCGCGCGCGAAAGGTCGCGCGTCCAGAGCGATGCGGCGAGGCCATAGGGGCCGGCGTTCGCAAGCGCGACGGCTTCGTCCTCGGTGTCGAACGGCGCGATGTGACAGCAGGGGCCGAAGATCTCTTCCTGGATCACGGCCGAGCTTTCGGGAAGCCCGGTCCAGATCGTCGGTTCGATCCAGCTTCCGCCGGCGAGCTTGCCGGGCATGTCGGGAATGCCGCCGCCGGTGACGATCGTTGCACCCTCGGCCTTCGCTTTGGCGTAATAAGAGAGCACCTTCTGACGGTGGACTTCCGAGATCAGTGGGCCGAAATTGCTCGCCTTGTCCCACGGGTCGCCGGGCTTCAGCGTCTTCACCTGCGCGGCGAGCTTTTCGACGAACGTGTCGAACAACGGGCGCTCCACATAGATGCGCTCGGTGCCGAGGCAGACCTGACCACAATTGAGAAACGCCGAGCGCATCGTGCCCGCGATCGCGCGGTCGAGGTCGCAGTCCGCGAAGACGACCGCGGCGTTCTTGCCGCCAAGCTCGAAGGAGACCGGGCGAATACCCTCTGCCGCAGCCTTCATGATCGCCGTGCCCGTCACCGTTTCGCCGGTGAAGGTGATGCCGTCGATATCGGGGTGGCTGGTCAGGAATTCACCGGTAGAGCCCGCGCCGAAGCCGTTGACGACGTTGAAGACGCCCTTGGGAATGCCGACCTCGTTCATCACTTCGCCGAGCAGCGTGGCGGTGGCCGGGGTTTCTTCCGAAGGCTTCACGACCACGGTGTTGCCGCAGGCGAGCGCGGGTGCGACTTTCCAGGTCATCAGCAACAGCGGCAGGTTCCACGGGCAGACCACCGCGATCACGCCGCGCGGTGTGCGCAGGGTGTAATTGAGTGCGCCGGCGCCGTCCGGCGTGGGGGCGGGGAAGGCCTCGCCCATCGCCATCGGCGCGGTATCGGCGAAAAAGCTGAAATTGGCGGCACCGCGCGGGATATCGAGGTGCGAAGCCATGTCCGCAGGCTTGCCCGTATCGAGCACTTCCGCGCGGAGGAACTCTTCGGAGCGCTCGGCGATACGGTTCGCGAGCTTGCGGAGAATGGCGCCGCGCTCCGCCGCCGAGAATCGCACCCATGGGCCGGAGAGTGCGGCGCGCGCGGCGGCAACGGCGCGGTCCACCTGGTCGCGGCCGGCTTCGTACGTTATGTAAGCTACCTCGCCGGTAACGGGATTGACGACGTCGAAGCGGCTGATGCCCGCATCCTCGTAGGCGCCGTCGATGAACTGTCCCAATGATTTCATGATGTTTCTCGAAGCCTGTCCGTGCATTCGCGTTCCTTGCGGCACGCGGGAGCCATTACGGCTTCGCGGCGCTATCGTGCTTCGAGATGCCTGAGGGTTTTCGAAATATCAAGCGTGATTCTGGTTATTAAGTGCCAATAACGCCAAAAATTTAGAAAATTAGTTTGGCGACCGAAAGAATGCGACGTAGACATTGCAATGGGAATTTGATGCGCCGCGAAGCGGTCGCCCACTAGGGGGTTGAGAGATGAAGATTCAAGTTCGCGCTATGGCCTGTGCAACTGTCTCGCTGGCGGCGATGCTGGCGGCCGCGCCCGCATGGTCGCAGGAGACGGCGTCCATAGAGGACGAGCTGATCGTCGTGACCGGCACCAACATTCGTGGCGCCGAAGTGATCGGCAGTGCCGTGCAATCGCTTACCGCCGAAGATCTCGCGAAGACCGGCAAGGCGACGATCGCCGAGCTGATGCGCGAGCTTCCCGTGAACTTCGCTGGCGGCGCCGCCAAATCGGACGGCAACCGCGGCGGTCAGGATACCAGCTCGGGCGGCTCGAACATGACCGGCGGCTCGGGCGTCAACCTGCGCGGCCTTGGCGCGCTGTCGACGCTGGTGCTCGTGAACGGTCGCCGCGTCGCGGTGTCGGGGCAGTTCGGTGACTATGTCGATATCTCGAACATTCCCGTTGCCGCGATCGAGCGTATCGAAATCCTGCAGGACGGCGCCTCCGCCGTTTACGGATCGGACGCTGTCGGCGGTGTCGTCAACATCATCCTGAAGCGCAAGGTCGACGGGCTTCACGCCGTGGGCCGCATCGGCACCGCCACGGAAGGCGGCGGCTTCGAATATCAGGGCAGCCTCGTCTGGGGCACGGGCTGGGACAGCGGCAACGTCGTCCTCGGCTATGAATACAACAAGCAGGAAAACGTGCTTGCCTCGCAGCGCAATTTCAACGGCGGCGACTTCTCCGATCGCGGCGGCGTCAACTGGCCGCGGTACACCAGCCGCGCGGGTACGGCTGCGAACATCTTCACCGCCGGCGCCTCTTCGAACAGTCCGGTTGCGTATACCGTTCCGGTGGGCCCGGGCACGGGTCTGACGGTCGGCTCGCTGACCCCCGCAACGGGCGGCTTCGGCAACAGCTACGACCCGTGGGAGTCGTTCGACATCCTGCCCGAAATGCAGCGGCACAGCCTGTTCATGTCGTTCGACCAGCAGATCGGCGACCGGCTCGAAGTTTACGGCGACGCTCGCTACACGCACCGCAAGGGCAGCTACAACACCGGCTACGGCGTCAGCTACAACAGCCTTCCCGCAACCAATCCGAACTACATCACGGGCGTGTCGAACAACTTCGGCGTCGTGATCGACGACCTGTCGCTTCACCGTGACGTCGCGGTAAAGAGCCTCGCGCTCGAAGGTGGGGTTCGCTACGAGATGTTCGGCGACTGGATCGCCGATGCGACTGTCTCCTACAGCCGCGAGAAGCAGTTCCGGCAAAGCCAGGCACTGCGCGATTCGAACGTGATGGAGTATCTGCCGAGCGGCGCGTTTGCGCCCAGCTCGCTCGTCTGCTCGCTGATGGGACTCAATTCGTCCAATATCGGTGCAATTGCGGTGCCGACGCAGGCGCAAACCTATTGCGCCGGTCTCAACTATGAAACGTTCAATCCTTATTCGTCGGAGCCGCTTTCGGCGGCAGTGCTCAATCAGCTGATCGGCTACGAGGATCTGACGTTCAAGTCCGACGTGATCCAGACGACGCTGAAGGCGGACGGTACGCTCATCGATCTGCCGGGCGGGCCGCTACGGCTTGCGGGCGGCGTCGATTACCGCGAGGAAAAGATCAACGGCGTCCTCGATTTCAATTACCGCAGCATCAATCCGCACGTCGTGCCTTATGGCACCACGAAGCAGAAGATCTTCTCGATGTTCGGCGAGGTTTCGCTGCCGATCTTCGGCGAGGAGAATGCGGTTCCCGGCATTCGGGCGCTCGAATTCTCGGCCGCGGTTCGGCACGAAAGCTCGAAGGGCCTGAAGGACTTCAAGACGACCGATCCCAAGTTTGGATTCCGCTATGCGCCGGTCGAGGGCTTCAACATCCGCGGCAGCTGGGGCACGTCGTTCCACGCCCCGCCGATGCGTTTCCAGTATGACGGCCCGCAGCCGGTCGGCGGCGGCAATGCGATCTTCTATGGCAACGGGCTCTATTTCGCGCCGTGCAATACGACGCTTGTCGAGCTGAATGGTTTCTCGGGAACGCCGGGCTCGGCGACGGGCAATTGCTCGTTCACCGGCATGGTCGTTTCCGGCGGTGCCGGTCCGACGCTGAAGCCCGAGACCGCCACGACATGGACGCTTGGCCTCGATATTGCGCCGCCGCCGATCCCCGGCCTGCGCATCGGCGTGAATTATTTCAACATCAAGATCGAAAACCGACTGGTGCGCATCACCGGTGGTACGCTGAGCGGCATTCTGGCGAACTATTTCGCCACGGGTACCAGCCCTTATATCAACAACCTGATCTTCAACCCGGATGATGCGCTCGTTCAGTCGCTGATGGACGATCCGCGCTTCATCGGTCTTTCCGGCGCAGGCCCGACCCGCACCGCAAGCCAGATCCAGGGTATCATCTACGCGACGCAGACCAACCTCGCGAACCTGAAGATGCAGGGCTTCGATCTTTCGCTCAACTACGCGTTCGACGCGGGATCGCTGGGCGAATTCGAACTCTTCGGCAACGGCACGCTGATCACCGGCTACGAGATCGAAGGCGTTCCCGGTGCCGGCTATGTCGACAAGCTGGGGCTTTACGAAAGCACCGGCAACCCGGTCGAGTTCAAGTCGCGTCAGGGTATCGCCTGGTCGAAGGGGGCGTTCAACGCGGTTCTTTCGGCGAACTATACGAGCGGTTACGAGTGCGTCTCCGGCTGCTACGTGCCGTCGGCGACGGGTGCCCCCATCACCAACACCTCGCCGGTCAAGATCGACTCCTGGCTGACCTTCGATCTGCAGCTGGGCGTCGACCTCACCGGCCTTGGCGGTGCCTTCCGTGATGCCGGGCTCACCTTCAACGCGCTCAACGTGTTCAACCAGGACCCGCCGTTCATCGATACCGGCCGTGTCGTGGTGAACAACGCGGCCGAGCCCTATGATCAGGCGAACGCCACGATCATCGGGCGCACGGTGTCGCTGACGCTGCGCAAGCGCTTCTAGGCAGGGCAGGCGGGGACCGGTGCAGCCTGTATCGGTCCCCGTTCTTCACAGGGGTGGTTTCCAACGGCGTGCCGTTCATTCTAGAATGCGTCGATGACCGAAGACCCTGACAGCAACGAAGACGTAGCGGTCGCCAAGACGATCGCCAATCATACGTACCAGCAGCTCCGCCGCGATATCGTGTCGGGTGTGCTCGCGCCCGGCACCAAGCTGCGCATGGACATGCTGATCAAGCGCTACGGCGTTGGCATGAGCCCGCTGCGCGAGGCGCTCGTGAAGCTCACCGGCGACGCGCTGGTGCACGCGGAAGGGCAGCGGGGCTTCTGGGTTTCGCCGATCTCGATCGAAGAGCTCGACGACACCATGGCCATCCGCACGCTTATCGAGACCGAAGCGGTGGTTCGCTCCATCGAGAACGGCGGCCCGGAGTGGGAAGAGCGTGTTCGACAGGCCTATGAGACGCTGTCGTCGCTGGAGGAACGGCTTTCCGAGAATGACGAAGGCGTGCTCGCCCAGTGGGAGCGCGCCAATGCGCAGTTCCACGAGGCGCTCGTTTCGGCGTGCGGATCGGCGTGGCTCGTGCGTCTGCGCCGGACGCTGCACCAGCATTCGGAGCGTTACCGGGCGATTTCGCTCGCGAACCGTCCGGCTGGGCGCGATGTTCACGACGAACATGAAGCCATCGCGGAGGCAGCACTCAGCCGCAAGTCGCTGCGCGCCAGCCGCCTGATCGAGGTTCACCTGCAGCGGACGGCCGATGCGGTGCGGGAAGCCATGCGCGCGCGCGCGGAGGAAACCGCGCCGCCCAAAGGCAAAAGGCGGCAACCCGCGCGCTGAAAGACGCTTTTGACGAGACCGATATTGGCTTTTGAGGATATAAAGCAACGTATACGTTGTAATGGGATGGAGGGGTATTCACTATGATAACGACCGCGCTCATCGCGCTTGCCACTGCGACGGCCGCTCCGCAGGCGACGTGTGCCACGCCCGAACAGGCCGCCGCCGTGCGCAGCTTTTATACCGCGCTGCCCAGCGCGCCGCCGCTCGTCGCGCGGCGGCACATGAACCTCGCCGAGGAAGTCGTCTCTTCGGGTTTGCCCGCGGAGTATGCGACGGGCGTTTCAGGCGCACACTTCAAGGCGGTGTGGGATTCGGTGGCCGAATGGCCCGTGGCGTTCTTCATCATGGACCAGAAGGGCTGGATCATGAAGTTCGAGGGGCCGGTGCCCGCGCTGCTCGGCAACAAGCGGAACGATGCCTTCACCGACGTGAAAGCGCCGGGCGCGAATGGGCTTATCAGCCATATCCGGCCCGACCTCGTTACCTCGATCCACGCTGTGGAGCTTCCGGGCGGCAAGGGGCGCGACGGCAAGACGCGCGAGGGTATGACGCGTGCGGTGATCTTCTACGATGCCTCGCAGGAATCGGTGTTCGGCCTGTATGCGAGCCTTGCCGGGGAGGACCTCAACAAGGCGGCGATCCCGGTGTTCGAGAAGACGATGGCGCTGATGCGCGCGCTGCCGCAGGTGTGCGGGCGCTAAAGGGGATGACGATGAAACCGCTTCTGCTCGGCCTCTGCCTCGCCGCCACGCTTTCTGCTTCGCCTGTCTCGGCGCAGGGCATTCCCGTGCCGGAGGCCTGGGACTATGTGCGGATGACGCCCGAAGAGCGCAGCGCGCTTCGCGACAGGGTGGATGCCCTGCCGCCCGAACTCAAGGAAGAGCACAACACCGCGCTTTCGAAGCAGGTCAACACGCTTCCCACGTGGCTTTACGAGGCGCTCAGCAACGAACTCGTTGCGCGGCATCATTGCACGACCGGCAGCTACAACGGCCCGATGCCCAAGCCGCCGGTGCCCGATGCGTGGGGCTATGTGAAGCGTGTGCCGCACCAGCGCTATCATTACCGCCTGCGCGCGCGGGGACTGCCCGCCGCCGAAAAGGCGGTTTACGACGCCAAGATGGCGGAGGAGATGGCGAAGCTTCCGGCGTGGCTGCAGGCCGCGCTGCAGGAAGAGGCCGTGCGGTACGATGCCTATCTCGGCCTTGATCCCTGCAAACGGCCCGGCATCGGCGCCTTTTACAGCGATGCGCCAAAGGCGGTTTCGACGCCGCAATCGGTGCAGTGGGATCTGACATCCTCCAAGGGCCAGACCTACCGCATCATGATTGCGCCACCGCTCACGCCGCCGCCGGCGGGTGGCTACCCGGTTGTCTACGTGCTCGACGGCAACGCCAATTTCGGGACGGTTTCGGATGCGCTGCGCCTGCAGGGGCGGCGACCGGAACGGACCGGGGTTTCGGCGGCACTCGTCGTCGGCATCGGCTATCCGATCGACGGGCCGTTCGACGAGAAGCGGCGCGGCTACGATTATGTCGTGCGTTCGCCGGGCGCGAATTCGCCCAAGCATGGCGAAGGCGGACAGCTCGAGCCCGATAGCGGCGGCGGGGCGGCGGATTTCCTCTCGTTTATCGAAACCGAGCTGAAACCGGCGGTCGAAAAAGCTTATGCGGTGGACCGGACGCGGCAGACGCTGCTCGGCCATTCGTTCGGTGGGTTCTTCACGCTCTACACGCTGTTCAACCGTCCGCAGGCGTTCCAGAACTATCTGGCGTTCAGCCCGTCGGTCTGGTGGAACAACCGCTCGCTTTTTGAAGACGAGCGGCGATTCATTGCCGCGCGCAAGGCGGGCGATCCGCCTGTCAGCGTGTTCGTTGCCACGGGCGGCCTCGAAGAAACGAAGCGGATACCGATGGTGACGGACAGCCGCGAGGTCGTCTCGCGCCTGAAGGCCGCAACGGGCGTGAACACGGATATCTACATTGCCGAAGGCGAGGACCACGGCTCGATCGTGCCGACCGCACTCAGCCGCGCGCTGCGTGCGCGGATCGGAGATGGCTTCAAGAAGTAGGGAAGGGCGCTATTCGGCGCGGCGGAAGCACTTGCTCTTGACTTTTTTCCGCGAACAACGAATTACAACGTATACGTTGTATATGCAAAGAGGGGACGGACGTCGTGGGAGAAGTGCTTGGTCTCGGTGTGTCGCACTATCCGCCGCTCAGCGGGCGAGATGCCGACATGGCCAATATCCTGAAGGGCCGCCTTCAGGACCCGGATGTTCCCCCCCACGAAAAGGATCCTGCCAACTGGCCCGCCGACATGCAGGCGGAGTGGGGCAGCGACGAAGGGCTTGCGGGCGCGGCACGCCACCGTGCGGCGATGCTGCACGGGCTGCGCAAGGCGCGCGAGGCGCTCGATGCCTTCAACCCCGATTTCGTCATCATCTGGGGTGACGACCAGTATGAGAATTTCCGCGAGACGATCATCCCGCCTTTCTGCGTGATGGCCTATGAGGACATGGCCGTGCATCCGTGGGGGCACGCGTCCGAATCCGCGATGTTCTCCGATAAGGAAGACGAGTGGGGCGGCGGCAAGCCCAACGTGTGGAATGAGCGCAAGGACTTCGAGATTACAGTGCGTGGCCATCGCAAGGCCGCCAAGTATCTCGCGGAGTCCCTGCTCGAACGCGACTTCGACGTTTCCTACGCCTACAAGCCGCTGCACCATCCAAGCCTGCCGCACGCATTCCTGAATTCGATTCTTTATCTCGACTACGACCGCAAGGGATTCCCCTGGCCGGTCGTGCCGTTCCAGATCAATTGCTATGGCCGCGCGGTCATCAGCTACCGCGGCTTCATCAGCCGACTTGCCGATCGCGGGCGCGAGCTTGATCCGCCGTCGCCGTCGCCGCGCCGCGTGTTCGACATGGGGGCGGAAGTCGCGCGCATCTGTGCCGAGAGCCCGTGGCGTGTGGCGCTGATCGCGTCGTCGAGCTGGAGCCATGCCTTCCTCGTCGATCGGACCTACCGGATGCAGCCGGACGTGGAGCTTGATCGCAGGCTTTACGATGCGCTCGTTGCCGGTGACTGGGACGTGTGGCGCAATCTCAGCCTGCGCCAGATCGAGGAGTCCGGCGATCAGGAACTGCTCAACTGGTTCGCGCTTGCGGGTGCGATGAACGCACTTGGCCAGCGCTGCGAATGGTCCGATTTCGTGCAGACCTACGTGTTCAATTCGAGCAAGGTGACGGCGGTCTTTCCGCCGGTGGGAGGGGTGAAGGCATGAAGACAAAAACAGCACTTGGGATCATATTCGCCGCGGCTGTCACCGTGATGGCGGCGGCGCCTGTGGAGGCGTTGGCGCAGACGGCGCAGGCATCCGTGCTGCCGGATACGACCTCTTGGGAAGTGACCTCAAAATCCGGGCATCGCTACCAGATCTTCGCGGCGTGGCCGAAGGGCGAGGCCCCCGCTGGCGGCTGGCCCGTCGTTTACGTGCTCGATGCCAACATCATGTTCGGCACGATGGTGGATACGGTGCGCGCGATGGAACGCCGCGAGGCATCGCAGCCGGCGGTGGTCATCGGGATCGGTTATCCGCTGGATCTCGACCCACGCATCGAACGCGCGCGCGATTTGACCGCGCGCCTCGGCACGCAGGAACCGACCTTGCCGGGAACGGGCGGTGCGGAATCCTTCGCGGATTTCATCGCGAACGAGCTGAAGCCGTCGATCACGGCACGCTTCCGGATTGATCCAGCGCGTGAGACGATCTTCGGACATTCCTATGGCGGCCACTTCGTTCTCTATACGCTGGTGAACCGGCCCGAACTGTTCGACAACTGGATCGCCGCGAGCCCCTCGCTGTGGTTCGAGAACCGGCTGCTTGCCAATCACAACGTTCGCGACCGCATCGGCCCCAAGCTGGCGGCGACCCGCGCGACGGGGCGCGTTCTCGTTACTGCGGGCGAATACGAGCAGGGCGTCGATCCGGAATTCCCGAATCCGCGCCTGCCGCTGCTGATGGAACGCAAGATGGTGGATAACGCGCGCGAGTATGCCGAATTCCTCGCCGCGCAGCCCGGCATCGAAGCGCGCTTCGAAAAGATCGCGGGCGAAGATCACGGCAGCGTCATTCCCGTGGCGATGACGCGCGGCATACGCTTTGTGTTCGCGCCCGGCGCGAAGCAGCCGGCGCCTGCGCCGAAGCCCGCACCGTTCAAGAACCCGACACGCTACAAGGTGCCGGATGCCGCGAGTTATCTGAAGATGACGCCCGAGGCGCGTTACGACCTTCGCATGAAGGTGCGCCGTTTGCCGGAAGCTCAGCGCAAGGCGTGGGTGGAGGCGTTAGATCGCAGCCTGCAGACCGGGCTCACCTATGGTCCGCACCGCGTGCTCGCGGAAGAGCGGATTGCGATGGACAAGAAGCACGGCACCGCGCCGGTCGATTGAACGACCGGCGCGGCTTCATCGCCGTTATCCGCAAATCCGCGGCATGGATGCGATCAGCGCACGCGTGCGCTCGAAACCGGCGACGGCCTTGTCGTCGAACGGATCGCTCTTGATCGAGGCGTAGACGCCGATCACCAGATGACCGTCCGGTCCGAAGAGCGAGATCGCGCGCGTCTTGAAGCCGGGCTTCGGATCGGCAAGCTCGGTGGCGTAGATAGCCGCGACCTGATCGAGCTGGATGTGCGAGTGCACGCCGCGGCCTTCGTCCGCATAGACGTCGATGTAGCCGTCCTTCGCATCCTTCTGCGTGATCGGAACGAGGCTCGGGAAAGCGAAAGCGTGCTTGCTGCCGGGTGATACCACCAGCGACACGCGCGTCGTCGCGCCCCACGCATCGATCGAACTCCAGATCGTCTTCACCTGATCGGGCGTTACCGCCGTGCCGACGCTGAGCGAAGCGGGGAGACCGCTTGCGATCACGAATTCGGGGACGTTGAAGAAGCGGCTGGAAACCGCGAGCGGCACGCCGGGGCGGGTCTTTTCGTAGTAGGCCCTGATGTTGCTTGCCTGCTCCGTGGTGGCGCAGGCGGGGGCACCTGCGAGCGCGGGGGCCGTGAACGCGGCGGTCAGCAGGAAGGCAGAGATACGTGCGATCATCTTTTCATGGTCTCCGGATTGTGCGTGACAGGTTGACGGCCAGCACGGCGGTGAGCAGTGCGGGCAGCGACACGGCGATGAAGATGCTGGAAAGCGGCCAATCCGCTGCCAGCAGAAGGCCCCCGACGGTTGGTCCGACGATCGAGCCGATCCGCCCCACGGCAAGTGCGCCGCCGAGCGCGGTGGCGCGGATCTCGGCGGGATAGAGCCCGGCGTTCGCTGCGTTCATTGCAGTCTGTCCGCCGATCGTGAACAGGCCGGCGATGAACGCCAGCGTCATCAGCAGAACGGTCTGATTGCCGACGAAGCCGATCAGCACGAGGCTGATCCCGGCGATCGCGAAACCGACGGCGAGCGTCTGGAACGGCCCGAAGCGATCGGCGAAGCGGCCGAGCACGATGCCGCCGATGGCGCCGCCGAGGTTCAGGAACACTGCCGAGATGATCGCGGTGTCGAGCGCGAGTCCGGATTCGCGGGCAACCGTGGGCAGCCAGCTCATCAGGAAATAGATCATCAGAAGGCTGTTGAAATAGGCGAGCCAGAGCTGCGCGGTTGTGCCCGCAAGGCCGCCCGCGAACAGTGCGCGGTAGCCGGGCGGCTTGGCCGTGCCCGGCGACGGGGCAGGGGTTTCAGGAAGTGGCGCGCGGTCCGGCCCCGCCATCCTGTCCAGCAGGCTTTCGAGACGCGGGGTGCGCCCTTCGCGGCGGAGCAGATGATGCGGGCTTTCCGAAAGCCACGGTAGCAGTGCGAGCAGCAGCACCAGCGGCGCGGCACCGCCGAGGATGAACACGCTTTCCCATCCGAAGGCGGGGATGAGGTGGCTGCTGATGTAGCCGCCGATCGCGGCGCCGAGGGGGAAGCCCGCGAACATCGTGGTGATCATCGTGGAGCGTGCGCGCGGCGGCGCGACTTCGGCAGTCAGCGCGATGATATTGGGCGTCGCGCCGCCGAGCCCAACACCCGTGAGGAAGCGCAGCAGGAGAAGCACGATCCAGTTGTCTGCAAGTACCGTCGCGAAGCTGCCGATGCCGAAGGCAACCGTACAGGCGATGATGACCGGGCGCCTGCCCCAGCGATCCGATAGCGGGCCGAGCACGACCTGCCCAACCATGATGCCGACGAGGCCGGCCGCGAAGATCAGGCCGAAACGGTCCGGCGTGATGCCCCATTCCTGGCCGAGAACCGGGGCCACGAAGGCGACCGACTGCGTATCGAAGCCGTCGAGCATGGCGACGAGCGCGCAAAGCAGCGCCACCCGGATCTGGAACCAGCCGATCGGTGCGCGATCAAGGATCGCGTCGATCGGGGTTGCGTTTCCTGTTGCTGCCGGCGCCGCCATCCCCCACCTTTCAGATCATATTATTCGGCATTTATTTCGAAAATAAAACTTGAGGTCAATGCGGAATCCCAGCAATTTTCGCCCCTTTTGCGTTAAAAATTTCGATAAATGAAAGGCAGACTACTGCCTATGCGCCCCATGGGCCGCCAGCGCGTCCAGACCGGCTTGCGCCACTGCCGCATCGATGTGCGAGGGCGAACCGCTGACCCCGATCGCGCCGACGATCTTGCCGTCGTGAAACACAGGCAGGCCGCCTTCGATCGGCAGCATGTTGTCGATGGCGAGGATGAGGTTGTCGCCTCTCGCAACCATCTCCTGAATCACTTTCGTCGGCTGCCGGGTGAGGGCAGATGTCATCGCCTTGCGGCGCGCGATCTCGAAGCTGTGCGGCAATGCGCCGTCCATGCGGCGGGCGAGCACGATGCTGCCCTGCTCATCGACGACGATGATGGCAAGGCCGAGCTTGCGGGTTTCGGCTTCCTTTGCGGCGGCATTCACCAGCGTGTCGGCCATGCCGATGCTGATCGTGGTCCGTGTCTGCGGCCCTTGTGCAGCGGCAGGTGGGCTTAGTGTTAGAACAGCGAGCGCGATGATGATTGTTTTCTGCATTGTCGATTGCTTTCCTTTCAGTCTCCGCCAAGTGAGCTTTAGTTTGCGGGCGCCTGACCGTCCTATTCGATCCGCCAATTAAAATTTTCGAAAATCAAACAGATTATTGCGCTAAAATGCGTAATGATGCAGCATAATATGGAAAATTGGACGAGAGAGGGTTTGCGATGAAGTGGCGCTGCGCGTTGACTCCGGTTCTGCTCGCTTCGGCGGCGCTTCCCGCGCGGGCCGAGGTGCTGCCCGATGTCGACAGCCGGATCGAAAACGTCACGCCGCGTGTCGTCGCGTGGCGGCGGGATATCCACCAGCATCCCGAACTCGGCAACCAGGAGGTCCGCACTGCGAAGCTGGTCGCGGCGCATCTGAAGAAGCTCGGTTTCGACGAGGTGCGCACGGGCATCGCGCATACGGGCGTCGTCGGTGTGCTGAAGGGCAAGCGCCCCGGCGGCGTGCTGGCGCTGCGCGCGGACATGGACGCGCTGCCGATCCGTGAGGTCACCGGCCTGCCGTTCGCCTCGAAGGTTGTCGTCGACGTGAATGGAACGCCGACGCCGGTGATGCACGCCTGTGGACATGATGCGCATACGGCGATCCTGATGGGCGCGGCGGAAGTGCTGGCTGGGATGCGCGATCGCATTGCGGGTACGATCCTGTTCGTGTTCCAGCCCGCGGAGGAAGGCGTTGCCGGGCAGGAAGCCGGCGCGCAGCTGATGCTGAAGGAAGGCGCATTCTCGCCGATCAAGCCGGATGCGATTTTCGGGCTTCATGTTGAGCCGGGCCGGGTGGGCGAGATCGATGCGCGGCCGGGGCCGATGCTTTCGAGCGCGACCGGAATCTCGATCAAGCTCAAGGGCCGCCAGACGCACGCGGGGCGGCCGTGGGAAGGCACGGATCTCGTCAATCTCTCCGCGGACATCGTGAAATCGCTGAACACGATTGCCGCGCGGCAGGTGAATGTTTTCGAGTTCCCGAACGTGGTTTCCATTGGCGCGCTGCGTGCTGGGAACCGCAGCAACATCCTGTCCGGCGAAGCGACACTCGACGGTACGATCCGCACGTTTGATCTTGCGCGTCGTGACGACCTCAAGGCACGGATTCGTAACACGGTTGCAGGTCTTGCGGCGGGATATGATGCGCAGGCAGATGTGAATTTCGAAGATGTCGCGCTCGTCACCGGAAACGACCCGGCGCTGCTCGACCTTGTTATGCCCGCGCTGAAGGCCGCGGCGCCGAAAGGCGTCAACACCGATGCGCTGATGCGCGGCGCGGCGGAGGATTTCTCGTTCTACCAGGCCGAGGTGCCGGGGCTCTATTACATCCTTGGTTCGACCCCGCCGGGCATTCCGATCGAGAAGGCGCCGACGAACCACAGCGACAGTTTCGATATCGACGAGGCTGTGCTGCCGATCGGCGTAAAGGCGCATGTGCTGACGGCGCTCACCTTCCTCGATTCGCGGGCAGAATAGCCGGGAGGTTCAGCCTTCGCGGCAATACGCTTCGGTGATGGCACGATGCATGGCGGTGTGGTCGACCTTCGGTTCGACATCGCCTTCGTAAAGCATCAGCGCCATCATGCCGTAGTCCTGATGCTTGGCCTGATGGCAGTGGATGAGCGTCGGGCCGGGATTGTGCGCGACGAAATCGAGTTCGGCGGTGGTGAAAGGTTTCACGTTGATCGTGTCCTTCATCAGTCCCGGGCAATGCTCCTTGTCCCAGCGCACGACCTCGAAATGGTGCCGATGCAGATGCATCGGGTGGCCGAGATCGGTCTGGTTGTTGTAGACGATCCGATATCGTTTGCCTTTTTCAACACGGATGCGGTCGGTTTCCGGCCACGACTTTCCGTTGATCGTCCATCTGTTGTATCCGCCGGGCCCGCCCGGAACGCGCCCGATCGTAAGCTCGATCCGTTCGTCGGGTTCGGGCACGGCGCGCGTGTCCGCAAACCGCTGGAAGCTCCATGTGCGTTTCGCCGGCGTCCAGCGCGGGTCGCCGCTCGCGCCCGCATACTCGATGATCATGCCCATGCCGCGCTCGCGT
The DNA here is from genome assembly GCF_041916975.1 of Sphingosinicella sp. Taxonomy (NCBI): domain Bacteria; kingdom Pseudomonadati; phylum Pseudomonadota; class Alphaproteobacteria; order Sphingomonadales; family Sphingosinicellaceae; genus Sphingosinicella; species Sphingosinicella sp. The sequence continues at coordinate 3,756,494 of NZ_JAYRYK010000001.1, forward strand.
TCCCTGTCGTCGGTGGAACCGAGAATCCATTTGCCTGGATTGTTCATCTCGACGATCACGTCGGCGCGTTCGCCCGGCCCCATCATCAGCACGTCGATGTCGCAGGGTGTCGGCACGGGATAGCCGTCCATCGCGACGACGCGCATGGTATGGCCCGCAAGGCTGATCCAGTTGATTTCGGTGGCGCTTGCATTCAGCATGCGAAACAGCACGCGCTGACCCTGCCGCACACGCACCGGCGCATCGTGTCCCATCAGGCGGCCGTTCATCGTGCCGTAGTCGAAGCCGACCTCGAGCCCATGCTCAGGATCGTTCGGGCGCAATGTCTGCCCCGGCACCCAGCGCGACCCCCAGTGGTGCATCGCGACACAGATTTCCTGATCGTAGGCGCCGGGATCATCACTTTCGACGATGACAAAGCCGAACAGCCCGCTGTAGGCGCCGAACATCAGCGCCTTATCTGCGATCATGTGCGTGTGATACCAATGCGTGCCGCCGGGCGTTGGCGCGAATTCGTAGCGGCGTGTCTGGAGGGGTGGCACGGGAGGTGTGCCTTCCTCCTCCGCACCGTCGACGTTCGATGGGATTTCGAGGCCGTGCCAATGCACGAGTTCGGGCGCCTGCAGCAGGTTCGTTACCTCAACGCCTGCATTCCTGCCTTTTGGCAACCGGATGACAGGACCGGGCACCTGATCGTTGTAGGCGAAGGTATCGTAAACGATGCCTGGCGCGAGTTCGACCTTGTGCGGCGCGATCGTCAGGCGGACGTCGGGCGCGAGTTCCGCCAGACCGCCGATCGTGCGCGGCGCGGTGCACGACCCGAGCAGAAGCCCGACACCCATCTGCGTCACATCGCGCCGGGTCAGCATCGTCAGGCTTCTCCGCGCGCCGGCGTACCGCGCTCGAGCGCCAGCCGGATGCCGGAGATGATGTCTTCGATATGCGGGCGGCCCCATGGCGCGCTGTTTATACCGGCGTAGAAAAGGGTCTTGTCCGGTTTCACGAGGAACAGGCCGGGTTCGCTGAACACGGGCGGTTCGCCCTCGCGGATGGCGGCGGAAAGGAACAAGCCCCATCTGCGCGCGTCCGCTTGGGCGAGACCGTGGCCCAGTCGCAATCGTTTCAGGTTCCAGTCCCGGGCCGCCGTTTCGGCCTTCTCTGCCGTGTCCATGGAAACGGCGACGGCCTCGACGCCGAGCGACGACAGCGTGTCGAGTGCGGTTTCGAGTTCGGCAAGCTGCCTGCGGCACAGCGGGCAATGAAGCCCGCGATAGAAAACGATGAGATCGAATGTTTCGGGGGTGCTGGCGGCAAGCGACCAGTGGCCGCCCGCCGTCAGCGGGAAGGCAAGAGGCGGAGCACTGCTCCGCGTCTTCACCTGGTTTCCTTTGGCGTCACGCGCTTGAAGCTGGATGCGACGTTGGGGTCGCCCTTGCCCTTGTATTTCGCGTAGGCGGGGTAGGGGTACATCGGGCGGGTGCGCTGGGTCGGGTCGGCCGGGCCGTCGGTCAGCAGGAATTCCGTCGGCGTGACGCCTTCTTCCACCCACTTCACGAGCGCATCCTGCGTATCAAAGACATAGGGGCCGGATCCGCCGCTGCCATGGTTCGCGCCCGGCACGAGATAGAGCTGCGCAAACTTCGAGACGGTGTCCTTGCCCATGTGCGCGCGGACCTTTTCGAACCAGTCGATCGTCATGTTCGCGGTGATCATGGCATCGCCCCAGCCGTGCACGATGAGGAGCTTGCCGCCGCGCTTGTAGAACGCGCTGAGATCGATCTCGTCGGGATCGAAGATCGTGGACATGTCGTCGATCTTCGCTTTTTCCGCAACGTAATCGAACTGGGTCCAGTCGTAGTTCGGGCCCGGTGTGTCGCGCGTCACGAAATAGCGGATGCCGGTCGCCGCGCCGTTGAGCGCGAAGGGAACGCCGACCTCGTTGCTGCCGGGGATCGGCAGGATCGAGCGGGCCCAGTCATGCTCGGAGCCGATGTCTGTCGGATAGTCGAAATAGACATCTCCGCGCGCATTCACCGGCTTTGCGTAGAGCTTGCGAACGGCATCGACCTGCGCCTGATTGAGGCACTCGTTCTTCGCTTCGGACTGGCCCGGTTTGCAAAGCAGTGCGACGGGATCGTACTTGCACTTGCGAGGATCGTCGATGACGCCGTCCTTGAGGCCGTCGATCGCATCGCAGGCGTCGTTGGCACCCTTCATGAGCAGCGGGATCTTGTCGGCCTTGAGCAGCGGCGTCTTGCCGTCCGGATGCACGGCGAGCGCAATCCACGGGAAGTGCGCGGCATTCTTCGGATTGTAGTTCACGACTGGCGCCTTCACGAACACGCCGTCGAAATCCTCGGGGTATTTTTGCACCGCGAACAGACCCGCATTGCCGCCCTTCGAGAAGCCTGTGATGTACGAGTATTTCGGAGCGCTGCCGTAGAAAGCCTTGGTGATGAACTTGCCGACCTGCGCCGAGACATGGTTGGCGCGGTACGCGAAATCTATACGGCCCTGATCGTTCTTGTACGCCCAGATCCCGTCGAACGGCGCGCGGCCATAGTGACCGCCATCGTTGGTGATCGTCGCGTAGCCATCGTAGAGGCCGGGCATGACGATATCCTCGCCGACCTTGCCGCACCATGCGTCGCAGGCGGCGAGCAGGAAGCGGCCGTTCCACGTGTCCGTGAGCGGCAGCAGCAGGTTGAACTTCACGGCCGGGGTCACGTAACCCTCGACGCGGCAGTGTACGGGGAAGGTGTCGAGCTGCGGCGTGACGTTGCCCTGCGAATGGCCGCGCTTCATGAACATGATCTTTTCAGGCGGCGTCGCCTTGCGATCCTTTACCAAGGTCGCGGCGACGATGTTGCCGGGCGTATCGGCGGCATTTTCAATGCTGAGGCCGTTCAGCGCTTCGCAGCGCGCAGCGAAATCGTCGATAGCGGCCTGAGTTGTCGCGGGCGGCGTGGCGGCGTTGGCGGACGCCGAGACGAGGCTGCCGACGAGCGGCAGAAGTGCATGACGGACTGTGCGGATCATTGGACTCGAAACCCCTCCTGTTGCTCTCTTGTGCAATAGGATAATTTCGAAAATAAATTCGTCCAGATAGATTCTAACCGGAAAGTATCGATTTATTTCGATATTTATATCCGATTCCCGTCCGGTATCCTTCCGCGCCGAGGCTCTCGACCCCGAGGACGGAGATGCCCACCCGTCTATTCGTCGACTGGTGCAGTGCCGTATTTCTCATCCATGCGCACGCGCTCTTCGTGCAGGCGCCGGTGCTGATCGTAGGTGAGGCCTGCGCCGAGCTGATACTGGAAGCGATCGTTCCAGGCTTTGTGCTGGGCTTCGGGCAGGGCGCGGATGCGCAGGCGGAGCTGGTAGCGCCCTTCGTCCGTCATGCGCATGTAGGTCGGGGCGTCAGGCACGGGAATTCCGGTCGGGTTGTTGAACTCCGCGGGCTTCGGCGCAGGAGCAGGCATCTTCGCGGTGCGTGAGTAGGCGAAGTGGACGCCGTGGCCGATGGCGGCCGGGATCACGCTGCCGTGATCGAGACCCTCCACTTCGATGAACTTCGCTTCGATGCCGGGCAGGCCCGCGAGCCAGCCTGCAAATTCGCGAGCGTTGTCCACCTGCGTGCGCTGCTGGAGATCGCGTGGGGATTCGGGCGGGAAATCGGGGTCAGGATCCTGCTCGTACTCGCCAACGGTGATGAGCACGCGCGCCGAAAGACCCTGCGTTTCCATCTTGGGGCCAAGCCGCCCACGGAAGTTGCCGCGCTTCACCATGCCGTCTTCGAACCAGATCGAGGGGCTCGCCGCGACATAGGTGTCGAACGTGTCCGGGCGATTGATGAGCGTGTAGAGCGTGAACAGGCCGCCGAGCGAATGGCCGAACAGCATTTCGCGCTTGCCGTCGATTTTCCAGCGCTTGCCGATCGCGGGCTTCAGCTTGTCGTGGACGAATGTGAGGAAGCCTTCTGCACCACCGGTGCCGGGGGTTTTGTTGGGCTGGGAGCCGAACGCGGGCGTGTAATCGATGGCGCGTTCCTTGCGCGGATCGGCCCCTGCCGGGTAGCCGATACCGACGATGACGCTTTGTTCGCCCACATCCTGCCGCCGCGCCATCAGCCGCACCGATTCGGTCATCGCGCCGAACATGATGTGCGGATCGAGGACATAGACCACCGGATAACCTGCGGCGGGCGCGGGGCCCGTCGGCGCCGCGACGACGATTTCGTACGGTCTGCCGTTCGCGGCGCTGAGCGAGAAGGTCTCGATTGCTTCATGCGCCATGCGTGCCGGCGTTTCGGCGTGCGCGGGCGATACGACGACAATCGCGGCGGCAACGAGACAGAGCGCACGGTACATGCTGGTCATGATCCTCTTTGCAAACGATCGGGTGCGTATCAGCGCGGATCGAGCGCGAACCGGAGCGCGGCATTGAGTGCGGCGGGCAGCATCGATACGTGCTCCTGTCCCTCGATTTCCTTGTAGTAGACGCGCATCGGCGCCACGGATTTTACCATCTCGCGGGCATCCTGAACGATGTATCCGAGTTCCTCGGCGCCGACGATCAGCATGAGTTCGTTGTTGCGATCCTGCTTCTCTCGTTCCGCGAGATAGCGGTCGCGCTCGGTGAGGAGCGAGCGGTTGTTCCACCAGATAGAGGGGCTGCCGGACACATATTTCTGGAACGCATCCGGGCGGTTGAACAGCACGTGGAGAACGAACTGCCCGCCGAGCGAATGGCCAAACAGCGTCTGCCGCTTGGGATCGATCCGGTAGCGGCTTTCAACGAGCGGTTTTACGCGATCGAGAAGCAAAGAGAGGAACGCCTCGCGCCCACCGGTGCGCTGCACGTTCTTCATCTTGCCGGGCACGTATTTCGGATCGGTCTTCGGCGTCATGTCGAAGAAGCGCCGGGGTCCATCGAATGCCGTCTCGATCGGATAGCCGACCGCGACGATGATCGCGGGACCGATGCGGCCTGCCTGCAGCCGCGCCGCGTCCACCATCGATCCGAACACCGAATTGCCGTCGAGCAGGTAGATCACCGGATAGCCGCCTGCGGGTTCCGGGCCGGTCGGCGCGGAAACGAAGACGCGGTAGGTGCCGTTTTCGGATGTGATGTCGAATTGCCGCGCGCCGCTGATCGCGGCGGGTGCCTCGACGGGAGGCGGTGAAACGTCACCACCTCCCGCCACCGCAGCGGCCTGCGTCGCCGCTACGGTCAGGAGTGCGCTTGCGACGGGGACAAGCAGGCCGTGTATCTTCATGGAACGTCTCTCCCTCTTCATTCAGACCTTTTCGCGCGCTCGTGGCGTGATCGTCAATAAATTTCGAAAAAAATGGCACATTCGGTGAATTATTGTTATCAATGGTCTTTATTTTGGAATTTTATCGATATTCAACAAGCGGGAGGGGGCGTTGCGCAAGCTCATGTTTTGGCTGTGGAAGCGGTGTCGTGACGAACTGCGGAGTGGAGCAGGTGTGACTGCTGGGGTGCCGCGAATCGTACACTCGGTTGTCTGTCTGGTTGCCGCATGCCTCATGTGGCTCGTGCCGGTTGAGGCGGCTGAGGCTGAGCCCGCGAAGCTTCCGGATGCCGTGACGCGTCAGGCGTCTGTTCGTCTCAGCGACGGCAAGGCGCTCACTTACCAGGTCACTGCGGGTGCGCTTCCAGTTGAAGGGCCGGGCGGTGAGCTTCTCGGAGAGGTGAGTTACACGGCCTATGTGGCCGCGGGGCAGGACAGGGCGCGCCGCCCTGTGACCTTCGCGTTCAATGGCGGGCCCGGTGCGTCTTCGGTGTTTCTCCACATCGGGCTCCTCGGTCCGAAGCGCGTCGACTTCGCCGTGGCCGGCTCGACGCCCTCCGATGCGACGCCGCTTCTCGATAATCCCGACACTTGGCTCGCCTTCACCGATCTCGTGTTCGTCGATCCGGTCGGCACGGGTTTCAGCAAGGCGCACGTGACGCCGGATGCTGCGCGCAAGCACTTCTTCGGGACGCAGCGGGACGCGGATTATCTCTCCGGTTTTGTGGCGCGCTGGCTCGCCAAGAACGGCCGGATGGCTTCGCCCAAGTATCTCGTTGGCGAGAGCTACGCGGGTATTCGCGTGCCTAAAATGGCCTATCGACTTGTGAAGGTGGAAGGCGTCGCGGTTTCAGGAATCATCCTGCTGTCGCCGCTGCTCAACTCCGTGATGTCGGTGGAACCCGATATCTCGCCGTTGCCCTGGGTATCGCGCCTGCCTTCGATGGCGGCGACGCATCTCGAACGGCAGGGCAAACTCTCCGAAGACGCGATGCGCGAGGTTGAAGCCTATGCGCGCGGCGAGTATATCCGCGATTTGATGCTCGGCCGCGAAGATCCCGCCGCCGTCACCCGTGCGGCAGACAAGGTCGCCGAGATGATCGGACTGCCTGCAGAAACGGTCCGCCGGCTTGGGGCACGCGTCAACAATCTCTTTTACACGCGCGAGCTCGAGAAGGAGAAAGGTGTGTTCGTCAGCGCCTACGATCCGGTGGTGACGAACTTCGACCCCTATCCGATTTCCGCCGAGCGGCAGGGTGACGATGCGATCCTGCAGGGCAGCATCGCGCCGCTGACCTCCGCGATCGTCCACTACGTAACACAGGACATCGGCTGGAAGCCGCAAGATCTCTACATGACGCTCAACATTCCGCTCAACCGCGGCTGGGAAAACGGCGAGGGCCTTCAGGAATCGGTCAGCGATCTGCGCAAGGCAATGGCGATGGATGGCAACATGAAGCTGCTCATCTCGCACGGCTATACCGATCTCCGCACACCCTATTTCGCAAGCAAGCTGGCGTTCGGGCAGATCCCGCCGATGGGCGACGTGGGCCGTGCGCGCTTCACGGTCTATCCCGGCGGCCACATGTTCTATTCGCGAGCCGACAGCCGCGCAGCGTTCATGCGCGACGTACGGCAGGTCTATGCGCCGCGGCGCTAGCAAGGATATTGCCATGAAATCACGTTCAATCGCCTTTCTGCTTTTGGCTGTCGGGCTTCCCGTGAACGCGGCAGTGCAGGCCGAAATCAAGCAGGCCGTACCGGTTGCGCTCGAAGGGACGGAGGTTCGTTGGCTCCAGTCCGCTGAGGGCCTCGATTACCGCATCTTCATTTCCACCCCCACCGAGCAGGCACCGCCGAACGGCTGGCCCGTTGTCTATGTGCTGGACGGCAACGGTTGGTTCCTGCCGTTCGCGCAGCTTGCGCGCATGGTGGGCCGTCGCCCCGATCACAACGGGCGGCTGCCTGCCGTTGTCGTCGGCATCGGCTATCCCGGCGAGCGGCCGTTTCACACCGAGCGGCGGACGTGGGATTTCACGCCACCCGTCGCGCTCCGCGAACCGCCGCCCGCGCCCGGCGGCAGGCCGTGGTCGCGCACGGGAGGGTCCGAGGATTTCCTTGCGTTTCTCAAGACGCGCGTGAAGCCGATGATCGAGGCCGAATTCAAGATCGATACCAGCCGGCAGGCGCTCTACGGCCATTCGCTCGGCGGTCTGTTCACGCTCCACGCCGCGTTCACGCGCCCGGAGAGCTTCCAGTATTTCGGTGCGATGAGCCCGTCGATCTGGTGGAACAAGGCGTATGTGACGGACGAGGAGAAGGCGTTTCCGGCCGCGCTTGCGAAGCACAAGGGGCGGGCCAACCTCTTCATGGGTATCGGTGCCAGCGAGCTTCCGCACATGGTCGGCGATGCGGATGCCATGGCGAAGCGCATCGCGGCGGCGAAATATGACCGGCTCGATTTCACCTATGTGGCGTTTCCGGGCGAGGAGCATATCTCTGTCGCGACGCCCGCATTCACACGTTTCTACGACACTGTTTTCGCGGCGACGGACACGGACAAGGCGAGCTACCTGAAGGCGTATGATCTAGGCGCCGACGCAAAGGCGATCGAGGATGCGGACGCCTATTTCAAACTGACGCCTGAGCGGCAGGCCGCTGTACGCCGCGCCGGACGTAGCCTCGCCAATCCAGAGCCCGCAGCATTCGACCGCCGTCTGCGCGGCTGGATCGCGGCGCTTCCGGCGCACGAGCGCGAGGCTGTACAAAAACAGCACGACCGCTGGGACCGAAAGACCGGCACCGTGCCGGTTCCCTATTGATCCGATGGCTTCGTCCTTCGAACCCGGGCGTTTGCCCACACTCGCCGATGTCCAACAGGCCGCGCGCGCAATTGCCGGCGCGGTTGCGGACACGCCGTTCATGCTCAGCGAGACCCTGTCGGCAAGCGCGGGGTGCAAGCTCTATCTCAAGTTCGAGAACCTCCAGTTCACCGCCTCGTTCAAGGAGCGCGGCGCACTGAACAAGCTGTTGTCTCTGTCGGCGGCGGAGCGCGCGGCGGGCGTCTGTGCGATGTCCGCCGGCAACCACGCGCAGGGAGTGGCGTATCATGCGCACCGGCTCGGCATCGCGGCGACGATCGTGATGCCGGCAGGTACGCCGCTCACCAAGATCTCGCGCACGCGCGATCACGGCGCGAACGTCATCGTGCACGGCAGCAATCTGAATGCCGCGCTCACCCTGGCGAAGGAGCTTGCTGCACGCGACGGGATGACGTTCGTTCATCCTTATGCTGATCCGGCGGTGATCGCGGGGCAGGGGACGCTTGCGCTCGAAATGCTGGGCGCAGTGCCGTCGCTCGATGTCATCGTCGTGCCTGTGGGCGGCGGCGGGCTCATCTCGGGCATCGCTGTCGCGGCGAAAGCGATCAAGCCTTCGATCCGCATCATCGGCGTGCAATCGGAGGTGTATCCGTCGATGGCCTGCGCGATGGCGGGAACGCAGCCGCCCGCTGCGGATCGGCTCACGATCGCCGAGGGCATCGCCGTAAAGGAGGCGCACCCTTATACGCGGGAGATCATCTCGCATTTTGTCGACGAGATGCTCGTTGTCGAGGAGGCTGCGATCGAACGCGCCATCGCCGACCTTCTCGCCATCGAGAAAACCGTGGCCGAAGGCGCGGGCGCGGCGGCGCTCGCCGGGGTAATCAGCAACCGGGAGCGGTTTCGCGGCCTCAATGTGGCTGTGCCGCTCAGCGGCGGCAACATCGATCTCAGGGTTCTCGCCTCGGTCGCGATGCGCGCCCTGGTGCGCGGCGGGCAGCTGATGCGCTTCAGCATCGCGGTGAACGACCAGCCCGGAACGCTCGCCCGTCTTGCGACGCTGCTCGGCCAGCTTGGCGCGAACATCATCGAGATCATGCACGACCGGTTGGCGCTGTCATCCAGCCCCAAAGGCGCGGTGATCGATGTGGTCGTCGAGGTGCAGGACCACGCCCACCGCGCCGTCATCGTGGAACGGCTGCGGGAGGAAGGCTTCACGCCGACGCTGTGGCAGGATGCGATCTGAGCAGTCGATGCGTTTCAGGATGCGCGGCGGGTCACATGACCCACGCACGCTAGGAAAGCGACGCGAGCAGATCGGGGATGCGCATGAAGGCGAACGCCACGGTGCTGTCGGCGATGCCGTAGGGCATGAAGATGCAATCCCGGTGGCGTAGCGCGCCGCAGGTGTAGACGACGTTCGGCACATAACCCTCCCGGTCCGCTTCGGATGCGGCGAGAAGGGGTGTGGCGGTGCGGCCGAGTACGCGGGAGGGGTCTTCCTTGTCGAGCAGCACGGCGCCGATCGAGTATTTGCGCATGGCGCCGACGCCATGGGTGAGTACGAGCCAGCCCTCGTCGAGTTCGATCGGGGCGCCGCAATTGCCAATCTGAAGGAGTTCCCAGGAATAGCGGGGGGCGAGCAGCAACGTGCCTTCGTCCCAATGGGTGAGGCTGTCGGATGCGATCAGGTAAAGGTTTTCGCCGTCCTGCCGTCCGATCATCATGTAGCGACCATCGATCTTGCGCGGAAAAAGACCCATACCCTTGTTACGGGCGGCGCGGCCGGTGAGTGGGGTCAGGTGGAAGCTGCGGAAATCCCGTGTCGAGAGCAGTTCGGAGCGGATTTCGCGGCCGTTATAGGCGGTGTAGGTGCCGAGCCATTCATAGCTGCCGTCTTCATGTTCGAAGCGCAGCAGGCGAAGGTCTTCAAGGCCGTTGGTCTGCGCCGGTGTGATCGGAAACAGCACCGTGCCCGAAAGTGTGCTGTCGGCATGGCGGTATACGCAGACGGGGCCTTCCTGCAGCCTGTCTTCGGGGCTCTGCGCGTCCGCGGCTGTCGCAAACGGCGGTTGCGGCGCGAGTTGAAGCTTGCCTTTCGATCCCAGAATGCCCTCACGAAAGGCGACGGAGGAAATATGTCCTTCGCCTACGGCGCGCAGCGACAGCACGATGCGCACGCTATCCTTTTCAAGGCCGCTTTGATCGACATGCGGCACGACGCTCGGGTTCATGAGCGCGGCGGCGGCATAGCTGTATTCGTGGCAGAAATAGGCGCCGATCAGCTGCCGCCGCGCCGCGCTGAGCAGGCATGTATCCAGCGCCAGCATCGCAGCTACCTCGTCGCAGCGGGTAACGAATACCTTCTCCGTCTGCCAGTGCCGCGCCTCGAAATCGCGCATCACGAGCGCAAGTTCGTCCGCGACCGTCTGCTCGTCGAGGGCAAGCACCGCATCGACGATGCGACGGCTTCGGCTCGGCGCAGCGCTGGTCGCCTGCCAGCCGAGATGGAACGGGCGCACCACGACCCGCGAGGGGTCTGCGGTCAGGCGGAGCGGCAACGTCTGGATTGCTTGCAAGGATCGGCCCCGTCTCTCCGGCTTAGGCGGAGAGCTTCTCCGCCGGGCGCTGTTGTGCCACCGATTCGGCCAGTTTCGAAAGCCTGATCATGGCGCAGGAGGACAATTGCAGCGCAAGCAGCGACTCCGCGCCCTGATTGAGGTTGACGCCGACCGGGGTCAGCCCGTCGAAACACCCGCCGTCACCGCGCGTGGCGAGCGGGGTGCCGTGATCGTTATGGCCGAGGAACCACTGGTAGCAGCTTCGCCCCATCTCGACCCAGTGCATGTCGGGTGCCACCTCGAAAGCTGCGAGGCACGCTTCAAGCGTGGCATGCGCCTCGAGCGGTTGCTGATCGAACGGCAGGGGGTGCTTGTAGAGGCGTCCGAAACTCTCCGTGCCGACTGCGCGGAAATGGCCCCCCGGCGCGGTCTGTCGCTCCATGATCCAGCGCAGCGTCGCAAGGCCTGTTTCGATGAACGTGGGATTCTGCAGCCGTTGTCCGGCCGCCAGAAGCGCCTCTGGAAGCCGTGCATTGTCGTAAGCCAGCATCGCCTCGAACCATGCCCAATCGGGACGGCGCGCGGTAGCGAGGATTGCCAGCAGCTGATCGCCGGATCGTTCGATAAGTTCGCGGGCCATGACATGATGCGGCACCGCATCGAGCACGGCCGCCGCGCCCAGCATCGTGAAGGCCATGGCGCGCGGTGCATCGAGTGTGATGTCGCGGGCTGCTGTTTCGAAAAGGCGCAGGCCCCATTCCCGGTGTTTACTCATAGGCGCCTCGCGCGCCGTAACGCCGAGCGCCCACAGTGCGCGGCCGCAAGAGTCTTCGGAACCTTCCTCTTCGCACCACCTGCGGTCATAGGTCATGAAATTCCGAAACCGGCGGCGTTCAGGGTTCCACGCGTGCTGAAGGAAAGCCGCGTAGACCGCAGTCCAGCGATCGCGCACAGCGTCGTCAAGCGAAGGCAGGCGGTGCATCAGGATGAGCGCGCGGGCGTTGTCGTCCGTGCAATAGCCGTGGTTGCGATCCGCTACGGCGAAGGCGCCGTGCTGGAGAAGCCCGGTGGCATCGCTCATGCGCAACACGGCGCTCGCATCCGGCGGCAGGATGGTTTGGGCGGGCCGGGGCGAGAGTCGGGCGGGCCTTTCCGCCTCTGCTGCGACGAGGAGCGCATGTGCGCTGCGGGCCAGTTCCGACCAGAGCATCGAACGGCCTCGCGCATAGGCGCGCGCGCTGTAGGCGAGGCGGGTGCGCGTGTTCGAAAACAACCCGGATATGGCTTTTGCCATAGCGTCGCTGCTGCGGAACGGAACGAGGATGCCGTGATCGGCATCGAGGATCTCGGTTGCATGAAGGTAGGGCGTTGATACGACCGGCTTACCGAGACCCACTGCATAGCTGAGCGTGCCCGAGGTAATCTGCGCGGGATTTACATAGGGCGTAACATAGATATCCGCAGCTTGCAGGTAATCGAGAAGTTCGTCGCGTGGTACGAACCGGTCGATGAAGGCAATGTGCTGATCCACGCCAAGCTCGTGGCCGAGCGCTGTCAGCCGTTGCCGGTACGTCTCACCTTCGGTCCGCAGCAAGTTGGGGTGCGTGGCGCCAAGAACGACATAAAGCGCATCCGGATGTTGCGCCGTGACCGACGGCATCGCGCGGATCATGGTATCGATGCCCTTGTCCGGGGCAAGCAGCCCGAAGGTCAGGATGACCTTGCGCGTTTCCCAGCCGAAGAGGGGTTTCACAGTGTCTGGGTCGACACAGGCGCGGTCGGGAACGCCGTGCGGGATAACGCTGATCCGCCCGGATGCCATGCCATAGCATTCGGAGAGGATGCTGCGCCCACGTTCCGCCATCACCATGATGCGGCTGCTGCGGGCGAGCACCGCGTTCATTACGCGGCGTTGGTCCGCATCGGGATGTTCGAGCACGGTATGCAGCGTAGTGAGGAGCGGCAGATTGGTGCGTGCGAGCAGGTGCAGAATGAAATCCCCGCAGCTCCCGCCGAAAATGCCGAATTCGTGCTGCAGCCAGATCGCCTGAGCACCGCTTTCCTCTATGACCCGTGCGGTCTCGGAATAGGCGGACAGATCCTGATCATCCAGAAGGCGGACATCGTCGGCATAGCTCTCGCCGGCCTTATCTGTCATGGCGTAAAGATCGACCCGAAGCTCCGGGAGCACGGCTTTCAGCGCATTTCGGCAATCGGTGGTGAACGTGGCGATGCCGCACCGCCGCGGTTCGCTGTTGCCGATGAGCGCGATGTGGCGAAGTGTGGGCGGAAACAGGGCCTCCGCCGCACCGCGCTCGTCCCTCATGCTGCGACCAGCTTCAGCGTATTGGGCTTGGCCTTGGGGAGCGGTTTGTCGGCGGCCTTGGCCATCAGCGCTTGTTTGCGCGCGAGCATCTCATCGCGCAGTGCGACGAGGTCGACGTCGGTTTTGCGTGCCTGCGCAAACATCCCTTCCGAAGGACGCTCTTCCTCGGCAACGTGGTGTTTGATCTCCTCGGAGAGCACGGTGACCTTCGCATCGTAAAACTGCTCATCCGGGAACGCGTTCTGAAGTTCGTTCACGAGCACCTTCGCGCCATCATGCTCAACGTAGCCTTCATCGAGCATGTCATCCTCTATCTTGCCACGCAGCGCGGGATAGAAAATCTCTTCCTCGATCATCGTGTGCACTTTGAGCTCGGTACAGATTTCCTGAACGATCTCGCGCTTGCGTTTGCTGTCGCGCGCTTTTTCGAAGGCTTCGAACAATGCTTCGACCTTGCGATGGTCCGCCTTCAGAAGGGCGATCGCATCGGTGTATTCCGTCATAGCTGTATCTCCTCGCCGCAAACGGGTCTTGCGAATGCCGAATCATGTTCATGGTGCGGTTGGTCAATCAAACGCGCGGAGAGCACGGCGTGTTCCCGCGCTTCGCCGCAGCTTCTGCTGCGGCGAACGGAGCAAGGGAGAGCCGCTGCGGGCGAAAGTTTTGCAAGCCGGCGAGGGTTCGCGCCGTGAGACCTGATTGTCGAGGAGGGGGAGGCCTTGCCTCGTGACGGCGCCAGCTCTGGCCGCTTGATGGTGAGGGGGCCATGCATCGTCGAGCGCTACAACGGACATGAGGTGGCCGCGCTCGATGGCGATGGTTTTTTCGATACCGGCGACATCGCGACGATCGACCCGCTCGGCTACATGCAGATCACGGACCGCGCCAAGGACGTGATCAAATCCGGGGGCGAGTGGATCAGCTCCGTTCAACTCGAACATGCTGCGTTGGGCTGCGAAGGCGTGGCGGAGGCCGCTGTTGTGGGCATCCCGCATCCTAAATGGGACGAACGCCCGAAGAGTTGCCGCATTCGGCAACCGGAAAAGTGCTGAAAACCGTGCTTCGCGAACGTGTGCGTGTGCACGTCGAGATCGCTTGAGCGTGTAAAGGAAACGTAGAAGAAACAGCTGTTTATACAGGGGGCTTACCGGGCCGAGGCAGCCCTTCCGGACTTGCGGTAAAACAGAACGCTATTGAACGCAGGTGGGCGCGTGGCAGGCACGTGCTTTACTCTTGCGCGGCTATGGGTCTAGTGCAGACTCCATACAGTCAATTGCATTCAAGTGCCTGGGAAGGAACAGTCGTGGAAGCGCCGACCGCTGCAATGAAGGGCGAGTGGAAAGGAATCGGGAGCCGCCATCGTTCTCTCAACGACGTGGTGGCCGATGCGCTTCGCGAGGCGATCCTTTCCGGCCAGTTCAAGCCGGGTGACCGTCTTCCGGAGCCGCAGCTCGCCGAAATGTTCGGCGTCTCGCGCAATCCGATCCGTGAAGCGCTGCACATCCTCTCCCACGAGGGGCTCATCGAGATCAACCGCCGCAAGGGCGCGCGGGTGCAGATGATGAGCTACGAGGAGGTTGCGGAAACGATCGAGCTGCGGGCCGAGCTGGAAGGGCTCGGTGCGCGCAACGCGGCAAGGCACTGCGATGCGGCGCTGAAGGCGAAGCTGAGCGCGCTGCTTGATGCGGGCAATGCGGCGCATGAAACGCAGAACCTTGATGAGTTGCGTGTGCTCAACAATCGCTTCCACCTGGAGCTCGCGGATGCGGGGCGCAATCGTTACCTCGCGGAGTTCGTGCGGACGCTGCGCGATCGGACGTACTGGCTGTTTTCCGCCAAATCTTACGAGCGTGCGCTCGAATCGTGGATGGAGCACGCGAACGTGCTGAAGGCCGTGATCGCGGGCGACGAGCAGAAGGCGGCGACGTTGGCGACGGCGCATGTGAAGGGCATTGGTGATGCGCTTCTTGTTGACATTGCCGCGCGGGAAGCTGCGGACGCCTGATCGCTGATACGGTCGACTGATACGGTGCGGGTGCTTGACACCCGCGGTTCGTGTATACAGTATGCTTTCACTGTCCGTTGTCCGATTCAGGGGAAAATCGTGATCACCAAGAACGTGCTGAGCCTGGCCGAAGCCGAGCTGCTGCTCGATGCTGCGCAGAAGAAATCCGAGGAACTGGGGGGGATTCACGTCATCTGCATCGCGGATGACGCGGGCTATCCGATCGCGCTGCGCCGGCTAGACAAGGGCAAGGTGACGAGCGTGCAGATCGCCGAGAACAAGGCGTTCACCGCCGCCGCGCACCGCCGCGTGACGCATACGTTCACGAACACCTACCCGGGCGAGGAGGCGTGGGGCATCTTCACGCAGCACGGCGGCCGCATCACCGTGTTCGTGGGCGGCTACCCAATCTACGTGGACGGCAAGGTCGTCGGCGGCATCGGCGTTTCGGGCGGCAATGGCGAGCAGGACATCGCGGTGTGCGAAACGGCGATCGAGGCGTTCGCGGAGCACATGCGCCAAACAGGCGGCGGCGTCGTGACCATTCCGGAGCAGGCGAAGAAGGCATGAGTGCTTTTCTGAATTTCATCGGCGGCGCATGGGTTGCCGCCGCTGACGGCGCGACGTTCGAGCGGCGCAACCCGGCGGACGGCAGCGATCTCGTCGGGCTGTTTCCGAAATCGTCGCCCGCCGATGCCGCCGCAGCGGTCGCCGGGCTGCAGAAGGGCTGGCGCGCGTGGGCCGCGACGAACCCGGAAGTGCGCGTCGAGGTTCTGAACCGCGCCGCCGACATCATCCTGACGCGTGTCGACGATCTGGCGCGGGAACTGACCCGCGAGGAGGGCAAGACGCTCGCGTCCGCCGCGACCGAATGGAAGCGCGTGGCGGCGAACTTCCGCCTCTACGCGGGCGAGGCGCTGCGCACGCGCGGGGAGACGTTCCCGGTCGCGGACAGCATGGTATATTCTGTGCGGGAGCCGGTGGGCATCGTGCTCGTCATCACGCCGTGGAACTTCCCGGTGTCGCTCCCGTCACGCAAGATCGGGCCGGCGCTCGCGACCGGCAATGGCGTGCTGTTCAAGCCTTCGGAAATCTCGCCCCTCTCGGGTCAGCGTATGGTCGAGATCCTGCTTGAAGCCGGTGTGCCAGCCGGAACCATAGCACTGGTACAAGGCCACGGCCCCGAACTTGGAAACGCGCTTGTCGAAGCGCCTTCCGTGCGGGCCGTCACCTTCACCGGCTCCTATGCGACCGGCTGCGCCATCCACCGTGCCGCCGGCCCGGACAAACGCCTGCAGCTCGAAATGGGCGGCAAGAATCCGTGCATCGTGCTTGCCGACGCGGACGCGGACAAGGCCGCGAAGATCATCGTGCAGGGCGCCTTCTCGCTGACGGGGCAGGCGTGCACTGCAACCAGTCGCGCGATCATCGTGGGCGACATCTATGATGCGATCGTCGAGAAGGTGGTCGCGGCGGCGAAGGGGTTCGTGCTCGGCAGCGGGCTCGATGCCGCGACGACGATGGGGCCGGTGGCCACGCGCGCGCAGTACGACAAGGTGCGCGATATGATCGCGGTCGGCAAGGCGGAAGGGCTGAAAATGCTCGCCGGGCCGGACGATCTTCCTGATCTCGATGAGACGAAGGGCGGGTTCTTCATTCCGCCGACGGTGTTCGTGGACGTGCCGCCGTCTTCGCGGCTGGCGCGCGAGGAAATCTTCGGCCCCGTGCTCGCCTTCCACCGGGCGGCGAACTACGCCGAAGCGGTCGCGCTTGCGAACGACGTGGAATACGGCCTTGCCGCATCGATCGTTACGCGCGATCTCTCCTCGATCCTCTCGTACGCGAAGGATATCGAGGCGGGCATCATCAAGGTGAACAGCGCCACGGGCGGCGTCGCCGGCACGGCGCCCTTCGGCGGCATCAAGCATTCGAGCAACCAGACGTACAAGGAACAGGCCGGGCATGGCGTCATGGACTTCTACACGCTCACCAAGGCGGTCTATCTCGGCGCGTAACACCCGGCTGCGTTCGCCATGCTGAGCGGCATTGCCGCCAGCCTTCCGCCTGTCGACTGGACGCTCCTCACGCTTGCGGCGTTCGCCGTGCTCGTGGGCGCTGTCGTGCAGGGATCGAGCGGGATGGGGCTTGGCCTCGTTTCCGCGCCTGCGCTCATCATCATCGATCCGAACCTCGGGCCGGGGCCGGTTCTGGTCCTTACCGTCATTCTCTCGTCGGTGATGATCTGGCGCGAGTTCGGCTCGATCGACCGGCCCGGCCTTGCGATTTCCTTTTCCGGCCGCGTCGTCGGCTCGGTGGTCGCGGGCGCGATCTACAGCCTGTTGCCGCTCTCCGCCTATGAGCTGGTGTTCGGCGTCCTCATCCTCGGCGCCGTGCTGCTGAGCGTGTTCGGCGGGCGTATCGAGCGCACGCCGCGCAATCTCGTGTTCGCAGGGTTCACCTCCGGGATCATGGGCACGCTGACGTCCGCCGGTTCACCGACGATCGCGCTCGTCTATCAGAAATCGGGCGGGCCGGTGATCCGGGCGACGCTTTCGGCCTTCTTCCTGCTGAGTTCGATGTTCTCGCTGCTCGTGCTGATCGTGATCGGCAAGTTCGGCATGAAGCAGCTGACGGCGACGGCGGCATATGTGCCGGTGATGCTGGTGGGTTTCGCGCTTTCGAACCTCGTTGTCCGGCACGTTTCGAACGATGCCGTCCGGCGTTTCGTTCTCGTGCTTTCCGGCGCTTCGGCACTGGTGCTGATCGCCCGGGCGATGGTGAGCATCCTGTGACGGACGCCTGCGTTACGCTGATCACCGGCGCGGCGAGCGGCATCGGCGCAGCGACCGCGCGCCGGATCGCGGGAACGGGAACGCGCCTGCTGCTGCACGCAAGCGGGCGCACGGAAGCGAAAATCCGTGCGTTGAATGACCTGGCGGAGACACTGCGGAGCGGGGGCACGCCCGTTGAAACCGTGTTCGCGGATTTCGACACGCCGGGTGCGGCGCAGACTGTGGTGGATGTCGCGCTTGCCCGTTTCGGCAGGCTGGACGCGCTCGTCGCCAATGCAGGTTTCGCGGATCGGACGCCGCTTCGGCAGGCGGCGCCCGAAACGCTGAGCCGGTCGCTGCGCGGTATGACCGAAGCCTTCTTCGCGCTGGCGACCGCCGCCGCCGAACCGCTCGCGCGCGGAGGCGCGGGGCGCATCGTGGCGATCAGTTCGTTCGTGGCGCATCGCTTCGCGGAAGGCGAATTGTTCCCGGTGACGGCCGCTGCCAAGGCGGGGATCGAAGCGATGGCGAAAGCGCTCGCCGTCGAACTCGGGCCGGAGGGCGTTACGGTGAACTGTGTCGTTCCCGGCTACACGCGCAAGGATGCGACCGGGCATCGCGCCATGTCCGCCGAAGCGATGGAGGCGATGGCGGCCAGAACGCCGACGCGGCGCATCGCGGAACCGGACGACGTGGCTGCGCTCGTGGCGTTCCTGCTCGGCGCGGACGCCCGGCAGATCACAGGGCAGTGTATCCACGTCGATGGGGGGCTTTGCCTCGGTTAGCGCTGTTCCGTTTCAGGTTGAATCGAAAAAGCCCTAAAGCGCGACGCAGGCACCGACGGTGCGTGGGTCTGCTGCCGCGGCTGTACCCTCATCCGGCGAGCGGCGGAGGATCTGCATGGCCGATCGTGTCGCCCAGCGATCCACGGTCTGAACGGCGGGCGCGGCGGCGGCGAAATTCGTGAGGGTTTGCGCGTCGAAACCCTCCTCGACGATCACGGAGTCATCGCCCGGTTTCCATTCCCAGCGCGGCGCGGCAATCAGGCGGCCGACATGGGTTTCGCCTGCACCGATGCGTGCGAGCGTCTGCGCGTTCCACGGCATCTGGTTGGCGCCGCCGGGGGTGGCGCCGAGGAAGCGGGTGCCGTCTGCCTTCCCGACCGCCCACGCGTGCAGCGTTGTCGCCGGGCGGCGTCCGGCTTCCGGGAAATTCGGGTGACCCGGCGTGCTGTTGAAACCGCGCCCGGCGCGGTTGGCGAGGATCAGATCGAAATCGCCGACGATGATGCCGCTGCCGAAGCGCGGGTAGGAATTCGAATGGATCACGGTGACCATCGTGCCGTCCGCGTCCACGGCGGAGACCATCGACGTGCCCGACAGGCCGGAGAGTTCGCGCCGCCGCTTCGCGATCGCCGCGACGGCGTGGCGGTAGACTTCGGGCTGCGATGCGGCCGTCTCCGCATCGAGCCCGGCCACGGCATCGGCGAGCGACGCGCCGTGCGTGGGGAGCGGGGTAACGAACAGGTCGTGTCCGCAAAGCTTTGCCTGCGCGGCGTCTGCCCAATCCGCGCTCGCGCTCATCAGGTCGGCGGCGGTCACGATGCCGCCTGCCTCGGCAATGCGTGCGACGACGGCGTTTCCAACCGGACCGCCGAAGAAGCCTTCGCGCCGTTCGACGAGTTCGCCGATCATACGCGCCATGCCGGGCAGGCGCATCGTCGTTCCCGGTGGGATCACCTTGCCGCCCGGATAATAGACGGTGCCCGCCGGGTTCATGGACGCGACGAGCGCGCGGGCCTCTTCCGACAGCACCGAGCAGATGCGTGACCAGGCAAAGCCGCGCCGCGCGAGATCGATCGCGGGGGCGGCGAGGTCGCCCAGCGGCAGGCGCCCGCGCGCCGCGAGCGCGAGATAGCCCATGGGCGCGGCGGGCACGCCGATCGATGTGGGGCCGGTTTCTTCCATTGCGCCGCGCGCCGCGACATCGGCGAGCCCGGCGGGTGCGCCGCCGATGGCGAGGAGCGCTTCGGGCGCGCTCTGCTCCGGCGCCCATGCGAGCGCGATCAGGTCTCCGCCGAGCCCGCATTTCGGAGGCAGCAGCACGGTTTCGGCGAGCGCGGCAGCGACCACGGCATCATAGGCGTTGCCGCCCGCGCGCAATGTTTCGGCACCGATGAGGGCGGCGGTCGGCGCGGCGGCTGCGACGATGCCCCATTCGCCGCGCGCCTGGCACTGCTCCGCCATGATCGCTTCGGCGCCTGTTTCACGCCAGCGGACGGTACTGGCTGCGCTCGATCCATCGTCGCCTTTTGCCATTTCCGCTATCCTATTCCAGCATCAGCGCGGCGACGATGCCGACGGTGAGCAGGCCGAGGAACACGGGGATGAGATTGCGGCGGGCAAGCTCCTCCGGCGAGACGCCGGCGATGCCCGCGACGGCGCAGACACCCGACCACGGGATGATGGTGCCGCCGCCGACCCAGACGCTCGCGATCTGCCCGGCACCCGCGAGGATCGCGACGTTTTCGGGCGATACGCCCGCGAGCGCGGCGCTGAGCGCGCCGGTGAGCGGCAGGCCCGAAAAGCCCGATCCTTCCACGCCGGACAGCATCCCGATGAGGAGGATGCCGAAGGCGAGCAGGGTGGTGTTGCCCTCTATGCTTTCGCCGACGATGCGACCGACATCCATCAGATAACCGGGCGTGCCGTCGCCAAGCACGGTGATCGCGTGCTTTGGATCGCCGAGCAGGAAGAAGGCGACGATGGGGATAACGGGCGCGAAGATGCGGATGGCGAAGAGGAAGCCCTCCGTCAGGTGGATGACGATGCCTTCGAGAGCACGGTGGCCTTCATGCGCGAGGCTCGCAAGGATGAGAAGGCCGACGGCGGTGCCGCCGAGAAGCGCGGTCGCATCGCTGCCGTAGATCGCCTTGTCGGGCGTGAACACGGCCCGGTAGATCATCAGCGCGCCGACGCCGAGCAGCACGAGCGGCACGCAGAAAGCGAGCAGGCGGCTGAACCGGCCGGGCACGGGCGGGGCGCCTGCGGTGACGACGACGCTGACCGAGATCGAGATCGCCGGGCCCTCCTCGAGGCGGCCTTTGCGCATATCCCGGTGCAGGAGCAGCGCGGCCACCGCGAACGCGACGACGCCGAGGATCGTGGAGAACAGCGACGTGTAGGGCATCACCGCGCTCGACGGCAGATTCGCGGCGCTGGCGCTGATGCGGGTCGCGGCCTGGATCACGGGATCGGCGGAAAGCGCCATGCCGTGCCCGGCGATGTTCATGGCGACCGCGGCGCCCATCGCGGGGAGGCCGACACGGGCAGCGACGGGGATCAGCACCGTGCCGATCAGCGCCACGGCGGGCGAGGGCCAGAAGAACACCGACGCGATGTACATGGCCGCGCCGATCACGAAGAACGCCGACCACGGCCCGACCATGAACTTGCGCAGCGGCGCGACCATCATCTCGTCGACACCCTGCGCCTGCAGCGAACGCAGCATGGCGAGCATCAGCGCGATCAGCAGCACGATGTCGAAGAGCTGCGTGCCCGACATCAGCATCGCCTTGAACACGCTCTGCACGGCAAAGATCGTGCGATCCACCGCACCGGTTCCGGCGTTCACGGACTGGAAGCCCAGCGCCACGATGCCGAGGATCGACAGGATGATCACGCCGCGGCGAAACGCCATGGCCAGAATGATTGCAACGACCACCAGAACGAATGTCCAGTGCGCAGGCGTCATGCCCATACTCAACACCACCGCCCCCTTTTTCCGGCCCTCCGCAGGTCCGGCCCTCTCTCGGGTTGGTTTGTATGCTCGCTATTTTTTTGTTCGGTAACCTACGAAACCTTGACGTAAATCTGCCCGTCCTTCTCCAGCGTGGGATAGGTGCGGACCGGCCGGGTCGCCGGCGGATTGATCGGCACGCCCGTCTCCAGCTCGAAGATCGATCCGTGGCACAGGCAGGTGAGCCCCTTGCCCTCCACCTTGCCGGACGCGAGGTGGCAGGCGAGGTGGGTGCAGAGATTGTGCAGAGCGTACACCTTGCCGCTGGCGCGCGCGACGGCGATCTCGGTGCCTTCCACCGAAAAGCGGCGCACCATGCCTTCGGTCACCTGCCCGCTACGGGCGACGCGCTGGAAATCGTCCGGTGAGGCTTCGGCGGGGGAGGTGTCATCTTCGTCCGGCTCTTCCTTGCCGAAAATGATCTCGGTCATCTCGGTGTCGTCGTCGGCGAGGAGGGCGGGGTCTATACCGCGCTTGTCGGCGATCAGCGTCTTTGCGTGCATCACGTCGCCGCCGCGGTCGAGCCCGAAGACGGCGACCACGTGGCCGTCCTTCAAATAGAAGGCGCTGAAGTCGCGGCCTTCGACATCGCCGCGGAAGACGATCTCGTCCCACTTCGCGGCGTGCCCTGCGAACTGGAGGTTGTGATCGTATTGATCGGACCAGAACCAGTGCACGTCGGTGTATTCCGTGCGGATGCCGAGCATGTTGGCGGCGGCGGCCTGTGCCTGGCGCGTGGCGTTGTCGAAATGCTCGACACGGACGCGGCCCGCGACCGGGTGCGCGTGATTGGCGATGTCGCCCGCCGCATAGACGCCGACCGCCGACGTGCGGCAGAATTCATCGACGCGGATGCCGTTGCCGACGGTGATTTCGGAGGCTCGGGCGATCTGGTCGTTGGGGGTGACGCCGATGCCGACGACGACTATGTCGCCTTCGAGTGTCGTGCCGTCCTTCGTGCGCACGACGAAGCCGGTTGCGGTGTCTTCGATAGCGTCCACCATCACGCCGCAGCGGATATCGACACCCTGATCCTTGTGGATGCGCGCGACGATGTCGCCGATGTCCTTGCCGAGGATGTGTTCGAGCGGCGTTGCTGCGGCTTCGAGGACGGTGACGTCCGCGCCTGCGGTGCGTGCGGCGGCGGCGATTTCGAGGCCGATGAAACCGGCGCCGACAATGACGACGCGCAGGCCTTCGCGGAGCTTCGCCTTGATCGCCTGCGCGTCATCGAGCGTCTTCAGATAATGGACGGCGGACGAGGTGACGCCGGGCAGGCGGCGCGGCGAGACTCCGGTGGCGATCAGCACGGCGTCGGCGGCGAGCGTGCTGCCGTCGGCAAGCTCCACGCCGAGCGTTTCGACGTCGATGCGCCTGGCGGGAACGCCGAGTCTAAGTTCGACATTGTTTTCGGCGTACCAATCCGGCGACACGGACCAGATCTCGTCGTCGGCGGCGCTGCCGGAGAGATAGTCCTTGGACAGCGGCGGACGCTGGTAAGGCGCATGGACTTCATCGCCGACGATCACGATCTTGCCGTCGAAGCCCTGCTTGCGAAGTGCGCGGGCGGCGGAGGCGGACGTGTGGCCGCCGCCGATCAGAACGAATTGCCGCATCGGGCCTTGGTCTCCGGTTTTGGATTCAGTTTGCAACGGCAACGGAGCTCGCGATGACGCGCGGCTCGGCGAAGATCTCGACCATGCCGTTCGTGACGCGCGTGTCGTAGACGGGCTGACAGCGGCCCATCTGCTCTTCCCAGCCGGTGTTGACGTCGAAGGCCCACTGGTGGCCGGGGCAGATGAGCTTGCCCTGGAAGATCAGGCCCTTGAAGAGCCGCTTCTGCTTGTGGACGCAGATATCCGCCATGGCGCGGGGCTCGCCTTCGAACAGATAGACGACGACATCTTCGCCGCCGACGTTCGCAAGCACCTTCTTCTTCTTCCGGAGCACGTCGAGTTCGACGGCCTCCACCCACTCAGCCATGATCCCGCACGTTCCCCTCGAGGCCGGGAGGAAACCTGCCCGGCCTTGCCCCCTTCAACGACGCGCTGCTTAGGCCGCGACGGCCTGCGGCGCTGTTTTGCTGCTGCCCTGCACGTAATAGTCGTAAAGCGCCTTGGTGTAGGAGAAGCGCATGTCGGCGGCATCGCGCACAGCCTCGAGGCACTCCTGCTGCAGCGCGGGCGTGTCGGCGTACTTGAGCACGATCTCGTAACCGCGTGCGCCGTGCACCTCGTCCGACGAGATGTGGAGTTCGAAGAATTCGGCTTCGTCCTCCGTGAAGCCGTACTTCTCGATCAGCACCGGATACTGGCGGCGGTAGATATCCGGCACCTGCGATTCGAGGCCGACGATCAGCGCGGCGCTGGCGACGACCCAGTTGCGGCGCATGGCGGTTGCATAGCACCAGCCCTGGAAGCCGCGCGTAACCGGGTTCACGTTGGTCGGGTCCATCACGCGCTCGGCGGTGGTGCCGCAGGCCTCGGCGAAGCGGATCAGCAGATCGGTGTGACGGATGTCCGCGAGTTCTTCCTCGTACATGTTCTGGAGGAGGAAATCCTTGGCATCCATCGCGTGCTCGGGCGCGTTCGCATAGATGTAGGCGAGATAGTCTGCGAAGGGGCCGACATAGTAGAAGTGGTTTTCTGCCCAGCGGCAGAAATGCTCGCGGGTCAGCTCACCATTCATCCACGCGAGGCTGAACGACGCGTCCTTGGCGGCGCGGCCCTGCATGGCCTCCTTGATCGCGGCCTTGAAGGCCTCCTTGCTGAGAAGTTCGGTCATATCGTCTCTCCCTGAATCCGCTATCCCGTCTTGTGTATACAGTATGCATAAATGAGTCAACGCGCTTCTAGCCCCCGATCCGCGTCGCCGGGACGAGCGAACGCAGCGCCGCGATCGCGGACAGCGGCGTGAGCGTGCCGGTGCGCGGGTTACCGGGCATCTTGTAGCTCTTCACTTCGATGCGCAGCTCGGCCGCGGGCGATTTGACGAGGATTTCCTGATAGATGCAGTCGACCGCGGGATCGGCCCACATCTCGACGCGCGTTCTATCGGGGCCGAGCGTCGCGAGGCTGAGCGTTGCGGCAACGTTGGCGTTGGCGGGGAAGGCGCGCGCGGCTTCGGCGGCGCTGCCTTCGAACACCAGCATTGGCGCGTCGAGCCCGGAAAGATCGAAGCCTTCGCGCACGATGTGCGGCGCGCCGATCAGGCTTTCGGGAGGTTTGCGCGAAACCAGCGTCACCGCATCGAAACCCGCGCGCGCGAGGGCGCGAATGCCATCGAAACCGACGATGCCGCCCGAGGGTACGACGATACGTGCGCCGGTTTTTTCGGCAAGATCGAACAGCTCGGGATGATGCAGCAGGGCGCCCGAGTTCATCGTGAGGAAGGTCTTGCCTGCAGCGATGGCGGGGTGCGCGATGTCGATATGCGCGGCCGCCACGGCGCAATCGAAAACAATGTCTGCCGCGCCGACCAGTTCGCCGATTGAAAGCAGCGGAACCGGTGTTCGGAGCGTGCCGAGACTCGCGGCAGCTTTCGCTGCGTCGCGCACCGATATGGCTGCGAGCGACAGGCCGGGGATGCCTTCATCGAGAGCGGAAGCAACGATCTTGCCGATCACGCCCAGCCCAACGATTCCGACCTTCAGCGGGGCCGCAGCAATGCTTTTCGTCATCATGCGCCTTTTGCGTGTTTGAAAAGGCTATGGCGCGATGCGTTTGAAACGCACCGCGCCACCGCCTGCTCATACGAAACTAGAACTGGAACTGTACGCGTGCGTAATACGTGCCGCCATTCACGCCCATCGGCGACGTGGTGGGATATTTCGACCCGAGGATGAAGCGATACGGATTGATGTCCGGATTGTTGTTGAGCAGGTTCTGAGCACCCACCGACAGCTCGATGGCCGGCGTGATATTGTAGCCGAGTTCGGCATCGAACGTGATTTCGCTGCCGGCATCGATTCTGAGGCCGCCCGAGTTGACGTGCATCTCGGTGTACTTGCCGTAATAATTGACGCGCGCCAGGGCCCGCCAATTATCCGCCGTGTGCGTGATCGAGGCATTGCCGCGATAACGGGGCAGGTTCTTTTCCAGCTGCAGAACGCGCGTCACGCTCAGGAGCTCGTCGGGGTCTGTCGGATCGAAGGATGTGACCTTGGTTTCCGTCCAGTTGCCGGCGAGGCTGAAGTTCGTCTTGCCGCCGGGGATGAAATCGAGCGGCATCGTTGCAACCACATCGACGCCCTGCGTCTTCGACGAGAAGTCGTTGGTGAAGAACCGTACCGAGCCGAGATCGACGGCGCTGAGATAACCCGCGGCGACGAGGGCTGCCTTCTGCTCATCCGTCAGCGCGTAGCTGGCGGACTGGGTGAGGCGATCCTTCATCTTGATGTTGAAATAATCGACCGTGAGGCTCAGCCAGCCGGCATCGTAGACGAAGCCGAGGCTGAAGCTCTTCGACGTTTCGGGCTTCAGCGGCTTGCCGCCCACCGCAACCGCCGCCGGATTGGTGGCGGGGATGATGCCCGACTGGATAAGCCGGCCGTCGGTGGTGAGTTCGGTGGTGAGACCGCTGTAGTTCTGCTGGCCCGGCGTCGGCGCGTGGAAGCCGGTCGCGTAAGTGCCGCGAATGCCAAAATCTTCGGTGATATTGTAAAGGCCGGAGAGCTTGTACGTCACCTTGCTGCCGAAATCGCTGAAGTCTTCGAAGCGGACCGCCGTGCCGAGCACGAGCGCCTCGGTGACGTTGGCTTCAAGATCGAGATAGGCGGAGATGTTCCGGCGCGAGAACGTGCCAGCAATGGCAGGCGAATAGCCGGGATAGGATTCTTCACCGACAAGGAAACCCTGTGTCGCGAGCACGCCCGCGAGATAGGTTTCGGGATCGCCCGCGATCACCTCGAACTGTTCGCGGTGCCACTGGACACCGCCCGCGATATTGAGCGGCGAATGGAAGCCGACGTCGGCGGCGTAATTGAGATCGGCGTTGAACACCATTTCAGACTGGTGCCGCTTGCCGTTGTTCTTGAAATCCACCGGCGATCCCGTGCCGAGGCTCGGGTTCAAGGAATTGCCGACAAAGATGTGCATCGAATGGCGACCGGCACCGAAGCTGACATCGTAGCTCAGCTTGTCGGTGATATCGCCGCGCATTCCGAGCGATCCGTAGATGTCCTTGATCTTGTTGCCGAACAAAGGCGTGTAGCCGCCCGGATGCACATTCTGTGCAACGAAGCAGTTTGGATTCGCCGAGGCCGCGGCAAGGCGGGCGAGGGCGTCCGGGTCGTTGACGCCGATCGGATCGTTGATGATACCGGTGCCGCCGAAATCGATGCCGCCGTCGCAGGTGACGCCATCATCGGGCGTCATGTCGCCGACGAGATAATTGCCGGCACCATCCGTGAACACGCCCTGACGATCGGCCGCGTTGCGATAGAAGAAATCGTTGTAGACGGTGCGCTGCGCGTAGCCGCCGAAGGCATAGAATTCGCCGCCGAGGCCATTCTCGACCGCTATGTTCACGAACGTCTTGATATCGTCCTTGAATGCCGGTGAGCCGAACCGCGTGGCGGGGGTCGGCACGTCTTCGAAGCCGGCATCGATCAGTGCCTGCGCATCGCCGCGCTGCACGGCCCGCGTCGTCATGTCGGTGTCGCTGTATTCACCGCTGAAGCGGACGAAACCGTTTTCGCCAAGGCGCGTGCCCCACGTTGCCGCGACCTGATAGGAATCACCGTCGCCCTTGTAGGTGCTGCCGATTTTCGCCTGGATGGTTCCACCCTCGGGCGCATCGCTCATGATGAAGTTCACGACGCCGGCGATGGCGTCGGAGCCGTATTGCGCGGCGGCGCCGTCTCGCAGCACCTGAACCTGCTTCAGCGCGATCGCGGGGATCGAGGCCATGTCCGGCCCCTGCGCGCCGTCTGAAATGCCGCCCGAGAAAGTCGGGATATCCGACGCGCGATGCTGCCGCTTGCCGTTCACCAGAACCAGCGTGTGGTCGGGCGACAGGCCGCGCAGCGTGACCGGGCGAATGCCCGATGCCGTGCCGCTGATCGTATTGTCGTTCACGTTGAGCGAAGGCACGATCTGGCGCAGCAGATTGGCAACGTCCGGGCTGCCCTGACGCGAGAGATCCTCCGCGCTGAAGATATCGACGGGGGCCGGAAGATCGGCCACCGAGCGGGCCTCGCGGCGCGATCCCGTAACGATGATGGTCTCTTCGGCGGCCGGATCTTCCGCCTGTGCGAATGCGGTTGCCGGCAATGTGGAAAGACACGTCGTGGCGATCAAAAGCGCCGAGACCGTGGCATACGAATACGACTTTTGGCTTCGCGCAGAATTGCGCGAATCATGATACGAAACCATCGCTTCACCCCCTCTTAGGACCCCCGGACGAGACTCAGGCACGTCGTTTTTAGCGATTGTTGTGAGTCCGTTCCGCCCGCGTCGGTCGACTTCCCTACTTCGATGCTCGCAGTAACTTTTTTGATTTTGACCACTGTATACAGTGGACGAGTTGAAGTGTATACAGTGGACGAAAGGAGTCAACTGGCTCCTCCGAAAAATTCTCCTCTACGATAAATCCATGTTTAAAATGGGTTTTCCAGCCGAATTCAAGTCTGGAGGCTATCGAATTCATGACCGGTTCGGATGATATTTCGCGCATCGATCTCGGCCCCATATCGCTTGCGTGGCGGGAGGAGGGCTCGGGCGCCGAGCCGGTGCTTTGCATCCACGGATCGTGGGATGATCATGGCAGCTGGGATGGAGTTGCGCAGGCGCTTGCCGGCGATTTTCGAATCATCCGCTACGATCGTCGCGGGCACAGCGCGAGCACCGCGCCGCCGGGGCAGGGACGTCTCGGGGAAGATGTGGAGGATGCTGCGGGTCTGCTCGCGGCGCTTGGAATCGAAGCCGCGCATGTGATCGGCCATTCCTATGGCGCGACGATCGCAATCATGCTCGCGGCGCGCTTCCCCGCGCGCGTGCGCAGCCTGATGCTGCATGAGCCGCCCGTGTTCGCGCTGCTTGCCGGGGATGAGAGCGAGGCGCTGCGCGTCGAAGCGGCGGGGCTGATGAAACAGGCGGCAGAATTGCTGATGCGCGGCGAGACGGAAGAGGGCGCTCGGCTCTTCATCGAACGCGTCGCGTTTGGAGAGGGAGCGTGGGACGCACTGTTCGGCGACGCGGCGCGGGCGGCGATCCTGAACAATGCGCACACATGGCTCGATCAGTTCCATGATCCCGAGCGGCTTGCCGTCGATGTGGGGGCGCTCGTAGGTTTTCACGGGCCGATCACGATGTCGACCGGCACCACGACGCTACCGGCTTACGCGGCGGTTGTGGAACGCATCGCCGCGAAACTCCCGGCCATGAATGTCGCGCCGGTGGATGGAGGGCATGGCGCGCATATTTCGCACCCCTGCTGCTTTGCCGACGCCTTTCGTCGGCATATGCGAAGGTGTCATTCCGCCGCGCTGGCGACAGCCTCCGGGTGATCCGCGTAGACGCGCGCGATCACGGCGCAAACGATGAGCTGGATCTGGTGATAGATCATCAGCGGCAGGATCAGCATCCCGACGAGCGGCGCCGCGAACAGTGCCGCCGCGATCGGCACGCCGCTCGCAAGGCTCTTCGTGGAGCCGCAGAACACCAGCGCCACCTCATCCGCCCGCGACATGCCGAGCACGCGCGACAGCGCAAGGGAAACGAGCAGCACCGCGGCGAGCAGCAGCACGGAAAGCCCCGCGATGGTTGCGAGGTCGACACTCGATACGCGTGACCAAAGCCCGTCGACGACCGCCGCACTGAACGCCGTGTAGACGACAAGAAGGATCGATCCGCGATCGAGCTTGCCGAGGAACGCCTTGTGGCGATCAACGAAGCGGCCGATCAGCGGCCGCGACAGATGCCCGACGATGAACGGTATCAGCAGCGTCACCACCACCGAGCGGATCGCCGCAACGGTATCGATCTCGCCGCCGGCGCCCTGGGCGTGGATTAGCAGGCCCGCGAGCAGCGGCGTGAGGAACACGCCGATGATGTTGGAAAGCGACGCGCTGCACACCGCTGCGGCGACGTTGCCGTGACCGATCGACGTGAACGCGATCGACGACTGGACGGTCGAGGGCAGCACCGCGAGGAACATGAGGCCCGCCTTGATGTCGGCTGAAACGATCCGGTCCGGTGCCAGCGCGATCGCGAGCGCGATCAGCGGGAACACGATGTAGGTTACGCTGAGCGCCGAGATGTGCAGCTTCACCGCGCCTGCGCCGCGCACGATCGCTTCGCGCGAGAGCTTGGCGCCGTGCATGAAGAACAGCAGCATGATGGCGAGCCGCGTGGCGATCGCGAACCCCTCCGCCACTTCGCCCCGGCAGGGCAGAACGCTGGCGATGGCAACGACGGTGAAAAGCGCGATCGTGAACCCGTCCGGGCGCAACTTGACCAGCATGGCGACTCCTGATCCGGCCGCTATCTGCGGCGTTGGCGCAGGCGTTTTATGTCAGGAGCCATGCATTTCACAATATGCATACTGTCGACAGTTGATAAATCGCGGATGTTTAACGCGCGAGGCCAGCCTGCCTTGGCGCCGGCAGAGGCGCGAAATGCGGGGTAGCCACTTCTTCCTGCGGTTCGGCTTCGGCGGAAGAGGAGGCAAGCGCGACACCGGCTTCGAGATTCGCCGCGAGCTTG
Organism: Sphingosinicella sp.; assembly: GCF_041916975.1. Classification (NCBI taxonomy): domain Bacteria; kingdom Pseudomonadati; phylum Pseudomonadota; class Alphaproteobacteria; order Sphingomonadales; family Sphingosinicellaceae; genus Sphingosinicella; species Sphingosinicella sp. Next base: position 3,786,802 of record NZ_JAYRYK010000001.1, read on the forward strand.
CGGACGGCGGCGGGCTGAATGAGGCGCGTGGCTGCGGAGAGCTTGATCTCTGGCGCTTCGGGCTCGGGCGCGGGCGCGGGCAGGGCCTGCACCGTGAGATCGGCGGCCCACAACCTCCGGATAACCGCCCCGGCGACAGCCATGGCGGAGGGCCGCTGCGCGTTGACCTGGATCCGGTTCGTGAACAGCCAGACGATCAGGCGGTCGCGCACGTCTTCGGAATGGAAATCGAACGCGACACCGATGCGGCGGCCGGTTCGGCGGACGAAACCGCGAACGATGCCGACCTCGGGGAGAACCACCTGCACGCGCTCACCGATCGCCAGATCAGCAGGCTCGGCGACCTCCATGCCAAGGCCGGACAGGGAAATATCGCCCTTGCCCGAGGTGATCATGTGGCCTGCGTCGCTGAGCAGCGACAGCGGCTGCTGGATCTCGAACCGCTCCTCACCGCGGATGCGCGGCTTTTCGAGGCACATCATCGCGACGAGGATCATGACGAGCATGTTGAGCAGAAGCCAGAAGCTCACCATCGGCAGCAGTTCGTCTTGTACGACGATGCGATAGTCCGCGCCCATGTTCGCGACCATGCCCGCCACGCTCGCGGCGATCAGGAAGAGGCAGGAGAAAAGCACGCGCGTTTCCCAGTTTCCGCCTCCCGCCGCGGAGCCCTTGGGCGTGACCTTGAAGACGTGGCCGTGCGGCTTGATCAGGGTCTGCAGGACGACGGGGAGAATCCGGAACATCTGGAACACAGCGAGAACCTGTGCCGCCAGCGGATAATACCGGCCGGGCGCAAGCAGCGTGATGCCGACGAGCAGCGCCAGCACCAGCGGCAGCAGATAACTCGTGAGACTCGGCAGATCGACGTCGATCATCGGCGACAGGTTGAAGAGCATGAACATGATCGGCATCAGGATCGCGAAGGCCGATTGCAAACCCTGCGTGATCCATGCCGAGGGCAGGAACATCAGGCGGTGCCGCAGCTTGAGGCCGGGGCCGAGCGGGCCTTCTTTCAGATAGAGGATCTGGATCGCACCCTGCGCCCAGCGTTGCCGTTGCACGAAGAACGCCGCCGTGCTTTCCGCCGCAAGGCCGTAAGCGAGTGGCTCGTTGAGATATCGCGTGACATAGCCTTGGCGCAGGCTCGCCAGCGTCAGCAGCATGTCTTCGGTAATCGAACCTTCGGGCAGACCGCCGCCGATATCCTCGAACAGCTTGCGCCGCGTGACGGAATTCGAGCCGCAGCAGAACGAGGCATCCCAGCCGTCGCGGCCGGGCATGATGGCTTCGAAGAAGAAGCGCTGATCATCCGGCATCGCCTGCTGCAGGCCGAGGTTGGTCTGCATCGGATCGTGGTTGTAGAAACTGTGCGGTATCTGGACGATCCCGATCTTCTCGTCTTCGAAGAAGCCCATCGTGCGCAGCAGGAAATCGCGCCGGGGCACGAAATCGGCATCGAACACCGCGACATAGGGCGCGGTCGTGAGCGTGAGGGCGTGATTGATGTTTCCGGCCTTGGCGCCCTTGTTGTCGGGACGGTTGATGTAGCCGGCGCCCTTGGCGACGCAGAGATCGTGGACCCACTGCCGGCGCCCGTCATCGAGCACCCAGATCCGCGCGTCGGGCCAGTTGAGCGCGAGGCATCCGAGGATGGTTTTTTCCAGAACGTCGCGAGGCTCGTTGTAGGTCGCGATGAACACGTCGACGGGAGGCAGCTTCGCGGCGTTCTCGGTCCATCTTGCGCGCAGCAGGGCTTCGCCAGAATCGGCTTCGGCCGAGCGGTCGGTGGGGCGGGAGAGGATCGCAAGCAGGATCGCGGCATCAAACAAGGCCGCGAGCTCCACGGTGAGGCAGAGGAGCGGCCACCAGAGGTCGCCGGGGCCGCCGGACCACGGGATCGTCCGCGTGATTCGCCAGTGGAGATAGTAGAGGATCGTGGCGCCGACAGTCGCGATGATGCCGGCCCGGCTGTAGCGGACACCGCCGAACAGGATCAGCGCCCCAAGCACCAGGGCGAGGGGCGCCAGCGTTTCGATCAGCGGGAGCGTGTTCAAGGCGGTCAGATCGTTCGGCTGAACCGCACTTCGGCCAGCCGCCCGACATCGCACCTGCGGCTGGGATCGAGCGCTTCGGGTGCGGCTACCGAAAGCGCGACGTCCACGATGATCTCGCGCGCGCCCGGCTTCGAATAGGTGGACGCGGCCAGCAGCCGTTCCTCGCGGCGGCTCGCGGCGCCGGTGATGCTGGAGATGCGGCCTTTCATCCAGCGATCGGAGCCGATCAGGCGCACGTCGGCGGGGCCGCCGGGCACGATGGCTTCGGCCTTGCGCTCCGGCAGCGCGACCTGCACGAAACGGCGACGGCAATCGACGAGATCGAGGATGGGTTCACCGGCGCGCACGGCGGCACCGGAGCTTGCCGTTGCCGCCCAGATGAGCGTTCCGGCGGGCGCGCGGTAGCTTGCGCGGCCGAGCGCGTCTTTCAGGCGCAGCTTTGCCTGCGTGTACTGAGCGGTGGCATCGCCCAGCGTCTTTTCGATGATCTGCCGCTGCAGCATCAGCCGGTCGGCCTGCTGCGTGGCATAAGGCGCGTCGTTGTAGCTGTCGCCGATAAAAACGCCGGCACGCGCCGCCTTTTCGGTGACCTCGATCGAGCGCAGCTTCGCGGCGGCGCTGCTGCATTCGCTGTTCGTGCGTGTTGCCGCAGCTTCGGCCTTCTCCACGGCGGCGGGGGACATGAAGCCTTCGCCTGCAAGCTTGCGAACGCGCGCGAGCGTTGCCGCCTGCTGCACGCGTTCTGCCTGGCATCCATTGAGATCGGCAAGGGCGCCGCCGCGATCCTCGCCGAGACGTGCGCTCGTGGCCGCGTTGAATGCCGATGCGCGCTTTTCAAGCCGCTGCTCTTCGACGCGAAGCTCGGCGAGCTGGCGCTGGGCAAGATCGATCTGCGCCTGCGCCAGATCCGCCGCCGCCGCGAGGTCCGCAACGTCTCCCGTATCCTGCGACAGATCAAGCAGCCGGATCGAGGAGGCCTTCGCAAAATACCGGCCGTCTGCGGGCAGGTCCGCCACCGTGCCATCAACCGGCGCCGACAGGCGAATGAGCGGCGCGTTGATCGCCGCCTGCGTCGAGACGTCGTTGAAGACATAAGGCGCAAAGCCGATCGCGCTGACAGCGATAAGCGATGCGGCAAGCACAAGCCGTGTGCTGCGTGCACGGACGAAATTCTGGATGTTTATCTTCATGCTCTGCGGCCCTCGCGCCAATCGAGGCGTTGGCGCTCTGCCGCCTTGATAAACAAATCTGGCTAATGCCGAGTTAACCCCGCCGATAGCGCAACCAATGGCTGTCGATCAGGTTGTCGGCGCTGTTGCCCTAGTGCGGCACGGTTTCGCGCCCGTACCGCGCTTTCAGCAGGGCGAACAGGCCGCCGCCCGCCAGCAGGGCAGACTGGCTCCGTGATCGAATGTCTGCGCCGGTGTCGAGGCGTTCACCGAAACCAAGGACGTGATGATCGGCTACTGATCACGGCCACGATGATCCCGACTGCACCGGAAGCGGTGGTCGATCTCGCCGAGCGGTTACATAACCATTCCTATGGGGTGGAGATATTTCCACTAATATCGAATATTTCAAATCAAGAATTGGTTTGGTGAAGACTCGCATCGACTGCCTATTCCATGTCTATGCTGTTGAACGAAGGTCGTGTCGGGCAGCCGCCGGCCGGTTGCAACGGCCGCGGGATTAGGGCAAGCTTTATCTCAGACCCTGTAATTATTGGATAAATGATCGCCTGTTATGATTGAAGACCAGCCTCAAGCCCGGCCAGCCCAAATCCGAAGACCGCGTCAGAAGCGGAGCCAGGAGCGGTTCGAGGCGATCCTCGATGCAGCCGCGCGGGTGCTGAAGGACCGCGAGCCAGGCGATGTCAGTATTTATACGCTTGCCGAAGAGGCGGAAATGTCGCCTGCCTCGATCTACCACTTCTTTCCCGATGCGCAGCACGTCTTCGCGGCGCTGGCGGAGCGCTATTTCGGTATTTTCTCGGAGGGCATGAATCCCGTCTCTGATACACCGTTCACGACATGGCAGAGTCTGGTGGATTTTCGCTACGAGGCATCGCGTTGCTTCTACAATGCGAACATCGCGGCCCGAAAGATCATCTTCGGTGCTGGAAGCAACTGGACGATACGCGCGCGAGACCTTGAGCTCGACCGCGAACTCGCATTGAGTGCTATCGCGCAAATCCGGCAATGCTTCGTCCTGCCGGAGATCCCGGGCCTCGTTGATCGCGTAACCGAGACGATCGTTCTCAATGACTCGCTTTGGGCCTTGTACAATCATCGCTACGGCTATCTTCCCGACCATGAGGAAGAATATGTTCGGCGCGCGCGCTTTGCGCATATGCGGACTTATCTGCCCGAGTTTCTGGTACAGCGCGAGATCGAGGAATCGGATGCTGCATCCGAAGTGGTGGCTTAGGAAAATTTGAAGGTTTCGCGGTCGTCACTCGCGATCAGTCCTGCCACGCTTCCTTTTCGATTTTCGCGGGCGGCGCGTGCAGGCTGGCGACGAGCGCCATCGCGATCGCCAGCACGCCTATCGCCAGCCAGAAGGCGCCCCCGATGCCGTGATAACCGACGGCAATCCCCGCGAGCGTTGGCAACAGCGCGGCCCCCGCGAGCTGGACCGCTGCGATATAAAGAAGTGCGCGCCGGGTCGGGTCGATCTCGACGAGGAGGCCGGCGAAGGCGGGAAGCGTGAAGAGCCAGAGAAAACTGAAGGCGGCGCTCAGCGCATACAGGATGCGTATATCATGCTGCGCGTGCAGCATCAGCAATAGCACGAGGATCGCGAGCGCAGTGCTCGCGAGAATTGTAGCGCGCGGCAGCAAGCGAGAGCCAAGGTGTGCGGCGACCAATGCACCTATGATCTGTGCGGCGAGCGACAGCGCGACGGCTCTGCTTTCAAGCTCAGCCGGAAAGCCATTGTGCGAGATCCAAAGGCCGAGATATCCCCATATGCATAGTGTCGCTCCGGTGAAGGCGCCGACGGCCGCCAAGCCGACGAAGCTGCGTGGGCCGAGTTCGCCGCCGCTTTGTTTGCGTTCTGGTGGGACAAGCCGCCGAGGTGCGATCGTTGCGATGAGCGTTGCTGCAAGTCCGCAACCCGAAAGGATGGCGAGGCAGCCATCGGTGTTCGATCCTTCGAGCGCAAGGCTGGGCGCGAGCGATACGGCGACGAATTGAATGAAAGTCTGGGTGGCGAGGAAGAGGCCGCTGGCGCGCTCGGGTTGCCTGCTTCGCGCGATCGCGACGAGGGCGAGGGCCATTAAAATGCCTTCGATCACGCCGACCGCGCCGCGCGTGGCGATCAGCGCCAGATCGCCTTTGACACCTATCGTGCCCGCATTGAGTGCTGCTGTGAGAAGGCCGGCACCCACGGCGACGCTGTGGGCTCCGAAGCGGGCCAGCAGGCGCGTGCCGATGACACTGCCGATAGCGATGGCCAGCAGTTCGGTTGTGACCAGTGCGCCGACGGTCGTTTCTGAGATCCGTCCTTCATGGACCATGGCACTGAGGAGAACGGGCTCGATGCCGAGCACCGTCGTTCCGAGCGACCCGATGACGATGGCAGTGCCGAGGTTCCGCCCGTTGATCGCGTGATTCGTCATGCCGCTCCCTGCCCGCCGGATGCCGGCACGCACGCTGCCCTATCCCATCCATAAGTCAATACATATCTGATTATAGAGGTAGGATGCGGCCCATATTGCACATATGGCTTGACATAATAGCAAATCGAAAAAGAATAATAAGATAAATATCCATTTTAGGGATGGCGTGAGTCGGTGGGACAGGATTGGGGGCGTCGGCTCTCGGCAACATCTGCGGACGTGGACGGATGCGGGGATGCCGCGCCGTTATCCCCTCGCGACCTCGGGTGAGCGCGTGTCGAGCCAACTTCGCAGGGTAGCGCGGATGCCCGGTCCAATTTGATCATGGATGGCCGCAATCTGAAGACAGGCGGCCGCTTAAAGGAGGGGAAACTGCAATGCGTAAAACGCTTCTGATGATGACCGCCTCGCTTGCCGCGATGGCTGCTCCCGCATTCGCCCAGGCTGTGCCGGCTGAGGTCGAGTCTGCTTCGCCGGAGGATGCGGAACAAGCCGGCGGCATTGGGGTCATCGTTGTGACGGCGCAGCGCCGTGCCCAGAATGTTCAGGATGTGCCGATCGCGATCGCCGCGATCGGGGGCGAAGGATTGCAGGAGGCTGGGGTTCGCGACCCGCGCGACTTGACCCTGCTTGTACCCAGCCTTTCGATGCAGGCCGGAACCGCGGCGACGACGACCTCGCTGTTCATCCGCGGTGTCGGGATCGGCGACTTCAATTCGAATACCACGGGCGCGGTCGGCGTTTATGTCGACGACGTATTTCTCGGCGCCAACGCCGGCAAGCTGTTCAACATTTTCGACAGCGAAGGGATTGAGGTGCTGAAGGGGCCGCAGGGAACGCTCTATGGCCGCAACACGACGGCAGGCGCGATCCGGTTCAGCTCGCGCAAGCCGACCAACGAGCTGACGATGAACGCCTCTCTGCTTTATGGCCGTTTCGACGAGGTGCATCTTGAGGCGGGCGTGGGCGGCCCGATCGTGAAAGACGTGCTCAAGGTTCGGGTCGCCGGCCTCTACAATCGCCGCGACGGTACCACGCTCAACCGCGTGACCGGCAACCATGTCAACGACATCGATATCTGGGCCGCGCGCGGCATCGTTGATTTCACGCCGAGCGCTTCCGCTCTGCTGCGCCTTAGCGTCCATGGCGGGGCCAATCGCGGCGGTGCCCGGCAATTCCAGCATCGCGGCCAGGGCATCGACTTTTTCGGGAACCCGGCCTTTCTGCCTGACGGCACGCCGCTTGATGGCCTTGGTTATGCTGATACCGACGATGACATCTATGCCGGCGATTATGACATCGAAGGGCAGGAGAGGGTGGACGTGTTCGGCGCCTCGCTGACCGGTGAATTCAGTATCGGCGACCTCACCCTCACGTCGATCAGCGCCTACGAGAAGGTCAACCGGTCCACGATCGAGGATACCGATACCAGCCCCAACGACATCATCAATGCGCTCTACAAAGACCGGCCCCGCCAGTTCAGCCAGGAGCTGCGCCTTGCCTCGGGCACGGGTGACCGCATTTCGTGGATCATCGGCGGATATTATTTCCACGATAAGCTGACGACCGCCAGTTACTATGATCTGCTGCGCGATCTGCGCGATCCGACGGCGCCGATGAACGGTTTCGATCCGGCAAACTCGATCGGGCTGCTGCGCTATCCTTATGAGCAGAAGACGACCAGTCTTGCCGCCTTCGGTCAGGCCGACATCAAGCTGAACGATCGCCTGACCGCGACGCTCGGCCTGCGCTACTCGACGGACAAGATCAAATTCGATTTCAGCAGCTTCTTTGACGAGGAGGGCTTCATCGTCCCGCTCGTCGACATCAACGACAGTCGCCGTTTCAAGGATCTTTCATGGCGCGCTGCACTTGCCTGGCAGGGCGACAATATCCTGCTCTATGCGTCTGCCTCAAAGGGGTACAACAGCGGCGGCTTCGCCGGGGGTGCCGCGACCGATCCGCTGCAGCTCCAGCCTTTCGGCTCGGAAAAGCTTTTCGCTTACGAGGCGGGTTTCAAGAGCGATCTGTTCGACAGACGGCTGCGTTTCAATGCCTCTGCGTTCTACTATGATTATCGCGATCTTCAGGTGTTCGTGTTCGATACCAGCGCGACAGTCCCGGTGCAGCGCAAGCTCAACGCCGGTAACGCACGGATCCTCGGCTTCGAGGCGGAAGTTACCGCGAAGCCCGTGGAGCCGCTGGAACTGTTCGTTGCAGCAAGTATCCTCGACAGCGAATACAAGGATTTTAGCGGTCTCGCAGGCTCCGACTTCGACGGCAACAAGCTGGTCAACGCACCTTCGCTCGCGCTGTCGGCCGGCGCCACTCTCACGTTGCCCGTTGGCGAGAACGGAACCGTGCGTGCGCATGTCGATACATCGTACAGCTCGAAGATCTATCTTTACCCTGACAATCTCCCCGGCAATGCAGTTGGTGAGCACGCCCAGCTGAATGCCCGCCTTGCTTACAAGCCCGATGAAAAATTCGAAATCGCGCTTTGGGGAAAAAATCTGACAGGGACCAAATATCTCACGGCGCTCTTCCCGGTCATTACCCAGGATCAGCTCAACTACAATGATCCCAAGACATATGGCGTCCAGGTGTCCTTCAGCTTCTGAGGTCCGGGATAAAAGCAACGCTCCATTGGATGACGAATTTCACAGATTGGGAAGACTCATGAGCAATGCATCAAATGACAACAAGCAGCCTGTGGCATTCGTGACGGGTGCCAGTTCGGGCCTTGGCAAGATCATGGCGAAAGCACTGCTTGCCGACGGCTATCGTGTGTTCGGAACTTCCCGAAACCCCGGAAAGATCGTTGCTGCTCCGGGCGTTGAGTTTGTGGCGATGGATGTCGACAGTGATTCCTCGGTCGAGCAGGCGGTCGCTTCGGTCATCGGGCAGGCGGGGCAGGTCGATCTGGTCCTGTGTAGCGCAGGCTTCGGCGTCATGGGGCCGATCGAGGATACGCCGATGGCCGATATGGTGGCGCAGTTCCAGACGAATGTCTTCGGCGTCCATCGGGTCGTGCGCGCGACGGTGCCGTACCTCCGGCAACGACCTGCCGCCAAGCTGATTGTGGTCGGTTCGCTCGCAGGCACCGTCGGCGTACCCTATCAGGGCATGTACAGCGCTTCGAAATTCGCGCTTGAAGGGTATTGCGAAGCGTTGCGGCTTGAATTGCGGGATTCGAGCGTGCGCGTGTCGCTCATCCAGCCCGGCGATTTCCCGACCGGCTTCACCGCGTCGCGGACGCTGGTCGACGAGGCCGATGTCTCTCCCGCGCATCGTGAGAAGTTCGTGCGCGCGATGGCGATTGTCGAGAACGACGAGAACAATGGCGGGGACCTTTCCCTTCTTGCCAAGGCCATCTCAAGACTCGCCGCCGATCCCGCGCCGCCGCTGCGCACCGTCGTGGCATCTGACGAGCAGATCGAGCTGTTCGATGCGCGGCCGACCTTCGCCCCCGACGAATGGGAAGACATGATTGCCGAGCATTTCGAGCTGGAAGCGAGCTGATATCAGTAGCGCTTCCCGACGTCTCCGACGCCACGGCCATCCACGGCCCCTGGGTTTACCTGGGCTCTCCGTAGATCGGCAGGGGCAGTTTCGCGTGTCGCACCTTGAGTTGCAACGCGAGATAGCGGGAATAAAAGCGCGACTGGGCAAGGTTGCCGCCGTGGAACCAGAGCCCCGGCTGGGCGGTAGGCTTCCACATGTTGCGGAGTTCGCCTTCCCACGGTCCGGGATCGCCCACGACGCCCGACCCATAGCCCCAGCATTTGCCGATGCGCGCAGCGACTTCCGGTGAAATCAACCGCGCCACCCACTCGTCCATCGACCCAAAGCCCGTCGCCATGACGATAGCGTCGGCGGCGAGGTGTGAGCCATCGGAAAGAATGAGTCCGTCCTCGACGATCTGCTTTACGCCGACGCCGGAACGCAGGGCGATGCGGCCGTTGATGATCATGTCGCTCGCGCCGACGTCGATATAATAGCCTGAGGCTGTGCGCTGATACTTCATCGCCATGCCGCTTCCATCCTCGGCGAAGTCGAGCTGGAAGCCGACGTTCTCGAGGCTCGCGTAGAAGTCGGCGTCCATCGCGCGGATGCCCTGCCAAATCTGTTTTTGATAGGCTTCCTGGGTGCGTAGCGGCATTGAAGCGACCAGAAGATCGGCGCTTTCGGTCGTGATGCCCTGGTCGACCGCTTCCTGCGAATAGAGCGCGGCGAGGAGAACGTTCTGCATCGTCTTCTGGCGGACAATCAGTGTGCTCGACCGTTGTATCATCGTGACATGGGCACCATTCGCCACCAGATCGGCGCAGATGTCGTGTGCGCTGTTGTTCGATCCGATGACCGCCACGCGCTTGCCTTCATAACCCTCGCCGCCCGGGTGCTGGCTGGAATGGTTGAGCGTCCCGCGGAAAGTCTCCGCGCCCTCGAAGGCGGGGATGTTCGGAAAGCCCGCGTTGCCAACAGCCATTACGAGGTGCGGGGCACGAATGGCAAACTTCTCGCCGTCGCGCATCAGGTTGACCGTCCATTGCCTGTCCGTGGCGTCATAGGATGCCGAGGTGCATTCGGTCGATGTCCAGACATCGAGTTCCATGATCCGGGCATAATGTTCGAGCCAGTCCCCCATCTTGTCCTTGGGCGTGTAGACGGGCCAGTTTTCCGGGAAGGGCAGGTACGGCATATGATCGTACCAGACGGGGTCGTGGAGGGTCAGCGACTTGTATCGCGAGCGCCACTGGTCGCCGACCTTCGGATGCCTGTCGATGATGAGGCAGGGAACGCCGAGCGCCTTCAGTCTCGCGCCGAGCGCCAATCCGCCCTGACCGCCGCCGATGATGATCACGTAGGGTGGAATTTCGCGGCCAAGTTCGGCGGCTTCCTGCTGTCGACGCTCGAGCCAGTTCCGCTTGTCGTCCGCGCGGCCGGTGCCGATGGCCCGGAGACGCCCGATAGCCTCTTCATGACCGGTGAGGCTTTGCAGCGCGGTGAGGATGGTGAGGCACACGCCGCCGTCGAGACGGACGTAGCCGGTGCCCCGACCGAAAGCGTTCTCGAAGGTGATCCATCCCTCAAGGGCGCCGGGCGCGGCGCTGGTGCTGATCTCGCCGAGATGGACCTGCGGCTGCATCTCTAACACCATGTCGACGATCGCGTCCGCGCCCTCGACCGTGACGAGATTCCAGCTGACCGCCAGTATGTCGCGCCACAGCGAGGTGGGCGTGAAGAGGGCTGCAAGTGCAGAGCGGTCGGTTGCGCCCAGCGCAGCGGAAAAGGCCGATGTCCAGCCTTTCAGATCCGTGATGGTCATGAGGATGGTTCCAATCGACGGGTTGGAAAGCGAGAAGGGCGCGCCGCCTAGTGCGCTCGGGCCGAAAAGAGCGCGAGGACGCGCTCGTGGGGTTGGAGCGTCGGCAGCGCGGCACGGACGGTGGCGAAGGCGGAATCTGCCGCTGCGATCGTCTGGTCGATGTCCTCTTCGGTCATCGCGTCGCACAGGAACATATTGTGCCAGGGATGGAGGTAGAAGCCGCGATCGATCATTGCCGATGTCCAGGCGAAGCCGATGCGGAAATCCGGATCGCCTTCGAAGAGTATCTGCGGCATCTGCACCGGACCGGTTTGATTGAGGGTGAAGCCGTGCCGGCGCGACACCTCATCAAGGCCATCGCGCAGGCGCTGGCCGAGGCGAACCGTCTTCTCGATCACCTTGCCATCCCGAATGATGTCGAGCGTCGCGAGCGCTGCGGCCATGGAGATGGCGGATTGCCAGAATGAGCCGGTTGCGAAGATCGAGTCCGCGCCTTGCTTGACCCGGTTCGATCCCATTACGGCTGAAATCGAATATCCGTTGGCGAAGCATTTGCCCCAGCAGCTGAGATCGGGCTTCACGCCAACGGTTGCCCAGCTGCAGTCGACGGCGAGCCGGAAGCCGGCGCGGACATCGTCGACGACCAGGACGGCGCCTGACGCATCGCAGATTTCACGGCAGCGGCGAGCATAGTCCTGGGTCGGAAATTCCTGATTGGCAAAGGCTTCATGCTTGAACGGCGTCGCGATGATCCCTGCGAGATCGTCGCCCGCCTCGGCCACTGCCGCTTCGAGACTGGCGATGTCGTTGAAGGTGAAAGTGAGCATATGCGCCCGATCCTCGGGCACTGTTCCGGCCGGGAAGGGATTGCACCAGGGAGCGGCACCATGATAGCTGCCCTCCGCGATCAATATCTTGCGTCGGCCGGTTTGCGCGCGCGCGATGGTGCGCGCGATGGTGGTCGCATCGGTGCCGTTCTTGCAGAAAAACGCCCAGTCGGCGTGACTGACGATCTCCACGAATTTCTCGGCGAGTTCCACTGCAAGAGGCGAGGGGCCGGTCATGACGTCGCCGCGTGCTGCCTGTGCGCTGGCTGCGGACTCGATGCGAGGATCGCGATAACCAAGCAGGTTCGGCCCGAATGCGCACATGTAGTCGAGATAGCGGTTGCCGTCGGCGTCCCAGACATAGGCGCCCTCGGCCCGTTCGAAGAACTGGGGGTAATTTGCGGGCAACAGCGCTGTGCCCACGTGGCCAAATGCCGAGCTCGGCATGACCTTTGCGGCGCGCGCGCGCAATTCCTGATCCCTTTGACCCGACACATTTGCCTCCCTTGCAACAGTCCACTGGTGTCCTGCCGTAGCCTCGCGTCACGAGTCAAGATATAAATCGATAATTATCCGAATTTGGCGCAACGGGCATCGAGCGTCGTTCTGGGTTATGGAAAGAGAAATTTGCTTTAATTTGATAAATATACAGTAATTTTAATGATATAATACAAATTTTTGTCCCGACTGATCGACATGGCCAAAGACGTGGCAGAGTTCCAATATTAATATTTACCTGATAATTTCGAGGGGTTCGGCAAATGCACGGGCATTGCCAGCCGCCATCAATATGTCCTGTCGATCGCGTGAGAAGCGGGGCTACGCGAGGTTCAATACTGGTAGCGGATCGAAATGAAAGCACCCGTCCTTGAGCGATACCAGCGGTTCTCCTCAAACTGGATGTCGCCCGTACCGCGTGGTCCCGCATAGACGAAGCGGTCGCGATCGTGCTTGCGGGAGAGGATATTCTGCACGCTCGTTTCAATGGTCACGCGGGGCGTTGCATTGAACGTCCATTTCAGGCTGGCATAGGGCTCGGCGAAGGTTTGGCGGACTTCGTTGATTCTGCGATAGGTCAGCTTCTGGCCGAAATAGACGTCGAGCGCGAATGTCGAGCGCAATGCCGGGCGGTCGAGCGAGGCGTGGATTTCGCCCTCGAAGGGTGCAAGCGCAGTGATCGAGCGGCGGCTGCCAGTCACCGGATCGCGGACGCGGCTGTGTCGCCATTCGCCGCTGAACGAGACGCGGCCGCCCGCTATGCCGATACTATCGAGCGGCCATGTGAACTGGACAGATGCGGCATTGATCTTGCCCCGGCCGATGTTGCCCGGCGCGTCGAATCCTTCCACGGGCCGAAGATCGAGCACGTTGTCGATGCGTTCGTGGCGAAAGGCGAGTGTCAGCGCGCCGTCCGTGCCGAACCGTCGCTCGACGTCTGCTTCGAAGACCCACGAGGTTTGAGGGCGGAGGTCCACATTCCCCGCATCCACCGTTCCTTCGAGAAGCGACGCCGAACTTGCGAAATCCGAGAAATCGAGTTGGCCGACTTCCCGTTCCGCCCGTAAGCGGACCTGCCCGCGCGTGCCGAGGCTCCAGCGCAGCAATACCTTCGGTTTCAGAAAGCCGAAATCCCGAGAATAGACGAAGCCCGATGCGTGGTCCTCCTGTTCCAGTTGCGAGGCCTCGCTGCGGATCATCATCTCCGCGGAGAGACGATTGAAAACGGGTATCTTCACCAGAGCCGACGCATCGCCTCGCCATTCCGTGATCGTCACGTTCCCGCCAGGAAGCGCAACCGGCGCACCTGCTATGGATAGCGCGCTCCTGCTCTCCAGCGCGTTGTAGGCAAGCTCACTGCTGATTTCCCATGCGGCGCCCCGCTCGGGCGTGCGATCGGCTGTTGCGCGCAGGATTCGTTCATCGGCGACACTGTCCGATACATAGTCGGATGGCGTGCCGCCATCATCGCTTGCCGAACGGACGGCAATATCCTTGCGCGTCGCAAGCATGAGTAGCTTCGTGTTGAGGCTGCCGAAAGCGCGCGACCATTCGCCGCCGATCTCTCCGCTGTTCGTGCGGATCCGGTCGTCTGTCCGCGCATTGAGGCCGGACATTCCGCCCTCGATAAAGGCTATGGCTTCGTGCGTGCGATAGTCCTGGTGCGTGAGCGATAGATTGCCGCGCGCCGTGCCTCCGGCGAGCGGAAGGTCTGCAGCCATGCGTGCCTCGGCACCGCGAATGGGTGAGTCCACGGAAATGCGCGCGCGTTCCAGAACTTCTCCGGAAGGGCTGCGCTTTACCCGCTCGCCATTGCCGCTTTCATCCTGATTGCGAGAGAGAAGCAGCGAAGCTTCCCAGCCGCCGGCGATGCCGCGCCGCGAGGTTTCTGCCCGGAACGCCGGGCGCGTGGTGCCGTCGGTATAGGTATAGTTGGAAAGCGTGAAGGCGTGGACGCTGGAGGCCGCGGTGATGCGCACGACGTTGGCCAGAAGCTGCGCGCCCTTCTGGTCCAGCCCTGGCCGCGCCGTGCGGATCAATTCGATGCGCGCAACCTGGCTTGCCGGAATCGCCTTCAGGATATCGTCGAGCGTGCGGTTCTTGGTGGATGGGCGCACGCCATCGACAAGGACGTTGCCGGCAGCGCCCGCATAGCCGCGGACGGCGTCGCCGGAATCGATGACGAAACCGGGAAGCCGCGCCACCATGTCGAACGCGGTCACGGGTGCGGCCTGTTCGAAATAGGCGGGCTCGAAGACAAGGTCGCTCGCCGACCATGCGTGCGCGGGCAACGCGCCAAGCGCGGCTGTAACCGCCAGAACTGCAGTCTTCAACGGCTGCGCTTTCCCTGGAAAGGGTTCGGAGTCATGGCTCGCAGAACGCGATCGCCGGGCCGCATGGCATGGCCGATCGCAGCGGCCGCGTGCGCGGCAGCGATGCCGATAAAAGCAAATCCGCCCCATTTGTGTGTGTAGCTGAGCGCAATGCTTGCCGTTTCATTGGGCGTAAGGGGGGAGGGTATGGATATCCCGAGAGGCAGTTCGAGCCGGGCGTTCACGAATGCGTCCATCATATAGCCGCTCACGGGAAGGGCGATCAGCAGAACGAGCAGCGTTCCGTGAACAATCCGTGCAGCCCGCCCGCCTACGGCGGAGGGTCGCGGCGTGTGCCTGCGCACGCCGGCCCAGAAAAGCGCAAGACCGAGAACTAGAAGGCCACCGAACTTGTGCCAGCCGATGAGCGCCATGTAGCGATCGATGTAGCGCTGGCTCCAGTCCGGTGGAGACAGAAGATAGATCGCAAACCCTGCAACCGCGAATGCCAATAGACCGGCAGTCCAGTGCACTGCCACAATGGTGATCGGCCAGCGCCGTTCGGCGCAGTCGTCTCCGCTCACCGAACTGTGGTCCGAACGGCCTTGCATTGGCGTAGCGCTGTTTCGATCGAACGTACCGGGGCGATCTCGGCGTAGGCCGCGGAAGCTCGGTCGGTTGCCAGCAGATCGACGCCGTCTGCCGCAAGCTCCGCATAGATGCCCTTGAGATCGAGATTCTCGATCGCACCATCCACATACCACAGCGTGCCGTAGGATACGGTGTGCCCCTCTGCATGGAGTGCGCGCCAGAAAGCACGGTCGCGCTTGCCGATCCCCGTCCATGGTACGACGCGGCTCATGTCGATTCCGGCATCCTTCACGCGTTGGAGCGCCGCAGCATCGGGGATTTCAAGCGACATGCTGATCTCGGAATCGAGCGCCTGAAGTCGCTTTGCATCGTCGAGGCTGTTTATCAGCAGCATGAAGTTCGCTTGCGCGCCGGCCTCGCGGATTTCCTTCACCACCTGGGGCAGAGTCTCGCTGACCTTCACTTCCGCAAGAGCGAGGCCCCGTCCTTTTGCCCATGCCGCCATGTCGCGCAGTTGCGGAATGCGGAAGGCGGTTTCGTTGCCGTCATTGTCCTTGAGGCGAAGCGTGCGGAGCGTTGACCAATCCTGTGCGGAGACAGGGCCCGTTCCGGTTGTCGTTCGTTCCAGCGTGGCGTCATGCATCAGCACGAGCACGCCGTCGCGGCTCTGCCGCACATCGACCTCGAGCAGCGCCGGAAACGCGGTGAGCGTCTGCGCGGCTGATTCCAGCGCATTTTCAGGGAAACCCGGCGCTGCGCCGCCGCGATGCGCGCTGACCAGCGTTCCGGTGCTGCGGGTGCAGGCAAGAAGATCGTGCACGGATGCAAAAGGATTTGCGACCGGAACACGCGGCTCGGGAAGCGTCGTTGAGGCGGCAAGACCCGTAGAGGGCGTCAGGATACCGACAAGCAGTGCACTCAGTATGGCTTTACGCATTCGTTTTCACCTTCACGTGGGGAGGATCAGAAGCGTGCGCGGGCGCCGAGCTGCCAGGTGCGCGGTGCGCCCCGGTAGCTGTCCGGCTCCTCGTAGCTTTCGTCGAACGCATTCCGCAGATTGGCGAACAGCTCGATGCCGTCCGAAACGGTATAGCGGGCCGAGATGTTGACGAGGTCGTAGGCGGCCACCGTGCCGTTCCCGAGATAACCGCCGCCCGGGCCCCAGGGACTCGTGTTCTCGTAGAGGACGTCTTCGCGCGAACCGCGCCGAAAATAGTCGGCGGAAAGCGACAGGGCCGAGATGGGCGTGACGGTGAGGCTGGCGGACCAGCCATGTTTGGGTCGTCGCAGCAGGCGGGCGCCCGTTGCATCGTTGACGGCATCGGTGCGCGTGTAGTTGACCTTGAACTCGGCAACGCCTTCTGCGCGTGCGCTGAGGCTGACTTCGTAGCCGTCGATCGCGGCGCGGCCGATGTTGCGGTTCTGGAGCGCTGCGGAGTCGTACTCGATGAGATTCCGGATCTTCGTGTCGAAATAGGTCGCCGTGACGCCGACCCAGCCCGCGCTGCCGATATCCGCGCCCGCGTCGAGGCCGGCTTCGAAGGACTTGCCGTGCTCGGGGCGGAGGCCGGGATTGCCGATGTTCCACGCACTTTCCGTGAAGCGCTCGCTCAGCGTCGGCGCCTTGAACGATTTTCCGTAAGCCACATAGGCACGGCCGCCGATCTCCGGCAGGCGAAGCACCGCGCCGGAGTTCCATGTGGTGACCGACTTGAACGCCTCCGGGTCGTCGTGGCGGAGCGATCCGTTCAGTTCAAGCCGCTCCACGACTGAGACCTGCGCCAGCGCATAAAGTGCTGTCTGCTTCTCGGCACGGGCGAGCGTTTCCGTGGTACCGCTCAGCGAGCGTACCTTTTCCTTCTGCCATTCGATGCCGCCCGAAAGCGTGGCCTCCGCGCCGTCCACGGGGGTGAAGCTGATCCGGTTCCGCCAGGCGGCGAAGGTGCGGAGGCCGGTCGATGTGGCGTCGGGACTGCCGAAGCTGTTGTTGGCATCGGGATCATTGTGATCGACCCGCTTGTTGTCGACCTGTCCGAATTCGAGATCGCCTTGATAGCGGCCGTCCAGTAGCGTGAGCCGCGGCGCGATGCGCCATACGAAATAACGGTCCGTGCCGCTGCGGCCTTCGCGGTCGAGCGCGGTGTCGTCGAAGTCGCTTTTTGCGCGGCGGAAACGTGCGAGCCCCCTCAGCGTGAGCGCGTCGCTGAGCGTGAGTTCACCGTTTGCCGTCAGCGTCAGGAAACGGCTGCCGTCGCGTTCGCCGAGATCGTCCGCGATGCGGCTGGCGACGTTGTTGAAGCCGCCGGTTTCGAAATATTCCGCCGTCACGCCATAAGCGAGCACGCCCGTCGAGCCGCGCGCGCCTGCAAGGCCGCGGTAGGTGTCGAGATTGCCCGCAGCAAGCTCGGCATAGGGCATGAAGGCTTCCTCGCCGCCGATACGCGGGATGAAGTTGATGACGCCGCCGATGGCGTCCGATCCGTAAACGGCGGAGGCGGGACCGCGCAGGACTTCGACCCGCTCCAGGTCGCCGAGCGTGTCCGAACCGAAGTTGAACTGGCCGTTGGGAGTCGACGCGTCGTTCATGCGGATGCCGTCGAAGAGCGCCAGCGTATGCTTGGAGTTGGTGCCGCGCGAAAACACGGAGGTCAGCGTACCGGCCCCGCCGCTTTGGACGACGCTGAGGCCCGGAACCGTCTTCAGCACATCGGCGGCGGTCACGTAGCCTTTCTGTTCAATGAGATCGCGCGTGATGACTTCCGTCCGCGCCGCGACGCTTTCGGCGCTCGACTTGCCGCGCATCGCGGTGACGATGATCTGCTCATCCTCGGCCGCAGCGTCCGCGTGTACGGCCGGCGCCAGGACGGTGGAGAGCGGGAGGGCGAGTATCGCGGATATGTAACGATGCGCGGTCATAGGGAGGGTTACCTGTTCGTTTGCTTTCTGGGGGGCACCTAGGACCGCCGCATGACCGATCGATTTCGCGACCGTGAACACTGGAAGGCAGACGCGTATGGAAACGTATGGCGCCCTGATCTGCCGATGAATCGGCCGGCGGAGGCGCGGCGCTGGCCCAACCTGATCAAGCAGTTACGCCGAAGGGCGGGTCTTTCTCAGGTCGCGCTGGCGGAAGAGCTTGGGGTGCGGCAGGCATCGGTTTCGCGATGGGAGAACGGGCACGATCTGCCCTCGTTGCAGCTGCGCCGCCGAATGCGCACGATGCTGCAGACCTCGAACGCCTCCTGCCTCAAGCAGCAGCTTCAGATTCGGATGACCTATGCACCCTCGCCGATGAGCATTGTCGGCCCCGGCGCGCGCTTCCTAGATTTCAGTCGAAGTTTTGCAGCGGAGACAGGGACGATCATAGAGCGACTGAAGGGGCACCGCATCTATGGCCAGTTCGGCGAAACTGTCGATGTAACGACGGAAAAATGGGAGAAGAGCGGCATCTTCAGCGGCGATGTCGCCTTCACCTTGACCGTTCTGACGTTCGAAGATGCGGCGGGACAGTCCATTCATCTCAAAAACTTCGATACACCCCACCTCATCGACGATGATGAGATCGTGACGATCTGCGAAACACGGCGGATCGAAAAAACCGCCTATGATGAGCATATCCTGACGTATGGCGGCCCGGTATTTTCTCTCAGTTACGAGGATCTTGAGAGCTGAGGGCAGTGCCGCCGTTTCTGCATGTCTACATGTCTGAAGCGTTTACCGCTGCGGCAACCTTGTCCAGAAGCGTGTTGAGCGTGGCCGCTTCCTCTTCGGTGATGTGTGCGGAAAGCTGCTCGTAGAAGGGGCCGAACTGCGGAGTGATCTTGTCGATCAGCTGCTGTCCGGCGGGTGTGATCGCGTGAAAGAAGCGCCGTGCGTCTTCCTTGCTCGTATATCGCCGGATCAGCTTTCGAGCCTGTAGATCCCGCAAGATGCGCGAAAGGCTGGGGCCGAGCAAAAGCGAGCGCTTCGCCAGTGCGGCTGTATCAATCTCGTCAACGGCGCTCAAAATGCGCAGCACCCTCCATTGGGGGTCGGTCAGGTCGTACTTCAGGAAAATCGGCCTGAAGCAATTGGCGAATGCTTCGCGCGTCTGGTGCAGTTTCACCGGCAGGGCGCGATACATGTCGGGCAACCTCTTGCCCGTGTCGGTTTGCCCGTAGAGAAGTTCTGATGCGTTTTTCATGACACTTCGTCCTGATTTTCCCCGGTATCCTGCTTGAATCATAGCGGCGTCAAGGCTTTGCCCGCCGAATTGCGCAATTTCCGATCGGCTCTTGCCAAAGCGCCTTCAAAGTTACATAACATGTTAAATGATTTTGATCTGGTCGGGATTCCTCGGGAGCGATTTGTCATGAGAAGCGCCTATGGCCTTGCCGCGCCAACCTGTGAAGCCGCTTTGACTTTTGTCGGGCGCGGCACGCCGATGGGCGAGTTGATGCGGCGCTATTGGCATCCTGTCGGCCTCATTGAAGATGCAAACGAAACGCCTCGGCAGATTCGGGTGCTCGGCGAGGATCTCATCCTGTTTCGCGATCATGCCGGCCGGCCGGGACTTCTGCACCCTCGCTGTGCGCACCGCGGTGCTTCGCTGCTCTATGGCCGCACCGAGGAGAAGGGCATACGGTGCTGCTATCACGGCTGGCTGTTCGATGTGGACGGCAACTGCCTGGAGCAACCGTGTGAGCCGAACCTGGGTGCGAAGACCTGCGCGCGCGTGCAGCAGCCCGCCTATCCCGTTGAAGAGCGCTACGGCCTGATTTTTGCCTACCTCGGGCCGCTTGATCGAAAGCCGCTCCTGCCGCGCTACAACGTGCTGGAAGACCTTGAACCTGGCGAGTTCGTGGAGGCGGACGACAGCAGCATCGGCAGCGGCGGACCGACCATCGTGCCGTGCAACTGGTTGCAGCATTTCGAGAACGTGATGGACCCGTTCCACGTGCCGATCCTCCACGGTTCGTTCAGCGGTGTTCAGTTCAACGAGCGCATGGGCCTGATGCCCAAGGTTCGTTTCGAGGATACCGTGCGCGGCATCCGCAGCCTTCAGGTCCGCGATCTGGGGGAAGGGCGCGTGCATCGGCGTATCACCGAGGCCGTGCTTCCGGCTGTTCGTGCCGTTGCAAGCCCCCGCGCCACGGTGGATGGTCCGTGTTCGCTTCTCGGCTGGGTGCTTCCCATCGACGACACCAGCTTCCGCATCTATTCGGCCGGGCGCGTGACCACAGCGGGAACGTTGAAGACGATACGCTCGCACTTCAACGGCAAGCTCTGGCAGGAACTGACAGAGGCGGAGCACCGCGATTTTCCGGGCGACTACGAAGCGCAGGTGAGCCAGGGCGACATCACGGCGCATTCAGAGGAGCATCTCGTGACGTCGGATCGCGGCATCGGTATGCTGCGGCGGCTTTATCGCGAGCAGATCAAGATCGTCGAAGCCGGGGGCAATCCGATGGGAACGGCCTTTGACCCTTCCGGAGACCTGGTGATGCTTGATGCGGGCACGGCCGTGGTCGAGGCGGTGGATGCCTGAACCTTCTGTATTTCATGGAATTTTGAAAGCGATCACCGGCCCTGCCGTGGCTGCGTGGATTGCGGAGACGTGTTGATGAGCGATTTTGGTTTCCCTTTGCCGCATGTGGTCTCGATCCCTCCCTATCCGCCGGGGCGGCCCATCGATGCGGTCGCGCGCGAATTCGGGCTCGATCCGGCGGCGGTCGTGAAGCTTGCTTCAAACGAGAACCCGCTGGGATGTTCGCCCAAGGCGGCCGAAGCCCTCCGCGCTGCCGTCGCGGAAACGCATCTTTATCCTGATTTCGATTGTCATGCCCTGCGCCATGCCATTGCGGCGCATGTCGGCGTGGCTGCGGATCACGTCCTTCCCGGGGCAGGTTCCAGCGAGATCATCTTGCTGGCCGCGCGGGCGTGGCTCGATGCTGCGCGGGCCGCAGTCATTCCGCAATATGCGTTCCAATCCTATGAAGGTGCGATCCGTTCCGTAGGCGCGGAGCCGATCGTCGTTCCCGTGCGCGACTGGAAGCCGGACCTTGATGCCATGCTTGCTGCGGCGACCGACAAGCGCGTTCATCTTGTCTACCTCGCGACGCCGAACAACCCCACGGGTACGGTAATCCCGAGGGAAGAGGTCGAGCGATTTGCCGAGGCGTTGCCGGCGCATGTCCTGCTCGTGCTCGACGAAGCCTATCGCGAATTCCTGCCCGATGACGAGCAGGTCGATATTGCGCGGCTTTTCGCACGTCGCCGTAACCTTCTCGTCATGCGGACCTTCTCGAAGGTTTATGGTCTTGCGGCGCTGCGGGTTGGCTACGGCATCGGTGATCCGGAACTGCTTGCGCTCCTGCGCCGTCTTCAGCTTCCGTTCTCGGTCAGCGCGCCCGCGCAGGCTGCCGCAGTCGCGGCACTCGGCGACACCGCATTCGTGGATACTGCCCGCCGGGAAAACGAAACTGAACGTGCCCGCATGGCGGCTGCATTCGATGCGATGGGTATCGAGACCATTGCCTCTGCAGGTAATTTCATCCTCGCGCGCACGGGCGACGGAGCGGCAAACGCACGGGCGTTGATGCAGAAAGGCGTGATTGTGCGGCCGGTTGCGAACTATGGTTTGCCGGATTGGCTGCGGGTGAGTGTCGGTCTGCCGCATGAAAACGACCTGTTCTTCGAAAAGCTGCGCGAAATCCGCAGCGAAACGCCGAAAGCGGCCGTCGCCTGAAGGCGCGAACGATAGATGTGGAGTGCAGTTGTGGGTGACAATTCTCTGAAGGAACGCACGGGCGGCGAAGCGCTGGTTGCGCAGCTTATCGAGGAAGGCGTCGTGGATGTGTTCGGCATTCCTGGCGTGCAGCTCGATTGGGCGGTCGAGGCGCTGCGTCAGGCTGCCGATCGCATCCGCTTCATCGTGCCGCGCCACGAGCAGGCCGCATCCTACATGGCGGACGGCTATGCCCGCACCACGGGCCGGGAAGGTGTTTGCATGGTGGTTCCGGGGCCGGGCGTTCTGAATGCCCTCGCCGGGCTCTCCACCGCATACGCCTGCAATTCGCGTGTGCTTTTCATCGCAGGGCAGATTCCTTCGAACACCATCGGGCAGGGGTTCGGGATGCTTCACGAAATCCCGGATCAGAGCGGTATCCTGAAATCGCTCACCAAGTGGCACGGTATCGCCCACCGCGTCGAGGATATCCCCGGGCTTGTCCACGAGGCGTTCATGCAGATGCGGTCCGGGCGTCCGCGTCCGGTGGCGATCGAGTTGCCGCCCGATATCCTTCAGAACAAGGCGCCTGTTGCCGTCATCCCGCGCGCCGTGTCGGTGCCGACGGTACCGGACGAAGCGTCTGTCGCCGATGCGGCGAAGCTGCTTGCCGAAGCGCGCTTCCCGGTTATCTACGCGGGGGGCGGCGCAGCGGCCTCCGGTGCCGGCGAAGCGATAAGGGTGCTTGCCGAACGGATACAGGCGCCGGTGGTGATGACGGAAGGCGGGCGCGGGACGCTCTCGGACAGGCATCCGCTGGCGCTGGTTTCGCTGGGCGGCCGAGCGGTCCTTCCGCACGCTGACGTCGTGCTGGTCGCGGGCAGCCGCTTCGTGGATGCCATTGCTCGCCCCACGCACGTCGCTGAAGGGGCCAGGTTCATCTATCTGAACATCGAGCCGGCAGACATGGCAGGGCCGCGCCAGATGGGCACACGCATCGCGGCCGATGTAAAGACCGGTGTGGAAGCGATCCTTGCCGCCCTCCCGGCGCGTGAGGCATCGCCGCGCGGCGAGCAGATCGCGGCGGTGAAAGCATGGTGTGCCGAACAGATCGATGCGATCCAGCCGCAGAACGCCTTCATGCGGGCTTTGCGCGCATCGATGGCGAACGATGATATTCTCGTCAGCGAACTCACCCAGCTCGGCTATTATTCCAACATTGCCTTCCCGGTTTATGGACCCCGTCGCTTCGTGACGCCGGGCTATCAGGGAACGCTCGGCTATGGCTTCAACACCGCACTCGGGGCGGCGCATGGCAACTCTGATCGCCGTGTCGTTTCGATCAACGGAGACGGCGGCTTTGCATGGGGCATCCAGGAACTTTCCACTGTTGCGCGCGATCAGCTGAACCTCAGCATCGTCGTGTTCGTGGATGGCCGCTACGGCAATGTGCAGCGCATCCAGAAGCGGACGTTCGGCATCGAGTTCGCAACGGAGCTTCGGAACCCGGAGTATCAGGCTCTTGCAGCCGCCTACGGCATTCCATCCGCTGAAGTGGAGACGCCCGAAGCGCTTGAAGCGGAACTGGCGGCGGCGAAGGCGCGCGGCGGACCCGCGCTGATCGCGGTAAAGGTCGGTGAGATGCCGAGCCCGTGGGCGCTCATCCATCCGTTCGTGCCGCCGGTATCGCCGCCGCCGCCCAATCCACTCGGCGAGCCAACAGCGGCCTGATCCAGAAAATGAGAAAAGGGGGTTGAGGATGGCGGACGACACCGGGGGAGTAGCGGCGAACGGACAGCCGCTCAGCTATCGCTACGGTTGGTATACCACCGCTGTCCTGATGCTGGCCTATACGTTCTCGTTTCTGGACCGACAGATCCTCAACCTGATGGTTGGGCCGATCAAGGCCGATCTCGCCATCACCGATGTGCAGTTCGCGCTTTTAACGGGCGGCGCATTCGGCATCTTCTACACGATCATGGGGCTTCCCATCGGCTGGATGGCAGATCGCTATCCCCGCAAGTGGATCATCAGCACCGGCATTGCGCTCTGGAGCCTCATGACTGCGCTTTCAGGGCTGACGCGAACGTTTCCACAGCTCATGCTGGCACGGATCGGCGTGGGGGTTGGCGAGGCTACGCTCTCGCCTTCCGCTTATTCGATGTTGTCCGACCTGTTCGACAAAACGCGCTTGCCGAAAGCGATGAGCGTTTACACCGTCGGTATCTATATCGGTGCTGGCCTTGCCATGATCATCGGCGGCACGGTGGTTGGCGCTATTGAAAAGACGCCGGACATCGTTGTGCCGCTGCTTGGCGAGATGCGATCGTGGCATTTGGTCTTCATTGTTGTTGGACTGCCGGGTCTGCTTGTGGCCCTCTGGGTCGCGACACTGACCGAGCCGGTACGCAGGGTTCGCCCGGCAGATGCAGCAGACGACCAGGCGGCCGGTTTCTCCCTGCCGCGGATATGGAAATTCCTTGCCTCTTATCCCTTGATGTCGGTGTCGCTGTTCCTGGGATCGGCGATGTTTTCGGTGATGAGCTACACGGACGCATGGTTCCCTGAGCTCTTTATCCGCACATGGGGCTGGGGTGCTCAGCAGACGGGTTTCGTGAATGGCGCCGCGTCGCTGATTGCCGGGCCACTCGGTATGCTTGCAGCGGGCTGGTGGTCGAGCCAGATGATTCAAAAAGGGCAGGGCGATGCCTGCCTGCGTCTGACCGCCTATGCCGCTGCCGGGATCGCGCTGCCTGCTGTGCTGATGCCGCTGATGCCGAACGGCTATTTGATGGGCGTATTGTTACTGCCGCTCAAGTTCTTCGGCGGCTTTACGCCCGTGCTGATCCCGACAGCGATCCAGATGATAGCGCCTGCGGCTCTGAGGGCGCAGCTCGGGGCTGTTTTCATGTTCACCGTGGGCATCGTCGGCGTGTCGCTGGGCCCCATTCTTCCGGCGTTGCTCAACGACTATGTCTTCCGGGATGAAAACGCGCTGCGCTATTCGCTCTCGGTCGCCTCGGGGATTGTTGCTCCGATTGCATTCGTATTGCTGTTCATCGGTATGAAGCAGTTCCGGCGACGCCTCGCGGAGGTGGAAGGCGCTTCCGACGCATAAGTTCATCGGTGATGCCATTTCAGGTGTGGCACAATTGCAATCCTCGACGTTTCTTTAAATCGGATCAATCACCCGCTTGCGAGAAACAGATAACATGTTAAATTGTTTTGGCGCGACGAGTCGCAGGAGCAAAAGTGCGCCGTCGCAGGGCAGAGAATGAGAACGCTGCATTCCATTCCGTTCGTTCCGACGAAGGAAGACGGCTGTTCAGGGAAGGGGAAATCAAAATGAAAACGAGCCAATACGGCGTGAGGTCGGGAGTTGCTCTCCTTCTCGCCGGAACCATGTACGCATCTCCCGCGCTGGCTGAAGCCGAGACGGTGTCGACGGACGAGATCGTCGTGACTGCACTGAAGCGCGGTGACGTGCAGCTTCAGGACGTGGCGAGCAGTATTGCCGTTGTGGGGCAGGAGACGCTGGAAAAGCGCGGTGTCGTGGAGTTCGCCGATTTCGCGCGCAACGTCGCGGGCCTGAACTTCATCGACAGTGGCGCGGGCGACAAGCGCTATATCGTTCGCGGTATCAACGCCGCGGGTGAAGCGCAGACCGCGCTCTACTACGACAATATTCCCATGACCGGTATCGGCGGCGCCGCGTCGTCGTTCGGTGGACGTCAGCCCGATCTCCAGCTCTATGACGTGCAGCAGATCGAAGTTCTGCGCGGGCCGCAGGGCACGCTGTACGGATCGAATTCGCAGTCCGGCGTGATCCGCTTCGTGACCAACAAGGCACGGACCGATCGCTTCGAAGGTTCGGCGCAGGCTGAGGTTTCCGCAACCAAGGACGGCGGGACCAACTACGGCGTTCGCGGCATGGTGAACGTTCCGCTCGTGCAGGATATCCTGGCGGTCCGTATCGTCGGCTACTCCGAAGACTATTCGGGCTGGGTGGACAACGTCTACCGCGACGAGAAGGACTTCAACGATACGAAGCGTTCCGGCATTCGCGCGAGCTTCACGCTGACTCCGGACGATCTCACAAGCATCGTCGGCCAGTTCTTCTATCAGGACATGGAAACGGGCGGCCGTGCCTATACGCGCCCCTACGCGACGACCATCGGTGACAATTTCTTCCCGGCGATCGGTCGTCGTGCAACGTCCCAGATCGGCCGCGAAGTGCATGACGACGAGACGAAGATCTATGCGCTGACGGTTGATCGCGATCTCGACTGGTCAACGCTCACCGTATCAGGCTCCTATCTGGACCGCGATGTCATCGATTTTGTCGATAACGGCCCGTCGTTCCGCTACTTCGAATATCTGCAGCGCATCGGCCAGTTCCCGCCGGTAACCGTGCCGATCGGCAGCCTTTCCTACTCGCCGCAGAGTACGAAGATGTGGACGTTCGAAACGCGTCTCGCAACCAAGCTGGATGGCCCGCTCAACGGTGTTGCAGGCGTCTTCTATTCGGATCGCGAGAACAACTTCGAAACGAATACCGTCGTCGTCGATCCGATCACCGGCAACGGAGATTTTTCGATCCCGCTCATCTCGCGCCGGAATTTCTCCGATACCACGAAGGATTTCGCGATCTTCGGCGAATTCACGTTCGATATCACCGATGCGCTTTCGTTCACCGGTGGCGCGCGCTGGTTCCGCACGAAGCGTGATCTTGTCGCCAATACGCTGGTGCCGTTCTTCGGTCTCGGCGCACCGGGTACGACCTCGGCGAAGGCGAAGAACGAAGACGTGATCTTCAAGGCGCAGGTTTCCTACGAAGTCACGCCGGATGCCCTGATCTACGCGCAGTACGCGGAAGGTTACCGCTCGGGCGGTACCAACGCATCTTCGTTCGCGGGCGTCCCTCCGCAGTATGATCCCGATACCACCTCGAACTACGAGATCGGTGCCAAGACCAGCTGGGCCGATGGTGCGGTTATCCTGAACGTTGCGGCCTACCGGATCGATCTCAAGGGTCTTCAGGTCGAGCAGCGTTTCGGACCGGGCGGCGCCTTTGCCGGTGTGGGCAATATCTCGGGTACGGCAGCCCGCTCGAAGGGCATCGAGGCGGACCTGCTGGTCAAGCCCGCGCAGGGCCTGACGCTGCAGTTCGCCGGGAACTATACCGACGCCAAGCTGGCAAAGGACGTGCCGGATCTCGGCGCGGCCGCTGTCAAGGGTGCGGGGCTTTCCTATGTGCCCAAGGTGAATCTCAGCTTCACTGCAGATCAGGAGTTCGCGCTGACGGACGATGTGGAGGCCAGCGTCGGCTTCTCGGTAACGCATACCGGCAAGATCGATACGACCTATTACACGGCCTTCAACCAGCCGTCGCGGTCATACACTCTGGCTGATGTGCGTGCACGGGTGAGCTGGGATCAGTTCAAGCTCGACCTCTACGTGAACAACCTGTTCGACAAGGCGGCGGAGCTGACCGTGTTCAACACGATCAATGATCCGCATGTCGTGCTCACCAACCGTCCGCGTACGATCGGTGCACGGCTCGGTATCAACTTCTGATGTCCAGGAAGGCCCGTCGTTCGGCGGGCCTTCGTTTCTTGCTTGGAGGTGAATTTGCGCCCGGCGTTCCTTCTGGTTGCAGCCTCCACGCTGATCGTCTCCGCCCTTCCTGCTCTCGCTGCAGATACGGATGCGAATCTTGCAACGCGCGTTGCAGCCGTCGAACCGGATGTCGTCCGGTGGCGGCGCGATATCCATCAGCATCCTGAACTCGGAAATCGCGAAACGCGGACGTCGGCCCTTGTCGCGGCCCATTTGAAACGCCTGAAGCTCGACGAGATCAGAACCGGCATCGCGCATACGGGTGTGATCGGCGTCCTTAAGGGCAAGCTGCCCGGCCCCGTCATCGCACTCCGTGCCGATATGGATGCCCTGCCTGTAACGGAGCGCACCGGGCTTCCCTTTGCTTCCACGGTAAAGGCGAAGCGCGGCGATGAAACCGTTGGCGTGATGCACGCGTGCGGTCACGATGCCCACACGGCGATGATGATGGGCGTGGCCGAGGTTCTTTCGGGAATGCGCGATCGCATCGCGGGAACGGTCGTGTTCGTGTTCCAGCCCGCTGAAGAGGGCGCACCGCAGGGTGAGGAAGGCGGCGCCGCGCTCATCCTGAAAGAAGGCGCGCTTTCGGGCGCCTATGCACCCGAAGCGATCTTCGGCCTCCACGTCTGGCCGGGCGAAGCCGGCACCATTTCGTATCGCGCACGCGGCAGCATGGCGAGCGCGGACAGGCTTGTCATCAAGGTAACCGGCAAACAGACGCATGGCGCGCAGCCGTGGCACGGGATCGACCCGATCACCACCGCGGCCCAGATCGTGACCGGGCTTCAGATGATCCCGGCCCGGCAGGTGAACATCACGACCGCGCCCGCGGTTGTCACCATCGGCCGCATTCAGGGCGGGACAGCCAGTAACATCGTGCCGGAAACCGTGGACATGGAAGGCACGATCCGCACCTTTGATCCTGAGATGCGCGAGGATATCATTGCCCGCGTGAAGCGGACCGCAACCGATATCGCTGCAGCGGCAGGTGCCAGGGCGGATGTTGAAATCCAGCCCTATGCGCCGCCCGTCTACAACGATGTCGCGCTCGTGGAGCGCATGGAGCCTACGCTCAGGCGCGCGGCGGGAGACAAGCTCCGGTCCATGGGCCTCGTGATGGGTTCGGAAGATTTTGCCCACTATCAGGCGAAGATACCGGGATTGTTCTTCTTCCTTGGCGTCAATGCCCCCGGCGTATCGCTCGGCGAGACTGCCGATCTGCATTCGCCGGAGTTCATGTTGAACGAGAATGCCTTGAAGAGCGGCGTTCAAACGATGTCGATGCTGGCGCTCGACTATCTGAAGCCGTCCGGTTCCTGATGGCCTGCCCGCGTTATGGAGATGCTGCGATGAAAACCTGCCGTCACCTTCTGAAAGCTGCTCTTCTGGCCGCTACGCTGATCGGGTTCCAGGCGCCGGCACAGGCGATGCAGGCCGAGGGGAGTGCCGTTGCCGCTCAACCGACCGTTCTCATCCACGCGGGCAAGCTGCTCGCCACGCCCGGCAAGGCGCCGCTCGAGCGGCAGACGGTTGTCGTACGCGGCAATCGCATCGTGGAGGTTCGGCCCGGCTTTGCCGATGCAGCGTCGTTTGGCGGCGATGTACGGATCGTCGATCTTTCCGACAAGTTCGTGATGCCCGGCATGATGGACGTG
This sequence comes from Sphingosinicella sp., assembly GCF_041916975.1. NCBI lineage: Bacteria > Pseudomonadati > Pseudomonadota > Alphaproteobacteria > Sphingomonadales > Sphingosinicellaceae > Sphingosinicella > Sphingosinicella sp. The sequence goes on from NZ_JAYRYK010000001.1 coordinate 3,816,015, forward strand.
CACATGCACCTCAGCGGGCTTCAGGACATGAACCTCACGATGCAGTCCGTCACCGTTGCCGATACGGAGGTCGTGCTCCATTCCGCGCGGCAGATGCGGCGGATGCTGGAGCGGGGTTTCACGACGGTTCGCGACGTCGGCAATAACCGCAACGGCTTCTCGCTCCGCAATGCCATTCAGAAGGGCCAGATCCCGGGGCCGCGCCTCTATCTCTCGGGTGAACTGATCGCGCGTACCTCCGGGCATGGCGCCGATCCCGTGGTGCTTCCGGAAGTCGCCCACGCGCTGCATCAGGGGCAGAACGGCTGCGACGGTGCGGAGAGCTGCCGTCGGCGCGTGCGCGAAGAGGTTGGGCACGGTGCCGACCTTTTGAAGATCGTCACGTCCGGCGGCGCCCGGGACGATACCGGCGAGGCGAATTCGCCCGTGCAATTCACGGCCGAGGAACTGGATGCGATCTTCGAAGCCGCGCGTCAGGTGAAGCGCCCGGTCGCAGCGCACGCGCACAGTGTTGCCGGGATCAATGAAGCGTTGAAGCGGGGCGCGCGCACCATCGAGCACGGCGCCTATTATAACAAGGAATCGATCCGCCTGTTCAAGCAGAGCGGGGCCATTCTCGTGCCGACAGCATCGGTTGCCGACTACGGTATGCGTATGATGCAGAGCTTTCGCAATCGCATGACCGATGAGGATTGGAAGCGTGCCACCGAAACGTCCGAATGGATGCGCGGCACACCTGGCCGTGCATGGCGCGACGGCATCAAGCTGGCGACGGGTACGGACATGGGCGTCAGCGAGCGCGAAACGAGCCTGCTTGAACTGAAGCTGTTTGTCGCAAGCGGTGTTCCGGCCGGAGAGACGATCAAGGCGGCAACGATGAACGGTGCCGAGGCGATCGGCGTCGAAGACCGTCTGGGGCAGATCAAGGCCGACTACCTTGCCGATATCGTTGCGGTTTCCGGCGATCCCACCGTCAACATCGATGCGCTGGAAAACATGCGCTTCGTGATGAAGGACGGCATCGTTTACCGGGCCGAGCCGGCACAAGAAGCCGGCCTGAAAGACCTGTTCTTTCCCGTTCGCGATGGCGCGATAGCGGACTGATTCCGCCGGGCCGCGATCATCTTGGCGCTTGATTGAACTTAACATGTTAAGTATCTTGGCGCCTCAGGTTCTTTGGAGAGTTTCATGAGCAACGATCGCCGCAGCGCTGCCATCCGCCGCATTCACGCTATCGACTCGGACTGCCCCGGCCACTTCATTGGCGGAAAAGCCGTAAATGGAGCGGGGCAGGTCTTCGATGTCTGGGAACCCGCAACGGGCGCTCCGTTGGGCAAGGCTGCGGATGCGACAGAGGGTGAGCTGAATGCCGCCGTGAAGGCTGCAAAGGATGCGTTCCCGGACTGGGCCTCGGTCTCCGGCGACAAGCGGCGCGCCGTGCTCCACCGGATCGCCGATCTGATCGTTGAACGCGCAGACGAGATCGCGGCAGTCGAGTGCGTGGATTCGGGCCAGTGCTGGCGTTTCATGTCGAAGGCGGCGATTCGCGGCGCGGAAAATTTCCGCTTCTTTGCGGACCGCGCTCCGGGCGCGCGCGACGGGCAGGCGCTTCCCACAAGCGGCATGATGAACGTAACGACACGTCTGCCGATCGGTCCCGTGGGTGTCATCACGCCATGGAACACGCCGTTTATGCTCTCCACCTGGAAGATCGCACCCGCGCTCGCCGCGGGATGCACGGTCGTCCACAAGCCTGCCGAGTGGTCGCCCTATTCGGCGCGTCTGCTCGTCGAGATCGCGCACGAAGCGGGCCTTCCGGCAGGTGTGTTCAATTCGGTGAACGGGCTTGGCGAGACGACCGGCAAGCGGCTCACCGAGCATCCGGATATCAAGGCCGTCGCCTTCGTCGGAGAATCGCGCACGGGCTCGGCGATCATGAAGCAGGGCGCCGACACGCTGAAACGGGTTCACTTCGAGCTCGGGGGCAAGAATCCTGTGGTGGTGTTTGAAGATGCCGACCTCGATCGCGCGCTCGATGCAGTCGTGTTCATGATCTATTCGCTGAACGGCCAGCGCTGCACGTCGTCATCGCGGCTCCTGGTTCAGGAATCGATCCGTGAGGCGTTCGTGGCAAAGCTTGCCGAGCGTGTCGCGCGCCTCAAGGTGGGTGATCCACTCGATCCGGAAACGGAGGTGGGGCCGCTCATCCACCAGCGCCACCTCGACAAGGTGGCGAGCTACATGGAGATTGCACGCGCCGATGGTGCGAATGTCGCTGTCGGCGGCGAACGCATCGCCGGCGAGGGTTATTTCTTCAAGCCCACGTTGTTCACCGATGCGGCACAGGCCATGCGGATCGCACAGGAAGAGATTTTCGGGCCTGTGCTGACGGTGATTTCGTTCAACGACGAAGCCGATGCCATCGCCAAGGCCAATGACGTGGAATACGGCCTCGCCGGTTATGTCTGGACGCGCGATCTCGGCCGTGCGCTTCGCGTGTCTCAGGCGCTGGAAGCCGGCATGGTCTGGGTGAACAGCGAGAACGTTCGCCACTTGCCGACGCCGTTCGGCGGCGTGAAGGCGAGCGGGATCGGCCGCGATGGTGGCGACTGGAGCTTCGACTTCTATATGGAGACAAAGAATATCGCGCTCGCGCACGATGATCATGCCATCCAGAAACTGGGTGTTTGACGCCGTGTCTGCGGCTTCAGGCGGAAGATGGGCCGATCGCCGCGATCAAGGCGCGAAGTTCGGTTTTCAGCGCTTCGAGCCGTTCGGGGCCGAAGCGCTCCGCGTAGCGATCGAGTTCGCGCACGGTCCGGTTCGCCGTGTGCTCGATCAGCCTGCGTCCTTCGGCTGTCAACGTGACGATGGAGCGGCGCCGGTCGCGCGCGTCCGTGTCGCGCGTAATGAGGCCGCGATCGGTCAGTTCCTTCAGGATGCGCGTGACGCTGGGGCCGAACAGCAATGCGGCATCGGCAAGCGCGGTGGCGTCGACCGGTTCCGAGTCGTTGATAACGCGGAGCACGCGCCATTGCTGCTCGGTGACACCCGCTTCGCGAAGCATCGGGCGCAGCGGCGCCATCACAGCTTCGCGTGCGGCAAGAAGCGTTCCGGCCAGCGATTGGCGGTAGGGAAGAAGTTTCCGTCGAGCGTTCGTCATGACGTTTCGAGTGCCAGTGCTTTTGGCAGTTTACAAGTTAGCGTGTTAAATAAAATCGAATCCAGTGACGGGCGGGAAGAATGTTAGCCGGTACAGTCTACGGAGTGATCCTTAACGATCGGGATGAGTGCGCGCGGCTCGCTGAAGCCTTTGCTGTCCCTCCCTACAAGGCGCCGCCGGAAGCGCCTGTCGTCTACATCAAGCCCCGCAATTGTTTTGCGCGCTCGGGTGCAGAGGTTTTCATCGGCGACGAAGACGTCGAGGTCGCAGCAACGTTCGGTTTGCTGATCGGGCGTGACGCGGTTCGAACTGCAGCAGCAGACGCGCTAGGGCATGTGGCAGGCGTCTGCCTTGCCATCGATGTCACGCTCCCGCACGAGAGTTATTATCGGCCCGCCATACCGCTGCGTTGCCGCGACGGCTTTTTGCCGCTCGGAGATTTCGCCACCTTTGCGCCGTCCATCCTCACAACGGAAATTGTGACTGCGGTAGATGGGAAAAGCGTGCATCGCTGGGCGCCTGCGCGCCTCGTGCGCGATGCCGCTACGCTGATCGCTGATCTCTCCGCATTCATGACCCTGGCGGCAGGTGACGTGCTGCTCATCGGTCTTCCATACGATGCGCCGCGCGTAAGGGCAGGCCAGAGCGTCACGGTGACAGCGGGATTGCTTCCCGCATTGACGGCGCAGTTCAACGCAGGAGACGCACGGTGAAGCGCGCACGGATCGCACATGAAGGCCGCGCGCTGTGGGTAGAGGTCGCGGAAGACGGCGAAGCGCTACGCCTGCCGGATGGAGGAAGCGTGAAGGCAGCTGACGCCGTCTGGCTACCGCCGGTCACCCCGGGCGCAACCATCTTCGCGCTCGGCCTCAACTATGCGGACCACAACAAGGAGCTCGGTTTCCAGTCCAAGGAGCCGCCGCTGGTGTTCCTGAAAGGCCCGAACACGCTTTCCGGCCACAACGGCACGACCCAGCGCCCCACCGATGCAAACCAGATGCATCCGGAGTGTGAACTCGTCGCCGTGATTGGCAAGCCTGCACGCAGCGTATCGGTCGTTCAGGCACTCGATCACGTTTCCGGCTATACGATCGCCTGCGACTATGCCGTGCGCGAGTATCTGGAAAATTATTACCGCCCGAACGCGCGCGTGAAGAATCGCGACGGCGCGACACCGCTCGGACCGTGGGTGGTCGATGCCGCCGATATCACCGATCCACAGGCGCTTTCGCTGAGAACGACGGTGAACGGCAAAACCGTGCAGGACGGTTCGACCGCAGACATGGTGATGAGTGTCGCCGAACTGATCGCATATCTGTCCGCCACTATGACATTGATGCCGGGTGATTTGATTCTCACCGGCACCCCACAGGGCGTTCATTTCTGCGATGCGGGCGATACCGTCGTCTGCGAGATCGAGGGCATCGGCAGGCTTTCCAATACGCTCGTCGGAGATAAAGCGGCATGAGCCTCTATCAGCTGAGCAAGCTGCTCTACGAACTCAATCGGGACGACGCGCTGAAGACCCGATTCCGTACTGATCCGGCCGATATTGTCGCCGGTTACGCGCTCAGCGAAGAAGAGCGCGAGGCGATCCTCCGCCCCGATATCGGGCTGCTCTATGTGCTTGGCGTCAACGGTCAGATCCTGATGCACTTCGCAGCGTTCTGTGGGGTCGAATGGTCGGACTACCTCCAGCGGATGCGGGACGGTGTGAAGCAGCACGGGCCCGTTCGCGCTGGCATTTATGCCATGACCACATCCGTTGACGAAAAGATCGCGGGAGCTTGAGATGAGCCTTGTTTTCAGCGGCGTTTGCAGCCATGCGCCCGGCATCACCGGCCGCGCGGATCGTGCTCCGGTCGACCAGAAGGACGCACTTTATGCAGCCTTCGAGGATATGCGCGCACGGCTCCAGGCAGCAAAGCCCGATGCGATCATCGTGATCGCGGCAGAGCATTTCGCGAACTTCTTCATGAACAACATGCCCGCCTATGCGCTCGGTATGGGCGAAAGCTACGAAGGGCCGATCGAAGACCCCGAATGGCTCGCGATTCCGAAGCGCAAGGCGAAGGGCGATCCGTCGCTTTCGCTGCGCCTCATCCGCGAGGTGCAGCAGACGGTAGATGTCGCCTTCTGCGAGGAATGGCGGTTCGATCACGGCATCATGGTGCCCCTGCATTTCCTCGATCCGCACAACGAACTGATCGTCATCCCGGCGAATATCAATTGTCAGGGGCCGCCGCTCACACCGCTGCATCGCGCGTGGGCCTTCGGTGAGGCACTACGCCGCGCAGCAGACGCAGTGCCGGAACGCATAGCCCTTGTCGGCACGGGCGGCATCTCGCACTGGCCGGCAACACCGGACAGCGGCCGCATCAATGAAGCATGGGATCGGGATTTCCTCGATCGCTGGTCGCGCAGCGACAAGGATGCGATGCTGTCCTATACGGATACCGAGACCTATGCCGAAGGTGGGCAGGGCGGTTTCGAAATTCGTACGTTCATTGCTGCAGCCGCGGCGGCGGGAGGCAGAGGAACGGTGCATCATTACCAGCCGATTCCGATTTTCGCCGTCGGTTGCACGATCGGAACGCTGGAGATCGTCTGATGGCGCACGCAATCGTGGAATGGACCGCAAACCTTGCGGATGAAGCCGATATCAAAGGGCTTATCGAACTGATCGCGGCGAATATGCGCGATTCCGGTGGGGTTTTTCCATGGGGCGGTATTCGTGTGCGCGGTATCCGTATCGACGACTATGTGATCGCCGACGGCGCGGCCGACGATGCCTTTGTGAACATCACCGTCAAGATGGGGGCAGGGCGCAGCGCGGAGTTCAAGCGCGAATTCTTCGGGAACCTGTTCGAGGCTGTGAAAGCGCATTTCGCCGCGCTTTACGAGCGCCGCTACCTGGCCCTATCTCTGTATGTGGAAGAAGCCGATGAGGCGGGCAGCTTCAAGCATAACAATATCCACAAGCGATTCAGAAAGGCGGACTGATGCCGCTCGATCCATCTATCGTTGAAGCCTGCGCCGCGCAACTTGATGAAGCCGAGCGTACGCGGACGCAGATCGACCAGTTTTCGTTGGCCTATCCGGATATGACGATAGACGACGGTTACATGATCCAGCGCGCATGGGTTCGCCGGAAGATTGAGGCGGGGCGCACGCTCATCGGCCACAAGATCGGGCTCACCAGTCGCGCCATGCAGCGTTCGTCGAATGTGCACGAACCGGATTTCGGCGCGCTTCTCGATGACATGCTGTTCGAAGACGGAAACGATATCCCCATCTCACGGTTCATAGAACCGCGCGTGGAGGTGGAGCTTGCCTTCGTGCTCAAAAGCCGCCTTGAAGGACCGAACTGCACGATCTTCGACGTTCTGAACGCGACCGACTACGTGGTGCCCGCGATAGAGATCATCGATGCCCGCATAGAGCGTCTGGACCGGAGCACAGGCGTCACGCGCAAAGTGTTCGATACGATTTCTGACAATGCCGCAAATGCGGGTCTCGTTCTCGGTGGTCGGCCAGTGAAGCCGGACGCGGTGGACCTGCGCTGGGTTTCCGCGCTGATCCATCGTAACGGCGTGATCGAAGACTCGGGTGTCGCGGCTGCTGTTCTCGGTCATCCGGCAAAGGGGCCGGCGTGGCTTGCCAACAAGCTCGCGCTGCATGGCGAAGAGTTGATGCCGGGCGAGATCGTTCTCGGCGGTAGTTTCACAGCGCCCGTGTTTGCAAGCGCTGGCGATAGTTTTCACGTCGATTTCGGGCCGATGGGCTCTATCTCCGTGAGGTTCGCATGACTCCCCTGAAGGTGGCGCTTGCGGAAGCGCGTACGCAGATCGGCTTATGGCAAGCGCTCGCCAATCCTTACACGGCTGAGATCTGTGCGGGAGCCGGTTATGACTGGCTTTTGTTCGATGGGGAGCACGCCCCAAACACCCCACAAACACTCCTCGCGCAGCTTCAGGCCGTAGCGCCTTATCCCGTGGAGCCGATCGCCCGTCCGCCGGTGGGCGATCCCGCCATCATCAAGCAGTATCTCGATATCGGGTTTCGCTCGTTACTGATCCCGATGGTCGAAAGCGCGGAACAGGCGCGTATGCTCGTTTCGGCGACACGGTTCCCGCCGCGTGGCATACGCGGTGTTGCAAGCGCGACAAGCCGTGCATCCGGCTTTGGTTCCAACCCCCGCTATCTGGCAGAAGCGCACGAAGATATTTGCCTGATCGTCCAGATCGAAAGCGTTGCCGGGCTCGATTCGATCGAAGAGATTGCAGAGACGGAAGGCGTCGATGCCCTCTTCATCGGCCCCGGAGACCTTGCCGCGGCCCTTGGGCACCTGGGCGGCGCAGATCATCCCGAGGTGCAAGCCGCCATCAGCGACGCGCTCGCGCGAATAGGAAGGACCGGCAAGGCTTCGGGGATATTCGCCTTGTCTGTCGATGACGCAAAGGCAAGGATCGCTGCGGGCGCTTCGCTGGTGTCGGTCGGAACCGATATCGGGGTTCTGATGAAGGGTGCGAGAGGTTTGAGAGCCTTGCTTATCTGAACCTTGCAGAAGCCGATGCGCGGGTTCGGCCAGCTTACGCCGCCGCCGCGATCGTTTCCCGAAGCATCTCGACCATCGTATCGATTTCCGCTTTCTCGACGATGAGGGGCGGGGACAAGGCGATGATGTCGCCCGTCACACGGATGAGCAGCCCGCGCTGGAAGCAATCCGTGAACACGTCGTAGGCGCGGCTGCCGGGCGCACCTTCGCGTGATGCAAGTTCGATACCGGCGACGAGACCGATCGCGCGAATGTCCGTGATCGCCGGCAGGTCGCGCAGGCTGAAAACAGCCTCCTTCCAGTACGCTTCGAGCTCCGCCGCGCGTGTGAGAAGGCCTTCCCGCGCATAGATGTCGAGTGTCGCCATGCCCGCCGCGCAGGCGACCGGGTGGCCCGAGTAGGTGTATCCGTGGAACAGTTCGATGGCGGACTCCGGCCCCTGCATCAGCGCATCGTGAATATCCCGCGAACAGAAGACCGCGCCCATCGGCACTGCGCCGTTGGTGATGGCCTTGGCGGTCGTCACGATGTCGGGTCGAACACCGAATTTCTCCGTTGCGAACGGCGTGCCGAGTCGGCCGAAACCCGTGATCACTTCGTCGAAGATCAGCAGGATGCCGTGCCGTGTCGCGATCTCGCGAAGCCTTTCCAGATAGCCTTGTGGGGGTAGCAGAACACCCGTCGAACCCGCCATCGGTTCGACGATCACCGCTGCGATCGTCTCTGCACCGTGAAGGCCGACGAGCCGTTCGAGGTCATCGGCAAGCTCTGCGCCATATGCTGGCAGGTCTGGCGAGAAGGCGTTGCGCGCCGGGTCGTGCGTATGGCGAAGGTGATCGACGCCGGTCAGCGTCGGGAAGACGCGCCGATTGTTCACGAGACCGCCGACGGAAATGCCGCCGAAGCCTACGCCGTGATAGCCCCGTTCCCGGCCGATGAGGCGCGTGCGCGTGCCTTGCCCGATCGCGCGCTGATAAGCGACGGCGATTTTCAGCGCCGTATCGACCGATTCCGAGCCGGAGTTGGTGAAGAAGATGCGGTCGAGTCCCGCAGGTGCGATCTCGCCGAGCCGCTCGGCGAAACGGAACGCGATGGGGTGCCCCATCTGGAAAGTCGGCGCATAGTCGAGCGTGCGGAGCTGTTCGCCGACGGCGTCGGCGATTTCGCGCCGGCCGTGACCCGCATTGACGCACCAGAGGCCTGCAGTGCCGTCGAGAACACGCCTGCCATCGTCGCTGCGGTAATACATACCCTCTGCTTCCGCGAGCAGGCGCGGCGCAGCCTTGAACTGCCGGTTGGCGGTGAACGGCATCCAGAAATTATCGAGGGCGGCGGTGTTGGTCGGCATGTGTTGTCCTTTCTCAAGCACTCCAACACTCCGGGCGCGTCAAAACAAGGCGTTTTCTTTGCGCTTTGCTCTGCGCGCGTTTCAGGGCATTGAAGTTGGGGTGTTGAGTGCGGTTCAACAATATGAACACAAGGAGAGGGCGCAGTGTCGGAAGATATAGGCGTGGGGTGGCGACTGCGTCATGTGCGACATGCGGCGGGTCTCTCCCAGCGTGTTTTGGCGAAACGCGCCGGGATCACGAATTCTACGATCTCGCTCATTGAGGCGGACCGGGCCAATCCGTCGCTCGGTGCCTTGAAGCGCATTCTCGATGCGATCCCGGTCGGCCTGTCGGCGTTTTTCGCGTTGGAGCGGGGACCGGACGACGCGATGTTTCATGCGGCGAGCGACCTGATCGAAATCGGTAAGGGGAATGTTTCGTATCGCCAGGTGGGGCGATCGATGACGGGGCGTAAGCTGCAGATGCTGGATGAACGCTACAAGCCAGGCTCGGATACGGGTCGCATTCTGCTGAGCCATGACGGCGAGGAAGCCGGAATCGTCATTTCGGGTCAGATCGAAGTGACAGTTGGAAACGAGCGGCGTGTCCTCGGCCCGGGCGACGCCTACAGCTTCGAGAGCCGGATACCGCATCGTTTTCGCTGCGTAAGTGCCGAGCCCGCGCGTGTCGTCAGCGCCTGCACGCCGCCGACGTTCTGAACTGAGCGTATCTCTCAGGGCCAGAAATCTTCCCCGCCCCGCCGGTCTGCAAAGGCTTTCGCGACAGCCTGCGCAGTTTCGACGAGGCTGGTGATGATGGGGATCGTGGGCGGCGTCTTGTAGGACGCATACATCGCCCAGGGCGGGAAATTCTCTTTCACCCTGATGACGGCAAGATCGCCGGCCGCGATCCAAGGCCGGGCGAGGAGTACGGGAACCGGCATCACACCGAAGCCGAGCGCGACCATCTGGATTCCCGTACCGGGCGAGTAGCCGCAGGAGATGCGCATCGCTTTCGGATCGTCGGGTGAATAATTCGGATTGTGGCGCTTCAGATATTCCACCTGCCACATGTAGCCGGGGGTCGAGGGCGGCGGCATGATCATGGGCAGCCCGCAAAGCTGCTCGATGTTCATGGGCTTGTCGATCTTGAATTTGTGCGGGTTCGCCAGCCATTCGACGCGATAGTTGCAGAGCGGAGCGTTGACGATGCGGGGCTCGTCGATGCCGTTTGCAATGAGCGCGATGTCGATCTCGTCGTTCATCAGCATACGGCTGAGATTGGGGGCGCTGTCGGTGATCATGTCGAACTGGTAGTCGCCGAACGTCGTCGTCAGCATGGAGACGAGGTCTGGCATCCAGCTGAGGCTGATCACGTCGGAGGCGCCGATCCGCAGCGGGCGCCCGAGGACATTGTCTTCCGACGCGACCGATTTCAGCTCCCTTGAGAGCTGTACGATCTGCTCGCAGCGATCGAGGATGCGACGCCCCGCCGGCGTCAGTTCGAAGCCTTTGACATGGCGCTCGTAGAGCGTGACGCCGAGAAGCTCCTCGAGCGCGACAATCCTTCCTGAAACGGCAGGCTGGCTCGCGTGGAGCTTCTCGGCCGTCCGGCTGAAGCTCTTCAGCCGCGCGAGCCAAAGGAAAGTTTCAAGAAAGCGCGTGTTCATGCAGGCACCCTGTTCGGCACATTGTCTTCACCCATGGTAGCCGCCTGTCCGCGAACATCCAGCCGGAGCAGCACAGGCTCACCATCGTTTCTTCCGATGGATTTCGATCAGCCATTGCTGGTGCTGTTCGAAAATCACGGTTTTCTGCGCGTATTGCAATTGCTGATCGGATTTCATCGGAAAATCGCGTTGGCGGTCAGCGTCGCCACCGCGTTACCTCGAACGTGAAACGACAGGTACCCGTTCTCGGGTCCAGTCGCTGGAAGAGGGATTTTGAATGTATCGTATCGGGTTCGACGTCGGCGGAACCTTCACCGATTTCACCATGCTGGATGAGGACGGCGGGTCGGTTCACTATTTCAAGGTGCCGTCCACCCCGCACGACCCCTCCGAAGCGATCGAAACGGGTCTCGCCGCACTCATCGATGTTCACAGCATCGATCCCGCGAAAATCCGCCATCTCGGCCACGGCACGACCGTGGCGACGAACATGGTGATCGAGCGCAAGGGCGCGCTGACCGGACTCATCACGACGCGCGGGTTCCGCGACACGCTGGAGATCGGTCGGCAGACGCGGCCGCACCTCTACGACTATTCGATCAGCCGCCCGACACCGCTCGTGACACGCAAACTGCGGCTGGAGGTTGACGAGCGCATCCTGTCCGATGGCACGGTGGAAGTGCCGCTGAACGAGGAACAGGTCGCGGAAGCCGCCCGGAAGCTGGGTGAAGCCGGCGTGGGTGCGGTCGTCATCTGCTTTCTGCACAGCTATCGCCGACCCGAGCACGAGCGCCGCGCTGCCGAGATCGTCCGCGCCATCCTGCCCAATGCCTATGTCAGCCTGTCATCGAGCGTGCTCCCCGAATTCCGGGAATTCGAACGCATGTCGACGACCGTGCTCAACGCCTACATGGGCCCGCGCATGGGGACGTACCTCGAGCGTCTGCTCGGGCGCGTTTCCGATCTCGGTATCACGGGCGAGCTCAACACGGTGCATTCGAACGGCGGTCTGATGTCGGTGCCGACCGTGCGTGAGATACCGGTGCGGACCTGCGTTTCGGGTCCGGCTGCGGGCGTGATCGGCGCGGCGGAGATCGGCCAGGTCGCGAACTTCCCCAATCTCGTCACTTTCGACGTGGGCGGCACGTCGACGGACGTTTCGGTCATCGTTGGCGGCAAGCCGCTGTTCGCTTCTGACCGGCTGGTTGCCGACTATCCGGTGAAAACGCCGATGATCGACATCCATGTGATCGGCGCGGGCGGCGGCAGCATCGCGGCGATCGACGACGCGGGCGCGCTCAAGGTCGGGCCGCGCAGCGCCGGGGCGGCGCCGGGGCCGGTCGCTTACGGGCGCGGCGGCACGGAGCCGACGATCACGGACGCCAACATCGTGCTCGGGCGGCTCGATCCGGTCGCGCTTCTGGAAGGTCGCCTGCCTGTGGACGCGGCGGCAGCGCGCAAGGCAATCGAGGAGCAGATCGCTCGGCCGCTCGGCCTTTCGGTCGAGGAGGCGGCTTACGGGATCCTTCGCATTGCGAACGCGAACATGAGCCGAGCAATCCGCTCGGTCTCCACCGAGCGTGGACACGACGTGCGCGATTTCGCGCTCTTTGCCTATGGCGGGGCGGGGCCGCTTCATGCCTGCGATCTGGCGCAGGATTGCGGCATTCGTACCGTGCTCGTGCCGCAGGAACCGGGAACGCTGTGCGCGCGTGGTATCCTGCTTTCCGACATCAACATGGATTTCGTGCGCAGCGAACTCAGCATCGCCACACCTGCGGCATGGTCGCGGGCGTGCGAGGTGCTCACCGAAATGGAGGCAGAAGCTGCCGCTTGGCTCAGCCGCGAAGGCGTTCCCGAAGCCGACACGGTGCTGCGGATCATGGTGGATGCCCGCTATGATGGTCAGAACTTCGAGGTTTCCGTGCCGCTGGACGGTGTCCACGCGGATGGTCTTGAGGATTTGATCGCCCGTTTCCGCCGCCAGCATGTGCAGGAGTATGGCTATGACGTCTCCGACCGGCCGGTCGAGATCGTGAACTGCCGTGTGCAGGCGATCGGGCGCGTGTCGCGCGTTCCCATCGCGCCGCCCGTGCCGGTGCCGGGGCTGGACGCGGTGAAGGGGCGCAGGCCCGTTTACTTCGGCGAGCAGGGATGGGTGGAAACCTCGATCTATCGCCGGGGCCAGCTTCCCATCGGTCGGACCTTTGCGGGGCCTGCGATCATCGAGGAAATGAGCTCTACGCTCATCGTGCGGCCGGGCCAGACTGTCACGGTCGATCCGGTTGGAAATCTCATCGTGTCGGTGTTCGAGTAGGAGGCGCGAAGGTGGCAGATATGGACGCACAGATCACAAAGGCCGATGGCCAGCTTTTCGACCCGATCGCGATGGAGGTTTTTTCGAACCGCCTGCTTTCGATCACCGAGGACATGGGCAACCGCCTCGTGCGCGCCTCGTTCTCGCCGAACATCAAGGAGCGCAAGGACTGTTCCGTCGCGATGTTTGACGCCAAGGGCCGGCTGATCGCGCAGGCCGCGCACATCCCTATGCACCTCGGCTCGCTTTCCGGCGGTGTCGAGACTGTGCTCGGCAAGTACGGCATCGAGAACGTGCGTGATGGCGACGCCTTCATCTGCAACGACTCTTATCTTGCCGGCGGCACGCACGCGCCGGACATCACCATCGTCACGCCGATATTCTGGGGCGGCGTCTGCCGCTTCTTCGCGGCCAACATCGGGCATCATTCCGATGTTGGTGGCACCTATCCGGGCTCGGTGTCGCCGACAGCGCGGACGGTTTTCGAGGAGGGCATTCGCATCCCGCTCGTCCGCATCGTCCGCGAAGGCGAACTCGATATGGGGATGATGACGCTGCTTGCGGAAAACAGCCGCGAGCCCGCCGACCGTGTCGCCGATCTCAAGGTGCAGATCGCGGCAAACGATCGCGGCGCGCAGCTGATGCTGGAGCTTGTCCGCCAGCTCGGCATCGATGCCGTGCAGCAATCGATCGAGGACATTCTCTCCTATACGGCGCGGCGGCTGCGCAACCGCGTTGCCGCGCTGAAGGATGGCACGGGAAGCCACACGGCCTATCTCGACGACGACGGCTTCGGCGGGGATCCGGTAGCGATCAAGGCGACGCTGATCGTGGACGGCGACAATCTCACGGTCGATTTCGCGGGTTCCGGGCCGCAGTGCCGCGGCAGCTACAATATGCCTGAAAGCGCGATGCGCGCGAGCGTCTACTACGTCGTAAAGACGATGCTCGACCCGGAACTGATGGCGAACGAGGGTATGTTCGATGCCATCAGCATCAAGCTGCCCGAAGGAACGATCACCAACCCCACCTTCCCGGCGGCGGTCGGTATGCGCTCCAACACGGCGCAGCGGGTTTCCGCGTCCGTCATCGGCGCTTTCTCTCATTTCCTGCCGCGCGAGCGCGTGATGGCGGCGAGCAACGACGCCATGCCCGCGATGGTCTTCTCCGGGCGCAGTCGCAGACGCGCGGGCACGTATGTCTACGTTGAGACGATCGGTGGCGGTGCAGGTGCGCGCTTCGGGCACGATGGCGCAGACGGTACACACGTCCACATCACGAATTCCTCGAACCTGCCAGCCGAGGCGCTGGAAAACGAGTATCCACTGGTGGTCGACGAATACAGCCTGATCACCGACAGCGGTGGCGCGGGCACGTGGCGCGGTGGTATGGGCATTGCCCGGCAGATTCGCGCACTCGACGACGAGACGTTCTGCTACGCCTCCAGCGAAGGTACGATCATTCCCGCAGACGGCGTGTTCGGCGGCGGGAAGGGCGCTGTTGCGCACATCATTCGCGACCGGGGCACGGCTGCGGAGCAGGAAATCCCCGCGAACCAGCCGCGCCTCGTGCTTGCGGCAGGGCAATCGGTGCGTGTCGAGACGCCGGGTGGCGGGGGGTTCGGACCGGCCGAGACGCGTGATGTCGCGGCGATTGCGGCGGATTTGCGCGCGGGGCGGGTGACCCCATCCGCTGTGCGCGCAGCCTATGGCGAGGCAAAAGCGGTTCAGGCGGAGCAAATGCTGCTTTGATGACGATGCCCCGAAAAGGGGTGGCACGGGAGGGAATGACGGGCGTGCAAAAGGGACGGATCAGAGATTGGCTGGTGGTGCTGCTGTTGATGGCGGCGCTGATCCTGTCCTTTGTTGACCGCATCGCCCTGTCGCTGCTCGTCGACCCAATTCGTGCCGATCTCGGGATCAGCGATGCCGAAATCGGTTTGCTGCAGGGGATCGCGTTCGGCCTGTTCTTCGCCGTCATGGGGCTCCCGCTCGGATGGCTCGCCGATCGTTGGACGCGCAAGGGCACCATCATGCTTGGCGTTACGCTTTGGTCCGCCGCCACCGCTGCCTGCGGCCTGTCCTCGAATTTCATACAGCTTCTGCTTGCCCGGATCGGTGTCGGCGCGGGTGAAGCGGCGCTGGCACCCGCAAGCTATTCGATCGTCCACGATCGCTTTCCCAAAGAGCAGCTCGGGCGCGCGATCAGCCTGTTTCAGGTTGGCGGCGTCATCGGCGCCGGTCTGGCGCTCGTCATCACCGGCTATGTCTATCGCTACTTCACGGATGGCGGCGGCGCAGGTCTGCCCCTCATCGCCAATCTCAGCCCGTGGCAGCAGACCTTCGTTGCCATCGCGGCACCCGGCGCGCTCTTCGTGGCGCTCATCGCCTTCATCAAGGAACCGGAGCGCGTTCCGGGAGAGGCCGGCGCGCGCGGCGAGCAGAAGCTCGGCATGATCGCGGCCGTGAAGGCACGCGCCGCGCTCTATGTTCCGCTTTTCCTGGGTATGTCGGGGGTCATCATGACGAGCTATGCGCTCGTATCGTGGATGCCCGCCGTTCTCGGCCGAGAGTTCGGCTGGTCCACCGACGAGGTCGGCGCACGCTACGGCTTCACCGTTCTGCTCGCGAGCCCCGTCGGGCTTCTGGCGGGAGGTTGGCTCGCAGACGCTCTCGTGCGCCGCGGTGCTCCGAATGCTCACGTGCGCGTGGCTGCACTTGCCGCGCTTATCGGTTTGCCCTTTGCCTTGCTGCTTTCCGTGCCACAGGGGCCGACCGGTCTGCTGCTGGTCGCGGCCGGGTTGCACTTCGCGGTGTCGATGCCAATGGGTGTGGTTCCGGCGTTCCTGCAGCTTGCAACGCCGCAGGATGCGCGGGCGCAGGTCTCCGGGCTCTACGTTCTGGTGATCAACGTCATCGGTCTCGGCCTCGGTCCCACCCTTGTCGGGGCGTTGTCCACGGGCATGGCGACCGATGCCGGCGATTTGCGCAGTGCGATGAGCCTTGTTGTGGGGCCTGTCATGTTCGCATCCACGGCGGTCATGGCGCTGCTCGCGCGTGCAACCTGGTTCGGGCTCGGCGGAAGGTCCGTGCTGATGCCTGCCTATAAGAAATCGTGATCACTTACGATCGGTAAAAACAGTTTTTCAATTAAAACGGTAGAGAATACCGATTGATGGAACATGTCCAAAAAACTCGAACCGTCGAGGGGGGTAAGAAAATGACCAAATCCATTCTGAAATCAGCAAGTTCACTTGGTGTGATGATCATGTTGGCACCCATGGCTTCCGCATTCGCGGCGGAACCTGCACCGGCCGGTGACGATGCCGTCACGAGCGGCGAGATTGTCGTCACGGCGCGGCGGCGTGCGGAAAGCCTGCAGGATATTCCGCTGTCGGTGACGGCGTTCGATAGTGCGGCGCTCGAAACCGCCGGTGTGAACAGCTTTCGCGACATAGCGCACCTGATGCCGGGCGTGCAGTTCACAGAACGCGGCAGCCTTTCCGCGCAGCTCACGATCCGCGGCGTTGGCGGCGATTCCCGCAACATCGGTATCGAGGCGGGTGTCGGCATGTATCTCGACGGCGTCTATGTTCCGCGCACCTCAGGCTATAATGCTGATCTCGCGGAGATTTCCCAGATCGAGGTGCTGCGCGGGCCGCAGGGGACGCTTTTCGGAAAGAACACGATCGGCGGCGTGATCAATATCGTCACCAAGGAGCCGACGGACACCGTTGAGGGCACGGTCTACGCAAGCTACGGCAACTATGATGCGATGCGCACGCAGGCGAGTATTTCCGGGCCGCTCGCCGAGAACTTGTTCGCGAAGCTGACCGTCGCGACCTTCGATCGCGACGGCTATATCCACAATCTGTACGACGACAGCTACGTCAACGACGAGAACCGTCGCGGCGCCCGTCTCCAGCTCGTGTTCGAACCGACCGATGCCCTGAAACTGAAACTGAACGGCGATGTCACGCGCGACCGCAGGACCGTGTTGCAGACGCAGATGAATTCGTCCGCAGGCGCCGCGGCGCCGTATTTCACCGGCAACCGTTTCGAGGCCAACACCGACAGGCCGAACGACGACAAACGCGACATGTGGGGGACTGATCTCACCGCTGAATACACGCTCGCAAATGATATGGTGCTGACGTCGATCTCGGCATACCGGAAGATCAACGTCACCGTGTCGAGCGACATCGACCAGCTGCCGATCAACATGTTCAATTCCGATCCGCTCACCGATTTCGTGCAGATGGCGAGCCAGGAACTGCGCATCACGTCGCCTGGAACCGGCCCGCTGCGCTACGTGGGCGGACTCTATTATTATCATCAGCGCGGCAAGATGCTGAGGGAAATCTACATCGGAGGTTCGCTCACGAGCGGCGCTTTCAACGAGGGGAAGGCGATCACGAACAGCTACGCGGCGTATCTGAACGTCGACTATGATGTGACGCCGGAACTCACGCTGACGGGCGGTCTTCGCTACACGCACGAGAAGAAGACAGGTGCCTATCTCCAGATCCGCGGCCCGGTGCTGAGCTACGATTTCGACGACCTGCACCGGAAAGACGAAAATGTGTCGTGGACAGCGAGTGCGACTTACAAGCCGAGCGATGCGCTGACGCTTTATGCCACGGCATCGAAGGGCTTCAAGTCGGGCGGCTTCAATCTTGATACGATCGGCGCGGCAAACCTTGTTGGCAACGACCTCGTGTTCGGACCGGAATCGGTCGTGAACTACGAAGCCGGCATCAAGGGCAACCTTTTCGATCGGCTGCTGCGTTACAGCGCTTCGGTTTTCCGCATGGACTATTCCGACAAGCAGGTCGCGCAGTTCGTAGCCACCGGTGCGAGCACGACGCCCTCGGTTCAGATCACCAACGCCGGCAAGGCACGGATCGAAGGCGTCGAGTTCGAAGCCTCCCTGAGCCCTGTTGAAGGCCTCAACCTGTCGGCAAACGCCACCTATCTCGACGCAAAGTATACGCGCTTCGATTACTCGACGATCGGGTCCACCGTGTCCGTCTCCTATGCGGGCAATCGTATCGAGTTCACGCCGGACTGGATGCTGGGCGGGCAAGCCGAATATCGCTTCCCGGTGGGTGCGGGTGAGGCATTCCTGGTCGGAAGCATCAATTACATGGGCGACATGTACCTTCAGGCCGAAGCCCTGCCGAAATACCATGAGGATGGCTATGCGCTTGTCGATGTGCGCCTCGGCTACGATGTCGGTGGGCTGACGGTGGCGCTGTGGGGCAAGAACCTCACCAAAAAGGATTACCGCACATACGCCCGTGTGTTCGGCGGTCTCGATCAAGCCGTGTGGGGTGAACCCCGCACTTACGGCATCGAAGTTCGGTACAAGTTCTGAGCGAGCAGGTGGGGATGGTCGTCACGATCGTTCCCACCACAACACAGGCGTCTGAAAGAACGAGGTGGTTATGGGGATGCTTCCCGAACGACGGGTTTATGTCGTCAATCCGATGCCCGAGCAGATCGATCCCACTGAGCGCGCATCGCTGCTGAAGCTCGACACGGGCACTGTCGGCCATCATCTCGAGGCAGGCTTCATGGATCCGGGGATGCTGCCGCGTATTTCCGGCAGCAAGATCGCGGGAACGGCCGTTACTGTCCGTATCACCGTGCCGGACTCGGTGATGGCGCACTACGCGCTCAAGTTCACGCGGCCTGGCGACGTGCTCATCATCGATCGGGGCCAGGATCAGCGAACCTGCAACTGGGGCGGTGCCACGATCCATGCTGCTGCAGCAACTGGCCTTGAAGGTGTCATCGTTGATGGTGCCGTGAATGACATGGACGATGCGCGGGAAGCCGGTCTCCCGATCTGGGCGCGAAGCATCAGTCCGGTGACGACGAAGTATCGCGGCATGGGCGGCGAGTTCAATGTGCCGGTGAGTTGCGGCGGTGTCGCCGTCAATCCGGGAGACGCTATCCTTGCCGACGATAACGGCATCGTCGTGATCCCGCGGGGCCAGCTCGATGAAACGATCGAGGGCAGCCTGAAATGGCTTGAAGCGGAGCAGGCCTTCATGCGGCAATTCCGTGAAAATCCCGGTCTCTGTTACCCCGATGTGACGGGCGCAACAGAAATCGTTGAGCGGGCGCTCGGACTACGTTCCTGAACTTTGTGAAGCGCTTGGTATTGGTAGCCTCCAAATCGCGCTGAAGGGCTCCTGGTGCCGGGTGTCGGACTCGAACCGACGACCTACCGCTTACAAGGCGGTTGCTCTACCAGCTGAGCTAACCCGGCGCGCTGCGCTCTATTGCGGTGCTCTTCAGTGCAAATCAAGCGTTTCAGCGTTCCGGCAAGGTCTCGCCGGGTGCGGCGGCGGCGATGGCGAGGGCGTGGATGCTCTCCATGAGGTCGCCGAGCGCCGCGTAGATGGCGCGCTGGCGCTGCACGCGGTTTTTGCCCGCGAAGGCTTCCGAGACGATGCTGACGGTGAAGTGGCTTTCGCCCGTGCCGTCGTGACCGGCGTGGCCACGGTGGCGGTCGCTGTCGTTGCGGACCTCAAGGTACGTGGGCTGGAGCGTCGCGAGGCGGCGTTCGATTTCGGCGCTGATCGTGGTCATGCGGCTTCTATACAGCAATGCGGGGGCGTGTCAGGCGACTTCGGCGCGTCGTTTCCAGAACCAGACCGCGAAGATCAGGATTGCGATCGGCACCGCGATGCCGAACTCGTCGATCACGTAGGGTGTCACCTCACCGCGCGGGCCGGTGAGCGGGGTGAAGACGCGCTGGATGAAGAGGTTGTGGCTGGCGTGCAGGATCGCGGCGGGCCAGAGGCTCCCCGATTTCAGCCGCAGCCATGCCGCGATCAGCGAAACGCCGAGCACGAGTACCATGAAGCAGGGGATGGCCACCCACCATTCGGTCTTGGCGTTGTAGCCGCCGAGCAGGATGAGCGGCATGTGCCATGTGCCCCAGATCACGGCGACGATGAACACGCTCGGCATGAAGCCGGCGAGCTTTGCGACGCGCGGCGCGAGGAAACCGCGCCAGCCGATTTCCTCGCCGAGCGCGGTCGCGAGCGAGATCGCCATGCCCGCTGTTGCCATCAGGAGCGCGTAGCCGATGACGACGAGTGCAGGATGTGCATCGTTCCAGCCGAGAAAGGTGCGTGCCTGCTTGATGTTCTCCGCGTCTGCGAAGCCGCCGAGGCCGAATATCCACACCGCAGCATAAGCCAGGCCCGCGTATCCCAGAGGAACGAGGTAGGCGGTGAGGTTCCAGCGGTGCTCGCCCCAGCCCCAGCCGAGCGAGGCGAGGTCGAGGCGGCGGAAGCGGACGGTGAGCAGTGCGGCGATCGCGGGGGACCACATCAGGCCGGTGACATAGGGCATGAAGGCGGGGGAGGGCTGGAGGGTGACCAGGGGTACGTAAAAGATACAACTGAGACCCAGCGTCAGTGCGAGGAACAGGGCGATGTCGCCGGAGAGCCTGCTTTTTTCCATGACCGATCCCCCTTGGTCGAAGGAGGAGCTTAGGATCATTCCGCGTTTTCTCAAGGGAGAATTTTCTCTGATCCGGACCGGGGCTGCCATTGCCGCCGTACCTTCCTATATAGGCGAAAAACCAGACTCAGGACCGCCCCGATCACCGCGCCCCGCAAACCTCGTGAACGCTTCCACGGCCGCGTCGATGCGCCGGAGCCGCCGCTGTGCGCGGAGCCGGGGTGCGGCGAGCCGGGCGAGTTTCGCGCGCCGCTTTCCAACCGCGGGCGGGCGGGGTGGAAGTACCTGTGCCTCGATCACGTGCGCGCATTCAACGCGGCCTACTCGTTTCAGGACGATGGCGTGCAGAACGCCGTGCCAGGCTGGGAACGACGCACGCAGGCGTTCGCCTCCAACGCCTACGCAGGCGGCTTCGACGACCCGATCGGCGTGATGAAGGGGCGCATGGGCGGTTTCGCGCCGCCGAAGGCGCGCGGCGGACGCGTGCTCGACAAAGCGGACACCAAGGCGCTCCGCACGCTCGGCCTTGACGAAAACGCGAGCTTCACGGACATCCGCGCGCGCTACAAGGAGAAAGTGCGGGTGCTGCATCCGGACGCAAACGGCGGGGACCGCACCCATGAAGCCGAGTTGCGCCGCGTGATCGATGCCTATACGCACCTTAAGGAAAGCCCGGCCTTCGCGGCCGACCAGAAGAGCAGGAAGAGTTAAGTGGCGACGCAGCTGAAGGACAACGAACACCACGGCACGCTGATGGACGCGCCGGACCTGGAAGTCGACGCGCGGCAGGTGTTCGGCATCGACGTGAACATGAAAATCCCGGCCTTTTCCAAGGCCGACGAGCGCGTGCCCGATCTCGACTCCGA
Source organism: Sphingosinicella sp. (assembly GCF_041916975.1). NCBI lineage: Bacteria > Pseudomonadati > Pseudomonadota > Alphaproteobacteria > Sphingomonadales > Sphingosinicellaceae > Sphingosinicella > Sphingosinicella sp. The sequence continues at coordinate 3,837,397 of NZ_JAYRYK010000001.1, forward strand.
CTATGTGTTCGATCCCGACACGACGCTCGCGATCCTTGCTGGCTTTGCCTTCAACCGCCGCGTGATGATCCAGGGCTACCACGGCACCGGCAAGTCGACGCACATCGAGCAGGTGGCGGCGCGGCTGAACTGGCCGTGCATCCGCATCAACCTTGATTCGCACATCAGCCGCATCGACCTGATCGGCAAGGACGCGATCGTGCTGCGCGACGGCAAGCAGGTGACGGAGTTCCGCGAAGGCCTGCTGCCATGGGCTCTGCAGACGCCGACCGCGCTCGTTTTCGACGAGTACGACGCGGGCCGCCCGGACGTGATGTTCGTGATCCAGCGCATTCTGGAGGTGGAGGGCAAGCTCACGCTGCTCGACCAGAACCGTGTGATCCGGCCCAACAAGTATTTCCGCCTGTTCGCCACTGCGAACACCGTGGGCCTCGGCGACACGACCGGGCTCTATCACGGCACGCAGCAGATCAACCAGGGCCAGATGGACCGCTGGAGCATCGTGACGACGCTGAACTATCTGCCGCAGGAGACGGAAACCGCGATCGTTTCGGCCAAGGTGAAGGGCTTCGACGCGAAGACCATCGCCAACATGGTGAAGGTCGCCGACATGACGCGGCAGGGCTTCATCGGCGGCGACATCTCCACCGTGATGAGCCCGCGCACCGTGCTCACATGGGCGCAGAACGCGCAGATCTTCAACAACATCGGCTTCGGCTTCCGCGTCAGCTTCCTCAACAAGTGCGACGAGGCCGAGCGCGGCATCGTCGCCGAATACTATCAGCGCGTCTTCGGCGAGGAGTTGCCGGAGAGCATCGCGAAGAAGGCGTGAGCAAGCCGGAAAACAGGATCGAGGATTTCCGGCACGCGCTGGCGGCCACGCTGCGCGCGATGGCGCATGTGCCGGAGTTCGATCTGACCTACACGGCGGACAAGCCGGGGGCTTCGGGCAATCAGGCGCGGGTGCCGCAGCCCGCGCGGGGGCTTCCCGCCGATCAGGTGGCTGAAGCGCGCGGCTGGGCGGACAGTTTCGCGCTCCGCCGCCGTCACCATGATGCGAAGCGCCACGTCGCGCTGCAGCCGCCGGCAGGATTGCCCCGCGACGTGTTCAACGCGGTCGAGCAGGCGCGCGTCGAGGCCATCGGCGGCCGCGACATGGCGGGCGTTGCGGTCAATCTTTCGCAGATGAACCTTGCGCGCGTGAAGGCGGACCCGCTGGTCCGCGCGCGCAATCTCGACGAGGTGCCGCTGGCGAGCGCGGTCGGCATGATCGCGCGCGAGCGGCTGACGGGCGAGCCGACGCCTGCCATCGCCGACGCGGGCCTGTCGCACGTGCGCGACTGGATCGAGGAGAAGGCGGGGCGTCATCTCGACGATCTTGCCGCCAATCTCGACGATCAGGCAGCCTTCGCATCGCTCACGCGCCAGATTCTCGCTGATCTGGGCCTCGGCGAAGACAAGGGCGAGGAACCCGAACAGGACGATCAGGAAAGCGGCGAGGACGAGCAGCAGAACGAGGGCGATAGCGACGACGGCGACGACGAAGGCGCCGCCGGGCAGGATTCGAGCATGGATACCCGTGCCGAAGAAAGCGAGACCGGCGATCAGGAGACGAGCCAGAGCGCGGATATGGACAGCGACGCCATGCCCGACGCCGACATGGCGGAGGACGGCGACGAGGGCGTGGTGCCGTGGCGCCCGAATACGCCGACGAACGATCTTTCGCCCGATTTCGATTATCACGCCTACACCGCGAAGTTCGACGAGGTGCTGACCGCCGAGGAGCTTTGCGACGCCGAGGAGCTGACGCGCCTGCGCGGCTATCTCGATCAGCAGCTTGTGCATCTGCAGGGCGCGGTGACGAAGCTCGCGAACCGCCTGCAGCGCCGCCTGATGGCGCAGCAGAACCGCGCTTGGGATTTCGATCAGGAAGAAGGCCTGCTCGATCCCGCGCGGTTGACGCGCGTTGTGGTGAACCCCGAGCACGCGCTCAGCTACAAGATCGAGCGCGACACGGATTTCCGCGACACGGTGGTGACGCTGCTCATCGACAATTCCGGCTCGATGCGCGGGCGGCCCATTTCGATCGCGGCGATCTGCGCGGATATTCTTGCGCGCACGCTCGAACGCTGCGCGGTGAAGGTCGAAATCCTCGGTTTCACGACGCGCGCGTGGAAGGGCGGACAGAGCCGCGAGCAGTGGCTCGCCGACGGCCGCCCGCCGAAGCCGGGCCGCCTCAACGACCTCCGCCACATCATCTACAAGACCGCCGACGCGCCGTGGCGGCGCGCGCGCAAGAACCTCGGGCTGATGATGCGCGAGGGGCTGCTGAAGGAAAACATCGACGGCGAGGCGCTGCTCTGGGCGCACAACCGCCTGATCGGGCGTCCCGAGGAGCGGCGCATCCTGATGGTGATCTCGGACGGCGCGCCGGTCGACGATTCGACGCTGTCGGTGAACAGCGGCAATTACCTCGAGCGCCACCTGCGCCAGGTCATCAAGTGGATCGAAGGCCGCTCACCCGTGGAACTGATCGCCATCGGCATCGGCCACGACGTGACGCGTTACTACAACCGCGCGGTGACCATCATGGACGCCGAGCAACTCGGCGGCACGATCATCGAACAGCTCGCGCAGCTTTTCGAGGAAGAAGGCGCGGGGAAGGGGCGGGGCCGCCGGGCGGCTTAAGACCGGTCGGCACGTTGCGTTCGGAAAGGCCGACTCCTAGGTGCAACTGATGATCGACGATGTCGCTGACGAGTTTCGTGTCGTTGGGGCACAGCTATTCAAGGGCGTTCTTCTGCCATGTATGTCGCAGCTGAATGCGGCCCTTGCGGGTCTCCCGACTGATCAAGCCGGTGTTCGGCTTCAGGGGATGGAATCACTCAAAACGATGTTGGTTGTTGAGGGCCACATCGGCGCCATCGCATCTATGGCTTTAGGCTCTCTCGCTAGACCTGTTCGGGCGATCCTTTTCAACAAGACACCCGAGACAAACTGGGCATTGGCTTGGCATCAGGACCGGACGATCTGCGTTAAGGAAAGGTGCGAGGTTGAGGGTTTCGGCCCTTGGACCGTCAAACAAGGCATGAACCATGTGGCACCTCCGATCGAGATTCTCGCTCGGATGGTGACAATTCGTGCCCATCTTGACGACGTACCTGCAACCAACGCGCCGCTTTTGATCGCTCCCGGCTCTCACGTGCTGGGTATGGTTCCGGTTTCAAGAGTTAACGAGATCGTGGCCGATTGCGGCACCATGGCCTGTTTGGCTGAGGCGGGCGATCTTTGGCTATACTCGACGCCCATCCTGCACGCTTCCGAGGCAGCCACAAAGCCAGCCAAAAGGCGCGTCCTTCAGGTGGATTATGCAGCATTCGATCTACCTGGCGGTCTGGAATGGCAAGGGGTCTAATGCCCGCTTTCAACTCCTAGATCGCCGACCCGTATCAAGCTTGCAAACGATGTAATCGCCCTTGAAGAAGAGGTGGATAAGGTGACGTCCGATATTCGGGCGTTGCTATCGACTCAATCCCGCATCGGCCGCCGTGCCAGCCGCGAGAGCGCATCGCCGAGGAAATCCATCACCACACGCACCCTTGGTTCATGGCGCAGGCGTTCGTGCGTCAGGAGCCAGACGCCGCGCTCGACGTTGTCGGGGGCGGGCATACAGCGGATGAGGTCGGGCTCCGCATCGGCGACGAAGCAGGGGAGCGCCGCGATGCCCGATCCGGATTTGACCGCGGCCAGAATCCCCGTGAGCGAGGCGTGCATCAGGACGACGGAGTCTTCGAGGCCGTGCTGTTCGAGCCAGTGCCTGTAGATGCGCCACACGCCTTCGCTGCCGCCGCCGATCATCGGATGTTCGCGCAGGTCGGCGAGGGTTTTCGGCAGGCCGCGTGTCGCTGCGTAGCTTCGGCTGCAATAGGGTGTCCACGTTTCGTCGGCGACGCGGCGGCAGACGAGTCCGGCGCCGGCGGGGCGGCGTGCGCTGCGGAGCGCGATGTCGGCTTCGCCCGCCGCGAGGTCGCACAGCGCCTCGGTGGCGTCCAGTTCGATCCGGATCGCCGGATGCGCGGCGCGAAGATCGCGCAGGATCGGCGAGAGAATGGTGACGGCGTGGATTTCCTGCGCGGACAGGCGCACCGTGCCGCTCGCCTGCCGCACGTGGCCGCCCGCCGCATCGGCAAAGCCTGACGCTGCGGCATCGACGGCTTCGGCGTGACGGAGCAGCGAGTCGCCCGCCGGGGTCAGCGCATAGCCGCTCTGCCGCCGCTCGAAGAGCATGACGCCGAGGGCGGCTTCCAGCGCGGTGATGCGCCGCGCCACCGTTGTCTGGCTCACCCGCAGCGCCGTGCCGGCGGCGAGCGTACTGCCCGTGCGCGCGACGGCGAGGAAATGGCGCAGGTCGTTCCAATCGAACATGGGTGCATTCTGCACATTTGCAGAACGGGCTGGCAATATCGTTGTTCGGAGAGGGGACGGAAACGCGCTATTCAGGCACTGCGGCGCCGCGAACCCCCTCCCACACCGCATGGAGCCTAACCGATGAAAACCCTGCTTGCGCTCTCCGCGCTCGCCGGCGCCCTGTGGGCGCTGCCCGCAGCCGCCGAACCCATCTCCCCGCAAACGACGCGCGTCGTGTCCTACGGCGATCTCGACCTCGCGACCCACGAAGGACGCCGCACGCTCGATCGGCGTATCGGGATTGCCGTCCGCAGCGCATGTGGCGCGGCCTCGAGCGCCGATCTTGTCGGCAAGCGCGAGGTGCGCCGCTGCCGCGAGGTGACGCTGGCGGCCATCAGCCCCGTCGGCGCCGCCATGCAGAGCGCAGCTCTTGAAGACGGCCCGGCGCGTCCTCCCACGCGCTGAGCCGCTCTGGCCCGTCGCAGCATCACCTGCGACGGGCCGTTCGTCGCACCTGTCCGAACCCTGACAGAAACATTCACAAGCCGTTCAAACGGCGAGTCGCAGTCTCTCCACGTGGTGATCGGCGGACCCAGTTCCCCTCCCGCCGATGGCCGCGAGCAAAGAGTGGAGAGACGATATGTTGAACAGGATTCTGATGGCCGCTGCGGCGATGACCATGCTGACGGCGGCGCCGGCGATGGCCGACAACGACCGTTGGGATCGCGGCGGCAAGCATTGGCAGAAGGACCGCCACGACGAGCGCAAGGCGTACCGCAAGGGCTACCACGACGGCCGCAAGCACGACCGCTGGGATGACCGCCGCGACCGCCGCTATGCGTATCGCGACGGGTATCGCGATGGCCGCTTCTATGACGGGCGCCGTTATTACGACAATTATCGCCCCGTTTATTACCGCGGCTCCAACGACTATCGCGGCGGCTGGTATGGCCAGAACGGGCGCTATTATTCGAGCTACGATCGCTGCCGCAAGGACAGCAACATCGAAGGCACGCTGATCGGCGGCGTTCTCGGCGGTGTGCTCGGCAACGAGATTGCACGCCGCGGCGACAAGACCGTCGGCACCGTGATCGGCGCGGGTCTCGGCGCGCTTATCGGCCACGAGATCGACGACAAGGGTGGCAAGCGCCGCTACTGCTACTAAAGGCCGCGTCGCCGGTTCGCATTGAACCCCATCGCAGCCGGCGGAACGGGCCGCCCGGACAAGTGCCGGGCGGCTCTTTTCTTTCGCGCCAAAGAGGCTAACAAGCGGGCGAAAGAAACCGCAGGACCAGATCATGACCGAAACCGACAGCCCGCCCGACCGCCTGTGCGCGGACCCGGACAGCCCCTTTTTCAGCGAAGCCGCAATGGAACGCGGCGTCGGCATCCGCTTCAAGGGGCGCGAGCGCACCGATGTGGAGGAATACAGCGTCAGCGAAGGTTGGATCCGCGCAGCGCTCGGCAAGAAGGTGGATCGACGCGGCAAGCCGCTCACCATCACGCTGAAGGGCGATGTCGAGGCTTACTGGCGGAGCTGAGCCGATGCTGGAGGGCGCGCAGAAGGTTCCGAGCCCCAAGCTCGACCTGTATATCCGCAAGCGCTTTCTGACGCCGGAGGAATGCGCGGAAATCGTCGCGCGGATAGATGCGAAGCGTCGGCCTTCGGGTCTGGCGGACGATCAGGGCTACGCGGCCTATCGCACCAGCGAGACCTGCGACCTTGACGGGAGCGACCCGACCGTTGCCGCGATCAACGACCGCATCTGCGCGTACATGGGCATCGATCCCGCGTTCGGCGAGCCTGTTCAGGGCCAGCGCTATGCCGTTGGGCAGGAATTCAAGCAGCATACCGACTATTTCGAGCCCGACGGTCCCGATTACGAGCGCTACTGCGCGGTCTCCGGACAGCGCACCTGGACGGCGATGATTTACCTCAACGAGCCAGCCGCGGGCGGCGCGACGCGCTTCAAGGTGATCGACAAGATCGTGCAGCCGGAAACCGGCAAGATCGTCGCGTGGAACAACCGCCGCCCTGACGCCACACCCAATCCCGCGACACTGCACGCCGCGATGAAGGTGCGGAGCGGCGTGAAATACGTCATCACGAAGTGGTTCCGCGAACGGCCGTGGGGATAAAAAAGGGCCCCGCACGCGGCGAGGCCCTTTCCGTCTGACCCGGAGTTTTAGAACTTCGCGCTGAGACCCAGCGAGAAGGAGCGGCCGATACCGTAGGTGTTCCGGTCGACACGTGTGCCGTTATACTGCTGGAACTCCTCGTAATTCTCGCCCGTCAGGTTGCGCGCTTCGAACTTCACCTCAAGCTCGCGGCCTGCGACCGTGAAGCCCTGGCGCGCCACGAAATCGAGACGCAGGCCCGGATCTTCGATGAAATCGATCGGCGTGCCCTGATACGAAAAGCGGTTCGAGATGCGGTTGCTGGCGTAGGTCAGCATCAGCGTCTGCTGCGACAGGCTTTCGCTGTCCTCGAACCCGATCTGCACGTTGACGATATGGTCCGACTGGCCGGTGAGCTTGGCGCCGTCGTTGAACACGAGCGAGGCCGCGATCGGCACGCCGGCCGTATCGGTCGGGATCGTCGTATCGCCGGCGCCAACCTTGATCTTCGATTTCGTGTACGTGTAGTTCGTCGCGATCAGAAGATCGCGCGTTTCGAAGAACTTGCCGGGCAGCCAGTCGGACAGCGCGAAGTATTTCTGCACCTCAAGCTCGGCACCGTAGAGCTGGGCTTCCGGCGCGTTCGCGAAGGTGGTGAAGAACGTCTGCCCCTGCTGCGTGGCGATCGCCTCGATCGGTTTGTCGATCTTCTTGTAGAAACCGGCGAGCGAGACCCGTTCGTTGCGGCCCATGTACCATTCGTAGCGCGCTTCGAAGTTCAGGAGCTTGCTGTCGGTGAGGTACGCGTTGCCGATGAACGTGCGATCCGATTCCGTATCGAAATACTGCTGCGGCGCCAGCTCGCGGAATTGCGGGCGGGCAATGGTTTTCGAGGCGGCGATGCGGAGTTGCATGTCCTCCGCGAAGTTCCACGTGATCGTCGCGGCAGGCAGGAAATAATCGTTGGCGAGGTTCGTCGAGAGACCGGCGCCACCGCCCGTGCCGAACAGATCGATGGCATTCACGAACTGCTTCGCGTCCTCGTAGCGCACGCCGATGCTGGCGTTCAGGAATTCCATCAGCTCGATCTCGGCCTGCACGTATCCGCCATGCACTTCGAGACCCGCATCGTATTTCGCGACGCCCGCCGCGCCGGAGCGGTCGGTGAGCACGATGTCATAGGTGTAGATGTTGTAATCGGAGAGCAGATAGTCGGGGCGCTGCTGCGCGACGGCGAGGTTGAGGCTCGCTTCCGGAAGGAAGGCGAAGTCGCGGCGCGTCGAGGTGCGCGTCGTGTCCGTGTAGGCATAGCCTGCGGTGAGCGTGATGGCGCGCTCGGTCGGCAGCTTCCAGCTGACGTTAGCGGAGCCCGCCCACACGTCTTCCGAAAGATCGGAGAACGAGATCGTTGCGCTTTGGCCGCCCGTCCGGAGGTCGTTCAGGAAATCGCCGATCTCCTCGTCGTAGCGGTAGCTGAAGGCGCGTTCGTAAGGTGCCTCACGCTGCGTGTTCGCATAGGTGCCGCGCACGTCGAGTGCCACGTCCTTGAACTTGAACTCGCCGACGAACTGCGTGTCGAGGAGCTGGCGCTCGAACCAGTTCGTGTAGCTCTTGTTCAGGCGGTCGGAACCGACGTTGATCTCGTCGACGCCGTCCTGGATGCGCGCCTCCTTGGAGGTGTCGCGGATGTAGAGGTTGGTCCAGCGCAGCTTGTGCTCGCCGAACTCGTAACCGAAGCCGAGCAGGCCGTGCACGACGATGCGGTTTTCGGTCGAAAGGAACCGGAAGTTGCTGTCGGGCTTGATGATATCCTGGCCTTCGGAATTCGCCGAAAGCCCGATCGTCTGCTGCTGGAGTCCGCCGCGCGTTTCCCAGCTGTTGTCCCAGCCGAACGCGGCGATGATGCCGAAGCGGTCGCTGCCGATGTCGAAGCTGAGACCGCCGCTGAAATCGAGCGACCCGTTCAGCGGAATGTCGTTGTTGCCCTGCACGACCGTCGTCGGTGCATTGAGCAGGCTCGCGGTCAGTCCCTTCATCGTGTCGAGGCTGAAATTCGGGCCGACAACCAGAAGGTTGCCGCTGCTCATCGCCGCCTTCAGGTTCGCCGGGATGTTGCGCGATCCGTCATCGAAACCGGTCCAGTCGGTATCGCTGCCGTAATAGGTGTAGCCGCGCTCGAACGTCGTTTCGCTGTCGCCGCTGATGCTGCCGCCAACCTTGAGGAAGCTTTCCTCGGGGATCGCCGCCGTCGTCAGGTTGATGACGCCGCCGCCGAACTCGCCGGGATAATTCGCCGAATAGCTCTTCTGCACGACCGAGCTTGCGATCACGTCGGTCGGGAAGATGTCGAGCGGCACGACGCGGCGCAGCGGCTCGGGCGAGGGCAAAGGAAGGCCGTTCAGCAGTGCGAGCGAATAGCGCTCGCCAAGGCCGCGCACGTAAACGAAGCGTCCGCCGATGAGGCTGAGACCGGTGACGCGCTGCAGCGCGCCTGCGATGTCGCCTTCGCCCGTCCGCGCGATTTCCGCAGCGGAAAGGACGCTGACGACTTCCGGCGTGGCGCGGAGCGGTTCGGGAATGTAGCGGCCCTGCACGACGATCACCTCGTCGCTGGCGCTCATGCCGGGTGCGGAGATGTCGATCGATTCATCGGGCTGCGTCTGCGGCTCTGTTTCCTGGGCCAGCGCGGGCACCGATACGAGCGCGCTCGACAGCAGCAGGGCGGCGAGTGACGAGGGTCTAATCATGCGGGATTTCCCATCTTCCTGAACTGAAGGGGGGCGACGGCCGCCGATGCGCGCCGCCGCCCCGGATGCTTCACGGACGGATCAGTTCGCCGGGTTGACGGTGCAGGCGGTTCCGGTGCCGAGGCCGCAGGTCCAGCCCTGCCACCACGTGTCGCCGGCGTTCCGCACGGCGCCGATGTAGTCGACGTTCTGGAAGAAGCTGTTCACGGTCGCGAGGTTGTTCACCGCGGTGACGGCGCTTTCGTTGGCGCCGTTCACGAAGACGCTCGTGAGCGTGGAGGTGCCGGCGGCGGTGTTGTTGTTGCCGGGAACCTCGAACAGCGCCAGGATCTGCGCCGCCGTGACGTTCGTATCGTCAACGTAGGGCGCCGCGCAGGCGAAGAACACCGACTTGAACACCGGCGGGCCGTTCTCGTCCGTGCCCGCACCGGCGGCCTGAATGGTCGCCGCGCCGTCGATGTCGAGGCAGGCGGAAGACGCCGCACCCGCGATGACCGAATTGGTCAGCTGATAATCGCCACCGCCGCGCAGCAGGATCGCCGTGCCGCCGTTCGCCACAGCCGTGACGTTTGCGAAGTGCGTGTCCTGACGGACGGTCTCGTTGACCGATCCGTCGCCCGTGCCGGCTTCCCACACATAGTCGCCGCCGGCCGAGCCCGCTGTGGCGCGGTGCGTGACGATCACGAACTGGTTGACGCCGGTGTAGCCGTTGTCGGTGTCGATCGAGTCGTCGTCGTTGCCGGTCAGCACGATGTGCTTGCCGTTCACGGTGCCGCCGAACCACTCGATACCGTCGTCGGAGCTGTTGTGGACCTGCACGTATTCAAACGTGGTGCCGCGGCCGACGCCCGCGAGCGTGATGCCGTTCAGCTCGTTGCCCGCCGAGAGCGCGAAGCCCGAGTAGCGGATCTGGAAATACTTGATGCGGCCGCTGTTGTCGTTGGCGAGACCGCCGCCGTAGTAGGCGTTGGTGACGCCTTCCACGGCTGCCTGGCAGCCCGCGGTGCCCGGCGTCGTGCCGCCCGCCGAGCAGGTGCCGATCGGCGCGCGGCCGAGGATGACGAGACCGCCCCACTGGCCGATGCTTTCCGCCGTCGAAGTGCCCTCGACGTTGGCGCGGCTGGTGAGGATGATGGGTTCGGCGGCCGTGCCTTCGGCGTAAATCTGCGAGCCGCGGTTCACGACGAGCGCGTCGGCGCCCGAGGAGCCGAACACGGTGACGCCCGGCTCGATCGTCAGGACACCTGCGGTGCCGCCCGGCGCCGTGCCGTCAGAACCGACGTCGACGCCGACCTGAACAACGCCCGAAAGCGAATAGACGATGCCGTCGAGCTTGCGCAGCACGAGGCTGCCCGTGATTGTGCCCGAAACCTGGCAGGTGCGCAGACCCGCGACCGAGCTGACCTCGGCCGTGCCGGTCGGGCAGTCTGCCGTGGGAGTCGGGGTCGGTGTGGGGGTCGGCGTCGGGGTTGGCGTCGGCGTCGGGGTGGGCGTCGGGGTCGGCGTCACGATGACGCCCTCGCCCGGGGATGCAACGTCGTCAGCGCCGCAGGCGACGAGCGCAAGCGCGGAACCAAGCATCAGGAAACTGCGGAGATGTGACATTGAAGCACCCCTTTGTGGTGGTTGGCCGAAGGGCAGACGCCACGACTCCATGTGACGGCTGCTGTCCCGAGCCGGACGCCTAGGGGTGATTCATGATGGAAATATTACAAATTTCGCAATGTTTTGCGAACGTATATTGTGACAATTCAGATCAATACTTTCACGATATTTTCGTGAAACTGAAACAATTCTGTCACAATGCGATCAGTCTGTGAAGTCGACCACCGCTTCGCGGGCCTGTCCGTCGCGCATGTAGCCGATGACGACGCGTTTTGATTGGGCAAGCTCGTCGGCAAGCTCCATCACCTTTTCCTCGTCGTGGAGGCCGCCGCCGTTGATCGTGCTGACGATATCGCCGTCCTTCAGGCCCGCGCGCGCGAAGAACGGCATGGTGGAGACCTTGCGCACGCGGAAACCGAGCATCGCTTCGCCCTGCTGTTCGCGGATGAGGCCGAGCTGGAACGCCAGCGTCTGGCGGCGGCGGTTGTCGCCGCTGAACGCCGCGCGTGACAGGGTGGGGGCTTTCGCAGCGGGGCCGGGCTTCGCTTTCGGATCCGCTGTCACGAGTGTTGCCGCGGGCGCGGTGCCGTCGAAGGTGAGCAGCGGCACTTTCAGCCGTGTGTCGCCGCGCGCAAGGATGATGTGCCCGGGCGCAGTGCTTTCCAGCACGATGCCGGGCAGGAGCTGGCGGCCGATCGACACGCGCTGCTGCGCATCGCTGCCGACCGAGACGATCGCGGCGTTCCCCAGCGTTCCGTACACGCGCACCTGCGCGACGTCTGCGGGGGTCAGCGTTGGCGCGGGCGGCGGCGTGGGGGACGGCGGAGCCTGCACCACGGCTGGCATGGGCGGCGGCGCTGGCGGAAGCGGTGCGGCTTCGGGCCAGAACGCGAGGATTGCCGCAGCACTGGCACCCGCCGCGAAAAGCAGCGTCAGCCGGATCGTCCCGGGGTTGAGCCTGTTGCCGATTGTGATAGCCACGGGAAAGCCGGTTAGGCCGGGTGCATGACAGATTTGCGACAACGGAGAGGGGGCTCGCGGTCTTGCCGGTGAGCGGAAACGTCGGATTGCTTCTGGCCTGCGGGTTTCTAGCCGGCGCCATCGTCGGCAGCTTCCTCGCGCTCGTTGCCGAGCGCCTGCCGCAGGGGCGCCCGGTCGTCGGCGGACGCTCGCAGTGCGACGCGTGCGGTCGCACGCTCGGGCCGCTTGAGCTGATCCCCCTGTTTTCCGTCCTCGTGCTGCGCGGCCGATGTCGGGGCTGCGGCGCAGCGATTCTGGCATTTACGTGGATCATGGAACTGCTTGCAGGCCTCGTTGGGCTGCTCGCGGTCTACCTCGCGCGGACGCCCGTGGACCTCGTATGGGCGGCGTTCGGGTGGCTGCTGCTGCTGCTCGCGGCGCTCGATCTCCGGCATTACTGGCTGCCGCAGCGGCTGACGGCGCTCCTCGCGCTGACGGGCGTTGCGGGACTTTTCATTACGCGCGGCGATGTGGCGGCCTCGCTGATCGGCGGCGCGGCCGGGTTTCTTGGCCTTGAAGCGGTGCGCGTCGGCTACCGGCTGTTGAGGGGCCGCGAGGGGATCGGCGGCGGCGACCCCTTGCTGCTCGGCGGCATCGGGCTCTGGATGGGCTGGCAGGCGTTGCCGTTCGTGATGGTTGTCGCCTCGCTCGTCGGCTTCGCGCTCATTGCGCTCTGGAAGCTGCGCGGCGTGGAGGTGGGCGCGGCTACGCGGGTTCCGCTCGGCGCCTGTCTTGCAATTGCGGCGATCGGTGTCTGGGCGGCGGCGGCGCGTGTTCCCATCGTTCCGCTGGCGTTGCTATACGCCTTTTAACAATGTCCCGATATGACACGCGATGGCGCTCGCCGTCATCAAACTGACATGCTAACTCCCTAGCGGGGCGATTTCGTGAAGGCGGGCCGGACGGAATGGGGTTCACTGACAGGCAATGGCTGCAGCGATTGAACGCGCGCAGCCTCGTGGCGGCAGCCCAGATTCTGCTGGCGCTGCTGCTTGCCTTGGCCGTTGCGCGGCTCGTGTGGGCGCTGCTGGTGCCGATCGGTCCGGTGGGCGCGCCGCCGCCCCAGGCACTTGCCGCACGGTCCGATGCCGGTGTGCTCGGCCGATTCGATCCTTTCTTCCAGATGCTTGACGGCGGCGGGCCTACCGTCGTCTCCGACCTCGCCATCGATCTCTACGGCACGCGCGTCGACAACGTCAGCGGGCGCGGATCGGCGATCATTGGCATCGACGGCACGCAGCGCAGCTTCCTTGTGGGCGAGGAGATCATGCCCGGCGTCACGCTGCACAGCGTCGCGTTCGACAGCGTCACGGTGAGCCGGGGCGGTGCGCTCGAGCAGCTGTTCCTCGATCAGTCCGTGCCCGCCCGCGCTGTTTCGCCAGCGCCGGCGCCTGTGGCGGATACGCCGCCGGCACAGGTTCCGCTCGACCGCGTGTCACGGGAGATCACCGGCGAACTCGTGCGCCGCGGCGGCGGGGTGGAAGGCCTCGCGCTGAAACCCGTGGGCAGTGGCGGATTGTTTAACGAAATCGGCTTAGAGGCTGGAGACGTGCTGCTTTCGGTGAACGGCGTCCGAATCGATTCAGAGACGTCGCCCGGGAACATCGCGAACCTCATCGGCGACAACGACGTCGCGGTGCTGGAAATCAGGCGTGGGGCCGAGGTGCAGACTGTGACGTTCGAGATCGTTCGGTGAGGGCGGGCCGCTTCCTGATCGGCGCGGCGCTTGCGCTCGCCTTTGCGGTGCCTGCGCCCGCGCAGCAGGTGATCAACCTGCGCGATGCCGATATCCGCGCCTATATCGAGGATGTGGCGCGCACCACGGGGCGCACGTTCATCATCGACCCGGCCGTACAGGGTAAGGTTTCGGTCGTCGCCGACCGGCCGCTCTCGCGCACGCAGTATTTCGAGGTTTTCCTCTCCACGCTCCGCGCGAACGGCTTCATCGCGATCCCGACGGACGGTGGCGCGTTCCGCATCGCGCCCGCCGCGAACGCCGCGCAGCAGCCGACGCGCGGCGGCAGCAGCAGCTTCGTCACGCAGGTCATCGATCTGAAATCCATCGACACGCAGTCCGCGATCGAGGCGCTGCGCCCGCTCGTGAGCGCGCAGGGCCAGATCACCGCGAGCAAGAGCGGCAGCGCTGTCGTCATCGCCGACTATGCGGACAATCTCGCACGCGTGCGCTCGGTGCTGAAGGAGATCGACCGCGACCGCACGTCGATGCGCCTCATCACGCTCGACAATGCCGGCGCGCGTGAAATCGCTACGGCAATCGAATCGGTGTCGCGCGCGGCGGGTGCCGACGGCGCGGGGGCGGTTTCGGTGATCGCGGTCGACAGTTCGAACAGCGTCATTTTGCGCGGCGATCCCGATGCGGTGGCGCGCATGGCGGCGATCGTCTCTGATCTCGACAAGCGCGCCTCGGCGGGAACGGACATCCAGGTCGTGTTCCTGCAGAACGCCGATGCGGGCGCACTGCTCCCGGTGCTCCAGCAGATCGCCGGGCAGCAGGTGCAGGTGACCGTGGTGAACAGCGCGCCGCAGTCGGGTGAGAACGGGCAGGGCGGGGGGGCGGCGCCCAGCGTTTCCACGACGCCCGCCGGCAGCGCCCCGCCGGGGCCGGGCCGCGCCGTCATCGCGCGCTACGAAGGTGCGAACGCCCTCGTCATCTCGGCGCCGCCCGATGTGCAGCGCTCGCTCAGCGAAGTGATTCGCAAGCTCGACGTGCGGCAGGAGCAGGTGCTCGTCGAGGCGATCATCGTCGAGATTTCGGACAATGCGGCCAAGCAGCTCGGCGTCCAGTTCCTGCTCGCGGGCACGGGCGGCAGCAGCGTTCCGTTCGCTGTCACAAATTATTCAAACAGCGCGCCCAATCTGCTGGCGATTGCAGGGGCCATCGGTGCGCGCGAACTCGATAGAACACAGACCACGACCAGCGACGGCGTCACCACGACGGGCCGTACCTCGTCGACTGCGGGCGATGCGCTTGAACAGGCGGCGGTGCAGTCGCTGCTCGGTGTCTCGGGTTCGCTGTTCGGCTTCGGCGGCGAGATCGGCAACGATGCGCTGTTCGGCGCGGTGATCAACGCCGTGAAATCCGATACCGCCTCCAACGTGCTGTCGACGCCGTCGATCATGACGCTCGACAACCAGGAAGCGAAGATTCTTGTCGGCCAGGAAGTTCCGATGACGACGGGCGAGGCGCTGTCGCCCAACTTCGACAACGCTTTCCGCACGGTGCAGCGGCAGGATGTCGGTGTCCAGTTGCAGGTGAAGCCGCAGATCAACGCCGGCGGTGCCATCAAGCTGTTCCTGCGTCAGGAGGTCTCCTCTATCGCCGGGCCGGTGGCGACGGGGTCTGCCGACCTCATCATCAACAAGCGCGAGATCGAAACGACCGTGACGGTCGACGACGGCGACATCATCGCGCTCGGCGGCCTCATCGACGAGAACGAGCGGCGCACGATCGAAAAGGTGCCGCTGCTTGGTGACATCCCCGTACTCGGCGAGGTCTTCAAAAGCCGGTCGCGCAGCCGCACCAAGACCAACCTGATGGTCTTCATCCGCCCCACCATCGTGCGCAGCCGGCAGGACGCGCAGGCGATCAGCGCCCGCCGCTACAATTACACGCGCGAGATGCAGCGCGAGCGCTACCCGAAGCAGGAACCCTCGCTCGACGCGCTGGTGCGAGACTACATGGGCGCTGCGCCGCCGGTTGCGCCGCAGCCCGCGCGACCGCCGTCGGAGTAGGAACCATGACGGCCGGCGACGCCGCACCGCTGCCTTCCGAACGCCCGATCCAGATTCCCTATGCCTTCGCGAAGCGTTTCGGCGTGATCGTGCTCGAGGATGAAGGCGCGGAGATCGGGGTTGGCCTGCGCGAAGGGGACGATCCGCGTGCACTCACCGAAGTGCGCCGCATCCTTGGCCGCCCGATCGTCGTGCGTTTCGTCCCGCGCCGCGATTTCGAACGTCTGCTGCAGGAACGCTACGCGACCGACGGCCTCAGCGCCGAGCAGGTGTCGGACCGGCTCGGCGAGGTCGGCGACCTCGGCGCGCTCGCCGAGGACATTCCCGCCGCCGAAGACCTTCTCGACACGCAGGACGACGCCCCCGTCATCCGCCTCATCAACGGCGTCATCGCCGAAGCGGTGCGGCAGGGCGCGTCCGATATCCACGTGGAGCCCTACGAGTCCTCGCTGATCGTTCGCCTGCGCGTCGATGGCGTGCTGCGCGAGGCGCTGCGCCTGCCCGCGAAAGTCGCGCCGCTCGTCGTCAGCCGCATCAAGGTGATGGCGCGCCTCGACATCGCCGAGCGCCGCCTGCCGCAGGACGGGCGCATCGGGCTCTCGCTCGGCGGACGCGCGCTCGACGTGCGTGTTTCGACATTGCCCTCGCGCCACGGCGAGCGCGTGGTGCTGCGTATCCTCGACAAGGAACAGGCCGAACTCGGCCTCGAAGACCTTGGGATGCCTGCCGATCTGCTCCGCATCGTCTCCGATGCGCTGAAGGAACCGCACGGCATCATCCTCGTCACCGGTCCCACCGGATCGGGCAAGACGACGACGCTCTATTCGGGCCTCCGCCTGCTGAACGACGGCACGCGCAATATTCTCACCGTCGAAGACCCGATCGAATACGCGATCGACGGCGTCGGGCAGACACAGGTGAACACCAAGGTCGGCATGACCTTCGCGGGTGGCCTGCGCGCCATCCTCCGGCAAGACCCGGACGTCGTGATGGTCGGCGAAATCCGCGATTCCGAAACGGCGGACATCGCCGTGCAGGCCTCGCTCACCGGCCACCTCGTGCTCTCCACGGTTCACACCAACGATGCCGTCGGCGCGATCACGCGCCTCAAGGATCTTGGCGTCGAAACCTTCCTGCTGGCCTCGTCGCTGCGCCTCGTCGTCGCGCAGCGGCTGGTGCGGCGGCTGTGCAGCGTCTGTTCGCAGCCCGTTCAGGCGAGCGCCGCCGATGCCGCCCCATTGGGGCTCGATGCGGGCGTCGTCATCCGCCATGCAGTCGGCTGCCCCTCGTGCGCCAACACCGGTTTCCGCGGCCGTATCGGCGTCTACGAGGCGGTACGCATCGACGAAGATATCCGCCAGCTTATCCTGTCGGGTGCCGACGAGGCGGTGATCGCGCGGCAGGCGTTCGGCCGCGCGCCGAACCTCGCGGCGGCTGTGCGGCGTCTCGTCGTCGACGGCAAGACCACGGTTGAAGAGGCGGTGCGGATCATGCGCCGGGATTCGGCGGTCGATGCCGACCTTTGATTATCTCGCGCTCGACACCGCGGGCCGCGAGCGCACGGGAACGCTGACCGCCGCCAGCGAGGGCGACGCGCGCGCGCTCCTCGAACGCCGCAAACTGCTCCCTGTGCGCCTCGGTGCCGCCGCTGCGGAGGCGCGCACCGCACCGGCACCTACGCTCAGCGCCGGTTTCGGTCGTCGCAAGCTGTCCGCCAAGGCGCTCACGCTGTTCACGCGCCAGCTCGCGACACTCATCTCGGTGTCGCCGCTCGAAGAGGCGCTGCGCTCGATCGCCATGCAGTCCGAACAGAAGCGCGTCGCCGATGTGGTCTGGCGCGTGCACGGCGGCGTCGTCGAAGGCCGCCGCCTCGCCGACGCGATGGCGCTCGAATCCGCGAGCTTCCCGCCGCTCTACCGCGCGATGGTCGCGGCGGGCGAAGGTTCGGGGGGCATGACCGAGATTCTCGAACGCCTCGCCGATCTCCACGAGCGACAGGCGGAAGTGCGCGGCAAAATCCTCACCGCGCTCGCCTATCCTGCGATGCTCGCGCTCGTCGCGCTGCTCATCGTCATCGGCATGATGACCTACGTGATCCCCAAGGTCGTCGAGCAGTTCAACGACATGGGGCAGGAATTGCCGCTGCTCACGCGCATCGTCATCGGCATTTCGGATTTCATGACAAGCTACGGCCTCATCGTGCTCGCGCTGATCGGCATCGGCGTCGTGGTCTTCGGGCGCATGATGCAGCGCGAGGATTTTCACCTGAAGGTCGATCGCCGGCTGCTCGGGATTCCCCTCATCGGCCGTCTGCTCCGCGACCTTCATGCCGCACGCCTTGCGCGCACGCTTTCCACGATGGTCGACAACGGGATGCCGCTGCTCGACGGCCTCGCCGTCACCTCGCGCACCATCCGCAACCGCGTGCTGCGCGGCGCGACCGAGGACATGGTGGAATCGATCCGCGAGGGCGGCAGCCTTTCCGGCTCGATGCGCCGCACCGGCATCTTCCCGCCGCTTCTCGTCCACATGACCGCATCGGGTGAATCGAGCGGCAAGCTCGCGCAGATGCTCGGCCGCGCAGCCGACTACATGGAACGTGAGTTCGACGCCTTCACCAAAAGCGCGCTCAGCCTGCTCGAACCGCTCATCATCGTGATCATGGGCGGCGTGATCGCGACAATCGTGCTATCCATCCTGCTGCCGATCCTGCAGCTCGATACCATTGCCATCAAGTGAGGTTCCCCGTGCAGACGCCCGAACAGAAGAAGAAACGCGAAGACGGATTCACGCTCGTGGAGCTGATGGTCGTGCTCGCCATCATCGGTCTGCTCACGACGTTCGTGGTCATCAACGTGCTGCCGAGCCAGGACCGCGCGATGGTGGAAAAGGCGCGCGCAGATATCGCGCTGATCGGTCAGGCGATGGAGATGTACCGCATCGACAACATGACCTACCCGCGCACCGAGGACGGCCTGCAGGCGCTCGTGACGCCGCCCGCCACGCTGGCACGGCCGGATCGTTATCGCAGCGGCGGCTATCTCCAGCGGCTTCCGGCAGACCCGTGGGGCAATCCCTATCAGTACGCGTTCCCCGGCACGAACGGCCGCTTCGACATTTTTTCGTTCGGCGCGGACGGCAAGCCGGGCGGGGAAGGGGATGATGCCGATCTCGGCAACTGGCAGAATTAGCGCCGAGCGCGGCTTCACCCTCGTCGAGATGATGGTGGTGCTGGCGATCGTCGGCCTGATGGCGGCGGTCGTGGTGGTGAACCTGCCATCTTCGGAATCGACGCTGGCGCGCGAGAGCGAGCGGCTTGCCGCGCGGCTGCTCGCGGCGCGCGATCATGCCATTCTGGCGAACCGAGAAACCTCCGCGATCCTCGATGCGCGCGGCTACCGTTTCGTCGAGCGGCAGGGCAAGACATGGAAGCCGCTTGCCGACGAACCGCTTGGCGAGGCGGCGTGGCGCGGCGGCACAACGCCTGCGCTCCCCGAAAACGGCGAGCTTCGCGTCAGCTTCGACAGCGTCGGCATGAGCGAGGCGCAGGCGCTGACGCTGATGAACGATGATCGCCGCAGCGTCGTGCGCGTGCTCGGCTCAGGCGAGGTGAGGGTCGATGCGGGGGCGTGAGGACGGCTTCACGCTGATCGAGGTCATGGTCGCGATGGCCGTGCTCGGGCTTGCCGTGCTCGCGCTCATCCGTCTCGGTGCTGCCAACGCGATGACGGCGGGACGCGTCGAAGACGTGCTGCTCGCCGACATCGTCGCCGAAAACGCGATCGTTGACGCGCTCACGCAGCCAGAGCCGCCGCCCCTTGGCGAAACCAGCGGCACGGTGGTGAACGCCGGCGTGAACTGGAGCGTGACGCGGCAAGTCGCGCGCACCGAAAACGCGCGCCTCATCCGCATTTCCGTCGCCGTGCGCGGCCCCGGCGGCGCGGCGGGCGATCTCACCGCCTTCCGGGGCGTCGCCGCGCCGTGAGGAACGGCTTCACCCTCGTCGAGACGCTGGTCGCGCTCTTCGTCTTCTCGCTGCTCGCGGCGGCGGCGGTCGTCGTGCTCGGCAACTCCGCCGACGCGCAGCTTCGCCTGTCGGACGTGTCGACGTCGGTGCAGGATTTCCAACGCCTGCGCGCCGCGCTCCGCGCCGATCTCGCGCAGGCCGCCGAGCGTATGCCGCGCGGCGAGGCGGGGGAGGCGCGTCCGGCATTCGAAGGCGCCGACGGCAACGGGCGCCTGTTCGCCTTCGTGCGGCGTGGCTGGGAAAACCCCGGCGGTGCGCCGCGCGCCTCGCTGCAATATGTCGAATACCGGCTCGAAAACGATGCCATCGTGCGCCGCGCCCGGCCGATGGTGGACGGTGCGGCGTTCGGCGAACCCGCGGTGCTGGCGAAGGGCGTAAGCGCAGTCGATGTCGCCTACCGCGCCGCGCCGGATCCGACGCCGGGCGCGGTCGCAACCGCCGATTGGCGCGCGGCATGGGATCCGCTGCAGCCGAGCATCCTGCCGCTCGCCGTCCGCATCGATGCAACCACGGCGCGCTTCGGCGTCGTGCGCCAGCTTTTCCTCACGCAGGTGCCGCTATGAAGCGGCGTATGCGCGAGCGCGGCATGGCGCTGCTCACCGTGCTGATGCTGGTGGCGGTGATGGGCGCGCTCACCGCGACCGCGCTCGAAACCATCAACCGCTCAGTGCGCATGGCGGGCAACAGCCGCGTCGCCATGCAGGCGCGCTACACCGTGCTCGGCGCCGAAGTGATGGCGCTCGAACGCATCGCCGCGCTCGTCAGCACGGCAGGCGAACAATTGCCCACCGGTTGGAGCGGCCGCGAATTCGTGTTCCCGACGCCCGACAAGACCGGAACCATCCGCGCCCGCGTCTCCGATGGCGGCAACTGCTTCAACCTCAACAGCGTCGCGGACGGCGGCTCCCCCACAACACTGCGCGCCCGCCCGCGCGGCATCGCGCAGTTCACGGCACTGATGACGACGCTCGGCATTTCCGAATCCGAGGCGCGCCGCGCCGCCTTCACGCTCGCGGACTGGATCGACGCGGATTCGTCGCCGCTCCCCCTCGGCGGCGAGGACGAGGCCTACACGCGGCTATCCCCCGCCTATCGCACGGGAAATACGATGCTCGCCGAGGTCAGCGAACTGCGCGCGGTTGCGGGGATCACGCCGGAAATCTATGAAGTCGTGAGACCTTGGGTATGCGCCTTGCCGACAACTGAACTTTCACCGATCAACGTCAACACGCTCGAAGCGGCCCAGGCGCCGCTTCTGACGATGATCATGCCTGGGCGGCTCACGCCCGATGCGGCGCGTCAGGTGATGGCGGGTCGTCCCGCGGGCGGCTGGACCGACGTTCTCGATTTCTGGGAGCATCCCGTGCTTGCGGCGCTGTCGCCGTCGAGCGAGGAGCTGGATCAGGTGAAGCTCACCTCGCGCTGGTTCGCGCTTGAGATCGATATGGATGCAGCGGGCTACACGCTCACCGAAACCGCGCTGCTCGATGTCTCGCGCAATCGCACGCGCGTTGTCGAGCGCCGCTGGACGGTCGAGGAATGAGCCGGCGCCTCTTCGTCCTGCTCCCCGCCTCGGGGACGGCACTGCGCTGGCGGACGCAGGGCGAGGACGGGCGTACGCTCGCCTCCGGGCTGCTCGTCGATGATGCAGAGGCGCAGATCGACGAGGATACGCGCGTTACCGCCATCGTGCCGGGCAGCGCCGTGTCGCTGCACTGGGCGGAGCTTGCCGCTGCATCCGCCGCGCAGGCCGCCGCCGCGGCGCGTCACCTCGCTGCCGATTTCGTCGCTGCGCCCATCGCCGATCAGCATGTCGCAGCGGCGGAGACGGCAGACGCCGAGGGCCGGCGCCTGATCGGTATCGTCGACAAAACCGTGATGGAGGGCTGGCTCGCCGCGCTCGCGCACCACAAACTCGATCCCGATGAAATGGTGCCCACGCCACTGCTGCTGCCGGTCGTCGAGGATGCTGTCAGCACGCTTCGCGCGGGGGACATGCTGCTCGTGCGTGCGCCCGATCTTGCGCTCGAGACCGAGCCTGCGCTCGCCGAGATGCTGATTGGTGGCCGGCCGCTGCGGCCGATCCTTCGCGATATTCTTGATCTTCCCACCTATCCGGAAACGCCGCTCAATCTTCGGCAGGGGGCATTTCGCAAGGCGGCTGCACGTGCGGTCAGCCGCGCGGACATTCGGCGTATGGCGCTTCTTGCGGCGGGTATCGTGGCGGCGTGGCTCGGGGCAGATCTCGCGCTTGCACTCCGTCACCACTTCGCGGCGAATGCGCTGGAGGCGGAAATGAATACGCTCGCGGCGAAGGCGCTGCCGGGTGTGGCGATCACCGATCCGGCGCTTCAGCTTCAGCAGCGCTATGCCGCGTCCGCGTCCGGCGGCGGCTTCACCGGCATGGCGGCGTCGCTGTTCGGCGCGTTGCAGGCGAGCGGCACGATCCGGCTCGAATCGCTGCGCTATGAGCCGACGGGCGCGATGCGTGCCACACTGATCGCGCCGATGGGCGCTACGGTCGATCCCGTGAAGCAGCGCATGGCGGCGGACGGGCTGAACCTTGTCGAGGGCGCCTCGCGCAGCGGCGACAACGGCCAGCGTATCGATGTCGAGGTGTCGCGCCTGTGATGCAAACAGCGTTAACATGGTGGCACGGTCGCGACGCGCGCGAACAGCGACTGCTTGGCGTCCTTGCCGCCCTCGTTCTCGCGATGCTGTTCTGGCTCGCGATTCTGCGGCCACTCGCGGCGTTCCGCGAGAGTGCGGCTGAACGTCACGACCGTATCGCGGCCCAGATGCCGTCGGTGCGTGCGGCGGCTGCGGGGATTGCCGCGGAGGGGGGAGTGCCGGCCAGCGAAGACGGGCGAGCGGTGCGCGACATCGTCGCCGCCTCGGCAAGCGCGGCGGGGCTCGAATTTACCTCGATACAGCCCGAAGATGGCGGCGGCGTGCGCGTCGGCATCGCGGCGGTGAAGCCGAGCTTCCTGTTCGGTTGGATCGCGGGGCTCGAAAAAGACGGCGTCGTCGCCGATCGCGTGCTCGTGCAGCGCAACGATGATTCGACCGTCTCGGCCGAGATCGGTTTTACGGACGGCCCGGCATGACGGTGCTTCCGGCCCGCAGGCTTGTCGTGGTGTTCGCTGCGGCGCTGATTCTGTTCTTGCTGATCCTGTTCCCGCTGGCGTTTGCGCTCTCGTTGTCGCCGCTTCCGGCGCAGGGGTTCCACGCGCGCAGCGTTTCGGGATCGATCTGGTCAGGCCACGCTGCGGGTGCGGGGTTTGGCAGCGCTTCACTTGGCGATCTGCGCTTGTCGCTGTCGCCGCTTGCGCTTCTCACCGGGGAGGCGCGTTTCCGTTTCGCGCCGGAAGCGGAAGGGCCCGCACCCGTGGGCGCGCTTGTCGCTGCGCGCGGCGCCTTCGCTGCGGAGGACGTCACTGCCGCCATTCCGATGCCGCCGCTCGTGCCGGGCGTCGCCGCGACGCTTTCGCTTCAGGATTTCAGCGTCGCCTTCGCGGACAAGGCCTGCAGCACCGCTTCAGGCGCGGTCACTGCCGATGTTCGGATGGAGGGAGCTGGCATGTCGATCGCGGGCACCGCGACCTGCGCTGATGGGCGCCTGCTGCTGCCGCTTACAGGGCGTACCCCGGCGGGCGATGCCAGCCTCTTCGTCCATGTCGCAGGCGACGCCGGCTACACATACGAGATCAAGGTCGCGGGTGCGCCCGCGACTGATGCCGGTCTCCTCGCCGCGGGTTTCGTGCGCGAAGGCGGCAATCTCGTGCTGCGCGGAGAAGGCCGCCTGCAATGAAGCGCGCCGTGATTCTGCTCGGTACGCTGGCCGCTGCGTCCTGCGGCGGCGCGGGCGGCCCGGCACCGCGTCCACTTGCGACCAGTATTTCCGCCGAGCGTCCGCTTGCCGAGTTGCCGCAGCAGGAGCTTCAGCTGGGCCAGTGCGGCATGGCGCTCTGGCAGCGTACCGAACCTGCGCGCCGCGTCGCCTTTGTTCTGGATGAGCCGGCGACGATCCGCATCGTCGATGACAGCAAGGTCATCGTGCTCGCGCGCACGGCGTCGGAAGGCGATCCCATCGTCCGCCACGCCTCCGTTCAGCGCTTCGCGGGCGCCGGGCACAGCATCACCATCGATGTTCGCATCGAGCAGCGCGAAGGCCTGCTTGCGGGCGCCATCATTCCCGAAGGCACGCTGACCTGGCAGTCGGCGCGCGGTTCGGTCGTGCTTCCGGTGTTCGGCCTGATCGGCTGCCGCTAGAGCCTGTTCTGTTTAGTTTGAGGCGTCGTGACGGAGCGGAAATGGGTGCATGGGTAGGAGCGAGGAGGGAGTGATGCAGACGCATCGTGATCGACGAGCGACGCCCCCATGCGCCCATTTCCGCCCGCCGCTTCGCGGCCCGCGTTACCGCGCCCGCCGGACGGCGTCGCGCGGTTTGCGCGTAGCTCTGCTACGCGCCGCACCACGCTCCTTGCCGGACGAACACGGAAACGCAATCACGATGCCTCAAACTGAACAGGACAGGCTCTAACCGCGTTTAGTTGCGAGCGGCGGTCGCTGTCGTCTGCAGTGCGGACTTTGCGACTGCATGTGCCGAGACGACGCTGCCGTCCGAAAGCACGAGCTGCATGTCGTCTTCCTCCAGAACCTTCGCATAAAGGTCGCGTGCGGCGAGATCGCGCTCGGTCACACGATAGATCTGCGCGAGGTTGAGCAGGCGGGCGGGGTCTTCCGCGTTCGTGTGCATCAGCTGTGCTTCAGCCTTCTGCCAGTCACCCTTTGTCATCGCCGCATAGCCGAGCGAGCCCGGCGCGTAGCCGATTTCGGCCTGCTGGGTGGGCGACGTGGTGCAGCCGGCAAGGAGAGCGGCGGCGGTGGCGGCGGCAAACGCAAGTTTCATGGCAACACTCCCTCGGTACTGGTTCCTAGGCTCCGGCGACTCAGGAACCCCTCTTTGCTCGAACATTACAATTTTGTGACAGTCTCGTAAATGAATTATTACAGTTTTGTGACAGTGCGCGACCGAGGCTAAAATGGGGTCGGAAAACAGAGCTAGTCTGTGCCCAAGACTTTGTACTTTGTTTGGTAAGGCCTGTTCGCGCATAGAGCGGTGCCATGAAGCCCCTGACCCATCTCGATCGCCTTGAAGCCGAAAGCCTGCACATCTTCCGCGAGGTCGTCGCGGAGTGTGAGAAGCCGGTGATGCTCTATTCCATCGGCAAGGACTCTGCCGTGATGCTGCATCTGGCGAAGAAGGCGTTCTATCCGGCGCCGCCGCCGTTCCCGCTGCTGCATGTCGACACGACGTGGAAGTTCCGCGCGATGTACGACCTACGCGAGAAGTCGGCCGCGGACGCGGGCATGGAGCTTCTCGTCTGGCACAACCCCGAGGCGAAGGAACGGGGCATCAACCCGTTCGATCACGGCTCGGCGCTGCACACCGACATGTGGAAGACCGAAGGCCTCAAGCAGGCGCTCGATCATCATGGCTTCGATGCGGCCTTCGGCGGCGCGCGCCGCGACGAGGAGGCGAGCCGCGCCAAGGAGCGGATCATGAGCTTCCGCACCGCGACGCACCGCTGGGATCCCAAGAACCAGCGCCCCGAGCTGTGGAACCTCTACAACGTCCGCAAGAACAAGGGCGAAAGCATCCGGGTGTTCCCGATCTCGAACTGGACCGAGCTCGACATCTGGCAATACATCCACCGCGAGAACATCCCGATCGTGCCGCTGTATTTCTCGGAAGAGCGCCCCACAGTGCGCCGCGGCGACCTGCTCCTGATGGTGGACGATGATCGCTTTCCGCTCGCCGAGGGCGAGACGCCCGAGATGCGCTCGATCCGGTTCCGCACGCTTGGCTGCTATCCGCTGACGGGTGCGGTGGAGAGCAAGGCCGCGACGCTGCCCGAGATCATCCAGGAAATGCTGCTCACCACCACCTCCGAACGGCAGGGCAGGGCGATCGACCACGATCAGGCCGCCTCGATGGAAAAGAAAAAGCAGGAGGGGTATTTCTGATGGCCCTCGAAGTTTACGGCTCCTCGGACCTCATCGAACGCGACATCGAGGCGTATCTCGAGCAGCACGAGAACAAGTCGCTGCTGCGCTTCATCACCTGCGGCAGCGTGGACGACGGCAAGTCGACGCTGATCGGCCGGCTTCTCTACGACAGCAAGATGATCTTCGAGGATCAGCTCGCGAAGCTCGCGGCGGATTCGAAGACGGTCGGCACGCAGGGCGGCGCGCTCGATTTCGCGCTGCTGGTGGACGGCCTCGCCGCCGAGCGCGAGCAGGGCATCACCATCGACGTCGCCTACCGCTTTTTCGCGACCGACAAGCGCAAGTTCATCGTCGCCGACACGCCCGGCCACGAGCAGTACACGCGCAACATGGTGACGGGCGCTTCCACGGCGGACCTTGCCATCATCCTCATCGATGCGCGCAAGGGCGTGCTCACGCAGACGCGCCGCCATACCTATCTCGCGCACCTGCTCGGCATCCGGAACCTCGTGCTCGCGGTCAACAAGATGGACCTCGTCGACTACGACCGCGCCGCCTTCGATCGCATCGTGCTCGATTACCGCGCCTTCGCGACCGAGATCGGCATCACGCGCTTCAAGGCGATCCCGATTTCCGGTCTCGGCGGAGACAATATCGGCAGCCGCAGCGAGAACACGCCGTGGTACGAAGGGCCGAGCCTCGTCGAACATCTCGAAACGGTCGAGGTGGACGGCACCGCGCGTCAGGCCGGGCCTTTGCGGTTGCCGGTGCAGTGGGTGAACCGCCCCGATCTCGATTTCCGCGGTTTCGCGGGGCAGATTGCCGCCGGAAGCGTGAAGCCGGGCGACGCCGTCCGCGTCGTGCCTTCGGGCAAGACCTCCAGCGTCGCGCGCATCGTTACGGCAGGCGGCGACCTCGATGAAGCCGTCGCGGGCCAGTCCATTACACTCACCCTCGCGGACGAGATCGACTGCTCGCGCGGCGACGTGATCGTCTCGGCCGACTCGCCGCTCGAAGTCGCCGATCAGTTCGAAGCGACCGTTGTCTGGATGTCGGACGCGAAGATGCTGCCCGGCCGCCCCTATTGGCTGAAGCTCGGCACCACCACCGTCTCCGCGACGATCACCGAGCCCAAGTACGAGGTGAACGTCAACACGCTGGAGCGCCTCGCCGCGAAGACGCTGGACCTCAATGCCATCGGCGTCGTCAATATCGCGCTCGGCAAGCCGATCCCGTTCGCGCCTTATGCGGAAAGCCGCGAACTGGGCGGCTTTATCCTGATCGACCGGATGACGAACGCCACCGTCGGCGCGGGCCTCATCCACTTCGCGCTCCGGCGCTCGCAGAACATCCACTGGCAGGCGGCGGACATCACGCGCGAGGCGCACGCCGCGCAGAAGGCGCAGCAGCCGAAGCTGCTGTGGTTCACCGGCCTCTCGGGTGCGGGCAAGTCGACGATCGCCAACCTCGTCGAAAAGAAGCTGCACGCCCTCGGCAAGCACACGTTCCTGCTCGACGGTGACAATGTCCGCCACGGTCTCAACAAGGACCTCGGCTTCACGGAGGCCGACCGCGTGGAGAACATCCGCCGCGTCGGCGAGGTGGCGAAACTGATGACGGACGCGGGCCTCATCGTGCTCACGGCCTTCATCTCGCCGTTCCGCGCCGAGCGCCAGATGGTCCGCGCGATGCTGCCCGAAGGCGACTTCATCGAGGTCTTCGTCGACACGCCGCTCGCCGAAGCCGAAAAGCGCGACGTCAAAGGCCTCTACAAGAAGGCCCGCGCTGGCCAGCTCCGTAACTTCACCGGCATCGACAGCCCCTACGAAGCGCCGGAAAGCCCCGAAATCCGCATCGACACCACCAGGCTGTCGCCGGAAGCCGCGGCGGACGCCATCGTGGAGAGGCTGCTCAAGGCCTGATCTTCGGCGGACCCTGTCCGATTGAAGGGCGGACCCGGCGGCTTCGACCTGCCATGTCTAACGCTGCTCGACATTGGAAGGCTGATGCATGAGGGATGATCCGCGCCGCCGGGATTTGGCCGCCTATCCGTTTCGGATCGAAATGGTGCCGCGCTTCGGCGACATGGACCTCAACCAGCACCTCAACAATGTGGCGGTCGCGCGCTTCTACGAGGAGGGGCGCGTCCGCTTTCATTTCGATCTGCATCGCCGGCCGGGGCTCGAACGCTTCCGGGGTTTCATCGCGCATCTCGCGATCGATTATCTCGCGGAAGGGCACTGGCCCGATCCGGTAGAGATCGGCGTCGGCATCGTTCACATCGGCGGGTCGTCCTACCGGCTCGGCCTTGCCATGTTCCAGCGCGGCGTCTGCATCGGTCTTTGCGATTCGGTGCTCGTCCACCGCGATGAACACGGCAACGCGCCGCTGCCGCCGCTCCTACGCGAGGCTCTGGAGAGCTTTCGCCTCCGGGCCGAATGACCGCTGCGAGAGCCACCAGAAGCGCGTGAGCAGAAAGCCCGAGGCAAACAGGCTGGCAATCACGACCGACCAGACGAGGCCGACGAGGCCCATGCCGAGCGGCAATCCCAGCACATAACCGAGCGGCAGCATCACGCCTGCGTAGCTGATCGTGTGCGTCAGCGTCGGCAGCCAGACGTCGTCGCGTGCACGTAGCGCATTCGCCGCGACGACCTGAAGACCGTCCGCGACGAAGAACAGCGACGAGAGCGCCATTGCCGGGATCGCCAGCACGATCAGCGCAGGATCGGTCGTGTAGGCGCTGATGATCGTTTCCGGCAGCAGCGCCACGATCGCCGCGATCACGACGAGCACGGATCCAGTTGCGGCGAGTCCGAGCAGGCCCGACCGTCGGACGGCGGCGGGCGAACGTTCGCCAAAGCCGCGCCCCACGAGAACGGCGGTTGCCGACGCGAAGCCGAGCGGCACCATGAAGACGATCGCGGAGACGTTGAAAACGACCGCCCACGCCGCCGCCTCCAGCCCGCCGAGCAGGCCTGCGATGGCGTTCATGCCTGCAAATGCAGTGGTTTCGACAAACAGCGAAGCGGCCGCCGCGCCGCCGATCCAGATCAGCGGCTTCCACCCCGGCGCGCCCGGTGCCGCGGCGAAAAGGCCGTATTTCCGCCGGGCGTCGGCCCACAGCACCAGATAGGCGGCAAGCCCGATGACGAGCGCGATGCGCGCGATGAAGGTCGCGGTCGCAGAGGCCACGGCGCCTTCGACCGGAAAGGACGACGTGCCGGGCACAAGCCAGAGGTTCGCCGCGAGGTTCACGATGTTCGCACCCCACATCAGCGCTGCCGCCGGGCCCGGCCGCCCGAGCGCCTCCAGCCAGAAGATGAGAGCGATCGAGAGCAGATAGGCGGGCGTTGAAAGCGCGAAGGTGCGCGCGACCGCGGCCGCACCTTCGGCAAGCGCGGGTTCGAGGCCGATGGCGTGCATCGCCGGCGCAGCGCCGAACCACAATGCCGTACCGAACACCACGCCGACCGCAGCGGCGAAGAGCAGCCCGCGCCGCAGCACAGCGCCCGCATCTTCGGGGCGGTCCTCGCCGATGCGCTGCGCCGTCAGCACCTGCACGCCCGTCAGCAGCCCGACGCCGGTCGTCAGCGCGATCATCGTCGGCGCCCAGCCGAGCGCGTGGTAGCCGAGTTCGATCGAGCTGTGGTGCCCCACGACGATCGCGTCCGTCAGCCCCATCATCATGATGCCGAGGCGCGACAGGATCACCGGCGAGGCAAGCGCCAGCAGTTCAGAGAGGCTTCCGCGCGCGGCGGCAGGGGTATTCAGCATGATCATCGAACCGTTTTCAAAACAGCCGGCCCGGATACGCGAAACCGATGACATTGGCGAGTGCATCCGTGTACGATGGCGCCGTACAAGACACGGGTGCGTTTAAGGAGGCCCTGTTGGTGCTGAAAATCGGTCAGGGACATGGCATGTCGGCGGCGAGGCTCGCCCGCATCGACGACTTCCTGGAGCAGACGTATGTCGCGCCGGGCAAGATGGCCGGCACGCTCACGCTGGTCGCGCGCCGGGGCGAGATCGCCCATGTCGGCGTGCGCGGCCTCGCGGACCGGGAGCGTGGCACGCCGATCGCGGAGGATACGATCTTCCGCATCTATTCGATGACGAAGCCGATCACGTCGGTCGCGTTCATGATGCTGGTGGAGGAGGGGCGCGTCGCGCTCGATGATCCCGTCCACCGCTTCATCCCCGAATGGAAAAGTCTCGGGGTCTTCACGGGCGGCATCGACAAGACCGGCTTCCAGACGACGATGCCCGCCCGGCCGATGCTGATCATCGATCTGCTGCGCCACACCTCGGGTCTCACCTACGGCTTCCAGAACCGCACCAATGTGGACGCGGCCTACCGCGCGCGCGGCATCGGCGAGATCGAGAAGGGCACGATCACGCTCGACCAGATGATCGCCGGGCTCGCCGAGCTGCCGCTCGAATTCTCGCCCGGCGAAAAGTGGAACTATTCGGTCTCGACCGATGTGCTCGGCTATCTGATCGAGCGCATCTCCGGGCAGGCCTTCGAGGATTTCCTGCGCGAACGCCTGCTGACGCCGCTCGGCATGATCGACACGGATTTTCAGGTTCGTGCGGGCGAGGAAGGGCGTCTCGCCGGCTGCTACGCTCTTACGCCGAGCGGGCGCACGATCCTGCAGGATGATCCTGCGCTTTCCAGCTTCCGGAAGCCGCCCGCGTTCGTCTCGGGGGGCGGCGGTCTCGTCGGCACGGCGCACGACTATTTGAAATTCGCGCAGATGCTGCTGAATGGCGGCGAGGCGGATGGACGCCGCTACATCAGCCGCAAGACGCTCGACCTGATGACCGCGAACCACCTGCCGGGCGGCGTCGATCTGCCCGCGCTGTCCGTCTCGCTGTTTTCGGAAGCGAACTACAACGGCATCGGCTTCGGCCTCGGCTTCGCAACGACGATGGACCCGGCAAAGACGATGATCCCGGGCTCGGCAGGCGACTATTTCTGGGGCGGCGCCGCCTCCACCGCCTTCTGGATCGACCCGGTCGAAGACCTCATCTGCATCTTCATGACACAGCTCATCCCGTCATCCTCCTACCCCGTCCGCCGCGAACTGAAGACGATGGTCTACGCCGCCATTGAGGATTGATGTGTAGCAAGGGCGGGTTGATGATTTAGAGCGCTGGTGTTGTTTGCACCCAGATGCAGGTAACGCCGTGCTCACCGGCCCATTTTGTCGCAGCGCTGAGCGCCGTTTTCAAGTTCACATCGTCCTCTGGCAGAGAAATGTAAAACACGCTTTCGCCAGACAGCTTGCGCCCGCAACCTGTACCAAAGAAGCGACCGTCAAAGCTCGCTTCGATTTCCAGCCACAGCTCATCGTCAGCCATTTCTGGCATTGTCTCGCCAGCGGACAGGTAGCGATATTGTACCATCGACGTTTTCACCTGCCGCTGCCGGCGGCGCATAGAGAGATTTGATAACACACGAAAGCGGAAGCCCTACGCCGCTTCCCCGAACGCCAGCGCCTCGTAGCGCTGCAAATGCCAGTCCGTATTCCCGAACTGACTTTCGATCATCGTTGCACGCTTGAAGTAGTGGCCGACGGCGAGTTCGTCGGTCATGCCCATGCCGCCATGGATCTGGATGGCTTCCTGGCCGCTCAGCGTCAGCCCTTTGCCGATCTTCGCCTTTGCCATTGAAACGGCGGCGGGGTCGGGGAGTTTGAGCGTGGCCATCAGCGCCATCGATGCCGCCTGTTCGGCCTCCATGAACATGTCGACCATGCGGTGCTGGAGCACCTGGAACTTCGAGATCGGCTGGCCGAACTGCTTGCGCTGCTGCGCATAGTCCTGCGTCTGCCGGTGGAGTTCGCGGAGCACACCCACAGCTTCGGCGCAGAGCGCGGTCGTCGCCTCGTCGATGATCCGGCTGACGAGCGGGAAGGCGCCGTCCACCTCGCCGAGCAGCGCATCGCCGGGCACCTCGGCGTTCTCGAAATAGACCTCGGAGGCGCGTCCGCCGTCCACGGTCGGGTAATCCCGCCGCACCACGCCCTTCGCGCCGCTTTCGACAAGGAACAGGCTCACGCCAGCCTGCTCACACTGCCCGCCGCCGGTGCGCGCCGTGACGATCAGGTGGCTCGCGAACGGCGCATCGCGCACCACCGCCTTGTGGCCCGAAAGCGTCCAGCCGCCACCGGATTTTTTCGCGGCGGTCGCGATGTTCGCCGGATCGAAGCGCCCTTTGGGTTCGGCCCACGCGAACGCCGTGGTCGTCGTCCCCGCGATGATGCTCTCGATCAGGTCTGTGCGGCCCGTCTCGCGCGCGAAGCCGCCGCCGATCACCACGGTTGAAAGATAGGGTTCCAGAACCAGCGCATTGCCCAGTTCCTCCATCACGATCATGTTCTCGACCGCGCCGCCGCCGAGCCCGCCGAGGCTTTCGGAGAAGGGCGCCGCGAGGATGCCGAGTTCCTCCGCGAAAGCCTTCCAGATATCGGGCGACCAGCCTTCCCCACGCGAGATCTTCATGCGCGTTTCGTGGTCGTAGCGGTCGGCAAGGAAGCGCGCGAGCGTGTCGCGCACCATCGTCTGCGTTTCGGTGTAGCTGAAGTCCATTGTCTTGCCCCTAGAGCCCGAGAACCATCTTCGCGATGATCCCGCGCTGGATTTCGTTCGATCCGCCGTAGATCGAGGTCTTGCGCATGTTGAAATAGGTCGGCGCGGCGCGGAGCGCGTATTCGGGCCCGATGGCGTGCTCGTTGTCGCTGTCGCCGAGGCCGCGGAAATACGGCGCGGCGTAGTGGCCAACCGCTTCCAGCGTCAGCTCGGTGATGCGCTGCTGGATCTCGGTGCCCTTGATCTTGAGCAGCGAGGATTCAGCCCCCGGCGGTTTTCCGGCCGCGAGCGCCGCCAGCCCGCGCAGCTCGGTGAATTCGAGCGCGGCGAGGTCGATTTCCAGCTCGGCGATCTTGCGCTTGAAGAACGGGTTCTCAATGAGCGACCGGTCGCCGTCCAGCTCGGTCGCCGCGATTGCGCGCAGCTTTTCGATGCCGCGCTTGGAGCGCGCGACGCCCGCAATCCCCGTGCGTTCGTGCGCGAGCAGGAACTTGGCGCAGGTCCAGCCCTTGTTCTCCTCGTGCACGCGGTTTTCCACCGGCACGCGCACGTTTTCCAGCCACACCTCGTTCACCTCGTGCTCGCCGCCGAGGGTGATGATCGGCCGCACGGTGATGCCGGGCGTTTTCATGTCGATCAGCAGGAAGCTAATGCCCTCCTGCGCCTTCACGGACGGGTCGGTGCGAACGAGGAAGAAGCCCCAGTCCGCGTGCTGCGCGAGCGTCGTCCACGTCTTCTGCCCGTTCACGATATAATGGTCGCCGTCGCGCTCGGCCTTCGTGCGCAGCGAGGCGAGGTCCGACCCCGCGCCCGGTTCCGAATAGCCCTGGCACCACCAGTCCTCGCCCGAAAGGATGCGCGGCAGGAAGCGCGCTTTCTGTTCGGGCGTACCGAACGTGTAGATCACCGGCGCGACCATGCTGATGCCGAACGGCAGGATCGGGATCGTGTCGGCGCGCGCAAGTTCCTCCGAAAAGATGTAGCGCTGCGTCGCGCTCCAGCCCGGCCCGCCGTACTCGGTCGGCCACGCGGGTGCGACCCAGCCTTTCTTGCCGAGAATCCGGTGCCACGAGAGATAGTCTTCCTTCGACCATTCCTCGCCCTCGTCGAGTTTGCCCTTCAGGTTTTCGGGATAGTTCTCGTCGATGAAGCGGCGCACCTCCTCGCGGAAGGCGGCGTCCTCGGGGCTGAACGACAGGTCCATGATGTCCTCCTCAGGCGGCTGCGGCGGTCGTTGCCGCCGGCCAGTCTTTGCGCCGGTTGCTGCCGGCTTTCAGTTCATGTGCGATCTCGCGTTTATAAACGTCGAAATCCACCTGCATCGTGTGGCGGCGCGAGGCGTAATAGTGGCCCTGGTGCCGCGCCTCGTCCTCGCCGATCATGCGCCGCATCGTGTCCGCGTCCGGCAGGCCATAGGTGCCGGTCAGCCAAGCCGCGAGCAGCTTCGATTGCTGCTCGGCGAGGTTCACGAGCGTCGGCAGCGCCTGCGCGAGCCCCATGAACCACAGGTCCGTCCGCTGCGGGCGTATCATGCGCTTGAAAAGCCCGATGTGGTTGTCGACGACCGGCGCGTCGGCGTCGCTCAGGAACGGAAACGCGATCTGGTAGCCTGTCGCATAGACGATCGCGTCGATCGCTTCGCTGCTGCCATCCTCGAACCTGACGTTTGGGCCTTCGAGCGCCGCGATGTTCGGCTTCACGGTGATGTCGCCCGATCCGCAGCGCAGCAGGAATTCGGAGCTGACCGTCGGGTGCGCCTCGAGCGGCGCGTGATCGGGGGCGGGGAGGCCGTAGCTCTCCATGCTGCCCACCGCGCGCTTCACCACGAACGCTGCGAGGCGGCGCTTGAGGCCGATCGGCATCCATTCGGGCAGCGCCTGCTTGTCCGAAGGTTTGCCGCCGAGATACTTCGGCAGCACCCACACGCCGCGCCGCGCGGCGACGAACAGCTTCGCCGCCATCGGCCGCTGCGAAAGCTCGGAGGCGATATCGACCGCGCTGTTGCCGAGCCCGACGACGAGCACGTGCTTGCCCACCATGTTCACGGGCTCGAAGGGCGTGCGGTAGTCGTGGCTGTGGATCTGCGCCCCGTCGAAATGTCCGGGAAAGGCGGGGATGTTCGGCTTCCAGTGATGCCCGTTCGCCACCGCGAGCACGTCGTAGCGCCGCGTTTCGCCGCCAGCCGTCACCTCCCAGCCGCCGCCCTCCAGCGGCCGGCACGCCGTCACTTCGGTGTTGAAGCGGATGCGTGTCCGAAGGCCGAAATGATCGACATAGGCGTTGAAATAGCTGTCGATCAGGCTGTGGTGCGGGAAGTCCGGCCAGTCCGCCGGAACCGGGAAGTCTTCGAACTGCAGCCGCGTTTTCGAGGTGTCGATGTGCAGAGACTGGTAACAGGCGGAAACGCCGTTCGGGTTGCCGTACGCCCAGTTGCCGCCGACACGGTCGGACTTTTCGAAGATGTCGAAGGCAATGCCGTGGTCGGCGAGCCGCTTGGCGGTCGTGAAACCGCTGCAACCGGCGCCGATGATGCAGACCTTTGGTGCGGAGGCTCCCATGCCCCCAAATTCGGGTGAGGCGCCCGAAGCGTCAACTCACCCGAATCAATAGGGGAAGCGTTAGCCGAGGATGGAACGCAGCATCCACGCGGTTTTCTCGTGGTACTGCATCCGCGTGACGAGCAGGTCGACCGAGACCTCGTCGCCCGCGTCTTCCACGGTCGGGAAGACCTTCCGTGCGGTGCGAACGACGGCTTCGTGGCCCTCGGCGAGCTGCTTCACCATCTCCAGAGCTTCGGGCGGCTGCTCAGGCGCTTCCTTGATGCTCGAGAGCTTGCCGAAGGCGCTGTAACTGCCCGGAGCGAAGTGGCCGAGCGCACGAATGCGTTCCGCGATCTCGTCCGTCGCCAGCCACATCTCGTTGTACTGCGTCATGAACATTGCATGCAGCGAGGTGAACATCGGACCCGTGACGTTCCAGTGGAAATTGTGGGTCTTCAGATACAGCGAATAGGTGTCGGCAAGGACGTGGGCGAGGCCGTCGGCGATCTTGGCGCGGCCTTTTGCGGGGATGCCGATGTGGGATTCAGTGTCGGACATGATGTTTCCTTTCGTCGCTGCACACTCGTGGAAATCGGAAACCACCGCCAATGGATTATGTCATTGACTGCAATCAAAAACTTCAATCAGCCGAATTGGTTTCAGGCTTTTTCCAGCGTGCACTGCAGCGGGTGCTGGTTCTGCCGCGCGAAATCGAGCACCTGGTTCACCTTGGTTTCGGCGACCTCGTAGGTAAACACGCCGCAGAGGCCGACACCCTTGTGGTGGACCTGCAGCATCACGCGCGTGGCATCCTCGGTGGACATGCGGAAAAAACGCCGCAGCGTTTCCACCACGAACTCCATCGGCGTGTAGTCGTCGTTCAGCATCAAGACCCTGTAAAGCGCAGGCTTTTTGGTCTTGGGCTTGGTCTTGGTCGCGACGCCGGTGTCCGTGCCGGAACCGTTCCGGTCGTCTGACTCGCGATCAGTCATTCATCCGCTCACTCACGAGGTTTCGCACCGCACCATGATATTGCAGGTACGGCAGCGATAACAAGACCATGAACGAAAAGGGCGGCCGCAGATGCGACCGCCCTTCCGATACCAATGTCTGGCGCAGCGCTTACTTGGCGACGGCGGCCGTCTTGAACTTGTCGGCCGCAACCGCGAAGCGGCTGGAGATCGGCTCGAACACGTCGTTCGAAAGCTTCACGAACGCTTCAGTCATCTTGCTGCTGTCAGCGATGAACTTGTCGAACTGCGTGCGGGCAAAATCGCTCTGCAGCTGGAGCAGCTCGTTGGCGCTCTTGGCAGACGAGAACGACTTGAACGCCGTGGTGGCGGCTTCGCCGTTCTTCTTGGCGAGTTCGATCGCCGACTGCGTCAGCGTCTCGAAGCCCTTCGCGGCGATCTTGCCGGATTCGACGAACGCTTCCACGTTCTCGCGCGTGAAGCTGCCCAGCTCCTCGGCGGCCTTGGTGCTCTTGTCGAGCGCTTCGCGCGTCTTCGTCTGGAACTGTTCGACAGCAGCCTTGCCCTGCGCCATCGCGGTTTCGGTCT
This sequence comes from Sphingosinicella sp., assembly GCF_041916975.1. NCBI lineage: Bacteria > Pseudomonadati > Pseudomonadota > Alphaproteobacteria > Sphingomonadales > Sphingosinicellaceae > Sphingosinicella > Sphingosinicella sp. The sequence goes on from NZ_JAYRYK010000001.1 coordinate 3,873,779, forward strand.
GCTTCTTCACGTTTTCATTGATCGTCATGATTACTGCCTTCTGCTTCGGGGGGACGCTGGCCTTCGCGGATACGGCTGCGGGGGCCACTGTTTTGGGTTTGGCGGCTTTTGGCGCCGGCGCTTTCGCGACCTTCGCCTCAACCTTGGCGGGGGCCGGCTTCACCGGCTTGGCCACGACCTTCGCGGCGACCTTGGGGCTCACCTTCGGCTTCGCGACAGGGGTGGGCGCGGCGGCTTTCGGCGCCGGTTTCGCTTCAACCTTAACGGCGGGTGCGGTTTCTGCCTTCGGAGCGGCGGCAGGCTTCGCCGGCGCCGCGGTGACGGGTTCCACTTTCACTTCCACCTTTGCTGCTTCAGCCATCGTGACCTCCAGAGGGACACCTTATGCTGCACTGCAACATAGGGATGTCCGCCCGACTCGTCAAGGCTTTTTGTGCACTGCAACATAAGTGAAATGTGAGGCCCGCTCAGGGCCTGATCAAACTCAGTGCGCAGTTAGCGTCGCAAGGCCAGATGCGGAGAGTTGCGCGTTGATCGCAGCGACAAGCCGATCGAGCGCTTCCGCTGAAACCGCCTCCGCGCGCGCGACGAGCACGTCCTGCGTGTTGGAGGCACGGAGCAGCCACCAGCCGTCGGGGGTGTTCACACGCGCACCGTCGGTGCGGTTCACGTCCGCGCCGCTCGCTTCCAGCCGCGCCAGCACTTCGTCGATCACGGCGAACTTGCGTTCCTCGGGGCAGGGGAAGCGCAGTTCGGGCGTGTTCACCATCGCGGGCATTGCGGCGCGCAGCTCGGTGAGTGACTTGCCGCTCCGGTCCACCGCGCCGATCAGCCGAACGGCGGCATAGATCGCATCGTCGAAGCCGTAGTAGCGGTGCGCGAAGAAGATATGCCCGCTCATCTCGCCCGCCAGCGGCGCGCCAGTTTCCTTCATCTTCGCCTTTATGAGCGAATGGCCGGTCTTCCACATCAGCGGCTTGCCGCCGAGATCGGCGATGCGATCGTAGAGCGCCTGGCTCGCCTTCACGTCGGCGATGATCGTCGCGCCCGGCACGTCGCGCAGCACGTCTTCGGCGAGGATCATCAGAAGCTGGTCACCCCAGATGATACGCCCGGTGCTGTCGATCGCGCCGATGCGGTCGCCGTCGCCATCGAAGGCAAGGCCAAAGTCGAGGCCCTTTTCAGCGACGACGCGGCGAAGGTCGACGAGGTTCTTCTCCTCGGTCGGGTCCGGGTGATGGTTCGGGAAGTTGCCGTCCACATCGGTGAACAGAAGGTGGTGCTCGCCCGGCATCGCGGCGGTCAGCCGCTCGACGATCGGCCCGGCGGCCCCATTCCCCGTATCCCATGCGATGCGGAAGCCATGCGCGGGCACGTCTCCGAGCAGCCGCTGCACATAAGCCTCGGAAACATCGACTTTGCGGTTCGATCCGGTGCCACGCTCCCAATCGCCCGCTGCCGCCATCGTCCCGATCCCGGTGATGTCGGCGCCGTAGAACGGCCCGTGGCCCAGCATCATCTTGAAGCCGTTGTAGTTGGGCGGGTTGTGGCTGCCCGTGATCATCACGCCGCCGTCCGCGTCGAGATGGTGCACGGCGAAATAGAGCATCGGCGTCGGCCCCAGTCCGATGCGAAGCGCTTCGCAGCCCGTGTCCTCAAGGCCGCGCACCAGAGCCGCTTCCAGCGACGGCGAGGAATGGCGCCCGTCATAGCCGACCGCAACCTTGGTTCCGCCTGCGCGGCGCACGCGCGTGCCGAAGCCGCGCCCGATCGCGTAGGCGTCGTCCTCGCCCAGCGTTTCGCCGATGATGCCGCGGATATCGTATTCCCGAAGCGATGTCGGGTGGAAGTCGTGCCGGTCCAAGATACTGCCCTTGCTGAAAGAATCGCGAAGCTACGCGCTCAACGCTCCTTAGCGCGAAGATGTTTCAGGAGCGTATCCCTCGCCGCGTTGATCCGTGCCGAGGCTTCGGCGGAGCCGCCTTTGTCGGGATGAACCTCGGCGATCATCCGCCGCCACGCCGCATTGATCTCCACCGCGCCAGCGTCAGCCGAAATGCCGAGCAGCCGTCCCGCCTCCTCGGGCGTGATGTCCTGTCCTGAACGGGGCACGCGCTGGCCCAGCGCCAGCCACACCGTCACGCCGCCAACGATGAGCGCGCCCAGCCATTGTCCGATCAGCAGCAGGCGCAGCGCGAGAGCAACGCCCGCGGCGATGCCGATCCAGCGCAGCCGCACCGGTGTCAGCGCACCCGTATACCACAGCGCGCCGAGCGCTCCCGCCGCAAGGGCGAGGACCACGATCATCAGCTGGCGAGGCTCTGTGCTTCCTCGGTTTCGGGGAGGGCCAGGCTCGTGATGAGCTCGCGCAGCTCGTTGCGCGCGGCGATGTGGCTCATGTTCACGTCGTCGATGACGCCGATGTCGAGCAGCGTCAGCCCGCGCGGGAAGAGTTCGCGGTAGATGACGCGTTCGGAAAGGCCGGGCGCGATGCGGAAACCGATGCGCTTCGAAAGCTCGTCGAGTGCGCCGCCCACGCGAATCATGTTCTTCGCGGCGAGCGAGGACATGCGGTTCCGCACCACCACCCAGTCCACCGATCCGCCGTCCGTCTTCGCGCGGGCCTTGCGCGCGTCCCAGATCAGCTCGGCGTAGAAGCTCGGGCGCTTCACCTTGAACGTGTCCGGGTCGACCTGCCCGATGAGGTCGAAGTCGACGAAGCTGTCGTTCATCGGCGTGATCAGCGTGTCGGCGCGGCCGAGCGCGACGCGCGAAAGGGGGCTGTCGCGGCCGGGCGTATCGACCACGATCACGTCCACCACCGGTGCCCACGCGTCGAGCGTGGTGCGGAGCAGCGTTTCGCCGTGGCTGTCGTTGTCGTCGATCACCTGCAGGCGCGGCGTCTTGAGGCCGAGGCCGTGGCCGTCTGAGAAGCTCTGCCGGTTTTCCATGTAGCGCGTGAAGGTGCGCTGCCGCGAATCGAGGTCGATGGCGGCGACCTTGCGGCCGCTGTGCATCAGCGCGACTGCGATGTGGACTGCGGTCGTGGACTTGCCGGTCCCGCCTTTTTCATTGCCAAGAACGATGACATGGGCTTTGGCCATAAAACGAACGCGCCCCCGATGGCTGGATTCCGTTTAACGGCGGACTGTTTCAGGCACGGGCGCCGGGGAGTCAATCGAGGAGAGGCAAGATTCCGGAGGCTTTCGAAACCGTGCGGACGGTCGCGGCGCTTCGCGCGCGCGTACGCGGGTGGAATGCGGCGGGGCAGCGCGTCGCGTTGGTGCCCACGATGGGCGCGCTCCACGTCGGGCATCTCGCGCTCATAGCGGCCGGTCTCGCCCGCGCCGATCGGGTCGTCGCCAGCATCTTCGTGAACCCCACGCAGTTCGGCCCGAACGAGGATTTCTCGCGCTATCCGCGCCGCGAGGCGGAGGATGCGGCGGCGCTGGCCGGGGCAGGGTGCCACCTCCTTTTCGCGCCTGCGGTTGAAGAGATGTACCCGGCGGGATTCGCCAGCAGCGTTCAGGTCGCGGGCCTCACCGCCGAACTCGACGGCGCACACCGGCCCGGCCATTTCGATGGCGTCGCCACCGTGGTTTCGAAGCTGCTCAATCAGGCCGGGGCCGATTTCGCCATGTTCGGCGAGAAGGACTATCAGCAGCTCCTCACGGTCCGCCGCATGGCCGCCGACCTCGATATCCCGACTGAAATCGTCGGCGTGCCGACGGTGCGCGAGGCGGACGGTCTCGCGCTCTCGTCGCGCAACGCCTACCTTTCGGCGGAGGAGCGCGCCCGCGCCGCGTTGTTCCCGAAGACGCTGATGGCGGCGCGCGATGCGATCCGTGCCGGGGCGGCGGTTGAAACCGCCCTTGCAGACGCGGATGCGGCGCTGCGCGCGGCTGGGCTCGTGCCCGATTATGTCGCGCTTCGCGATGCGCAAACGCTTTTGCCGGTGACCGATCTTGATCGTCCGGCGCGCATCCTGTCGGCAATAAGACTCGGTTCAACGCGTCTTATCGACAATCTGGCCGTCTAAACGGCCAGAATCGGCCCGCGTTAACTTTTCATTAGCAATTCTCAATAACTATTAACGCCGTTGCAGGAGGCCCGGCGGACATCCTCGATTGTGCAGGATTCCAGCCGTTTGCAGCGGAGCATTCTCGATGCAGGACTGGCTCAGCGATGTCATGGAGCCCCCGGGGGAAGGTCTTCCCGGCCGGGCGATCGATGCCGCGATCCGACCTGCCGAACTCCTCGCACGCGCCGACATCGCGCTGTGCCTCACGGGCGGGGTCGCAGTGGTGATGGGGACGGAGCCGATCGGCCGCATATCCGGGCCGCAGCTTGCGCAGGTGCTCGCCCGCGCGGTTGAGAGCGGGGAACGCGACGCCCGCAGTGCGCGCGACGAGGTGCGCCGTCTCCGTCGTGACCGCCGGATGCTCGCCGCTAATCTCAGCCACGAACTCAAAACCCCGATCAACGCCATCGCGGGCTATAGCGAGCTCATCGCGCTCGGCCTCGAAAGCGGTCGTACGCACGCCGCGGCCAGCCAGAACGCGGTGATCTGGGAAGCCGCGCAGGGGATGCTCTCGACGCTCGATTCCATTCTCGATCTCGCCCGTATCGAGGCGGACGCCGCGCCGCTCGATGAAAGCGAGGTCGACCTCCGCCAGCTCGCCGCATCCGTGCTCCGTATGCTGGCGACGATGGCCGAAGCACGCGGCGCGAGTGTCGCCATCGAGATGGCGGCTGATCTGCCGTTTCTTCATGCCGATGCGCGGATGCTCCGCCAGATCCTCGTCAATCTCGCCAGCAACGCGCTCAAGTACGGCGGCGAGAAGGTGAAGCTCACCATCGCCGCGCGCGTCGACCGCGCCGATCGTATGCTCATCGAGGTGCGCGATAACGGCCCCGGCATGTCGCCGCGCGCGATGGAAACGGCGATGAAGCCGTTCGCGCGCGGGCACGACGACAAGGGTATGCTCGCCGGCAGCGGCCTCGGCCTGCCGCTCGTCAAGGCGCTCGCGGAGCTGCACGAGGCGAGCTTCAAACTGCTTTCGTCCCCGGGTCGGGGCACCCGCGCCGTCGTCACGATGCCGCCCGGCCGCGTCCGTCTGGCGCACGCTGGTCGTCAGGAAGCCTTCGCGTTCCGCCGGGCCAATTCGCTGTTCGGCTGATTCGCATCAGTGTTTCCGCCATTTTTCGGCGTTAACCATTTCTTGAACAAGGCACGCCAAATCTCCCCACGTTGAGGGGGATTTTCGAATGGCAAGTCATCCAGTCACTGAAGTCCAGTTTCTCCACGCGCAGATGGCGGCGGCGATGGCCGGCCAGCCGGACGCGTACTACGAGCTTGGCGTCGCGTATGCGGTCGGCAGCAGCGGCGTCGACATCGATCTTGTCGAAGCGCACAAGTGGTTCAACCTCGCCGCCATGTCGGGCGACGAGCGCGCCCAGCTTGATCGCAGCGAAGTCGCGGCGTCGATGACGCCCGCTGAGGTCGCCGCGGCGCAGCGCGAGGCCCGTGCGTTCTTGATGCAGACGCGCCACTAGCTTTTGCCCGAATCACTGCAAGCCTGAGAAATCAGGCGCTTGGGGCTTGCAAATAAAGCGAAATGGCCGCTTGCTATACCTGCTGTCGTGAGCAGCAGGGGGACTGGCGCCTTGGCGACGCGGTTGTCTGGAAAAGTATCGGAAATCAAAGCATTTCCGCCGACGCCTTCCGAGTCGCGTGAAGACGAACTCGCTTGGCTGCGCGCCGAACTCGCGCGCGAGACGGCGCTCCGCAAGCGCTACGAAACCCAGATCCGGCAATTTTCGGCATCTCTGCCCGTCGTGATCTGGATGGCGGATGCGGATCGTCGTGTCCGTTTCGTCAGCGACAGTTGGTACACGATTACCGGCACGAGCCCCGAACAGCTCGAAAGCTGGGTGTTTACGATGCACGAGGAGGATCGCCTCATCGTGCCGGGCGAAATCCATGCTGCGGCGGAGCGGCGGGCGCGGTTCGCGATCGAATATCGTATCCTGAAGGCCGACGGCACCACGGCATGGGTTCTGAACGTCGGCGCGCCCAAGTTCGATGAACACGGCCGCTACGACGGCTATGTCGGCGCCGTTATCGATGTCAGCGAGCGCCGCGCGGCAACCGAAACGCTGCAAAGCCTCGAAACGCGGCTTTCGCTCGCGCTCGACGGCACCCGTGTCGGCGTGTGGGACTGGGACATCACATCGGGCGACGTCTGGCTCAGCGACAGCGCGCTCGCGATTCAGGGCTATGCCGTGGGCGAGGTGCAGGGCCACGCCGCCGGCTTCGCCGATTACGTCCACTCCGACGATCGGGAGGAGCATCACCGCAGGATCACCGCGTGCCTCAAGGGTGAGCAGCCGATGGTGAATCTGGAGCACCGCCTGCGCTGCAAGGATGGTGGCTGGGTGTGGGTCGCCGAGCGCGGCCGCGTCGTGGAACGCGATGCGAATGGACGTGCGCTGCGCATGATCGGCACGCGCACAGACATGACCGAGCAGCGCGAACGCGATGATCGCCTGCGCTGGCTCGCCGCGCACGACGTGCTCACCGAGCTGCCGAACCGGGGGCGTTTTCAGGAGCTTCTGCTCGCAGCGATGCGGGAAACCGATGCGCGCGGCGGCCGCATGGCGCTGATGCTTGCGGATCTCGATCACTTCAAGGCTGTGAACGATGGCTTCGGCCACGATGCGGGTGACGCGCTGCTCCGCCGTGCCGCCCGGCGCCTGCGCGATGCGTTTACCGTCGGCTCGGTCGCGCGCCTCGGCGGCGATGAGTTCGCGATCATCGTGTCCGATGCCGATCGGCACGGCGAGGATGTGATGATGCTCGCGGCGCAGGCGGTTCATGCCGGAACGATGGGCGGTGAAGACGTGACGGAGAGCACCGCAAGCGTCGGCGTGGCGTTCTATCCCGATCATGCCGGAAACGCCGCCGATCTCGTCAAGGCCGCCGATGTGGCGCTTTACGCGGCGAAGCAGGCGGGCCGCGCCTGCGCCCGCCTCTATGAACCGCGCCGGTAGGGCGTGAAGCTCTCCATCGCGCGGATATCTGCCGCGATCGCCGGACGTTCGTGTTGCAGATACTCCTCGATCGCACGCCTCAGCCCCGGGTGCTCGATATGGTGTGCCGACGTCGTCACCACGGGCACATAGCCGCGCGCCAGCTTGTGCGGCCCCTGCGCTCCGGCTTCAACACGGGAAAGGCCGTGCGTGATCGCGTAGTCGATGGCCTGGTAGTAGCAGAGCTCGAAGTGCAGGAAGGGCAGGTCGCGCACCGCCCCCCAGTAGCGCCCGTAAAGGCAGTCGCCGCCGATGAAGTTGAGCGCGCCGGCCACCGGCGTGTCGCCGTCCATCGCCAGCACCAGCAGCACGCGCTCGGCCATGCGTTCGCCGATCAGGCTGAAGAACGCGCGTGTCAGATAGGGGCGGCCCCATTTGCGGCTGCCCGTGTCCTGATAGAAGTGCCAGAACGCGTCCCAGTGCGCCTCGCTGATGTCCGCGCCGGAAAGCGCGACGATGCGAAGGCCGCTCTCCGCCGCCTCCCGCCGTTCGCGGCGGATGGTCTTGCGCTTGCGCGAGGCGAGGCTGGCGAGGAAGTCTTCGAAGCTGCCGTATCCGGCGTTGTGCCAGTGGAACTGCTCGGTATGCCGAATGAGCCACCCCGCCGCGTCGAACAGCGGCACCTGTTCGGGCGCGATGAAGGTGGCGTGTGCGGACGAGATCTTCTGGCGTTCGCAGAACTGCTCGATCCCGGCGATCAGCGCGGGTGCGTGGGCGGCATCCTTCAGCAGCAGGCGCGGGCCGGTCGCGGGCGTGAACGGCACCGCCATCTGATACTTTGGGTAATAGCGCCCGCCCGCGCGCTCGAACGCGTCCGCCCAGCCGTGGTCGAACACATATTCGCCCTGCGAGTGCGATTTCGCATAGGCGGGCGCGATGCCGAGGATGCCGCCGTCTGCATCTTCCAGCACCGCGTGTGCCGCCTGCCATCCGGCGGTCGCAATCGCGCTTCCGGAGTCCTCCAGCGCGGTGATGAAGGCGTGCAGCGTGAACGGGTTGTTGTCCCCCGCGCAGGCGTTCCACGCCGCCGAGGGGATGTCCGCCGCCGAGGTTGCGATCCGGAAAGTCGCCGGCGTGCCGGTCATGCGTGTTCCGGGGCGTCCTCGAAAATGATCTGGTCGGCGTATGCCTGTGCCCGCCCGCGCTCCTCGTCGTCGCGCACCGTCCAGGTCAGCACCGGGCGGCCCTTGCGGCGCTGGCGCTCGGCAAAGCCGAAGGGCAGCGCCTTGATATCGCAGGCGATGAAGTGCGGGCGCGTGGCGCGGGCGGCGAGGTTGCGCGAAAGCCAGCCGCGCAGCCCCGCATTGCCGCTGCCGTCCTTCGTCACCACGAGCCCGCGCACGGTCTGCGGGCTGTGCTCCCGGAACCAGCGCACGATGCGCGGATCGAACGACATCACCGCCGTCCATCCGTTCGAGCCTTCCAGCGCCCGGCGCACTGCGCGGCACAGGCTGCCATAGCCGCGCCGTCCCGGCGATTTCACCTCCACCAGTGTCGGCGCGCGGCCGCCGATCTCGCTCAGCACCTCGCGCAGCGTGCGGATCGGCTCGTCGGTGCCGGAAAGGCGGAACGCGCCGAGTTCACCCGTCGTCAGGTCGGAGATGCGGCCTCCGGCGTTGGCGAGGCGCGGCAGTTCCGCGTCGTGAAACACCACCGCGTCCTTGTCCTTGGTCAGCCGCACATCGAGTTCGATGCCATAGCCCGCCGCGATCGCGCGTTCGAACGCCGCCCGGCTGTTTTCGGGTACGCCCTTCGTGTCGTGAAGCCCCCTGTGCGCAAAGGGCTGGCGCGTCAGGAAGTCGAGATCGCGGGTCGTGTTTCGCAGCATCCGGTTCCGTTCAGACCTTCACGGCAATCACGGCATCGATCTCGACCGCAACGCCAAGCGGCAGGGCAGGGACGCCCACCGCGCTGCGCGCGTGCCGTCCCGCGTCTCCCAGAACCTCGACCATAAGGTCGCTGCATCCGTTGACAACCTTCGGCTGGTCAAAGAAATTCGCCGTGCTCGAAACGAACGCGCCGAGCTTCAGCACGCGATCGATTAGATCGAGGCTGCCGAGCGCGGCCTGCGCCTGCGCAAGAATGCCGATGCCGCAGAGCCGCGCCGTCGCCTGACCGGCCGCAACATCCATGTCCTCGCCAAGCCGTCCGAGCACGAGCGTGCCGTCCTCGCGGAAAGGAATCTGGCCGGATATGTACAGCGTGTTTCCTTGCAGAACCCACGGCACATAGTTCGCCGCGGGCGCAGCGGCTTTCGGCAGCGTGATTCCAAGCTCGGCAAGACGCGCTTCAATACTCATGACCGGAGATTCCCCTTCGTTGCATTCAGGTCGTCAGCGCGCCGCCTGCCGCAGCAGGTACGGTAATGCCTGAGACCAGATATCGATCCGTGCGTGCGCATCGTCCGCAGCCGGGATCAGGGGCCTCAGCTCCGGATCGGCGACCATGTGCAGCCGGTGCACGTGCGGCGCGTCCTGCTTTACCGAACTGTGGTGCGGCGGCAAGTCGTCGATGAACACGGCGGCGTCGCGGCCGTGTTCGCGCATCAGCGTGGTCACCGCAGGCCCCTTCGGCCCGTCGTTCACATAGACGGGAAAGGGCATCCCGAGCGCGGCGATCTGCGCGCGTCGGCGGTCGCGGTAAGCATCGCGGATATTGGTGAGGATGACGATCTCGTAGGGATCGGAAAGCGCAGCCAGCGCCTCGACCGCACCGTCCACGACCGGCTGACCCTCCATCGCATCCGCGAAGAAGCCGTCGACGAGCGTTCGCACGTCCTTCCGTTCAACGAGGCTGCCGTCCGCCTTGCGCCGGATGTTGCCGGAAAGCGCGAAGCTCTCGAAGTTGAGTTCGAGCGCGTGCGCGGTGTCGAGATAGGTGCGAAACGGTCCCGCGAAGTGCAGCAGCACCTCGTCGCAGTCGCAGATGAGAAGCGGCTTCGTCATTGCCCGAGCGCCCCGCGCGCCGCCGCGAGCCGTGCGGGCTCGGCCCCGATTGCTTCGGCGCAGGCGATGAAGTCGGCCTCGTGCGCAGCAAGGAAATCGAGCGTCGCGCCCAGCACTTCGCGGCTTCCGGCATGTGCGCGCAGCGTTTCCGCGTCGAGTCCGGTCAGCGCCAGCAGGCGCCCCCCGAGCCGTTCGTCGCTTGCAACCCACGCCAGGGCGTGCAGCGCCATCACTTCGGCCTCCTCGCGGGTTAAGGCTGTTTGGTAAGAGGTCATTAACTCTGGACAATTAGGATTGTATCAACCATTCGCCAAGGCGATTGTTCGGCAGGCCGATCCGCGGGGCCATATGCGCGGTCAGGTTTGCGAAGAGGGGACCATGCAGAAAACCGTCCTCGTCGTCGAGGATAACGACCTCAACATGAAGCTGTTCTGCGACCTTCTGGAAGCGCACGGCTATCGGACGATGAAAACGCGCGACGGGCGCAGCGTGCCCGATCTGGTGCGCGCGGACCGTCCCGATCTCATCCTCATGGATATCCAGCTGCCCGAAGTTTCGGGGCTCGAGGTCACCGGCTGGCTGAAAAGCGACGAGGCGCTGAGCGACATTCCCGTCGTTGCGGTCACCGCGTTCGCGATGAAGGGCGATGAAGAGCGCATCAAGGCCGGCGGCTGCGAGGCGTATATCGCGAAGCCGATCTCGGTGATGCGCTTTATCGAAACCGTCCGCCAGTACGCCTGAGGCTACCGGGCGGGAAGTGAAGGCGGCTGGGCCGCCTTACTTGATCTTCGCTTCCTTGAAATCCACATGCTTGCGCACGACGGGATCGTACTTGCGGAAGGTGAACTTCTCGGTCTGCGTGCGCGGGTTCTTCTTCGTCACATAGAAGAAGCCGGTGTCGGCCGAGCTGACGAGCTTGATCTTGACGGTTGTTGGTTTGGCCATGGCGCGGCAGTCCTTGCGCTTGATCTCAAGAGTTACAAAAAAGAACGCGGCGTCTGAGCGCCGCGCTTACGGGCGGGCTAATGCCGAAAACGCCCGGCAGAGTCAAGCGGCGTCACAGCATTCTGGCGGCCAGTTCCTTGACGAGACGAACCGCAACGCCTGCCGTCAGCATACTGATATCGCGCTCGGGGTTCAGCTCCACGACATCGGCGCCCACGATCTCGCCCGGCACGCGCGCGATCAGCGTCAGCAGTTCTCGCGTCGAAAGCCCGCCGGGTTCCGGGTGGGAAACGCCGGGCGCGAACGCCGGGTCGAGCCCGTCGAGGTCGATCGAGACATAGACCGCCCCCTGGAGCCGCTCCCACGGCACGCGGTCGCATTCGTCGGCGCCCAGCATCACGCCGCCCGCCGCCGCGCTGCGTGCGCGCTGCTCGGGCGTCGCGCTGCGGATGCCGACCTGCACGAGGTTCGCGATGCAGCCGTCGTCAAGCGCACGGGCGAAGGGGCAGGCGTGCGACCAGCGGTCGCCGCCCAGCTCCTCGTAGAGATCGGGATGCGCGTCGACATGCAGCACGTTCACCGGCCCGTGTGCTGCCTTCACGGCGCTGAGGATCGGATAGGTCACCGAATGGTCGCCGCCGATGCTGAGCGGCCGGCGGCCGGCTTTGAGCGCGGCGGCAACCGTGGCGGTCATGATCGCGCGCGCCTCTGCGGCGTCCTCTGGCAGGTCCGGAAAGTGCCGGTCCCCGAACGCATCCGCAAGATCGATGCCGTCAATGCTGTAGGGGCTGGATGCTTCGCTGAACAGCAGGCCGCGCACCACCGAAGGCGCAAGTGCCGCGCCGCGTGCGTAGGAGGAACTGGCGTCCCAGGCGAATCCGAGCAGGCTCACGGGCATGGCAGCTGCTTAACCGTGTTCTAACGACTTTCCCACTAGGCTTGGGGCATGATCGACGAAGACTTCGAATCGCTGCATCAGGAGCTGTCCGACAAGCTGGAGGATATCCAGCTGCTTCTGCTTGCGGGAAGCCACGGCGAGGTGCGGCGTCAGCTGCATTCGCTGAAGGGCCTCGCGAAGGCTTTCGGCTTCAGCGATTTCGCCGCCGAGGTCCACGCCGCCGAGGAAACGCTGACGAACGTCACGACGCTTCAGCCGCGCATCGATCGCATGTTCAGCCTGCTCGACGCGGCATAAGTCCTACCGTTTCCGCCGCACCTTGCCCGTGCCCTTCGGCAGCGGAGGTCGGCCCTTGCGCTGCGGTGGCGGCCGCTTTCCGGCGCGCGGCGCCGGCCCATCGGGAAACTCGAAGCGCAGCGCGCCGCTGATCGGGTTCGCGTCGGCGAGCCGCAGTTCCAGCCGCTGCCCGACATGGTAGGTCACGCCCGTCGTCAGTCCCTCGATGGTCTTGGCGCTCTCGTCGAAGTGGAAACGTTCGGCGCCCAGCATCGACATTGGAATGAGCCCGTCGCCGCCCACGCCCTCGACGCTCGCGAACAGCCCGAAGCGCGTCACCCCACTGATCCGCGTGCGGACGATCTGGCCCACATGCTGCGCGAGATAGGCCGCAACGTATCGGTCGATTGTGTCGCGCTCCGCCTCCATCGCCCGCCGCTCGGTCATCGAGATATGCTCGGCGGTGCGGGGCAGGGCGCGCATCTCCTCGTCGGTGAGCCCGCCCTCGCCGAGCTTGTACGCCCGCACCAGCGCCCGGTGGACGAGCGTGTCCGAATAGCGCCGGATCGGCGAAGTGAAGTGCGCGTAGCTGCCGAGCGCGAGCCCGAAGTGCCCGAGGTTGTCAGTGCCGTAGAAGGCCTGCGCCTGGCTGCGCAGCACCTGCTCGGAAACCTGCTCCAGCAGCGCCGGGTCGGTGATCCGCGCGAGCAGCCGGTTGAACGTCGTCGGTGTCACCACCTGCCCGAGCGCGAGGCTGAGCCCGAGCGACTTCACATAGTCCCCAAGCGCCACCAGCTTCTCGCGGCTGGGCCGTTCGTGCACGCGGTACACGACCGGCGAGGTCTTGGCCTCCAGCGCCTTCGCCGCCGCGACGTTCGCCGCGATCATGAAATCCTCGATCAGCTGGTGCGCGGGAAGCTGCTCGCGTACGCGGATTTCCGCGATGCGCCCCTTCTCGTCGAGAATGACGCGCCGCTCCGGCATGTTGAGCGCCAGCGGATCGCGCCTGTCGCGCGCGGCCTTGAGCGCGGTCCACGCCGCCCACAGCGGCCGCAGCACGCTCTCCGTCAGCGCGTGCTCGATCTTTCCGTCGATCGCCTCCTGCACCGTCTCGTAGGCAAGGTTCGCGATCCCGTGCATCACCGCCCGCGTGAAGCGCCACGCCTTCACAGTACCGTCCGACGCGATCGTCAGGTGGCAGGCAAGCACCGCCTTGTCCTCATTCGCGTTCAGCGAGCAGGCGTCGGTGGAGAGCGCCTCGGGCAGCATCGGTACCACGCGGTCGGGGAAGTAAACGCTGTTCCCCCGCTCGCGCGCCTCGCGGTCGATCGCGCTGCCGGGGCGCACGTAGAAACTGACGTCCGCGATTGCCACGATCGCCCTGAAGCCGCCGGGGTTGCCGGGATCGTCGTCTGGCGCCGCCCACACCGCGTCGTCGTGATCGCGCGCGTCGGCGGGGTCGATGGTGAGGAGTGGCAGGTCGCGCAGGTCTTCGCGGTCGCCCAGCGGCAGCTTCGCAGCCTTTTCCGCCTCGGCCTCGGCCGCTTCGGAAAAGACGTTTGGAATGCCCTTTTCATGGATCGCGATCAGCGAGAAGCTGCGCGGCGCCATCGGATCGCCGAGCCGCTGGACCACACGCCCCGTCGCCCGCGCCCCGCGTCCCGACTGCTCGGCGAGCACGAGGTCGCCTGCGTCCGCCTCACCAATGTCGGTGATCTTGAGGTCGAACCGTAGCCTTTTGTCCGTCGGCACGAGGAACCAGCCCGACGCGTCGCGCCGCAGCACACCGAGCAGCGCGTCTTCGGAGGACGCGCCGATCTTCTTCATCACGTGCGCAAGGTGCCCGCGCCCCGTTTCCTCGATGCGCGCGAGGATGCGGTCGCCCATGGCAAGCGCCGCGCGCTTCCGCCCTTCGACGACGCGCACCTTCGGCGCGGGCGTGTCGTTCGCCCAGCTTTCCGGCACCGCCACGGCGCGCCCGCCTTCGATGCCGACGACCTTCAGCACCGTCACCTTGGGCAACCCGCCGCCCGTGTGGAAGGCTCGGCCCGGTCCGCTATCGAGCAGCCCTTCGTTCGCCATATCCTTCAGCATGGCTTTCAGCAGGATCTTGTCCTGCGCGGTCAGCCCGAAGGCCTTGGCGATCTCGCGCTTGCCGACAGGGGAGGAGGACTCCTCGACGAAGCTCAGGATCTGTTCGCGGGTGGGGAGGCCGGGGGTGGGACGTTTCGCCATTCCCACCCATGTCGGGCCTCCCGCGCCTCGCGGCAAGCCCTTACCGTGTCGAAAGCTTCATCAGCACGAGCCCGCCCACGATCATCAGGGCGGCAAGCACGCGCATCGGGCTGACGCTTTCGCCCAGCACCGCGACGCCAACCAGAAACGCCCCTACCGCGCCGATCCCCGTCCAGACGGTGTAGGCCGTGCCGAGCGGCAGCGTCTTCATCGAGATGGAAAGTAGCGCGAAGCTCGCGATCATCGCGACGATGGTAACGATGCTCGGCGTCAGCCGCGTGAACCCGTCCGAATGCTTCATCGAGAAGGCCCAGACGATTTCCAGAAGTCCCGCAATTCCAAGATACACCCAGGCCATGACGGCGCTCCTCTTCCAAAGAGCCGGGCCGTCCCGGACTTGATACCCATGAAGGGGGAGGACGTGGCCTCGCCGCGCCTATGTGGCGTTGTCGACTTCAGCGGTCAAGTTACGTTGAAAATACCATATCTTGGTATATATTGGCATCAATGGAGGCGGTATGGCGCGAAATACATCAATTTCCCTCGGTGAGCATTTCAGCGGTTTCATCGATATGCAGGTCGGCAGCGGCCGCTATGGCTCGGCGAGCGATGTCGTCCGCGCGGGCTTGCGACTCCTCGAAGAGCGGGAGGCAAGGGTGCGCGCGCTTCAGGCCGCGCTTGCGGAAGGCGAAACCTCGGGAGAGCCGCAGCGGTTCGACAATGCGGCCTTCCTGAAACGGATGCGCGCCCGGCATGGCGGGTAGGGCTGGAGGTTTCCGCCTTACGCCGCGTGCCGAAGTCGATCTCGAAGACATTTTCGCCTACACGGCCCGGCGCTGGTCGCTCATACAGGCCGAAGATTATCATGCCGGTTTCGCCGCTGCGTTCGAAAAACTGGCGAGTGGCGAGCGATCCGGCGGCATTGCCGATGTTTCGGGCGGATATCTCAAATACGCGGTCGGCTCGCATCTCGTTTTTTATCGCGAGACCGGGCACGACATTGTGATCGTGCGCATCCTGCACCAGCGGATGGATGTGGAACGCCACCTCGAATAGCGAGGGATATCTTCCGACCCTACCGCAGCCGCGCGATGTTCAGCCCGTCCGCCTTCGCGCGGTCCTTCACCGATTCTTCGCTGCGGGTGAGCGCCTTGGCGATGGCTTTCAGCGCCATGTCCTTCTTCGCCAGCGTGTGCAGCTTGTCGATCTCGGCGGCGGTCCAAGGCTGCTTGTGACGTTCGAAGCGTTCCGCCATCGCCGCTATTTCGCCGCCTTCTTCTTCGCGGGTGCCTTCTTTGCAGGCGCTTTCTTCGCGCCGCTCTTCGCCGGGGCCTTCCGCTTGCCCTTGCCTTTCGCCGGGCCTTTGGCGGCCTTCTCGTCGATCATCGTCGCGGCGGCTTCCAGCGTGAGCGCCTGCGGGTCGGTGCCCTTGGGCAGCGTCGCGTTGGTGGTGCCGTCGGTCACGTAGGCGCCGTAGCGGCCATCCATCACCTTGATCGCCGCGCCCGATGTGGGATGCGCGCCGAGTTCCTTCAGGGCTGCAGGCGCCTTGCGCTCGAAGCCCTTCTTCTGCTCGGCAAGCTTCACGACGGCGGCATTCATGCCGACTTCGAACACCTCGGCGGTCGACGTCAGGCGCGCATATTTGCCGTCATGCATCAGGTACGGGCCATAGCGCCCGATCGAGGCCGTGATCGGCAGCCCCGTCTCCGGGTGCATGCCCACCTCGCGCGGTAGCGCGAGCAGCTTCACCGCCATGTCGAGTTCGATCGTCGCTGCGTCCACATCGCGCGGGATCGAGGCGCGGGGCGGCTTTTCGCCTTCGCCGCGCTGGATGAAGAGGCCGAAGCGGCCCGAGCGGATGGTGATCGGCTCGCCCGCATCTTCGCCGAGCAGGCGCGGTTGGTCGCCGCCTTCGCCCGTGCCGTTTCCGTTTCCGTTCTCGCTCGCGAACGGCCGCGTAAAGCGGCACTCGGGGTAGTTCGAACAGCCGACGAATGCGCCGAACTTGCCGGTCTTCAGGCTCAGCCGCCCGTTGCCGCACACCGGGCAGACGCGCGGGTCTTTCCCGTCGCCGGTATCCGGAAACAGCAGCGGCGCCAGGAACTCGTCGAGCGCCGTCGTCACCTCGGAGGGTTTCAGCTCCAGGATCTCGGAGGTCTTCGGCTGGAAATCCTTCCAGAAGGCGTGCAGCACCGCCGTCCAGTCGATGCTCCCGGCGGAAATCTCGTCGAGCTGTTCCTCAAGCCCGGCCGTGAAGTCGTAGCTCACATAGCGTTCGAAGAAGCGTTCGAGGAACGCGGTGACGAGCCGGCCCTTCTCCTCGGGGTGGAAGCGCTTCTGCTCGATGCGCACATAAGCGCGGTCCTTCAGCACCTGCAGGATCGAGGCGTAGGTGGAGGGGCGCCCGATGCCGAGCTCCTCCATCTTCTTCACGAGGCTCGCTTCCGAATAGCGCGGGGGCGGCTCGGTGAAGTGCTGATCGGCGTGCGCACCTTGAATCGCTGGCGTATCGCCCTTTTCGATCTTCGGCAGGCGCTTGCCGTCGTCGCCCTCTTCGTCCTCCGGGTCGTCGGCGGTTTCCTGATAGAGCGCGAGGAAACCGGGGAAGATCGTCACCTGTCCGGTGGCGCGCAGGTCGGCGCGACCGTTCTTGTCCTTGAGGTCCACGGTCGTGCGCTCAAGGTTCGCGGCCGCCATCTGGCTTGCGAGCGTGCGCTTCCAGACCAGTTCGTAGAGCCGGGCCTCATCGCCCGAAAGCCCGGCTTTCGCGGGGCGTCGACGCATGTCGACGGGGCGGATCGCTTCGTGCGCTTCCTGCGCGTTCTTCGCCTTCGTCGTATAGAAACGCGGCTTCTCAGGCAGGTGGCGCCCGGTGAAGTCCTCGGCGATCACATCGCGCGCCGCGGCAATGGCCTCGGGCGCCATGTCGACACCGTCGGTCCGCATGTAGGTGATGAGGCCGCTTTCGTAGAGCGTCTGCGCGGTCCGCATCGTCTGCGTTGCGGAAAGCCCCAGCTTGCGTGCGGCTTCCTGCTGCAGCGTCGAGGTCGTGAAGGGCGGGGCGGGGTTCCGCGACACCGGCTTCTTCTCGACCGACGCGACCACATAGTCGCCCGCCGCCACGTCGGCGCGCGCCTCGTTGGCGAGCGCTGAATTGTTCAGCGAGAACTTGTCGAGCTTGTTGCCCTGCCAGTGCGTCAGCCGTGCCGTGAAAGCCTGCCCCGCTGCGGTCTGGAACTGACCGTCCACCGTCCAGTATTCGCGCGTCTTGAACGCCTCGATCTCGCGTTCGCGTTCCACCACAAGGCGCAGCGCCACCGATTGTACGCGCCCCGCCGATTTCGCGCCCGGCAGCTTGCGCCACAGCACGGGCGAAAGCGTGAAGCCGACGAGATAGTCGAGTGCGCGCCGCGCCCGGTAGGCGTCGATCAGCGGCGTATCGAGCTCGCGCGGGGCGGCCATCGCCTGCGTCACCGCGCTCTTGGTGATCTGGTTGAAGGTCACGCGCTGCACCTTGGGCGGCAGCGCTTTCTTCGCCTTCAAATGCTCATAGAGATGCCAGCTGATCGCCTCGCCTTCGCGATCAGGGTCGGTCGCGAGGATCAGCGTGTCGGCGGTTTTCGCGCTGTCGGCGATCTCTTTGAGTTGCCGCGAGCGGTCGGCGGAAACCTCCCACTTCATGCGGAAGTCGTGGTCGGGCTCGACCGATCCGTCCTTCGCCGGCAGGTCGCGGACGTGGCCGTACGAGGCAAGGACCTTGTAGTCCGAACCCAGATACTTGTTGATCGTCTTTGCCTTCGCCGGGGATTCGACGATCACGAGTTGCATACGAAACCCTCACCGACCTCAATGGGTCGGGGCCCTTACAGTGCTTTGCCGGGACGCCGCAAGTCCGGCGGCGGAAGAAACTCGGCGATCACCTCGGAAGGGCGGCAGAGTTTCGCGCGGTTTCCGTCGATCACGACCGGCCGGTTGATGAGGATTGGGTTCTCGTGCATCGCGGTGATGATATGCTCCTCGGAAACGCCGGGTTCGAGGAGGCCGAGCTCCTTCGCCAGCGGCTCCTTGGCACGCAGCAGCTCGTGCGCCGCCAGGCCCGATTTCCGCAACACATCCTCGATTTCCGCGCGGCTCGGCACGTCTTCCAGATACTCGCGGAGGTCGAAGGGAATGGCGTGTTCGGTCAGATAGTCGCGCACATTGCGGGCCGTGCCGCAGCGGGGGTTGTACCAGACGATAACGCGCATCTTGCCTCCACTTGAACTCAGATTTCACCGGCCCATACACCGGGCCTGCGATCATACCATAAAAGTTCGCGTTCGAGTTCATAGGCGAGCGCGAGGAGGCGCGCTTCGCCGCCCGGTGCTGTCGCGAACTGGATGCCGATGGGGATGCCGTCCTTCGATTCGCCGATCGGCAGCCCGATCGAAGGCACGCCCGCCACGTTCTCCACCCCCGTGAAGCCCGCATAGGCGATCAGCCGCGCGCGCTGTTCGGGCCACGGGATCGTCGGCGCGATATAGCCGATCGGCGCGGCGGGCTGGCCGAGCACGGGCGTCATGTAGATGTCGATGTCCTTGAACTGCGCGCGGTACGACGCCATCGCCTCATCGAGCGCAGCCGTGGAGACCTGCATCTGCTCGGGCGTATAGGTTGCGGCTTGCGCCGCCATCGTCAGGGTCAGCGGTTCAAGGATCGTCGAAGGATCGACGCCGGGCGCCATTTTCGTGATCTCGGCAACCGCCTGTCCCGCGCCCGATTCCCACAGCGCCATGAACGCCGGAATCACCACGTCGCCTTTGTAAGGCGCCGGCACGTCCTTCACCTTGTGGCCGAGCTTCTGGAGCAGCGCGGAAGCCTCGCCGAACACGCGCTGCACCTCTTCATGGGGCAGGCCGCCCGACGGGTGATTGAGCCGGAGCCCGACGCGCAGCCGATCCTTCGCAGGGCCGGTGACGAGCGGCGCTTCGGCGAAAGCCGCGCCTTCGCCCTTCGCCTGCGTCGCGTGGAACCACGCCGCCGTATCGCGCACGGTGCGGGAAACGCAGCCCTCGACGCCAAGGTGCGTCGCGATGTCCGGCGAGGCCGCATCCCCCGCCATCCGCCGCCGCGAGGGCTTGAGGCCCACAAGGCCGCAGCAGCTCGCCGGGATGCGGATCGATCCGCCGCCGTCGTTGGCGTGCGCCACCGGCACCACGCCCGCCGCCACCGCCGCCGCGCTGCCGCCCGAAGAGCCGCCCGTCGAATGGTCGAGGTTCCATGGGTTGCGCGTCACGCCGGTCAGCAGCGGCTCGGTCGTCGCGGTGATGCCGAATTCGGGCAGCGTCGAGCGGCCGATGGAAACGAAGCCTGCCGTCTCGATCGCCGCCGGATAGGCATCGGTCTCGTCGGCGACCGTTGCGGCGAGCGCCCGGCAGCCTTGCGTGTAGGGCAGGCCCTTCTGGTGGACATTGTCCTTGATCAGTGTCGGCACGCCCGCGAGCGGACCTTTCACGCCGTTCGCGGCGATCTCGCGGGCACGCTCCAGATTCGGGAACTTGACCGCGTTGATCTTGCCGTTCACCGATTCGAGCCGCCGGATCGCCGCCTCGACGAGCGCGGCGGGCTGCGTCTTGCCCTCGGCCACGGCCTTCGCCTGCGATACCGCATCGGTCCACTTCGTAGGCGGGGCCTTGGCCGCCGTGGTCTGGCGACAGGCGGAAAGCGCGGCAAGCGCCGCGCCCGTTTCAAGAAAACCGCGGCGTGAAACAAAGGCCATCGAAAACCTCCCCCCGAGTCGGATGGCCGACTGTCTCAGCCGCCGCGCCGGGATGCAATCTGGCAGATTGGGAAGGTGGGCCGCTCAGCCCTCGCGCCGCTTCTCCAGCCAGCTTTCCAGCCACTTGATCGTGTAGTCGCCGTTCTGGAACTCGGGGTCTTCGATCAGTGCCTGGTGGAGCGGGATCGTCGTCTTGGGGCCGGAGATGATGTATTCCTCCAGCGCACGGCGCAGCCGCATCAGGCAGTCGTTGCGACCTGAACCGTAGACGATCAGCTTGGAGATCAGGCTGTCGTAGTTCGAAGGGATGCGGTAGCCGTCGTAAAGCGCGCTATCGACGCGCACGTGCAGCCCGCCGGGCGCGTGATAATGCTCCACCTTGCCGGGCGAGGGCGCGAACGTTGCCGGGTCCTCGGCGTTGATGCGGCATTCGATGGCGTGGCCGGCGAAGCGGATGTCTTCCTGCTTCACGGAAAGCGGAAGCCCCGCCGCAACGCGGATCTGCTCGCGAACGAGGTCGATGCCGGTGATCATCTCGGTGACGGGATGCTCGACCTGCAGGCGCGTGTTCATCTCGATGAAGTAGAAGCGGCCATCTTCGTACAGGAACTCGATCGTGCCCGCGCCGCGATAGCCGAGGCCGGCGATCGCCTTGCGTACGATCTCGCCCATCTCCTCGCGCTGGCCTGCGTTGAGCGCGGGCGAGGGGGCTTCCTCCAGAACCTTCTGGTGGCGCCGCTGCAGCGAGCAGTCGCGCTCGCCGAGGTGGACGGCATTGCCGTGCGTGTCGCCGAACACCTGGAACTCGATGTGACGCGGATTGCCGAGGTACTTTTCAAGGTACACGGTGTCGTCGCCGAACGCGGCCTTCGCCTCGGCGCGCGCCTGCGCGATCAGCGTGCCGAGCTTTTCGGGGCTGTCGACGACCTTCATCCCGCGTCCGCCGCCGCCCGATGCGGCCTTCACCAGCACGGGGTAGCCGATTTCGAACGCGACCGTTTCGGCTTCCGAAAGGTCGGTGATCGGCCCGTCGCTGCCCGGCACGAGCGGCAGGCCGAGGCGCGCGGCGGTGCGCTTCGCTTCCACCTTATCGCCCATCATGCGGATGTGCTCGGGGCTCGGCCCGATCCACGCGAGCTTGTGCTCTTCCACGATCTCGGCGAAGCGCGCGTTCTCGGAAAGGAAGCCGTATCCGGGGTGGATCGCATCCGCCCCTGTGATCTCGGCCGCCGAGATGATCGCCGGGATGTTGAGATAGGACTCCGCCGCGCTCGGCGGGCCGATGCACACGGCCTGGTCGGCAAGGCGCACGTGCATGGCGTCGGAATCGGCGGTCGAGTGAACCGCGACCGTCTTGATGCCCATTTCATGGCACGCGCGGTGGATGCGAAGCGCGATTTCGCCGCGGTTCGCGATGAGGATCTTGTCGAACATCGTTATTCGATGACCACCAGCGGCTGGTCGTATTCCACGGGCTGTTCGTTCGCCACGCAGATCTTCACGACCTTGCCCGATTTCGGCGCCTGAATCGGGTTCATCACCTTCATCGCTTCCACGATCACCAGCGTATCGCCGGCGGAAACCGCAGCACCTTCCTTGATGAAGGGGGCGCTGCCGGGCTCGGCGGAGAGGTACACGGTGCCCACCATCGGCGATTTCACCGCGCCGGGGTGGGACTTGAGATCGGTTTCAGCCGGCGCGGCTGCTGGTGCTGCGGCAGGGGCAGCCGGGGCCGCTGCGACCGCAGCCACCGGCGCCGCGGCGACAACGCCGCTTATCTGCCGCGCAACGCGGATTTTGCGCCCCTCGTCCTCCACCTCGATCTCGCTGAGGCCTGTTTCATCCAGCAATTCCGCGAGCTGGCGCACCAGCTTCGTATCGACGTTCATGCCCGTCTTACCATTGGTCACGTTGCGTCCCCGATGTTGTTGTTCTGTAAGGTGTTAAAGTTGTGCGGCGGCGTCCAGCGCCAGCGCATATCCGTGGATACCGAAACCCGTGATCGATCCCTTCGCGACCGGCGCCACATGGCTCAGGTGCCGGAAGGTCTCACGGGCGTGAGGGTTGGAAATATGGACTTCGATGACCGGAACCGCAATCGCCTTGATGGCGTCGCGGATCGCGATCGATGTGTGCGTATAGGCGCCGGCGTTCAGGATCACGGCCTTTGCCCCCCGCGAAGCCGCCTCGTGAAGCCAGTCGACGAGGTGCCCTTCGTGGTTCGATTGGCGCACGTCGACTTCAAGGCCGAGCCCTTTGGCGCGGTCCTCCAGCATCGCCGCCACGTCATCGAGCGTGTCGGCGCCGTAAATCTCCGGCTCGCGCGTGCCGAGGAGGTTGAGGTTCGGCCCGTTGAGGACCAGCACCAGCGGCGTTTCTGCCATTCGAAGCCCCTTTGTCGCCCAATGCTCCCGAGCACTGGCCTGCGACGAAAGCGGCCCTTATATGGACGCTCCGCGCGACAGGGAAGCCTGAGAAGAATAAGGACCGATGACCATCAGCATCACCGTGAACGGCGAACCGCGCCGCATCATCCCCGGCGCCAGCATCGCGGCGCTCGTCGCCGAGCTGGATCTTGATCCCAAGGCCGTGGCGGTGGAGCGGAACCTCGAGATCGTCCCGAAGTCCGCCTACGCCGACGTTGCGCTCGCGGACGGCGACCAGCTGGAGATCGTGCATTTCGTGGGCGGCGGCAGTGCCGGCGGCAGCGAAGACGATAGCTGGGAAGTTGCCGGGCGCCGCTTCACCTCGCGGCTGATCGTGGGCACCGGCAAGTACAAGGATTATGCGGTGAACGCCGCGGCGGTCGAGGCCTCGGGCGCCGAGATCGTCACCGTCGCCGTGCGCCGCGTGAACCTCACGGATCGTTCGCAGCCGCTTCTCACCGATTATGTCGATCCGAAGCGCTATACCTATCTGCCGAACACCGCCGGCTGTTTCACGGCGGAAGACGCGATGCGCACGCTGCGCCTCGCGCGTGAGGCGGGCGGCTGGAACCTTGTGAAGCTGGAAGTTCTGGGCGAGGCGAAGACGCTCTACCCGGACATGGAGCAGACGCTCCGCGCCACGAAGGAACTCGTAAACGACGGTTTCGACGTCATGGTCTACTGCGCGGACGATCCCATCGCCGCGAAGAAACTGGAGGATGCCGGCGCCGCCGCGATCATGCCGCTCGGCGCACCGATCGGCTCGGGCCTCGGCATCCAGAACCCGGTGATGATCCGCCTCATCGTCGAGCAGGCGAAGGTGCCCGTGCTCGTCGACGCGGGCGTCGGTTCGGCGTCGGACGCTGCGGTGGCGATGGAGCTCGGCTGCGACGGCGTTCTTATGAATACAGCCATAGCCGAGGCGAAAGACCCGGTGATGATGGCCCGCGCCATGCGCCATGCTGTCGAGGCAGGGCGGCTTTCCTACCGGGCAGGCCGGATGCAGCGGCGTCTCTATGCCGATCCTTCCAGTCCCCTCGGTGGTCTGATCTGACGCTTGCGACGAGCCGCGGAACTCCTCTGTGGGCCCAGGCATTCTCCTGATGTGCGCATCCCCCGCCGCACAGTATTTTTCAGGAGTGACATCATGGGTGAACTCAAGGATCGCGCGAAAGGTCTCGCCAACGAGGCGGCCGGCAATGTGAAGCAGGCGGTCGGCAAGGCCACGAAAAACCCGCGCCTCGAAGCCGAAGGCATCGCGCAGGAACGCCGCGGCGAGGTCCAGAACGCAAAAGGCAAGGTGAAGGGCGCCCTCGGCGACCGCATCTAACGCCTAGTGCGTGAGGGAGGCGGCCGGGTCCACCCCGTGGGCCCGGCCGTTTTCCATGCTATGATGCGCGGCGCAAACGCTTGCGGAGGAAGCCATGACGGACGCACCACCAGAGCTTACCGGTGTCACGCCCCACCTCACGATCCGGGACAACAAGGCGAAAGACGCGATTGCCTTCTACGAGAAGGCCTTCGGCGCGCAGGAGCTGTTCCGCCATCCCGCGGACGACGGCGTGCGGCTGATGCACGCGCATCTCACGCTCTTCGGCGGTTCGCTGATGCTCCACGACGATTTTCCCGAAATGATGGGCGGCAAGCCGTCTGACGCCCCGGCCTGCGTCGTGCTCCATATCGAGGTGCCCGATGCCGATGCCGCTTGGGAGCGCGCAGTCGCGGCGGGTGCCACGGTACGTTTCCCGCTCGACAACCAGTTCTGGGGTCAACGCTACGGTCAGGTCGCTGACCCGTTCGGCCACATCTGGTCGATCGGCGGTCCGTTGAAGCCCTGAGCCACGCCCTCCCTCTCCCCGCTGGGGAGAGGGTCGGGGAGAGGGGGTGGACCGGCTACAATTTCGCCATCGTCAGCCAGTCCTTCTTCCCCATCCACGCCTGAGCGAACGCCGCGCGTGTCGCCGTCGCGCCTGCCGCGTCGCCCGTCCGCGCCTGCGTCTCCCCAAGGCCCCACAGCGCCCAGGCGTTGCCCGGATACTGAACCAGCGCCTTCTGGAACGCGGCTTCTGCGCCCTTGTAGTCGCCCGCCATGTAGAGTGCGCCGCCCAGCGACTGGTTCACCGGATAATACCAATAGGGCGGCTCGGTGTAGTTCACCCGCGTCTCCGCCTCTGCCCCCTTGCGGTAGAAGGCGACAGCGTCCTTGTAGCGCTTCTTCGCCATCGCCTGCCGCCCGAGGGCGACGTTCTCGGCGACCTCCAGAAGTGCCGGCACCGGCACCAGCCCGTCGGTCAGCGGCTTCCAGTCGGTCGTGCGGCCGATTTCACGCATCGCATCAAGTTCAGCCTTGAAGCCCTTGTCATTTCTCGCATCCGCCTGCGCGACAGCGCGCGCATAGCGCCACATCGCCTGCACGTAGGGCAGGCGCGCGTCGGGCGCGGGCAGCGCCATGATCTCCTTCGGCGTCGCGAAGTGCGCGTAGGCTAGGTAGGGCGCCGCATCCACCGGCTGCACGAACGGGATCGTCACGGTCACGTCCGGGTTAAGAATCTCGCGCAGCTTCGTCGCCTGCGAAACCGCCGTCTCCATGTCGCCCGCCATCTGCGCGGCGGAGACGATGAAGTGGACGTTGTGCGGGTAATATCCGAACCGGTAAATGCCCGCGAGCGGCGAGGATTTGAGATAGTCCTCGTCAACCTTCGCGGCGTCGACATTCACACGGATCGCGTCGCCGTAGCGCCCGACGCGATAGAACAGATGCCCCGGCATGTGGACGAGGTGGCCTGCCGCGGGCACCAGCGGCTTCGAAAGCCGGTCCGCCGCCGCCTCCGCCTGCGCGGGCCGCGCCGAGGCTTCGAGCAGGTGGATATAAAGATGCGAGGCCTGCGGGTGATAGGGATCACGCGCCATCACCTGCTCGACGAGCCGGATCGCCGGCACGATGTGCGGGTAGGGGGTCAGCCCGCCCGGCTCCCAATAATCCCAAGGTGAGGAGGTCATCGCGGATTCCGCCGCGAGCACGCCGATGTCGTTGTCCATCGGATAGTCGGCAGCGACCTTCATCATTGCTGCGGAAAACGCCTTGTCGAGGCTACTTCTGTCGGCGGGTGCGTTCTGCGCGTAGCGCGTCTGCAGCGCCTCGATCAGCGCGCGCTCGCGCGGGCTCGCTCTATCCTTCGCGGCGACGGCCTTCTGCAGCGCCGCCCATGTCGCCTCGTTCGTGGACGGGTCCATCGGCGCGTTGATGTTGGAGCCGTGCGCATAGGCCTCGCCCCAATAGCACATCGCGCAGTCGGGATCGCGGCGCGCGGCGGCGCGGAAGGCGCGGATCGCCTCCTGGTGGTTGAAGCCGTAGACCAGCATCAGCCCCTGGTTGAAAAAGGCCTGCGCCTCGGGGTTCTTCGTGCCGATCGGGAAGTTGACGTTGCCCAGCCCCTTGTAGAGCGGCGGCTCGCTGTCGAACTGCGGCAGCGTGTTCGCCATCGCATACTGGATGCGCTGCGGCAGTAGCGAGCGCTTCTTGCCCTGTCCGCACGCCTGGCTGAACGCGGTGGCCGGGTTCAGCAGGCGCAGCGCTTCGGGCGTCAATGTCGCGGATGCGGGGACGGCAGCGGGAATCGCGGCGAGCGCGGCAAGCGAGAAGACGGCAAAAGGAACGCGAGTGGATATGCTCACGGCAAATCTCCTGTCTGCGCGGGTTGCCCCGCACTGCTCTTCCTCGCGTTCCGACAAATACAGGATTACGTCCGACGGATCAATTCCGCCGTCGCTGTCGCCTACGCGAGTATGGGTTCGAACTCACGCAACACATCAATGTAAAGCTGTCGTTTGAACGGCACGATCAGGTCGGGAAGCATAGCAGGTTTCGCCCACTTCCATTCGCTGAACTCGGGATGTTCGGTGTCGATATCGATGTCGCTGTCCTTGCCGGTGAAGCGCATCGCGAACCACTTCTGCCGCTGCCCGGCATAGCGACCCTTCCAGATCTTGCCGATCAACTCGTCGGGCAGGTCGTACCAGTACCAGCCCGCGCTCACGGCGATGATCTCGGCCTTGTGGGTGCCGATCTCTTCGCCCAGCTCGCGCACGGCGGCTTCCTCGGGATCTTCGCCCGGGTCGATCCCACCCTGCGGCATCTGCCACGCCTCCGCGACCATATCGAGCCGCTTCGCCACAAACACGTGCTTCTTCGGATTGAGCAGCATGATGCCGACACAGGGCCGATACGGGAGCCCGGAGGGGTGGACGCGTTCGGTCACTCGGCAGCGGCTTTCATCATGGTGAGGTCGGCGCCCGCCTCGTTGATGATGTCCTTCAGCGCCGCGAGGCATCCGGCGAGGTCGCCCTGCGCCGACGGAATCGCCTGCCTCAGCGTGATGCTGCCGTGGATTTGACCCTTGGCCTCACGGAACACGGTCGGCACCCCGCTTGCGATCAGTTTCGCGGCATAGGCGCGGCCCTGGTCGCGCAGCGGATCGAGCCCGCAGGTAAAGACGAGCGCGGCGGGCTGGTTATCGAGCGCGGGCGAATGCAGCGGCGACGCGCGCGGGTCGGTGGGATCGGGCAGGTTCCCGATGTAGTGGCGCATGAACCACGCCATACTCTCGGCGGTCAGCAGATATCCGTCCGCGAAGGCCTCCATCGATCCCGTGTTCGCTGTCATGTCGACGCCCGGATAGATCAGCCACTGCGCGATGATCGGCGCGGGCAGCTTGCCCGCCAGTTCCTGCGCGACGATGGCAGCAAGATTGCCGCCCGCGCTGTCGCCCGCCACGACGATGCTCGTTACGGCGTGCCCGATTTCCTTCGGAGATGCCGCCGCCCAGCGCGTCGCGGCAAGGCAGTCCTCGCCCGCCGCCGGGAAGGCGTGCTCGGGGGCGAGGCGGTAGTCGACCGAAATCACGGTGATATCGAGGCTACGCGCGATCTCGGCGCAGAGCCCGTCGTGCGTTTCAAGGTCGCCGACCACCCAGCCGCCGCCGTGGAAGTACATGAGCGCCGATTGCGGCGCACCACCCGCCGCGCGCGCGCTGTAAAGGCGCAGCGGGATGCGGTCGCCGTGCGGCCCGTCGATGGCAAGGTCTTCCACCCGCGCGATCTCGCCGCGCGGCACTTCGGCCATCTGCACCATCATGCCCATCATCTGGCGGGCCGTGCCGGGGTCAAGCTCGTGCAGCTTGGGCCCGGGCTGCGCATTCAGCATATCGAGGAACGCCTGCACGTCTGGACGAACGAAACTCATCGCCGAATCTCCCTCCCTTGCGGATTTGGCGCGGACTATCCGCCGAGGCCGGCTCTGCCGCAAGTCGCGCTATCGACAGGTGGGCTGCACAAGCCTGACCTTGGGAGCCTCACATAAAATCTACTTTGCGGGCACGGGCTCGCGGGCTTAGAGATTCCCCGAACAAGCATACACAGTCCCGGGACCGCCAATGGCAACCAAGCTTAAAGACCCCATGCCCACCGAGGGCGCGGCGATCGCGCGCGACGCGGTCGTCGTCCGTTTCGCCGGCGACTCCGGCGACGGCATGCAGCTCACCGGCGGGCAGTTTACGCTGTCCACCGCGCTTGCGGGCAACGACCTCGCGACCTTCCCGGACTTTCCGGCGGAAATCCGCGCGCCGCAGGGCACGACCTTCGGCGTTTCGGCGTTCCAGATCAACTTCGGCTCCACTGCGATCGAAACCGCGGGCGACGCGCCCGATATCCTCGTGGCGATGAACCCGGCGGCCTTGAAGACGAACCTGTCGGCGCTCCGCCCCGGCGGGCTCATCATCGCCGACACCGGCGAGTTCAACGCCCGCAACCTCAAGAAGGCGGGCTACGAGGTCGATCCGCTGACGGACGGCAGCCTTGCCGACTATCAGGTCGTCGCCTTCGATATTTCTGCGCGCACGATGGAGTCGGTCGCCGAATACGGCCTCGGCAACAAGGAGGCGCTGCGCTGCAAGAACATGTGGACGCTCGGCCTCGCGCTCTGGATGTTCGATCGCGACCGCCAGCCGCTCATCGACTGGCTCAATGCCAAGTTCTCGAAGAGCCCGGTCCTCGCCGACGCCAACATCGCCGCGCTCAATGCCGGTCACGGTTACGGCGAAACCGCCGAAATGGGCACGTTCGCGCGCTACCATGTCGAAGCCGCGCCCGCCGAAGCGGGGCTCTACCGCACCGTCACGGGCGCGGAGGCACTGAGCCTCGGCCTCGTCGTCGGTGCGAACCTCGCGCATCTGCCGCTGTTCTTCGGCTCGTACCCGATCACGCCCGCCTCCTCGATCCTGCACACGCTCGCGCGCCTCAAGGAGTACGGCGTCACCACCTTCCAGGCGGAAGACGAAATCGCCGCGATCTGCGCCGCGATCGGCGCCTCCTATGCGGGCCAGCTCGGCATCACCTCGTCGTCCGGCCCCGGCATCGCGCTGAAGGGTGAAGCGCTCGGCCTCGCGATCATGACCGAGCTCCCGCTCGTTATCGTGAACAGCCAGCGCGGCGGGCCGTCGACGGGCCTCCCCACGAAGACCGAGCAGTCGGATCTCTACCAGGCCGTTTACGGCCGCAACGGCGACGCGCCACTCGCCGTGATCGCCGCCCGCTCGCCGTCCGATGCGTTCGACGCCGCGATTGAGGCCTGCCGCCTCGCCGTGCGCTACATGACGCCGGTGATGCTGCTGACGGACGGCTACATCGCCAACGCCGCCGAGCCGTGGAAGGTGCCGGACATCGGCACCTATGAAGAGTTCCCGGTCACGTTCCACGAGGAACTGCCGCCAGAGGGCACGGAGCTGAACCCCTATGCCCGCGACGAAAAGCTTGCGCGCGTCTGGATCAAGCCCGGCACGCCCGGCCTGATGCACCGCATCGGCGGCATCGAGAAGAGCTACAATTCGGGCCACATCGATTATTCGCCCGAAAACCACCAGAAGATGACCGACACGCGCAAGGCGAAGATCGACGGCATCGCGAACGACATTCCGGAGCAGGACGTCTGCCTCGGCGCGCCCGGTGAAAAGCTCGCCGTCGTCGGCTGGGGCTCGACCTTCGGCCCGATCCATCAGGCCGTCCGCCGTGCCCGCGCGAAGGGCGCGAGCGTTGCCCATATCCACATCCGCCACATCTGGCCGCTGCCGAGAAATCTCGGAGATTTGCTCAAGACTTACGACCGGATTCTCGTACCCGAGATGAACACGGGTCAGCTCAAGACCGTGCTGCGCGACCAGTTCCTTGTGGACGCGAAACCGCTCAACAAGGTCTCCGGCCAGCCCTTCAAGATCGCCGAGATCGAGGCCGCTATCGAGGGAGCCCTCGCATGAACGTCGTCACCCCCCTGAAAGCCGCCGATTTCGCCACAGATCAGGAGGTGCGCTGGTGCCCCGGCTGCGGCGACTATGCCATATTGAAGGGCGTCCAGCGCACGATGGCGGAGCTTGGCGCGCGGCCTGAAAACACCGTGTTCGTCAGCGGCATCGGCTGCTCGTCGCGCTTCCCCTATTACATGGCGACCTACGGCTTCCACACCATCCACGGCCGCGCCCCCGCGATCGCGACCGGCGTGAAGCTCGCCAATCCTGAACTCGACGTGTGGCTCGTCACCGGCGACGGCGACGGGCTTTCCATCGGCGGCAACCACATGCTGCACCTGCTGCGCCGCAATCTCGATTGCCAGGTGCTGCTGTTCAACAACGAGATCTACGGGCTCACCAAGGGCCAGTATTCACCGACGAGCCGCGTCGGCACGCGCACGCCCACCTCGCCGTTCGGCTCGGTGGACCGTCCCGCGAGCCCCTGCGCCTTCGCGATCGGCGCCGGCGCCCGCTTCATCGCGCGCTGCATCGACACCTCGCAGAAGGAAATGCCCGGCATCCTGAAGCGCGCCCACGCGCACAAAGGCACCAGCTTCGTCGAGCTCTACCAGAACTGTATCGTCTACAACGACGCGGTGTTCGAGCCGTTCACCGCGAAGGCGAATGCCGCCGAAAGCCAGATATGGCTGGAACACGGCAAGCCGATGCTGTTCGCGGGCGGCACCAAGGGCCTCACGCTCAACCGGCAGGAACTCCGCCTCGAAGTCGTCGAGGTTGCGGACGGCAACTGGGAAGCCGCGGGCGTCATCGTCCACGACGAGACCAACAAGGGCGTAGCGCAGATGCTGGTGGATATGCCGTTTCCCGGCTTCCCGATCGCACTCGGCGTCATCTTCTGCTCGCCCGCGCCCAGCTACGAAAGCGCGCTCGGCGAACAGACGAAGACGCTGACCCAAGGCAAGATCGCCGACCTCTCCGCGCTGATCCGCAAGGGCCAGACGTGGGAAGTCACCGAAAAGCGCGACTGAGCCGAGCGGGCGGGTAGGGCAGTCCCGCATGGCCGAACTCATAAACCTCCGCCAAAGGCGCAAGGCAAAGATGCGCGCCGAAGCGGAGGCCAAAGCCGCCGAGAACCGCCACCTTCACGGAAGAACGTTGGCCGAAAAGCGCGCCGCGAAGGATGAGGTTGTGCGTCTGGAAAAGCACTTCGAAGCGCACAAGCGCGAGGATTGATGACCGCTCCAAACGCTCTCCCCATTGGCGAACTCGCGTCCCGCGCCATCACAACTGCGATCACCCCATTCGGCGATGTTTAGGTGCGCGCAAGGGGGCTTGCGGTGTCGAAGTTGTAGGGAGCCGCGGAAAGAAGCGCTAAAAAACTGCTTTTTTACTTGAAAATTCTTGAAATTACGTTCGACTTTACAGTCCTTGACGGTTAAATCCCATCGGTGATGTATTTGTACGTACCGCGTGGGCGATTCTTCAATATCGCGCTATCAATTCTGAGTGCGGTTTTCGCAGGACTTCTTGCCTCTCCGGTTGAAGCAAATGATAGCAACCGGATATCTCGCGATACTGCAACACTTACCGCTGCCGAGGTTTTTCATCTCGCCGAGGCGCTCGGGGCGGATGGCAAACTAGCCGCCGCCGAAACTTTGCTCGTTGGTCTGACCCGGGATCCTTCGTCAGACATACGTGCGGAGGCCGGGTTCAGACTTGCTCGGTTGCGTGCAAGTATGGGCAACCTCCAAGGAAGCGCTTCCGCTCTTCGGAGAGTGCTTGAGGAGCAACCTGACGCGACGGTCGTGAGGTTGGAACTGGCGCGCATTTTATCACTGATGGGAGAAGATGGCGCAGCTTCTGCCCAGCTTAGGCGGGTCCATTCGGCAGATCTTCCACCGGAAATTGCAGAAATAGTGCAGAGATTTTCTTTAGCACTTCGATCAAAACGAAAAACTGGCGCCTCTTTTGAATTCGGATTGGCTCCGGACACGAACATAAGCCGATCTACATCGAAAGAAACTGTGGATACAATTATTGCACCGATTTACTTGGACCGTGATGCGCGAGCACGATCCGGTGTTGGTCTCCACGTTTCCGGACAAGCTTTTGCTCGAATTGGCGATGATAGTCACCTGAACTTCATGGTTCGTGGGTCCGGAAGAACCCAATTATATAAAGAGAGCAAATTCAACGATGTTAGCCTTGCGTTGGCGTTAGGGCCAGAAATTACAATGCGATCGACGAAAATTAGACCCGCTGTATCTATTAATTACCGCTGGGTTGGTAACGAAATTTATTCTCGGTCATTTGGAGGGGGTCTGAACATCTCCTTTCCATTCGAAAAAGTCGACCGACTAGAGCTTAATCTCAACCTTCTTAAATCGACGTACCCGAACTTGAAACGTCAGAACGGCAATATCGGGTCAATCTCGCTCGCATACGAGAGAGCGCTCTCGCCCAAAACATACATGCGCGTTTCTACGGGAATTAGTCGGCAGAATGCCAAAAGCCCGATATTCTCTAACACCAGCGCTTACGCGGATGGGCTGCTCAGCCGCGACATTGGAGGGTTTACCATTTATGGAAGGGTTCTGCGCGCACAGACCAAAGCTGATGAAGCGATTTCCCTTTTTGGCGCCCGACGGAACGATCGCACGTTGGAGTTCGGCGGCGGGATTGTAGCACAGCGATTAAAGTTTCGGGGGATGTCACCGGTTTCGCGTGTAACAAGAACTAAAAATGATTCTCCTATAGATTTGTATGAATACAAACGATTGAGGTTTGAATTCGCACTGTCTAAAGAGTTTTAGACATTTCCAAGACGTTACTGACCAGAAACGGCGTATGGGTGGACTGTATGATACGAAATTCAGCGTTTTTCGCACTGCTCGCCCTTGCAGGTTGTGGCGGCGGCAGTGGAGGTGGCACCGCGCTTCCCGTTACACCGGTCCCGCCGCCGCCACCTCCCCCGCCGACATACGCTTCAATCAATGACCCTACCAAGAGCGTGCATTTGGACTTTCTGTCTGGTGCATCAATGATAGGAATAGGTTGGCGAGAGAAAAACAATGAGCCTGCAACAGATTATACGTCTGTATCCGGCGGCGTTCGCCCGCGGGACGGCGAAATATCGCTAAGCTATAATGCTGAAAAAAAAGAATATAATGTTCAATATCGAGGTGAATCAGCAATTTACTCTGATAAGGACTTGGTCGGAGAGGCTGAAGATGGAAAAAGTTATGACATATTTGATGAATCTGACCCTGTTAATTGGATAGATAAATATTTTTCTATATACCACGACAAAGATCTTACGCTGACATATATGAACATTGGTATATTTACTGTTACAAAACCTAAAAATTATGATAATGGTGATTATGCATTAGAGGTAAATACGCAATATTTTGCTTTCGGTCACAAAACAGAGCAAAATGATATGCCAAGATCCGGCAAAGGTGCGTACAATTTTGTTGTGGCAAGTACGGCTTATTCTTCGTACGGATTCCATCAATACTTTGGCGATGGCAAGCTAAATGTAGACTTTTCGACTGGTGATGTGGTATCAAAATTCGATGTCAAGCTAGGAGCTTGGGCCGAAGGTAATAAGCCGCAAGAGTCTTACGCCTTGAGTTTGGAGGGTTCGATTTTTGAAGGCAGCAATCGGCTGAACGGTACGATCATCAGTGAGAACTCCTCGCACGCGGGCAATTTTACGGGAAATTTCTTTGGTCCAGCGGCTGAGGAGGTGGGAGTTACCTTCTTTATGCAGGACGCCAATGGTGGAGGTTTGGTCGGGGCCATTGCAGGAGAGCGGCAGTAATTCCAGAATAAATATCGAAAACGAGTGCACTGATCGCCGCGGCTTTACGTTGAAGTGAAAATTCTTGGTCGGAAGGCGGCGGGCAGAAAATAGTTGCCGTTGCTTAATGTGGTGCAGCTTGCGTCCTTGGCTGCTCGATGCTGGCCGAGCGCGCACTTGCTCCTTCCAATACCAAATGCGGAAAAATCGGCTGATCCCGACCACCTTCCATAATAGGAACACCTGTGCCTCCCTCCGGCACATGACCCAAGCCCCCGCACTCCCTTCGCCCCGCACCGCAACTCAGCGCCACGACGGCTGGACGCCCGAACGCCGGCGCATCTTCCTTGAAACCCTCGCTGAATGCGGCACCGTGCAGGATGCCTGCCGCGCTGCAGGCATGAGTCCCGCAAGCGCCTATGCGCTGCGTCAGCGGGCGTCCGGCGCGCTGTTCGCGCTCGGCTGGGCCGCCGCGCTCCGTCATGCGCGAGCGGCTGGCGGACGAGCTTCTCTCGCGCGCCATGCACGGCTGCACCGAAACGGTGGAGCGCGGCGACGCGGTCATCATGCGCCACCGCTTCGACAATCGCCTGTCGATGGCCATGCTCACCCGGCTGGACCGCGAGGCGGAGAAGTTCGACGAGGCCGCGCGCACCGTCACCATCGTCGCGGAAGATTTCGAGGCGTTGCTCGAATGCGTTGAGGCGGACGACGCGGAGGCCGAAGCGGCGTTCGTCGCCGCGCGCCGGCCGCCGCCGTTCGCACCCCCGAAACCCACGCTCGCGGAAACGGAACTCATGCTGGCGCTTGCCGAAGCGGATCGGCTGAAAGCCTATGCCGCGATGCGCCCCGAAGATATCGACACGTCCGATCTCGATCCGGACGAGTTCGCGGACTGGACGGATGACCAGTGGGAACGCGCCTATCGCAGCGGTCTCGTCGATGCGGTAGAGCAATCCGATGCCGAGGACGACGACGAGGATGATGAGGACGGCGATGAAGAGGTCGCCGGCGCCGATCGCGGCGAAGCGTCTTGGCATGTCTCAACTTCGTCAACTTCGCACCGCGATGATCGCCCCGCCCCCTGAAATCGCGGGGCGGTGCAAATCGTTGCGGGGGACTTCGCCGCCGCCGTGCGTATCTCCTCTCGATGCTGCAGGTGAATAGGGGCGTCGAGCGATCGGACGAGCCCGGGGGGCTCATGGTTGCCGTGCAGAACGGCGACGAGGATGCCTTTCGCCTGCTGACAAGGCGCCTTTACGGGCCTGCGATCGGCATCGCGACCAAGGTTCTCGGGGACCGCAGCGAGGCGGAGGACGCTGTGCAGGCCGCGCTTGTGAAGCTGTGGCGGCAGGCGGCGTCGTTCGATGCGGGCAAGGCGAAGGTGGAAACGTGGTTTCGCCGCATCGTCGTCAACGCCTGTATCGACCGGAAGCGGGCGCTGAGGCCCGTGCAGCCGCTGGAACTGGTGGCGGAGCGGGCGAGCGACGATCCCGATCCGGAGGCGCTTGCCGGGCAGAGCGCCCGCTCGCGGCGGATCGCGGAGGCGATGGCGCATCTGCCCGCGCGGCAGCGCACCGCCATCGCGCTCTTCTATGGGGAGGGCGCGACGATGAACGAGATTGCCGAGGCGCTGGAGACGACGCCGAAGGCGGTGGAAGGACTTCTGGCGCGCGCGCGCGCCGAGCTTGCGGAGCGGCTCCGGCCGCTGGCCGAAGAGGTGATGTGATGGAACGGGGAAGAGTGATCGAGATCATCGAGGCTTACGGCGGTTCTCCCGCCGCTTGGCCCGAGGATGAACGCGCGGCGGCGGAACGGCTTGCCATGTCGGATTCGGCACTCATCGCCATGATGAACGATGCGCGGAGCGTGGATCGCCTGCTCAGGGACTGGGCGTGCGAGCTTGTCCCGGCGAGCGATGCCGACGCCGATGCCGCCGCGGACCGCGCGCTGGCGGAGGCTTACCGGTCTGGTGCGCCGCGCCGCTGGTGGATGCGCGCCGCGTTCGGCGGGGCGATTGCCGCGTCGCTGGCGATCGGCGGGGTGCTCTTGTCGCGGCCCGACGCCGTGCCCGGCCCCGCGCCGGTGGCACAGCCGAAGGTGCAGGTCGCGCTCGGCGATCTTTCTGGAGAAGACGCCCAGGCGGCGCATGACATGCTTGTGTGGGGGAACGTGTTCACGCCCACCCCCGAAGAGGAGATGGTGTTATGAAAATGGCGTTTGCAGGCGTGATGCTCGCTGTCGCCATGTTGGGCGCGACGGCTGCGTCTGCGGGCGACGACCCGCGCGGGCAGCGACAGACCAGGCTGGAATGGAAGGCGCCGTTCGCGGACATGTCCCCGCAGGGCGCGGCGATCATCGCCGAAGCGATGCAGGCGCAGCGCATCCCCTCGAACGCGGAGGAGGTTCGCAAGGCGCGGCAGAAGGTGCTTGATCTGATCTCGGCGGAAAGGCTGGATATCGAGGCGATCCGCAGGGCACAGGCGGAGGAGCGCGCACTCGCGATCAAGGAACACGCCCGCGCGCAGGAAAAGATGCTGAAGGCTTACCAGCGCCTCTCGCTGCAGGATCGGCGCGCGTTCGCCGAAGGGATGCGCGAGCAGGAGGAGCGCATGATGCAGCACCTCGCCCGCGCCCGCGAGCGGATGAAGGACGCGCAGGAGCGAAGCCGCTTGGATGCGGATCGCATGAAGCGCGAGATGGAAAAGATGCGCAAGGAGATGCTGCGCAATGCCAAGGAAACCGGCGGCCTCTGGATCGTGATCCCGCCGGTTCCTCCAGCTACGCCGCCCGAACCGGTCGATCCCGACCGCAACGGTTGATTGTTTAGCGCCGCCAGCCCGTCTGGCGTTCGACCTCGGTCCAGAGAGCCTCGGCGAGCCGGGCCGTTACGGGTCCGGGCGTGCCGTCACCGATCCGGTTGCCGTCGATGCTGACGATCGGAAGGCAGGGCGCGGTCGTCGAGGTCAGGAACGCCTCGGCGGCGTCCAGCGCGTCGGCGGTGGTGAACGGCGCTTCCTCGACCCGGAACTGGTGCTCGCGGGCGAGCGCGAGCAGCGTGCCGCGCATCACGCCGTGCAGGATGTTTTCGGATGCCGGGTAGGTGACGATGGTGCCGTCCTTGCGAACGATCCAGGCGTTGGTGGAGGAGCCTTCGGTGACGGTGCCGTCCGGGTCCACGAACCACGCCTCGAAGGCCTTGGCTTCACGGGCCGATTGTTTCGCGAGCACGTTCGGCAGCAGCGCGATCGATTTGATATCGCGGCGCTGCCAGCGGATTTCGGGGTGGGTGATTACGGAAATGCCGGTTTTCTGCTGCGCGACCCGTACCCGGAAATCGAATGGCCGGGCGGTCATCACCAGCGTCGGCACGGCATCGGCGGGGAAGGGGTGGTCGCGCCGCGCCGCGCCGCGTGTCGCCTGCACATACAGCAGGCCGTCGCGAATCCGGTTCGCGGCAAGCACGCGGCGGGCAACGATGGAAAGCGCCGCGTCGCTCATCGGCGCTGCGATCGAAAGTTCCCGAAGGCTGCGGCCGAGCCGCGCGACGTGCTGCGGCCAGTCGAGCATCCGGCCGTTCAGAACCGCCGCGACCTCGTAGACGCCGTCGGCGAACTGGAAGCCGCGGTCCTCGATGTGAACCGTGGCATCGGCGAGCGGAACGAGACGACCGTTGACGTAGGCGAGGCGGGACATTCTATCGTTATGACTCCGGGGCGTTTTTCGAGCTTGTGAGTAGTGGCCGGGGCAGGGAAGAACAAGCGGCGATGAAGGGAAAAGCATGACCGGTGCGATCGTCTGGCTGCGCGAGGATCTCCGACTCGCCGACCAGCCCGCCTTTGCCGCGGCGGCGCGGGAAGGCGGTGTGATCCCCGTCTACGTCCTCGACGACGAAACACCACGTCACCGCCGGATCGGCAGTGCGCAGCGCTGGTGGCTGCACCACAGCCTTGCCAGCCTCGATGCCGATCTCCGCAAGCGCGGCTCCCGCCTCATCCTGCGCCGTGGCGTCGCGGCGGACGTGCTCGCCGATCTCGTCGCCGAAACCGGCGCTGAGCGCGTTCACGCGCTCCGCCACTACGCGCCGTGGTGGCGCAATGCCGAGCGTGCGCTCGGCGCAAAAATCGATCTCGTCCTCCACGACGGCGTCTGTCTGCTGCCGCCGGGTGAAGTGCGGACAGGGGCGGGCGATCTCTACAAGATCTTCACGCCCTTCTGGCGTGCGCTGCGCGACCGGATGCCGCCCGCCGCATCGATCCCCGCACCCGAACGCCTCACGACACCGGAAGCTTGGCCCGAGTCCGACGCGCTGGAGGACTGGGCGCTGCTGCCCACACGCCCGGACTGGGCAGGCGGCTTCGATGTCTGGATGCCCGGAGAAGCCGGCGCAAACGCGCGGCTGGAGACGTTCCTGCCGAATGTCGCTGCCTACGATGCCACACGGAACCTGCCGTCGGAGGAAGGCGTCTCGTACCTGTCGCCGCACCTGCATTTCGGCGAGATTTCCGTCGCCGAAGTCTGGCGCCGCGCCGCCGCCCGGCCCGGCGCGGAACCGTTTCTGCGCGAGCTAGCGTGGCGCGACTATGCGCAGAACGTCATTCTCGCCCGCCCGGACTACGGCAAGGCGAACGGTCTGCCGGCGTTCGACCCTTTCCCCTGGCGCGACATGGCGGACCCCGATGTCGCCGCGGATTTCCGCGCATGGTGCCGGGGTGAAACCGGCTATCCGATCGTCGACGCAGGGATGCGCGAGCTTTGGGCGACGGGGTGGATGCACAACCGCGTGCGGATGATCGCCGCCAGCTTCCTCGTGAAGCATCTGCTCATCGACTGGCGCGAAGGCGAGCGTTGGTTCTGGGATACGCTCGTCGATGCGGATTACGGCAGCAACAGCGTCAACTGGCAGTGGACGGCGGGCACGGGCATCGATGCGAACATGTTCGTGCGCATCATGGCGCCGCTCACCCAGTCCGAAAAGTTCGGCGCGGCGGACTATATCCGCCGCTGGGTGCCGGAACTCTCGGGCCTTGGCGATGCCGTGATCCATGATCCGGACGAGCACAACGTCCGCCCCGCCGCCTATCCCGAAAAGCGCATCGGACACCGCGCTGCGCGGGAACGTGCGCTCGCTGCCCTCTCCACGATTCGCTAGGCTTTGAATTCGCTTGGAAATGCCGCATACTCACCGCTTGGGAGAGGCGGATGGCAACACATCCGGAAACACGCGGCGCGCATGTCGTCGAAGCGGACCGCCGGTTCTGGATCGGCGGTGTTCCTGCACGATTGTTCGCCGGCAGCCGCCAACGCCTCATCGAACGCGTCGACGCAGGGCTTGCTCGTGGCACGCTGATGCTTGTCGAACCGGATGGCCGCGTGCAGCGTCTCGGCGGCCGCGCGCCGGGTCCGCAGGCCGAGCTTCGCCTCAGCAACTGGCGTCCGTTCCTGCGGCTTGCGGCGGGCGGCTCGGCGGGCTGGGCGCGGGCGTATTTCGATGGGGACTGGACCAGCCCCGACGTGCCCGCTTTCTTCGAAATCATGATGCTGAACCGGCGCGAGCTTGGCCGCACCGGACGGGGCGCGCTTCCGGGGCGCCTCTTCAACCGCCTGATGCGTGCGCTGCAGGCGAACACGCTGACCGGCGCGCGCCGCAACATCCAGTTCCATTACGATCTCGGCAACGATTTCTACGCCGCCTGGCTCGACGAGACGATGACCTACTCGTCGGCGATCTTCGGAGCCTCCGAAGAACCGCTCGCCGAAGCCCAGCGCCGCAAGGTGCGCGTGCTGCTCGACCGGCTGGAAATGAAGCCGGGCCAGCGCCTGCTGGAAATCGGCTGCGGCTGGGGCGGCCTCGCCGAGATCGCCGCGAAGGAATACGGCGTCCACGTCACCGGCATCACGCTCAGCCGCGAACAGCTCGAATACGGTCGGCAGCGCATGGCTGCTGCGGGGCTTTCAGACCGCGTCGACCTGCGCATCGCCGACTACCGCGAGGATATCGGCCGTTTCGACCACATGGCATCGGTGGAGATGTTCGAGGCGGTTGGAGCGCGCTACTGGAAGACCTTCATGCGTTCCGCCTACCGCGCCCTGAAACCGGGCGGGCGGGCCGCAATGCAGGTGATCACCATCGACGAGGCGGTGTTTCCTGCCTACCGCTCCGGCGCGGACTTCATCCAGACCTACATCTTCCCCGGCGGCATCTTGCCGAGCGAACCACGCTTGCGGACGTCGGTGGAAAACGCGGGCTTCCGGTGGGAGCGCGCGGAAGCGTTCGGGCAGCACTATGCCGAAACGCTGCGCCAATGGCGCGTTCGTTATGATGCTGCACGGCAGGAAGGGCGCCTCCCGCCCGGGTTCGACGCCGCCTTCGATACCATCTGGCGCTACTACCTGATGTATTGCGAAGGCGGCTTTCGTTCGGGCGGAATCGACGTCGTGCAGGCGCTTCTCGTCCGGCCCTGAAAGCGCATTCCAAATAGGGAAAGTCGTGGGACGTGAAAGCCTGCTCTTTGAAAAGGATTATCCTGCGAGGAAGCCCGTCAGGCGCTTGCTGATGATCGCGTCGGCCTCGGCCATGGTGCGATCGATAAGCTCCTTGCAGCTCGGGATGTCGTGGATCAGTCCGGCGACCATGCCGCAACTCCAGGCGCCTGCATCCATATCGCCGTCCTTCATGATGCGCGGGTAGACGCCCGCGACTTCCTCGATGATGTCCTCGAACTTCAGGTTTGCGCCCAGCTGTTTCTCTTTTTCGAGCAGGCGATCGACAGCGGCATTGTGCAGCACGCGCTCGGTATTGCGCAGCGGGCGCATGACGAGGCGGGTGTCAAGCTCGGTCGCGGCAAGCAGCGCTTGCTTCACCTTTTCATGCACCGGTGCTTCCTTGGTGGCGATGAAGCGCGTGCCCATGTTCATGCCCTCGGCACCGAGTGCGAGCGCGGCGACGAGGCTGCGGCCGTCCGCCATGCCGCCCGAAGCGACGAACGGAATTTCAAGCTCCTCGGCGGCGCGTGGCAGCAGGATGAAATTCGGCACGTCGTCCTCGCCCGGATGTCCGCCGCACTCGAAGCCGTCCACTGAAACCGCGTCGCAGCCGATCGACTGCGCCTTCAACGAGTGCCGCACGGAGGTGCATTTATGGATCACCTTGATGCCTGCGTCCTTGAAGTATGGGAGCACCTGCTGCGGATTGTTACCTGCCGTTTCGACCGCCTTGACGCCGCCTTCGATGATCGCGCGCACATAACCGGGGTAGTCGGGCGTGTTGACGACAGGGAGGAAGGTAAGGTTCACGCCGAAGGGTTTGTCGGTCATGTCCCGGCAGCGTGCGATTTCGTTGGCAAGGTCGGCGGGGGTGCGCTGCGTAAGCCCGGTAATGATGCCCAGACCACCAGCGTTCGAGACGGCGGCGGCCATTTCCGCGAAACCGACGAAGTGCATACCGCCCTGAATGATCG
This sequence comes from Sphingosinicella sp., assembly GCF_041916975.1. Lineage (NCBI taxonomy): Bacteria > Pseudomonadati > Pseudomonadota > Alphaproteobacteria > Sphingomonadales > Sphingosinicellaceae > Sphingosinicella > Sphingosinicella sp. The sequence goes on from NZ_JAYRYK010000001.1 coordinate 3,914,920, forward strand.
GGTGCTGGATGCCAAAAAGCTCGGTGATGCGTGTTTTCATCAAGTCCTCCTCGTATTTGACGGGAGAATATGACTTTTAGATATATATGGGCAAGCCGCGATTTTGGGCAGGCGCGGGACGGGTCTGGATCAGTCCTCAGTAACGGCGGTGTCGTCGCCGGGGCCTGCGGCAGGATCAGGCTTGGCTGCAATCGGAAGCGATGGCCCCGCCAGCGCAGCGTCCAGCGCGGCGCGGTCGAGTTCGCCTTCCCAGCGCGCGACCACGATCGTCGCCACCGCATTCCCTACGAAGTTGGTGAGCGCGCGGCATTCGCTCATGAACCGGTCGATGCCGAGGATCAGTGCCATGCCCGCGACGGGCACGCTCGGCACCACGGAAAGCGTTGCGGCGAGGGTGATGAAGCCCGCGCCGGTAATGCCCGCAGCGCCCTTCGAACTCAGCATCGCCACGAGCAGCAGCAGCACCTGCTCTTCAAGGGTGAGATCGATGTTGAGCGCCTGCGCGATGAACAGCGCCGCCATCGTCATGTAGATGTTGGTGCCGTCGAGGTTGAACGAATAGCCGGTCGGCACGACAAGCCCGACCACGGACTTGGAGGCGCCCGCGCGTTCCATCTTGGATATAAGGCTGGGGAGGGCGGCTTCCGAGCTCGATGTACCGAGGACGAGCAGCAGCTCTTCCTTGAGGTAGCGGATCAGCTTCAGGATCGAGAAGCCGTTCGCAACGCCGACCAGCCCGAGCACGCCGAGCACGAACAGCAGCGAGGTGAGATAGAAGGTCGCGATCAGGGCGGCGAGGTTCGCCACCGTGCCGATGCCGTAAGCACCGATCGTGAAAGCGAACGCGCCGAACGCGCCGATTGGTGCAGCCTTCATCAGGATGCCGACCAGCCGGAATACCGCGGCGCCGAGTGCTTCGAGGAAGCTTACGACCGGCGCGCCGGTGTCGCCGACAAGCGTGAGCGCGATGCCGAACAGGATGGAAACGAACAGCACCTGCAGGATGTCGCCCTCCACGAAGCCGCTGATGAGAGTGTTCGGGATAATGTGCATCAGGAAGCCGACGATGCTGCTGTCGTGCGCCGCGTTCGAATATTGCGCCACTGCGCCGCCGTCGAGCGTGGCGGGGTCGATGTTGAGCCCACGCCCCGGCTGGATGACGTTTGCGACGATAAGGCCCACGATAAGCGCGAGCGTGGAGAAGACGAGGAAGTAGATGAACGCCTTTGCCGCCACCCGCCCTACCGCCCCGAGGTCGCGCATCCCCGCGATACCGGTGACGATGGTGAGGAAAATCACCGGGCCGATGATCATCTTAACCAGCTTGATGAAGGCGTCGCCGAGCGGTTTCAGGCTCTCGCCGAACTCCGGCCAGATGTGGCCGATCGTTCCGCCGAGCACGATGGCGAGCAGGACCTGGAAATAGAGGTGCGCGTAGAACGGCCGCCGCACTGCCGGAGTCGGAACCGATTGCGGCTGGATCAAGGGCGTTCTCCGGATGGAGCGGGTGAAGGGAATCGAACCCTCGTCGTAAGCTTGGGAAGCTTCTGCTCTACCATTGAGCTACACCCGCACGCCGCCCATTTGAATGGCGCGCCTCTGCTGGTCAAGAGGCGTTGACGTGGGCGCGCGCGGCTGCGATGCACGCGCCATGAAACGGATGAGCGGAGCAAACAGGGAAGAAACCAAAGGCTGGCGTCCGGCCACGCGCGCCGTGCGCGGCGGCACGATGCGCAGCGAGTTCGGTGAGACGTCGGAAGCGATCTTCCTGACCTCCGGCTATTGTTACGACGACGCAGAGACGGTTGCGGCCCGTTTCCGGGGTGACGAGAAGGGCATGACCTACTCGCGCTTGCAGAACCCGACCGTCGCGATGTTCGAGGAGAGGCTGCGGCTGATCGAGGGTGCCGAAGCCTGCCGCGCGATGGCAAGCGGCATGGCGGCGATGACGGCGGCGCTGCTCTCGCAGCTTCGCGCCGGTGACCATGTCGTCGCAGGCCGTGCGCTCTTCGGCTCCTGTCGCTGGCTCGTCGATTCGCTGCTCCCGAAGTTCGGTGTCGAAACCACGGTCGTCGACGGGCGCGAGGTCGCTGACTGGAAGGCGGCGGTGCGGCCGAACACGAAGCTGTTCTTCATGGAAACGCCCGCGAATCCGACGCTCGATATCTGCGATATCCGCGCCATTTCGGATATTGCGCACGATGCAGGTGCGGTCGTGGTGGTGGACAACGCCTTTGCGACGCCGGTTCTCCAGCGTCCTCTCGAATTCGGTGCGGATATCGTAGCCTATTCGGCGACCAAGATGCTCGATGGGCAGGGCCGTGTGCTCGCGGGTGCCGTGCTCGGTTCGGAAGAGTTCATTGAAGGTGAACTGCTCGCTTTCACGCGCAACACCGGACCGACCCTCTCCGCGTTCAATGCGTGGGTGGTGCTCAAGGGGCTTGAGACGCTCGAACTCCGGATGGCGAAACAGTGCGAGAACGCGCTCGCAGTTGCCCGCTTCCTTGATGAACGCGTGCCGCGCCTGCTCTATCCGGCACTGCCCTCGCATCCCCAGCACAATCTGGCGATGGCGCAGATGTCGGGCGGTGGCACGATCATGAGTCTGTTCGTTGCAGACGGGCGCAAGCAGGCACATGGCCTGCTGGACGCGCTCAGCCTTGTCGACATCTCGAACAACATCGGTGATTCCCGCACGCTGATGACGCACCCTGCATCGACCACGCACGCCGGCCTCGACGAGAAGGTCCGCGAGGAGATGGGCGTCACGGAATCGATGCTGCGCCTCTCCGTTGGGCTCGAAGACCCGGCCGATGTGATCGATGATCTCGACCGGGCGCTCTCGGCGGTGGGGTTGTGAAGGAGTTCTTCGCAGCCTCCGCCACGACCGCCGGTGTCACCGTGCGCGCAAACCCGTCCTATCTGCCGGAGCGCTCGCTGCCGGAGCGGGACCACTATGTGTGGACCTACCATATCCGTATCGAAAACGGCCGCGAAGCGCCCGTGCAGCTCATCAGCCGGCACTGGGTCATCACGGACGGGACAGGCAACGTCCACGAGGTGCGCGGTGCAGGCGTCGTCGGCGCGCAGCCGGTGATCGCGCCGGGCGAGGCCTACGATTATGTCTCAGCCTGCCCGCTCGAAACGCCGATGGGCACGATGGCGGGCTCGTTCCAGATGCTGGACGAAAAGGGGCAGGGCTTCGACGTCGCGATCCCGCTGTTCCTGCTCACGAGCCCGGCGGCGGCAGGCGCCGCCCACTGATCAGCAGTTGCCGACGCGCTTGAATTCCTGGCGCACCGCGAAGGGCTCACGCCCGCGAATGCCCTGCGCGTCGATCGTGAAGTGGTTGCGGTTGTCCTTCACGATCGTGGTGCGGCCGCTGCCGAGACCGCGGCAGCTGTAAGCCACCGTGGCGCGCTCCGCGGTGTCTTCGACCACGGTGTGGACGCAGCTCTTCCCGTCCGCCGCTTCAAGGCCGACGTGCATCAGCGATTCCGGCGAGATGATGCAGCGATTGGCGCCGCCCGAGACGCTGTACGAACCCGGTTGGAAATCACCGCCGCCGAACAGCGACAGCGTTACGGGCTGCGCGAACGCAGCCGTTGCTACCACTAGGGCACCACCAGCAAGAACCAGACTCCGGCGCATGAGCGCGTAACTCCCTGTCAAATCTCCGGTGATCCGGAGATGGTCACACTATAAGGATGACAGATGAATAAGGCATATCCGGGACGTTAATCTCGCATTTCGATTGGGAACATGCGCGAGCAGAACTCGCAGTTTACATCGATCGTACCTGCTGGCCCGTGCATTTCGGCGAGTTCTTCGGCCGGAAAGCGGCCGAGCACCTCGCGGAAGTGCTGCACCGTGCAGCGGCAGCCGCGCGTGAGGCCGATGGGCGGTGAGACGCGCACTTCGTCTTCGTTGAACAACCGCCAGAGCAGGGTTTCCTCGCTCAAATGGCCGTCGGTCAGCTCCGTGTCGGTGATCGTGGAGGCGAGAGCAAGCACATGCTCCCAGTCCTGACTGTCGGTGCGCGCGGCAAGGCGCGGGCCGCCGGTCTCGCCGTGGGGAAGGTGCTGGACAAGGAGACCGCCGGCTTCCCATGAACCGTCCTCAGCCTGCCGCACCGCGCCGCGCACCAGCGTCGGCACCTGTTCCGAATCGGTGAAATAGCGCTCCACCGCGTGGCAAAGCGTGTCGCCTTCCAGTGGCACGATGCCTTGATAGCGTTCGTCGGCGCTCTGCTCGATGGTGATGGCGAGGTAGCCGGCGCCGAACAGGTCCGGGAGCAGCGCGCCGGGCGTGATCTCGCCGAGCCGCTCGGGATCGAAGCGGAGGTAGCCGCGAATCTCTCCGGCGCGGTAGTCGCAGACGAGAAGGTCGATCGGGCCGCCCTTCGACTGCGCCTGCACGGTGGTTTGCCCTTCGCCCTTCTGCACGGTCGTGCCGATGAGGACGGTGAGGATCAGCGCCTCGCCGAGGAGCTGGCAGAGTGGGGCAGGGTAGTCGTGCGCGCCGAGGATCGCTGCGAGCGCCGGGCCGAGCCGCGCGACGCGCCCACGCGCGCTGCGTGCCGGGATCGTGAACGGCAGGACGCGCCCCGTTTGCGGGGTGCCTGCCGAGCCGTTGCCGTTCAGCCGAGCTTGTTCAGACACCAGAGCAGGATCGCTTTCTGTGCATGTACGCGGTTCTCGGCCTCGTCCCACACGGCCGACTGCGGCCCGTCCATCACGGCGTCGACAACCTCCTCGCCGCGGTGCGCGGGAAGGCAGTGCAGGAAGATCGCCGAGGGTTTCGCCTTCGCCATCAGCGCTTCGGTCACCTGATACGGCCCCATCGCGACCATGCGCTGCGCCGCACCGGACTGGCCCATGGAGACCCACGTGTCGGTGACGACGACGTCCGCGCCCGCGACCGCCGCTTCCGGGTTGCGCTCGACGACGATCTTGGCGCCGCGCGCCTCAGCGCGCGCGACGACGGCATCGTCCGGATCGTAGGCGGCGGGAACCGAGAGGCGAATTTCATAGCCGAGCAGGCCGGCGGCCTCGATCAGCGACTGGCAGACATTGTTGCCGTCGCCCAGCCACGTCCACACCGTGCCCGCGACGCTGCGGCCGAGGCGTTCCTCAACGGTCATCAGATCGGCGACGATCTGGCAGGGGTGGCCGCTGTCGGTCAGCATGTTGATCACCGGCACGCTGCTTGCGGCAGCGAGCGCTTCCACCTTGTCGTGCCCGTTGGTGCGCAGCGAAATGGCGTCGACGAAGCGGGAAAGGACGCGCGCGGTGTCCTCGATCGTCTCGCCGCGGCCGAGCTGCATGTCCGCCGAGGACAGGATCATCGCAGAGCCGCCGAGCTGACGCATCGCCATGTCGAACGAGACGCGCGTGCGCGTGGAGGACTTCTCGAAGATCGCGGCGAGCATGTGCCCGGCGAGCGGGGCGTCGTCGTCGGCCGCGCCCTTGGGCCGCCCGGCGCGGGCCTGCTTGCGGCGCTTCGCCTCGTCGAGGATCAGCCGCAGGGCTTCGGCGCCCGTGCTTTCGAGATCGAGAAAATGCCGCATCGCCCTTCAAACCTTCGTTCGTGAATGGCCCCGAAACCGGCCTTCGAAACGGAAAAAGGCGGCCAATCTGACCGCCCTTCGGACTCGCGCGCCTCCATGACGCACGCGGGCCGCCAAGTCAATGTTACTGGCGGGTGCGCCAGCCGGTGCGGAGCGCCCAGTAGCACAGCGTCCACAGCACCGCGTTGATGGCGATGAGCGCGATCGCGCCGCCGAGCGCGGGGCCATCGTGGATGCCGATGAAGCCTGACCGGAAACCATCGATCACATAGAAGAACGGGTTGAAGTGGCTCGCTGTGTTCCACACGCCCGCCAGCCGGTCGATCGAGTAGAAGGTGCCGGAAAGCAGCGAGAGCGGCTGCACGACGAAGTTGGTGACCGCGGCGGCATGGTCGAACTTGTCCGCCCAAAGGCCGGTGAGAACGCCGAGCAGCCCCAGCATCACCGCGCCCATCGTGCCGTAGAAGAAGACGGCGAGCGGGTTGTGGATCGCCACCGAAACGCCCGGCCACAGCACCATCGCGCCCCACACCGCGAGCCCGACGAGCCACGCGCGCGTCACGGCGCCCGCGACGAATGAGACCAGAAGCTCCCCCGGCGACAGGGGCGGCATCAATATGTCCACGATCGTGCCCTGGACCTTGCCGATGAGAATCGAGGACGAGGTGTTGGCGAAGCTGTTCTGCATCATCGCCATCACGATAAGGCCCGGCGCAAGGAAGCTGTTGAACGGCACGCCGAGGACCGTGAGGTTGCCGCGCCCGAGCGCCACGGTGAAAATGGCGAGGAACAGCAGCGTGGTGATCGCGGGTGCCCACACGGTTTGCAACTGCACCTTGAAGAACCGCCTCACCTCCTTCACATAGAGGGTCCGAAGGCCCGGCCAGTTGATGCGGCCGATGATCGGCACGCCGGGTTCGCTGTGGGCGGGTTCGCTGTGGACCGGCGCGGCCGGTTTCGCTACGGAAGGCTTTGCAAGCTGATCGTGCATCTGCGTGGGAGTAGTGGCTGTGGCCATGCCCCGCAAGCCGGTCGGCTCTTTTGTTTGAAGATTGGAAGTGGGAACGCGATGTCCTGGACGGACGAACGGATCGAGACGCTGAGGAGCCTCTGGGAAAAGGGGCTGACCGCGAGCCAGATCGCCGACAAGCTCGGCAACGTGAGCCGCAACGCGGTGATCGGCAAGGCGCACCGGCTTGGGCTGAAGGCGCGCCCGTCTCCCGTGAAGGGCGACAGCGACGGCACGCCGCGCGAGACGGCGAAGAAGGCGGCCGCACCCGCCGCGCCGAAACCCAAGCCCGAAGCCGCCGCTCCGGAAGCCGCAGCGGCGCAGCCGCGCCCGGCCCCCGAAACCAAGGCGCCACCGGCGCCCGCCGCTGCGCCGAAGCCGGCGATGCCCGTGCGCGCCGCGATGCCTGCCGCGCCGGTGAAGCCGCGCGCGCCCGGCGAGAAGGTGACGCTGCTCGACCTCAGCGACAAGATCTGCAAGTGGCCGATCGGCCACCCCGGCGAACCCGACTTCCAGTTCTGCGGCCGTCCGGTGAACCCCGGCTTCCCCTACTGCACCGCGCACTGCGCCGAAGCCTATCAGGCCCAGCTCCCCCGCGACCGCAGCCGGCCTTCCAGAGCACCGATGCCCCCGCTACCGCGCGTCCGCTGAGCCCTTTTTGCGCGGCTCGGTCCGCGCGAAGTAGAGGAAGTGGAGGCCAACACGCGTTTTTTTTTAAAAACGCGTGGCGCTGACGGCTGTCCGCGGCGTGTGAAGGCGCGTACCGAGGCTGGCATTTTCCGTTTTCAATGCGCGGATCAGCGATGGGTGCCGCGCTTCAAAGAGCGCACGGAGGCTGGCACAGCTTTTCCTATTTCGGAAGGGGGCGTCTTAACTCAATGATTGTGTGCGATTAGGCGTCTAACCCTAATCCAGCCCCTCAGAGCGTCTGCGGTGAAGTCCAAATGCGGCAGATGACTCTAGATAACTAACCTCCCATTTTTTTCGCCCGCGCGCTGTGATAATAAGGCGTCATGACTATACCGGCCGTTCAACGGCGAACCAAAGATCAACATTTTGTTCCGCGTCTCCATCTCCAGTATTTTTGTGGCGAATCTCCAAAGAATATGATCTGGACGTATAGTAAGCGCCGTGAAAAGGCGCGGCCGTCTCGGATCGAGGAAACGGGTTTCCAAAGGAATTATTATTCGATCCGTACCGATGAGGGATTCTATCATGATGGCATAGACGCCCTGCTGGGTCAGATCGAGAACAAGGCGGCGAAACCCTATCGGCAGCTGCTAACCGGGGAGATTCCGGAGGGGCAATTACGTGCCGACTTTGCCGTTTTTGTGGCGACCTGCTATTCGCGATCACCGGCTCTTATTCGAGCCTATGCGGAGGCGGCGGCAAGGTCGGCGCAGCTTCAGTTACGGATGAGTGTCCAAACTCGCGAACGCTTTGATCGCCTCGCCGATGCGATGGAACGCGATACCGGCGTGACTATCAAAGACCGCGGTGAGGTCTTTGCTTTCATCAATGATCCGTCACGTTACACGCTCGGAATAAGCGAGAAGCGCGGTTTGCGAGCGGTTGCCATTGCAGATGATCTGGCCCCGCTTTTCTATGAGCGCAGCTGGATCATCGCCGAGGCGCACGAAGCGAGGTTCATTACTTCCGACAATCCAGTGTGCCGCTGGGCGCCGCAGGAAGCAATTCACCCCGTCTATGGCGACGGCGGGTTTAAGAACATCCGAGCACAAGTCAGCTTCCCTCTCTCGCCCACAAGGATGCTCGTCATCGCGGGCGTGCCGCAGGATGAAAGGGTGTTTTCGATCAGTGACGCCGACGTGTGGAATTTCAACCGCATGCGCGCGTCTCAGGCCGAAGATTTGCTCTTCGCAGATCGGAAGGATGATCGGATCAGCGTGCTCGCGCGGGAATTCAAAGACGAACGTCCACGCATGACGGTTGATCACGATTATGCGCGCGATATCGAAGTTAACCTAACACGCTAAAGCTTACCTCATTACTCACCGAATGTTGCCAAGCCACTCCCCCTTACCCAACCCGCTCCCGCACATAGCGCCCCGGCGCGTCCTCGATCACCTTGAGCGTGCCGCCTTTGGCGCCCTTGCCGGGGGTGCGGGCGGGGATTTCCTTGCCGGACTGGGCGGTGAGCCATTTGATCCAGTCGGGCCACCAGCTTCCGGGGTGTTCGGTGGCGGTGGCGGCGAAGTCTTCGAAACGCTCGGGGAGCGTGTCGTTGGTCCAGTGCTGGTACTTCTTCGCGTCGGGCGGGTTGACGACGCCCGCGATGTGGCCGCTGCCCGCGAGGACGAAACGAACCGGTCCGGCGAAGTGCTGGGTGAGTTTGTAGGAGGATCGGGCAGGGGCGATGTGGTCTTCCTTGCCGCCCTGGATATAGACCGGCGTGTCTACCTTGGTGAGATCGATGGGCGTGCCGTCGATGACGATGGCGCCGGGCTTGATCATGCGGTTGTCGCGGTAGAGGCCTTCCAGATACTCGGCGTGCCATTTGGCGGGGACGTTCGTCGCGTCCGAGTTCCAGTAAAGCAGGTCGAAGGGGAAATAATCCTTCCCCAGCAGGTAGTTGTTGACGACGTAGTTCCAGATGAGGTCGTTCGCGCGGAGCATGTTGAACGTGGTCGCCATGTAGCGGCCGTCCAGATAGCCCTTGCTTTCCGACAGTTCCTTCACCGCCTTCAGGTGGTCCTCGTCCACGAACACGCCGAGTTCGCCACATTCGGAAAAATCGACCTGCGCGGTGAAGAACGTCGCCGTCTTCACCTTCTCCGCCTCGCCCCGCGCTGCCAGGAAGGCGAGCGTCATCGCGAGCGTGGTGCCCGCGACGCAGTAGCCGATGGTGTGCGTGGACTTGACGCCGAGGCCCTTCAGCACCGCATCGATCGCGGTGGTGAAGCCTTCTTCGATGTAGGTCGCGGTGGTCGCGTCCGCGATGCTCTCGTCGGCGTTCTTCCACGACACGACGAACACGGTGAGACCCTGCGCCACCGCCCAGCGGATGAAGCTTTTATCCGGCGTGAGATCGAGGATGTAGAACTTGTTGATCCACGGCGGGAAGATGAGGAGCGGCGTTTCGTAAACGTTCGCCGTGCTCGGCGAATACTGGATGAGCTGGAACATCCGGTTTTCGAACACGACCTTGCCGGGGGTGACGGCGACGTTGCGGCCGACCTCGAACGCCTTCTCGTCGGTCATCGTCATGCGGCCGCGCTGAAGATCGTCGAGCAGGTGCTGCGTGCCCTTCAGCAGGTTCTCGCCCTTGCTCTCCACGGTGGCCTTCAGCACCTCCGGGTTGGTGAGCACGTAGTTGGAGGGGGAGAGCGCATCGATGAACTGGCGCGTGTAGAAGATCGCCTTCTGCCGCTCCTTGTCTTCAAGCCCGTCGAGCCCGCCAACGAGCTGGAGGATATACTGGCTGGCAAGGAGGTAGGACGATTTCAGGAAATCGAAGGCGGGCATTTCAGACCACGCCTGCCCCTTGAAGCGCTTGTCGGCGGGAAGCTTCGGGGGCTGCACCTCGCCGGGCGTGGCGAAGGCCTGCCAGAGTGTCATCGCATCTCGCCAGTAATCCGCCTGAAGCTGGGCAAGGCGGGCCGGATCGGTCATCGCCGCGGTCGCCATCTTGCTCCACGTCTCGACAAGGCCGAGCGGATCGGGGCCGAGAACGACGCCGTCCGTCGCCTCTTTTGCGAGGAATTCCATCATCATCTGCTGCATCTTGCCCGCAAGCCAGGTCCAGCGCTGGACGTGCTCGGCAAGACCTTCAATGTCGGCGGCGGCAACCATGACGATCTCCCCGGGAGCAGCAACTGAAGCCGACGATAAACAAGCGCTCGCCAAGCGCCAAGGGCGGTCGCTATAACGGCGCCGCCGCGATCCAGCGGCCCATACACGGGAAAGACCCGAAGAGGAGACAATGTCAGACTTCTACCGCATCAAGCGCCTGCCGCCCTATGTGATCGCCGAAGTGAACGCGATGCGGGCAGCGGCACGTGCGGCAGGCGAGGACATCATCGACCTCGGCATGGGCAACCCCGACCTGCCGCCGCCGCAGCACGTGATCGACAAATTGTGCGAAGTGGCGCGGAAACCCGATGCGCACGGCTATTCGGCATCGAAGGGCATTCCGGGGCTGCGGAAGGCGCAGGCGGGCTATTACGCGCGGCGCTTCGGCGTGGAGCTGGACCCGGAGAGCGAGGTCGTGGTGACGCTCGGCTCCAAGGAAGGGCTCGCGAACCTCGCGCAGGCGATCACGGCGCCGGGCGACGTCGTGCTGGCGCCGAACCCGAGCTACCCGATCCACACGTTCGGCTTCATCATCGCGGGCGCGACGATCCGCAGCGTGCCGACGACGCCCGACGAGCGCTATTTCGAAGCGCTGGAGCGCGCGGTGAAGTTCACCGTGCCGAAGCCTTCGGTGCTGGTGATGGGCTATCCTTCGAACCCGACCGCGGAGGTCGTGGACCTCGCCTTCTACGAGCGCGTCGTCGCGTTCGCGAAGGAGCATGGGCTGTGGATTCTCTCGGACCTCGCCTATTCGGAGCTGTACTACGACGGCGTGCCGACGCCCTCCATCCTGCAGGTGCCGGGCGCGAAGGACGTGGCGGTGGAGTTCACCTCCATGTCCAAAACCTATTCGATGGCCGGATGGCGCATGGGCTTCGCGGTCGGCAACAAGACGCTGATCGCGGCGCTGACGCGCGTGAAATCGTACCTCGATTACGGCGCCTTCACGCCGATCCAGGCGGCGGCCGTCGCGGCGATCAACGGCCCGCAGGACATCGTCGAGAAGAACCGCGAGCTCTACAAGCGCCGCCGCGACGTGCTGGTGGAGAGCTTCGCCCGCGCCGGGTGGGACATTCCGAGCCCGCGCGCTTCGATGTTCTGCTGGGCGCCGCTGCCGCCTGCGCTCGCGCACCTCGGCAGCCTTGAGTTCTCGAAGCAGCTCCTCACGCACGCAGGCGTCGCCGTGGCGCCGGGTGTCGGCTACGGCGAGGAAGGTGAGGGCTTCGTGCGCATCGCGATGGTGGAAAACGAGCAGCGCATCCGCCAGGCGGCGCGCAACGTGAAACGCTATCTTCAATCGATGGGTGTAAACACGCCGGGCCAGCAGAAGGCCATCGGCGAGTAAGCGCCTGTCGGAATGTCTTGAGAATCGGGGTTAAGCAGTGAACTCTCCCTTGCGCATCGCGCTTGCCGGGCTCGGTACGGTCGGCGCCGGCGTTGTCAAACTTCTGGATGAAAACCGCGACCTCATCGCACGCCGCGCCGGGCGGCCGATCGAGATCGTCGCGGTTTCGGCGCGGGACCGCTCGCGTGACCGGGGTGTCGATCTTGGCCGGTTCGAGTGGGTGGACGATACTTCGTCGCTCGCCGAGCGGGACAATGTCGATGTCGTCGTCGAGCTGATCGGCGGGTCGGATGGGCCTGCCGTGGCGCTGGTGCGCGAGGCGATCAGCCGGGGCAAGGGTGTCGTCACCGCGAACAAGGCGATGATCGCGCATCACGGTCTCGAACTCGCGGCCGCCGCCGAGAAGGCGGGGACACCACTCAAATATGAAGCGGCGGTGGCGGGCGGCATCCCGATCATCAAGGCGATCCGCGAAGGCGCGGCGGCGAACCGCATCGACCGCGTCTACGGCATCCTGAACGGCACATGTAACTACATCCTCACCGAGATGGAGGAGAAGGGCGCGGCGTTCGCCGATGTGCTCGGCGAGGCGCAGCGGCTGGGCTATGCAGAGGCCGATCCCACCTTCGACATCGACGGCATCGACGCCGCGCACAAGCTCGCCATTCTCGCGAGCCTCGCCTTCGGCAGCGAGATCGATTTCGCGAGCGTCCGCACAACGGGCATCCGCGCCGTTGCGGCGACGGATATCGCGCACGCCGCCGAGCTCGGCTTCCGCGTGCGTCTCGTCGGGGTTGCCGAGGTTGTGGGGGATCGTATCCACCAGCGCGTGCACCCGTGCCTCGTGCCGCTCGCCAATCCGCTCGCCAAGGTCACGGGTTCGCTGAACGCAGTGGTGGCGGAGGGTAATTTCGTCGGGCGGCTGTTCTTCGAAGGCCGCGGCGCGGGTGAGGGGCCGACGGCGAGCGCCGTCGTCGCCGACCTTATCGATATCGCGCGCGGCGAGGCGGGGCCCGCCTTTGCCATGCCTTCGCATCACCTCGAGCCGATCGGCGCGGGCGAGGCGGGGGACTGGCGCGGGCGCTATTACCTGCGCCTTTCGGTGGCGGACGAAACGGGCGTGCTTGCCGAACTCGCGGCGATGCTGCGCGACGCTGGCGTTTCGATCGACAGCCTGATTCAGCGCGGTCAGGCCGACGCGGGCGGTGTCTTCATCGCCATCGTTTCGCACGAAACCGACGAAAGTGCAGTCCGCAAAGCCATCGAGGCGATGCGCGCGAGCAGCAGCGTGCTCGGCGAGCCGATGCTGATGCATATTCTGGACTTTTGAGGCGAGGGGGCTACCAGCCTTTCCGCATGTTCGAATCAAGGGGAGTTCAAGGCCGATGGTGAAACGCAGCGACGTGCTGGAGCGCGTGCTCGTTCTGGAAATGGTGCGCGTGACGGAATACGCGGCGATGGCGGCCTCGCACCTCGTGGGACGCGGCGACGAGAAGGCGGCGGACGCTGCCGCTGTCGATGCGATGCGCGATGCGCTGAATGAACTCGCCTTCGACGGCACGATCGTGATCGGCGAGGGCGAGCGCGACGAAGCGCCGATGCTTTATATCGGCGAGAAGGTCGGCGCGGCGATCGGGACCGGCCCCAAGATCGACATCGCGCTCGATCCGCTGGAAGGCACGACGATCACCGCCAAGGCCGGGCCGAACGCGCTTGCCGTGCTCGCCATCGCCGAAGAGGGCTGCCTGCTGAACGCGCCCGACGTCTACATGGAAAAGCTCGCCATCGGGCCGGGTTACGCGAAGGACCTCGTCAGCCTCGACAAGAGCGTGACCGAGAACGTCGAGGCGCTTGCGAAGGCGAAAGGCGTGAAGCCCGCCGAGATCATCGCCTGCGTGCTCGATCGCCCGCGCCACGAGAAGCTGATCGCAGAACTGCGCACGATCGGCTGCGGCGTCGTGCTGATCCCGGACGGCGACGTGGCGGGCGTGATCGCGGTGACGAACCCCGAGACGACGGTCGACATCTACCTCGGCCAGGGCGGCGCGCCGGAAGGCGTGCTCGCGGCGGCGGCGCTGCGCTGCGTCGGCGGCCAGATCCAGGGCCGGCTCGTGTTCCGCAACGACGACGAGCGCCTGCGCGCCGCGAAGTGGGGCATCACCGATCTCGACCGCATCTACGACACCGAGGACATGGCCAAGGGCGACGTGATCTTCGCCGCGACGGGCGTGACCGATGGTTCGCTGCTCGATGGCGTGAAGCGCCTGAAGGGCGGCCTCGTGACGACCGAATCGGTCGTGATGCGCGCGTCTTCGGGCACGGTCAGGTGGGTGCGTGGCGAGCATCGCCGTTCCGAATCCTGACGCCTTCGTCTTCGGCGTCAGCCGCTCGATATCCGGGCGGCAATGGCGCTGGCGGGGCGGCCCGCCGGGTGACGCTGCCGACGCGCTGAGGCTTGGCATCAGCGACGTGACCGCGCGCCTGTTCACGGCGCGCGGCGTGCGGGTGGAGGACATCGCTGCCCTCGCGCAGCCGACGATCCGCGACCTGCTGCCCGACCCTTCGATCTTCCGCGACATGGACACGGCCGCCGCACGCATCGCCGACGCGGTGACGCGCGGCGAGGCCGTGGTGATCTTCGGCGACTATGACGTGGACGGCGCGACGAGCGCGGCGGTGCTGATCCGTTTCATCCGCGCCGTGGGCGGCACGGTTTCACACTATATTCCCGACCGGCTTCTGGAAGGCTACGGCCCTTCTGCCGAGGCGCTGGTGGCGTTGAGGCAGGCCGGCGCGGACCTCGTCGTCTGCGTCGATTGCGGCACGCAGGGTTTCGAGGCGCTGGAGGCCGCGAAGGGTGCGGGGCTCGACGTGATCGTCGTCGATCACCACAAGGCCTCCACGCTGCTGCCGCCCGCCGTCGCAATCGTGAACCCCAACCGTATCGACGAGGACGAAGGCGCCGCGTTCGGCCACCTTGCGGCTGTGGGTATGGCGTTTCTCGTGGCTGTGGCGGTGAACCGGGAGTTGCGCGTGCGCGGCTGGTTCTCGGGTCGGCCGGAGCCGAAGCTCACCGAACTGCTCGATCTTGTCGCGCTCGGCACGGTGGCGGACGTGGTGCCCTTGACCGGTCTCAACCGCGCCTATGTCTCGCAGGGCCTCAAGGTGATGGCGACGCGGCGCAATGCAGGGCTCGCCGCACTGGCCGCTGCTGCCCGGCTGGAACGCGCGCCGCGGGCATCCGACCTTGGCTTCGCGCTCGGGCCGCGCATCAACGCGGGCGGGCGCGTGGGACAAGCGGACCTCGGCGTGCGCCTGCTGACCGGGGAGGGCGATGAGCTCTCCGCGCTGGCGGGCGAGCTCAACCGGCTGAACGACGAGCGGCGCGCGATCGAGACGCTGGTGACCGAAGCCGCCATCGCCGCGTGCGAGCGCGCAGGCAACGCGCCGATTGCGGTGATCGCGGGAGATGGCTGGCATCCCGGTGTCATCGGCATCGCCGCGAGCCGCCTCAAGGATCGCTTCGGCGTGCCCGCGCTCGTGATCGGTATCGACGAGGCGGGCACGGGCAAGGGTTCGGGGCGTTCGATCCCCGGCGTCGATCTCGGCGCGGCGGTGCTCGCGGCGCGCGACGCGGGGCTGATCAGTGCGGGCGGCGGTCATGCGATGGCGGCGGGCGTCACGGTGGCGCGCGAGCGGGTGGACGACCTCGCGCGTTTCCTCTGCGAACGGCTGGAGGGGGACGTGGCGCGTGCCCGCGCTGTCGACGCGCTCTCCTTTGATCTCGCGCTCGCGCCTGCGGGTGTTACGCCTGCGCTTGCCGAAGCGTTGGAGGCTGCCGGGCCTTATGGGGCTGGTTGGCCCGGCCCGCGCGTGGCGGCGGGGCCGGTTTCCGTGGTGAAGGCCGATATCGTCGGCACCGGCCATGTGCGTGTGATTCTGGCGGGCGCGGACGGTGCGCGCGTGAAGGCTGTCGCGTTCCGCAGTGTCGATACGCCGCTCGGCTCGGCGCTCATGCAGGCGGGCGGACGGCGGCTCTGGGTGTCGGGACGTGTCAGTCAGGATGATTGGGGATCGACCCCGCGCGCCGAACTCCACCTCGACGACGCGGCCTGGGCGGACTGATCGATAAAATCAATCTGTCTGTCTCAAAAAAGTAATTTTGCCTTCGCTCCGGGCGTTGCTAAAGGGTCGCCATCCCCCAAGCAACCCACAGCAATGGAGCGTACATGTCCCTCGTTAATACCCCCATTAAGCCGTTCAAAGCGCAGGCCTTCAAGCAGGGCAAGTTCGTCGAGGTGACGGACGCGGACGTGAAGGGCAAATGGTCGATCTTCTTCTTCTACCCGGCCGACTTCACCTTCGTGTGCCCGACCGAGCTTGAAGACCTCGCCGACATCTACCCGACGCTCCAGAGCATCGGCGTCGAGGTGTATTCGGTCTCCACCGACACGCACTTCTGCCACAAGGCGTGGCACGACACCTCGCCCGCAATCGGCAAGATCAACTACTACATGCTGGGCGACCAGAACCACGACATCTCGAACAACTTCGAGATCCTTCGCGCAGGCGTCGGCCTCGCCGATCGCGGCACGTTCGTCGTCGATCCCGAGGGCACCATCCAGCTCGTCGAGATCACGCCGGAAGGCGTGGGCCGCAACGCCGCCGAGCTTTTGCGCAAGATCAAGGCGCTTCAGTACTGGGTGAGCCACCCGGGTGAAGTGTGCCCGGCGAAGTGGGAAGAGGGCGAGAAGACGCTCGCCCCGTCGCTCGACCTCGTCGGCAAGATCTAAGGACCCCTGGGTCGCAGGGGTCTCCCGGGGGCGGTTTCGCGCCGCCTCCGGGAGATCGCGGCCACACTGAATTTTTTGGAGTGAACCATGCTGGACGCCAATCTGAAGCAGCAGCTCGCCGCCTATCTGCAGAACATCACGCAGCCGATCGAGCTTGTGGCGTCGCTGGATGATGGCGCGAAATCGGTGGAGATGAACACGCTCCTCGAAGAGATTGCAGCGCTTTCGGACAAGGTGGGCGTCGTCCGCAAGGATGATGACAAGCGCAAGCCCAGCTTCATGATCCGCCGCGCCGGGACCGACATCGGCGTGCGCTTCGCGGGCCTTCCGATGGGGCATGAGTTCACGTCGCTGGTGCTGGCGCTGCTGCAGGTCGGCGGGCACCCGTCGAAAGCCGCGCAGGACGTGATTGAACAGGTGAAGGCGCTGGACGGCGACTTCGAGTTCGAAACCTATTTCTCGCTGTCGTGCCAGAACTGCCCCGACGTTGTGCAGGCGCTGAACCTGATGGCGGTGCTGAACCCGCGCGTCAAGCACACGGCGATCGACGGCGCGCTCTTCAAGGGCGAGGTCGACGAACGCAAGGTGATGGCGGTGCCGACCGTGTTCCTGAACGGCGAGCCGTTCGCTTCCGGCCGCATGGAGCTGGAGCAGATCGTCGCGAAGATCGATACCGGTGCTGCGGCGCGCGCGGCGGAGAAGATCAAGGGCAAGGCGCCGTTCGATGTGCTCGTCGTCGGTGGTGGCCCCGGCGGTGCGGCTGCGGCGATTTATGCCGCGCGCAAGGGCATCCGCGTGGGTGTGGCGGCCGAGCGTTTCGGCGGGCAGGTGCTCGATACGATGGGGATCGAGAACTTCATCTCCGTGCAGCACACCGAAGGGCCGAAGCTCGCCGCGCAGCTCGAGCAGCACGTCAAAGAGTATGACGTCGACATCATGAACCTGCAGAAGGCCGAAAAGCTGATTCCGGCGCGCGTGCCGGGCGGGCTGCACGAGGTTCGGCTGGAGAACGGCGCATCGCTGAAGGCACGGACCGTGGTGCTCGCCACCGGCGCGCGCTGGCGGCAGATGAACGTGCCGGGCGAGAACGACTATCGCAACAAGGGCGTGGCTTACTGCCCGCACTGCGACGGGCCGCTGTTCAAGGGCAAGCGCGTGGCGGTGATCGGCGGCGGCAACTCGGGCGTGGAAGCCGCGATCGACCTCGCGGGGATCGTGGCGCACGTCACGCTGATCGAGTTCGACAGCCAGCTTCGTGCCGATGCTGTGCTGCAGCGCAAGCTCGCCAGCCTGCCGAACGTGAAGATCATCACGTCCGCGCTCACCACCGAAGTGCTGGGCGACGGCGAGAAGGTGACGGCGCTCACCTACAAGGACAGGAACAGCGACGATCTGCACCAGATCGAGCTGGAAGGCATCTTCGTGCAGATCGGCCTCGTGCCGAATACGGAGTGGCTTAAGGACGCAGTTGCGCTCTCGCCGCGCGGCGAGATCGAGGTCGATCATCGCGGTGAAACGAGCCAACCGGGCATCCTGGCGGCGGGCGATTGCACGACCGTGCCCTACAAGCAGATCGTGATCGCGATGGGCGAAGGCTCGAAGGCGGCGCTCTCCGCGTTCGACTATCTGATCCGCACAGTGCCCGCCGAGGAAACTCAAGCGGCCTGAGCCTGCACATGCGGCTTGACCGGCCGGGGCGACCCCATTAGTGGGAGCGCCTCAGCCGCGCGGCCCCATCGTCTAGCGGTCTAGGACGTCGCCCTTTCACGGCGAAAACACGGGTTCGAGTCCCGTTGGGGTCACCACGCTTCGCGTGGGTTGTGCGGAGAGAGATCGCCATATCCTCCCGATATTGTTTGATGTTCCAGCCCTACGATGTGGGGCCTGGATAGGCGTTGCCGGAGTCGGCCGAATTTACAATCTCTTCGCTTGCTAACTGAAAATCATTCCTAATAGCGGCGCAAAAGCTTGATTGTTTCGGCTATGGCACAATCGTTGCTTGTTTTGAAAGCGGACGACTATTCGTCCGACGGGGGGATCCCACATGCAACGCTTTGTCTTTGCCGCATGGTGCGGCGCGGCCATGACGCTTGCCGCATCGGCGCACGCCGCGGTGATCGAGTACACGTTCACGACTGCCGAGGCCGTCGGCGGCATGTTCGACGGTGTCGCGGTTTCGGGGAGCTTCAGTTACAACAACGCGCCCGGTGCTGTGCTGCTCGTTCCGAACCCGCTGCTCGCCGGTTCCATTCTCTACATCGGCAATGTCACGGATTTCACCGCCGAGATCGATAGCAAAACCGTGAGCTACGCGGCGGGTAACGTGCTTGTCGGCAACGACAAATTCAGTCCGCCGGCGACGCCGGGTGCGCCGTTCGACATCGTGCAGCTTGTTCCGACGGCGGGATTCAGCGGGTGGACCGAGCTTGGATACACGCTGGTGAGCGCGGACATCCTGTTTGTCGAATCTGCTCTCGGGTTCGATTTCCTCGACAATCAGGCGCTCCCGGAGATGCTGAACGAAAACCGGCCCGATGTGCCCGGGCTGTTTTCGCTTGTTTTCCGTCCTGTGGTCGGCGGCCCCGATGTCCGCGTGTTCTGGACCGGATTCATGGTCGAGCGGGTGCCCGAACCGGCTGCGTTGGCGCTGTTCGGCCTTGGTCTTGTGGGTCTCGGTTTCGCGCGTCGCCGCCGCGGTTGACAGCGCCAGTTCGAGAATGATTCGCACGTAAGCGATGCGCGCCCGGGCGTTGTCGGGTTCCTTTACAGTTTGAAGACAGCGCCCGGGTTGTATCGTTTGAAATGCGTGCTTTCCGGTGGTTGGCCCCCTTTTTGCTTTCGGATGGAAAGTGGCGGATTCGCGTGCCGGGAGGTACGTCTGTGAGTTCGCAATGACATCCGGCCTCTGATCGGGAGGCCCGCCCGGCGTGCTGCTACCCTGCATTTGCCGAACGCATTTGTGCGTCTTGTTAACTATTCGCTTGATACTGCTTTCATCGCTGTTAGCATTCGCGCCGCTCGCGCCCGCGGGTACCACATAGTAACCATCTGCTTACCCCGGGGGCGTCATGCCGAAGCCCATTTCTGAAATTCGCAAGCCTGAGATCGTGCAGGCTGCCATCAAGGCGATTGGCCGCGAAGGCCTGCCCATGCCTTCCTACGATTCGATCGCCAAGGAAGCGGACATGTCGCGGCAGCTCATCCGGCACTATTTCCCCGATCCCGAAGGCCTGATGGTCGCGGTGTGCGATGCGCTGGCGGCAAGCTACCGCGACTGCCTGATGAAAGGCATCATCGAGGCCGCTGCAACCGAGCGCCTGCCGATGTTCCTCGATTTCTATTTCGACTTCCTCGGGGGGAACCAGAAGCCGAGGGACGATGGCGTTTACGACGCGATGTTCTCGCTTGCGGCAAGTTCCGAGGCGGTGCGCATGAACCTCAGCGGGCAGTATAATCTGCTCCAGTATACGATCGCGCACGAGATCCAGATCAGCAACCCGACGCTGAGCCAGAAGGCCTGTCGCGAAATCGCCTTTCTGTTCGTGGCCCTGATGTACGGCCACTGGAAGATGGTGGCGACGCTCGGCTTTTCCGAAGACTACAACCGGGTGACGCGCGAGGCGGTCGACCGGCTGATCGCATCATACGTGCAAAACTACCACGATCCCGATCTAGACTGAGCGGGACCACTGGCTTCGGCTTGCGCGACAGGCCCGCAGCCTGCGATACGTCTGCCTTGATGGTGAAGGCAGGCATGGCGTCCACGACAGAAGAAACGAAACGGCGCCGCGCGCGCCGACAGACACCGGCGCTGCGGCGGCAGGACCTGCTCGCGGTGACGATCAGCTGTCTCGCGCAGCTCGGCCCGCGCGGCACCACGGGGCGTGAAATCTGCCGCCGGGCCGGCGTGTCGCATGGGCTGCTGCGCCACTATTTCAGCAATCCCGACAACCTGCTGCTGGAAACCTATCAGGAGCTTTGCGACAGTTTCATCGCGCGCTTCGCGGAAGAGCTCGCGGCCGGGTACGCGGACCCGTGGAAGACGATCGACCGGCTGTTCGAGGTGCATTTCAGCGACGAATGGTCGAACCCGGATATCCTTGGCGCGTGGATCGCCTTCTGGGCGCTCGTCCGCAACAATCCCGATTTCGCCGCGGTGAGCGTGGATTACAACGCGCGGCTGCAGGCGCTGCTCGCGCAGGCGGTGGCGCGACTTCCTGAAGGTCCGGTGCCGCCGCGCGATATCGCGGCGCTCGTCTCGGCGACGATGGACGGGCTGTGGCTCGATTACAGCCTCTCGTCCGAGCGCCTGCCGCGTGCGCGTGCGCTCGATCTTGCGAAGACGATGCTGCGGCGGCTGGCGCCTTCCGCTTAGGCTGCGACCTCCAGCGCTTCCGACACGGCGAGCCATTCCGCCTCTGTGGCCTGAATGCGGTCCGTCAAATCAGCGCGCAGTTTCATCAGTTCGCTCATGGACTTCTTTGCGTGCGCGGGGAGGGCGGACGAGGGGTCGAACATGGCACGATCGACCGCGCTGCGTTCCGCTGTGAGCTTTGCGAGGTCGGCTTCGAATGCCTTGATGGCGGCGCGCAGGCGCTTTTCCTGCTCGCGTGTGTCGGCGGCGGCCTTGCGGGCTCCCTTGCGGTTTCCGGACGATGCGCCGCCTGTCTGCCGGTCGTTCGATTTGCCGAGCACGAAATCGGTATAGTCTTCAAGACTGCCCGCAAAGTCTTCGGCGCGGCCGTCATCGACCAGAACCAGACGGTCGGCGGTCAGCTCCAGCATGTGGCGATCGTGGCTGACGAGGACGACTGCACCCGAATACTCGTTCAGCGCCTGCACAAGCGCCTCGCGCGAATCGACGTCGAGGTGGTTGGTCGGCTCGTCGAGGATCAGCATGTGCGGCGCCTCGCGCGTGATGAGCGCCAGCGCCAGCCGCGCGCGCTCGCCGCCCGAAAGCTTGCCGACCTTCGTGAGCGCCTTGTCGCCGGAGAAGCCGAAACGCCCGAGCTGCGCGCGGACGGCACCAGGCGTCGCGCCCTTCATGATGCGCGTCATGTGTTCGAGCGGCGTGTCTTCGGTATCGAGTTCTTCGACCTGGTACTGCGTGAAGTAGCCGACGCGCATCTTGCCCGCCGTGCGCATGTCGCCTTCCATCGGCGGCAACTGCGCGGCGAGCAGGCGGGCGAGCGTGGTCTTGCCGTTACCGTTCCTCCCGAGCAGCGCGACGCGGTCGTCGGGATCGAGGCGCAGGTTGAGGCGCGAGAGGATCGGATTGCCTTCGCTGTAGCCGACCGAGGCCATGTCGAGCGTGATGAGCGGCGGCTTCAACTCGCTGGGGTTCGGAAATGCGAAGCTGAGGCTGGGGTCTTCGGCGACAGCGGCGATCGGCTGCATCTTCGCCAGCGCCTTGGCGCGCGACTGCGCCTGCCGCGCGGTGCTCGCGCGGGCGCTGTTGCGGGCGATATAGTCCTGCAGCTTTTCGCGCTGGCGGGTCTGTGCGGCCCGCGCCGCCTCGATCTGCGCCAGCCGCTCGGCACGCTGGCGCTCGAAAGCGTCGTAACCGCCCGGGTAGAGCGTGATCTTGCCGCCTTCGAGGTGCAGAATGTGATCGACGACGTTGTTCAGAAGGTCGCGCTCGTGGCTGATGATGATCATCGTCGCGCGGTAGGTCTTCAGGAAGTTTTCGAGCCAGAGCGTCGCTTCGAGGTCGAGGTGGTTTGAAGGTTCGTCGAGCAGCAGCAGGTCGGGCTCAGAGAAGAGCAGGGCGGCGAGCGCGACGCGCATCTTCCAGCCACCCGAATAGCTGTCGAGCGTGCGGCCCTGCATTTCCTCATCAAAGCCGAGGCCGACGAGGATGCGTGCAGCGCGCGCCTCCGCCGTCCACGCATCGATGGCGTTCAGGCGTTCGTGAATCTCGGAAATGCGGTCGGGGTCGGTCGCGGTTTCGGACTCGGTGAGCAGGGCCGCACGCTCCGTGTCCGCAGCAAGAACGGTTTCAAGCGGCGTCGCGGTGCCGGCGGGCGCTTCCTGCGCGATATAGCCCATGCGTGAACGGTTCGCGGTCTCGATCTCGCCGCCGTCGGCTTCGAGAAGACCGCACATCACGCGCATCAGCGTGGACTTGCCCGCGCCGTTACGCCCGATCAGCCCGACACGGCTTCCCGTGGGCAGCGACGCGGTCGCGCCGTCCAGAATGATGCGGCCGCCAAGCCGCACGGTGATGCCATTGATATTGAGCATGGGCGGGGGCGATACACGAATGTTCGCGCTCTGTCAGGTGGAGATGCTCTTGCGTTTTAGAACGCGGATCAGCGCATCGATGGTGGAGCGAAGGGACTTCCGTTGGGCCTCGGCTTCTTCGGTCGTCAGGACGAGTTGGTCGTAAGCGGGGCCGTCTGCACCATAGCGGACCAAACGGAAGATATAGATATCGCGGCCAGCATCGGTGCGCGCCGTTTCGACGGTTCCGTGCGCGAGGAAACCGCGAAGGGTTTCAAAGGTCTTGAAGCGATCGAGCAGTTCCAGAACTCGTGCCGAGTTCAGCCCGATCGGGGCATTGATCTCGGCTATTTTCCGCAGCCGTTCGAATTTCTGGCCGGCAAGGTAAGGGAATTTCGGTTTGAGTGCTGCATATTCCGGGCGGTTCGCTGCATCGTTTAACAGCGGCGCGAGCGCGTGCTCCAGTTGCGCGAACTTGTCGATGACCCAGCCGCGAAACAGGTGGGCGTCATGGCGGCGATAGGCCGCCGGATCGACAGCGACCGGAGGCTCGCTCGGCATCGCGGTCATGGCGGGTTCGTCAAGCCGCGCGGACGCGGGCGAGGAAGCGGTCGACCTCTGTGGTGAGCGTGCTGGCCTGCCGGTTGAGGTCGGCGGCGGCGTCGAGCGCGTCTTTTGCCGCAATGCCCGTTGCCTCGACGCCGGAGCGTACCTGATCGATGTTGCGCGCGACAGCGTGCGTGCTGTCGGACGCCTGATGCGTATTGCGCGCGATTTCGGACGTTGTGGCGGCCTGCTGCTCCACTGCGGCGGCGACCGTGGCAGCGATGCCGTTGATTTCGCCGATCGTGGAGACGATTTCCTCGATCGCACCGACGGTTTCGCGCGTCACCGACTGGATCGCGCCGATGCGTTCGTTGATGTCGATCGTGGCCTTGCTGGTCTGGTTTGCGAGCGCCTTGATCTCGCTGGCAACAACCGCGAAGCCGCGCCCCGCCTCTCCGGCGCGCGCGGCTTCGATCGTGGCGTTGAGCGCGAGCAGGTTGGTCTGCTCGGCGATCGAATTGATAAGGCCAACGATCTCGCCGATCTTCTCGGCGTCTACCGAGAGGCCGGCGACGATCTCGTCGGTGGCACGGGCGCGCGACACGGCCTGCTCCGACATCGCCGAGGATTCGACGACGCGGTGCGAGACTTCGGCGAGCGAACGGGCCATTTCCTCGGATGCATTGGCAACGGTGAGCGCGTTGTGGCTGGCTTCTTCGGCCGACGCGGTTACATCGGTGACGAGCACAGCGCTGCTGCGCGCTGCGTCGCTTACCTGCTGCGAGCCTGCCGCGATCTGGCGCGCGGCGCTGTCGACGGCGGCAACGACGTGGCGAACGCTGGTTTCGAAGGCGTCGGCAAGTTCGCTGAGCGCGGCGCGCTTCTCGGCGGCGGCGTGCTGACGCTCGGTTTCGCGCTCGGCGCGGGCGGCTTCCTCGCGCTCGCGGTCGCGGCGTTCGGCTTCCACCGCGGCCCGGCGGCGCTCTTCGACTTCGGTCGCGTTCTCCTTGAACACGGCGACGGCTCGGGCCATGTCGCCAACCTCGTCGCGCCGCTGCGCGCCTTCGATGCGCGTGCCGGTTTCACCGCGGGCGAGCGCGAGCATCGTGTTCGCCATGGTCGCGATCGGTCGCGCGATCAGATGGTTGGTGAGGACACCCGCAACGATCGACACGCCGATACCGGCAGCGCCGGCAAGAAGCGTGATGAGAATCGCACCGCCGGCGGCAGCCTGTGCGGCGAGATCGGCCATGCCCTGCTGATCGGCGATCGCTTCGGAGAACGCCTCCACGTTGCGCTCGAACGCCGGGCCTGTCTTGCCGAGCAGCCTGTCGACGGCTTCATCGCGGTCGCTGGTGCGGCGGACGATCTCGTCGAACGCCTTGTCGTAGGCGACGAGGCTGACGATGATGCCGTCGGCCTTGCGGGTGAGCGCCGGATCGGTGAGACCTTCGAACACGCCGTTC
Source organism: Sphingosinicella sp. (assembly GCF_041916975.1). Classification (NCBI taxonomy): domain Bacteria; kingdom Pseudomonadati; phylum Pseudomonadota; class Alphaproteobacteria; order Sphingomonadales; family Sphingosinicellaceae; genus Sphingosinicella; species Sphingosinicella sp. The sequence continues at coordinate 3,939,683 of NZ_JAYRYK010000001.1, forward strand.
AGCGCATCTTCGAGGTTTAGGAGGTCCGATTTGGTCTGCTTGACGATCTCGGGCGAGGGCGAGGAGAGGTAGCGGTTCACATCGACCCGCAGCAGCGAATAGGTTTCGAGTGCGAGCGCTGCATTATAGGCGGTCTGATGGTCGCCCGCGCGGTGGCTCGCCGTGACGATATCGTGGAGCGCGGCGCCGATTTCCGGCCCCTTGGCCTCGATGGTGCTGGCGACGAGCTGTGTGATCGCGGTCTGGTTTTCTACGATGCCGCGGAACTCGGTGCGGAAAACGCCGCGCAGCCGGTCGATGCGCGCGAGCGTGGCTTCCTCGCCGACGATGGTTGCGCCGTCTTCGGCGCGCTTCAGCGCTTTCTGCGCCGCATCGAGACTTGTGTTGACCTCGGCGACGAGCGCGGCGTTGGGGCGGATCACATAGTCCTTGATACGGCCCTGCGCGGTCATCGCGGTCGCGTGGGCGTGGGCGATCGAGCGGGCGCTATCAGCAAGGTGGGCGACTTCGGAGACTGTGGAGCGGGTCACGAGCAGCGAGCCGGTGGCGACCATCGCGAGGACCGCCATCGCGAGCCCGCCGATGCCGTAGCTCACCAGCACCTTCTTGCTGATCTTCCAGTGGGTTATGATCGCGATAAACGGCGACACGTCAACGCGCGCGATCAATTCCCTGAAACGCTCCATAGCCAGCACAAGCCCCATACACCGGGAAAAGCGGCACATCCGGTTCCCGCCCCATCCGCATACGGCCGGCGGTGTTTCATCATGGTTAACATTGCGCGGGTTTTCAGCGCGCGGGCCAGAAGCCTTGGAGCCATGCGGACACGCCGGCGATTCCGGCTGCGTCCAGCTCCACCGCGTCTCCGAGCGCTGGGAGTTTCGGCCAGCCGGCGTCCGGGAACGCGCGGCCTTCGAAGCTGCGGCTGCCCTCGTAGCGGGGGATGACGTGGGAATGGACGTGCGGGTCCACCATCATCAGCATCAGGTAGTTGAGTTTGGTGTGGTCGACGGCGGCGCGAAGCGCGGTCTCGATGTCGCGGCTGACATTCGCGAGTTCCGCATAGGCGGCGGGCTCGAGACCCGCGAAGGCCGTCGCGTCCGACTTCGCGGCGAGCACGAGGCTGCCGAGCGTGGGCTGCGCGGGGCGGAGCAGAACGATCCAGTGGTCGTATTCGGCGACCAGCGTCGCCGGGTAGCCGAAGCGGCGGATGGTGTCGTTCACGCCTCGCTTCCGTCGCTGAGCCACGAGGTGAGCGCACCGTGCCGCCGCGCAACCATCGCCTGCAGCAGCCGGACGAAATGGAAGACCAGACTGAGCACCGTCCATGCCGTTACCCCGAGAAGCCCGAGATCGGGGCGCGAGAACAGCATACTGACGAACAGGATCACCATGTTGGGGTTGCGGCGCGCAGTGATGAGGCGGAAATCGGTATCGACCTTCTGCCAGACGTGGATGTGCATTCCGGCGATCTGGATGAACCAACCCTCGATGAGCCGCTGCAGCACATAGCCGCCGACCATCACGCCCATCACTATCCAGAACACGGACGGATCGAGTGCGAGATTGTGGGCGGCGAGGCCGACACCCCACGCGTACCACCAGAAGGGCGGATGCACGAGATCGAGCCCATGATCGAAGATGTCGCCCCACCACGACGAGGTGATCGTGCAGCGCGCGAGCTTGCCGTCGACGGTGTCTAGCACCATGAAGGCGAGGCCTGCCGCCATGCCGGTCCAGTAGTGGCCATCCCAGAACAGGAATGTCGCCCACACGCAGAGCGCGGCGCCGATCGTCGTCACCATGTTGGGCGTCATGCCGATGCGCGCGGCGATGCGGGTGAGGACGAGCGCCCATTCGGGCCACAGGTATTTGGTGAGGAGGTCGGTGACGCCCTTGTAGGCGCCGAAATAGCTCGCGCGCTCGATGGCGCGGACGTTCGCCGGGATCAGCTCGATCAGGAACGGGCGTTCCCGCTTGCGGAGCGCGGCGTTGTAGATGGTGATGCCGTCTTCATAGGCGCTGACGGCAAGCCCTTCCGCCCAGGCATCGCTGCCGGCCTCGATCGCATCGCGCACGGCTGGGGCACGGTCCGGCGGTACATTGGCGAGCACCGGGCGGCCGCCGAGGGTGAGGGCGGTGCCGGGGCGCTGAGCGATCCAACCGAACCACTGCGGGTCGAAGGCGAAGCGGGTGTCGGCGACGATGACGCCCGACTGATCCGCCTGCGGCGCGCGCGCGGCTGCGATGCGCCGGATGCGTTCGGCGGAAGACATGCCCCAGATCGGCGTTTCGTTCTTTCCTGCGAGAAGAAGCGTCGTTGGCGTGTCCACAGGTCTCTCAGTCGGTTTGCAGCCCAGCGGTGCTTATAGACGGAGAGGGAGGCGGCGCAAGTTTGGGGGCGGGCAGATATTGGCCGTCCCACTGCAGCGGCGCGGCATAGGCCCACGCGCCGGCGGGCAGCGCTTCGAGCGCCTGCAGATAGGCGCGGCCCACGGCAAGCTGCGAGAGGCCGCAGGCGTTCGTGAACTGCGTGAGCTGGTGGCCGGGGTTCCAGTTGCCCTCGATGAGCACGGGGCCACGATCGGCAAGGCCGATGTCCCAGCCGATGAGACCATAGCCGGCGCCGATCGCCGCGTGCGCCGCGATGGCGAGCCGGACGGCGGCGTCGGCGAGGTCGCACACGTCGATCCCTTCAAGCGAAATGCCGGTCGCGGGGTGGCGCTGCAGATGCCGGATGCAGCCGTCTGCCTTGCCGATGACGTCTCCGGCAGTGCCGTCCACGACGGCGGCGGCAAGACCGCCACGGCTGAAATTATCGACCGGCCCCGATCCGCCGCCGATGCGGAGCACGAGCCCGTGCGCGACGAGCGTTCCGCCGAGACGGAATGTGTGGACGCGCAGCGTGGGGAGGGCGCCCGGGGAAATGTCCGACAGGCGCGGGGCCGTTCGCAGTGCCTGTTGGAGGAGGCCGCCGCGGCTGACGACACGCGCCAGATGCATCGCCAAAGCGCCGTTTTCGAAGCGCGTTCCGTTGCTGTCCGCCCAGCCGTGCGCGATGCGCCGGTAGCGGGCGACGCCGCGCCCGCGCGAGCTGTAGTTCGGCTTGGCGACGATCTCGCCGTGCCGTGCGAACCATGCGGCAACGGCGGCGGGGGAGGCCGGGCCGGAGAAGGTTTCCGGCGCCGGCAAACCCGCGTTCGCAACGGCTGCCGCGAAGCTGCGCTTGTCCTTGAGCAGGCTGGACGCGAGCGGGATGGCGGCGGGATTGAGCAGCCGGTGGATACCGCGGCGATAGAGCTGCGACAGATAACGCGCGGGGTCGACGATCCCCGCGAGCAGGCGCGCCTCGTCTTCGGGGATGCCGAGCGCACGGCAGCGGGGATCGTGCGTGCCGCGTCCCGCCAGCTTCCCGAGACCGGCGGCAAGCGCGCGCTGGCGCGGCGTCCAGTGCCGGAGCAACTGTTCGTGATAGAAGCCGAGCAGCGGGTCTCCGCCGAAGACCGGGGGCAGGGGGCGCGTGGTGATCATCGCCCGTCGCCCTATCGTCGCCGTGTGACGGCTTGAGGACTTATTGCGGGACACGGCGTTTTTTACGGTTTTTTCCGCCACGCGATTGCGCTAGGCAGCACGCGCGAGAGAACAGGAGAGACGCGCGCGATGGCCGAATTCACGCTTCCGAAGAACAGCAAGGTGAACGGCAAGGGCAAGGTGCACAAGGCCCCCGAGGGCGCGACGCATATCAAGACGTTCCAGATCTATCGCTGGTCGCCCGACGACAACGAGAATCCGCGCATGGACAGCTACGAGCTCGACCTCGACAGCTGCGGCCCGATGGTTCTCGACGCGCTCATCAAGATCAAGAACGAGGTCGATCCGACGCTGACCTTCCGCCGCTCGTGCCGCGAGGGCATCTGCGGTTCGTGCTCGATGAACATCGACGGCTCGAACACGCTTGCCTGCACGAAGCCGATCGACGAGGTGAAGGGCAACGTTGCGATCACGCCGCTGCCGCACATGGAGGTCGTGAAAGACCTCGTGCCCGACTTCAAGCACTTCTACGCGCAGTACGCCTCGATCAAGCCGTGGCTGCAGACCGTTTCCACGACGCCTTCGGGCAAGGAGCGCATCCAGTCGCCGGAAGACCGCGAGAAGCTGGACGGGCTCTATGAGTGCATCCTGTGCGCCTGCTGCTCCACGGGCTGCCCGAGCTACTGGTGGAACTCCGACAAGTTCCTCGGCCCGGCGATCCTGCTGCAGGCTTATCGCTGGCTCGCCGACAGCCGCGACGAGATGACCGGCGAACGGCTCGACGAGCTTGAAGATCCGTTCCGGCTCTATCGCTGCCACACCATCATGAACTGCGCGAACGTCTGCCCGAAGGGCCTCAACCCGGCGAAAGCGATCGGGGAAATCAAGAAGATGATGGTCGAGCGCCAGCTATAGGGTGTGTGGGGATGCAGCCCATGGCGGGCTGCAAATGGCGGCTTCCTGCGCTTCCGGTGCTCACGTACCTGAAGTACGCTGCGCGCCGGTTCTCGAAATCCACCATTTTCGCCTCGCCCTGAACTGCATCCCCACACACGCTAATGGCGTGGGCAAATTCGGATGATCGAGAATGCTGCCCTTTGCGGGCATTCGATAACTGCGCTGCAATGACCTCATGCGCGAATGGATAAACGCGGCGACGACATTTGCCATGTTGGTGGCAGTGTTGACCCTTGGGGGCTGCAACCGACCTGAATCTGACCCCGAGAAGCTCAAGGCAATCCACGCCGAAGCTCAGAAGCTTATGACAACGCACCCTCCCGAGCAGCCAGGCAATCGGAGAATTGTTCCGAAAACACAGTGGCCGAGAGCAATCGCAAGCCTTCGCCCCGAAAAAGTTACCGTTCATTCGTGGGGCGTCGACATCACGATCAAAGCCGGTTTTGACGGTGGCTGGGGCTATGAAGTCCCGCGCCGTAAATCGGACCTTTCAATGCCAGCGGGTTGTTATTCGGAGCCAAGCCAAGGCGTGTTCTGGCACGGTCCGTGCTGACGGCAGCTAAGCACCCAAGTCAGCCATTCTGTTAGCGGGGGATTTGTCCACGCCGCCTAAGCCAAGCCGATCATTCCCTAGGCGAAATAAACCATTTCGCAAGACTTGGGCCGCTAGCGTTCTCCACCATGGAAGGGTGGGTCCATAAAACTGCGATTGCCGCGCTCGTTCTCCTCGCTTCGGCGGGGACGGCGACTGCTGCCGATTGGAAATCGACTGTGACGCGGCTCATCGCCGCGCAGCACTCCTATCCGCGCAGCGCGCAAATCCGGGGCGATCAAGGTACTGCGAAGGTGCGGATCAGCGTGGATGCGGGGGGCAAGATCACCGGTGTCGAACTCGTCGAGCCCACCGGATCGCAAATCCTCGACCGCGAGGCCGTGCGCATTCCGCAGAAGATCGGCGCCGTGCCGCCACCGCCGGGCGGCCCCACCAAGCTGGTGATCCCGATCGCCTGGAAACTTACGTAGGGTGTGCGGATATTCAGCCCATGCCGGGCTGCAAATGGCGGCTGCCTGCGCTTCCGGTGCTCACGCACCTTTAGTACGCTCCGCTCCGGTTCTCGGAATCCACCATTTTCGCCTCGCCCTGAACTGAATCTCCACACACCCTAAGAGTGCGATTTATGCTTCAGGCGTCCTGCTTCACGATTTCCGTCATGGTGACGCCGAGGTGTTCGTCGACGAGCACGACCTCGCCGCGCGCGACGAGGCGGTCGTTCACGAAGATTTCGATCGCTTCGCCGACACGCCGGTCGAGCTCGATCACGGCGCCGGGCGCGAGCTTCAGGAGCTGGCTGACTTCCACCGCCGAACGGCCGAGTACGGCCTGTACGCGTACGGGGACATCGAACACCGATTCGAGTTCCACCGCGCCGGGCAGGCCATCGGCAGCGTCCTCCGGCGACACTTCCGCCGCATAGGCGCGCGTGGGTTCATAATCGGGACGCAGGTCGTCCATGGTGCTTCTCCCTCGGTAAGACGCAGGCATCAGAATACGAACTCCTCGCTGCCGTCGCGGTTGTCGGCGAGAACGATCTCGCCCGTGTCTGCGAGCTGCTTTGCCACCTGAACGATCGCCTGCCGGGCTTCTTCCGCCTCGCGCAGGCGAATGGGGCCCATCAGCTCCATATCCTCGCGCAGGATGCGGGCGGCGCGCTCCGACATGCTCATGAAGAAGAATTCGCGCAGCGCCTCACCGGCGCCTTTCAGCGCCGCGGCGAGCCGGTTCTTGTCGACGTTGCGGAGCAGCGTCTGGATGCTGGCGGCATCGAGCCGGGCCAGATCCTCGAACGTGAACATCAGCGAGCGAATGCGCTCGGCGGCATCGAAGGCGCGGTCTTCGAGCGCCAGCATGAAGCGCGCCTCGGCATCGCGGTCGAAGTGATTGAAAATCTCGGCCATCACTTCGTGCGTGTCGCGGCGCGCGCTGTGCGCGGGGTTCGACAGCAGATCGGCGCGCAGCGTCTCCTCGACGGTATCGAGCACATCCTGCCGCACGGCGCCGACGCGGAGCATCCTGAGCACGACATCCATCGCGGCGTCGTCCGGCAGGCGCGAGAGGACGCGTGCGGCCTGCTCGCGCCCGATCCGGCCGAGCACGACCGCGGCCGTCTGCGGGTGCTCGCCGCGAAGATAGGCGGCGAGAACGTCTTCGCTGACGTTGCCGAGCGTGTCCCACGTTGTCTCGCTGGCGGGCCTCGCCGTTTCCAGAGCCGCGGGGCTGGAGAGCTCGCCGGCGAATGTGGCCAGCAGGCGCTCGGCAAGCGGGGCTGGGACCGGGCCGATCCGGGCCATGGCGGCGCTGAGCGCCCGTGCCTCGTCGTTGCCGAGGTGCGCCCAGATCGCGCCGCCATGTTCGCGTCCAAGCGCGACCATCAGCGCGGCGGCGCGCTCGACGCCGGTGAACGCGGCAAGCGGTTCCGCCGGTGCGGCGAGGGGTTCGGCGCGGAGGGCTGCTGCGCGGGCGCTCATGCGGACATCCACTGGCGGACGACGGCGGCGGCGGCGGCCGGGCGCGCGGCGACGGCATCACCGGCGCGGCGAAGCGTGGGGCTGTGGGTGGTATCGTTCGTGAACGCGAAGGCTGCGGGCTGTGCAGACTCGATCGCTTCGGGTTCAGGCGCGGACGTTACGACGGGCGTGCGCCGTCCGAACATGCGCAGGATCAGGAACAGCGCGGCGAGCGCAAGAATGCCGATGAGAAGCGCGCGTGCGAGCGGCAGAAACGTATCCACGGTGCCCGCAAACGCAGGTGCGGCCTCGGCGCGCGCGAAGCGCACGGTCTCGACGGTCAGCGAGTCGCCGCGCATCGCGTCGAAGCCGACCGCGCCCTGCGCAAGACGTGTGAAGCGCGCGAGTTCGGCCTTCGTGCGCGGCTGGTAGCCTACGCCGTCCGGCCCTTCGACATGGCGGCCGTCCACCATGACGGAAACGGTGAGGCGGCGAATCTGGCCGCTGCTCCTGATCGTCGTCGTCTCGGTGCTGTTCGTGCCGGGGTCGCCAGCCTCTGTAACCTGCCGTGTCTGGTCCGGTTCGATCTCTACCGAAACGACGGCGCGCACGTTCTCGCGGCCGACGATCGCGCCGATCATCGCTTCGACCTGTTCGCGAAGCCGGGCTTCGACGCTGGTCTGCCGGTCAGAAACGGGAACGGCTGCGGTGGGGGCTGGATTGGCGGCGGCGGGGGCAGGGTCGCGCAGCAACACAAGGCCGAGCAGCGCTGCGGCCGCACAGAGCAGGGCGATCAGCAGCAACTGCGGCTTTCCGTTCTGCTCCGGCGCTTTCGACTCTGGCGCTTTTACGGCCTGTTCCACGCGCACACGTTTCCCGACGTTCAAACAATGCGGAACTGTGCCGCCGGGATGGTGAAAATGACGTAAAGAAATGGCGTGCCGCGGCGTGGTGTCGCCATGCGCCGGACGCAGAAAGGGCGGAAGACGTCCCCCGATGTCTCCCGCCCTTTGGCAGGCGCCCGCACAGGAAGGGGCGCCGGTTCTTTAATTCGGTGTCAGGCGCTTTCGCGGTCGTAGAGCGCCCGGTAGTGCTGAACGCGCGTGACGCGGAGGCCGGGCATACCGACACGGTCCACGGCGCGCTCCCATGCCGCGAATTCCTCGGGGCTGAGGCCATAGCGCTCGCACGCATCGTCCGCCGAGATGAGTCCGCCCTTCACCGCAGCCACGACCTCGGCCTTGCGGCGCACCACCCATCGGCGCGTGTCCGAGGGCGGCAACGTGTCGAGCGTAAGCGGCTCCCCCAGGGGACCGATCACTGATGCAGGGCGAAACTTCTGATTTTCCATCATTATTCTTTTGGCTCCAACACTACGCGACTGCCTTGTTGATGCACCCTAGCGCCAGACCCTTAAAAGAACGCCTAAACGCCAAGGTAAATTCTGCAGCAACAGAGCTTAACGCGGCCCTTCCCGTCTTAGTGTTTGAAATCGTTGTACGTGCCTTTAGCGAATCACCGGGACCGAGGAACCGCAAGCGCGGTCATCGGCATCACATACGGGCTGGAACGTGCAAAAATCGTAAGCGGCATCTATATGCGCGGGCATGAGCAGTATTCCCGACCTTGAAGGCCTTCGGCCCGGTGCGCGCGTTGTCGTCGCCATGTCCGGCGGCGTCGACTCGAGCGTCGTTGCCGCGCTCGTGAAGGAAGCGGGCTACGAGACGATCGGTGTCACGCTCCAGCTGTACGACCACGGCACGGCTGTGGGGAAGGCGGGCACCTGCTGCGCGGGGGGCGATATCCACGACGCGCGGCGTGTGGCGGACCGGCTCGGCATCGCGCATTACGTGCTCGACTATGAAAGCGCCTTCAAGGACAGCGTCATCGAGGCGTTCGCCGACGAATATGTGCAGGGGCGCACGCCGATTCCCTGCGTGACGTGCAACCAGACCGTGAAGTTCCGCGATCTTCTATCCGTCGCGCGCGACCTTGGCGCCGATGCGATGGCGACGGGCCATTATGTGCGGCGTGTGCAGGGCGCGGACGGGGCGGAGCTTCACCGTGCGGTCGATCCGGCGCGCGACCAGAGCTATTTCCTGTTCGCGACGACGCGCGAGCAGCTCGGCTACCTGCGCTTCCCGCTCGGCGGCATGGAGAAGCCGGCGGTGCGCGAACATGCGCGGCGCTTCGGCCTCGTGGTGGCGGACAAGCCCGATAGCCAAGACATCTGCTTCGTGCCCTCCGGCGACTATGCCGGGATCGTGCGCAAACTGCGCCCGGAGGCAGGCGAGCCGGGCGAGATCGTCGACATGGGCGGCGCGGTGCTCGGGCAGCATCGGGGCCTTATTCACTACACGGTCGGTCAGCGGCGTGGGCTGGAGATCGGCGGGCTTGCCGATCCGCTGTATGTCGTGCGGCTGGAGCCGGAGACTCGGCGCGTCGTCGTGGGGCCGCGCGCGGCGCTGGGTGTTGCTGGGGCGGTGCTCGGGAGGGTCAACTGGCTCGGCGCGGACATTGGCGATGGCATCGACGTTCTCGCCAAGGTGCGATCGATGGCGAAGCCCGCACCTGCGCGCTTCGATGGCCATCGGGTGACGTTCGCGGCGCCTGAGTATGGGGTCGCGCCGGGGCAGGCGTGCGTTCTGTATGATGGCGAGCGCGTGCTTGGCGGCGGCTGGATCGACGGGACGGTTTCGGCGCTGGCCGCAGCCTGACCGTTCAGGCGTTGCGCGCGACGTTCGCCCATACCGGCAGGTGATCGCTCGCACGCTTCGCGGTGAGCGAGGCGTGGACGCCGCTCTCCTCGACCTTGAAATGGTCGGAAACGAAGATGCGGTCGAGCGTGCCGAGGGGGCGGCGCGTCGGGAAGCTGGGGCCGCAGGCGGCGCACTGGTGGTGGCGCTGGAATTCCTTGAGCGCCTTGCTGTCCACCATCCAGTCGTTGAGGTCGCCCATCAGGATGCTGGGGAGCTGTGTCGTGCGCTCGCCGAGGTGATCGACAAGCATCTTCGCCTGACGCGCACGGTAGAGCCCGGAGAGATCGAGGTGCATCCCGACGACACGCACCGGCTCGCCGCGCACGACGAGGTCGGCGAGCACGGCGCCGCGCGGCTCCAGCATCGGCAGGAACAGCGGCTCGCCGTGGATGATCTCGTGGTCCTTGCGCACAAGGATGGCGTTGCCGTGCCAGCCGATGCTGTTTGGCCGGTTCTCGATCGGAACGGCGCGGTAGGGGCTTTCCGCCTCGATCATGCTTCGCGGAATCGCACTCGCCCGCTCGCCGAGGCGGCGGTCGGCCTCCTGAAGCGCAATGATGTCCGCATCGAGCTCGTTGAGCACGGCGAGCACGCGATCGGGCTTGCGGAGGCGATCGAGGCCGATGGCCTTGCGCATGTTGTAGCTGGCGACGCGGAGGGTCATGCGCGGGAAGATAGGAGTGCGGGGCGCAGGTTCAAAGGGTGAAGCTGCCTTCGATCACCGTGACGCAGGTGCCGCCGAGCACGGCGCGCTCGCCTTCGAGGCGGCAGGCGACGCGGCCGCCGCGTGGGCTCGCCTGAAACGCCCGGAACGCGGGCTTGCCGAGCCGCTCCGCCCAGTAGGGCGTCAGCATGGCGTGCGCGGCGCCGGTGACAGGGTCTTCGTCTATGCCGGCGCCTGCCGCGAAGACGCGGCTGACGACGTCGAACGCGCCGTCGCCGGGCGCGGTAACGACGATGAGGTGATTGCCGACCTCGCGCAGCAGGCCGAAATCGGGTTTCATGGCGCGGACGGACGCAGCGTCGGGGACGACGTAGAGCCAGTTTTCCCCCGGATAGGAGAGGACGGCTTCGGGCGTAAGGCCGATCGCCTTCACCACGCGCGGGTCCGCTGCGTCGGGCGTCGGGCGGCGGGCGGGGAGATCGAGTTCGTAGGCACCGTTTGCGCGCCGAACCTCCAGCACGCCGGCGAGGCGGGTACGGAACCGGATGCGATCAAGATCGACGTCGCGCGAGAGAAGATAGTGGCCGCTTGCGAGCGTCGCGTGGCCGCACAGGTCCACCTCGATCGCCGGGGTGAACCAGCGGAGATCGTAGTCCGCGTCCGGCGCGTCCGAAGGGATGAAGAAGGCGGTTTCGGCGAGGTTGTTTTCTTCGGCGATCGCCTGCAGCACATCGTCCGCGAGCCACGCATCGAGCGGCATCACGGCCGCCGGATTGCCTTCGAAGGCGCGCGCCGCGAAGGCATCGATCTGGGCGAAGGGCAGCTTATTTGGCATGGCTCTCTTCCTGCGCGGCGTGCGTATCGAAATGGCCGCTCGGGTCGACGTGGACGAGGATGTCGCTGCCGGGAAAGGCTTCCAGCACGCCGGCCTCGACGACATCGACAATGTCGTGCGCGGCCTGAACCGTCATGTGCGGATCGACCCAGATGTGGAACTGAATGAAATCGGTGTGCCCGGCATGGCGGGTCTTGAGTTCGTGGATGCCTTCGACGCCCGGAACCGCGCAGACGAGCGCTTTCAAAGCTTCGCGCTTCTCGTCCGGCCACTCTTTGTCCATCAGCATGTCGAGCGCGTGCCGCGCGGTCTTGAAGGCGCCCCACACCAGCCAGAGCGCGATGAACACGCCGAACAGCGGGTCCGCGCCGCGCATTCCGAGCATCGCATCGAGCACCAGCGCCGCGATCACCGAGAGGTTCAGCAGCAGGTCCGACTGATAGTGCATCCGGTCCGCATCGATCGCGAGCGAACCGGTGCGGCTGACGATGACGCGCTGGTAGGAGACGAGCGCCAGCGTCACCAGAATCGCGAAAATCGAAACGCCGATACCGAGTTCGGCTTCGGCTGGGGGCGTCTCGTTCGTGAACGCCTGCACCGCGCGCCAGCCGATACCGATGGCGGAAACGGTGATGAACACGGTTTGCAGAAGCGCCGCGATCGGCTCCGCCTTGCCGTGGCCGAAGCGGTGATCGGCATCGGCGGGTTCGGCGGCGACGCGCACGCCGATCAGCGTGATGATCGAGGCGATGAGATCAAGCGCGGTGTCGGCGAGCGAGCCGAGCATTGCAACGGAGCCCGTCTCCATCGCCGCATAGGCCTTGACCACGCCGAGGACGAGCGCCGCCGAGAACGAGGCGATCGCCGCGCGGCGGGTCAGCTTGCCGCGCGCCTCCAGCCTCGTGGCGTCCATCACGGATACTGCATCGAGCGCGCCCAGCCGCTGCCGGCGCGGTCGTAGATGTAGCGCTCGTGCAGGCGGCTCTCGCGGTTCTGCCAGAATTCGATTCGCGAGGGCACGACGCGGTAGCCCGACCAGTGCGGCGGGCGCGGCACGTCGCCGCCATCATACTTCGCGGTGAATTCGGCAACGCGGCCTTCGAGCGTCGCGCGGTCGTCCAGCGGCTCCGACTGGAAGCTCGCCCACGCGCCGATCTGCGAGGCGCGGGGGCGGATGGCGAAATAGGCGTCGGCCTCGGCCGCACTCACCGGCTGCACGGCGCCGTCAATGCGGACCTGGCGGCCCAGCGATTTCCAGAAAAAATTGAGGTGCGCGCGCGGGTTCGCGGCAAGCTCGCGGCCCTTCCGGCTCAGCGTGTTCGTGTAGAAGGTGAAGCCACCCGGATCGACATCCTTCAGCAGCACAATCCGCACCGAGGGCCGGCCGTCGGCATCGGCAGTGGCGAGCGACATGGCGTTGGCGTCACTGGGCTCGGAAGCGGATGCCTCCTGAAACCAGCGGCCAAAGAATTCGAAGGGATCGTCGGGAAGCGTCGTCATGGCGCGCTTCATAGACTCTGCGGAGCGGGGAGGGAACTGCACGCTTTGATGTTTCGATCATTCTCGAAATATGTGTTGACCCTGATTTTTTAATTCGATAATTCTGGAAATATAGAAAGGTGAGTCGGCCTATGAGCATCACGACCAGTGAAACCGCGATCGCGGCCCTCTCCGCACTGGCGCAGGAGCACCGGCTTGCCGCCTTCCGCCTGCTCGTCGAAGCTGGACCCGAAGGGCTTCCGGCCGGAACGGTGGCCGAGCGGCTAGAGATTCCACCCTCGTCGCTGTCGTTCCACCTCGCCCACCTTGAACGGGCGGGGCTGGTCGCGAAAATCCGACTCGGGCGAACGTTGCTCTACAGCGCTCGCTTCGAAACCGTTCGCGGGCTTGCCGACTATCTTCTCGAAAATTGCTGCGGCGGACGCGCGTGCGCCGATGTCGCGGCCCCTGAACGTCTCGCCAAAGGAGCCTGACCGATGAAACGCCTGCACGTCCATGTCGCGGTGCGCGACCTTGAAGCCTCGACTCGCTTTTATTCCACGCTGTTCGCCGCCGAGCCGACCGTGGTGAAGGCCGACTATGCCAAGTGGATGCTCGAGGATCCGCGCGTCAACTTCGCCATCTCTGCGCACGAGGGCGCGGCGCCGGGGCTATCGCACCTCGGCATTCAGGTTGAGGACGCAGGCGAACTGGAGGAGGTCTATGCGCGCTTGCAGAAGGCGGATCGCCCCGTGCTCGACGAGGGCGCCACGACCTGCTGCTACGCGAAGTCCACCAAGAGCTGGATCGCCGATCCGCAGGACATCGCGTGGGAAACGTTCCTGACCACGGGTGAATCCGTGGACTACGGCACCGGCCCGGAACTCAGCCGTATCGCCGCCGATCCGGCCGCGACCGGCCAGCGCTGCTGCGGGTGAGGCGATGGAGCCCTACAACGTCCTCTTCCTCTGCACTGCGAACTCGGCGCGCTCGATCCTGGCCGAAGCCATATTGAATGCGATCGGGGAGGGGCGGTTTCGGGCGTTCAGCGCCGGCAGCCATCCGCGCGGCGCGGTGAATCCGGCGGCGCTCGACGTGCTCCGCAGCCTCGGGCACCCCGTAGAGGAGCTGCGCTCCAAGAGTTGGGACGAGTTCGCGGAGCCTGACGCGCCGAAGCTCGATTTCGTGTTCACGGTCTGCGACAATGCGGCGGGCGAGGTGTGTCCGATCTGGCCGGGTCAGCCGGTGACGGCGCACTGGGGAATCGCAGACCCCGCCGCCGTGGAGGGCAGCGACGCCGAAATCCACGCCGCGTTCTTCGATGCCTATCGCCAGCTGAAGAACCGCATCTCGCTGTTCACCGCGCTTCCCATCGCATCCATCGACCGGCTGAGTCTCCGTCATCGGCTCGCGGAGATCGGGAAGGGTGACGCGGCATGAGCCTGTTCGAGCGCTACCTGACATTGTGGGTGATCGCCTGCATCGCGGCGGGCATCCTGCTCGGATCGGCAATGCCGGGGCTGTTCGCGGCGATCGCGGGGGCGGAGCTTTACAGCGTCAACCTGCCGGTCGCCGTGCTCGTATGGCTGATGATCATCCCGATGCTGATGAAGATCGATTTCGCCGCGCTGCGGCAGGTCGGTGCGCACTGGCGCGGCATCGGCGTCACGCTCGCGCTCAACTGGGCGATCAAGCCGTTCACGATGGCGGCGCTCGGCTGGCTATTCATCGGCTGGCTCTTCCGTCCGCTGCTGTCGGAAGCGGAGATCGAATCCTATATCGCGGGGCTCATCCTGCTCGGCGCGGCGCCCTGCACGGCGATGGTGTTCGTTTGGAGCAATCTCTGCCGGGGCGAGCCGCATTTCACCTTGAGCCAGGTGGCGCTAAACGACGCCGTGATGGTGGTGGCCTTCGCGCCGATCGTCGGGCTGCTGCTCGGCCTCTCCGCGATCACCGTGCCGTGGCAGACGCTGCTGATTTCGGTGGGGCTCTACATCGTCGTGCCGGTGATTGCCGCGCATGTCGTGCGTACGCGGCTGCTCGCGGCGGGTGGCGAAGTGCGGCTGCAACGTGCGCTCGCCGCGATCCAGCCGATCTCGCTTGCCGCGCTGCTCGCGACACTGGTGCTGCTGTTCGCCTTCCAGGGCGAGCAGATCCTTGCGCAGCCGCTCGTCATCGCGCTACTCGCCGTGCCAATCGCCATTCAGGGCTATCTGATCTTCGGCATCGGCTATGTCGCGAACCGGGCTTTCGGCGAGGCGCACTGCATCGCGGGCCCCTCCGCGCTGATCGGCGCCAGCAATTTCTTCGAGCTTGCAGTGGCGACCGCGATCAGCCTGTTCGGCATCACGTCGGGGGCCGCGCTCGCCACGGTGGTGGGCGTGCTGATCGAGGTGCCGGTGATGCTTTCGCTGGTCGCGGTGGTGAACCGATCGCGCGGCTGGTACGAAAAGACCGCTTAAGCGCCTCTTGCGGCGCTGAAATTCCTCCCTATCTCCAGCCTGTTGTATTTCGGCAACAGTGGATTTTCCGGAGGCATTGTGGTGAGCGTAGGGACGATGAGCGATCTCTATTCGACCCTTGGTGTGCAGCGCGGGGCAAGCGATGCGGAAATCAAATCCGCCTACCGCAAGCTGGCCAAGGAACTGCACCCCGACCGCAACAAGGACAACCCGAAAGCCGCGGAGAAATTCTCCGAGGTGACGGCGGCCTACGACCTGCTTTCCGACAAGGACAAGCGCGCGCAGTACGACCGCGGCGAGATCGATGAGCAGGGCAATCCGAAGATGCCGTTCGGTTTCGGTGGTGGGCCGGGCGGCGGCTATAGCCGCACGCACACCGGCGGTGCTGGCCCCGGCGGCGAGGATTTCAGTTTTGCAGGCGCTGCGGACGATCTGCTTTCCGAGTTGTTCGGGCGCGGGCGGCGTGGCGGCGGTGGCGGTTTCGGCGGATTCGATTTCGGGGGCGGCGCGGGGCCGCGCCAGCCGCCTGCCAAAGGCCGCAACGTTGCCTACAAGCTTGCCGTGGATTTCGCCGAAGCCGCCGAATTGAAGCCGCAGCGTGTGACGCTCGCCTCCGGCAAGACGGTGGACCTGAAGCTCCCCGCCGGGTTCGCGGAAGGCCAGCAGATCCGGCTTGCCGGTCAGGGCGAGGCGGGGCCGGGCGGCAGCGGCGACGCCATCGTGACGCTGCGCACCGCGCCGCACCGCTTCTTCAAGCGCGATGGCGACGATATTCGCCTCGATCTGCCGATCCGGCTCGACGAGGCCGTGCTCGGCGCCAAGGTGAAGGCGCCGACGACGAGCGGTTCGGTGATGCTTTCCGTGCCGCCGGGCGCCTCTTCGGGCAAGGTGCTGCGCCTGAAAGGCAAGGGCTTCCACAAGAAAGACGGCGGGCGCGGCGATCTGCTGGTGACGCTGGCGATCGTGATTCCCGAGAGCGACGCCGCGCTGAAGGCGTTCGCGGAAGGGTGGGACAGCGGCAAGGCGCACGATCCCCGCGCCGGGATGGCATGATCCGTCTTTTCGCGCGGCTGCTTGAGGAAGAGCGGCGCGCGGTTCGCGTGGCCTTTCGCGTCGCGAAGGGCGTGTGGGACGACGGCTTCATCCACGCCGGGAACCTCGCCTATCTTTCGATGCTGGCGCTGTTTCCGTTTTTCATCGTGCTCGGTACGATTGCGGGGATGCTCGGCCGGTCCGACGCCGGGCTCGAAGCGGTCGAAGGCTTTCTGCGGACGCTGCCGCCATCCGTCGCCGGGATCGTCGGCCCGCCGATCGAGGCTGCGATGCAGGGATCGACCGGCATCCTCACCTTCTCGATCGTCGTCGGCCTGTGGACGGCGGGGAGCTACATCGAGACGATCCGCGATATCCTGCGCCGCGCCTATCATGCCGAATATGCCGCGCCCGTCTGGCAGCGTCGGCTTGGCAGCCTCGCCGTGATCCTCGGCAGTGTGATGCTGATGCTGGCGGCGTTCGCGGCGCAGGTGATCATCGTGGCGGCGGAGGAGGTTGTGGTCCGCTTCCTGCCATGGATCGACATGGTCGAGCAGATCATCGACATCGGGCGGCTGGGGCCGCTCGTGATCCTGTTCATCGCGCTCTACCTGCTGTTCCACAGCCTGACGCCGGGGCGTTTCCGCAAACTGGGGCCGAAATGGCCGGGGGCCGCCGTTACCGCGGGCGTATGGGTGGGGGCGACGCTGATCCTGCCGCGCCTGCTCGCCGACGTTTCCACCTACGATCGCTTCTACGGGCCACTCGCGGGCGTAATGATCACGCTCCTGTTCTTCTTCATTGCGGGCATGGGATTCGTGATCGGCGCCGAGCTCAACGCGGCACTGGCAATGGAACCCGAAAATGGGCAAAAGGACGCGGAATCGGGGGGACAACCGAAAGGCTGAAAGCAGACATGGCTGGATTGTTGCAGGGAAAACGCGGGCTGATCATGGGGCTCGCGAATGAACGTTCGCTGGCGTGGGGGATTACAAAGGCGCTGGCGGATCATGGTGCGGAACTCGCGTTCAGCTATCAGGGCGAAGCGCTGGAAAAGCGCGTGCGCCCGCTCGCCGAAAGCGTCGGATCGGATTTCCTGATCGATTGCGACGTTTCCGACATGGCAGGGCTCGATGCCGCGTTCGAAACGCTGGCGGCGCGCTGGCCGACGATCGACTTCCTCGTCCACGCCATCGGCTTTTCGGACAAGAACGAGCTGCGCGGCAAATATGTCGATACCAGCCTCGAAAACTTCCTGCTGACCATGAACATCTCCGCCTACAGCTTTGTCGCGGCGACGCGCCGCGCGCGGGCGATGATGCCGAATGGCGGCTCGGTGCTGACGCTGAGCTACTACGGCGCCGAGAAGGTGGTGCCGCACTACAACGTGATGGGCGTGGCGAAGGCCGCGCTTGAAACGAGCGTCAAGTATCTCGCCATGGACCTCGGGCCGGAGAACATCCGTGTGAACGCGATTTCCGCCGGGCCGATCAAGACGCTGGCGGCGAGCGGCATCGGCGACTTCCGCTACATTCTGAAGTGGAACGAACTGAACAGTCCGCTGCGGCGCAACGTCACCATCGAAGACGTGGGCGGCGCGGCGCTCTACCTGCTTTCCGACCTCGCCAGCGGGGTGACGGGCGAAATCCACCATGTCGACGCCGGCTACAACGTGATCGGCATGAAGGCCGAGGACGCGCCGGACATCGCGCTCGCCTGATGTTCAACAGCTTCGGCCGCATCTTCCGGTTCACGACGTGGGGCGAAAGCCATGGCCCGGCGCTCGGCGTCGTCGTCGACGGCTGCCCGCCGGGGATCGCGCTCACCGAGGCCGATATCCAGCCGTGGCTCGACAAAAGGAAGCCCGGCCAGTCCCGCCACACGACGCAGCGGCGCGAGCCCGATGAGGTAAAAATCCTTTCGGGCGTGTTCGAGGGCAAGACCACGGGCACGCCGATCTCGATGTTGATCGAGAACGTCGACCAGCGTTCGAAGGACTACGGCGACATCGCCGAGAAGTATCGGCCCGGCCACGCCGACTACACATACGACGCGAAATACGGCTTCCGCGACTATCGCGGCGGCGGGCGCTCGTCGGCGCGCGAGACGGCGGCGCGCGTGGCGGCGGGGGCGGTGGCGCGAAAGGTGATCGAGGGTGTCGGCATTCTCGGGCATGTCGTGGAGATCGGCGGCGACCGCGCGGAGCGGTTCGCGGCGCACACGCTCGGCGACAACGACTTCTGGTGCGCGGACCCGGATGCGGCGAAGCGCTGGGAGGTGCTGCTCGACAGCGTGCGCAAGTCCGGTTCTTCGGTGGGCGCGGTGGTCGAGGTGTTAGCGAGCGGGGTTCCCGCAGGCTGGGGCTCGCCGCTTTATGCGAAGCTCGACGGCGAACTCGCGGCGGCGATGATGTCGATCAACGCCGTGAAGGGCGTCGAGATCGGCGACGGCTTCGCGGCGGCGCGCCTGCGTGGCGAAGACAATGCCGACCGGATGCGGCCGGGGGCAGGGGCGGGCGATCCGCCTGTGTTCGACACGAACCACGCCGGCGGCGTGATGGGCGGCATTTCGACCGGGCAGGACGTCGTCTGCCGCATCGCGCTGAAGCCGACTTCGTCGATCCTGACGCCGGTGCAGACGATCACGCGCTACGGCGAGGCGGTGGAAGTGATGACCAAGGGGCGGCATGACCCCTGCGTCGGCATTCGTGCCGTGCCCGTTGCCGAGGCGATGATGGCCTGCGTGCTCGCAGACGCCTTCCTCATGCACCGCGCACAGGTGGGATGACGGACCGGACCGCGCGGCGGCTGCGCATTCATGGCCGCGTGCAGGGCGTCTGGTTCCGCGCATGGACGCTGGAAACCGCGCAGGGCCTTGGCCTCGACGGCTGGGTGCGCAACCGCATCGACGGCACGGTGGAGGCGCTCGCCGTGGGTTCCGACGAAGCCATCGAAAAGCTGATCGCCGCCTGCCACGAAGGCCCACCCGCCGCGAAGGTGGAGCGCGTGGAAGTGGAGGAGGCGAAGGGCATCGTGCCGCGCGGCTTCAAGAAGAAACCAACCGTTTAGAACCGCTCCTGTAAACTGAGACGTGAAAACGCCCGCGCGGTGTCGCGGCTGCCGTGTCACGCCCTCGTCCGGATACCGGCAAGGAGATTGGATCATGTTCAGATTTCTTGGCGCGTTGGCAGCGGCTTCGCTGCTCAGCTTTCATGCGGCCGCCGCCGTCATCAGCGCGGATTTTCGCACGGAGGCGGACCTGCCGGACTATAGCGTGCGCGGGGCACTCGTCCATGAACGGACAGGGTCCGTGCTGGGCGCCGGCAACGAGCTCGACAGCAGCGATTTCGTGAGGAATCCCAGCCATTGGGGCGGCGGTATCGTTCATGTGGACTGGGACGCGGCGACCAACGTGCTGACGCTCGATTCGCGCGACACGTGGGATTTCCAGACGTTCATTCTGGAAATCGGCAATATCGTGTTCGACAGCGCGCAGAAAATCGTGGGGCTGTCGGTGATTTCCGATGGCCTCGTAACGCGTGAGGGCGGCGCGCCGATCCTGAACTTTACCGACGACGGGCTATCGATCGGGTATCAGAGCGGCCGGTACGACGTTTTCAATTTCACCGGGCGCGAGGCGAGGTTCCAGGTGATCCTTGCCGATATCGCGGACGTCGCGCCGATACCCGAGCCGGGTACACTTGCACTGCTGGGTCTCGGAATCGTCGGGCTTGCCGCGCTACGGCGGTCCCGCGCCCGCGCCTGAGCGGACAGACGCTCAGTCCGCGAAAGGGTCCGTCACGAGGATCGTGTCTTCGCGTTCCGGGCTGGTTGAGACGAGCGCCACCGGGCAGCCGATGAGTTCCTCGATACGGCGGACGTACTTGATCGCCTGCGCGGGGAGCTGTGCCCAGCTGCGGGCGCCGGCGGTCGATTCGTGCCAGCCGTCGAACGTCTCGTAGATCGGCTTCGCGGCGGCCTGCGCGGCGGGGTGGGCCGGCAGGTGATCGTAGTGAACGCCGTTCACATCGTAGCCGGTGCAGATCTTCAATTCTTCGAAGCCGTCGAGCACATCGAGCTTGGTGAGCGCGATGCCGGTGACGCCGGAAACGGCGATCGACTGGCGCAGCAGCGCGGCGTCGAACCAGCCGCAGCGGCGCTTGCGGCCCGTGACCGTGCCGAACTCGTGGCCGCGCTCGCCGAGGCGCTGGCCGGTTGCGTCGTCGAGTTCGGTGGGGAAGGGGCCGGAGCCGACGCGTGTGGTGTACGCCTTGACGATGCCGAGCACATAGCCGGTGGCAGACGGGCCGAGGCCGGAGCCGCCGCTCGCCGTGCCAGCGATTGTGTTGGAGCTGGTGACGAACGGATAGGTGCCGTGGTCGACATCGAGCAGCACGCCCTGCGCGCCTTCGAAGAGGATGCGCTTGCCCGCGCGGCGGGCCTCGTTGAGGCCGACCCATGCTGGACCGGCATAAGGCAGAACCTCGGGCGCGATGGCTTCAAGGTCGGCGATCAGCGCGTCGCGATCGATGGGATCGACGCCGAAACCGGCGCGCAGCGCGTTGTGGTGCGCGAGCAGGCGGTCGATCTGCGGGCCGGCCTCATCGAGGTGCGCGAGATCGCAAACGCGGAGCGCGCGGCGGCCGACCTTGTCCTCATACGCCGGGCCGATGCCGCGCCGGGTGGTGCCGATCTTGCCGGCGCCGCTCGCGTCCTCGCGGAGCGCGTCGAGATCGCGGTGGAACGGGAGAATCAGCGGGCAGGTTTCGCTGATGATGAGGTTTTCCGGGCTGATCGCGACGCCCTGGCCGCGCAGCTTCTCGATTTCCGCCTTGAGGTGCCACGGATCGAGTACGACGCCGTTACCGATGACGGACAGCGTGCCGCGCACGATGCCCGACGGCAGCAGGCTCAGCTTGTAGGTGTTGTTGCCGACGACGAGCGTGTGGCCCGCATTGTGACCGCCCTGGAAGCGCACGACGACATCGGCGCGGGCCGATAGCCAGTCGACGATCTTGCCTTTGCCCTCGTCGCCCCACTGGGCGCCGATCACGGTCACATTGGCCATTTCGGGGACGTCTCCATTCAGCGTCGATACACGGCGGCACTCACTAGGGTTGTCGGGCCTGTGCGTCCACGGCTTTTGCATGGGCGGACGAAGGATATTCACGCTATCAGGCGTATCGGCTCGTGCGGGACTGGAGAAAAGATGCGGACAAGGCGGATGATCGGATGGGCCGTGCTGCTGCTGGCGGGCGCTGCGGCAGCGCAGCCACGCCCGGGCGGGGGCATGGGCGGCGGGCTGATGGCCTGCCGCGCAGACATGGAGACGCTGTGCGGCAGCGACAAGGCGAACAAGCTCAAGATCCGCCAGTGCATCATCGAAAACCGCGACAAGGTCTCCGACGAGTGCAAGCGCGCGCTCGATGCGATGCGCAACGGCCCCGGCGCGGGCGCGATGCCGACCGTGACGGTGAGCTATGGGAACGACGCGCGGCAGGCGATCGACTTCTATCGCGCCAAGGGCGCGGTGCCCGCGCCGCTCATTGTGTTCATTCATGGCGGGGCGTGGAGCCTTGGGGACAAAAGGCAGGCATCGGGGCGGAAGCCGGAGCACTTCACGGGCGAAGGCTATGCCTTCGCCTCGATCAACTACCGTCTGGTGCCGCAGGCGACCGTGGAGCAGCAGGCGGCGGACGTTGCGTCCGCGATCGACATGCTGCGGTTCCGCGCGGCGGAATATGGCATCGATCCGAACCGGATCGCGCTGATGGGGCATAGCGCCGGGGCGCACCTCGCAGCGCTGGTGGCGACCGATCCGCAATATCTGAAGGCTGCAGACGTGCCGATGGGCGCGGTGAAGGCGGTCGTGCTTCTGGACGGCGCGGGGTATGACGTGGCTGCGCACATCAAGACTGGCGGGCCGATCGTGCAGAAGCTGTATGGCCCGGCATTTGGGGACGATCCGAAACGGCAGAGCGCGCTATCGCCTATGACGCATACCGCGCCGCCGAACGCCGCTGCATGGCTGGCGCTTTATGTCGAGGGGCGCGATGCGTCGCTCGGACAATCGCGAGGGCTGGTGCAGGCGCTTGAAAAGGCGGGCGCGAAGGCGCGGGCGGTGGCTGTGCCGGACAGCAGCCATGGTGAACTCAACCAGAAGCTTGGCGAGAGCGATGATGCCGCGACGGCGGAGGTGGATGCGTTCCTGAAAGCGGCGCTTTAGAGCTTGATGAGTTCGCCGTTTTTCAGCGCGTAGTCGCAGCGCAGGCGGGCGGGCGTGTCCGCGTCGGTGAGCGCGGCGACCGTTGTCCAGCCCTCGGCACGCAGTTTGGCGGCCTGCGCGGCTTCACCGAGCGGCACAAAGAGGCGGCGGCGGCGCGAGGCGCCGAGACCCGCATCGACGAGGCCGTCGACGTAGAGCGAGAAGCCCACCGCCGTTTCCTCGCCGCCGCCCGGATGGCGCACGAGATAGGTGCCGCCGCGGCCGACCTCGCCGCGTACGCCCGCAGCGAACACGGAGAAGCCGATCCACGTCTGGTATTCGAAGCCGTGACGCTCGGTGGGATCGATGGTGACGGCGGCGTGCGGGGCAGCGGTTGCCACCAGCCGTTCGAGGCCCGCGATGCGCGTGTCGAGCGCGCCTGCGGCGTCGAGCGCCTTGAGGCGTGCGAGCGCGGTATCGGCGGGGCCGGCGGCTTCGATGAGCGTGCTGTACTGCGCGGCGCCGAGTGCCTGCAGCGCGGCGGCATCCTTGCCGTCGAGCGCGGTTTGCACGTCGGCGAGCGGCTCGGTGACGGGCCACGGGCCGGCGGCGAGCGTGCCGACGAGATCGGGGAGGGTGAGGTCCACCGACATGTCGGTGAGGCCTGCCGCAGACAAGGCTTCGAGCGCGATGCCGAGGAGTTCGACGACGGCATCGACGTGATCGGAGCCGATCAGCTCGGCGCCCATCTGCATCGCCTCGCGCTGCGGGCCGACCTGTGCCGGGCGTACGCGGAGCACGGGGCCGCCGTAGGCGAGGCGCAGCGGGCGCGCGATGTGCGCCATGCGCGTGGCGGCGATGCGGCCGACCTGCGCGGTGATATCGGGACGGAGCGCCAGCGTGCGCTGCGACAGCGGATCGACGAAACGGAGCAGATCCTGCGGGCGCGCGGAGGAGAGGCGCGTGACGAGGCTGTCCTCGAACTCCACGAGCGGCGGCGAGACGCGCTCGTAGCCATGCGCCGAAACCTGATCCAGCAGGGTGCGGAGCAGGTCGGCGGCCGCCTCGGCCTGCGGCGGCAGGCGGTCGCGGAAGCCTTCGGGGAGCAGGCCCTTGGAGATCGGATCGGTCATGGTGGCCCGGCTCTAGCGGCGTGCGCGGCCCGAAACAAGGTTCAGGCCGCGCATAACGTTACTTAGAGCCTGATCGTTTGAGATGGAAGCGCGACGCGCTTCCATCTCAAACGTGAATCAGTCTCTAATCATTAGCTTGGACAGCGATTCACGGTTCAGGCTGATTCAGCCTGAACCGATCGCGGTCTAGAAGCGAAGGGCCTTCACGTCCTTCACGCCATCGAGCTTGCAGAGCGTCCACAGCAGCGGATCGGCGATGTCGCCGTCGACCGATAGCAGCAGGATCGCCTCGCCGCCCTGACCGCGGCGGCCGAGGTGGAAGGTGCCGATGTTGACGCCCGCTTCTCCGAGCGCGCTGCCGACCTTGCCGATGAAGCCCGGCTTGTCTTCGTTCGCGATGAACAGCATCGAGCCGTCGAGATCGGCCTCGACCTTGATGCCGAACAGCTCGACGAGGCGCGGGTGCTTCATACCGAAAAGCGTACCCGCGACCGAGCGCTCGCCTTCCTCGGTCTTCACCGTCACACGCAGCAGCGTGTGGTAGTCGGTCTCGCGTTCGTGGCGGACTTCCGCGATTCCGATGTCGCGCTCGCGGGCGATGTGAACAGCGTTAACCATGTTCACGGTGTCCGAAATCGGCCGCATCAGGCCGGTGACGACCGCCGACGTGATCGGCTTGATGTTGAGTTCGGATGCCGCGCCCTCGACCTCCACGGTCACGTGGCTAACCGCGCCCTTGGCGAGCTGGCCCGCAAGGAGCCCGAGCTTTTCGGCAAGCTCGATATAGGGGCGGACCTTCGGCGCTTCTTCCGCGGAGAGCGAAGGCACGTTGAGTGCGTTGGTGATGGCACCCGACAGCAGGAAGTCCGAGATCTGCTCGGCGACTTGGATGGCGACGTTCACCTGCGCCTCGTCCGTGGACGCGCCGAGGTGCGGTGTCGAGATGAAGCCGGGCGTGCCGAACAGCGGGCTTTCATGCGCGGGCTCGGTGACGAACACGTCGAGCGCGGCGCCTGCAATATGGCCCGAATCGAGCAGTTCCTTCAGCGCCGCCTCGTCGATGAGGCCGCCGCGCGCGCAGTTGATGATGCGCACGCCCTTCTTCGTCTTGAGGAGGTTTTCACGGCTGAGGATGTTGCGCGTCGAATCGGTGAGCGGCGTGTGCAGCGTGATGAAGTCTGCGCGGGCGAGAAGCTGGTCGAGCTCCACCTTTTCGATGCCGATGTCCTCGGCGCGCTCCGGCGTCAGGAACGGATCGAACGCCACAACCTTCATCTTGAGCCCGAGCGCGCGGTCGGCGACGATCGAGCCGATATTGCCTGCGCCGATCAGGCCGAGCGTCTTGCCCGTGACCTCGACGCCCATGAAGCGGTTCTTTTCCCACTTGCCGGCCTGCGTGGAGGCGTCCGCCTCCGGGAGCTGACGGGCGAGCGCGAACATCAGCGCGATGGCGTGCTCGGCCGTGGTGATCGAGTTGCCAAACGGCGTGTTCATCACGATCACGCCCTTTGCGGACGCAGCCGGAATGTCGACATTGTCGACGCCGATACCGGCGCGGGCGACGACTTTCAGGTTGGTCGCGGCTTCGAGAATGTCGGCCGTAACCTTTGTGGCCGAACGGATTGCGAGCGCATCGTACTGGCCGATGATTGCCTTAAGCTCGTCCTTGGTGAGGCCGGGCTTCTCGTCGAAATCAACGCCGCGCTCCTTGAAGATTGCTGCGGCCTTCGGGGACATTTTATCGGAAATCAGAACCTTGGGCATGGAAGTGCCTTTCAATTCAACGTCAATGGATCGGCGGGAAAGCCGGAGACGATTATTGGGAGATGACGGTTTCGAAGGCCCAGTCGAGCCAGGGCGTCAGCGCCTCGATGTCGGCGGTTTCGACCGTGGCGCCGCACCAGATGCGGAGGCCTGCGGGCGCGTCGCGGTAGCCGTTGATGTCGAGCGCCGCGTTTTCCTTTTCGAGGAGCGAGGCGATCTTCTTCGGCGTTTCCGCGTCGGCGCGCGGGTCCGTGATCTTCAGGCAGACGCTGGTGTTCGAGCGCGTCGCGGGGTCGACCGCGAGGTTCTCGATCCACGGCGTCTTTTCGACCCATGCATTGAGCGCGGCCGCATTGGCATCCGCACGGGCGGCGAGGGCTTTCCAGCCGCCGAGCCCGTCCGCCCATTCGAGCGCGTCGATATAATCCTCGACGCACAGCATCGAGGGCGTGTTGATCGTCTCGCCGACGAAGATGCCTTCGATCAGCTTGCCGCCTTTGGTCATGCGGAAGATCTTCGGCAGCGGCCATGCGGGCGTGTAGGTTTCAAGCCGTTCCACCGCGCGTGGGGAGAGGATGAGCACGCCGTGCCCGCCTTCGCCGCCCAGCACCTTCTGCCACGAGAAGGTGGTGACATCGAGCTTGTCCCACGGCAGATCCTGCGCGAACGCGCCGGAGGTCGCGTCGGCGAAGGTAAGGCCTTCGCGATCCGCCGGGATCCAGTCGCCGTTCGGCGCGCGGACGCCCGAGGTGGTGCCGTTCCATGTGAAGATCACGTCGCTGGCGAAATCAACGGTGCCGAGATCAGGAAGCTCGCCGTAGGGCGCTTTCAGCACCGTGGGGTTCAGTTTCAGCTGCTTGGCGACATCGGTGACCCAACCTTCACCGAAGCTCTCCCAGGCAATCGTCGTGACGGGGCGGGTGCCCAGCATCGACCACATCGCCATTTCCACCGCGCCGGTGTCCGAGGCGGCGACGATACCGATGCGGTAATCGTCCGGCACGCCCAGCACCTTGCGGGTGAGGTCGATGGCGAGCTTCAGGCGCGCCTTGCCGAGCTTGGCGCGATGCGAGCGGCCGAGCACGTCGAGATTGAATTTCAGGGGATCCCAGCCGGGGCGCTTGGCGCAGGGGCCGGAAGAAAACTGGGGGCGAGCGGGCAGGGTGCCCGGTTTCGTAACGTCAGTCATAATCTCTCCTTACAGAGAGCGCGCGCCGCGTTGGGACGGCGTGGCCCGCCGCCGCTCATAGAGATGCGCGGCGAAGAGTCAAATGGCCATTTTGTGGCAAGCGATACGGGTGCTACAGGCGGGGCGAAAAGGTCGGGGGAGTTCGCCATGCGTCTCAGTGATTGTCACAACATCGCAGATTTCCGCAAACTTGCGAAAAAGCGCCTGCCTGCGCCCGTGTTCCACTACATCGACGGCGCCGCGGACGACGAGATTACGCTGGCGCGGAGCACGGCCGCGTTCACTGACTGCGACCTGGTGCCGCGCGTTCTTGCGGGCGTGGAAACGGTGGACATGTCCACCACGCTGTTCGGCAAGCGCATCGAGATGCCGCTATTCCTCTCGCCGACAGCCCTTCAGCGCCTGTTCCACCACGACGGCGAACGCGCCGTAGCGCGGGCGGCAGAAAAGTTCGGCACGTTCTGCGGGGTTTCCAGTCTTGCGACCGTGAGCCTCGAGGAGATCGGGCGCACGATTTCCACGCCGAAGCTGTTCCAGTTCTATTATCACAAGGACAAGGGGCTCAATAGCGCCATGATCCAGGCGGCGAAGGCCGCCGGTTTCGATGCGCTGGCGCTCACCGTGGACACGATCGTGGGGGGCAACCGCGAGCGCGATTTCCGTACCGGCTTCACCTCGCCGCCGAAGCTGACGCTTGCCAGCATGTTCAGCTTCGCCACGCACCCGTCGTGGACGCTGAATTACCTGCTGCGGGAGCGATTCGAGCTTTCGAACCTCAAAGATCACATCAAGCAGGGCAGCAACACAGCGGTGACGGTGAGCGAATATTTCACCTCGCTGCTCGACCAGACGATGGACTGGAAAGCCGCCGAGGCGATCCGCGCCGAATGGGGCGGGCCGTTCTGCCTGAAGGGCGTGATGTCCGTGGAGTGTGCGCGCCGGGCGATCGATATCGGTGCGAGCGCGATCATGATTTCGAACCACGGCGGGCGTCAGCTCGACGGGTCGCGCGCGCCGTTCGATCAGCTCGCGGAGATCGTGGACGCCGTCGGCGACCGGCTGGAGATCATCCTCGACGGCGGCGTGCGGCGCGGCACGCATGTGTTGAAGGCGCTTTCGATGGGTGCGCGCGCGGTTTCGGGTGGGCGGCTCTACCTCTATGCGCTCGCGGCGGCGGGGCAGCCGGGCGTGGAACGCATCCTCGCCAAGCTGCGCGGCGAGATCGAACGCGACATGAAGCTGATGGGCGCGCGTACGCTTGCCGATCTCTCGCGCGAGAATCTGCGCTTCCGCTAGGCGGCGGCAGGGACAGCTATTTCCTCGGTGGTGTGTGCGGCGATGCCGACGCCGCGCCTTTTGGCGATGTAAAGGGCTTCGTCGGCGCGGCTGATGAGGGGTTCGAGATCTTCGGCGCGGTCGTCTGAAACGGCGTAGCCGATGCAGGTTGAGATTTTCGCGACCCGTCCGCCGAGCCGGAACGGCTGGCGGATCGCCGCCTCGATGCGCCGCGCGAGCACGGCGGCCTCCTCCGGGTGTCTCATACCGCATTGAACGACCGCAAACTCGTCGCCGCCGAGCCGCGCCGCCATGTCCGTGTCGCGAATGATGTAGGCGAGCCTCTTGCCGACCGCCGCGAGCAGCGCGTCGCCCACCGGGTGGCCGTGCTCGTCGTTGACGGTCTTGAAGCCGTCGAGATCCAGGCAGTGCACCGCGACGAGCCCGGCGCGCGAATTGAGCGTGACATGCTCCTCGAACCATTCACGAAGCGCGAGGCGATTTGGCAGGTCGGTGAGGCCGTCTGTGCGCGCGAGATTGCCGAAGGTAATGCGCCGGCTGATCTCCCGCACCGTGAAGCGGTAGCGATCGAGCAGGCTGCGGATGCCGCCGGCGAGCAGCGCGGTCATCATCGCGGCGGTGGCCCAGTAGCTCTCGTTCGGCACCATGAAGGCCGCCGTGACGCCCGGTACGATGCCGAAGGCCATGCTGGCGATCGCAAGGCGTGGCCGCAGCGCCATTCCGGCGGAAACTCCGGCACCGTAGCCAACGAGCATCGTAACGGTGAACAGGTGTGCTTCAGGCGCCGGCAGCGTGAAGATGCGCACGCCATACGCGCCGAGACACGCTGCGAAGGCGAGGTAAGCGACCGCGAAATACTGTTCCAGACGCTGGGCACGCGCGAGGCCGAGCCCTGTATCGAACGCTTCCTTGCGGCCGCCAAAGGCGACTGCGAGCCGGATGAGGCTCGTGAGCGTCCCCAAGGCGACGATGATTGCGAGCGTCATGTCGCCGGTTTCGCGAACCGCCAGGCAACCGCCCGCGATGAAGCCGACGCTCATGATCAGCGAGGGGATGAACGCAGCGTAAAGGCTGCGCACCAACTCCACATAGATTCCGTCGAGCACGGTCTCTGCTCGCGGGAAGAACACCCGTTTCATACGCTACCCGTACCCCGCAACTCTTACTTAGCTCTCTCAGGAGCGGTTCGTGGGAGGTTTCCCGATGCGGATTGAAGCAAGGTTAACACGCGCGTCAAAAAGCGATGGGCCGAAAAGGGCGGGGTCGGTTGCAGGGGATGGCTGCCGCGCTAAAAGAAAGGCATGTGGGGTCGCTTTCTTTCCGCCTTGTCGCTTGTTGCCGTTGCGGCTTGCTCGGGCGGTGCGCCGCCGGTTTCGGGGCGCCCGCCGGAATCGCGCCCGCCGGAAGACGCAGCGGCCTGCTTCGCGCGGCTCGATCGCATCCAGGGGTTGAAGTATCGCAAGCTCGATCCGCATGTCGAAGGCCAGTGCGGATACGAGAACGCGGTGCTGCTGCTCGACATCGGCGTGCCTGTGGCCGGGCTGAAGGCGGTTTCGTGTCCCGTCGCCGAATCGCTCTACCGGTGGGTGCATGAAGGCGTGCGCCCGGCGGCGCGCGATCATTTCGGGGCGGATGTCGTCCGCATCCAGAGCTACGGCACCTATGCTTGCCGCACGCGCAACAGCCAGCCGGGCGCGCGGCTTTCCGAACATGCGCGTGCGAACGCGGTCGATGTCGCGAGCTTCACGCTGGCGAACGGCCGCACGGTGGCGGTGAAATCCGGATGGCGTGGGCCGGGCGACGAGCAGGGGTTCCTGCGCGCCGCGCACCGCGCCGGCTGCGCACGCTTCAACATCGTGATCGGCCCGGATGGGGACGCCTTTCATCAGGATCACCTGCATCTCGACATGGGACGCGGGCCATATTGCCGCTGACGTGCGGCGCTTTGGGCGTTAGAGACGCCCACATGGACGATAAAACCACAGTAGCGCACCGCACGTTCCCCTCGGCCGAAGAGGATGCGGCCGCCGCCGCCAAGACCACACCGATCCCGCAAACGGAGCACCCGAGCTATCGGCTGGCGTTTCAGGATCCGGATTTTCTTCTGCGCGAGGAGCTGCGCCCCGTTCGTTTTCAGCTTGAGCTGCTGAAGCCGGAGATGCTGCTGAAAGAACACGGCATCGCCTCTACGTTCGTGCTTTACGGCTCTGCGCGCATACCGTCGCCCGAAATGGCAGAGGCGCTTGTTGCTGCGGCCCGTACGGACTGGGAACGCAAGGTAGCCGAAAGGATGCGCGCCAAGGCGAAATACTACACGGAGGCCTACAAACTCGCCTATCTCGTCTCCTCGCTGCCGCGCGAGGACGGTGAGCGGCATTTCGTGGTGTGTTCCGGCGGGGGACCGTCGATCATGGAGGCCGCGAACAAGGGCGCGCATGACGCCGGCGCGGAATCGGTCGCGCTCAATATCGTCCTCGAGCATGAGCAACTGCCGAATCCGTACGTGACCCCGGCGCTTTCTTTCCAGTTTCACTACTTCGCGCTGCGGAAGATGCACTTCCTGATGCGCGCGAAAGCCGTGGCGGCGTTCCCCGGTGGCTTCGGCACGTTAGATGAACTGTTCGAGACGCTCACGCTCATTCAGACACGCAAGGTGAAGCCGTTCCCCGTGCTGCTGTTCGGGCGCGAATTCTGGGAACGGATTATCAACTTCGAAGCGCTTGCCGAGGAGGGCACGATTTCGCGCGATGACCTTTCGCTGTTCCACTTCGTGGAGACGGCCGAAGAGGCTTGGGAAATCGTGGCGGGCTTCTACGAGATTTCTGCTATGGGTGGCCCCTGCTAGGGCGGCGTTGAACGACAGCGCCCGAACCGGGGAGGGGGATGGGCGAAGCGCGGGACAGCGCGACACGCATCGAGGCGCTCGATGTCCTGCGCGGTATCGCCATTCTCGGTATCATGCTGCTCAACATCTGGGCGATGGGCAGCGTGCCCGGCATCGGCTCCGATCCCCGCATTTCCGGGTGGGCGCTTTCCGACCGCGTCGTCTGGTGGGTGCAGCAGCTCTTCGTGGAAGGCACGATGCGCGGGCTGCTTTCGCTGCTGTTCGGCGCGGGGTTCGTGATTCTCGCTACCCGCCCGACCGGCGCTCGCTCGGCGCTATCGATCTACTATCGGCGCATGGCCGCGCTTATCGTGTTCGGCCTCATCCACGGCTACCTGCTGATGTGGCCGGGCGACATCCTGCTCATCTACGGTATTGCCGGGCTGTTCCTGTTCCCGTTTCGCGACCTTCCGGCGCGTGCGCTCATCGGCCTTGGGTTCGGCGGCATCGCGGTTCTTACCGCCATCGGCGCTGCGGCGGTCGTCGAAGGGATGAACACGCGCGAACACGCGGAGGCCGCGATCGCCGCAGGGGCGGGCGACGAGGACGAGCGCATCGTTGCGTGGCAGGACTATCTCGCCGCCATCCAGCCCGACCTTGAGGCCGATGCACACTCGCGTGCGGCGCGGCAGGGCAGCCTTGCCGACAACATCGCCTACAAGGCGACGATCGCCAGTGAATGGAACAGCCTTGCCGCGATCAGCTGGTGGTCGCTCGATGCGGTGGCGATGATGCTGGTGGGTGCCGGGCTGTTCAAGGCCGGTTTTCTTGGCGGCGGGTTACCGCGCGAAACCTATTTCAAGGTCGCGCTTGCCGGCTACGCGATCGGTGTTCCCATCAATTTCATCGAAGCGGAGCAGGCGATCGCCGCCGGTTTCATGGTGCCGATTCCGATTTCGGAGGTCACCTACCAGATCGGGCGGCTGGCCACGACGCTGGGGCACACGGGCCTCGTGCTTGCGGCTTTGCAGACCGGGGGTGGCCGGCGTGTGCTCGGGATCTTCGCGGCGCCGGGGCGGATGGCGTTCACCACCTATATCGGCGAGACACTGATCGGACAGTGGCTGCTTTTCCCCGGCTTCGCACTCGGGCTGCACGGGAAAGTCTCGATCGCGCAGAGCTGGCTGATCGCGCTTGGTATTGCGGTCGTTTTGACCGCGTTCGCCACGTGGTGGCTCGGCCGCTTCAGAATGGGGCCGCTCGAATGGCTGTGGCGCTGGCTCACCTATGGCCAGCGCCCAGCATTCATTCGGACTTAGTGCGTCGCTTCCGCGGGTGCGGCTTCCGCCGGAGCAGCGGCAGCGGGCGCAGCTTCAGCGGCAGCAGCGTCGGCCGGGGCCGCAGCGGCGGGCGCTTCGGCAACCGCCGGCGCGGCCGGCAGCGGCAGCGGGCTGTCGCTCTGCGAATTGAGATAGACAAGCAGATCGGCGCGATCCTGCGGCTTCGAAATGCCCGCGAAGCTCATCTTGTTGCCGGCGATGTACTTGCGGGGCGATTCGACCCAGTGGCTGAGTTCGTCCCAGCCCCAGTTGCCGCCGTGGCTCTTCACGGCGTCCGAATAGGCGAAGCCCGCGAGGTGCGCGACCTTGGCGCCGAGAATGCCATAAAGGTTCGGACCCTGGCCGTTGGCGCCGCCCTTGTTGACCGTGTGGCAGGCAGCGCACTTCTTGAACTGCGCTTCACCCTTCGCCGGGTTGGCGGTGGCGAGGAACGCGGCGATCGGCTGCACGGCTTCGGCAGCACCGGCGCCGGCGTCAGCCTCGACCTCGACGCCTTCGACGACATAGCCCTTCGTTTCGGAGTGGCCAGGCGCGTAGACGAATCCCGTGAGGATCGACAGGCCAAGCACCGCAATCGCGGCCGCGAGCACCCAGCCGATAATCTTGTTCCATTCGTAACTGTCCACTGCGCCCTCCGAAGAGCGGGGCCTTTCTCTGAAGCCCCCCGGTTCAAAATCGCGCGGAACATAGTTTCAGGAGTCGGGATTGCCAAGCTCCAGATCGCCGCAGGCTGCGCTTGACGTGGGAAGCCCCCGCGCCGCAAAGAGCGCGGCGATGCAGAACTATCCCGAATCCGCCGCGCGGCTCGTTGAAGAGCTTGCGCAAGCCGCTGAAAAAACGCCGGAAACCGCCGTTGCCTTTCAGGGCGCGCCCGGCGCCTATTCGCATCAGGCCGCGCGAGAGATGGGGCAGGGTGCGCCGACACTGCCGTGTCTTTCCTTCTCCGACGCTATCGATGCGGTGCGCGAGGGGCGTGCGGGGCGGGCGATCATCCCGATCGAGAACTCGCTGCACGGCCGCGTCGCCGACATTCACTTCCTGCTGCCGGAGTCGGGGCTGTGGATCGTGGCCGAGCATTTCGTGCGCGTCCGTCACTCGCTGCTCGCCGTGCCGGGCGCCGCGCTTTCGGACGTAAAGGTCGCGATCAGCCACCCGCAGGCGCTCGGCCAGTGCCGCAAACGCCTTCGCGAATGGGGCATCAGTCCGGTGGCGTCGTTCGACACGGCTGCCTCGGCCGCGAAGGTCGCGGATGATGGGGACAAGGCGGTGGCAGCGGTCGCCTCGCAGCTCGCCGGGCAGCTTTACGGCCTTACGCCGCTCGCCGAAGGGATCGAGGACGAGGCGCACAACACCACGCGCTTCGTTTCGCTGGCCCGGGAGCCGTTGATGCCGGAGGCGGGACTTCCGGCCATGACCTCGCTGCTGTTCGAAGTGCGCTCGGTGCCCGCCGCGCTCTACAAGGCGCTCGGCGGCTTCGCCACCAACGGTGTCAACCTCACCAAGCTCGAAAGCTACATGCGCGACGGCCAGTTCCAGGCCGCGGAGTTCTACGTGGACATCGAGGGGCGCCCCGACGACCCCAATGTCGAACGCGCGCTCGACGAGCTGAAGTACCACACCAAGTGGGTGCGGATGCTCGGGACATACCCGCAGGCGCGTTCACGCTAGGTCTGCGGCGAGCGCTTTCCCGAGGTCTTCAGGGAGCGGATAGGCCTGCTGCGGCATGTACTGCGTCATCAGCACGACGCTGAGCTTCTGCGCCGGGAGCGCCGAGGCGAGCGTGCCTGCTGCGCCGCCCCAGCCATAGCTGCCGGGGATGAGGCCCGGGCCGGCGGTGGTGACGACGCGCCCGCCTGCGCCGTAGCCCTGATTGCCTTCATAGAAGACGCCTCTGGGGAGCAGGTTCGAGACCGCGAGCTTCGCGGCTTCGGGCGAGATGATCTGCGCGCTGCCATGGTGGCCGCCGTTCGCGACCATCCGCATGAAGCGCATGTAGTCGTCCGCCGTCGACACGAGCCCGCCGCCGCCCGCCGGGTAGCTGGCGGGGACGGCATACTCGGTCTTCGGCGGGGCATCGACGGGCACGAGGTTGTTGCTGTGGAGCAGATAGTTGGTGGCGAGCCGGTCCATTGATGCGGCGGGGACGGAGAAGCCGGTGTCGTGCATGGCGAGCGGCGTCAGCAGCCGTTCCTGGAGCACGGTTTCGAACGGTTTGCGCGCGACCTTTTCGATGACGGCGCCGAGCACATCGAGCGAAATGCTGTAATTCCACGCCGTGCCGGGATCGGCGACGAGGGGAAGCTCGGCGACGGCGTTCGCGAAGGCCTGCAGGTTGCTCGGCGATTCGCCGTCGCCCGGCTCGCGCCCGACCGTGCGCATACCGGGCATCAGGCCGAAGCGGCGATACGCCTTGCCGACGGCGCTGGGCATGAAGTGGTAGGTGAACCCGGCGGTGTGCGTGAGCAGGTGGCGCACCGTGATCGGCCCGCTCGCGGGGCGGGCTTCGAGGCTGGTCGCCGGATCGATGGCGACCTTCATCGCCTTGAACGCGGGGAGGATGTCGGCGATCGGCTGATCGAGGCCGAGCGCGCCTTCGCTGATCATCTGCGCGGCGAGCACGCCCGTGATCGGCTTTGTCATCGAATAGATGCGCCAGATGCTTTTCGCGTCGACCGGCGTTTCGCGCTGCAAGCCGAGCGTTCCCGCGCCGGTATAGAAAGCGGGGGCGTCGCCACTCGCCACGCCGATGATCATGCCCGCCACCTTGCGCTCCGCCACATAGCGCTCGGCAAGCGCCTTCAGCGCCGCCCAGTTGCGGACGGGCGCGGCGGCGGGGGCAGCGGTTCGGGACGTCGCGGCGCAGGCCGGAAGCAGCGCAAGACCGCCGAAAGCGGCGATTCCGCCGAGGAGGCTGCGACGGTCGAGCCCGGATTGCAATGTCATCGGCGGCGATTCCCCTGTTGGCTACGTGGCTTAGAAATGCCACATGAGTGGCATGGAAAAACAGGACGTCAACGGCGGAGCGGCATGAAAGTCATCGCAGTCTTCAGCCTGAAGGGCGGCGTCGGCAAGACGTCCGTGGCTGTCAATCTCGCGCATCTCCTTGCAACGCAGGCCAAGCGGCGCACGCTGCTGTGGGATCTCGATGCGCAGGGCGCGGCATCGGACCTGTTGCAGGTCGAACCCAGCAAGAAGGCCCGCAAGCTGTTCGCCGGAAGCGGTGGCGGCGATATCGAGGCCTATATCGTGCCGAGCAAGTGGCCGGGTCTCGATGTGCTCGCGGCGGACGAATCGCTGCGCAAGCTCGATGTCCAGCTTGTCGAATCGCAGCGCGCGAAGCTGCTGGCGAAGCGGCTTGCGGCTGTCGCCAGCGAGTACGACCGCGTCGTGCTCGATTGCCCGCCGGGCTTCGGCCTGCTCGCCGACCAGATCTTCCGTGCGGCGGACCTCATCGTCGAGCCGATGACGATGTCGCCGCTCTCGGCACGCACCAACGAGCAACTCGCCGAGCATCTGACGCGGCACCACAAGGGCGAGCCGCCGGTGATCCCGGTGTTCACGATGGTGGACAAGCGACGTGCGCTGCATCGTGAGACGCTGGAGGCTTGCCCCGACGTTCACGCGATCCCCTATTCGAGCAAGGTCGAGGAGATGGCGGTCTATTGCCTGCCGCTCGCCGAGATCGCGCCCGATGCCGTGGAAACCAAGGAGTTTTCGAAGCTGGTGACGGCGATCGAACGCAAGCTCACCAGGCCCGCCCGGCCGCGAAAGGCCTGACCGCCGCGCGATGCCGACCATAGAGATTGCGGACGGGCCGCTCAAAGGTTGGCGCCGCTGGAGTCAGCTTGACGAGGACAGTTTCCAGAGCCTGGTCGGGCCGGTCTATTTCCGTGCCGGCGCGGACGGCGGCGTCGAGTGCCGCTCTCCCACGGAGACGAAGCATCGCAACAACCAGGGCCGTCTGCACGGCGGCTATGTGACGACGTTCATCGATATGGCGCTGTTCGCCATCGCCGCGCCCGCGCTCACCGCGCACCGGGCGGTGACGCTGACGCTGAACACGGAGTTCCTTGGCGCCGGTGTGCCGGGCAAGGATATCTACGCGACCGGCGAGATCACCCGCGAAACCGGCAAGCTCATCTTCCTGCGCGGTCTCGTGACGCAGGACGGGCCGATCGCCTCGTTTTCCGGCGTGCTGAGGAAGGTCGCGCCGCGTTGAGCGTTGTCGAGGCGTACCGCGCGCTGATTGCGGCGAATGAACTGAAGGCTGATCCCGATCAGGCCGCCGCCGCGGCGCGGCTCCAGAAGCTCGAAGCGGAACTGCGCACGGGCCCGCCGAAGAACGGCCTGCTCTCCCGCCTGTTCGGCAAGGCGGAGAGCGTGCGCCCGCGCGGCATCTACATGTGGGGTGCGGTCGGCCGCGGCAAATCGATGCTGATGGACCTCTTCTACGAGGCCGCGCCCGCCATCCCCAAGCGTCGCGTGCATTTCCATGCCTTCATGCTGGAGGTCCACGCCGCGCTGCACAAATGGCGGGAACAGAACGTCGACGACCCGATCCTGCGCGTCGCCGAGGATATCGCGAAGGGCGTGCGCCTGCTCGCCTTCGACGAGCTTCAGGTGACGAACGTCGCCGACGCCATGATCCTCTCGCGCCTGTTCACGGCGATCCTCGGGCACGGCGTCACCGTGGTCGCGACCTCGAACCGCCCGCCGCGCGACCTCTACAAGAACGGCCTCAGCCGCGATCTGTTCTTGCCGTTTATCGATCTGATCGAGCAGGAACTGGATGTCGTGAGCCTCAATGGCCCGACCGACTATCGGCTCGACCGGCTGGCGGGGATGCCGACTTACTACGTGCCGAACGGGCCAGAGGCGACCGCCGCGCTCTCCGAAGCCTTCTTTCGTCTCACCGATTACCCGCCGGAAGATCGCGCGCATGTGCCCACCGAGACGATCGACGTGGGCGGCGGGCGTACGCTCCATGTGCCGAAGTCGCTGAAGGGCGTCGCCGTCTTCTCGTTCAAGCGGCTGTGCGGAGAGGCGCGGGGGGCGGCGGACTATCTTGCGGTCGCGCAGCGTTATCACACCGTCATCATCGTCGGCGTGCCGAAGATGGGGCCGGAGAAGCGCAACGAGGCGACACGCTTCGTGGCGCTGATCGACGCGCTTTACGAATACCGCGTCAAGCTGCTGATGGGCGCCGATGCGCTCCCCGGAGATCTCTATCCGGCCGGCGATTATGCTTTCGAGTTCGAGCGCACGGTCTCCCGCCTGATGGAGATGCAGTCCGCCGACTATATGGCCGAAGGGCACGGCGTAAGGACCGCCTGAAGCCCGGCTGATTTGCTGCGTCGCACACAGTGATGAGAATTTTGCACTGTGCGGATTTTTACGAACGGTTGCAGCGCCGCGAATCAGGGGCTATCGGGATCGCGTTTTCGCCGGTCGTCCGGCCGGCGTTCCACGCATTGCCCTCAGTGAGAGAGACCCATGGCACGCAATAAAATTGCTCTGATCGGCGCCGGGATGATCGGCGGCACCCTCGCACATCTCGTCGGAATGAAGGAACTGGGCGACGTTGTCCTGTTCGACATCGCGGACGGTATGCCCAAGGGCAAGGCGCTCGACCTCGCGCAGTCGGCTCCGGTTGAAGGCTTCGACGCGCGCCTGAAGGGCACCAGCGACTACGCCGACATCGCGGGCGCGGACGTCTGCATCGTCACCGCCGGCGTGCCGCGCAAGCCCGGCATGAGCCGCGACGACCTGCTCGGCATCAACCTCAAGGTCATGAAGGCTGTGGGCGAGGGCATCAAGGCGCACGCGCCGAACGCCTTCGTGATCTGCATCACCAACCCGCTCGACGCGATGGTCTGGGCGCTGCGCGAGTTCTCGGGCCTCCCCGCGAACAAGGTCGTCGGCATGGCCGGCGTGCTCGACTCGGCGCGCTTCCGCCACTTCCTCGCCGAGGAGTTCAACGTGTCGGTCGAGGATGTCACCGCCTTCGTGCTCGGCGGCCACGGCGACACGATGGTGCCGGTGGTCGAATATTCGACCGTCGCGGGCATTCCGGTGCCGGACCTCATCAAGATGGGTTGGTCGACGCAGGAGAAGATCGACGCGATCGTGGCGCGCACGCGCTCGGGCGGCGGCGAGATCGTCGGCCTGCTCGGCAACGGCTCGGCCTACTACGCGCCGGCCTCCTCGGCGATCGCGATGGCCGACTCCTACCTCAAGGACAAGCGGCGCCTGCTGCCGTGTGCGGCGTTCCTTTCGGGCGAATACGGCATCAAGGACCTGTATGTCGGCGTGCCGATCGTCATCGGCGCGAACGGCGTCGAGAAGATCGTGGAGATCGAGCTGAAGGGCGAGGCCAAGGCCAACTTCGACGTGTCGGTGAACGCGGTGAAGGAACTGATGGACGCCTGCCGCAACCTCGACAGCTCGCTGAAATAAGGATCGCTGATGAACATCCACGAGTATCAAGCCAAGCAGCTGCTGGCGAAGTTCGGCGCGCCGATCTCGGCCGGTTTCCCGGCGTTCACGGCTGATGAGGCCGAGGCGGCGGCGAAGCAGCTTCCCGGACCCGTCTATGTCGTGAAGTCCCAGATCCACGCCGGTGGGCGCGGCAAGGGCCGCTTCAACGGCCTCGGCGCGGACGCCAAGGGCGGCGTGCGTGTCGTGAAGTCGGTCGAAGAGGTGAAGTCGAACGCCGCCGAAATGCTTGGTCGCGTGCTCGTGACGCACCAGACAGGCGATGCCGGCAAGCAGGTGAACCGCCTCTATATCGAAGCGGGCGCGCCGATCGCCAAGGAATACTACCTCTCGCTGCTCGTGGACCGCGCCGTCGGCCGCGTCGCCTTCGTGGTCTCCACCGAAGGCGGCATGGACATCGAGGAAGTCGCCGAGCACACGCCCGAGAAGATCCACACCATCCGTATCGATCCGGCCTCGGGCTTCATGCCCCACCACGGCCGCGGCGTCGCGGCGGCGCTGAAGCTGGAGGGCGATCTCGCCAAGCAGGCGGCGAAGCTCGCGCAGCAGCTCTACACGGCGTTCAAGACCACCGATGCCTCGCTGCTCGAGATCAACCCGCTCGTCGAGACGACGGACGGCAAGCTGCTCGTGCTCGATGCCAAGATGGGCTTCGACGGCAACGCGCTGTTCCGCCATCCGGACATCCTCGAACTCCGCGACCTCACCGAAGAGGACGCGATGGAGATCGAGGCGTCGAAGTACGACCTCGCCTACGTGAAGCTGGACGGCAACATCGGCTGCATGGTGAACGGCGCGGGCCTCGCCATGGCGACGATGGACATCATCAAGCTGAACGGCGCCGAGCCCGCCAACTTCCTCGACGTCGGCGGTGGCGCCACGAAGGAGAAGGTGACGGCGGCGTTCAAGATCATCCTCAACGACCCGGCGGTCGAGGGCATCCTCGTCAACATCTTCGGCGGCATCATGCGCTGCGACATCATCGCGGAAGGCATCGTTGCGGCGGCACGCGAGGTGAACCTTTCGGTTCCGCTCGTCGTTCGCCTTGAAGGCACGAACGTCGAACTCGGCAAGCAGATCCTTGCCGACAGCGGCCTGCCGATCGTCAGCGCCGACAACCTCGGCGACGCGGCGAAGAAGATCGTGGCGCAAGTGAAGAAGGCGGCCTGACCCCATGAGCATTCTCATCAACAAGAACACCAAGGTTCTGTGTCAGGGCCTCACTGGCGCGACCGCGACGTTCCACACTGAAGCCGCGATTGCTTACGGCACCAAGATGGTCGGCGGCGTGGTTCCGGGCAAAGGCGGGCAGGAGCATCTCGGTCTCCCCGTGTTCGGCACGATGCGCGAGGCGATGGACGTGACGAAGGCGGACGCCAGCGTCGTCTACGTGCCGCCGGCGTTCGCGGCGGACTCGATACTCGAAGCCATCGAGGCGGAAGTGCCGCTCATCATCTGCATCACCGAGGGCATTCCGGTGCTCGACATGGTGCCGGTGAAGCGCGCTCTCTCGGGCTCCAAGTCGCGGCTGATCGGCCCGAACTGCCCCGGCGTGCTGACGCCGGACGAGTGCAAGATCGGCATCATGCCGGGCTCCATCTTCAAGAAGGGTTCTGTCGGCGTTGTCTCCCGCTCCGGCACGCTCACGTATGAAGCGGTGCACCAGACGACGGCGGTCGGCCTCGGCCAGACCAGCGCGGTCGGCATCGGCGGCGATCCGGTGAACGGCACCAACTTCATCGACGTGCTGGACTTGTTCCTGAACGACCCCGACACGAAATCCATCATCATGATCGGTGAAATCGGCGGCTCGGCCGAAGAAGACGCGGCCGAGTTCCTGAAATCGCACCCGATCAAGAAGCCGATGGTGGGCTTCATCGCGGGCCGCACCGCCCCGAAGGGACGCACCATGGGCCACGCCGGTGCCATCGTTTCGGGCGGCAAGGGCGGCGCAGAGGACAAGATCAAGGCTATGGAATCGGCGGGTATCGTCGTTTCCCCGAGCCCGTCCGAACTCGGCACCACGCTCGCGAAGGTGCTCGGGCACTAAGGCATCACGAAATTGTCAAGTTTTTAGGTGCTTTTTAGGAAGGTCCTGCGTAGGGAGGCGCGCAGGACCCTCCGCACGCCAGGAATGACAGGAACCATGGGTTTCGAAGGCCAGCCTCCCTCCGTTCTCGAAGGCGTTTCCGCCTCGTTCGTTGAATCTCTTTATCGCCAGTATTCAGCCAATCCGGCGTCGGTCGACCCGGAATGGCAGCGGCACTTCGCGGGATTGGAAAGCGTTGCTTCCGGCCCGTCGTGGCAGCGCAAGGGCTGGCCGGATACCACGACCGACGACCTGACGGCGGCGCTCGACCCGATGCAGATGACGCCGGAGCCGAAAGCACCGGCGGCGAAGAAGGGCGGGGCTGTCGCAGCGCCGTCCGTCGAAGCGATCCGGCAGGCCGCGGACGATGCGATCCGCGCGATGACGCTGATCCGCACCTACCGCGTGCGCGGGCACCTTGCGGCGCAGCTCGATCCGCTCGGACTTGCCGAGCGTCCGTTCCCCGAGGAGCTGACCCCCGAATATCATGGTTTCACGGGCGATGCGCTGAACCGCAGCGTGTATCTCGGCGGCGTGATGGGTTTCGAGGAAACGACGATCACGGCGCTCGTCGCGGTGCTGAAGCACAATTACTGCGAGCATGTCGGCGTCGAATACATGCACATCAACGATCTGGAGGAGCGCCGCTTCATCCAGGAGCGGATCGAAGGCCGGAATGCCGAGATCCACTTCACGGATGCGGGCAAGAAGGCGATCCTCAACAAGATCATCGAAGCCGAACAGTTCGAGAGTTTCCTTGGCCGCAAGTACGTCGGCACCAAGCGCTTCGGCCTTGATGGCGGCGAGGCGATGGCGCCTGCGCTCGAAAGCGTCATCAAGTACGCGGGCGCCGGCGGCGTGAAGGAAATCGTGATCGGCATGGCGCACCGCGGGCGCCTGAACGTGCTCGCGAACGTGATGCAGAAGCCTTTTCAGGCGATCTTCCACGAGTTCGCCGGCGGTTCCTCGAACCCCGACGACGTCGGCGGATCGGGCGACGTGAAGTATCACCTCGGCACGTCCACGGACCGCGATTTCGACGGTCACCCCGTCCATCTGTCGCTGACGCCGAACCCTTCGCACCTCGAAGCCGTGAACCCGGTCGTGCTTGGCAAGGTGCGTGCGGCGCAGGCGCTGCGCGGTGATGTGGAGCGCGACGAGGTGCTGCCGCTGCTGCTGCACGGCGACGCCGCATTCGCGGGGCAGGGCATCATCGCCGAGTGTCTCGGCTTCTCGGGGCTCGACGGCTACAACACCGGCGGCACCGTCCACTTCATCATCAACAACCAGATCGGCTTCACGACGAGCCCGC
Source organism: Sphingosinicella sp. (assembly GCF_041916975.1). Classification (NCBI taxonomy): domain Bacteria; kingdom Pseudomonadati; phylum Pseudomonadota; class Alphaproteobacteria; order Sphingomonadales; family Sphingosinicellaceae; genus Sphingosinicella; species Sphingosinicella sp. The sequence goes on from NZ_JAYRYK010000001.1 coordinate 3,981,553, forward strand.
AGTTCGCGCGCTCCTCGCCCTATCCTTCGGACGTGGCGCGCATGGTGCAGGCGCCGATCTTCCACGTGAACGGCGACGATCCCGAAGCCGTGACCTTCGCCACGAAGGTCGCCACCGAGTTTCGCCAGAAGTTCAACCGCGATGTCGTGATCGACATGTGGTGCTATCGCCGCTTCGGCCACAACGAGGGCGATGAGCCGGGCTTCACGCAGCCGCTGATGTACAAGGTCATCAAGGGCAAGCCGAAGGTCAGCGCCGTTTATGCCGAGCGCCTGATCGCCGAGGGCGTGATCGACGAGGCCTGGGTGGATGGTGCGACGAACGCCTATGTCGACCGGCTCGACAAGGATTTCGAGGCGGCGCCGAGCTACAAGCCGAACAAGGCGGACTGGTTCGAGGGGCGCTGGGAAGGGCTCGGCCGTCCGGCGGACCCCGAAACCGCGCGCCGATCGGCGGACACCGGCGTGCCGATGGACCGCATCGATGCGGTGACGAAGGTGCTGACCACCGTTCCCGAAGGGTTCTCGATCCACCCGACGCTGAAGCGCGTCGTCGCCGCGCGCGGCGAAACGATCGCTGCGGGCGAGGGCATCGACTGGGCAACCGCTGAAGCACTCGCTTTCGGCACGCTGCTGCAGGACGGTTTCGGCGTGCGGCTTTCGGGCCAGGATTCCGGGCGCGGTACGTTCAGCCAGCGCCATGCCGTGTGGGTCGATCAGAAGACCGGCAGCAAATACATCCCGCTGCAGGACATGGACCCGCGCTTCAAGGTGTTCGACTCGCCGCTCAGCGAGTTCGGCGTGCTCGGCTTCGAATACGGTTATGCGCTTACCGACCCGAAGACGCTCGTGCTGTGGGAAGCGCAGTTCGGCGATTTCGCGAACGGCGCGCAGGTGATCATCGACCAGTTCATCGCGAGCGGAGAGATCAAGTGGCTGCGGGCGAACGGCCTCGTCATGCTGCTGCCGCACGGCTATGAAGGGCAGGGGCCGGAGCACTCGTCGGCGCGTCTGGAGCGCTATCTCCAGCTCTGCGCCGAAGACAACATGCAGGTTTGCAACATCACGACGCCCGCGAACTACTACCATGTTCTGCGACGCCAGATGCTGCGTCCGTTCAGGAAGCCGCTCATCATCATGACGCCGAAGTCGCTGCTTCGGCACAAGTCGGCGGTGTCGCGGATCGAGGAGTTCAGCGGCGATTCGCACTTCATGCGCATCAAGTCGGACACGAACCCGCCGGCGGACGACAAGATCGAACGGCTCGTGCTCTGCTCGGGCAAGGTCTATTACGACCTCGCCGACGCGCGCGATGCGGCGGGCGACAAGTCCACCTCGATCGTTCGTATCGAGCAGATTTATCCGTTCCCGCTCGAAGCGCTTGTGGTTCGCCTGAAGCGGATGAAAAAGCTGAAGACGGTCGTGTGGGCTCAGGAAGAGCCGAAGAACGCCGGTAGCTGGAGCTTCGTGCGCCAGTATCTGGAGTGCGCGCTCAAGGAAGCCGGGGTGAAGACTGAGCCGGTTTACGCGGGCCGCGCCGCCGCCGCCGCGACCGCGACCGGTCTTGCCAAGCGGCACGCCGCCGAACAGAAAAAGCTCGTGGCGCAGGCGCTCGGCCACGATATCGAAGGTTGAGGAGAGATCATGGCTATCGACGTCGTTATTCCCGCGCTTGGTGAATCGATCACCGAGGCCACTGTCGGCGAATGGCTGAAGAAGCCCGGCGAGGCCGTGAAGGCGGATGAGCCGATCGTGAGCCTCGAGACCGACAAGGTCGCCGTCGAAGTGCCCGCGCCGTCCGCGGGCGTGCTCTCGGAGCAGCTCGCCGCTGTTGGCGATACCGTGAATGTCGGTGCCGTGATCGCGCGTCTCGAAGCGGGCGGCGCGGCCGCCGCGCCCGCGAAAGCCGCAGCTCCGAAGGCTGCAGCGCCTGCCAAGGCCCCCGCGCCTGCCGAAGCCAAGCAGTCTCCCGCCGTCACCGTGGCGCTCGCCGAAACCGGCGTCGATGCCGCGAACGTGCAGGGCACGGGCAAGGACGGACGCCTCACCAAGGCCGATGTGCGCAGCGCCGCGACAGCCCCGGCGCCCGCCGCCGCTGCGCCTGCCGCAGGCGCGCGTCAGGAAGAGCGCGTGCGCATGACGCGCCTGCGCCAGACAATCGCGCGCCGCCTCAAGGAAGCGCAGAACACCGCCGCGATGCTTACCACCTTCAACGACGTCGACATGACGGCGGTGATGGAAGCGCGCGACCGCTACAAGGACATGTTCGAGAAGAAGCACGGCGTCCGCCTCGGCTTCATGAGCTTCTTCACCAAGGCATGTTGCCTTGCGCTGAAGGACGTGCCCTCGGTGAATGCCGCGATCGAAGGCGACGAGATCGTCTATCGCAACTACGCCGACATCGGCGTCGCGGTCAGCTCGCCGGGCGGCCTCGTCGTGCCGATCCTGCGCAATGCTGATGCGCTTTCCTTCGCGGAGACCGAGAAGGCGATCGGCGACTTCGGCCGCCGCGCGCGCGACGGCCAGCTCAAGATCGAAGAACTGCAGGGCGGTACCTTCACGATCTCGAACGGCGGCGTGTTCGGCTCGCTGCTCTCGACGCCGATCCTCAACCCGCCGCAGTCGGGCGTGCTCGGGATGCACCGCATCGAGGAGCGTCCGGTGGTGCGGGACGGCCAGATCGTCGTGCGCCCGATGATGTACCTCGCGCTCAGCTACGATCACCGTCTGATCGATGGCCGCGAGGCGGTGACCTTTCTCGTCCGCGTCAAGGAAGCGCTGGAAGATCCGACCCGGCTTGTTCTGGACCTCTAAGGTCTAAGAAGCTTCGTCCACATCGATATCGAAGCCCGGCGGAAGGCCTGTCGGGCTTTGATCCCAGCTGCCGCGCAGGCGCGCCAGCGGGCGCATCAGCCATGGCATGTTGCGCCACATGAAGCCGGGACGGTGCGTCCAGTAGCGCGAGCGTTCGAGCCACGGGCTGTGGAAGTTCATGGCGATCGAAACGCGCTCGCCGTCGCCCTCCTGGGGCTCCACGCGGTGCGAAACCCACGAAGGCCACATCAGCATCTCGCCGTCCGAAGGCGCGTAGCGGAAGCTGCGCCGCGATGCGGACTGCAAGGTCTGCACGCCGCTCCAGAGGTCTTCGAAGACGATCGCGCCGCCTTGGTCCGCGGCCGACGGCGCGCCCGATACGTAGTAGCAGGCGGACCAGTTCCAGTTGAGCATCACGTGATCGTGTGCCTGGTTGTAGGCGCCGGGCGGATTGACGTTGGCCCAGCCGTCCATGCGCCATTGCTGCGGGGCCGGTTGCTGTTCACCCTGCCGCCACTGCGCTGTCGCGTCCGTGGCACGCGCGGCTGCCCAGCGCGTCAACATCTGCGTCGCGCGGTCCTGCCAGCCGGGCAGGTCGCGCTTCGAGTGCCAGCCGCCGATGTTGGTGCGCTTCATGCCTTTGGAGGCGCGACGGCGTTTTTCGATCGCGGCAAGGATCTCCGCCTGCCAGTATTCGGCCTCTTCCCAGCGGAAAATCAGCAGCGGCGCTGCGAACAGGTTGACCTGACTCGCGACGTTCGAGGCCGAACTGCGATTGATGAACTCGATACGTGTCACGCCGGCTGAACACCCCCCTTGCGACTCGATGAAATTCGTTTCGCAGGCATTATCATTTCATGTTCGCTTCTAAATCGCCACCCACTGCGGTAAGAGCGGCACGAATCCGTGACTCCCACATAGAACAGGCAAGGTTGACGATGGCTGAAGAGTTCGACGTGATCGTGATCGGTGCAGGCCCCGGCGGCTATGTCGCCGCCATTCGGGCTGCGCAGAATGGGCTCAAGGTGGCCTGTGTCGAAAGCCGCGAAACGCTGGGCGGAACCTGCCTCAACGTCGGTTGTATTCCCTCGAAGGCGCTCCTCCACGCCTCGGAACTCTATGCGCACGCGGCAGACGGCAGCCTTGCGAAGTTCGGCGTTGAAACCGCGGGCGTGAAGCTGAACCTGAACGCCATGCTGGACGAGAAGCTCGCAGCAGTGAAGGGGCTGACCGACGGCGTCGCCTTCCTGTTCAAGAAGAACAAGGTGACGTGGCTGAAGGGTCTTGCGCGGTTCACGGGCAAGAACAGCATCGACGTCGGCGGAACGGCGTATACGGCGAAGTCGATCGTGATCGCGACGGGCTCCTCGGTGACGCCGCTGCCGGGTGTCGAGATCGACCAGAAGGTCGTCGTCGATTCCACGGGCGCGCTGTCGCTGCCTAAGGTGCCGAAGCACCTGGTTGTCATCGGCGGGGGCGTGATCGGTCTCGAGCTCGGCTCGGTGTGGATGCGCCTCGGCGCCAAGGTCACGGTCGTGGAATATCTCGATCAGATCCTTCCCGGCATGGACGGCGACGTGCGCAAGGACATGGCGCGCCTTCTGAAGAAGCAGGGCATGGAGTTCCGCACGGGCACCAAGGTGACGGGCGTGAAGGTCGCCAAGGGCACAGCCGCGGTGACGGTGGAGCCTGCGGCGGGCGGCACGGCGGAAACGCTGGAAGCGGACGCAGTGCTCGTTTCCATCGGTCGCCGTCCGAACACCGAAGGCCTCGATCTCGACAAGGCGGGCGTGGCGCTGAATGCGCGCGGCCAGATCGAGGTCGGCCATAAGTTTGAAACCGCTGTAGACGGCATCTATGCGATTGGTGACGTGACGCCGGGGCCGATGCTTGCGCACAAGGCGGAAGACGAAGGCGTCGCGGTTGCGGATTTCCTGGCGGGCCGTGTCGGCTATGTGAACCACGACGTGATCCCCGCGGTCGTCTACACGATGCCGGAGGCGGCGAGCGTCGGGAAGACCGAGGACGAGCTGAAAGCGGCGGGTGTCACGGTCAAGGTCGGCAAGTTCCCGTTCGCGGGCAACAGCCGCGCCAAGACCAATCGCGACACGGACGGCTTCGTGAAGGTGATCGCAGACGCGGCCACCGACCGCGTGCTTGGCGTTCACATCGTCGGAAGCTTGGCCGGCACGATGATCGCGCAGGCCGCGCAGGCGATGGAGTTCGGGGCTTCAAGCGAGGATATCGCGCTCACCTGCCACGCACACCCGACGCATTCGGAAGCGCTGAAGGAAGCGGCGATGGCCGTGGAAGGCAAAGCTATCCACGTCTGATCCCGGCAGGTCTGATCCTGGTTTGACGGCGGCTCGCTTCAGCGCAGCGAAAGCGCTGGTTGCTTGCGGTTGTCTCGCTGCGTTTCGGCTGCGCTCCGCCACGCATCCTTGCGGCGTTCGGCGAGGCAGATCGAATGCTCGACGCTGCCCTGCCGTTCATTGCGGCAGCTTTGTCTGACGTTTTCATCGATACGGGTGTGTACGCCCGGGTCGGCGAGATGCGCCGTCTGATCTTTAGCGGCAGCTTTGGCCGGGAAACCGGTGAGCAGGAAAGCTGCGACCACCGGCACCAGCATCACCGTGCCAACGGTTATGCGTAGAGACTGGCTCACGTCCTCTGTCCTCGTCCATTCTTACCCAGCCCCTCGCGGCACGATCCCCGCATCTGCGGCCTCATACGCCAGAACAGCTCCGTAATATTGTACGGATTCGACAAACATCTTCCTAATATCGACGAAAATGTCACACTGTGGCACGGGGCATACAGAAGAGCCGCTGCGGCCGAGGGCTCCCGATCAGTGAAACAGCCACTTCAACCACGTGGGCGGCGGTGTCTTCGCCACTGCCGACACGGGGCGCAATCCCGTGCAAGCGATGCAGCGTGCCTGCATCGAGGGGCCGGAGGCGATGGCGCTGGTTTCCGCGAGCATCGACAGGCTCCTGAACTGCTGCACGCGCGCGAGGCGCGTGAGCGCATCGGGCGGCGCGGTTTCGCCTTTGTCGCTGCTGAACAGGCTATTCAGCACTTGCAGCGGGATCGGCGGCGCGACCTCGACATCCACGGTCCGGACCTTGCCCGGCTGCAACCCGGCGCGCTTCGCAGCGGCATCGGCCGCGGCATCGAGGCCGCCGAAATGGTCGACGAGCTTCAGTTGCCGCGCCGTGCCGCCGTCCCACACGCGCCCTTGGCCGATGGCGTTGACGCGCTCGACGGGAAGTTTCCGCGCCGCGCCGACGATCCGCATGAAGCGGGCGTACATATCCTCTACCGAGGCCTGCAGCAGCGCGCCGACTTCGGGCGTGATGCCATCGAGCACGTCGGGTGCGCCCGAGAAGGGCGTGCTCTTCACGCCGTCGGCGTTGATGCCGAGTTCGGTGAGCGTGCGCTGGAAGGTCGGGATGATCGCGAACACGCCGATCGAGCCGGTGATCGTGGAGGGCTGCGCATAAATCTCGTCGGCCGCTGTCGCGATCCAGTAGCCGCCGCTCGCCGCAACTGGACCGAACGAGGCGACGACGGGCAGGCCCTGCGACTTCGCGGTCATCAACGCCTCGCGAATCTGCTCCGAGGCCGTGACCGAGCCGCCGGGGGAATCGATACGCACGACGAGCGCCTTGATGCTGTCGTCGGTCAGCGCCTCGTCGATAAGGCCTGCGATGGTCTGCCCGCCTGCCGTGCCGGACGGCGCCTCGCCGTCGACGATCTCACCGGAGACATAGACGATACCGACGGCATCACCGCCGCCCATCGACCCTGCACCGCTATGTGCATAGTGATAGTCGGCAAGCGCGATGCCGTTGAAGCCGCCCGGCGCGCCATCGTCTCCGCTTCCCACGACCTTCGCGAGCATCTCGCCGAACGCGACGCGCGTGCCGATGTGATCGACCATGCCGCCCTTGAGCGCGGCCTGCGCGAAGCCGCCGCCCGACGCGGAGAGCAGGCGGGGGAGGGACTGCATGTAGGTGCGGACATCGGCGCTTTTACGGCGCGTCGAGACGTCCGTCATCCAGGTTTCCCAGAGGCTGTCGACGAGCGCCTGATCGGCGGCCTTCGCCTCGGGCGAGCCTTCGGTGCGCGTGAAGGGCTCGACCGCCGACTTGAAGGTGCCCACACGGAACACGTTGACGTCGACTTTCAGCTTGTCGAGCGCGTCCTTGAAATAGAGGCCCGACCCGCCGGGGCCGGTGAGCAGCACCGCGCCGAGGGGCGCGAGCCATACCTCATCGGCGTGCGCGGCGAGGTAGTAGCCGTCGTCAAGGTAAGCGGAGGAGAAGGCGTAGACCTTCTTGCCGCTGGTTTTGAACGCGGTGAGCGCGGAGCCGATCGACTGCAGGTTCGCAAGGCCGCCGCCCCAGAAGCCATCAAGATCGAGGACCAGCGTTTTGACACGCTTGTCCTTCGCGGCCGCGTTGATAGCGTGGATCACATCCGCAGCCTCGGTCTCGCCGGGGAGGCTGGGGCCGCCCGTCAGCATCGCGAGCGGATCGGGGTCCGTGGCCTGATCGACGACATAGCCGTCGATATTGAGCACGAGCGCGCCGCCTTCCGGCACGTTGACCGGGGCCGAACCTTGCCTGAGCGCGAGGAACGCAAACAGCAGCAGCAACAGGAAAAGGAGCGCCAGCGCATCCTTGACGCCAACCAGAAATCGCCAGAAACCGCGCAGGATCGCCATGGTGCTTCCTTAAATGGGCTGAGCCGGTGTAGCGGCAAGGGGCTTGAAGGCCAAGGATAGCCCCCACCGGGTTACAAAAAAATTCTCATGGCCACCGTTGACACCCCAGGGGGTGGGGCACATATCCCATCGCGTTGGCACTCACTGCGTGTGAGTGCTAATATCCGAATTCGAAACTTGAACGAGAGGGTGACACGAATGGGCTTCCGTCCTCTGCACGATCGCGTGCTGGTCCGCCGCATCGAGGCTGACGAAAAGACCGCCGGGGGTATTATCATCCCGGATACCGCCAAGGAAAAGCCGCAGGAAGGCGAAGTCGTCGCCGCCGGCGCTGGCGCCAAGAACGAAGAGGGCAAGGTTTCGCCGCTCGACGTGAAGGCGGGTGACCGCATTCTGTTCGGCAAGTGGTCGGGCACCGAAGTCAAGGTCAACGGCGAAGACCTGCTCATCATGAAGGAAAGCGACATTCTCGGCATCGTCAGCTGAGAACGCGCTTTTTTCGTTTCAGATCCCAGGGAAAGGGTAGTCAATCATGGCAGCCAAAGACGTAAAATTCGGCCGCGACGCGCGTGAGCGCATCCTTCGCGGCGTGGATATCCTCGCCGATGCGGTGAAGGTCACGCTGGGGCCGAAGGGCCGCAACGTCGTCATCGACAAGAGCTTCGGCGCTCCGCGCATCACCAAGGACGGTGTGACGGTCGCTAAGGAAATCGAGCTCAAGGACAAGTTCGAGAACATGGGCGCGCAGATGCTGCGCGAAGTGGCCTCGAAGACCAACGACATCGCCGGCGACGGCACGACCACCGCAACGGTGCTCGCCCAGTCGATCGTCCGTGAGGGCATGAAGTCGGTCGCGGCCGGCATGAACCCGATGGACCTGAAGCGCGGTATCGATCTCGCTGTCGGCAAGGTCATCGAGAACCTCGCTTCGCGCTCCAAGGCGGTCGCGGGCTCCGACGAGATCGCCCAGGTCGGCACGATTTCGGCGAACGGCGACACCGAAGTCGGCAAGATGATCGCGGAAGCGATGGAGAAGGTCGGCAAGGAAGGCGTGATCACCGTCGAGGAAGCCAAGGGCCTCACCAGCGAGCTGGAGACGGTCGAAGGCATGCAGTTCGACCGTGGTTACCTGTCTCCGTACTTCATCACGAACCCGGAGAAGATGCAGGTCGAACTCGACAATCCGCACATCCTGATTCACGAAAAGAAGCTTTCGAACCTTCAGGCCATGCTGCCGATCCTTGAAGCCGTGGTGCAGAGCGGTCGTCCGCTCCTCATCATCGCCGAGGACATCGAGGGTGAAGCGCTTGCGACGCTCGTCGTCAACAAGCTGCGCGGCGGCCTCAAGGTCGCGGCTGTGAAGGCGCCGGGCTTCGGCGATCGCCGCAAGGCGATGCTGGAGGACATCGCGATCCTGACCAACGGTCAGATGATCAGCGAAGACCTTGGCATCAAGCTCGAAAACGTCACGCTCGGCATGCTTGGTCAGGCCAAGAAGGTCACGATCGACAAGGACAACACCACGATCGTCGATGGTGCCGGTGACGGTGAGCAGATCAAGGGCCGTGTCGAGCAGATCCGTGCCCAGATCGAGACGACGACCAGCGATTACGACCGCGAGAAGCTCCAGGAGCGCCTTGCCAAGCTCGCCGGCGGCGTTGCCGTGATCAAGGTCGGTGGTGCCACCGAAGTCGAGGTGAAGGAGAAGAAGGACCGCGTCGACGACGCGCTGCACGCCACGCGCGCGGCCGTTGAAGAGGGTATCGTCCCTGGTGGCGGTACGGCGCTCCTCTACGCGACCAAGGCGATCGAAGGCCTCTCGGGTGCCAACGACGACCAGACCCGCGGCATCGACATCATCCGCCGCGCGCTGCAGGCGCCGGTTCGTCAGATCGCGCAGAATGCCGGTCATGATGGTGCCGTCATCGCGGGCAAGCTGATCGACGCCAAGGATGAGAAGCTCGGCTTCAACGCGCAGACCGACACCTACGAAGACCTGGTGAAGGCCGGTGTCGTCGATCCGACGAAGGTCGTGCGTACCGCGCTGCAGGATGCTGCGTCGGTCGCTGGCCTGCTCATCACCACCGAGGCGACGATCGCCGAGCTGCCGGAAGACAAGCCTGCGCCTGCCGGCATGCCGGGTGGCATGGGCGGCATGGGCGGCATGGACTTCTAAGTCCAGCCATCCACAGTCAAAGGAAAGGCCGTCGGGGCGACCCGGCGGCCTTTTTCTTTTCCATCACCAATCCAAATCGATGACGGACAAAAAGAAACGGGCCGCATCCGAAGATGCGGCCCGTTCTTTTTCCGAACTGTCAGTAAAGCTTACTGAGCAGCTTCTTCGGTCGTCGCAGCAGCGGCGTCCGCAGCAGCGTCGGCAGCGCCGGCAGCAGCGTCGGCGGCACCGGCAGCGGCGTCAGCAGCGCCGGCAGCGGCGTCGGCCGTCGCGTCAGCAGTCGCTTCCATCGCAGCGTCGGTCTCGGCGACAGCGGCATCAGCAGCAGCAGCAGCGTCTTCAGCCGCGGCATCCGCGGTCGCGTCGGCGGCTTCTTCGGTCTTCTCGCTGCAAGCGGCGAGGCCGAGGCCGGCGACGAGCGCGAGAGCTGCGAAACCCTTGGTAACATTGCGCATCGACTTGTTCCCCTAGAACAGTTTGTATTGACCCTGCGCCCAATAATGGGAGCGGCGCGGATTGTCACGGAAAACCTTGTCTGTGGGAAGAGTTTTGATGCCGCTGTGCAAAATATTTTTGTGAAGAACTTCCGCGATCCGCCGCCTGCTTCATGAGTGCGGGCTTAATGTCTTGTAAAACAATAGATATTCTTCACGGCGGCAATGCGCGCGAGGCGCCGGCCGATCCGGCCCACGTGTGGCGGACGCCGTCCGAAATGCCGCAGGTATCGGATTCGGCAGGATAAATTCCGTATGAGAAGACTGGCCGGCGCGATTCGCGGTCGGCATCCACACCCCTACGGCGTGACGGTTTCGGCCTTGGGCTCGTCCGCTTCAGATTCGGGTGCAGGTGCTTCGTCTGCAGCGGGTACGGGGCTATCCGCGGGATCGGACGCCGCAACATTTTCACTGGGCACGGCCCCGGACGGGGTCTCTTCGTCGAAGGTCGGCGTGAAATTGTCTTCCGGCGGATCGCCATCGTAGATATCGCTGAGGCGCTGTTGGAGATAGGCGGCGCGGACCGTCGCATATTCGTCGAGCGCCGTGGCGAGCAGTGGGTCCGCAGTATCGATGAGGCGCGAGCGCAGATCGATCGCCTCGCCGGCGGTGACGCCGATCCGCTCGGTGCCATTGAGGCCCGCAACATGCTTCTGGAATTTCGGCCACGGGTCCGTCACCGAATCGACGCCGAAGCCGACGGTGTCGCGAAGCGTCGAGGGGCCGAGCAGGGGGAGCATGATATAGGGCCCGGAGCCGACGCCCCACGCTGCGAGCGTCTGGCCGAAATCCTCTTCCTGCTTGGGAAGGCCCATCTCGGTGGCGTGATCGAAGAGGCCGGCGACGCCGAACGTCGAGTTGATCATGAAACGGTCGACGGCGCGGAAGGCCACCTTGAACTTGCCCTGCAGCACGGCGTTGATGAACGACAGCGGCTCGTCGACATTGTCGAGCGCGTTCGAGACGCCGCGGCGTGCGATGCCGGGGACGACGGCACGGTAGCCCTGCGTCACCGGCTTGATGACCGCCGTGTCGACGCCCTTGTTGAACGAATAGATCGCCCGGTTGGTCTTTTCGAACCGGTCCAGTTCCGCTTCCGAAACGCCTCCCGGCGTCGTTACGCAGCCGGCCAGAAGCGGTGCGGCGATCAGGGCGGTGAAAGACAAGATGCGAGCGGACATAGGGCTTCCCGGATAACGCTGGGCGACAAGGCGCGGAACGTAGAGTTCCCCGATAGGGCGTGACAACGTATTTCGTTCATTGACCACATATAAAGATATCTTTATATCCCTTTTTATGCAGCCTGCGCTCGACCTTTTCCGTGCTCTCGCCGATCCGTCAAGGCTTCGGATCATGGCGCTCGTGCGGTCGATGGAGTTGTCGATCGGTGAACTGGCCGAGGTGCTGGGGCAATCGCAGCCGCGTGTTTCGCGGCATGTGCGCATTCTCGCTGAGGCGGGGCTTCTCGTGCGGCACAAGGAAGGCGCATGGGTTTTCCTGCGGATCGAAGGCGCGGGGCTCGCGGGCGAGGTCGGCGCGCTTCTGGATCGTATGCTGGACGGCAGTGCTGCCGTCGCCGCCGACGCGCGGCGGCTCGACGAGATTCGTGCGCGCCGCGTTGCGGAAATGCACAGCTATTTCGATGCCCATGCCGAGGGCTGGGACGGCATTCGTTCGATGCACGTCTCCGATGGCGAGGTCGAGGCCGCGATCCTGCGCGCGCTTGCGGCGCGGCCCGTGGGCTATCTGCTCGATATCGGCACGGGAACGGGGCGGATGCTTGAACTGCTCGCGCCCGGATCGCAGGGCGCGGTCGGCGTCGATCGCAGTGCGGACATGCTCCGCGTCGCGCGCGGCAAGCTGGAAGCGGCTCGGCTCGGGCACTGCGAGGTGCGGCAGGCCGATATGTATGCGCTGCCGCAGGCGGACGGCAGCATCGATACCGTGCTGCTGCACCAGGTTCTGCACTATGCGGACAATCCCGCGGCCGCGATCACCGAGGCGGGGCGCGTGCTCGCGCCGGGCGGGCGACTGCTCGTGATCGATTTCGCGCCGCACACGCTTGAGGAACTGCGTTCGAATCACGCGCACACGCGCCTTGGTTTCGCCGACGAGGCGGTGCTCGGCTGGATGCGCGAAAGCGGTCTTGAAGGCCGTGTTGTTGATCATCTGAAAGGGGGCACGTTGACCGTCAGCATCTGGCTTGGGGAAAAGGCCCCGCTCGCGAAAAGGAAAGCGGCATGATCCTGACGCTCGACCAGATGACGGAAGCGCAGAACGCCGTCCGCCAGCCTTTGTTCGCGGATCTGCGCGGCGACATTGCCGTCTCGTTCGAATTCTTCCCGCCGAAAACGGAGAAGATGGAGGAGACGCTGTGGGATTCGATCAAGACGCTTGAGCCGCTTGAGCCGCGTTTCGTCTCCGTCACATACGGTGCGGGTGGTTCGACGCGCGAACGCACGCACGCCACGGTTTCGCGCCTCGTGCGCGAAACGACGCTGACGCCCGCCGCGCATCTGACCTGCGTCGACGCCTCACGCGGCGAGATTGACGATGTCGCGCGTGCCTATTGGGACGCGGGCGTTCGCCATATCGTCGCGCTGCGCGGTGATCCGCCGCGCGCGGGCGAACGATTCGTGCCGCATCCAGACGGATACGAGAACGCCGCCGCGCTCGTCGCGGGGCTTCGCCGCGTCGCGGATTTCGAGATCAGCGTTGCCGCCTATCCGGAAATGCACCCTGAAGCCGCGAGCATCGCGCAGGATCTCGACAATCTGAAGCGCAAGCTGGACGCGGGCGCACACCGCGCGATCACGCAGTTCTTCTTCGAGCCCGAAACCTATTTCCGCTTCCGCGACAACGCCGCCGCCGCCGGGCTGAACGCCGAGATCGTGCCGGGCATCCTGCCGGTCAGCAATTTCGCGCAGACGAAACGCATGGCGGAGATGTGCGGCACAGCGATTCCGGGGTGGATGGGACGACTGTTCGACGGCCTTGAGGAACGGCCCGCCGCGCGCGGTCTCGTCGCCGCCACGGTTGCCGCCGAATTCTGCCGCCGCCTGTATGCGGGTGGTGTTCGCGAATTCCATTTCTACACATTGAATCGTGCGGATCTCAGCTATGCGATCTGCCATATGCTCGGAAAGCGCGCGGCATGACGAATGCAGCGGAAAGACTTCGCGCGGAAGCCGCAAAGCGCATCCTGATCAACGACGGCGCGTTCGGCACGGCGATCCAGACCTATGGGCTGGATGAGGCGGCCTATCGCGGCAATTACGATCTCGGCCACGATCAGAAGGGCAACAACGATCTTCTGGTCTTGACCCGCCCCGACATCGTGCGCGCGATCACGCGCGGCTATGCCGATGCGGGCGCGGACATTCTTGCGACCAACACGTTCAACGCCAACCGGATCAGCCAGGCGGATTACGGCGCCGAGCACCTGGTCGCGGAGATGAACCACGCCGCTGCACGCATCGCGCGCGAGGAAGCGGATGCCGCGACCGCGCGGGACGGAAAGCCCCGGTTTGTCGCGGGTGCCATCGGGCCGACGAACAAGACGCTGTCGCTGTCACCCGATGTGAACGACCCCGGTTTCCGGGCGGTGTCGTTCGACGAGGTGAAAGACGTTTACAAGGAACAGGCCGAAGCCCTGCTCGATGCGGGCTCGGATTTCATCCTCATTGAAACGATCTTCGACACGCTGAACGCCAAGGCCGCGATCATGGGCATCATCGAACTCGGCGAAACGCGCGGCGAGCGTATCCCGATGATGATCTCGATGACGATCACCGACATGTCGGGCCGCAATCTTTCGGGCCATTCGGTCGAGGCGTTCTGGTACGCCGTGCGCCATGCCGAGCCGGTGACGATCGGGCTCAACTGCTCTTTCGGCGCGAAGGAACTTCGCCCGCACGTGCAGGCGCTCTCCCGCATCGCCGATACGCTGGTGATGGTCTATCCGAACGCGGGGCTCCCGAACGAACTCGGCCAGTACGACGAAGCGCCGGATACGACAGGCGGCATGATCCACGAATGGGCGGAGTCCGGGCTCATCAACATCGTCGGCGGCTGCTGCGGCACGACCGCCGCACACATCGCGGCGATGGCGAAAGCCGTGGAGGGCCTGCCGCCCCGCGCCATTCCGCACCCCGAACCGGCGATGCACCTCGCTGGGCTCGACGCTTTCACACTCGCCTGAACTGAACATCATGACAGACAACACCGCGCGCTTTGTGAATATCGGCGAGCGCACCAATGTTACCGGCTCGGCGAAGTTCAAGAAGCTGATCATGGCGGGCGACTACACAACCGCCATCGAGGTCGCGCGCGATCAGGTGGAGAACGGCGCGCAGATCATCGACGTCAATATGGACGAGGGCCTGCTCGATTCAGAACAGGCGATGGAGACCTATCTGAAGTTGCTCGCGGCCGAGCCCGATATCAGCCGCGTGCCGGTGATGATCGACAGCTCGAAATGGAGCGTGATCGAGGCGGGCCTTAAGTGCGTGACCGGCAAGCCGATCGTGAATTCGATCAGCATGAAGGAAGGCGAGGAAGCTTTCCTTGAGGCGGCGCGGAAAGTACGCGCTTATGGTGCCGCCGCCGTCGTGATGGCGTTCGACGAGGTGGGGCAGGCGGATACCGCTGCGCGCAAGGTCGAGATTTGCGAGCGCGCGTACAAGCTGCTCACCGCGAACGGATTCCCACCTGAGGATATCATCTTCGACCCTAACATCTTCGCTGTGGCGACAGGGATCGAGGAGCACAACAACTACGGCGTCGATTTCATCGAGGCGACGCGTGAAATCCGGAAGCGCTGTCCGTACGTGCATATTTCCGGCGGGCTTTCAAATCTCTCGTTCAGCTTCCGGGGCAACGAGCCCGTGCGCCGGGCGATGCACAGCGTATTCCTCTTTCATGCCATTCCGGCGGGCATGGACATGGCGATCGTCAACGCGGGGCAACTCGACGTTTACGACACGATCGATCCCGAACTCCGCGAGGCATGCGAGGACGTGGTGCTCAACCGCCGCCCGGATGCGACCGAGCGCCTGCTGGAGATCGCCGAGCGATTCCGTGGCGGTGTCGGCCAGGCGGCGGAAAAGGCAACCGAGGAATGGCGGACGCTGCCGGTGCAGAAGCGCCTTGAACATGCGCTGGTGAAGGGCCTCGACGCGCATGTGATCGACGACACCGAGGAAGCGCGGCAGCAGTTCGCGCGTCCGATCGAGGTGATCGAAGGTCCGCTGATGGCGGGCATGTCCGTGGTCGGCGACCTGTTCGGTTCGGGCAAGATGTTCCTGCCGCAGGTGGTGAAATCGGCGCGCGTGATGAAGAAGGCGGTGGCACATCTCATTCCGTTCATCGAGGCGGAGAAGGACGAGGGATCGCGTGCCAAGGGTCGTATCGTGATGGCGACCGTGAAGGGCGACGTTCACGATATCGGCAAGAACATCGTCGGCGTCGTGCTCCAGTGCAACAATTTCGAGGTCATCGACCTTGGCGTGATGGTGCCGTTCCAGACCATTCTGAAAACCGCGCGTGAACAAAACGCCGACATGATCGGCCTTTCGGGCCTGATCACACCGTCGCTCGACGAGATGGTGACGGTCGCGGCCGAGATGGAGCGCGAGGGGTTCACGATGCCGCTGCTGATCGGCGGCGCGACGACGAGCCGCGTGCATACCGCGCTCAAGATCGAACCGGTCTATTCGGGGCCGACGCTGCATGTTCTCGATGCGAGCCGCGCCGTCGGCGTGGCGAGCGCGCTCACCTCCGACAACATGAAGGGCAAGCTCGTCGACGAGACGCGCGCCGAATACGCGATGATCCGCGAGGAGCGTGCGAGCCGGGGCGAAGGCAGGCTGGTGAGCATCGCCGACGCGCGCGCGAACGGTTTTCCGGCCGATTTCTCGGCGCATCCGCCGGTGAAGCCCGCCACCTCGGGCACCCGCGTGATCGACGATGTGACGGTGGACACGCTGATCCCGTACATCGACTGGACGCCGTTTTTCCGCGCATGGGAACTCGCTGGCAACTACCCCGCCATTCTCGATGACGAGATTGTCGGCGAAAGTGCGCGGTCGCTGTTCGCGGACGCCGAGAAGATGCTCGCGCAGATCGCGGGCGAACGCTGGCTTACCGCGCGCGGTGTCGTCGGCTTCTGGCCGGTGCGGCGCGAGGGCGACGATGTCGTTGTGTTCTCGGATGAGAGCCGCACGAACGCGATCGGCCGCTTCGCCATGCTTCGCCAGCAGATTGAGAAGCGCGCGGGCCGCCATAACATGTGCCTTGCCGATTTCATCTCGCCGGAGGCGGACTGGATCGGCGGTTTCGCGGTGACGGGCGGGGAGGGGATCGACCTTCATTCCGAACGCTTCCGCCGCGCGCATGACGATTATTCGGACATCATGCTGAAGGCGCTCGCCGATCGTCTCGCCGAAGCCTTTGCCGAATATCTCCACGAGCGCGTGCGTCGCGAACTCTGGGGCTATGCGCCCGACGAGCGGCTGACGAACGAAGAGCTGATCAAGGAACGCTACATGGGCATCCGCCCGGCGCCTGGCTATCCGGCCTGCCCGGATCATACGCTGAAGCCCGAACTCTTCCGCCTGCTCGGCGCAACGGCGGCGACCGGCATCATGCTCACGGAAGGGCTTGCAATGCTTCCCACCGCGAGTGTTTCCGGCTTCTATTTCGCGCATCCGGAGTCGTCGTATTTCGGTGTCGCGCGGATCGGGCGCGATCAGCTCGAGGATTACGCGGCGCGGCGCGGCGTTCCTGTCGAGGAAGCGGAACGCTGGCTTCGGCCGAACCTGTAGCCATGAAAAACGCCGGCGGATCACGTGATCCACCGGCGCATCCAGGGCATACGGAGAGGGAGAACGCTGCCGGATCAACGTCCGGCGTCGCAGGCTTCCGTTACTGAGCGTCGGGCTTGCCGTCGCCGTCAGCATCGACCGCATCGGGTTTGCCGTCGCCGTTCGTATCCCACGCATCGGCCTTGCCGTCGCCATTCGTATCCCACGCATCGGGCTTGCCGTCGCCGTTGGTGTCGATCGTCGGCGGCGCGTCTGCGCTCTGGGCAAAGGCCACTGCAGGAACGCCCGCTACCATCACGGCGCCGAGCGCCGCCCCAAGGAGCTTTTCGATTTTCATTTCAATCACCTTCGTCTGTCCGGTTCGCCCCCCGGCACGGCAAAGGTTGGCCGGACCCTGCGGTGAGACAACAGCCACGGCGATGAAATGCCCCGGCGGACGGACGGGAACGGCGTTCCGTTCGGCCTGCCGCGTTTTCGGCACAGCTCGTTCAGGCGAAGGTTTCGGAGGCCTCCACGGATTTCCATCCGCGCGTCGTGAGTCGTTCGATCGGACGGAAGCGGGTCTTGTAGCTCATGCGCTCGCAGCCCTCGATCCAGTAGCCGAGGTATACGTAATCGAGCGCGGCGGCGGCGGCCTGCCGGATGTGGTCCATGATGATGAAGGTGCCGAGGCCCGAGCGCGTGGGGTGTGCGGGATCGAAGAAGCTGTAGACCATCGAAAGCCCGTCCGCCTGCCGATCGGTGAGGCAGCAGCCGATGAGGCGTCCCTGCCGACCGTCCACCATCGGCTCGCGATACTCGATGATGAGCGTGTTGACCGGCGTCTGCTCGACCATCTCCGCATAGTCGTACGCGTCCATGCGCGTCATGCCGCCTTCGGGGTGGCGCTGGCCGAGGTAGGCGCGGAGCAGATCGAACTGCTCGGGCGTTGTCCACGGCTCGCAGATGCTGACCTCGATATCGTCGTTGCGGCGCAGGATGCGGCGCTGCGTCTGGCTTGGGGCGAAGCGCTGCGCGAGGACGCGCACGGAAACGCAGGCGTTGCAGCCCTCGCAGCTCGGTCGGTAGACGACGTTCTGGCTGCGCCGGAAGCCGATGCGCGACAGCGCCTCATTGAGCTCCACTGCGTCTTCGCCGCGCAGCTCCGTGAAGACCTTGCGCTCCAGCTTGCCCGGCAGATAGGGGCAGGGGCTTGGCGCTGTCACGAAAAATCGCGGGAATCGGAACGTTTGGTCAGTCACGGCTGCGAATTATGGTGCGATGTTGCCGGTTTGGGAAGGCATCGCCTGCACGGCTCGTCGCCCAGCGCTGGGAGCGAGCGCGGGTGGTTCATCGAGCAGGATGATGGTGATGCGCCGGTTCTCGGGCCGGGCAGGGGCATCGGGCAGCAGTGGCTGGCTCGCGGCACGGCCCGTCACGGCGGCGAAGCGGTCCGCTGGGACGCCGCCAGCCGCAAGGATGTCGCGCACGGCAATCGCGCGGCGCGCGGATAGCTGCCAATCATCTCCTTCGCCTGCGCTGTCGGTGTGCCCTTCGACGGCGATGCGGTTCGGCAGGGTGCCGATGCGTGCCGCGACGGTGCGGAATGCGTCGGGCGCCAGCGGCACGGCGCTGCCCTCCGCGAACATCGGGCGGAGGGCGGTGTCGGTGAGCTGGATGTGGACGCCGTCCGCGGCCGGTTCGAGGAGGACGTTGTCGGCAAGTGGCGCTAAGTCCGGGTCGGCGGCAAAGGCCGTGCGGATGTCGCGGAGCAGGGCGTCGGCGCGGGCGCGGGTCTTGTCGCTGGGCGCGAGCGAGACGGGCTCTGGGCCGCCGCTCGCGAACGCGACATCGCCTTCGGCGGCCGCACCGGCTGCGGGCGCTGCGACAGAGGGGGTGAAGTAGTCGGCGATGCCCTGGAGCGAGACTTTCTCCGAACTCGATATGAGCCAGAGCAGCATGAAGAAGGCCATCATCGCGGTGGCGAAGTCGGCGTAGGCGACCTTCCACTGCACGTTCACCGGCCGGACGCCGCGCGGCGTCTGTCGCGCGCGCCGCCGGATGACGGGACGCGCGTTCGCGGCGGGACGGAGGTGACGACTGGCCATTGCGGGGCCAAGTCTAGCCCTCAGAGGGTTAAGCGGGCGCTAAGCGCTTCTGCGAACAGGCGGCCGCTATCGGCGGCGTGCGACAGGAAGAGCGCGGGCTCGATCAGCTCAAGCTCCATCAGGCGCAGCCCGCCGTCTGCACCGCGCACCATGTCAATGCGCGCGTACAGGGCTTCGCCGGGCGCAGCGCGCAGCGCCTGTTCGGCTACCGCGCGGGCGTCTTCGGAAGCTTCGACGGTGATCTCGCGCCCGCCGAACTGCTCCTGCACCCGGAAGTCACCGGCGGACGGCACCTTGAGGATCGCGTGGCTGAACGCGCCGCCGAAGTAGAACAGCGAATATTCGCCCTCCGTGGCGATCGCCGCCATCATCGGCTGGATCAGCATCGGTTTCCCTACCACGTCCGCGGGTATGGGGTCGCCGGGCGCCAGACGGTAGGTTCCATCGGCGCCGCCCGATACCGGCGGCTTCACGATCACCGTGTCGCCGAAGCGTGCCCGCGCTTCGGCCATGTCCACGTCCGAAAGCGCCTGTGCGAAGGCCGTGGGGATCACCGGCACGCCCTTCGCCTCCAGATCGAAGAGGTAACGCTTGTCGGTGTTCCAGCGCATCAGCGGCACCGGGTTCGCCATCGGGATGCCAGCCGCCTCCCACGTGTCGAGCGCTGCCGACCAGTCGGCGCCGCGCGACTGGTAGCCCCATGCGAGGAGCGGCAGGACGATGCCGTCACCGTGAGGGAGCGGGGCCGTCCACGGCTGGAAACGCACGGCTTCCCCAAGGACCGCGCGAAGCTCGTTCTCGGCGCGGGGCACAGAGTCGGCGTAACCGCTGTCCGGCGTCAGGATGCAGATATCGGCCATTGCGCGCTTCAGGCGATCTCGACCGAAGACACTTCGTAGCCGCTGTCCTTCAGCGTCGCGATCAGCCGCTCCAGATGGTCGCGGTCGCGCGTTTCGCACTCGATGTCGGCATAGATGCCCTTCGCCGACAGGTTGGTGAACACGCGCTGGTGGTACACCTCGACGATGTTGACCTGCATGTCGTCGAAGATGCGCGCGACGCCGAAAAGCTGCCCCGGCCGGTCGTTGAGCCGGATGCGCAGCCGCGCGAGGCGGCCGGCGCGGGCGAGATCGCGGAGCAGCACGTTCGCGAGCAGACGTGTATCGATGTTGCCGCCGGTGAGCGGCAGGCCGACGACGCGTCCCTTGAAGCGCTCGGGGTAGGCGAGGAGGGCGGCGAGGCCTGCCGCGCCCGCGCCTTCGACAACGGTCTTTTCGATGTTGAGCAGCATCGCTGTCGCCTGTTCGAGCTTGGACTCGTCAACGAGCAGGATGTCTTTCACGAGCGCGCGGACAATGCCCTGCGTGATCGTGCCCGGCTCCTTGACCGAGATGCCTTCGGCGATGCTGTCGCCGCCGCAGGGCAGGGTTTCGCCCTTCATCTTTGCGGCCATCGAGGGATAGAGAGCCGCCTGCACGCCGACGATTTCGACGTCGGGGCGCATCGCGCGTGCTGCGATCGACATGCCCGAGATGAGCCCGCCGCCGCCGATCGGCACGACCAGCGTATCGATCTTCGGCGCGTCCGTGAGCATCTCGACCGCGACCGTGCCTTGCCCGGCGATGACCTTGGGGTTGTCGAACGGGTGCACGAAGGTGAGACCGCGCTCGACCTCAAGCTCGCGGGCGCGGGCGTAGGCCTCGTCGTAGTTGTCTCCGTGAAGAATGATTTCCGCGCCATGGCTTTCGGTCTGCTGCACCTTCACCACGGGCGTGTAGCGCGGCATCACGATCGTGGTCGGGATACCGAGCCGCGTGCCGTGATAGGCGATGCCCTGCGCGTGATTACCGGCGGAGGCCGCAATGACGCCTTTCTTCCGCTGCGCGTCGGTGAGCGACAGCAGTGTGTTGAGCGCGCCGCGCTCCTTGTAGGCGGCGGTGAACTGAAGGTTTTCGAACTTCAGCCACACCTCGGCGCCGACGATATCGGACAGCGTGCGCGATTTCAGGCAGGGCGTGCGGACGATGTGCGGCATGATCGCCATGTGCGCTGCCTCGATATCGGCAAACGTCACCGGCAAAGCCGCCACACCCTGAGAATCGCCCATCTTGTCATCCTGACATACGAAATTTGCACCGGCGCCATAGCCGATCTGGAAGCCGAGGCAAACAGCGGCTACCAAGCCGCGCGAACGGATTGAACAGGAGTCTGCCGATGGCGCGGGTCGCATTTCTCGGAATGGGCGTGATGGGTGCGCCGATGGCGCGGCACCTGAAGGCGGCGGGCCACGACGTTACCGTCTACAACCGCACGCGAGCGAAGGCGGAGGCGTGGGTCGCCGCGAACGGCGGCGCGCTTGCAGAAACGCCCGCAGAGGCTGCTAAGGACGCCGAGATTGTGCTCACCTGCGTCGGCAACGACGACGATCTGCGCGCCGTGACGCTGGGGCCGGACGGCGCGTTCGGCGCGATGGCGCCGGGGAGCCTTTACATCGACCACACCACCGTTTCCGCCGCCATCGCGCGCGAACTTGCCGAGGCGGGCGCGGCACGCGGCATCGGCGTGCTCGATGCGCCGGTTTCGGGCGGTCAGGCTGGCGCCGAGAACGGCCGCCTGACGATCATGGTGGGCGGCGATACGGAGAGCTTCGCGCGCGGCGAACCGGTGATGCAGGCCTATGCGCAGCGCATCGGCCTGATGGGGCCGGCGGGGGCGGGGCAGCTCACGAAGATGGTCAACCAGGTCTGCATCGCGGGCGTGCTGCAGGGCCTTGCCGAGGCGATGAACTTCGCGATGGAAGCGGGGCTCGATGCGAATGCCGTCGTCGACGTGATCTCGAAGGGCGCGGCGCAGAGCTGGCAGATGGAGAACCGCGCGCCCACCATGATCAAGGGCGAGTACGACTTCGGCTTCGCGGTGGACTGGATGCGCAAGGACCTGTCGCTCGTGCTCGGCGAAGCGCGGAGCATCGGGCTTTCGATGCCGCTTACCGCGCTGGTTGACCAGTTCTATGCCGATGTCCAGAACATGGGCGGAGGGCGGCAGGACACGTCCTCGCTGCTCAGACGGTTCAGGGGATAAGGACCATGCGGATCGCGCTCGCGCTTGCGGTTCTCCTTTCGGCAGGTGCCGCGGATGCGAGGACCGTCATCCTCAATGCGAACGGCTATACGCTCGACGATATCGGGCGCCTTGCAAAGTTCAGCGGGCTCATCGTGGGCGACGACGGACGTGTCGAGCGCCTGCTGAAACCCGGCGAGAAGGCGGATGGCGATGTCGTCGATGCCGGCGGCAGGACGCTGCTGCCTGGCCTCATCGACGCGCACGGCCATGTCATGGGCCTTGGTTTTCTCGCGCTGCAGATCGACCTTTCGGACACGACAAGCATCGATCAGGCGCTCGCGAAGATTGCCTCATACGCTGCGGCGAACCCCGACCGGAAATGGATCGTCGGCGGTGGCTGGAATCAGGTGAGCTGGGGGCTCGACCGGTTCCCGACCGCGGAAGAACTCGACATCGCCGTGGCAGACAGGCCCGTGTGGCTGTCCCGCGTCGATGGTCACGCGGGCTGGGCGAATGCGGCGGCCCTGAAGGCGAGCGGCATCACCGCGAAAACGCCCGACCCCGCAGGTGGACGCATCGAGCGCGATGCGAACGGCAAGCCGACCGGCGTGCTCGTCGATACGGCGATGGCGCTTGTCGAGAAGAAGGTGCCGCCGCCGACCGCCGCGGAAAACGCCGCCGCGCTTGAAACGGCGCTCCAGATCATGGCTTCGGTGGGGCTCACCGGCGTTCATGATGCGGGCATCGATCCGGCGACGTGGGTGCTCTACGAGCAGTTTGCGCAGGACGGCAAGCTCACCGCGCGCATCTCTGCCATGGCGGGCGGCGCGGATGCCCTGCGCGCGATCGCGCCGAAGGGACCGACCGGCTGGCTCTTTGAGGATCGCCTTGCGCTGAACACGGTGAAGCTGCTCGCGGACGGCGCGCTTGGCTCGCGCGGTGCAGCGATGCTGGAACCCTACAGCGATGATCCCGAGAACACCGGCCTGATGATCATCGAGGGTGCGAAGCTGCGCAATGTGATCGCGGCCGCATCGATGCGCGGCTTTCAGGTGAACGTCCACGCCATCGGCGACAAGGCGAACCGCGAGGTGCTGAACGCGTTCGCGGACATCCAGAAGATGGGCCAGCCGCTGGTGCGCCCCAGCATCGAGCACGCGCAGATCCTGGCGCCCGATGACATCGGCCGGTTCGCGAAGCTCGGCATCATTGCCTCGATCCAGCCGACGCACGCCACCTCGGACAAGGCCATGGCGGAGGACCGGGTGGGGCCCGAGCGGATCAAGGGCGGCTACGCGTGGAAATCGCTTGTGAACAGCGGCGCGCGCATCGCGGGTGGGTCGGACTTCCCGGTCGAGCCCGCCAATCCGTTTTATGGCCTTCACGCCGCCGTCACGCGGCAGGACCGCGACGGGCAGCCGCCGAAAGGCTGGTATGCGAACGAGGCACTGACCTTGCAGCAGGCCTTCGCGGCCTTCACGACGGGCGCAGCCTATGCGGGGCAGCAGGAACGCAGCGTGGGGACGCTGACCCCCGGCAAGTGGGCCGACTTCATCCTCGTCGACGGCGATATCTTCAAGATGCCCGCCGGGGATATCTGGAAGGTGAAGGTGCTGGAGACGTGGCTTGCGGGGAAGCGCGTCTACATGCGGGACTGAGACGGCCTACTGCTGCTTCAGCACGGGGATGATGCTCGCGAAATCGTCGGTCCAGGGTTGCAGGTCGGGCCGTTCGCGCAGCATCGCCCAGCCTGCAGGGCCAGCGCCGCCGCCGTACATCAGATCCTGCATCCGCATCTCCGTGGGCGTGAGCGCCACCCAGATCGAGCGCGAATAATCGATGCCGGGAAGGCCGGGGTCGTAGGGCGTGTGATCGCGCACGCGTGCTGTCCAGCCCATGTCGCTCGCGATGGCGGCGATCACCGGCTGCAGGTCGATATGGCGGTTCGAGATGTGCACCATCAGCACGCCGTCCGGTTTCAGCGCCCCTGCGTAAACCTTGAAGGCCTCTTCGGTCATCAGGTGCATGGGGATCGCGTCCGACGTGAAGGCGTCGATGGCGATGAGGTCGTAGGTGTGTTTCGGCTCCTTCGCGAGCGAGAGGCGTGCGTCGCCCATGACGATGCGAAGGTCCGGCGTGCAGCGCGAAATGTAGGTGAACAGCCGCTCGTCTTTCGCGATCCGGACGACGACGGGATCGATCTCGAAGGCGCTCCAGCCCTGTCCCGGTTTCGCGAAGCAGGAGAGCGAACCCGCGCCGAGCCCGACGTAGCCGACCTTGGCGAAGCGGCCAGCAATGTTCGGCAGTGCGGTGAACGCCTCGGCGATGCCGCTGCCCTTGGCATAGTAGGACTGCGGCTCACTCTGCAGGTCCGGGATCAGGCTTTGCACGCCGTGCAGTGTCGTGCCGTGCTCCAGGAGGCGGATGAGTCGCTCGCCGTCTGCCTTCACCGTGTAGATGCCGAAGAAGCTGCGCTCGCGCGCAAGCTCGATACGGCTGATCGCGATCGCCTGCCAGCCGCCGAGGCCGAGCATCAGCGCGCCGAAGCAGGCCGCGAAGGTGAGCCGCCGCCCGATCGACAGCACGGCGGCAAGCGCGATGATGCCAAGCGCGGGCGCGGCGGTTTCGGCACGGTCGGCGAGGATCAGCTCGGTATGCACCCACCACGAGGCGACGAGCGCGATGAGCGGCAGGGCGATATCGAGAACGAGGCCCCGGCGGCCTTGCCACAGCTTTCCGATGCGCTTCGTCAGCGGCTTCGCCGGGATGAGCGCGGCGGCGCACACCAGCAGGATCGGGTGCTCATACACC
The DNA here is from genome assembly GCF_041916975.1 of Sphingosinicella sp. Classification (NCBI taxonomy): domain Bacteria; kingdom Pseudomonadati; phylum Pseudomonadota; class Alphaproteobacteria; order Sphingomonadales; family Sphingosinicellaceae; genus Sphingosinicella; species Sphingosinicella sp. The sequence goes on from NZ_JAYRYK010000001.1 coordinate 4,006,550, forward strand.
CAGTCGAACACGAGCGGCGCGACGATTGCCGAGAAGAAGCCGCCGATGACACCGCCCAGTGAGATCCAGAGGTAGAAGTCTGTCAGTTGCGACGGCGGCGGGCGTCTCTCGGCGAGGTGCCCATGGAGCGCGAGCGCGACCACGAACAGCAGCACGAGGTTCGTGAGCGCCATCAGGAGCGCGAACACGCCCTGCGCGAGGAACGTGTAGCCGCCGAGCAGCAGGAGCAGGATCGGCGACGCCATCTTCGCCTGCTTCACGAAGAGCGCGCCGCCCATCGAGAACGCGACGATGAAGGTGACGAGGTAGAGCCCGAGCGGCACCACCCAGAGCAGCGGCACGGCAACGATGTCCGTCGTCAGGTGCGTCGTCGTCGAGAGCAGCAGGCCCGAAGGCACGGCGGCAAGCGCCGTCCAGACCGCGCGCTCGCGCCGCGTCGCGGGTGGTGCGGCCTCGGCGGCAGGTACGGGTTCACGCGCCGGACGGCGCGCGCAGAAGGCGACGAGCAGCGCGAGGACCACGAATCCGCCCGACCAGAGCCACGCCTGCTCCTTCAGCCGCAGATAGGGCTCGACCGCGAACGGATAGGCGAGGAGCGCGAGCAGGCTTCCCGCATTGCTCGCCGCGTAGAGGAAATAGGGGTCCGCCGCCGCCGGGTCGTCGACGCGCGCGTACCACGACTGCATCAGCGGTGCCTGCGCGGCGACGACGAAGAACACCGGGCCGATCGAGGCGGCGAGCAGCGCCAGCAGCCACAGCATCGGCGGCAATGTCTCGCGGCCCCCGATGTCGGCGAGGCTGATCGGCAGCGTCAGCGCCGCGACGGCGAAGACGGCGAGGTGGACGATGGTCTGCCGGCGCTGCGCCATGCGGCTGATCGCGTGCGCGTAGACGTACCCCGCGAGCAGCATCGCCTGGTAGAACAGCATGGCGACGTTCCACACCGCGGGCGCGCCGCCCAGCGTCGGCAGCGCCATGCGGCCGAGCATCGGCTGGATGAGGAACAGAAGGAACGAGCCGAGGAAGATCGTCGCGATGAACAGCGGCCGTGCCGCCAAACCCCGCGACAGTGCCCCCTCGGCGGCGGTCATCCGAGCAGCCGTGCCGCGTCGCGCGCGTAATAGGTGAGGATGCCCGAGCAACCCGCGCGGCGGAACGCGGTCAGCGCCTCGATGATCATGCGGTCGCGTTCGATGAGGCCCGCGCGCGCGGCGGTTTCCAGCATCGCGTACTCGCCGGAGACCTGATAGGCGAACACGGGGATATTGAACGCGTCCTTCACGCGGGCGATCACGTCGAGATAGGGCATCCCCGGCTTCACCATCACGCTGTCCGCGCCCTCGGCGATGTCGAGCGCGACTTCGCGCAGCGCCTCGTCGGCGTTCGCGGGGTTCATCTGATAGGTCTTCTTGTCGCCTTTCAGGAAACCGCCGGAGCCGACCGCATCGCGGAACGGACCATAGAATGCGGAGGCGTATTTGGCGGCGTAGCTCATGATCTGCACGTCGTGGAAACTGCCCGCCTCCAGCACCTTGCGGATCGCGCCGACGCGGCCGTCCATCATGTCCGACGGGGCGATGATGTCGGCTCCGGCGCGAGCCTGCACGAGCGCCTGGCCTTGCAGCATCTCGATCGTCTCGTCGTTGAGGATGCGGCCGTCTTCCGAAAGCAGGCCGTCGTGGCCGTGCGTCGTGTACGGGTCGAGCGCGACGTCCGTGAGCACGCCGATGCCGGGGGCGGCATCCTTGATGGCTTTGATGGCGCGGCAGGTCAGATTGTCAGGGTTGAGCGCCTCGCGGCCGTCGGCGGTGCGGCGTTCGGGGGGCGTGTTCGGGAAGAGCGCGATGCAGGGGATGCCGAGGCCTTCGGCTTCCTTCGCGGCCTCGGCGACGAGATCGACCGACAGACGCTCGACGCCCGGCATCGTCGGCACCGCCGTGCGCACGCCCGTGCCATCGGTGACGAAAAGCGGCCAGATGAAATCGGCCGGAGAGAGCGTCACTTCCGCGAACAGCGCGCGCGACCATGCATGTGCGCGGGGGCGTCTCAGGCGGGTGGCGGGGTAGGCGGCGGCGGGTTTGGGGACGGGAGACATGGGCGGCATCTATGGTCGAAAACGCACGCCTTGAGAAGCACGGGCTTTACCGGGGTGCGGCGCGGGCGCTAATCGCGGATCATGACGGGACTCACGATAGAAGCCGTGCTCACCGGCACCGCCCGCCCGCTGCGCGGCGAGGAGATGAGCGCGATCGTCAAGGCGCCCCGGCTCGGCGCAGTGGTGGTGAAGCCGCTCGGCCTTGATGGCGACGAGCAGGCGGATACCGTCCACCACGGCGGCGTCGACATGGCGGTCCACCACTATCCGCGCGATCACTACGCGTGGTGGGCGCAACGGATGCCCGATCAGGCGCTGCTCGGCGCGGCGGGGGCGTTCGGCGAGAACATCTCGACGACCGGCCTCGACGAGAACACCGCCTGCATCGGCGATCGCTACCGTCTCGGCACCGCGCTCGTCGAGATTTCGCAGGGGCGCAAGCCTTGCTGGAAACCGGCGCACCGGCTGGGACGCCCGGCGCTCGTCGCCGAAATCGTCAAGACGGGTCGTTCGGGCTGGTACTACCGTGTGATCGAGCCCGGCGTCGTCGCGGTCGGTGATGCGCTGACGCTTGAACGCAGGCCGCATCCCGAATGGACCGTGGCGCGCGTTTTCGGCCTGATCGTCGGCGGGGCGGGGAAGTCCGACCCCGTGTCGCTGAAGGCGCTTTCGGGTCTGAAGCTGCTGTCCGCCGAATGGCGCGAGCGTGCGCGAATGATGTCGGCATGACCTGCCCGCCGATTCTCGTTTTCGATTCGGGCATGGGCGGCCTCTCCGTGCTGGCGCCGATCCGCGCCGCACTGCCGCAGGCGCCGGTCGTGTACGTGGCGGACAACGCCGGGTTTCCTTACGGCAGCAAGAGCGAGGCGGAGATTGCCGCGCGCGTGCCCGCGCTGCTCGGGCGGCTGACGGAGCGGTATCGACCCCGCCTCATCGTCATAGCCTGCAACACCGCCTCCACGATCGCGCTGGCGCACGTGCGCGCCGCGCTCGACGTGCCGGTGGTGGGTACGGTGCCCGCGATCAAGCCCGCCGCCGGGGCGACGGAGACGAAGGTGATCGGCGTGCTCGGCACGCCGGCCACGGTACGGCAGGCCTATGTCGACAATCTTGCCGCCGAGTTCGCTTCGGACTGTGTGGTGCTCCGCCACGGCACGCCGGAGCTTGCGGCAATGGCGGAGGCGAAGCTGCGTGGGGATGTGGTTCCGGCGGAGGACTATGCGGCGGTGATGGCGGGACTGACCGGGCAACCGCGCGGTGAGGACATGGACATCGTTGTGCTCGCGTGCACGCACTTCCCGCTGGTGGAGGATGAGCTTGCCGCTGCCGCCCGCCGTCCCCTGCGCTTCGTCCACGGCGGGCAGGGCATCGCGCGCCGCGTCGCGCACCTGCTTCGCGACGCGGACTGGGCCGGGTGCGAGCCGACAGGCCTTGCCGTTTTCACACTGAGAGACGAAAAGTCCGCCGCGCTGGTGCCCGCTCTTGCGGCGCGTGGGCTTGATGTAGATTATCTCTAACAAAGGGATCGCGGCGAAACTTATGACGACGCATGAGGATTTGCTCGCGCGCCTCAACGCCGATTTGCCGCCCACCGGCATCCTGCTCGGCGCCGAAATTCTGGAGCTGGACCCCTCGGGCCGCGTTCGCATGTCGTTCGTCGCGACGCCCGCGTTCTGCAACCCCAACGGCACGGTGCAGGGCGGTATCGTTGCGGCGATGCTCGACGACGCGGCGGAGATGGCGTGCGTTGCCGATGCGGGCAAGCGGATCTTCGTGGCGACGATCGAGATGAAGGTGAGCTTCCTGCTGCCCGCGAAGGCCGGGAAACTCTACGCGGAAGGCCGGGTCATCAAGCGCGGCCGCATGATCGCCTTCCTTGAGGCCGACCTTTTCGATGGCGAAGGCGCGCTCCTTGCGCGTATGACCTCCACCGCTGCGCCGCGCGCATTCTGAATAACTTGAGGGAAACTGGATGACCGACGACATCGTGTTTGAAAAGCGCGGCCGCGCCGGGCTGATGACGCTGAACCGGCCTCAGGCGCTGAATGCGCTCAATCGCGAGATGTGTCTCGCGCTGCATCGGCAGCTCGATGCTTGGGCCGCAGATGACGATGTTTCGGTGGTGATCATCCGCGGCGCGGGCGAAAAGGCGTTCTGCGCGGGCGGCGACGTGGTAGGCCTCTACCATTCCGGCAAGGAAGGCACTTCGGAGTGGGAAGGCTTCTTCGCGGACGAGTACCGCATGAACCTTGCCATCGGCACGTTTCCTAAACCCTATGTGGCGCTCGTCGACGGGTTCAGCATGGGCGGCGGTGTCGGCGTCTCGGTTCATGCGCCGTATCGCGTCGTTACGGAAAAGACGCTGTTCGCCATGCCGGAAACCGGCATCGGCCTTATCCCCGACGTTGGCGGCACACATGCGCTTGCGCAGATGCCGGGCGAGGTCGGCATTTATCTCGGCCTCACCGGCGCACGTCTGAAAGCGGCGGACTGCATGTATGCCGGATACGGCACGCACCACTGCACGAGTGCGCAGATCGAGGCGCTGACCGATGCGCTCGCCGAGGGCGGCGATGTTGCGCAGACGCTGAACGCCTTTCATTCAGATGCGGGGCCCGCGCCGCTGGAGGCGGTGCGCGAGGAGATCGATCGGCACTTCGCGTTCGATACGGTGGAGGCGATCATGGAATCGCTGTCGCTCGGCGGCGACTGGGCGGTGGCGCAGCGCGACGTGCTGATGAAGATGTCGCCGACGAGCATGAAGATCAGCCTTCGCGCGCTGCGTGAAGCGAAAGGCGACGACCTCGCCGGATGCCTGCGCCGCGAATACAGGGTGGTGTCGGCGATCAAGTCGGGCCATGATTTCTTCGAAGGCATCCGCGCCCAGCTGATTGACAAGGACAAGTCGCCGCGCTGGCGCCCCGCCGCGCTCCGCGACGTGACGGAGGAAATGGTGGACGGCTATTTCGTGCCTCCGGCTTGGGGAGACCTCAGCTTTTGAACGGTAGCGCGCTTGTCGTCGGCCTTGGCCTCAACGGCCTCGGCGTCGTGCGGTCGCTGGCGGCGGCGGGTATCCGCGTGCACGCCTTCGACGACACGATGGGGCCTTATGCCGCCACGCGCCACGGTACGAAGGCGAAGGCGCCGCTTGCAGGCGAAGGGCTTGTCGAGGCGCTCGCCGCCTATCGCGCCCGGCTCGATCACGACCCCGTGCTGTTCCTCACCCGCGAGGACGGTGTCGCCACAGTGGCGGCGAACCGCGACCGGATTCCGGGCTACCGCATCGCGATGCCGGGCCGCGACGTCGTAGAGGCGATGGTCAACAAGGACCGGTTCATGCCGATCGCGGCGCGCGCTGGTCTTGCCGTGCCGCGCACGGTAACACTGCGCAGCGCCGACGATCTCGCGCTCCTTGAAAAGCTGACGCCGCCGCTGATCGTGAAGCCGAGCGAGCATGTCGCCGCCTATCAGGCGCGCTTCAAGAAGGCGTACGTGTTCGAAAGCGCGGGGGACGCCGCGCCGATGATCCCGGACATGCTCGCCGCTGCGGGCGAACTCGTGGCGCAGGAGTATGTGCCGGGGGACGACGGCAGCGTCTTCTTCTGCCTTGGCTATTTCGGCGCCGAAAGCGACATGCTTGCTGCCTATACCGGCTACAAGACTGCAAGCTGGCCACCGCGCGTGGGCGGCACGGCGGGCTGCGCGCCCGCGCCCGAAGCGCACGCGCGGCTCGCGGCCGACACACAGGCATTTTTTGCCGCCGCGCACTTCCAGGGGATGGGCAGCCTCGAATTCAAGCGCCACGCGATAACGGGCGCATTCTACATGATCGAACCGACCGCGTGCCGCACCGACTACCAGTCGGAGCTGGCGACGCTGAACGGCGTGAACCTGCCCGCGGTGCAGTTCGCCGACCAGATGCGCCTACAGCTGCCTTCCGCCCAGCCCCGGCACCGGTTCGGCTGGCGCGATCCCGGTGCGGTCGCCTCTGGAGCGGTCGTACCCAAGTCAGGCTCCGGCTGGCGGGCGGTGGACGCGCTCTGGCGCGGTGACGATCCCGGCCCGTGGCTCGCATCGGGACGCAGTCGTATCGCGCGCAAGCTCGGCCTCGGCGGCCGGCGATAAAACCTTAACCGTCTCCGGCTAGGCAGGGTTCATGCTCAATACCTTGAAATCGCTCTACAACGACTTCCAGCTTGCGCCCGCCGAGCGCGCGGCGAAGAAGCGCGACGCCGCAGGCCTGCCGTTCGCCGATCCCGGCATCGACGCGGCCGTGGCAGCGTGCACCGCGTGGCTCGGCCGCGCGCAGGACTGCTCCGCCACCGCAGACGGTGGCGTCGCCCGCGACTATCACGTCGCGAAAGGCTGGGCGACAAGCTACCCGGAGACGACCGGCTATATCATTCCGACGCTGTTGACGCTGGGCGAGGAAGCGCGGGCGCGGCGGATGCTCGACTGGCTCTGCGCGATCCAGCTCGACGATGGCGGCTTTCAGGGCGGCAAGATCGATGCCGTGCCGGTGAAGTCCGTCACCTTCAACACCGGCCAGATCCTGATCGGCCTTGCCATCGGCGCACGGGCGCTGGGCGACGCGAAGTATCTGGAGGCCATGCACGGCGCCGCGCGTTTCCTCAGGGATTCGCTCGATCCGGACGGCTGCTGGCGCTCGCACCCGTCGCCGTTCACGCACGCAGGTGAAAAGGCCTATGAAACCCACGTGTCGTGGGGCCTGTTCGAGGCCGAGCGCACCGCGCCCGGCGAAGGCTATGGCGCAGCGGGGCTCAAACAGGTCGACTGGGCGCTCGGCAAGATGCAGGCGAACGGCTGGGTCAATGATTGCTGCCTGCAGCACAAGGACCGGCCGCTCACACACACGCTCGGCTATTATCTGCGCGGCGTCGTGGAGGCGCACCGGCTTTCCGGTGAACAGCCCTATCTCGATGCGGCGCTGAAGATGGCGCACGCCCTCGTCGGCGCGCTCCGCAGCGACGGCGCGCTTCCGGGTCGTTTGCGCTCGGACTGGGCGGCCGCCGTCGAATGGTCGTGCCTCACCGGCAACGTGCAGATCGCCGAAAGCCTTTTCTATCTCGCTCCGCTTGGCGGCGGAGACGCTTTCGTGAAGGCAGGCAAGGGGCTGAACGCCTTCGTGCGCCGCACGATCGCCGTGGAAGGCAACCCCGATCTCGTCGGCGGTGTGCGCGGTTCGTTCCCTATCGACGGCGAGTATGGCCAGTGGGCATACCTCAACTGGGCGGCGAAATTCGCCATCGACAGTTTTCTTGTCGAGAAGTTGATCTAAGTCATTCCAGCCCCTCGTAAAAGTTGCGAATAGATCGCAACAGAAGGCTGCGACATAAAGTGGGGTGACGGGAACGCCACCTCCGATGTAAAGCGGTCAAAACGGCGGGCAGGACGGGTTAGAGAGCGTGGACTACAACCGTATTTTCCAGGATGCGATCGATCGGCTTCATGCCGAAGGCCGCTACCGCGTGTTCATCGATATTCTGCGCAACCGCGGCAATTACCCGAACGCGCGCTGCTTCGCCGGCCACAATGGCGCGCGCCCGATCACCGTGTGGTGTTCGAACGATTATCTCGGCATGGGCCAGCACCCGGACGTGATCGCCGCGATGGAAGAGACGCTGCGTGACGTCGGCGCGGGCTCCGGCGGTACGCGCAACATCGGCGGCAACACGCACTATCACCTCGAGCTTGAGAACGAACTCGCCGAGCTTCACGGCAAGGAAGCCGCGCTGCTCTTCACCTCGGGCTATATCTCGAACGAGGCGACGCTCTCCACGCTCGGCAAGCTGCTGCCGGGCTGCATCGTGTTTTCGGACGAGCTGAACCACGCCTCGATGATTGCGGGCATCCGCGGCGCGGGCTGCGAGAAGCGCGTGTTCCGCCACAACGACCTCGAACACCTCGAAGAGCTGCTTGCCGAGGCGCCCAAGGACGCCGCGAAGCTGATCGCCTTCGAAAGCGTCTATTCGATGGACGGCGACATCGCGCCGATCGCCGAAATCTGCGACCTCGCCGACAAGTACAACGCGCTCACCTACCTCGACGAAGTGCACGCGGTCGGCATGTACGGCGACCACGGCGGTGGCATTTCGGAGCGGGACGGCGTCGCGCACCGGCTGACGATCATCGAAGGCACGCTCGCCAAGGCGTTCGGCATCATGGGCGGCTATATAGCGGCGTCGAAGACGCTGACGGACGTGATCCGCAGCTATGCGCCGGGTTTCATCTTCACGACCAGCCTTGCGCCGGTCCTCGTCGCGGGTGCGCTTGCCAGCGTGCGGCATCTGAAGACTTCGGGCGCGGAGCGCGAAGGTCAGCAAGCCGCCGCCGCCACGCTCAAGGCGAAGATGGGCGATGCCGGTCTGCCGGTGATGCCGTCCACCACGCACATCGTGCCGCTGCTCGTCGGCGACCCTGCGAAGTGCAAGAAGATCAGCGACATCCTGCTCATCGAGTACGGCGTCTACGTGCAGCCGATCAACTACCCGACCGTGCCGCGCGGCACGGAGCGGCTGCGCTTCACCCCCGGCCCCAACCACGACGAAGCGATGATGGACGACCTCGTCCGCGCGCTCGTGGAAATCTGGGACCGTCTGGAAATGCGCATCGCCGCTTAACGGGCCTTTTTCAGGTAAGGTCTCGGGTCGACTTGTGCGAAACCCGGTGTTGTCGCTGCGAAATGCTCCAGCCAGTATTTGTGACCTGAGCCGACGATCACCAACACGCGCTCGCCCGGTTTGGCGATGAGGCCGATCTTGGCGAACATCTTGGCGTTCCGCATGTACCACATGGCGTTCAGAACGGCGCCCGGCTGGTCCTCGCCGTCGCCGAAGCGGAGCATGTCGTAATAGCCCTTCGCGTGTTCGGCCGTGTTGCGGCTGGGGTCGTTGATGGTGAGCAGCAGTGCCGGGATCGATTGGGTTTCCTGTGCTTTCGTCTGGGCGTCAGCCTGCTGCCGGAAATAGTCGAACACCGCATCGAGTTCGGCCTTTTGTCCGTGCGCTATCGCGAACGCCTCGACGGGGCCGAACGGGAAATAGTCCGGCTCCCCCGCGCCCGGTTGCTCGTCGAAGCCGTAGACCTCGGCGTGACCGAGTTTGCGCGCAAGCCGGAAACCGATCTGGATCACCTCGTTGGTCTTGGTCTTCAGGTCTTCGGGTTTGAACGCCCGGTATTCGGGCACTGTGAAGGGCTGGGGGTATTGCCATTCCACCAGCACCTTGTCGGGCTTCCATGTCGCGAGCGCGGTGGTCAGCCGTTCGAGCTCGGCTTGCCGGGCGGGGGCGGTCACGTCGTCCGCTTTCACGTTTGCCTTGTCGAGCCCGGCGTTCGAGAAATGGTAGGTGCCGAGCACCATGATCGACGTGTCCGCTGCTGCGGCGGGCGCGGCGGCGATGAGTGCGACCGCGACGAGTGAGACGATGCGCATGAAGCCTCCCTGTCTTTGTGTGTTGTTTATGTAATACACTTGATGCGTAGGCAAGGCTTCATTCGCGCGCTAAGCTCCCGTCATGGCGACGAAAAGCATTAATCTCGCGCTTCAGGGCGGCGGCAGCCACGGCGCGTTCACGTGGGGCGTGCTTGACCGGCTGCTGGAAGACAAGCGCATCGAACTCTCCGCGATTTCGGGGACCAGTGCGGGGGCGATGAACGCAGCGGCGCTCGCACAGGGCTGGGTGGACGGCGGGCGCGAAGGCGCGCGCGAAAGCCTCGACCGGTTCTGGAAGCGCGTGTCTGACGCTGCGATGTTCGTGCCTGTGCGCGACACGCCTTGGGATACGTGGTGGAACGCATGGACGGGACACGGCGCGCCGGGGCGCGAGATGCTGCGGCAGGTTTCCCGTGCGGTCAGCCCCTATCAGTTCAATCCCGCCGGGCTCAATCCGCTGCGCGATATTGTTGCCGACTCCTTCGATTTCGAAAAGCTCGCCGCGTGCAAGGGCCTCGCGCTGTTCATCGCGGCGACCAATGTGTTCACGGGCAAGGTGCGCGTATTCACCGGCCATGAGGTGACGGCGGACGTTCTTGCCGCTTCTGCCTGCCTGCCGCAGCTCTTCCAGGCGGTCGTGATCGACGGCGAGCCCTATTGGGACGGCGGCTATATGGGCAATCCGGCGCTGTTTCCGCTGTTCTACCACGAGGGGCCGGAAGACATATTGCTCGTGCAGGTGAGCCCGATCGAGCGTCGCCAGACGCCGACCAGCGTCGAGGATATCGACAACCGCATCGACGAGATCGCCTTCAACGGCTCGCTGCTCCGCGAGCTTCGCGCCATCGAGTTCGTCGACCGGTTGATCGGGGAGGGGCAGATCGTAGCGGGCAAGCGCTACCGCAAGATCCTGATGCATCGCGTGGACGGCGGCGCCGAGCTTGCGGCCTATCCGCCCGCCACCAAGATGAACGCGGACTGGCCGTTCCTCACGGCGCTGCGCGATCTCGGCCGGATGAAGGCGGAGCATTGGCTAAAGGCGAACTACGCGGCCGTTGGAAAACGGGCGACGCTCGATCTCAGGGGCATCTTCGAATAGCAGCCATGTTACAATTCTTGGTAGCTTCGGAAGGGGCGCTCCCCTAGATAGTGCGCTCACGCGAATCGCACCCACAGCTTGCATGAGGCCCGCCGCTCCATGTCCGTTATCGCCATTGGCAGCGACCACGCCGGTTACGTCCTGAAGTCCGCTGTTGCGGACTGGCTGAAGGAAGCCGGGCACGAGGTTCTGGACCTCGGCACGAACGGTGGTGAGTCTGTGGATTACCCGGATTTCGGCCGTGCGGTCGGCGAAGCGGTCGCTTCGGGCAAGGCAGAGAAGGGCGTCGTCGTCTGCGGTTCCGGCATCGGCATCTCGATTGCGGCGAACCGCGTGAAGGGTGCGCGCGCTGCGCTCTGCATGAACGGCCTGATGGCCCGGCTTTCGCGCCAGCACAACGATGCGAACATCCTCGCGCTCGGCGAACGCCTGATCGGCATCGAGACGGCGCGGGATTGCCTCAACGAATTTCTGAACACGCCCTTCGAGGGCGGACGTCACCAGCGGCGCGTCGACAAATTGTCGGCGTAGCCCACGAAGGAGATACGAGCATGAGCACCGCCGCCGCCACGCCGCTTGCCCAGGACGGGTTCTTCACCGACGGTGTCGCCACTGCCGACAAGGCGGTTTTCGACGCGATCACCAAAGAGCTGACCCGCGAGCGTGACCAGATCGAGCTGATCGCTTCGGAAAACATCGTGAGCCGCGCCGTTCTGGAAGCGCAGGGCTCCGTGTTCACCAACAAGTACGCCGAAGGCTATCCCGGCAAGCGCTACTATCAGGGTTGCGCGCCTTCCGACGAGGTCGAGCAGCTCGCCATCGATCGCGCGCGCAAGCTCTTCGACTGCGCTTATGTCAACGTGCAGCCGCACTCCGGCGCGCAGGCGAACGGCGCGGTGATGATGGCGCTGGTGCAGCCGGGCGAGACCATCCTCGGCATGAGCCTCGCCGCCGGTGGCCACCTGACGCACGGCGCGCCGCCTGCGCAGTCCGGCAAATGGTTCAACGCCGTGCAGTACGGCGTGCGCGAAAGCGACCACCTCGTCGACTTCGACGAGGTCGAGCGGCTGGCGCTGGAGCACAAGCCGAAGCTCATCATCGCGGGCGGCTCGGCCTATCCGCGCACGCTCGATTTCCCGCGCTTCCGCGAAATCGCCGACAAGGTGGGCGCGTATCTGCTCGTCGACATGGCGCACTTTGCGGGGCTCGTCGCGGCGGGTCTGCACCCGAGCCCGCTGCCGCACGCGCACGTCGTGACGACGACGACGCACAAGACGCTGCGCGGCCCGCGCGGCGGCATGGTGCTCTCCAACGACGAAGCGCTCGGCAAGAAGATCAACTCGGCGGTGTTCCCCGGCCTTCAGGGCGGCCCGCTGATGCATGTGATCGCCGCAAAGGCGGTGGCGTTCGGCGAGGCGCTCGACCCGAGCTTCAAGGTCTATGCGCAGGCTGTGATCGCGAACGCAAAGACACTTGCGGGCCGCCTGAAAGAACGCGGCTGCGATGTCGTCGCGGGCGGCACGGATACGCACCTCGCGCTCATCGATCTTCGCCCCAAGGGCCTGACCGGCAAGGACGCCGACGAGGCGCTGGAGCGCAGCCACATCACTTGCAACAAGAACGGCGTGCCGTTCGATCCGTTGCCGCCGACGAAGACGAGCGGCATCCGCGTCGGCTCGCCCGCGGGCACCACGCGCGGCTTCGGGCAGGCGGAGTTCACGCTCATCGCCGACATGATCGCCGATGTGCTGGACGGCCTTGCCGCGAACGGCGAAGCGGGCAACGGTGCAGTGGAAGCGGACGTTCGGGCGCGCGTGAAGGCGCTTTGCGACCGCTTCCCGATCTATCCGGGGCTCTGACGCACCCAATCGGGGAAGGGGGGACGAGCAATGCGCTGCCCGTTTTGCGGAGGCGAGGATAGCCAGGTCAAGGACTCGCGTCCGACCGAAGACGGCAGCGCGATCCGCCGCCGCCGGCAATGCCCGGCGTGCGGCGCGCGTTTCACGACCTTCGAACGCGTGCAGCTTCGCGAGCTGGTCATCCTCAAGAAGTCCGGCGACAAGGAAGTGTTCGAGCGCGACAAGCTCGCCCGCTCCATCGAAATCGCCTGCCGCAAGCGACCGATCGCGCCCGAGCGCATCGAGCGGCTCGTTTCCGGCATCGTCCGCCAGATGGAAGCGATCGGCGAGGCCGAGATCGAGGCCGAGGTGATCGGGCAGGCGGTGATGGAAGGGCTGAAGAGCCTTGACGCCGTCGCCTACGTGCGTTTCGCCAGCGTTTATCGCGATTTCCGCGAGGCCAAGGACTTCGAGGAGTTCATCGGCACCATCGAGACTGTCGCGAGGACGGGCGCGAAGTGACGGATGCGGTGGCCGCCGCGCCGCCGCCCGCCATCGTGCTGGTGCGGCCGCAGCTTGGCGAGAACATCGGCAAGGCGGCGCGCGCGATGCTCAATTTCGGGCTCGCCGAGATGCGGCTCGTTTCTCCGCGTGACGGCTGGCCGAACCCGGATGCGGGCCCGGCGGCGAGCGGCGCCGATCTCGTGCTTGAAAACGCGAAGGTCTTCGAAACCGTGGCCGATGCGGTGACGGACTGCGCATTCGTCTACGCTACCACTGTGCGCAAACGGGGCCTTACGAAAGAGGTCGTCGGCCCCGAAAAAGCGGCGCTGGACACGCGCGGCCGCGCCGGGCGCACCGCGATCCTGTTCGGTCCAGAACGCTCCGGCCTCGAAACCGACGACGTCGCGCTCGCGCAGACGATTCTCACCGTGCCGGTAAACCCCGAATTCGGTTCGCTCAATCTCGCGCAGGCAGTGATCCTCTTCGCCTACGAATGGTCGAAAGCCGGCGTGGGCGAAGCGTCTACTTTCGAAAACTACGAAGGCCCGGCCCCGCAGGCCGACCTCGAAGGACTCATTGGGCAGATCGAGACCGCGCTGGACGCGGCAGAATACTTCCGCGTGGAAAGCCGTGCACCCGCCTCGCGCCGTACGCTTCGCAACATGCTGACGCGCCCCGGCTTCTCGGCAAAAGAAGTGCGAACCTTCAGGGGCATCATTACGGCGCTAACGAAAGAGCGGCGCTAGCTAGCGCAGGTTCGTTTCGAGGAACGTGCCGATCCGCGTCAGCATGTCGATGCGGGCCTTGCTGTCGATGAGGCTGTGCTGCAGCCCATCGAACTCGACATAATCGACAGATTTGCCTTCCTTGCGCAGTTCACGCGCCATGACGCGGGATTGCTCGACATCGACATTCAGGTCCATGGTGCCATGGAACATCAACACGGGTACGCGGATGGCGGCGGCGTGTTTGACCGGTGATCCAGCCTGCAGTTCCGGTCCGCTTCCGACAAAGTCTTTTACCAGCCGCGCGTTCTTGAAGGATCGCGCTTCGCTCACCACGCGTGCAAAATCCGTGACCGGGGCGATCGCGACTGCGGCCTTGTAGAGCGTGGGATCAACCACATTCGATTGCAGCGCGGCATAGCCGCCATAGCTCCAGCCGACGATACCGACCCGATCTGCGTCCGCAAGTCCGCTCGCGATGGCCCAGCGGGCGCCGTCGTTGATGTCTCCGATTGCCTGCCGCCAGCCCTGAAAGCCGTTGTCGCCGATCCAGGCCTCCCCGTAGCCCCAGGATCCGCGATAGTTCGGTTGGAGAACCGCATAACCCTTCGCCGCAAGGAACTGCGCCATCCAGTCGAAGCCCCAGGTGTCGCGGGAGGAAGGGCCGCCGTGCGGCATTACGATCAGCGGCAGGCGCTTGCCGTCCTGGCCCGGTGGCAAGGTGAGGTAGCCGGGGATGGATGTGCCATCGGCGGCCGGATAGCTGATGGGCTTGGTCTTTGCGAGCGTTCTGCCCTCCAACTGGTGCCTTACAGGCGTAATCAGCATCAACTCACGCTTCTTGCGATCGAAGACGTAGTAGGTGCCAGGGTCGTCGTCGGCCTGCGCGAACAGAAGGATGCGGTTTTCGTCCCAAGATGTGTCGAGCAGGGTAATGCTCTTGCCGGGCAGGACTTTCGCAAGGCTTTTCCCCAGCGTTTTCAGTCCCTCGTCGAAATATTCGAGGTGCTCATAGTCATCGTAGTAATACACGCCGACCGGGCGCTGTTTCGCGCCGAAACGGACGAGACCCGTGATGTCCACCTTGTCGTGTGCGAACACCGTGTCTTTCGTCGCGCTGCCATCCAATCGATGCTTGACGAGCGCGTCACGTCCGTTGACCGGCTCCAGCGTATAAATATTGTCGCCGCTTTCATCGAAACCGACCATGGAGGCGTCATCGGAAAGCGTGATTTGTTTCCATGTGCGGTCGGTCTGACCGCGATACCAGTGACTTCTTTTGCCGGTGTAGTTCCGATCGCCATCGACTTCCCGGATCGTGCGAAACCGGATTTCGCCTTTCGTATCCGAAACGTAGCGGCTTGTGTTGGCGTTGGGCCGTTCCTGCGTCGTCGATCGTCCATTGTAGATGTTGTACCGCTTCACGCCGAGCCCGGATTCCGGACTGAGCAGGCGTGTTCCGGTCGTCACCTGCTCAAGGAAAGGCACCTGCAGTAGCACGTTCTCCGGGTCTTCGGGGAGCGTATCGATGAGGGCACCAGAATACTGGTTCAAATCGAGCGACCGGTCGTTGCTGCGCGTGCCGAGCAGGCGCATGTTGGTGCCGTCCCGTCCGATCGCGAACATGCGCGTGAAACCGATCTTGAGGCCATCCAGATTGGTTTCACCTACCACAACGCAGGTAAGGCGGTCGTTTTTGGCCCAGTTGCAGTCAGAGATTCTGGCCTGCTCAAAAGAAGAGTTCGCAATGAGCTTGTCTTGCCCCGTTGCGATTTCCGCGACAACGAAGTTGGTGTCGCGCGGGCCTGCGGGCGTCTTGTAGACGACGAAATCTCCAAGTGGAGACAGGCCTACGCTTTCAACATTCTCACGCGCACCGAACAGAGTGGCGAGGTCTGCCGTTTCGGCTGATGCATGAAATGACAGTATGGATGTAAGAAATAGTGCAGATAAGACCCTACCCGTAACGCGCATACCTACCCCCGTTGCTTCCCCGAAACTATCTTTGTGTTAAATGGTGATTGCAAGTCTTTCGTGGTCGACTTTGGGGGCCTTCGCGCTTGCAAATCCGTTGACTCGGCGTGGGCGGCCCGCTAAACGCGCGCCTTCGCAATTGGCCCTGCACGTCCGGTGAAGCAGTGGCCGCGTTCCGCGCTTTGGCGGAGCGGTGCGGTTCCGGGCATTTTTGAAACGCGAATTGAAAGGATTGCGCATGTCCAAGCGCAGCAATGCCAAGTACAAGCTCGATCGCCGTATGGGCGAGAACATCTGGGGTCGTCCGAAGAGCCCGGTCAACAAGCGCGAATACGGCCCCGGCCAGCATGGTCAGCGCCGCAAGAGCAAGCTTTCCGACTTCGGTATCCAGCTCCGCGCCAAGCAGAAGCTGAAGGGCTACTACGGCGACGTCACCGAGAAGCAGTTCCGCAAGGTTTACGAGGAAGCCGTCCGCATGAAGGGCGATACCTCGCAGAACCTGATCGGTCTGCTTGAGCAGCGCCTCGACATGGTCGTGTACCGCGCCAAGTGGGCGCCGACGATCTTCGCCGCGCGCCAGATCGTGAACCACGGTCACATCGAAGTGAACGGCGAGAAGTGCAACATTGCCAGCCGCCGCGTGAAGGCTGGCGACGTGCTCTCGCTGCGCAAGAAGGCGCAGGAGATGGCGCTGGTTCTCGAGGCGCAGGGCCTCAGCGAGCGTGAAATTCCCGAGTACGTCTCGGTCGATGGCGACGGCAAGGCGACCTACGTGCGCGTGCCGACGCTGGACGAGGTGCCCTATCCGGTCCGCATGGAACCGAACCTCGTCGTCGAGTTCTACTCGCGCTAAGCCTCACGGCTTTTGCAGAAAAAGAGGGCGCTGCCGTAAGGCGGCGCCCTTTTTCTATCGGCGCCCTGCAAGCGTCAGGTAGAGCGCGACGGGCACGACCGACAGCAGCCCGTAGATGAGCAGCGTCGAAAGCTGGACGATCCAGAGTGCGGGCGAGGTGATCGTCATCGACTGGACGATCGCGGCGACCTGATGCGGCGTCTGCGCGGCGTGGAAGACGACGAAGCGGATGGCCATGATCACGGGCGTCAGCGCGAGCGCGATGAGGATGCACAGTGCGGAGAGGCTCCAGCGGTTGCCGCGGGTCAGCTCTGCCGAGCGTTGAAATGCCACCATCGGCCATTGCCGCTCGTGGAGCGCCGCGGGGATGGCGAGCACCCAGACGGCGAAGACGGCGATGCAGCCGACCACGAAGAACAGCGAACTTATCTGCCCCAGTTGCAGCAGGCGCGAGACGAGCAGCAGGATGATGCGCAGCGTCATGAGGCCGATGCCGATGATGAGCGCGACGACAAGCCCCGGCTGGAGCCGGCTGAGCCCTGCGCGCATGAACGCGCGCGGATCGCTCGTGCGGGCGAGAACGCCGCCGGTGACGGCGCAGAGGAAGATCATGACCAGCAGCCAGCGCAGCGTTTCGGCGATGGTGCCGAGTGCCGGATCGGGCGCGGCCGTGGTGGCGATGCTGAGCGTGCGAAGCGCGACGGCGGGCAGGGTGAGGAAAACGAGGCCGAGCAGGATGATCGGCGCGAACTGCCGCCAGAAGATTGTGAGTGCGAGCCGGAGAACGGTGACGAGGTCGAGCGGGACGGGAGGCTTCATGGCGTTATGGTACGCGTTCGCCCCCGACCCACAATATGGAATTCGCTGCCGCTGACGACGAGCGCGACGTCCGCAAGGTCGCTCGCCGCGACGAGTTCGAGCGGGCCGGCGGAGGGCAGCGCGATGTTCGCGGCGGGCCAGCTCGGCGCGCCTTTCCTGAGCGAAACCAGTCGATCGCCGGATGTGCCGCGCAGGTGGACGTAAAGCGTGTCCCGGCCCGCCTTTGCGGCGATGATGCGGAAACCAGCGGGCGGTGTGTAGGCAAGCTCGGTCAGTGTCTGGCTGGCGGGGCCGAGCAGCGGCGCCATCGGATAGGCGACGAGGCTACCCGGTGGGTGGCGGCCATCCGATGTCATCCAGCCGGCGTCGCCGAGCACGGCGATGGCGCGGCCCTGAAAGAAATCGAGCAGTCGTGCGTCCGTGGGTAGCTGCGAGCGGCGGAAATTCTGTGCCCAGCCGAAGTGATAAAGCTCGAAATCCCCGCTCGCCGT
This sequence comes from Sphingosinicella sp., assembly GCF_041916975.1. Classification (NCBI taxonomy): domain Bacteria; kingdom Pseudomonadati; phylum Pseudomonadota; class Alphaproteobacteria; order Sphingomonadales; family Sphingosinicellaceae; genus Sphingosinicella; species Sphingosinicella sp. Next base: position 4,024,401 of record NZ_JAYRYK010000001.1, read on the forward strand.
CGTCACTTCGGCCGCGTGGAAGAGACCTCCGCCCGAGAGCGAGAAGAACGGGCGGATACCGCGTGCATCGAGCGGCGCGGCAAGGATCGTCGTTGCTGCATAAGCGGGCTGGCCGCGCGTCCAGAGCTTGAGGAGACGTGGAACGCCTGCGCTCGTCAGCGATCCCGGCCCGGTGTTGGCGGCGATGAGGATGCGGCTGTCGTCGTACCAGATCGCCTGCGTCGGCCCTGGCGGCAGCGCGAAACCGTTCGGCACGAAGCCGCCCGCCTTCGTGTCGTATTCGCGCAGCGCGACACCCGGTCGACCGGTTTCGGCAAGGAACAGCAGGCAGCGCTCAAATGTGGGCGGCAGGCAATCGGCATCGACGAGGTGCCACGATTTCTTCTCGGCCTTGCCGAGCGCGGCGATATCCGCCGTCACCGACCAGTCCGGCTTGCCGCGCAGCAGCGGTGTCAGGTCGCTGCGCCGCAGGACGCGGGCATCCCCGGTCTCGCTATAAAGCGCGAGGCCGTTGTCCTGAAAGCGCGCGACCGTGCCTGCCGAGGCGGGGAGGGCCGCCGCAGCAATCAGAAACGTCAGGCAGATTTTGATGCGCGACCCCAACGACATTGCCGCTGGTAACCATGACTTCGCGGGCGGCGCAACCATGCGCCCGCCCGGATGCCGGAAATCAGCGTTCAGCCGTCAGGGTCAATTGCCCGCGCGGGCCACTGCAGGAAGCTCGCTGCGGCCGCGCTTCACGATCAGCTTGTTCAGCGCATTCGCATAGGCCTTCGCCGAGGCGACCATCGTATCGACATGCGCGCCCGTGCCGCGCACGGTGCGGCCGTCTTCGGCGAGCACGACGCTGACCGTCGCCTGCGCATCCGTGCCCTCGGTGACGGCATGGACTTCGTAGAGCGTCAGCTGCGCATCGTCGTGCGGCACGATCTTGCGCATGGCTTTGAACACGGCGTCGACGGGCCCGTTGCCGCGCGTCGTGACGGTCTGTTCCTCGCCGTCCACTTCGAGCGTCAGGATGGCGCGCTGCGGGCCGTGGGAACCGCAGTAGATTTCCAGTTCCTTGAACTGAATTGCTTGATTGTCGCGCATCGTCTCATCGTCGACGAGCGCGATGATGTCTTCGTCGTAGACGTGCTTCTTGGCGTCGGCGAGATCCTTGAAGCGCTTGAACGCGTCCTGGAACTCGTTGTCGCCGAGCTTGTAGCCCAGCTCTTCCAGCTTCTGGCGGAAGGCGTGGCGGCCCGAGTGCTTGCCCATGACAAGGCTGGATTCGGAAAGGCCGACCGATTCCGGCGTCATGATCTCGTAGGTGCTCGCATCCTTCAGCATCCCGTCCTGATGGATGCCGCTTTCGTGCGCGAAGGCGTTGGCGCCGACGATCGCCTTGTTGGGCTGAACCTGGAAGCCGGTGACGGCCGAGACCAGCCGCGAGGCGCGGGTGATCTCGCGCGTCTCGACGCCGGTGTCATAGGGCATCACGTCGTGGCGTACGCGCAGCGCCATGGCGATCTCTTCGAGCGCGGCGTTGCCTGCGCGCTCGCCGATGCCGTTGATCGTCGATTCCACCTGACGCGCACCACCCGCGACGGCTGCCAGCGTGTTGGCAACGGCGAGGCCGAGATCGTTATGGCAGTGGGTGGAAAAGATCGCCTGATCCGCATTGGGAACGCGGGAGATCACATCGCGGAACATGGCGCCGTAGGTTTCCGGCGTCGCGTAGCCGACCGTGTCGGGCAGGTTGATCGTGGTGGCGCCGGCGCGGATCGCGGTTTCAACCGCGCGGCACAGGAAATCGAGATCGCTGCGCGTCGCGTCTTCCGCCGACCATTCGACATCGGGGCAGAGGTTGCGCGCATGGCTCACCGACATGCGGATCTTCTCCAGCACCGCTTCCGGTTCCATTTCCAGCTTCACGCGCATGTGGAGCGGAGAGGTGGCGATGAACGTGTGGATGCGCGGGTTCACCGCGTCCTTGAGCGCGGCCCACGCGCGGTCGATATCGCCGGTCGCGGCACGCGCGAGGCTGGCGACCGTTGCCTTCTTCGCCTGACGGGCGACAGCCTGTACGGCTTCGAAGTCACCTTCGGAGGCGATGGCGAAGCCTGCCTCGATGATATCGACGCCGAGCGCTTCCAATTGCTCGGCGACGCGCAGCTTTTCAGCGAGGTTCATCGAACAGCCGGGGGACTGCTCGCCGTCCCGCAGCGTGGTGTCGAAAATCTTCACATAGTTCTGGCTGGACATGGCACACCTTCAAAATCTCGGAAAATGGGTGCGAACCTTCGCGGTTCGGTTTGATCGAGACCCTTAGGCGGCGGCGCGTCCAGAGCGCCAGACAGCGGAACCCGCGCGCCTAAGGGCGCGTAAGTCGAAGGAGCGCGAGAAGGGCGCGCTGAGCGTGGGCGAGGCTGTTGTGCCGCATCATGGGCGGCAGTCTATGTGGCAAGCGGCCCGATTTGTCTAGGGTGTATTGGGATTCGGCCCATGGCGGGCTGCAAATGGCGGCCTCCTGTGCTTCCGGTGCTCACGTGCCTCCAGTACGCTCCGCTCCGGTTCTCGCAGTCCACCATTTTCCCCTCGCCCTGAACTGAATCCCGATACACCCTGGCTCAGAACGGCATCAGATGATGTTCGCAGGGAGCGGCACAGTGCGGTTCGGATTGGCGGATGCAGGTTTGATTTCACTCATCACGCATTCGAGTTCGATATCGACCGGGCCTTCGATCTGCGCCATGGCGTCCGCATCGAGGATCTGATCGTCGATGTCCACGGCCCAGCAGCGGCCATCGAGCTCGGAGAGGAGGGCGGCGATGTCCGATCCGTTTTCCACGGGTTCAGCTGCGGCGGGTGTGACCACCAGAAGGGTTGCCAGGACTGCGATGCCATACCGAACGATCATTGCCGGTTTCCTCTCCATCATTACGTATGGATCAAATGCAAAAGTGGTGCCAGCGTTCCCTGAGCCCGCTGGATCAGCGGCTTCGATGGTTAAGGTGCGGAGCGCCGGTATCGAACTGTAAAGACGAGCGACAATCGCTTGCGGGGCAAAGAAAAAGGGCGATCCGAAGACCGCCCTTCCCACCTGAGACCGAAGCTGTTCAGGCCTTGCGGCGACGCGCGGCGGCAAGGCCGATCGCGCCGAGACCGAAGAGCGCGAGTGCGCCCGGTTCCGGCACATCGGTGATCGGCTTGTAGGCGAGCGCGACGTTATCGAACTCGAACGCATAGCCCGAGCTGGAGGCGACCACCTTGTTGAAGGCCGTGTCCGAATTGATGTTCACGTAATAGGTGCCGGCCGCGCCCTGATCGCCGTTCGCAATCGCTGCGACGTCCGATCCCGAGTAGGTGAAGAGCAGCGTGTCGCCAGCGTAGAAGGCCAGAGAGTTGTAGGTATCGACCGAACCCCACAGGATGCCGAAATACTGGTGATCATCACCAAGGTCGAGCGTGACGGTGCCGATGCCGGTCGTCAGATACTGGGTGACGTCCTGGCCATCCGCCTGCGCGTTGCCGAACAGCGTGCCGTTGCCGCCCGAAACGAAAGGCGCCGCATACTTGCCGCCAACATTCGGAAGCGAAGCCGTGCCTGCATCCGTGCCGGCGAACGAAACGGTGATGCCGCTCGCGGTCGTGCCGCCTGGGCCGATCGCGTCGAAGCTCTCGTAAATGTTGGCGCCGACGGGAACACCGCCCACCGACGACGAGATCACAGCGGCCGACGCGCCGGTGGATGCGAGCATGGCGGCAAAAGCAAAAGCGTACTTCATGACATTATCCTCTGATCAAACCGTGTTCGGCCGATCAGATGCAGGGATGATGCCAGAATCGAGAGTTCCAGATTTCGTAGGATAGACGATAGTTAACAGTACGTTAGCTATAATCGTTGTGTAAGTTTGCCCGACACGCCCCTTGCTGTCAGGGGCGGCGTTCGAAAGCGGCGGTGATATGAAGGCTGACCTCGTCGCCAAGCACGGGGAGCGCATAGGTGATGCCGTAGTCGCTGCGCTTGATGGTGGCACGCGCCTCGAAGCCCACGGTTTCGATCTTGCTCATCGGATTGGGGCCTGTGCCGGTGAAGCGCGCATCGAGCACTACGGGTTTCGTGATGCCCTTGATCGTGAGGTCGCCGGTGATCTTCGCCTTGAGGCCATCGACGACGACGCCCGTCGATTTGAACGTGGCGGTGGGGAACTTCGCCGTGTCGAAGAAGTCGGCGGATTTGAGATGTGCGTTCAGCTTTTCGCTGGTCGTCGTCACCTTGTCGACGGGGATGGTCAGCGAAACGCTGGCGGCTTCAGGTTTTGCTGGGTCGAGCATCAGCGTGCCCGTGGGATTACCGAAGATGCCGTAATAGACGTTGAAGCCGAGGTGATCGATGCCCCACGCGATCTGCGTGTGGTCGGTATCGACCGTATACGTGCCGGCGGTGACCTTCGCGGCGGCCTCGGCTCCCGGCTGGCCTTGTGCGAATGCGGGGGTAGCAAGGCCGATGAGGGCAAGGGCGACAAGCTGGGCTTTCATGGCGGGGCTCCTGAAACGGGAAACGGCGCCCGCAGCCTGTGCCGCGCGCGCCGTTCCTGTCAACCGAAGCTATCGTGACAGACGTTAGTTGACGGCCTTGTCGACGAGCTTGTTCTTGCCGATCCACGGCATCATCGCGCGCAGGCGGCCGCCGACCTCTTCGATCTGGTGCGCGTTCTGGTTCTTGCGCGCGGCCTTGAGCTCGGGGTTGCCGGCGCGGTTGTCGAGGATGAAGTCCTTGACGAAGCGGCCCTGCTGGATGTCGGCGAGCACGCGCTTCATCTCGGCCTTCGTCTCCTCGGTCACGATACGCGGGCCGGTCTTGTAGTCGCCGTATTCGGCGGTGTTCGAGATCGAGTAGCGCATGTTGGCGATGCCGCCCTCGTACATGAGGTCGACGATCAGCTTCACTTCGTGGAGGCACTCGAAATACGCCATCTCGGGTGCATAGCCGGCTTCCACCAGCGTTTCGAAGCCCGCCATGATGAGGCTGGAAAGGCCGCCGCAGAGCACGGCCTGTTCGCCGAAGAGGTCGGTCTCGCACTCTTCCTTGAAGGTCGTCTCGATGATGCCCGAGCGGCCGCCGCCGACGGCGGAAGCGTAGGAGAGGGCGACATCGTGCGCATTGCCGGTCGCGTCCTGCGCGATGGCGATGAGGCAGGGCACGCCGCCGCCGCGCTGATATTCGCTGCGCACGGTGTGGCCGGGGCCTTTCGGCGCGATCATGAACACGTCGATGTCGGCGCGCGGCTCGATGAGGCCGAAGTGGACGTTGAGGCCATGCGCGAAAGCGAGCGCAGCACCTTCCTTCATGTTCGGCGCGAGATCATTGGCGTAGATCGCGGCCTGATGCTCGTCGGGTGCCAGCACCATGATGACATCCGCCCACTTGGCGGCCTCGGCATTCGAAAACACCTTGAACCCGGCGCCTTCGGCCTTCTTCGCGGTGGCCGAGCCTTCGCGCAGGGCGACGGCGACTTCGGCGACGCCGCTGTCGCGCAGGTTCTGCGCATGGGCGTGGCCCTGGCTGCCATAACCGACGATCGCGACCTTCTTGCCCTTGATCAGGCCCACATCGGCGTCGGCATCGTAATAAACGCGCATGATATCAGGACTTTCTCTGTTCGATTGGGAGGGAGTGACGAAAAACTCAGCTCGGGTCCTTGCCGCGCGAGATGGCGACGACGCCGCCGCGCGCGACCTCGACAAGGCCGACTTCGCGCATCAGTGCGATGAACGTGTCGACCTTCTCGGTGGAACCGGTGATCTCGAAAATGAAGCTCTCGATCGTCGCATCGACGACGCGAGCACGGTAGATATCGGCAAGGCGCATCGCCTCCAGCCGCTTGTCGCCGCCGCCCACGACCTTGAGCAGCGCCATCTCGCGCTCGACGTGCGGGCCGAGCTCGGTGAGGTCGCTGACCTTGTGAACGGTGACGAGACGATCAAGCTGTGCCTCGATCTGGTCGATCACTTCCTGCGAGCCGGAGGTGACGATGGTGATGCGGCTGACATCGTGCGATTCCGTGATGTCCGCCACGGTCAGGCTCTCGATGTTGTAGCCGCGCGCGGAAAACAGGCCGACGATCTTTGCAAGAACGCCGGACTCGTTATCGACGGTGATGGCGAGCGTGTGCCGCCGGATTGGACCGAGATCGCGCATCAGACGAGCGCCTGCGCGTCTTCGTCGAGTTCGCCCTTCACGTCGGACGGGTTCAGGAGCATTTCCGTGTGTGCGGCGCCCGATGGGATCATGGGGAAGCAGTTCTCCAGCTTTGCGACGCGGCAATCGACGAACACCGGGCCGTCATAGGCGATCATTTCGGCGATGCCGGCGTCGAGGCCGTCAACATCCTCGATGCGGATGCCCTTCCAGCCATAGGCCTCCGCAAGCTTCACGAAATCGGGAAGCGCTTCGCTGTAGCTTTCGGCATAGCGGCTTTCATAGGTGAGCTGCTGCCACTGGCGTACCATGCCCATGTATTCGTTGTTGAGCACGAACACCTTCACCGGCAGGCGGTACTGCACGGCGGTGGACATCTCCTGAATGTTCATCAGGATCGAGGCTTCGCCGGCGATATCGATGACGAGGGATTTGGGGTTGCCGAGCTGCGCGCCGATCGCGGCGGGAAGCCCGTAGCCCATCGTGCCGAGCCCGCCCGACGTCAGCCACTTGCGCGGAGATTCGAAGTGGAAGTGCTGCGCGGCCCACATCTGGTGCTGGCCGACCTCGGTGGAGATGATCGGCGCCTTGGCCTTCGTCGCCTCGTAAAGGCGCTGGATGGCGTGTTGCGGCAGGATTTCCTTGCCGGTCTGCTTGAAGCCGAGGCTTTCCTTCTTCCGCCATTCGTCGATCTTCGCGAACCATGCCTTCTGGTCGACGGCCTTGTGGGCGCGCGCCTTCCATATCTTCAGCAGGTCTTCGAGCACGTGGCCGACATCGCCTATGATGCCGAGGTCCGCCTTCACGTTCTTGTTGATCGAAGAACGATCGATATCGATGTGGATCTTCTTCGAATTCGGCGAGAAGGCGTCAAGGCGTCCGGTCACGCGATCGTCGAAGCGCGCGCCGATGCAGAGCATCAGGTCGCATTCGTTCATCGCCATGTTGGCTTCATAGGTGCCGTGCATACCGAGCATTCCGAGCCACTGCGGGGAGGCTGCCGGAAAGGCACCAAGACCCATCAGCGTCGAGGTGACGGGCGCGCCGGTGACACGCGCCAGTTCGCGCAGCAGCTGCGAGGCGCCATTGCCGGAATTGATGACGCCGCCGCCCGTGTAGAGGATCGGACGCTCGGCCTTCGCCAGCATCTCGACGGCGGCTTCGATATCCTTGAGCTCGCCCTTCAGCTGCAGCTTGTAGCCGTTATGCAGCGCCGAACGCTTCCGGTAGCCGGCGCGCGCGACCTGAACGTCTTTCGGAATGTCGATGACGACAGGGCCGGGGCGGCCCGAGGTGGCGATGTGGAACGCCTCGTGGACGATGTCCGCCAGCCGCTCCGGGTCTTTCACCAGATAGTTGTGCTTGGAGCAGTGGCGCGTGATGCCGACCGTGTCGCACTCCTGAAAGGCGTCCGAGCCTATGAGGTGCGTGGCGACCTGCCCGGTGAGCACGACGATCGGGATGGAATCGAGCAGCGCGTCGGTGATGCCGGTGACGGCATTGGTCGCGCCGGGGCCGGAGGTGACGAGCACGACGCCGGGCTTTCCGGTCGAGCGCGCATAGCCCTCGGCAGCATGGACCGCAGCCTGTTCGTGGCGAACGAGGATGTGCTTGATCACCGACTGCTGGAACAGCGCGTCGTAGATCGGCAGCACGGCGCCGCCCGGATAGCCGAAAACGGTATCGACGCCGAGCTCGGTCAGCGCCTGTATGAGATTTTCCGCTCCGGTTTTCTGTTCGTTCACGGCCATGGTTTCCTTGATTCGGCCCGCGCATGTACGAGATTAAAACGTTCAGGGCAACCCCATTGCTTGTAATATTCGTACAAATTGAATTTTAATAACGCATGATAGATGCAAAATTGCCATCGTGCTTTGAGGCCTCGCCTTCAATCGTCAAGTTCGGCAAGATACGCCGGATGGAAGACGCTACCGTTTCCACCGGGTTCGAGGATCGCCGCACCGGGACCCGGACTTGGCATTTCGTCGTCGGAGTCTTCGCGCTGCTTGCCGCGCTGATCGGCATCGGCGCGATTTCGTTTGCCGCGTTCCAGCGCGCGGTCGACATCGAACGCACGCGCACCGAAGCCGTGGCCCGCACGAGCGAGGGCTTCGAGAGCCTTGTCGCGGCGGAACGCGCGATCAACGCGCTTCAGGAGGCCGAGCGCAGCCAACGTGGCTATGTACTGACTGAAAATCCGGTGTTCCTTGAGCCGTACGAAGCCGCGATCGCGCGCAGCTCGACCGTGCTCGACGACCTGCAGCGCCGGATCGGCGAGGGTGACGAACGGCAGTCTGCGCGTTTCGTCGTGCTGCGGCGCCTCATCGCGCTGAAGCTGGAAGAGATGGCGCGGTCCGTGGAGATGACCCGCCGGGGCCGGATGGAGGCGGCGCGGATCGATGTCGCCTCCGGCTACGGGCGCCGCCTGATGGACGAGATTCAGGCGATGATGAACGAGATCGTCGCCGAGCAGCGCGCCGTGCTCGACCGGCGGCAGCAGGAAGTGGTGAAACGCGACCAGCTTGGCGCGCAGTCGCTCTACCGGCTGGCGGCGCTCGGCGTTGCGCTGCTGGTGGCGGCGCTCATCTCCATGATCGCGCTCGCATACATGGTGTACCGCACCAAGCTGGCGCTGGAGCGTGAGGAAGCCGGGGAGATTCGGCGCAACGTGCTGGAGGCGGCGGTTGCCGCGCGCACGCATGAGCTGACACAGGCGAACGTGGCGCTCCGTGCCGAGATCGCTTCACGCGAGGCTGCGGAAAACCGTTTGAGGCAGGCGCAGCGGATGGAGGCTGTCGGCCAACTCACCGGCGGTATCGCGCACGACTTCAACAACATGCTCGCGGTGATCATCAGCAGCCTCGACCTTTTGAAACGGCGGATCAGCGCAGACGATGCGCGTGTCGTGAAGTTGATCGACAATGCGCGTGAGGGTGCGAACCGCGCCGCGTCGCTCACCGCGCGGCTGCTCGCTTTCTCACGGCGCCAGTCGCTCAATCCGCAGACGGTCGACGTCAACATGCTGATGAAGGGCGTCATCGACCTGATCGGTCGCACGCTCGGCGAGCGGATCAGCGTGGAAACCAAGTTTGGCGACGACATTCCTCCGGTGTTCGTCGATCCCGGCGAACTCGAGAACGTTATCATCAACCTCGCCGCCAATGCGCGCGATGCGATGCCCGACGGCGGCGCGCTCAGGATCGAGACGAAACGCTACGTGCCGGACGACGAGCCGCCTTCCGAAGGCGAGGCGGCGAGTGCCTATGCGCTGATCAGCGTGGCCGATACGGGGCAGGGGATGGCGCCGGAAGTCGTCGAGCGTGTTTTCGAGCCCTTCTTCACGACAAAGGCGGTGGGCAAGGGCACCGGTCTCGGGCTCAGTCAGGTGCACGGCTTCGTCCATCAATCCGGCGGGCACATCTCGATCGAGTCCACGCCGGGTGAAGGGACGCGTGTCGATATCTATCTGCCGGTGCAAATCATCGGGCGCGTCGTCTCGTCCGCGCCGCGTGCGGAAGGGCCGCTCGCAGGTGGAAGTTCCGAAGAGACGATCCTTGTGGTGGAAGACGAGGACCAGCTCCGCATGGTGACGGTCGAGAACCTGCGCGAGCTCGGCTACACGGTGCGCCATGCCGCGAACGGCAAGGAAGCGCTCGAAATCCTGGACGAGCATCCGGGTATCCATCTGCTCTTCACCGATATCGTGATGCCCGGCATGTATGGCGACGAACTGGCACGCGAGGCGCTGTCCCGCTGGCCTGACCTCGGCATTCTTTACACCAGCGGTTTTGCCCGCACGGGCGTTGACGGCGAGCCGCTCGATCCGCCTGCCGAGACCGTGCGTAAGCCCTATACGATGGAGGGCCTGGCGCAGAAGGTGCGCGAAAGCCTCGATCAGGCGTCTAAGGCCGAAGCCGGGGCCAGTCTGGCGTCTGGTTCCTGAACCACGTGCGTTGGCGCTTTGCGTAGCGCCGCGTATCGAGCTTCGCGCGCAGGATCGCCGCTTCCAGCGTGCATTCGCCCCTGAGATGCGCGATGAGCGGCGGCACGCCGATCGCCTTCATCACCGGGAGCGCCGGGTCGAGGTTCATGGCGAGCAACCGTGCCGCTTCATCGAGGCCGCCGTCCGCCAGCATCGCATCGAAGCGCGCGTCGCAGCGGTGCCCGAGTTCGTCGCGGTCGATTTCGACGACGGCGGGCTCCAGGGCCACTACGCCGAGCAATCCGCCCGAGAGCTGCGCTTGATGATCGCCGAGCGAGATACCGGTGCTGCGCATCACCTCCAGCGCGCGGGCCATGCGCTGCGTGTCGTTAGGGTGGAGACGCGCGGCCATAGCCGGGTCTTCGCGGGCAAGCGCCTGTGCGAGCGCGGCGGTATCGAGCGTCCGGACTGCGGCGCGGACGTCCGGATCGATCTCCGGCACGGGCGCAATTCCGTGCAGCAGCGTGCGGAGATAAAGGCCTGTGCCGCCGACGAGGATCGGCAGCAGGCCCTGTTCGTGCGCACGCGTGATTTCGCGCCGTGCGAGGTCTGCCCACCCGGCGGCGCCCAGCGGAGATTCGGCATCGAGAAAGCCATAGAGCCGGTGCGGCGCGCGCGCGGTCTCAGCGGACGAAGGGCGGGCGGAAAGCACGCTCAAATCGCGGTAGCACTGGCTCGCATCCGCATTGATGATGACACCGCGCCGCGTTTCCGCCATGCGCAGCGCGAACGCCGACTTGCCGCTTGCAGTCGGCCCTGCAATGACCGCCAGCGGCGGCAAGGAAGGCGAGGCCATGAAGCTTGTTACAATCGTGGGATCGGAGCGTCTATCCGCAGGCGATGTGAGCGCGGCACGCGATGCCGCTGCCGCTGCCGGAATGGATGCCGGCGCTGCGAGCTGGACGGAAGCTGATGCTGTCGCCGAGTTTTCGGGAACCGGCCCCGCCGCGGCTGTGCGCGATGCCGTGGAAGTCGCGGTTCCGCACGCCGACGTCATCGTTCAGGCGGCGGCGGAGCGCAGGCGGCGGCTTTTCATCGCCGACATGGATTCGACGATGATCACGGTCGAGTGCATCGACGAGCTTGCCGATTACGCCGGCCTCAAGACCGAGATCAGCGCCGTGACCGAGGCGGCGATGCGCGGCGAGATCGATTTTATCGGTGCACTCGAAGGCCGGGTTGCACTGCTTGCCCAGCTCCCCGTCGCCGCCATCGACGACTGCCTGCGCGACCGTGTGCGCCTGTCGCCGGGCGCGCAGACGCTGGTGCGCACGCTGCGGCGGCACGGCGTTTATACGCTGCTCGTCTCCGGCGGGTTCACGCGCTTTACGGGGCCGGTCGCGGAAATGATCGGTTTCGACGAGGCGCGTGCCAATGTTCTTGAAACGCACGGCGACGTGCTCAGCGGCAAGGTCGTGCCGCCCATCGTGGACGCAAACGCCAAGCGCGAGGCGCTGACGGGCGCGGCGCAGGAAAGGGGCATTGCGCTCACCGAGACGATCGCGATCGGCGACGGTGCCAACGACCTGCTGATGGTGGAGACGGCGGGGCTGGGCGTTGCCTATCACGCCAAGCCGAAGCTTGCCGATGCAGCGGACATGCGGATACGCCGCGGCGATCTCACCGTGCTGCTGCACGCGCTCGGCATTCCGCGCGCCGACTGGGTTTCCGTTTAGCGCCTCGCGCGGTCGCGCCGCGTCGCGATCAGGATACGGGCGCCAATCGCGCCCTCGCGGATGAGTTCAATGCGGTTCAGCCAGCGCTCGCCTTCGGCAAGGAGCTGCGGGATCAGGGCTTGCCCTGCGGCCGTGCGGTGCATCGCCCGAATGCGGTCGATCGCGCCGCCCCAACTGTATTCGACCTCGGCGGCATAATCCGCTGAAATATCGCTGACCGCGACGACGGAGAGCCGCGCATCCTCCACCAATCGGGAGAGCGTCTCCGCGGAGCGCAGGCGCGGCCGAACGGGTTCCGCGTCCGCCCATTCGCGGTAGCGCGGCGATGTCGTCTGGCGTTCGTCGATAAGGACGAGGCTGCGCACCGCGATCTGGCCGCCGGGCACGAGCGTTTCGCACTGGCTACGCAGCAGCGTCGTCAGCGGTTCGCCGCGTTCGGCGACACCATCGACGAGGATGAAATCCGCGTCTGAAAGCAGGGCGCTGTCGGCGGCGCGGAGCAGCCTTACGCGTCCATCCGAAGCGTCGGCGAGCGGCTTTTGCGTTTCGGCAGCGAGCACGGTGCAGCCGATCGCCGACTGGAGTTCGCTCGCCACGCCGCCGAGTTCCGCGCCGAGATGCAGAACACGGCTGCGCTGCCCCAGCCCGATACGCGCGGACAGCGCCCTCAACTGGGACGTACCACGCGGTGTCAGTGAACCGTTGCCCCACACGATCTGTGCTGCGGCTAGCCGTTCGGGCGTCCAGTTCGTGGGTTCGGACGGCTGCGATGGGACTGCCTGCGCACGGGCCAGCGGCGCCGGACGCGGCGACAGATGCTGGGAGGGCGCGGCATCCTCGTTGGCGACACGGGCGGCGAGGCGGCGTTTCAGCTCGGCAAGGTCATAGCCTTCCCACCATGCGCGCAGGCGCTGCCGCAAGGGTCCGCGCATCGGAGTGCTGTCAGGCATTCAGGGTGTAATCGGCAGCCGACGTCATTCCGGCGCAGAGCGAGGCGAGCGCGAAGGTCGCCGCATCCTCGCCCGCAAGAAAGCGAAGCGCCGCGCCATCCCGCCCGACACGGACGACCCGCGCGCGAATCGCTCCGGCGACCGGGTGGGAGAGGACGACCGGCTCATCGATGTGGAGCGCGTGATCGGTTTCGATGAAGGCACCGGCGGCGGAGACATCGCGCAGCGCGGCGCTGACGTCCACGCCCGCGACGTGAAGCGTGCAGAACCTGCCGCTGCGGATCGCAGCGTGCCGCCGTGGGAATTCGCTGATGTTGTTGCCGATCATTCGCCGTCTGTCCCGCACCAAAGCAACTCTCGGGACATACGCGTCCCGCGGGTATCCAGAGCTAGCGCAAAGCCGTCGATGAAAGGTTAATTGGTGTGGACTGCGAAGCACGGCCTGCCACTGTCGCGCAGGCGCTGGCAGATAGCGTTGGCATCGCCGGCGTTCGCGAAGCGGCCAGCTTGCAGGCGGACCATGTTGCCGCTTGGCGCGTAAGCCGGTTCCAGGCCCGATACGATCGCCGGGTATTCGCGGCGCAGCGCTGTCCACGCTTCGCGGGCTCGGGCTTCCTGGGAGAAGGCGCCGAGCTGGATGCGCCATTCGCCGCCTGCGGGGCTTGCGGCTGCCGGGGCGGTGGCGCGGGGCGCCGGGATTTCGGTGTTGGCGACGATCGTGCGGCCGGGTGCGGCGGTTGGGCGGGGGTTCGTCACTGCAGGGGTCTGTGCCGGCTTCGGCGTTGCCGGCACCTTCTCCGTCGCGATGGTATTGGTAAGCTTGCGCGGGCCTGGCGCGGGCACGGGCTTGCCGCTTGATGCAAGCTTGTCGCCCGTCGTCATCGCCTCGGCCATCGCGCTGCCCGCTGCGCGGTCGGCGGGCGACAGGCTTGCCGTCATGGTGGCAAGCGCGCGCCCGGCCTGCGGGAGGCCGGCATTGTTCGCCTGCGTCATATAGGCGTAGGCCAGCGGCCAGTTCTTCGGCAGCGTATCGCCGTTGAAGTGGAGCACGCCGAGCATGTATTGCGCGCGGGCATCGCGCTTCGCGGCCGCCTTCTGCCAGAGTTCCGCTGCCTGTGCTTTCTCGCCGCGCTGGGCGAGTAGGATGCCAAGGTTGGATTGGGCAGGTGCGTGGCCCTTGTCGGCGGCGCGGCGATAGAAGTCTTCCGCCTTCGCCTTGTCGAGCGGGACGCCGCGGCCGAGCTTATAAGCCTGCCCCATATTGAAGAGTGCGTCGGGGTCGCCCTTGGCTGCAAACGGCATCCATTCGACGACCGCGCCCTTGTAGTCGTTTGCCTGCCATTTGACGACGCCTTCCTTGACCCCGCCAAGTGCCGGAACCGAAACAAAAAGGGCGAGAAACGCAGTCGCGGTGATGAGGCCGTGTCGCATGGTGGCGTTCTCTAGAGCAGTCTTTCCGGCAAGGGAATCCCCGACAGCGGTTACGATGCCGCGCAGGGAAACTCCCCGCCGCATTTTTCGCACGCAATCATCGGAGAGTTTTCAAGAAATAACCCCAAGGCTTTACCGAAAATTAGCTTTGTGCGTGCGATCCATGCCCCTGCAATTCGCAGAGTCTATGGGGAAAAGCCAATGCGCGTTCTCGCGTTAGCTTCACAAAAGGGCGGTTCGGGCAAGACCACGCTCAGCGGTCATCTCGCTGTTCAGGCGCAGAGGGCCGGCGCGGGGCCCGTCGTTCTCATCGATATCGATCCCCAGGGCTCGCTTGCCGACTGGTGGAACGAGCGTGAGGCCGAAATGCCCGCATTCGCGCAGACAACCGTCGCGCGTCTCGTCACCGATCTTGAAATGCTGCGGCAGAAGGGCTTCAAGCTCGCCGTGATCGATACGCCGCCGGCGATCACCGTCGCCATCCAGAGCGTGCTTTCGGTCGCCGAACTCGTTGTCATCCCGACCCGCCCAAGCCCGCACGACCTGCGCGCCGCCGGCGCCACGGTCGAGCTGTGCGAGCGGGCAGGCAAGCCGCTCATCTTCGTCGTGAACGCGGCAACGCCGCGCGCCAAGATCACCTACGAGGCTGCCGTCGCGCTTTCGCAGCACGGCACGGTCGCGCCGGTGACGCTGCACCACCGCACCGATTTCGCGGCGTCGATGATCGACGGCCGCACGGTCATGGAAATCGAGCCTGACGGCAAGTCCGCGCAGGAAATCGAGGAGCTGTGGACGTACATCGCGGACCGCCTTGAGAAGAATTTCCGCCGGACGGTGTTCAATGCACCGGGCCAGCATGTACCGACTCCTGCCGTGCGGGCCGCCGGCGGGTTCGGTCGGAAAGCTGCAAGTTAAGAATAAGATGCAAGGGGCCGTTCCGGGGAAAGGTAAGTTATGAACGAGGCCAACTATGCTTCTTTGAGCGCGGGTCTACTCGCGCGGAAGGGACAAGCGCGCCCGGCGATGCGGCCGCAAGGCTACGGCTTTGCGTCCGACGACGATCTCGGTTGGAACGACATGGGCGGCGACATGCTCACCGCCGAACAGCGTGCGGCGCTGATGCCGGCCCAGCCGATGCATTTCCAGCCGCGTCCGGCAGTGGATTTCGACGAATCCGTGCCTTCGCCCGTTGCCGCACAGCAGCAGGCGATCGCAGACGAGTTCGCGGCAGCTGCCATGGCGGCTGTGGTCGAGATTGCTGAAGAGCCGCAAGTGCCCGTGGTTTCGCCGACGCCGGTGGCGGCGCCGATCCCGACGATCAACGTGGCACCCGCGCAGCCCGTGCATCGCCCGCGTGCGGTGGCAGGCTCCAAGGCGAAGGCGGCGTTCACGCTGCGCCTCGACCCGGAGCGCCACATGAAGCTGCGGCTCGCGTGCGTCTACGCGCACCAGTCCGCGCAGCAGCTCGTGACCGCGGCGCTCGACGAATATCTGTCCACGCATTTTCCGGACGCGTTGAAAGACGTGAGGAAGACGGCCGCCAACTAGGCGCGAACGACGGGGTGAAGGGGCCAAAGACATGCAGACGCAGCGCAATACGGTGCTCAAGCTGGCCGCGAGCGCATTTACGCTCGGGGTCTCTCTGACGGCGTGCCAATCCTCGAACAGCCCCGTGGCGCACGTGAATACGGCGATCGGCTCCGTCGATGCGCCGCAGCCTTCGGTCGTCCTCATCAAGCAGGCGGAAGCCGCGCGGCTCGCCGGTAATCCCGTTGCTGCGATCAGCTTCGCCGAGCTTGCCGTTACCGCCGATCCGCAGAACGCCGACGCGCGCTTCACGCTTGCCAAGGCCTACACGGCGGCGGGGCGTTACCAGTCGGCTGCGGAAGCCTATGGTGATCTTTCGGCGATGAACCCTGCGGACGCCAACGTCCGGTTCCGCGCGGCGCTTTCGTCGCTTGCGGCGGGTAACCGCTACACGGCGCTTTCGTCGCTCGATGCGCTTGCTGCCGAGCCTTCGCTTGCTGCCGATGTCGGCCTCGCGCTTGCGCTTTCGGGTGAGACGCGCAAGGCGATCAGCCTGCTCGAAACGTCCGTTCGTGCGGGCAATTCGACCCCGCGCCTTCGCCAGAACCTCGCGCTCGCACAGGCGCTTGCCGGCGAATGGGCAGCGGCGCGCACGACCGCTTCGATGGACCTTGCCCCCGATGCGGTCGATGCCCGCGTTGCGGAATGGGCTGCGATTGCTTCCAACACCGACAGTTCGTGGCGGACCGCTTCGGTGCTGGGCGTGGAGATGGCCGCGAATGATGCCGGCCGCCCCGTGGCGCTTGCCTGGGCGCCTCGGCAGGCTGAGACCGTGGTTGCTGTGGTTGAAGCCCCCGTCGTGGAAAGCACGCCGGAGCCTGTGGCTGTTGCCGCTGTTGCTGAACCCGCTCCGGTGGTGATCGCTGAGGCTGCGCCGATCGTTCGTGCCGAGCCTGTCGCCATTGCGCGGGCCGAGGTGCCGGTCGCTGCCGAGCCTGCGCAGCCGATCGTGAAGATCCGGGCGGTGCAGCCTGGGTTTGAAGCGCCGAAGCCTGTTTCCGCGGTGAAGCGGGAGATCCGTGCGCTGCAGAAGCCGACGCATGGCGCGTGGGTCGTCCAGCTCGGTTCCTATGCGAAGCCCGAGTTTCTGAACGCGGGCTGGAAGACACTGATCCGCAAGAACAGCGCGCTGGGCGAATTCGAGCCGATCCGGAGCCAGATCGCGGTCAACGGGGCGACATATCATCGTCTCGCTATCGGATCGTTCGCGAACGTCAACGAAGCGGTCGATCTTTGCCGCGACCTGAAGGCCGGCGGCTATAGCTGCTTCGTCCGCAAGGGTGCGGGTGCGCCGGAAGCCACCTCCTCCAAGAAGGCCTGATCAGCCGGCGAAAGCGATTTCGCCGCCTTTCACGGTCCATTTGACGCGGCCCTGAACGGGAAGCCCGTCGAACGGCGTATTGTCGCCTGCCGACACGAATTTCGACGCCGCGATGCGCCACGGCGCGCCGGGATCGAACAGCACGATGTCGGCGGGTGCCCCTTCACCGAGATTTCCGCCCGGAACACCGAAGATCGCCGCCGGTGTCGCGCTCATCATCGCGATGAGGCGGGCGAGGGGAACGCCTGCGTTTTCGCCCGCCGAAATCGCCAGCGCGAGCAACGTCTCCGCGCCGGACATGCCGGGCGTCGCGTGCGCAAACGGCAGCCGCTTCTCGTCCTGCCCGCGCGGATCATGCGCCGAGGTGAGGCAATCGATCGTGCCGTCCGCAAGACCGCCAAGCAGCGCGCGGCGATCATCCTCGCTGCGGAGCGGCGGCGAGAGGCGCGTGAAGGTGCGATAGCCGGTGACGGCCTCGTCGTTCAGCAGCAGATAGGCCGGCGCGGTGCCGCAGGTGATGCGTGCTCCGCGTAAGCGCGCGGTGCGGATCACGTCCAGCCCCTCGGCCGTCGTCACCTGATGGATGTGGAGCCGCGCGCCCGCGGCTTCTGCGAGGCGCACGTCGCGCGCGATGGCGACGGCTTCGGCGATGGCGGGGGCCGAGGCAAGGCCCAGCCGCGTTGCGGTTTCGCCCGTTGTCGCCTCGGCGCCTTCAGTGAGCGCGGCGTCTTCGGCATGGACGACCGTGACGAGATCGAATGCGGCGGCATATTGCAGCAGCCGGTACATGACCGCTGCGGAGGCGATCTGACGGCGGCCCGTGGCGATGGCGACGGCGCCCGCCGCCTTCATCAGCGCGACTTCCGCAAGCTCCGTTCCCGCAAGGCCGCGCGTGGCCGCGGCGAGCGGATGCACCCACACGTGCGGCTTGCCGATGCGCTGGGCGCGCTCGGCGAGCGCGGGATCGTCGATCACCGGTGACTGATCGGGCATGAGCAGCGTACGCGTAATGCCGCCCGCAAGGAACGCGGCGGGTTCCGATTTGAATACGCCCGCATCGACGAGACCCGGCGCGGCGACGAGGCCCCCAGCATCGATCCGCATCGCATCGGACGGAATCTCGGGCCTGCCGATGGCGGCAATCGTGCGGTCGGCGATGAGGATGTCCGCGGTGGTATCGATCCCGCGCGCCGGATCGATGATGCGCGCATCTGTGATGGCGAGCGGCTTCATGCCCGTGCCCTCTGCGTTTCTGGCCAATCAGCCACGCCTCGCCGGGCGCGGGTCAGCACGTCGAGGCAGGCCATGCGGACGGCGACGCCCATCTCGACCTGCTCGGTGATCGCCGAGCGCGCGATGTCGTCCGCGACCTGCGATTCGATCTCGACGCCGCGGTTCATCGGGCCGGGGTGCATGACGAGTACGTTATCGCCCGCGGTCGCGAGGCGCTTCGCGGTGAGGCCGTAGAAATGGAAATACTCGCGTTCGGAAGGGAGATAGGCGCCCGCCATGCGCTCGCGCTGCAGGCGGAGCATCATGATGACGTCGGCGCCTTCGAGGCCCGCGTCCATATCCGTGAAGGCGGTGACGCCGAAACGCTCGATCCCGGCAGGCATCAGCGTCGGCGGCGCGACTGCGCGCACCTCGGCACCGAGCGCGGCGAGCAGGTGGAAGTTCGAGCGGGCGACGCGGCTGTGCAGGATATCGCCGCAGATCGCGACCTTGAGACCTTCGATGCGGCCCTTGCGGCGGCGAATGGTGAGCGCGTCGAGCAGCGCCTGCGTCGGATGCTCGTGGCGGCCGTCGCCCGCGTTGAGCACGGGGCAATCGACCTTGGAGGCGATGAGCGCGACTGCGCCCGAGGCATCGTGGCGGATCACGATGACGTCCGGGTGCATGGCGTTCAGCGTCAGCGCCGTATCGAGCAGCGTTTCGCCCTTCTTCATCGAAGAGGACTGGACGGACATGTTGACGACGTCTGCGCCGAGGCGCTTGCCCGCGATCTCGAACGACAAGAGCGTGCGCGTCGAATTTTCGAAGAAGGCGTTGATCTGGGTGAGGCTCGCCAGCCGTTCGTCGCGCTTGTGCGCGCTGCGGCTGAGCTCGACCCAATGTTCGGCCTCTCTCAAAAGGAAGCCGATTTCCCAAGGCTTCAGGCCTTCGATTCCAAGCAGATGTGCGTGCGGGAAGGGATGCGCGCCCGGCGGCACGGCCGGTAGCGGAGCGGGTTCTTGTGTCGATGTCATTAAAGCCGAGCCTTTAGACGTCCGCGACCGGACGGGCAAGGGGCGAAACGGGGGAGGAGGGCGCAAGGCACCGGCGGGAGAACGGCAAAGCCACAAGCGACGCCGCCCCGATCCGCCCACAAGAAATCAACAACTTGCCGGGCAAAGTGGAGGAAGTAGAGGCCAATACGCGGATTTCGCGTTTGCGCGCGGGGGTGATTGACGAGAGGGGCGGCGGCGCGAGCTGGCATCGCTGTCTGCTACATCATCCGGTGGGCTGTAGGACAGGCGTTTCATATGCAAACCTGCAGGCTTGACGGGCGGACACGCGCCGGGCACGCCCATGCAAAAGCCGGGGGAGCGTCAATGAAGCACGAAGAAACCGCCGATCTGCCGTATCTGAAGAAGGTTGTCGGGGCTTCGATGGCCGGAACGGTCGTCGAATGGTACGAATTCTTCCTCTACGGCACCGTCGCGACGCTGGTGTTCGGCAAGCTGTTTTTCCCCGATACGGGCAACGAACTTGACGGCATCATCGCGGCATTCGCGACCTATGCGGTGGGTTTCATCGCGCGGCCGCTCGGCGGCATCGTTTTCGGGCATTTCGGGGACAAGATCGGCCGCAAGTCGCTGCTCCAGTTCAGCCTTATCCTGATCGGCCTTTCGACCTTCCTGATGGGCTGCCTGCCCTCCTTCCATCAGATCGGCTACTGGGCGCCGCTGCTGCTGGTGACGCTGCGCTTCATCCAGGGGTTCGCGCTCGGCGGTGAATGGGGCGGGGCGGTGCTGCTCGTCACCGAGCACAGCCCGAACCGCAGCCGCGGTTTCTGGGGCAGCTTCCCGCACGCCGCCGTGCCGCTCGGCAACCTTGCCGCGACGGTGGTGCTGCTCGTGCTTTCGGCGACGCTTTCGGAGGAGGCGTTTCTCTCGTGGGGCTGGCGCGTCGGCTTCTGGCTTTCGGTGGTGATCGTCGGCATCGGCTATTACATCCGCACGCAGGTGTCGGATTCGCCGATCTTCAAGGCGGCGAAGGCCGAAATGGAGGAAAAGGCGCACGCCGCCGGCAACGGCCTCACCGAAGTTTTCCGGCACTATCCGCGTCGCGTGTTCACGGCGATGGGCCTGCGCTTTGCCGAGAACATCCTCTACTACATGGTGGTGACGTTCTCGATCACGTACCTGTCGCACCGGGGCGTCGACACCACGCGCATTCTGACGCTGCTGTTCTTCGCGCACATCATTCATGCACTCATTATCCCCGCCGTGGGGCATGCCACCGACCGGTTCGGACGGAGGCCGCTCTATATCGCGGGCGCGCTGCTGACGATGGTGTGGCCGTTCGCGGCGTTTCCGATGCTGGATACGGGCACAACGGGCATCGTGCTCGCGGCGATTGTCACGGGCATGATGGTCCACTCGCTGATGTACGCGGCGCAGCCCGCGATCATGACCGAGATGTTCCCCACGCGGATGCGCTATTCGGGCGTTTCGCTCGGCTATCAGCTGACGGCGATCATCGCGGGATCGTGGGCGCCGCTGATCGGTACGGCGCTGTTGCGCGAATATGAAACGTGGTGGCCGATTGCCGTCTACATCATGTTCGCAGGGGCGGTGAGCCTGATCGCGGCGCTCGTGATGCGTGAGACGAAGGGGGTTTCGCTCGTCGTCATCGACCGCGAGGATGCGGCGCGAAACTAGGGTATGTGGGTATTCAGCCCATGCCGGGCTGCAAACGGCGGCTTTCTCCGCTTCCGGTGCTCACGTACCTTAAGTACGCTGCGCGCCGGTTCTCGAAATCCACCGTTTTCGCCTCGCCCTGAGCAGAATCCCCACATACCCTAGGCGGCTATCGCCAACGCATCGATTGCGGCTTGCAGAATGTGCGCGGCGGCGAGGGCATCGACGCGCTCGGCCCGCTTCGCGCGGCTCATGTCCGCGGCGATCATCTCGCGGGTGACGGCGACGGTGGAGAGGCGCTCGTCCCACAGGAGGACGGGGAGGGCGAATTCCGTTTCCAGCGCGCGCGCAAAGGCTCGGGTGGCCTGCGCGCGCGGGCCGTCGGTGCCGTCCATGTTCACCGGATAGCCGAGCACGAAGCCTGTGAGCGCGCGGCCGCCTGCGAGGCGGCGAAGCTCGGCGAAATCCTGCGCCTGCTTGCGGCGGATGATGGTTTCCGCCGCGGTCGCGAAGCGCCATTCGGCATCGCAGAAAGCAACGCCGATGGTCTTTGTGCCAAGATCGAGCCCGGCAAGAACGCCGCCCGATGGCAACTGCGCCGCGAACTCTGCGGCAGAGCGCGTGCTCACTTCGTACGCCGGGATGCTGCGGCGGGAGCAGTCAGCGCCGCCTGCACGCGGCGCTCGGCATCGGTACGCAGGTTCGTCCAGAACAGCGCATAGTCGTAGACATGGTAGTTGTTGCCGGGCAGCACGTAAGATCGGAGCCCCTCCGGCGGCTTCTCGCCGATGCTGAGATAGCCCTTGTCGGTGCATTTCGCTCCGACCACGCCAGATTCGAGCGTGGCGTTCGAATAGGTTTCGTCCACGGGGATCAGTGTGCCGAGGTTGCGCGCGGCGCCGTAGGGATCGCTCGCCTCGGCGCCTTCCATCGTTTCCACGGGAAGCGGCGAGGCCTCGGCCGCAAGGCTGCTGTGATGCGGGGCCTCGGTTTCCACGGATTCGGCTTCCGGGGGCACATCGGGCGTACCGGACAGCGGATTGGTGCAGAGCAGATGCGTTCCCGCGCGCGGCGCACCCGTGAGACCCGTCGTCGTGTAGAACGGATCGAAGATCGATTCCGGCTGCGCAGGCTCGGCGTAGCTCTGGTAAGCGATGATGCAGCGCGTTTCCTCGGGCGTTTCGCACGGCTTCAGGCCGAGCTTCGGCAGATCGCTTTCGATCGAGATCGGCCAGCCGATGAGATAGGCGGCAACGATGCGGTCTGCGACGGGCGTGCCCGCGATTCTTTGCGCGAGCAGCGAGACGAGGTGCAGCGAGCCCTGGCTATGGCCGGCGAGGATGATCTTCCGGTCGGCCGGAATCTCACGCAGGAACAACTCGAACGCCTTTTCAACGTCGCTGTAGGCAAGCGCGAACGACTTCGCCGAATCCGGTTCGCCGAGCGAGAGAAAAGCTCCGAACGTCGCCTGACGATATTTGGGCGCCCACACCTCGCCGATACCGTTGAAGACGCTCGCCTGGCTTTTCAGGAACACCGTCTGCCGGAAGCGCGGATCACCGGTGAGCGCGATGGGCGCGTTCCAGCGATCCCCTTTCAGGTAGGTAGTGGGATGCACGTAGAACACTGCGACGGCGGGCTTCGGCGCCGGGCTGTACCCCTCGGGCGTCCAGCGCACGACATCTGCCGGGATGCCGGGGCGGGCGAGCCATGCATCTGCACGGTCGTAGAACGTCGCCTCCGGCTTCGGACTGTCAGCGAAGCTCACATCCGGCACGAAGGCGGCGCGCATCAGGTGCGGCGCGAAAATCCGGTAGGCGAACGCACCCGCGATGGCGAGGACGACAAGAGCGGCGATGATGGCGAGAAACCGTCGAGCGGCCAAGTTGCTGGACTCCTTTGCTCGGGCGCTTAGCATGGCGACCATGCGACGAGAATACAGGGGTTAACACCATGCGTATCACACAGGTTCCCTTTGCCATCTGCATCACCCTGCCGCTTGCGGCCTGCGCGGCGGGAAGTGCTGCGCCCGCGCTTCACGACCTCGTGATTCGGGGCGGCACGATCTACGACGGCTCGGGCGGCGCGGCCGCTGTGGGCGATGTCGCCATCGACGGCGACAAGGTGGTCTCGGTCGGCCCCGCCGCGCGCGGGCGCACCGAAATCGACGCCAAGGGCCTCGCGGTGGCGCCGGGATTCATCAACACGCACAGCTGGGCAACCGAATCGCTGATTGTCGATCCGCGCGGTGTTGCCGACCTCAAGCAGGGCGTGACGCTGGAGGTGATGGGCGAGGGCTGGTCCATGGGGCCGATGAACGCCGAGATGAAGCGCCTGTCGGTAAGCCGCATGGGCGACGTGAAATACGATATCGAGTGGACGAGCCTCGGCGATTATCTCGCGTATCTCGAAAAGCGGGGGATCGCGCCGAACGTCGCGAGCTTCGTGGGCGCGGCGACGGTCCGCATCCACGAACTGGGCGAAGGCGATGTCGATCCGACGCCGGAACAGCTCGCGCGGATGCAGGGGCTGGTGAAGACCGCGATGAACGAGGGTGCGCTCGGCGTCGGCTCCGCGCTCATCTATGCGCCGGGATCATTCGCGGAGAAGCCGGAACTCGTCGCGCTGATGCAGGCCGCCGCGCCGTGCGGCGGGCGCTACATCAGCCACATGCGCTCCGAAGGCGACAACATCCTCGATGCGGTGGACGAGCTGATTGACATCTCGCGGCAATCGAAGGCGCCCGCGATCATCTATCACCTGAAACTGGCGGGCAAGGACAACTGGGGCAAGCTCGACGCCGTCATCGCGAAGGTGGAAGCCGCGCAGAAGGCGGGCCTCGACATCACCTCCACCATGTACACGTATCCTGCGGGCGGTACCGGCCTTGACGCCTCGATGCCGCTCTGGGTGCAGGAAGGCGGCGAAGAAGCCTGGTTCAAGCGACTGCAAGACCCCGCCGTGCGCGCCAAGGTCGCCGCGGAGATGAAGACGCGTGGAGATGGCTGGGAGAACCTCTACTATCAGGCCGGGTCGCCGGAACGGCTGGTTCTTGTGGGTTTCAAGACCGACAAGCTGAAACCGCTCGCGGGCAAGACGCTCGGCGAGGTGGCGCGGGAACGCGGCAAGAGCCCGGAGGAAACCGCGATGGACCTCGTGGTGGAAGACGGCAGCCGCATCGGCACCATCTACTTCCTGATGGACGAGAAGAACGTCGCGAAGCAGACGGCGCTGCCGTGGATGAGCTTCGGGTCGGACGCCGAGGCGCCGGCAACGGAAGGCGTGTTCCTGAAATCACCGACGCACCCGCGTGCTTACGGCAACATCCCCCGCCTGCTCGGCAAGTATGTGCGCGACGAAAAGACGACCGGCCTTTCGCAGGCGGTGCGCCAGCTCACCTCCTTCTCCGCCGAGCAGATGGGTATCAAGGGGCGCGGACGCCTGGCGCCTGGCTATTTCGCCGACGTCGTTGTCTTCGATCCCGCGACGATCGCCGACAAGGCGACCTTCGAAAAACCGCACCAGTATTCGGTGGGCGTGCGCGACGTGTTCGTGAACGGCCAGCAGGTGCTGAAGGACGGGGAGCCCACGGCGGCGCGGCCGGGCCGTTTCGTGAAGGGGCCCGGGGCGGGGAAGTGTCCGGCTTAAGCCGGGCACCACAGCGCTTGCGGGGCGGCGAAGGCGCGTGCTAACGGCTCGGGCTCAATCAATCCGGGGTTTTTTGCATGTCCGTTGACGCCGCAACCGTCAAACGCGTCGCGCATCTTGCGCGCATCAAGGTCGATGATGGCCGCTGTGAGGTGATGGCCGAGGAGCTTTCCAAGATCCTCGGCTGGGTGGAGATGCTCGGCGAGGTGAATACGGACGGTGTGGAGCCGCTCGCGGCGGTGATTCCGAACACGCTGCGCTGGCGCGAAGATGTCGTCACCGATGGCGGGATTCAGGACAAGGTGCTGCAGAACGCGCCGAAGGCCGAATACGGCTTCTTCGCCGTGCCGAAGGTGATCGAATAATGGCGGCGCTGACCGACCTGACGCTTGGCCAGATGCGCGACGGGCTGCGCGCCAAGGAGTTCTCTGCGAAGGACCTCGCCGAAGCGCATGTGAAGGCGGTGGAAGCCGCACGCGTGCTGAATGCCTTCACCGTGGAGACGCCGGAGCTGGCGCTGAAAGCCGCCGAGGCGGCTGACGCGGCGCTCGCGAAGGGCGAGGCGAAGCCGCTTTCGGGTATCCCGCTCGGGATCAAGGATCTGTTCGCGACCGAGGGCGTGCAGAGCGCGGCGGCCTCGAACATCCTCAAAGGCTTCAAGCCGCCCTATGAATCGACCGTGAGCGGCAGGCTCTTCGCGGACGGCGCGGGAATGCTGGGCAAGCTCAACATGGACGAGTTCGCCATGGGCTCGTCGAACGAGACGAGCGCGTTCGGCACGGTCATCAACCCGTGGCGTGGCAAGGGCAATGAGAGCCTCGTGCCGGGCGGCAGTTCGGGCGGCTCGTCGGCGGCTGTCGCGGCGCGGCTCGTCGCGGGCGCTACGGGCACGGATACCGGCGGCTCGATCCGTCAGCCGGCGGCGTTCACGGGCATTTCGGGTATCAAGCCGACCTACGGCCGCTGTTCGCGCTGGGGCATCGTGGCGTTCGCAAGTTCGCTCGATCAGGCCGGGCCGATGGCGCGCGACGTGCGCGACTGCGCGATCCTGCTGAAATCCATGTGCGGGTTCGACCCGAAGGATTCGACCAGCCTCGACCTGCCGGTGCCGGATTTCGAGGCGGCGCTGACCGGCGACCTGAAAGGCAAGCGCGTCGGCATTCCGAAGGAATATACGGTCGACGGCATTCCGGCCGAGATCGATGCGCTTTGGAAGAAGGGCGCGGACATGCTGCGCGATGCGGGCGCGGAGATCGTCGATATTTCGCTGCCGCACACGAAGTATGCGCTTCCCACCTACTACATCATCGCGCCTGCGGAGGCTTCGTCCAACCTCGCGCGCTATGACGGCGTGCGCTACGGGCTTCGCGAGGCACCGGAGAACGGCAGCCTGATCGATATGTACGAGGCGACGCGCTCGGCGGGCTTCGGTTCCGAGGTGCAGCGCCGCATCCTGATCGGCACCTACGTGCTCTCGGCGGGCTATTACGACGCCTATTATCTGAAGGCGCAGAAGGTGCGCGCGCTGATCCAGCGCGATTTCATGCAGGCGTTCGAGCGCTGCGACGTGATTCTCGCGCCGACCGCGCCAAGCGCGGCGTTCGGCATCGGCGCGAACATCGACGACCCGATCGCGATGTACCTCAACGACGTGTTCTGCGTGCCCGCGAGCCTTGCGGGGCTTCCGGCGATGTCCGTACCGGGCGGGCTTTCCGACGACGGCCTGCCGCTCGGCCTCCAGATCATCGGGCGTCCGCTCGACGAGGAAGGCGTGTTGAACGCGGGCTATGCGATCGAACAGGCGGCGGGCTTCACAGCGCGGCCGGAGGCTTGGTGGTAAGATGAGCGACTACAGGATCAAAGGCGAAACCGGCGAGTGGGAGGTCGTGATCGGCCTCGAAGTGCACGCGCAGGTCACATCGAACGCCAAGCTGTTTTCGGGCGCCGCCACGGCGTTCGGGGCCGAGCCGAACACGCAGGTCAGCCTTGTCGATGCGGCGATGCCGGGGATGCTGCCGGTCATCAACGGCGAGTGCGTGAAGCAGGCGGTTCGTACCGGCCTCGCGCTCGACGCGAAGATCAACACGTGGTCGCGCTTCGACCGCAAGAACTACTTCTACGCCGATCTGCCGCAGGGATACCAGATCAGCCAGTTCCAGCACCCGATCGTGGGCGAGGGCGAGATTCACATTGATCTCGGCGAGGGGCGCACCAAGACGGTGGGCCTGGAGCGCATCCATCTGGAGCAGGACGCGGGCAAGTCGATGCACGACCAATCGCCGCGCTATTCCTATGTCGACCTTAACCGCTCGGGCGTCGCGCTGATGGAGATCGTGTCGCGGCCGGATATGCGCTCGCCGGAAGAGGCAGGGGCGTATGTGAAGAAGCTGCGTTCGATCCTGCGCTACGTGGGAAGCTGCGACGGCAACATGGAGGAAGGCTCCATGCGCGCCGACGTGAACGTCAGCGTGCGCAGGCCCGGCGATGATCTCGGCACGCGCTGCGAAGTGAAGAACGTGAACAGCGTTCGCTTCGTGCAGGCGGCGATCGAATACGAAGCGCAGCGGCAGGTGGAGATCATCGAGGGCGGCGGCACGATCGTGCAGGAAACACGCCTGTTCGATCCCGGCCGCATGGAAACGCGCTCGCTGCGTTCCAAGGAAGACGCGCACGACTACCGCTATTTCCCGGACCCTGACCTGCTGCCGCTGGTGTTCGACGATGCCTTCGTGGAAGCGCGCCGCGCCGAATTGCCGGAACTGCCGGATGCTAAACGTGCGCGATATATCAACGATTTGGGCATTTCCGTCGCGAACACGGATGTTATCACGGCAGAAATTGAGACGGTTCAGCTATTTGAAGCACATTTGAAAGATGCTGCCCTTAAACAGGGAAAACCGGAAAAGGAGTTGGCTAAACAGATTTCAAACTGGATAGTTTCAACTGTTCTTGGTGAAGCTAATCGACGTAAATTAGCTCTTACTCTGGAAAATTTCAAACCTTCGGCAAGCACAACGATTATTACGTTGATTAATAACAATGTGATCTCAGGATCGGCTGCGAAAGACGTTTATACATATTACTTGGACACGGGAGGCGACCCCGAGAAGATCGTGGAAGAGCGGGGGCTGAAGCAGGTCTCCGACACCGGCGCGCTCGACGCGGCGATCGCTGACGTGCTCGCGAAGAACGCCGACAAGGTCGCCGAATACAAGGGCGGCAAGGAAGCGCTGTTCGGCTTCTTCGTCGGCCAGACGATGAAAGCGACCGGCGGCAAGGCGAACCCGAAAGTGGTGAACGAACTGCTGAAGGCGGCGCTGGCGCAGTAGCGCGGCGCCGCCTTCGCAGGGTCAGAGCGTTGGCGGCGTTGTTTCTGCCGTGGCCGGGGCGGCCTCGATCGGTGCTGCAGCGGGGCCGGGTTCGACCTCGGCCGTTGTAGCCGCTGGTTCCGCGGTGGCAGGCGCAACGGCCGGCGCAGGAGCGGCAGCGATGAACTTGATGGCGGTGCCGGTTACGGCGGTGCTTCCCCAGCTCATCAACGTGACGCGCGAATCGCCGTAGCTCGCCTTGATCACGGCATCGGCGCCGAGCTTTTCACCCCGCTCCCAAAGCTCGCGGTAGATCTTTTCCTGGCTGGCTTCCTTGCTGAAGATCGTGGCCTTGCGAACTTCGGCCTTGACCTCTCCCAGCACTTCGTAAGGACGGTCGGTGATGTCGTGCGGGAATACCGGCACGCCGACAGCCTCGTTCACGATCACGTAATTCAGCTTCTTCGTGTCTTTCGCAAGACCGGGTGTTGCGCCGAGGACGGCGGCGAGTGCTGCAATTCCAACCACAGCGGTGCGAACCATGATGGCCCCCAAGGTTTTCGACTCCGGAAGGGCACCATCGCCCTCCCGCTCGCGCTTCACCACGCCTTCGGGGCAATTGCAATCGTCACGCATACGGAACATGATCGGGCATGTGGAATCCTGTTGGGGGACGGGTGTGAACGGCTGGGGATTGATGGCGGCAGCGCTGGTGCTGCCTTCGGCGGCAATCGCGCAGGAACAGATTTCTTCCGTGGCTGCCGCCGAGGCCGTGCCGGCGGTCACGACCATGTCGGCGGGACGGCTGGCGAAGGGCACCGTTCTTGAACTGATGGTGCTGAACGAAGTGTCATCCCGCACCGCGCAGCCCGGTATGCGCATCGTACTCAGGCTCAACAAGCCGCTGCTCATCGATGGAAAGCTCGTGCTTGCCGAGGGCACGCCGGTGTTCGGGGAGGTGCTGGACACCAAGATGAGCGGATCGGCAGGAAGCCGGGGGCAACTCTCCGCGCGGCTCACGCACATCCAGAACGGTACGCAGCGCATTCCAGTGACGGGCGACATGAGCGCTCTTGGAAAAGGCGGGAAATCGGATGATGCGCTGAAATGGGTTCTGGCGCCGATCTATGCGCCGTTCGCTCCGGGGAACAATGCGAAGCTGAAGGCCGGGCAGATCGTGAACGGTGTGATTGAGGCCGATCATGACGTGACATGGGATGCCGGAGGAAAAGCGCAGATCACGCCGACGACAGCGTCAGGCCCGGTTTCCTAGACCACGATCGCTTCAGGCTTCAGGCCTCGCCCACCGTGTCGATGAGTGCGGCGTCGAGCGCTTCGCGCGGGGTTTTTCCGGCCCAGAGGATGAACTGGAAAACGGGGTAGTAGCGTTCGCACTCGTCGACGGCGGCTTCGACGAGGGTTTCGGCCTGTGCGAGCGAGAGGCCGCTGTCTTCGTCCGGGCCGTCGAGCATCGAGGCGTGGCGGAAGAGGAGCGTGCCGTCCGCCGACCACATTTCGAAGTGGCCGAGCCAGAGCTGTTCGTTGATGAGGCTCAGCGCCTCCCACACGGCTGCGCGGCGGTTTTCCGGCACGCGGATGTCGGGCATGGCGATGAACTGGAGGACGCGTTCCTCCTCGCGCCAGAGCGCGCGGAGCTGGTACGTCGTCCAGCTGCCCTCGACGCGGGCAATAAGTTCTTCGTCGCTGGCGCGCTCGAACGACCAGCCATGCGCGCCGAAATAATGCTCGAGCATGTCGAGCGGCGCTGCCGTGGCCTGGGCCATTTCAAGTTCGAGTTCGGTCAATAGCTGGTCCGATAGAGTTCAAGCCTGCACCATATATGGTGCGACGCCCACAGGCGACACGCAAGACGCTGCGCGCCGGCGACCGCGAATTTGCTGTGGATATCAGGCCGCGGGCGCTGATTTGTCCACCTTCTTCGCCGCGGGCTTGCGTGCCGGGGCGGCTTTCGCTGGCGTCGTTCCCGCCGCGGCTTCGAGCTTGGCGATTCGCGCCTTCAGCTCCTCGTTCTCGGCGCGGGCGTTTGCTGCCATCTGCTTCACGGCCTCGAATTCCTCGCGCTTCACGAGATCGAGTCCGCCGACGAATTCCTCCATGCGCGCGCGGAAGCCCGCTTCCATCTCCCGGCCCATGCCGGCGAGCGAACCCATGGCGCCGGTCGCCATGCGCGAGAAATCGTCGAAGAAACGGTTTTTGGACTGCATGGACGGGGCCTTCGCTGTGTTGTGGGCCTAATATGGCGGCGCGGCGCCCGGATTCAACTGCCAGATGCGGAAGGCGAGCCCGGCGGCGAAGCAGAGCCATGCAAGATAGGGGACGAGCTGCCACGCGGCGATGCGGTCCAGCCGGGCGAACGCGAACGTCGTGGCGAGCGCGGCGGCGAGGATGACGAGAATGAGCGCGAAGCTTGCTCCGAGCAGGTGCAGCTTGAAGAACAGCGTCGACCACGCGAGGTTGAGCACGAGCTGGACGACGAAGAGCAGGGCGGCGCGGCTCCGCTCCGGGCCTCTAGGCGCGGCGAGGACGCGGGCGATCGCGACGCCCATCAGCGCGTAGAGAAGCGTCCAGACGATGCCGAACACGAACCCGGGCGGATAAAGCGCGGGTTTTACAAGTTCCGCGAACCAGGGGTTGCCTTCGCCCGACCCCGCGACGACGCCGGAGAGCGAGCCGAGCAGCATCACGGCCGGAACAGTGAGGAAGGCGATTCGAAGGGCCTTGGGAAGTGCCATCGTTTTTACTCCGCCGGGGCTGGCGCAGCGCCGCGTTCCTCATCCAGCTTGCGCGAAACCGCGAGCGGAGAGCCGGTGCCGCGCGCAAGGCGCCGGTAGAAGACGGGGATCACGAACAGCGTGAGCAGTGTTGCGAGACTGACGCCCCAGACGACGACGGTGCCGATTGCCTGCCGCGAGGCCGCGCCAGCGCCCGACGCGAGCATCAGCGGCACCGCGCCTGCGACGGTGGCGATCGAGGTCATGATGACGGGGCGCAGGCGGCGCACGGCGGCGCGGCGGATCGCGTCGTCGAACGCGACGCCCTGGTCGCGCAGCTGGTTTGCGAACTCGACGATGAGGATGCCGTTTTTCGCTGCGAGCCCGACGAGCATGACGATGCCGATCTGGCTGTAGAGGTTGAGCGACTGACCCATCACGACGAGACCGAGCAGCCCGCCGCCGACCGCGAGCGGCACGGTGAGTACGATGACGCCCGGATGCACCCAGCTTTCGAACTGCGCGGCGAGCACGAGGAAGACGAGCAGGATGGTGACGCCGAGCACGCCCCAGATCGCGCCGCCGGTCTGTTTGAAGGCGCGGCTTTCGCCATCGTAGCCGATGGCGGCAACTTCGGGCAGCGTCGAGGCTTCCGCCTCCAGCCAGTTGAGCGCCTCCCCGAGCGAATAGCCGGGGGCGACCGAACCTTCGAGCGTGATGGCGCGGAGCTTGTTGAAATGGCCGAGCTCGCCCGCATCGGCAAAGCTGCGCAGCGTGACGAGGTTCGAGAGCGGAACGACGTCTCCGGTGCGCGAGCGGACGTAGACGTTGGAAAGATCCTGCGGTGTCAGCCGGTCCTTGTTTTCGGCCTGTAGGATGACACGGTATTCCTCGCCCCGATCAATGTAGGTGGTGACGCGGCGGGAGCCCATCATGGTTTCAAGCGTGCGTCCAACCTCGCTGACGGACACGCCGAGGTCGCCCGCGCGTGTCGTGTCGATGTCGACGAGAAGCTGCGGCTTTGTTTCCTTATAGTCGGCTTCCAGGTTCTCGATGCCGGGATAGGACGCCGCAGCGTCCATGATCGCATCGCGGGCGCGAACCAGTTCCTCGAACGTTGCGCCGGCAATCACAAAGCGGATCGGACGGCCGCCGCGGCTGCCGATGGTCTGACCGCCCGAGGCGAAGCTGCGGACGCCTGGGTAATCCTCCAGCTTCTGCTGGATCATCTGCGCGGCTTCCGTCGTCGTCTGATCCCGCTCGTTCCACGTCTTCAGGAAGAAGACCATGCGACCATTCGAGAAGTCTTCGGTCGTGCCCCAGCTGCCCGGTGCACGCACGACCATGCGGCGGATCGGGCCGTCCTCTCCGATCAGCGGCAGCACGCGCGCCTGCAGATCCTCCATGTAGCGGACCATCTGCTCGTAGCCGGTGCCTTCTGCCGCGGTTACACTCACCTGGATGTTCCCTGTGTCCTCGAGCGGGGCGAGTTCGGATGGGAGTGTCGTCGCAAGCGCGACGCAGCCCGCGACGACGGCGGCAGATATACCGCCGATCAGAAGCGGACGCGCAAGCAGTCGGCCGAGTGCGCGGTCGTATGCCGCAGAAAGACGATCGAAACGCTGATCGACCCATTTCGTCATGCGGTTCGCGCCGGTTTCCGGCTTCAGCATCTTCGAGCAGAGCATCGGCGTCAGCGTCAGCGCGATGAAGCCCGAGAAGGCGACCGCGCCGATCATCGCCGCCGCGAGCTCGCGAAACAGCAGCCCGGTGTTTCCGGCAAGGAACATGATCGGCACGAACACGGAGCAGACGACGGCGGTCGTTGCAACCACGGCGAAGGCGACCTGCCGCGCGCCTTCATAGGCGGCGACGAGCGGCGTCTCGCCGTGCTCGATGCGGTAATAGATGTTTTCGAGCACGACGATCGCGTCGTCGACAACCAGGCCGATGGCGAGCACCAGAGCAAGGAGCGTGAGCAGATTGATCGAAAGCCCGAGCGCCCAGAGTACGGCGAACGTCGCAATCAGACAGATCGGTACCGTGACGGCGGGAATGAGTGTGGCGCGCGCCGAGCCGAGAAAAACATAGATCACGAGAATGACGAGAAGCGACGCTTCGGCGAGCGTCTTCCAGACGTTTTCGATGGCCGCAGAAATGAACACCGAACTGTCGTTCGAGATGTCGATGCTGACGCCGGCGGGCAACATCTTGCGCGTCTCCTCGATCCGCGACCTGACCTCTTCGGCCACGGCAAGCGTGTTTGCGCCCGACTGGCGCACGATGCCGATGCCGACGCCCGGTTTGCCGTTCGATCGGAAGAAGCTGTACGGATTTTCAGGTCCGACCTCGACGCGTGCGACGTCGCCGAGGCGAACCAGATGGCCGTCTGCACCGCGCGAAATGACAAGAGCACTGAATTCCTCGGCCCTGCTGTAGGCGCGGGCGACGCGAACGGTGAGATTCTGCGTTTCCGCCTCGACACGCCCCGCAGGCAGTTCGACGTTCTGGGTCCGCAGCGCAGCCTCTATGTCGCCGGGGGTCAGCCGATAGGCGGCGAGCTTCGAACGATCGAGCCAGATCCGCATCGCGGGCCGCGAGAGCCCGGCGACCATGACGCGGGCGACGCCGTCGATCGACGAGAAACGATCCACAAGGATGCGGTCCGCATAGTCGGCGAGCCAGAGCGGATCGCGCTCTTCGCCGGAGAGGTGCATCCACATGATCGGCTGCGAATCGACGTCGACCTTGCGAATTTCAGGTGGAATGACCTCGTCCGGCAGATCGTCGGCGAGGCCGCTGACACGGTCGCGAATGTCGTTTGCGGCATCGTCCACATTGCGCGTCGCCGAGAATTCGATGGTCACGTCGGCAACGCCGTCGCGCGAGCGCGAGCGGATCATTTCGATGCCCTCGACGCCGGCGATCCGGTCCTCGACGAGCTGGGTTATGCGCGATTCGACGACGCTGGCGGCCGCGCCGGGATACGCCACCTCGACCGAAACGATCGGCGGCTCGATGGCCGGATACTCACGTACGGGCAGCGAGAAGAAGGCGACGGCGCCGGCCAGCACGATGATGAGGCTGACGACAGCCGCGAACACAGGGCGTTTGACAGAGACATCGGAGAGGATCACCGGGACTTCCCTGCGCCCGCTGCGGCGCCGGAGAGGGCTCCGGTCGTGGACTTTTCAGGCTCTCCCGGGAACACGGGCCGAACCTCCGCATCGTCGCGCACCTTGACGACGCCGTCGGCGACGATGCGGTCGCCGCGATCGAGGCCGCCGGTGATTTCCACCATGCCGCCCGACCGCATTCCGACCTCGACCGGCACACGGTTCGCGATGTTCTTTTCATCGAGCCGGAAGATGAACTGGCGGTCGCCCTGCGCGACCAGCGCGAGTTCAGGGACGGCGAGCGCATCGCGCGGATTGGTGACGATGGAAACGGTGAGCAACATGCCGGGGTGCAGGCGCCGATCAGGGTTCGGGAGCAGCGCACGGACGGCAACCGAACGGGTGATGGGGTCGACCTGCGGCTCGACACCCTCCACGCTGCCACGGAACACTTCGCCCGGCCAGGCCTGCGCGCGCGCTTCGATATTCTGGCCGGCCTTGACCGCCGAAATGAAACGCTCGGGCACGGTGAAATCGAGCTTGATCGAGCTGATGTCGCTTATCGTCGCGATCTCGGTGCCTGCCGTGACGACGCTGCCCGGCGAGAGGCGGCGCAGGCCGACGACGCCGGAGAAGGGGGCGCGGATGATGCGGTCGCCGATCTGCGCGCGGATGGCACCCGCCTCGGCCCGCGCCTGATCGCGCGCGGCTGTCTGGGTATCTATGCTGGCATTGGTGGCGAAGCCGCGCTGCTGGAGTTCGCGCAGGCGGCCGAGCTGCTGCTGAGCTTCGCGTGAGCGCGCCTCCGCGCTGGCGAGGTCCGCATTCTGCTCGACAGTGCGCAGCACGGCGATCACGGTGCCGGCCTGCACATAGGCGCCGTCCGCGAAGCGCAGCGATTCCACGCGTTCGGTGACGGTGGAGGTCAGTGTGGTGGATTCGCGGGCAAAAGCGGTGCCGACGGCATCGATGCTGTCGACGAAGCGCGCGGGCTCGACAACGCCACCGACCACGGTCGGCGCACGGGCTTCACCACCTCCCTTCTGTCCGCCGCAAGCGGCCAGCAAAACGCCGAGCGCGAACGCAACGTGCCTTGATATCGACAATTCAAAACTCCGATCAGGCGTACGCCGCTCACTGCGGCTAAAAATCGCCTATACAGGCTACAAAGTCCAATGCTTTACGAAACAGCGTCGGCAAATCCCGCGCGGCGGACTCATCCGCTGCACGCCAATCCCCCGCTGGTTTCGTTGTGCCCGACAGATCGCCCGAAAACACGGTCAGATGCAACTCGAAATGCGTGAAAACGTGGGTCACACGCCCTTCGCCGCGTGACCAGCGCGTGAGGGAGGGGGCGCCCGGATGCGTGTCTTCGGGGGCAGGGGTGTCGGTGATCTCGCTCATCGGCAGGCCGAGCATGCCGCCCAGAAGGCCGCGCGGGGGGCGGCGCACGAGCAGGATCTCGCTGCCGTCGCGCAGCACATAGACACTGGCGTAGCGGATCGGACGCGCAGCTTTCGGTGCTTTTTTGGGCAAGAGGTCGGCGATGCCGCGCTGCGCCGCGTCGCAGGCCGCGATGATGGGGCACACGAGGCAATCGGGCGATTTGGGGCGGCACACGGTGGCGCCGAGGTCCATCATCGCCTGCGCGAAATCGCCTGCGCGTGCGGCGGGCGTGATCGTATCCGTGAGCGCGCGAAGCGCGGGTTTCGTGCCGGGCAAGGGCTCTTCAACCGCGAACAGCCGCGCAACGACGCGCTCGACATTGCCGTCGACGACGACGGCGCGCTCGCCGAAGGCAATCGCCGTGATCGCCGCCGCCGTATAGGCGCCAATGCCGGGAAGGCCGAGCAGCGCCCTCTCGGTGGATGGGAAATATCCGCCGTGGTCGTTCGCAACGGCGCGCGCGCAGGCGAGGAGATTGCGCGCGCGGGCGTAGTAGCCGAGGCCCGCCCATGCCGCGAGCACGTCTCCGTCTTCGGCTGCGGCGAGCGCCTCCACCGTCGGCCACCGCGCTGTGAAATGCTCGAAATAGGGGATGACGGCCGCCACGGTCGTCTGCTGGAGCATGATTTCCGAAAGCCAGACGCGATAGGGATCGGCCGCGTTCGCGCCGGGCGGCGCGCGCCACGGCAGGCGGCGGTGCGACCTGTCGTACCAGGCGAGCAGTGGTGCCGCGATATCCTTGGGGGCGATTTCCTTGGCGGGCATGGCGCGCCTATGGCATGGGTTTCTTCATGAGGAAACCGGGTGACAGAAGGGGTGGGAGCCGGTCGGTGGCCGAGCTTGTGCCGCTTGTCGGGCGCAAGGCGTTCCGCCGTTTCGGCTTCGTCGACAGTGCCGTGGTCGCGCGCTGGCCCGAGATCGTGGGGCCGGACTATGCGCGGCATTCGACGCCCGAATCACTGAGCTTCCCGCACGGCAAGCGCAGCGGCGGCACGCTCAACCTCTCCGCCACCGGTTCGCACGCGCTGATGATCCAGCACGTGGCGCCACAGATCATCGAGCGGGTGAACCGCTTTTTCGGCTATGATGCTGTCGCGCGCATCGCCATCCGGCAGGGGCTTGCCGTGGAGCGCGCGCCTGCGGGCGAGTCTGCGCAGACGCCCGGCGAGGTGCCCGAGGACGTGGCGGGCAGCCTGAAGGCGATCGCCGACGACGGGCTTCGGCAGAGCCTTGAAGACCTTGCGCGGCAGATGAGTGGGACGAAGGGTCTGCCCGTTATTCGATAGCTGAAAATGCGCTGATCGGCTTTGACTTGGGATGCGTGCCTCGCCATAGTGTCCCACCCGCATTTGTGGCAGGTATTGGGTTTCTTTGAGGGTGGACTACCAGATGTTGAGAAAAGCGCGCTTCAAGGCATTGTGTTTGTTCGGAGCCGTCGCAGTGCTTTCGGCCTGCGGACAGGAATCGTCTGAAGCCGCCGGGAGCAAGGCCGGCAGCGCGCCGAAGGCGGAAACGCCGTCCGCACCGGCCGGGAAAGGCAAGTGGCTCGAAACCGTGAAGGCGACCCCCGAGGGCGGCTTCAGCATCGGTAACCCGAACGCCCCCGTGAAGCTCATCGAATTCGCATCGCTCACCTGCCCGCACTGCCGCGATTTCCACGAAATGGCG
Source organism: Sphingosinicella sp. (assembly GCF_041916975.1). Lineage (NCBI taxonomy): Bacteria > Pseudomonadati > Pseudomonadota > Alphaproteobacteria > Sphingomonadales > Sphingosinicellaceae > Sphingosinicella > Sphingosinicella sp. Next base: position 4,061,355 of record NZ_JAYRYK010000001.1, read on the forward strand.
ATGCCGGCGATCAAGGGCCAGTATATCGCCACCGGCAAGGTGCTCTACGAGTTCCGCAACTTCGTGTTGAACCCGGCGGACTACGGCGCCACGATGCTCGCGCGCTGCCAGGGGCCGAGCGCATTCTTCGGGCTGGCCGACGCCTTCTTCAAGAACCAGCAGACATGGATCGAGCCGTTCACCAAGCTCACCGAGGCGCAGACCTCCCAGCTGCAATCATTGTCGCCGGACGAGCAGGTCGTCACCTACGCGAAGCTCGGCGGGCTCGACACGTTCGTGCGTGCGCGCGGGATTCCGGAAGCGAAGTTCAAGGCCTGCCTCACCGATGCGAACCAGCGCAGCCAGCTTGAGGCGATCCGCAAGACGGCGGTCGAGCAGTACAAGGTGACGGGCACGCCCGCGTTCGTGCTGAACGACAAGTCGCTCGAAGGCGTGCACAGCTGGGCGGACCTCGAGCCGCTGCTCAAGGATGCCGCGAAGTAGCGTGAAGCGTGTGGGCGTGAGAGAGCGGGGGGCGCGTGCATTTCAGGCGGATTAGACTCGCCGGGTTCAAATCCTTCGTCGATCCTGTGGAACTCAGGATCGACGATGGGCTGACGGGCGTCGTCGGTCCGAACGGCTGCGGCAAGTCAAACCTCCTTGAAGCCATTCGCTGGGTGATGGGCGAATCGAGCGCCAAATCCATGCGCGGCGGCGGCATGGAAGACGTGATCTTCGCGGGCACCGACCGCCGCCCGGCGCGCGACGCCGCGCACGTTACGCTTCACCTCGACAATTCGAGCCGCCGCGCGCCCGCGCAGTTCAACGATTCGGACGATCTCGAAGTGGTTCGCCACATCGAGCGCGGCCTGGGCTCTGCGTACCGCGTCAACGGCCGCGACGTGCGCCAGAAGGACGTGCAGCTGCTGTTCGCCGACGCGGCGACCGGCGCGCACTCGCCCGCGCTCGTCAGCCAAGGCCGCATCGGCGCGATCATCGCCGCGAAGCCGCAGGATCGTCGCCTGCTGCTCGAAGAGGCGGCGGGGATTTCGGGCCTGTATGTGCGCCGCAAGGACGCCGAGCAACGCCTGCGTGCGGCGGAAACCAACCTCACCCGCCTCGATGACGTGCTGCAGGGCCTGTCCGCGCAGGCTGCGAACCTGAAACGGCAGGCGCGTCAGGCGGAGCGCTACAAGAAACTCTCCGAGCAGATTCGGATCGCCGAGGCGATGCTGCTCTACGCGAAGGCGGCTGAGGCGAATGCGGATGCAAACGCCGCGAAAGCCGAGGCCGAAGCGCTGCGCGGGAAGATCGAGGACGCGACGCGGCTCGGCGCGGCGATCTCGGCGCGGCAGGCGGATGCCGCCGCGAACCTGCCGCCGCTGCGCGAAGCGGAGGCCGAGGCGGCGGCGATCCTGCAACGCCTGAAGCTCTCGCGCGATTCGCTGAACGCCGAGCTCAACGAGGTCGAGCGCCGCCGCCGCGAGGCCGAAGCGCGGCGCGAGGCGGCGGAACGCGACATCGCGCGCGAGGATGCGCTGCACCACGACGCGCACGCCGCGCTTGAACGGCTCGCGGCGGAAGACGCCGCAATCGCGGCGCGGCTCGCCGAAGCTGAGGCCGCGCTTGGCCCGGCGGAAGCGCGCATCACCGATCTCGAAGCCGTCGTCGAGGCTGACCAGCGCGCGCTTGCCGATGCGCTTGCAGCGCAGGCCGAGGCACAGGGGCAGCGCCGCGCGATCGAAGCCGAGCTTTCGGCGTTGCGTTCCCAGATCGCGCGGGCCGAATCCGAAAAGACGCGCACACTCGCCGCACAGGCCGCGGCCGCGCAGGGCGATGATGCGGGCGAGCGGCTGATTGCCGCCGAGGGCCGCGCGAAGGATGCCGAGGCGGAAGCCGAGCGTGCCTCCGCCGCGATCGCGACCGGCGAGGAACGCCGCGCCGGGGCGGAGACTGCGCGCGATGCGGCGCAGGCGAAGCGGGGCGAGGCACAGGCGGCGCTATCCGCGCTCACCGGCGAGCGGCAGTCGCTCGAACGCTCGCTCGCGGCGAGCCGTGGTGGTGATGCCGAGCCGCTGATCGACCGGGTACGCGTGACGAAGGGTTTCGAGGCGGCGTTCGCGGCCTCGCTTGGCGACGATACGGCGGCCCCCGTGGGCGGCGAAAGCGGACGCCGGTGGGGCGGGGCGACGAAGGGCGAATGGGATCCGGCGCTTCCGGCAGGCGCGCGGCCGCTTTCCGAGGTGATCACGGCGCCCGAGGAAATCGCGCGCCGCGCCGCGCAGATCGGTGTCGTCGACGACGAGATGCTGGACCGGATGGCGGCGAAGCTCTCCGTCGGCCAGCGATTGGTGACCACCGAAGGCCGCTTGGTGCGCTGGGACGGCTTCCGCACCGAAGCGGGCGACGGCAGCGCGGCGGCGGAAAAGCTGCGCCAGCGCAACCGGCTCGCCGAGGTTGAGGCATTGTTGCCCGACGCCGAGGCGGCGGTGGAAGCTCTTGATACCGAGTTCGCCGCTGCGCGCGCGATTGTCGCCGAAACCGCCTCCGCGATCGACGGCGAACGACAGGCGTTGCGCCGGGCGGAAGCCGCGCGTGCTGAAGCGGCGAAGGTGATGTCGCAGCTCGCGGGTGAGGTCGAGCGCCGCGCCGCGCAGCTCGAAGCGTTTGCGGCAGCCGTGACGCGCGCGAACGACCAGATCGCCGAGTGCGGCGAGAAGACGCAGGAACTGGAAGCCGCGCTTCTGGAGGTTCCCGCAGCAGAAGGGCTGACCGAAGCGGTGACGGCGGCGCGCAATACGGCCGATGCGCATCGCTCCGACCTCGCGATGGCGCGCGCCGAACATGTTGCCCTCCAGCGCGGCCTGCAAAGCGATGGTGCGCGACGCGACGCGATCACCGCCGAACGCGAAGCCTGGGAGCGTCGCATTTCGGGCAGTACCGCACAGCGCGAGGAGCTTGCCGCGCGAATCGCGGCGGCGAATGCGACGATTGCCGAAATCGCCGACGTGCCCGCAGCGATTGCCGAGCGTCAGGCGCGGCTCGCGGGCGACCTCGCCGACGCAGAGGCCGCGCGTCAGGCGGCGGCGGATCGGCTTGCCGAGGCCGAAGGCGGACTTCGCACCATCGATGGCGAAGCGCGCGAGGCGACAGAAATTCTTTCCACCCTGCGCGAGGAGCGCGGGCGTATCGAGGTGCGCGTCGAGACCTGCGAGCACCGGCGCACCGAACTCAACCGCCTGTCGGTCGAGCGTTTCCAGTGTTCGCCGCAGATGCTGCCCCAGCGCTTCGAATTCAGCGACGAGAACATGGAGGACCCGGAAACGCTGAATTCCGGGCTCGATCGCCTGACCGGCGAGCGCGAGCGCATGGGGCCGGTGAACCTGCGCGCCGATGTCGAGCTCGAAGAGATCGAGACGACGCTCACAACGTCGACCTCCGAGCGCGAGGAGCTGGAAACCGCGATCGCCCGCCTGCGCGGCAGCATCGGCTCGCTGAACCGCGAAGGCCGTGCGCGGCTGCTGACTGCGTTCGAAGAGGTGAACCGCCACTTCGGTGATCTTTTCACAAGCCTCTTCGGCGGCGGCGAAGCGCGCCTCGAACTCATCGAATCGGATGATCCGCTCGAAGCGGGCCTCGAGATCATGGCGCAGCCCCCGGGCAAGAAGCTGCAATCGCTGACGCTGCTTTCGGGCGGCGAGCAGGCGCTGACGGCGGTGGCGCTGATCTTCGGCCTGTTCCTGACGAATCCGGCGCCGATCTGCGTTCTCGACGAGGTCGACGCGCCGCTCGACGACGCCAATATCGAGCGTTTCTGCGATCTTCTCGACCGCATGACGACGCTGACCGACACCCGCTTTCTCATCGTGACGCACAACGCCGTCACGATGAGCCGGATGCATCGCCTCTATGGTGTCACCATGGGCGAGAAGGGCGTCAGCCAGCTTGTTTCCGTGGACCTTGGCCGCGCCGAAACGCTGCTCGCGGCGGAGTAGACATGCTGCCGTGGACACCATGCCGCAGTGCGGCACGGCGAGCGTTGACTTGGCGAAAACCCGCCACTAAACGTGCGCTCGCGTTCGGGGTTTCGGCTCCGGCGTCTCGTCGCTTGCCGGAAACGGCATGTGTTTCGGGTGGACCGTTCAAACTGTCCTCAAGGGCATGGAGATGATCGTTGGCTGATGACCGGCGCATCGAACCCGACGACCTCGGTCGTCGACTTGCCGAGGCCAAGGAACGTGCCAATCCGAAGCGTGACGGGCTGAAACGGGAAGAGAACAGGGGCTGGTCGATCGCCATCGAATTCGTCGGTGCGATCCTCGTGGGTGCCTTTTTCGGCTGGCTGATCGACGGCTGGTTCGGAACGGGGCCGTACGGAATGATCCTGTTCTTTTTGCTCGGCTTTGGTGCTGGTCTGCGCACGGTGATGCGCAAGAGCGGCGACTTCGACGGCAACCCGGACGACAACAACTAAGGTTCAGGAGCGCGGGCGTTCAATGGCGAACCCGATGGAACAGTTCGAGATCAAGACGCTCAGCCCGATTGAGCTTGGCGGCTATGACGTCTCGTTCACCAATTCTTCGCTGTGGATGATGATCGCGCTCGTCACGGTGGCGGGTTTCCTCTTCATCGGCACGGCTGCCCCGAAGCTCGTTCCCGGGCGCTGGCAGGCTTCCGTCGAGTATCTTGAAGAATTCATCCGCAACATGCTGGCGGAAAACGTCGGGCCGGAAGGCCGCAGGTACGTTCCGCTGGTGTTCGCACTCTTTATCTTCGTGCTTGGTTGCAACCTGCTGGGCCTGCTGCCCTTCGTGGGCGCCTTCACGCCGACCAGCCATATCGCGGTGACCTTCGGCCTTGCCGCGCTGGTCTTCCTCGTGGTGCTCGGTGTCGGCTTCGCGCGCCACGGGCTGCACTTCTTCTCGCTCTTCATTCCCAAGGACTGCCCGATCGTGCTGCTTCCGCTGGTGACGGCGATCGAGTTCGTCTCGTTCCTGTCGCGGCCGTTCACACTGGCGATCCGGTTGTTCGCGAACATGACTGCGGGCCACGTTCTTCTGAAAGTGTTTGGCGGCTTCGTCGTCAGCCTTGGTGTGTTCGGCCTGCTGCCGCTCGGCGTCAACGTCGCGCTTACCGCGCTCGAAGTGATGATCGCCGTGGTGCAGGCCTATGTCTTCGCGCTGCTCACGTCGATCTACCTGAACGACGCGGTCAATCTTCACTAGTTTCAACGCAATCCCACTACAGTTCAACGGAAGGGTTTCAACATGGATATCGCATCAGCCAAGCTCATCGGTGCCGGTCTCGCTGCTGTCGGCGCGGGCATTGCCGCTATCGGCGTGGGCACGATCTTCGGCCAGTTCCTGCAGGGTGCGCTGCGCAACCCGGCTGCCGCCGACAAGCTCGGCGGTCGTCTGATCTTCGGCTTCGCGGTGACCGAGGCTCTCGGCCTCATCGCCGCCGTCGTCGCGCTCGCGCTCGCGTTCGGTTGATCTTCCAGGGCTTCGGTCCGGCACGTACGGCGTGCCGGTCTGCGCCCTTTTGATCACTCAGCCGGATTCGCATCGGGGTAAGTCATGCCACAATTCGACCCGTCAAATTTTCTGCCGCAGATGTTCTGGTTGGCGATCGCATTCGCCATCCTTTACTTCGGCGTCGTCCGCCTGACGCTGCCGAAGATCGGCAAGGTCGTCGACGAACGGGCCAGCATCATCGCGGCCGATCTGTCGGCGGCGGAAGTGGCACACACGGCCGCCGCGAATACGGGCGAGGCCTATAATGCGGTGCTTGCCAAATCCCGCGATGCCGCGACGAGTGTCGTGTCGGACGCGAAGGCGGTTACGGTTCGCGAAAACGAAGCCAAGCTCGCCTCGCTTGATGCCGAACTGAATGCGCGTCTCGCATCGGCGGAAGCCCGCATTTCCGATGCGCGCGCCAAGGCTCTCGGCGAGATCGAGACTGCGGCGAGCGAAGCGGCGGCCGATGTCGTCGAGCGCCTGACCGGCGTTCGTCCCGGCGAACTGGAAGCCAGGGCCGCGGTCGCCGCGAGCCTGTCGTAGGAAGTCGCTATGCAAGTTCCCGCCGGTGATGTGACCCCAGTCGATGTGCCGCCGAGCGCGGGCGAGGTCGATCAGATGACCGCGACCGTTGCCCACGAGGCCGCGCACGACGAGCATCCGGTGATGCTAGGGCTCGATGCCGAAGGCTGGGTCTACGTCAGCATCACGATCTTCTTCCTTCTCGCGATCTTCGTGATGAAGGCGCCGAAGCTGATCGCGCAGGGCCTCGATGCCCGCATCGCGCTGGTGAAGGCGCAGCTCGCCGAGGCGAAGACGCTGCGCGAGGAAGCCGAAAAGCTTCTCGCCGAAGCGAAGGCGCGCGAGGCGCAGGGCGAAAAGGATGCCGCGGCGATCATCGCGCACGCGAAGCAGGAAGCCGAGCAGATCACCGTCGCCGCGCAGAAGAGCGCCGAAACGATGGTCGCGCGCCGCACGGCGATGGCCGAGGCGAAGATCGGCGCCGCCGAGCGCGCCGCCGAAGCCGAACTCCGCGCCCGTGCTGCAACGCTCGCAACCGCCGCAGCATCGCGCATCATCGCCGACACGACCGACAAGGCGACGAAGACCAAGCTCACCGACGCCGCGATCAGCGAACTGGACCGGCGCCTGCACTAAGGTTTGGTTTCAGAGAACTTTCGAAAGGCCGGAGCGTTCGTGCTCCGGCCTTTTTCGTTTCTGCTATCCCGCCGCGTAGCTCGGGCGGTCCGTGACCTCGGCGTGCCAGCGCAGTGTGTTGGCGTGATCCTCGGGGATGCGCACCTTGATCCAGCGGGCGAAGTCGATGGCGACGGTCGCGGTGATGTCGGCGATCGTGTAGCGATCGCCGGCGACGTAGGGGCTTCCGCCGAGGCGTTCGTTGAGCATCGTGAAGAAGCCGGGGAGCAGCAGTCGCCCGCGTTCGGCAAGCTCGGCGATTTGTGCCGTGTCCGGTCCGCCGCCGGGCTGCGCACGGTTTGCGAACAGCGGCTGCGTATTGCGATAGACGGAGGCGATGGTCGCCAACCCGTCGAACTCGATGCGGCGCTGCCAGCATTCGACGACGGCGGCTTCCTTCGCATCGCGGCCCATCAGGTTCGGCTCGGGGTGCAGCGTTTCGAAGTAGCGGCAGATGGCGATCGATTCGTCGATCACCGTGCCGTCATCCAGCACAAGCGCCGGGATGAGGCCGCGCGGGTTGACGGCGAGATATTCGGGCGTGCGGTTCCCGCCCTCGGCGACGTTCACCTCCTCGATCTCGATCGGGATGCCTTTTTCGGCGAGGAAGATGGTAACGCGGCGCGGATTGGGCGCGCGGTTCATGCCGTAGAGCTTCATGGTCGATTCCCCTGTTTCGTAAACCTGATTGCACGAGGCCACGTTCTCGTCTATGCGCGCTAGCCGCAACAAGGAACAGGGTTCCCGCGCAATGACGTTCGAGGTTCGAGGACTACGACGAGGATAGACGCCGCGAAAGAGCGGCGCGGATGGCGCGTGGCCATTCTTCATCCTCCTGTCACTCGAATGCTTGAAAGTTCCGCACATGATGATCGTGCCCGCCAGCGCCCGGTACGGCGCTGCCATTGAAACGCTTCTCGACGACGTTTTCGGCTCCGACCGGCACGGCCGCACCGCCTATCGCCTGCGCGACGGCGTGCGCGCGGTGGAGGGTCTCAGCTTTGTGGCGCTGAATGCGGCTGGCGAGCTTGTGGGGTCGATCCAGCTCTGGCCGATCGAACTGGCGACGGAGACTGGCGTGCACGCGTTGACGCTGCTCGGGCCGGTCGCGGTGGCGAAGAGCCTGCAGGGCACGGGCATTGGCGCTGCGCTCATGGAGACCGCCATCGCGGCAGCGGATGCGATGGGGCGGAGCGCGATCGTGCTGATCGGAGACGCTGAATATTATGGCCGTTTCGGCTTTTCGGCGGAGGCGACGGGGGACTGGGTGGTGCCGGGTCCGGTGGAGCGGCACCGGCTGCTTGCGCGGGGGGTGGAAGAGAACACGGCGGGCACGCTTCGGCCCGCCAAGGCGCTCAGCGCCGTTCGCGCCACCACGCCAGCACAAAAAGGCTCGCGGCGAGCAGTAGCGCCAGCGGCGGCATGATGAGGGGCTTCTCGTCGACCGCGACGAGTGAGCCGGTGCGGTTCTCGATGAGGCCGAGCCAGCCGGGGCCCGCAGCCGTATCGGTTGGGGCGATGCGGCGAACCTTGGGCACGCCGTCCTGTAGCCAGTAGCTGCCGCCGCCTGAGGCTTTGACCGGGGTGGCGAGGGGGGCTTCGCGGGGGCGGACTTCGGCGAATTCGGCGCTGTCGCCTGCGAGGACGTAGCGGATGCGGTCGCCTGCCGCGACGCGGTAGAGCCCGTCCGCGCCGACCGTGACGCTCGCGCCGGTGACGCCCTCGCCGCGCGGTTCGAGCGGGATGCCGCGATCGTTGTCGGCGGGATCGGTGAGGATCGCGGCTTCGGGCGGGGTGAGGCCGTGCGCGGTGATGTCGATGCGACGCGCCGTGGCGGAGGCTTCGAGGCGGTTCTCGTCGAGATCTGGCTCCTGCATCAGCCAGTGCGCGATGCGGCGCAGAAGCTCCGCGTGCGGCCCGGCGCCGTCGACGCCGCGCGACCACCACCAGACATTGGTGGAGGCGATGAGACCGACACGCCCGCGCCCGACACGGTCGAGGATGACGAGCGGCTTCTCCCCGGCGCCCGACATCAGCACCTCACCGGAGGTCGGCGTCATGTCGCTCTGCGAACCCCAGCGGCCCCACGCATCGCCGCCCCAGATCTTCGGAAGCTCGGCGGTGACGGGATGACGGCGGCCCGTGGGGGTGAGCAGCGGGCGGAAGGGTGTGGCGATGCCTGGCCCGGCGGTACGCGCGGGGAGCACGGGCGCGAGGTCGGTGTTGCCGAGACCGCCTTCGGACGCGAATTCCTCACCCGTGACGACGAGCAGTCCGCCCCCGTCTTTCACGCGCGCGCCGAGATCCTGGAAATAGATCGGCGAAAGCAGCTCCGAGAGGCTGAAACGGTCGAAGATGATGAGATCGAAGTCGCCGAGATGCTGCTCGAACAGCTCCTCGACCGGGAAGGGGATCAGCGACATCTCGTCGGGCGGCGTCGTGTCGAAACTGGTCGGCAGGCGCAGGATCGTGAAGTGCACGAGATCGATGTTGGAATCGCTCTTGAGAATGTCCCGCCATACGCGGCCCCCGGGGTAAGGCACGCCCGAGACGAGCAGTACACGCAGCCGATCGGTGACGCCGTTCAGCCGCACGAGCGCCCGGTTGTTGACAAGCGTGGCCTCTCCGCCCGCAAGCGGCGCAACCGAAAGCGCCATCTCGATGGCGCCGCGCCGAGTGACGGGGACGGAGAGTCGCACCGGTTCGCCCGTCGGCACATCGCGTTCGGTGGTGCGGCCACCGGCAATCGACTGCGTGAGGGTCGCGGTGCTGCGCGGCGCGTTCGGGCCGTCGTCGATGCGGATCACGACCTCGGCGGGCTGGCCGACGACGCTGTAGCTCGGCACGCGCTCGACGATGAGGCGGCGGTCGGGCGTTTCGGGATCGCCCGCGATCAGGTGGTGCAGCGGGACACCCGCGGGGAGCAGGCGCGGATCGGGCGCATCCGCCGAAATGCCGTCGCTGAGCACGACGACGCCCGCGAGCCGCCCGGCGGGGGCGTCTGACGCGGCGCGCTCTATGGCGGTGGCAAGGCGGGTCGGCTCGCCGGGCGCCTGCGGCACGGTGACGACGCGCCACTCGACGCCGGGCGACGCGCGGCGCAGCGCGGCGAGAGCATTATCGGCTTCGCGCGTGCGATTTCCGATGCCCATGCTGGCAGACCGGTCGACGACGGCGACGGCCACATCGGGTCGCACGGCGCGGCGCTCCTGAAGCCACACGGGGCCTGCGAGCAGGAGCATGAGGATCGCGGCGATGAGCGCGCGCGGCCAGAACAGGCGCGGTGCGCGCCACAGGATGACCACGAGCCCGGCGGCGAACATTATGCCGACAAGCGCGACACCCCACCACGGCAGCAGCGGCGCAAAGCTGATGGCGCGCTCCGTCATCGCGGCTTTTCACCCATGCGTTCAAGCAGCGCGCGCGTGTGGACCTGATCGGCCTTGTAGGTGCCGGTGAGCGCATAGATGACGAGATTGACGCCGAAGCGCAGCGCCTGCTCGCGCTGCGACGGGCTGACCGCGCGGTCGCCCGACCAGAGCGAGGCCCAGCCTCCCCCACCGATGACGACGCCGGACACGCGGCCATCTCCGCCGTCGGTGCCCGCTTCGGTCCAGACGGCGCCGCCCGCGTAGGTGTGGAGCAAATAGAAGCTGCGCGAGAGCACGTGCTCGCTGCCGACCTCGCTGAGCGCGGGCAGGCCGAGCGGTTCGAGCAGATCGCGTGCGCCGCTGCCCGCGCCGAGCGGACGCCCGAAATCGAAGAGCACGAGGCCGCCGGCGGCGATGTAGGCGCGCAGGCGCAGCGCGGTTGCGGGAGACATGGAGCGTACCTGTCCGGCGGGCCAATACAGCACAGGATAGGCGCCGAGCGGATCGCGCGCGGGATCGACGGCGGCAGGTTTGGCGGGCGAGACGGAGGTGCGGCGTGTGAGCGTTTGCCCGAGCGTTTCGAGGCCGCGCGCGACGCCTGCGTCTGCGGCGGCGCTGCCGGTGCGCACATAGGCGAGCTGGAGATCGGCGGCCTCGGCGGGCCTTGGCGTCAGCACGAAGAGCAGCGCGGCCGCGACCGGCGCAAGCGCGCCGCGCAGGCGAAGCGCGACGAGGATGTCGACAAGCGCGAGCAGCACGGCGGCGAGAATCAGCCATGCGCCGATATCGACCGGCGGCGCGGCTTCGGCGGCGGGGCGAAGGCCCTGTGTGCCGATGGGCGCGAAGCGGAAAGCGGGGCCGAGCGCGCCCGCGAGGTTGATGACCCGGCGTGCGTCACCGCTGCGATAGAGACCGGGCGGCGAGGCCGCGCTTGCCACGGCGGCGTCAAAAGCGGCGGCGGGAATCGTGACGGGCTGCGCCGGTTCCTGCCATTCGCCGCGCGCGCCGAGCATCCGTTCGAGCACCCACGGCTTCGCGCCCGCGATGTCGATCGAGGCCGGGTTTGTGCCGAGCGGCAGCAGGCGGCGCAACATCGCTTCGAAGAGGCCGCTCAGGGGGAGCGTGGACCACGAGGGATCGGCGGCGGTGTGGACGAGGATGAGGAGCCCCGCGCCGCGCCGCGCTGCGCTCACCATCGGCGTGCCATCGGCAAGCCATGCCCAGCGCATCGCGTCAGCATCCGACGCGGCGAGAAGCTGGCGGGAGATGCGGGCTTCTTCGGGCACCGGCAGGCCCGCGAGCGGCCCGGCGGCTTCGAAGCCGCCGATCGCCTGTGGCTGCTGCCACGAGAGCACGCCTCCAAGCGCGCGTGCGCCCGCGCGCAAGGGTACGGGCGAGAGCGCGCTGCCGTTTTCGGCGATGCGCGGCCCGGCAAAGAGGATGACGACGGCGCCTTTTTCAACGCGTTCCAGCAGCGGTTTCGCCTGCGCGGGCTCGGCGGCGACGTCGGTGAGCACGAACAGCGTCGCCGGGTCTTCGGCGGCGGTGGCGAGCGTGGCGGTTTTGATTTCGGCGTGCGGTTCGAGCGCACGGCGCACGTAGTATCCACCCGATTCGAGCGGCGGGGCGTTCGACGGGCCGTCGATGACGACGACGCGCGGACGCGCCGCGCTGCCGTCCGCAAGGTAGATCGCCTGCGCGCTACCGCCGACGGTGAGGCGGCTCACGTCCGCGCGCTCGGCGGCGTCGAGACGAACGCGGAAGGTCGCGACGTCGCCTTCGAACGGGAGCGGCTCGCTGGAGAGCGTCTGGCCGCGTCGGCTGCGGAAGGCGAGCGCGGCTGAGGGGAGGCCGGAGGGGGCGATCACCTGTCCGCTCCAGCCGTCGTTGGTGCGTCCGGCGATGCGGATGGCGGGTTCGGCGGGCGGCACCGCAAGAAGTTCGCCCCCTGCCAGTGCACGGCGGAGCACGGGGGCGCCCGCATCCTCCACGCCGTCCGACACCCAGAGGAACGCGGCGTCCTCCGGCAGCGCGGCGGCCCGGCGCGCGCGGTCCCCCGACCACGGCAGCGGCGAGAGCGCGGCGAGCTGGGCCTTTGCCGTCGGCGCGTCGACCCAGTGCGCGGTGGGTGCCGGACCATCGAAGGCGGTGGGGAGGATCGTGAAGCGCGTCGTTGCCGGAAGCGTATCGATGCGCTCGGCGGCGGCGGTGACGAGCCGGTCCCACTGCGAGGCGGCAGACCAGCCGTTGTCGACCACGATGGCGAGGCGGGCGGGCGGCGCTGTCGCGGGTGTCGGCTTCCAGACCGGCCCGGCAAGGCCGACGAGGAGCAGCGCGACGATGCCGATCCGCAGCAGCACCAGCCACCACGGCGGCGTCGCGGCGGGCGGCGGCGGGATCTCGGCGTCTCCGAGCAGCACGATCGAGGGCAGGCGCACGCGGCGCACGGCGGGCGGCAGGCGGCGCAGCAGGAACCAGAGGAACGGCAGCGCAAGCCCGGCGGCGAGCAGCCATGGCACGGCGAAGCTGAACGCGCCCCCCATCAGGCGCCCTCGCGCAGCCAGCTTGCGATGCGCGCGGCGTGCGCGGCGGCATCGTCGGTTGTTACCGCTTCGACGAGCAGCCAGCCGGGCCGCTCGCAGGCGGCGGCGATGCGGGCGCGGTGCGCGGTCCACGCGGTGGCGTAGGTCTCGGCGAGCGCCTCGGCGCGGCCCGCCTCGAACGGGCGGTCTCCGGGTTCGACCGCATCGAAATGCACGCGGCCCGCGAAGGGGAAAGCGATCTCGGCGGGATCGGCGACGGCGATGACGACGCCCTGCGCGCCTGCTGCCGCTGCGGCGGCAATCCAGTCGAGCGTGCCGGGGCTGAGGAAATCTCCGGCGGCGAGCACGATGTCGGCGGGGCCCGGGTTCGTGAGCAGGGGGGCGTCGCTGTGGCCGTGCGGCGCAAGAAGGGCGTCGCCGCGCAGGGGGCGCGGGTCGGGCGGGGCGCAGCACGTCTCGCCCGCCTCGTACGCGGCGAGGCCGAGCGCGGCGACGAGCGTATCCGCGAGCGTTTTCTTGCGCGGGAGAGCGTCATCGGAGGCATAGTCCATCGAGGCGCTCGCGTCGGACCAGAGCCACAGGCGCACGGGGTCTTCACGCTCGCGTTCGCGCACGTAGAGCGCGTCGCTGCGGCCCGATCGGCGCCAATCCACCTTGTCCGCCGCCTCGCCGGGGGTCAGCATCCGGTATTGCCAGAATTCCGAGCCCGGGCCGGCGGCACGGCGGGGGTGTGCGCCCGCCTGTCGCGCCGCGCGGGCGCGGGCGCGCGTGAGGCGCAGCGGGCCGAGCATGGCCGCGATGCGTTCGGCGTCGAGGAGCCCGCTCACTCCAGACCGGATTCGATCGTCCGGATGAGCTCGGCGACGGTGCGGCCTTCGCTGCGCGCTGCGAAGCCGAGCTGGACGCGGTGGCCGAGCGCGGGCTGGAGCAGCGCCGCGACGTCTTCCAGCAGCGGAACGGCGCGGCCTTGCAGGAAGGCGCGGGCGCGCGCCGCCGTGATCAGCGCCTGTCCGCCGCGCGGTCCCGGGCCCCACATCAGGCCGGGGTTTTCGGGGCCGGGGCGGAGGCCGCGCACGGCGCGGAGGATCGCATCGACGACGCCTTCGGGCACGGGCATGTGCGTGAGAAGCGTCTGTGCCTCGATGAGATCGGCGGCCTTGAGTATGGGTTCAGGCACCGGCTCGTCCGCGCCCGTGGTGGCGACGAGGATGGCGCGTTCGTCGGCGAGCGCGGGAAAATCGATGTCGATCTGCAGGAGGAAGCGATCGAGCTGGGCTTCGGGGAGCGGGTAGGTGCCTTCCTGCTCGATGGGGTTCTGCGTGGCGAGCACGTGGAACGGGCGGGGCAGGGGCCGCGCGGCGCCCGCGACGCTTACCTGCCGTTCCTGCATGGCCTCCAGCAGCGCGGACTGGGTGCGGGGGCTGGCGCGGTTGATCTCGTCCGCCATCAGCAACTGCGTGAACACCGGGCCTTCGATGAAGCGGAACGCGCGGTCGCCTTCGCGCGACTGTTCGAGCACCTCGGCGCCGAGAATGTCCGACGGGACGAGGTCGGGCGTGAACTGGATGCGGCGTGTGTCGAGGCCGAGCACGGTACCGAGCGTCTTCACGAGGCGCGTTTTCGCGAGGCCGGGCAGGCCGACGACGAGCGCGTGGCCACCCGCAAGCAGGGCAACGAGCGCCAGATCGATGACGCGCTCCTGCCCGATGATGGTGCGGCCGATCTCGGCGCGGGCACTTGCGAAGCTGGCGGCAAGCGCATCGAAGCGCGCTTCGGCCTGCTTGACGTCGAGAGGGGGCTTGGGTTCAGTGTTCACGGCACTCTAATACGTCGGGTGATCAGGGTTACAATCATCGCCGCGCGCGATAAGGGTGGCAAGCCATGATCGACACACGTGCCACCCTCGACCTTCCGGCGTCGCTTGCTGAAATCGCGCAGGCCGTCGCCGCGCAGAGGCTGCCGCCGGTCGAAAGCTGGCATCCGGAGCGCACCGGAGACAGCGAAATGCGGATCGCGCGGGACGGGACGTGGTTTCATCAGGATGCGCCGATCCCGCGGCCCGAGATGGTGCGGCTGTTCTCCACGATCCTGCGCCGCGAGGCGGATGGGCGGCATGTGCTGGTGACGCCTGCAGAGAAGCTCGACATCGCGGTTGAGGACGCGGCGTTCATCGCCGTCGCGGTGCGGAGCGAGGGGGAGGGGGACGGGCGGCGTCTCGGCTTCACGCTGGGCACCGGCGATCCGGTGATCGCCGGGCCGGAGAACGCAATTTCGCTGCGGTATGGTGCGCCGTACCTCCATGTGCGCGGTGGGCTGGAGGCGCGGATCGCGCGGCCCGTTTATTATGAACTCGCCGAGATCGCCATCGCCGAGGGCGGCGATCCGCCCGGCGTGTGGAGCGAAGGCGCATACTTCCCGCTGATGGACGCCGCATGAGCCCCGATCTCGACTGGATTCGCGCGCGCCTGCGCCACTATGAACGCATCCCCGGCCATCTGCCGCAGTTCGGCGACGACATCGACAATTTCGATACCGAGCTCCTCGGCGCGCTTACGCCTGCGGCGGTGCTCGTGCCGGTGATCGCGCGGCGCGAACCGACGCTGCTGTTCACCAAGCGCAATGCGAACATGCGTCGTCATGCGGGACAGGTGGCATTTCCGGGCGGGCGGCTCGACCCCGGTGAGGACGCGGTGCGCGCGGCGCTGCGCGAGGCGGAGGAGGAGACGGCGCTGTCGCCGACCCACGTGGAAGTGATCGCCCCAATCGATGACTATGCGACGGGCACGGGGTTTCGCGTGACGCCCGTGGTGGGAATCATCCCCCCGGATCTTGCGCTGATGCCGCACGAGGCGGAGGTCGAGAGCCTGTTCGAGGTGCCGCTCGATTATGTGCTCGATGCTTCGAAGCACGAGCGGCGGACGGGCGAATGGAAGGGGCGTGAACGCACCTTCTACGTGATCCCGTGGCGCGATGGTGACATCTGGGGCGCGACGGCGGGGATGGTCGTGAACCTCGCGCGGATCCTGACGCAATGAGGCTTCCTCGGCAGGCATGGGCAGAGACGCCGGGCGGCAGCGCCGTACTGAGCGCGCTCGATGCGGGGAACGGTACGACACGGCTGGTCGGCGGCGCGGTGCGCGATGCGCTGCTTGTGCTGCCGGTGACGGATGTCGACCTTGCGACGGCGCTTTCTCCCCAAGAGGTAACGAAGCGACTGGAAGCAGCGGGGGTGCAGGTGGTGCCGACGGGGATCGCGCACGGCACGGTGACGGCGGTGACGCCGGACCTCATCATGGAGGTGACGACGCTGCGCCGTGACGTTTCCACGGACGGGCGGCGCGCGACGGTGGCCTATACGGACGACTGGCGCGAAGACGCCGCGCGGCGCGATTTCACGATCAATGCGCTCTATGCGCGGCTTCCGGGCGGCGAGATCGACGATTGGTTCGGCGGGCTCGCCGATCTCGATGCGGGGCGCGTGCGCTTCATTGGAGAGCCGCTGCAGCGCATTGCCGAGGATCATCTGCGTATCCTGCGCTTTTTTCGCTTCCACAGCCGCTTCGGGCGCGGTGAACCGGACGCGGAGGGGCTTGCGGCGTGTGCGGCGCGCGCCAACGATCTGATGGCGCTGTCGCGCGAGCGCATCCGCGACGAGCTGTTCCGCATCCTCGTGCTGCCACGCGTGGCGGAGACGATCGGGCTGATGGTGACGCTCGGCATTCTGAAGCCGGTGCTGCCGGAAATCGTGGCGGAGCGGGTTCCGAACCTCGCGGCGCTCACGGCGCGCGAGGCGGCGTGGGGTGCCGATCCCGATCCGGTTCGGCGCTTCGCCGCGCTGCTGCCGCAGCGCGCGGGGCTGGGCACGGCGTTCGGCGCGCGGCTGCGGCTGTCGCGGCGCGATACGGCGCGGCTCGATGCGCTTGGCCTCCCCGACCCGGCGCTGCCCGATGATCCTTGCACAGCCGCCTATTTCAGCAGCGCGGAAACGGCGCGGGACCGGCTGCTGCTGCTGGGGGATGAAGGCCATGCGGCATGGACGGCGCTGGAAGGCTGGGAGCGTCCCGCAATGCCGGTGAGCGGCAAGGATATCATCGCGCGCGGTGTTGCGCCCGGCCCGGAGGTGAGCCGCCGCCTGCAACGCTTCGAACGCGACTGGGTGGCGTCAGGATGTCCGCGCGACGCTGTGCACGTCGGTGCGCTGCTCGACGCGGCGCTTGCGTGAAGGGCAGCAGGCACCCTTGTCGATGAACCGCTCGGCTTCATGGGCCGCCATCGGCCGCGCGAAGAAATAGCCCTGCGCAGTGTCGCAGCCGAGTGCGCGCAGGCGCTCGGCCTGGCTCTCTTCCTCGACACCTTCCGCGACGGTCGTCATGCCGAGATTGCGCGCGAGCGCGATGATCGTGGTGACGATCTTGTGGCTGTCGTCCGACTTCATCATGCCGCCGACGAACGACTGATCGATCTTGAGCACGTCGATGGGCAGCTGCTGAAGATAGCTGAGCGATGAGTAGCCGGTGCCGAAGTCGTCCATCGCGATGCTGAGATCGAGCTGTTTCAGCTTGGTGAAGATCTGCCGCGCCAGCTCCGGATTCTCGACGATGGCGCTTTCGGTAAGCTCGACCTTGAGCGCGCTGCCCGGGATACCGGACGCGCCGAGCGCAGCCTCGACCGCGCCGACGATATCGTCCTGCGCCAGCTGCAGGCCCGAGACGTTGACGCCGACCGTGAGATCCGCGGCGCCGGGACAGCGCCTGCGCCAATCGGCAACCTGATTGCAGGCGGTTTCGATCGCCCAGCGGCCGAGCGGGACGATGAGCCCCGAATCCTCGGCGATGGGGATGAAATCGGACGGCGAAATGATGCCGCGCTCGGGATGATTCCAGCGGGCGAGTGCTTCGAAGCCGACAAGGCGGCCTTCGGCGAGGTTCACGTAAGGCTGGAACGCGAGTTCGAGTTCCTGGCGCTCGATCGCCTTCCGAAGATCCGCTTCCATGCGGAACATGTCGCGCGCGACGCTGTGCGCGCTCGACTGGTAGATGGCGATGCCGCCGCGTCCGCGCGACTTCGCGGTGTGCAGCGCGAAATCGGCGTCACGGATCAGGTCTTCGGAATAGCGGCGTGACGAGAAGGTGGTGGCGATGCCGATGCTTGCCGAGACGAAACACTCGCCGCCGGTGATGACGAACGGCGACTTGAGCGTGCTCTGAATGCGCTCGACGACGCGGATCGTGTCTTCGGGCGCATCGATGTTCTTCACCAGCACCGCGAACTCGTCGCCCGAGAGGCGCGCGAGGCAATCGTTGGCGCGGATGCAGGGCAGCAGGCGGCGCGCCATCGCCGCGAGCAGCTCGTCGCCCACGATGTGGCCGAGGTTTTCGTTCACGCGCTTGAAGCGATCGATATTGATGACCGCGACCGCGAGGTGCGACTTCATGCGGCTTTCGAGCGCTTCTTCGAGCTGTTCGATGAACAGCACGCGGTTGGGAAGGCCGGTGAGCGCATCGTTCAGCATGGTCTGCTTGAGGTTGCGTTCGGCCTGAATCTCGGGCGTGCGGTCGCGCACGGCGATGACCGCGCGGGCCGGAGCGTCGCCCGACGGCGCCAGCGGCGAGATGTGCGCGGAAAGATGGCGCTGGCGGGGGCTTTCCGAAACCGTCCAGTCGATCTCGCGCTTGGCGCCGCGCGGGTCTTGCAGCAGCGATTCCACCGCGACGCCGATGCGCGGGTTTTCGTTGAGGAGGCGGATGCGCGGCAGGCTGAGCCCGATAAGCTGATTGTGCGGATAGCGCGCCCAGCTTTCGAAAGTGGCATTGGAGGACAGGCACACGGGAAGGCCATCGGGGCCGGCCTGGAAGATCAGGACGCCAACGGGGAGTGTGTCGATGACACCCTGAAGCATCGCTTCGGCAGCGGCTGCGGCGGCGGGTTCAGCCCCGCCGATGCGGACTGCTGTCGAACCTGCCGCTTCGATCGCGCGTTTCGACTGCATCATTCCCTTCACTTGCGACTCGGCCGGCTGGTTTCCCGGCCTCAGATCACGCGAAGGCCGGCACCGGTTTTGAAGGGAATGGCACGCACGAAATTAAGGAGCCGTAAAGCGCAGTTATGCTTTCGAAATAAAGTTAACTTTCGAAGCGGAAGTATTAGAGCAAGCGGCGTGATTTCGGAATCACGCAGCTTGCTCTCTCTTTGTGGACGCATCGTCGTTCGCGCAAAATCGGTTCCCACTTTTGCGCACGATGCTTAGTCGAAACGGTTATTGCGCGGGAAGCCCATTGGCGGCAGGCGGCCGACCTGCGCGCGTGAGCCGAGCCAGTTGGCAAGGTCCGTTTCGGTTCTGGTTCGGCCTTCCTTGCCGCCCATCGTCCACGAAAGCCCGTCCGCGAAGCGGAAGGGCAGGACATCCGAAAGCCCGCCATCGCGGTATTTCTGGAGCGCGACGCCCTGACCGCGTGCCATCACAGGGATTTCGCCAATCGGCACGATGAGCAGCTTCCGGTTCTCGCCGATGAGCGCGAGGTGATCGTCTGTCGCCGCGATGGGCCGTATGCTGTGCAGCCGCGCGCCCTTCTTGAACGTGACGACCTGCCGGCCCTTGCGGGTTTCGGCGAGCAGTTCCTCGTTCACCGCGATGAAGCCGCGGCCGTCGCTGGACGCGAGCAGGACGCGCATTTCGGGCCGCGCGGGGAGGACGGTGGCGATCGTCGCGTCGCCTTCGATATCGACGAGCAGCCGGAGCGGTTCGCCAAAACCGCGGCCGCCGGGGAGCTTGTCCGCGCCCACGGTGTAGAAACGACCGTTGTCGGCGGCGATGAGGATCTTGTCGGTGGTCTGCGCGTGGAAGGCGAAGGCGGGGCCGTCCCCCTCCTTGAACTTGAAAGCCTCGGGATCGCTGAGGTCGAGGTGGCCTTTCATGGCGCGCGCCCAGCCCTTCGCCGAGACGACGACGGTGATCGGTTCCTTCTCGATCATCGCTTCCAGCGGGATTTCGCGCGTCGCCGAGGCTTCCTCGATCCGCGTGCGGCGTGCGCCGAGCACGGTTTCGAAGCCGTAGCGTTCGCGAAGCACGGCGAGATCGCGCTTCAGGCGCGTGCGCTGACGTGCCGGGCTGTCGATCAGCGCGACGAGGCCTTCGCGTTCCTTGGCGAGGTCGTCGCGTTCCTTGCGGATTTCCATTTCCTCAAGACGGCGGAGGCTCCTGAGGCGCATGTTGAGGATGGCTTCGGCCTGCCGGTCTGTGAGCTGGAACTCTTCCATCATCACGGCCTTCGGCTCATCCTCCGTGCGGATGATCTCGATGACACGATCCAGATTGAGATAGGCGATCAGATAGCCGCCGAGCAGCTCCAGCCGGTCGTCGATCTTCGCCAGCCGGTGGCGGGAGCGACGCAGCAGCACGCCGATCTGGTGGGTGAGCCACTGCGTGAGCACGTCTTTCAGGCTCATCACGCGCGGCGTGCGTTCGGCATCGAGCACGTTGAGGTTGAGCGAGAAGCGCGTTTCAAGCTCGGTGAGGCGGTAGAGGCTTTCCACCAGCACCTCGGGCTCGACGTTGCGGCTCTTGGGCACGATGACGATGCGGATCGCTTCGTCGCTTTCGTCGCGCACGTCTTCGAGGATGGGCAGCTTCTTGTCGGCGATGAGCTGCGCGATCTGCTCGATCAGCTTGCCTTTCTGCACGCCGTAGGGAATTTCGGTGATGACGAGCTGCCACGTGCCGCCGGAGAGCTTTTCGGGCTCCACCACCCACTTGCCTGTCGCGGGGTCTTCATGCCCGGCAAAGCGCGCGCGCACGCGGAAGCTGCCGCGGCCGGTGGCGTAGGCCTCGCGGATGCTCGCCGGGCTGTCGACGATGAGCGCGCCCGTGGGGAAATCCGGGCCTTTCACGTGTTCGAGAAGCTGATCGAGTTCGGCGGCGGGCTGATCGATCAGGAGTACGGCGGCGTCGATGAGTTCGGCGGCGTTGTGCGGCGGAATCGAGGTCGCCATGCCGACGGCGATGCCGCTGGCACCGTTCGCGAGCAGGTTCGGGAACAGGCCGGGCATCACCTCCGGCTCTTCATCCTCGCCGTTGTATGTCGGGCGGAAGTCGGTGGCGTCCTCGTCGAGGCCCGCCATCAGATCGATGGCGACCTGCGTCAGCCGCGCCTCGGTGTAGCGGTAGGCGGCGGCGTTATCGCCGTCGATGTTGCCGAAATTGCCCTGGCCGTCGACAAGCGGGTAGCGCAGCGAAAAGCTCTGCGCGAGGCGGACCATCGCATCGTAGACGGCGACGTCGCCATGCGGATGGTATTTACCGATGACGTCGCCGACGACGCGCGCGCACTTCTTGTAACCCTGACCCGGATCAAGCTTCAGAAGCCGCATCGCCCAGAGGAGGCGGCGGTGGACGGGCTTCAACCCGTCGCGCACATCCGGGAGCGAGCGCGCGGTGATCGTGGAGAGCGCATAGACCAGATAGCGATCGGCGAGCGCGTCACCGAACGGGGCTTCGATGATGTTCGATTCAGGGTCGAGAAGTTCGGTCATGGGAGGGCGATAGCAGGCCGGACGGGGCGATGCGAGCCTTCCGTCAGGGGCGCTCGTAGTTGCCGAACGGATCGCTTGCCGCCTCGCGCGCGGCCTCCGCGAGAAGCCATTCGCGGAACGCCTTCACCTTGGGCCGCGCACTGGTGTGCGCGGGATAGACAAGCCAATAACTGCGGTGATCGAACACGGTTTCCCCGAAGGCGGGGACGAGCCGCCCGGCGGCGATATCCTGCGCCCAGAACAGCGGATTGAGCAGGCCGATGCCGTGCCCCGCCATGATCGCCTGCACCTCCATGATCTGGGAATCGAGCCGCAGGCCGGGGGCGGGGCGATCCTCGATATGCGCGGCATCAAAGCAGCCGCGCCAGATCGACCACCATTCGTCGCCTGCGCTGATGCGGGGCAGGCGGAGCACGTCGTCGACGCTCTCGATCGGCGGGTGCGCGGCGAGGAAGGCGGGGCTTGCGAAGGCGCGGAGCGCGTCGCGCATCACGAAATGCGAGGTGAGCCCCGGCCATTCGCCGTGCCCGACGCGCACCGCGACGTCGACATCCTCGCGCGCGAAATCGACGATATGGTTCTGGCTCTGCAGGCGCACGGCGAGCGACGGTCGCGTCACCTGAAACGCACCGAGCCGGGGCGCGAGCCAGTTCGACGCGAAGGAGACGGTGCAGGAGATGGTGAGAACGCTCTCCGTCTCCTGCCGCACGGCGCGGAACGCTTCCTCCATCGTGTCGAAGGCGCCCGAGAGCAGCGGGGCGATGCGCGCGCCGACATCGGTGAGCTTCACGCCGCCGCCGGTTCGGAAGAAGAGCTTATGACCGACGCGGTCTTCGAGCAGGCGGACCTGATAGCTGACTGCAGCCTGCGTCATGCCCAGTTCCTCGGCTGCGCGCGTAAAATGGCTGTGACGTGCAGCGGCTTCGAAGGCGCGGACTGCGGCGAGGGGTGGGAGGTGGCGCATTGGCCTATCATAAGTATGGCTTATGGATGGCGTCCATCGTTTTGTTGGCTTCGCCGGCAGCGCACGGGCACATTCCACGCATTGGAATACGGAGAATTGCCATGCGTGATGAATTCGAGATGCGGCTGATGACCGAGCACCGCTCGGCCCTCTATGGCTTCGTGGAGGGCATTGTCGCTTCGGTAGTCGACACGATGTGCCATCTGCGCACGATCCAGTGGCGCGCGCCTTGGCGTGCGGAACAGCCGCGCTGCCGTTGATGCGTTATCGTTTCAGCCGCGCTTCGATCCGGTCGCGCGCGGCGGTGAGGTTTGCCGCGCGGCGGGCGGTGAGGAGGTCGCGCTCGATAAAATGGCGGGCGATGCGGAGGGCTTCGGCGACGTCGTCCGCATCGGCTGTGCCGCCGTTTGTGATGAACGCGGGCAGGCGGAACAGGCGGTCCGCATAGGGCGCGCCCGCACCGGCGCTCACCGCGCGGCCGGTTTTCGGGGAAACGAAGGCGAGGTCTTCCGTCTGCCCCGTGGCGGCGCACGTGGAGAGGTCGAGACCGAAGCCCAGCTCCGCGAGCAGCAGCAGCTCGAAGCGCGCGAGCGCGGCGAGCGTGACGAGCGGATCGTCCTGAAGCTCGGCGAGGTCGAGCACGGATTCGAGCGTTTCGTGGACGCGCGGGTAGGGGTGGCCTTCGGGAAGCAGCGTCGCGGCGAGGCCCGCGAGCCACTCGACGAGCGCCAGCGCCAGCGGATCGAAGGCGAGTGCGGCGCGGGAGCGGACGATCTCCACGCCCGCGCGCGCAAGCTGCGTTTCGGTGCGCCCATCAAGGCGCAGGCGTACCCGTGTGCCGGGTGCGAGCGCCGGTCGCAGCCGCTGCGAACGCCCACCCGGCACATAGGCGGCGACGAGTCCCGCCTCCGCCGTGAGGAAGCGCACGACCGCGCCGTTCTCGCCGTGGGCAATGGCGGCGCAGACAAGGGCTTCGGCATCAAGGTGCATTGGCGGATCATCGCCGAGGCGCTAGACGCGCGTCAAACGGATATGCGGGGCCTGAAGCGTGCTGACCGAACTGACACCTGAACAGATGGACCGCTACTGCGCGCGTATCGGTGTGCCGCGCGAGGGCGCCCCCGATGTCGAGCGGCTTGCCGCCTTCCAGCGCGGGCATGTGCACGCGTTCACGTGGGAAGTGCTCGACGCGTTCATGGGCTGGCCGAACGCGATCGATCCGGCGGCGGCGTTCGACAAGATGATCGACGGGCGGCGCGGCGGCTGGTGTTATGAGATGAACGGGCTTCTGGGGGCGGCGCTTTCCGCGGCGGGCTACCGGGTGACGCGTCTTTGCGGTGGCGTGAACCGCGCCGCACTCGGCGACCTGGTGGTGGGCAACCACCTGACGCTGCGCGTGGACCTCGATCGGCCGTGGCTGGTGGACGGCGGCCTTGGCGATGCGCCCGCCCGCCCGATCCCGCTCGCGATCGGCGATCACAGCGAGGACTACCACGACTTCGGCATCGAGGCGGCGGACGACGGCTGGCTGCGTTTCCGCAACCAGCGCTTTGGCGCGGCGCCGAGCTTCGACTTCAAGGCGGATTATGCGGACGAGCCGCAGCTTG
This sequence comes from Sphingosinicella sp., assembly GCF_041916975.1. Lineage (NCBI taxonomy): Bacteria > Pseudomonadati > Pseudomonadota > Alphaproteobacteria > Sphingomonadales > Sphingosinicellaceae > Sphingosinicella > Sphingosinicella sp. The sequence goes on from NZ_JAYRYK010000001.1 coordinate 4,085,061, forward strand.
CCGCGCAGCAGGCATGGCTGATGGCGGATAAAGGCTCCCCGTTCCGGAACAATTTCGTGGTGATGCGCCATTTCGACGGCCGCATCGAATCGATCGTCAACCGCACGCGGCGTACGGTGACGGCGAGCGGCATGAGCACCGAAGCGATGACGAGCGCGGACGACCTCGCGGCGGCGCTCGGCGGTGTGTTCGGGCTGGATGTGCCGGACGTCGCGGCGGTGTGGGCGAAGGTGGAGGCGCTGCCGAAGGGCGAGTTCGAGTAGGGAGGCGGATGCCTCAATCCACCCAGCCGAGACCCATGTCGCGATAAGTTTCGCGGTCGTCGGCCCAGTCGGGCTTCACTTTCACGTTCAGGAACAGGTGCACGCGCCGGTCGAGCAGGGTTTCCAGCTCGGCGCGGGCGGCGGAGCCGATGGCGCGGATGCGGATGCCGCCTTTGCCGAGCACGATGGCCTTCTGCGTATCGCGCTGGACGAGGATCTGCTGGTGGATCTTCACGGAGCCGTTCTTCTGCTCCTCCCACAGCTCGGTTTCCACGGTGGAGGCGTAGGGCAGTTCCTCGTGGAGCTGGCGGTAGAGCTGTTCGCGCGTGATCTCTGCAGCGAGGAGCCGCGTCGTGATGTTGGAGACCTGATCTTCCGGGAAGTGCCACGGGCCTTCGGGGAGCGCGGCGGCGAGCGTACGGCGGAGATCGTCGATGCCGTCGCCGGTGACGTTGGACACCATCAGCGTTTCGGCGAAATCGACACGGCGGTTCGCCTCGGCGGCGATGGGCAGCAGGCGCTCTTTCGCGGCGATATCGACCTTGGTGATGGCGAGCATCTTGGGCTCGGGCCGGTTCGCGAGCACTTCGAGGATCGCGTTCGTCTCTTCGGAGATCGCGCGTTTACCGTCGATGACAAGGAGCACGATGTCGGCGCCTGCGGTGCCTTCCCACGCGGCGTGCACCATCGCGCGATCAAGGCGGCGCTTGGGCTGAAAGATGCCGGGCGTGTCCACGAGGAGGATCTGCGTCTGCTCCTCGATCGCAAGGCCCATCAGGCGTGTGCGCGTCGTCTGCACCTTGGGGCTGACGATGGCGACCTTCTGGCCGACGAGCGCGTTCACGAGGCTGGACTTGCCCGCATTGGGGGCGCCCACCACTGCAACGACGCCGCAACAGGTCTTCTCGCTCATGCACCCGTCTCCCGCGAAAGCAGCGCGATCGCCGCCTGCTTTTCCGCTTCCTGTTTGCTGGAACCTTCCGCCTCTGCCGGCGCATAGCCCCTGACGGTGACACGAACGCGGAAACTCGGCGCATGATCCGGGCCGGAACGGCCGACGACCTCATAAGCGGGAATCGGGAGGTGTTTCGCCTGCGCCCATTCCTGCAGCGCGGACTTCGGATCGCGCGGTGCCGTGGCACGCCGATCGAGGTGCTCCGCCCATGTGGACCGGATGAAAGCCTCGGCGGCGGGGAGGCCGCCATCGACGTAAAGCGCGCCGATCAAGGCCTCGCAGATGTCGCCGAGCACGTTGTCCGAACGGTGCACGCCGGCCTGCCGCGCGGCGGTTTCCATGCGGATCATCGGCGGTACGCCGACGGCGCGCGCGACCTCGGCGCAGGTGCCCTTGTCGACGAGCGCGGCGAAGCGGCGGGCGAGTTCGCCCTCCGTCTCGTCGAAGCGCTGATAGAGCCACGCGGCGATGACGCAGCCGAGCACACGGTCGCCGAGGAATTCCAGCCGCTCGTAGTTGCGTTTGCGCCCGCCGCCGTGCGTGAGCGCGGTTTCAAGCAGCTTGGGATCGGCGAATTCGTGGCCGAGCGCTTCTCGTGCCCAACCGGCGCTTTCCATCAGAAGAGCCGCCCGATGCGCTCCCAACGCGCGGCCGAGACCCACGTCCACGGCAGGAACCAGTTTGCCGAGCCGTCGGTCGAGAAGAACATGATCTCGGCGCGGCCGACGAGATTTTCCGCGGGCACGAAGCTGATGCCGCCCTCGGCGAAGCTGAAGCGGCTGTCGGAGCTGTTGTCGCGGTTGTCGCCCATCATGAAATAATGGCCTTCGGGCACCACGAACGGCGCGGTGTCGTCGCCGGCGCTCATCGGGTCGCTGTCGAGCACGAAATAGGTGCGGCCGCCGGGCAGCGTTTCTTCGAAGCGCATATAGCGGCACATGCGCTCGCCGGTCTGGTCCACGAAGACCTCGCCCTTGAGGCAGGCCATGTTCGGGCTCTGCGGCACGACGAAATCGGCGACACGGCGCTTGGGGACGGCATCGCCGTTCAGGTAAAGCGTGCCGCCGCGCATCTGGACGATGTCGCCCGGCAGGCCGATTACGCGCTTGATGAAGTCCGTGCGGTTGTCGCTCGGCGTCTTGAACACGGCGATATCGCCGCGCTCCGGCGCGCTGCCTGCGATGCGGCCTTCGAAGATCGGCGGGCCCATCGGGAACGAATAGCGGCTGTAGCCATAGGGCCATTTCGCGACGAACAGATAATCGCCGACGAGCAGGCGCGGCAGCATCGATTCGGACGGGATGTTAAAGGGTTCGTAGCCGAACGAGCGTAGGAACAGCGCGATCAGCACCGCGCCGACGATGGTTCTGAGGCCTTCCTTCATCGAGCCGAGCATCTGTTCACCGCGCGCCTGATGGACTGCGCGGGCGGCTTCGGTAGAAGGGTCTACGGTTTCGGGATCGCTCACAGGGCGGCACTATTGGCCCCGGTCCGGGGTGTCAAGCAAGGAGCGGGGGGCGGATGGACGAGCGGAGCACGGCCTGGAGAGCGGTGGAGACGGCAAGCACCGGACTTCCCGCGCTAAGCGCGCTGTTCGCGGCGGAGCCGGACAGGGCGGGACGGCTCTCGGTGGACGTTGCCGGGCTCCATTTTGACCTTTCGAAGACGCATCTGTCGCAGGCCGTGGAGGCGGCGCTCGCAGGCTTGCTGTCGGCATCGGGCTTCGAATCGCGCCGCGCCGCGCTCTTCTCCGGCGCGGTCGTGAACCCGAGCGAGGCACGCGCGGCGACGCACGCGGCGGAGCGTGGCTCGGGCAGCGGGCCTGCGATTGCGGCAGCGGCGGAAGCGCGGCTCGTGATGCAGCGGCTGGTGGAACGCGTGCATCGCGGGGCGTTCGGCGAGATCCGGCATATTCTCCACATTGGCATCGGCGGCTCGGCGCTCGGTCCGGCGCTGCTCGTCGATGCGCTCGGCGGCGCGGGTCTGCGTTATGACACGCACGTGATCTCCAACATCGACGGTGTCGCGCTGGAGCGTGCGATGCGCGTCTGCGACCCGGCACGGACGCTGGTGGTGGTCGTGTCGAAGACGTTCACGACCGTCGAGACCATGACCAACGCCGAAAGCGCGCGGGACTGGATCGGGAATGCGGCACGCTTCGTTGCCGTGACGGCCGCGCCGGAGAAAGCTGTGGCGTGGGGCGTGGCGCGGGAGAACGTGCTCGGCTTCGCGGAAAGCGTTGGTGGGCGCTACTCGCTATGGTCGGCGGTGGGTGTGACGGCGGCGCTTGGGCTCGGCTGGGCGGCGTTCGAGGCGCTGCTGGCGGGTGCGCAGGCGATGGATACGCATTTTGAAACTGCGCCCGTGGTGACGAATGCGCCGGTGCTCGCGGCGATGGTTGACGTGCTCTACGCGGCGTTCCTCGGCGCCGAGACGCGCGGCGTGTTCGCCTATGACGAGCGGTTGAGGCTGCTGCCGCCGTTCCTGCAGCAGCTCGAAATGGAGAGCAACGGCAAGCGTGTGGACCGTGAGGGCAGGGCGCTGACGCACCCGAGCGCGGCGATCACGTGGGGCGGCACGGGCACGGACGCGCAGCACGCGGTGTTCCAGCTTCTGCATCAGGGGACGCATGTGGTGCCGGCCGAATTCGTGATGGTGAAGACGCCGGGGCATGGGCTCGGCGCGGCGCACCACCGGCAGCTTCTGGCGAACGCGGTGGCGCAGGGCGCGGCGCTGATGCGGGGACGCACGACGGAGGAAGCGCTGGCGATGAGCGGCGGCGATATGGCGCTGGCGGCGGCGAAGACGTTTCAGGGCAACCGGCCTTCGAGCGCGATCGTGCTGGAAACGCTGGATCCGCACACACTTGGCGCGCTGATCGCGTTTTACGAGCACCGCACGTTCGCCGCGGCGGTACTGCTCGGCATCAATCCGTTCGACCAGTGGGGGGTGGAACTCGGCAAGGAGATGGCCCGCGCCGCCTTGGACGGCAGCGCGGGCGAAGGGTTCGATGCGTCGAGCCGGGCCTTGCTGGCGCGGCTGCTCTAGGCGCCGGCTGCGACCAGTGCCTGTTCGATATCGGCGATGATGTCATCGATGTGTTCGAGGCCGATGGAGAGGCGCACGTAGCCGGGGGAGACGCCGGTGGCGATCTGGTCGGCTTCCGAGAGTTGTGAGTGCGTCGTCGAGGCCGGGTGGATCGCGAGGCTGCGCGCGTCGCCGATGTTGGCGACATGATAGAGCAACTTGAGGTTGTCGATGAACGCGCGTCCGGCGTCGCGGCCGCCCTCGAGTTCGAAGCCGAGCAGGCCGCCGTAGCCGCCTTTCAGATACTTGTCGGCGCGGGCGCGGGCTTCGCTGTCCTGAGCCGAAGGGTGAATAACCTTGGTTATCCCCTTCCGTTTCTTGAGATAATCGACGACTGCCTGCGTGTTCGACGAATGGCGCGGCATCCGGAGCGGCAGGGTTTCGAGGCCCTGCAGGATCTGGAACGCGTTCATCGGCGACAGCGCCGCGCCGAGATCGCGCAGCAGTACGGTGCGGGCGCGCAGGATGTAGGCGATGGGGCCGAGCGGCTTCACCGCCTGCGTCCACACCGCGCCGTGATAGCTCGGGTCGGGCGTGTTGAGCGTGGGGCTGCGTTCGGGGTTCGCTTCCCAATCGAAATTGCCGCTATCGACGATGAGCCCGCCGATCGAAGTGCCGTGGCCGCCGATGTATTTCGTCGCCGAATAGACGACGATCGCGGCGCCATGATCGAACGGACGCGCAAGCAGCGGTGCAGCAGTGTTATCCACGATGAGCGGGATGCCGAGCGTGCGACCGAGCGCGGCGACCTCGCCGATCGGGAACACGCGCAGCTTCGGATTGGGCAGCGTTTCCGCGTACCACGCGCGGGTACGGTCGTCGCTGGCGCGCACGAAGGCCTGCGGATCGGCCGGATCGACGAAGCGCACCTCGATGCCCTGATCCTTCAGCGTGTTCGCAAACAGGTTCCACGTCCCGCCGTAAAGGTCTGTGGAGCTGACAACATTGTCGCCCGCACGCGCGAGGTTCTGGATCGCGAACGCCGACGCCGCCTGGCCCGACGCGACGGCAAGCGCGGCGACGCCGCCTTCGAGTGCGGCGATCCGCTGCTCGAGGATGTCCGTCGTGGGGTTCATGATGCGCGTGTAGATGTTGCCGAGCTCGGAGAGCGCGAACAGGTTCGCCGCGTGCTCGGTGTTTTTGAACTGGTACGAGGTCGTTTGATAGATGGGGGGTGCCACCGCACCCGTTGTCGGGTCCGCGCGCCAGCCGGCGTGGAGCGCCAGCGTTTCGGGGTGCAGGCTGTTGGTCACGGGTGATCCTCCTGTTCGTTCGATTTCTCTTTAGTCGTCCGGACCGCGAGAAGCCAAGAGCCGGTACGTGCGGCACCTTGGCAAAGCGAGGCGAAAACCCTTAGAAAATCAGCATGAATCCCGCTGCGGCGAACATCATTGGCCTCTACGAGCGACACGCTGCTGCGTGGACAGCCGCAAGAAAGGCCGCGCCCGTTCTGGAAATGGCATGGCTCGAGCGTTTCGAGGCGGCGCTTTCCGTTCCGTCGCCTGTTCTGGACATGGGCTGTGGTTCGGGTGAACCGATCGCCCGCTTTTTGCGGGCTCGGCATCACAAGGTGACGGGCGTCGACAGCTCCAACGCGATGATCGAGATGTTCCTGAAAGCCTGCCCCGATGCGGAAACTATCGTCGCCGACATGCGATGCCTTTCGCTCGGGCGGCGCTTTCGGGGTCTTATCGCGTGGGACAGCTTCTTCCATCTGCCGTCCAACGGCCAGCGGCATATGTTCGCCGTCTTCGGTGCCCACGCTTTGCCAGGGGCAATGCTGATGTTTACCAGCGGTCCGGCGGCGGGCGAGGCGATAGGGACGCTTGAAGGGGAGGATCTCTATCACGCAAGCCTTGGTGGACCCGAGTATCGCCAATTGCTTGACCTCGCCGGTTTCGATGTGGTCGCGCAGGTCAACGAGGATCCGGGCTGCGGCGGGCGCACTGTGTGGCTGGCGAAGCAGCGTTAGGCGGCTTCATTCAGATTGGTAAATCTGGGGCGGAAACAGCCTCGTGCCTTGCTGCGATGCAGCAGGTGCTGTAAGGGCGCGCGCGACACTTTAATCTCGAATTTGAAAGACACCCCCTACGATGGGACTTCGTAACGTGGCGATCATCGCCCACGTCGATCACGGCAAGACGACTCTTGTCGACCAGCTTTTCCGCCAATCGGGCACGTTCCGCGAGAACCAGCGCGTCGAAGAACGCGCGATGGATTCGAACGACCTCGAAAAAGAACGCGGCATCACCATTCTTGCCAAGTGCACGTCCGTGGAATGGGCGCACGGCGGCGAGACGACGCGGATCAACATCGTCGACACGCCCGGGCACGCCGACTTCGGCGGCGAGGTGGAGCGCATCCTCTCGATGGTGGACGGCGTGATTCTGCTCGTCGACGCCGCAGAAGGCCCGATGCCGCAGACCAAGTTCGTGACCGGCAAGGCGCTGGCGCTCGGGCTTCGCCCGATTGTCGTCGTCAACAAGGTGGACCGGTCCGACGCGCGCGCCGACGAAGTGCTCGACGAGGTGTTCGAACTGTTCATGGCGCTCGATGCGAGCGACGAGCAGCTCGATTTCCCGGCGCTGTTCGCCAGCGGCCGCGGCGGCTACGCAGGGCTTTCGGCGGATGTGCGCTCGGGCGACCTGACGCCGCTGTTCCAGAGGATCGTGGAACACGTGCCCGCGCCGAACACCGACGCGAACGGGCCGTTCAAGATGCTGGCGACGCTGCTCGACCGCGACAACTTCCTCGGCCGTATCCTCACGGGCCGCATCGCGAGCGGCAAGCTTTCGGCGAACATGCCGATCCGTGCGCTCGATGCCACCGGCAAGGTCGTCGAAGAGGGTCGCGCCAGCAAGGTTTTCGCGTTCCGCGGGCTTGAGCGCGTGCCGGTGGAAACCGCCGAGGCGGGCGATATCGTCGCCATCGCCGGGCTTTCCGCTGCAACCGTCGCCAACACGATCGCCGAACCGACGGTAACCGAGCCGCTCGATTCGCAGCCGATCGACCCGCCGACGCTCGCCATGACCTTCGCCGTCAACGACAGCCCGTTCGCGGGCCGCGAAGGCAGCAAGGTGACGAGCCGCATGATCCGCGACCGTCTGCTGCGCGAAGCCGAGGGCAACGTCGCCATCCGCGTGACCGAGAGCGCCGACAAGGACAGCTTCGAAGTGGCGGGCCGCGGCGAGCTTCAGCTGGGCGTGCTTATCGAGACGATGCGCCGCGAAGGCTTTGAACTCGGCATCTCGCGCCCCCGCGTGCTGTTCCGCGACGGCCCGGGTGGCCGCGAGGAGCCCTATGAGACGGTCGTGATCGACGTCGACGAGGAGCATTCCGGTACGGTCGTTGAGAAGATGGCACACCGGAAAGGCGAGATGACCGACATGCGCCCTTCGGGCGGCGGCAAGACGCGCCTGACCTTCATCGCGCCGTCGCGTGGCCTTATCGGCTATCACGGCGAATTCCTGTCCGACACGCGCGGCACGGGCATCATGAACCGGCTGTTCGACAGCTACGGCCCGCACAAGGGGCAGATTTCGGGACGCCAGAACGGCGTGCTGATCTCGATGGAGCAGGGCGAAGCGGTCGCCTATGCGCTGAACGCGCTGGAAGACCGCGGCATCCTGTTCATCTCGCCCGGCGAGCCTCTGTATCAGGGCATGGTGATCGGCGAGAACGCGAAGCCGCAGGATCTGGAGGTCAACCCGCTTAAGTCCAAGCAGCTCACCAACTTCCGCGCATCGGGCAAGGACGACGCCATCCGCCTGACGCCGCCGAAGCGCATGACGCTGGAGCAGGCGATCGCCTACATCGACGATGACGAGCTCGTTGAAGTGACGCCGAAGTCGATCCGCATCCGCAAGCGCTTCCTCGATCCGCACGAGCGCAAGCGGGAATCGCGCAAGGCGGCGGCCTGAACGAACCGAACGGCGGCTAGGCTCTAGCCGCCGTCCGCCAGCCGCGTGAAGGTGATGCCGCGGACGCGCTCCGTGCCGAGCGAGAAGCTGGCGCGGTCGTCGGAGAATTTGAGCGTCATGCCGTCCCCGCGGTAGATCCCGTCGGGTGACAGTGTGAAGCTCAGTGGAGCCCCTTTCTCTGCATAGGGGGAGGAGATCGCGGCGGTCAGCCGGAGGCCTTCCGACGAGATGTCGTAGGTCGCCTGCAGCTCCTCGGCATAATAGCGCCCGCTCGGCGTCGCGGCATTGGGCTCAAGGATCTTGCTTTCGATGAGTTCGAGGACGGCGTCGGCCTTCTCGACCGGATCCCAGTCGCTTCGATTGCAAAACACCGCGATGCCGAGGCGGCGCTCCGGCAGGCGCTGGTACTGGTTGCGGAAGGCTTCCGCGCCGCCGGCGTGCTGCACGAAATTCTGCCCGCGCCGCTCGCCGACCATGAGGCCGCCCGCATAAGCTTGGCGGCTGGGCTTTCGAACCGCAGGCTCGCCGTTCGTGAAGCGGCCGGGTTCGAGCATGATCGCGCTGACGGCGGGGGTCCAGACCTTGTGGCCGATCTCGATATCGTACTCGTAGCGTGCGAGGTCATTGATCGTGGTCATCAGCCCGCCCGAACCGCTGATCAGCGGGTAGGTGTCGCGGATCTCGAAGCCGCCGTCCTTCGGCTTGTAGCCGTGCGCGACCTTGCCCCCGGGCCGCGCGCCGTTCATGAACAGGCTGTTCTTCATGCCGAGCGGTTTCAGCACGGCTTTCGCGGCGTAATCGCTGAACGGCATACCGGAGACGCGCTCGACGATCTCAGCGAGCAGCAGATAGCCGCCGTTCGAATAGATGAAATCGGTGCCGGGCGTGAAATTGGTCGCCTTCTGGCGCAGCAGCAGATCGAGCGCCTTCGCCTTGGTGAACGTTGCTGCATCGTCGCTGCCCGACCAGCGCGCGAGCGCCAGCCAGTCCCGAACACCCGAGGTGTGGTGGATCAGCATCTGAACGGTGACCGGCACCTCGTAAGCGGGCAATTCGGGGAGATACTTCCGAATGTCGTCGTCTAGGCCGAGCTTGCCCTTGGTGATGAGCGTCGCGGCAGCGAGCACGGTGAACTGCTTGGAGACCGACGCGGCATAGATCAATGTGTCGCCATCGAGCGGCGTTTTCGCCTCTACATCGGCCATGCCGGAGGCGGTGACGAACAGCGGCTTGCCCGCCTTGAACGCGCCGACCGCGCAGCCCGGTGCCGCGGCGATGCCCGAATCGGAAACCAGCGCCTTTACGTCTTCGAGATCGGTGGCAAGCGCGGGAGACGAAACCATCGCGCCGACAAGCGCGACAAGACCACAGGACCGCTTCATCAATACCCCTCTCAACTGAGCGAGTGGAGAGGGAAGGGCATCCGGCCCGGCGCCGCAAGACCGTTCTCGGCGGCGCGCTATAACCGCAGGTTATCCAGCGGGTTTACCCGTCAGGCTGCTACCAGCACGCCGAGATCGGTGAGATAGTCGGCACCGCCCGTTTGCTGGAGCGGCAGCGCAGTCGCGCAGAAGGCGCACTCGGCGGAGCTGCGGCCGATGTACCAGTTGGTGTGGCCGCATCCCGGGCAGCAATTGACCTTCGACGGGCGGTACACAAGCCGGTAGCCCTGCTTCGAGCCATCATAGGCGCGCGTGTCGAGCATGGTCCTCGTCCTTTCAACTCGGCGCCGATAGAGGGCGCCTCGTCGCTGCAACACGCAAGGAGGGTGCCAGTTCCGCATGTGGCGGAAATTGCAGTGTTCTGAGGATTGGAGGCCACAGGATTGTAAGGTTTTTCGACCCGCCTGTGCCGCGATGGGACAGGTTGGCATATTGATGCGAACCCGTAACGTATTGATTTCGTGTTCAGACGCTCAGCAGATGAACCTCACCGGGCTGTGGGATCAGCATACCGTACCATTCGAGGAACTTGCCGTTGCCGTCGCGCACCGCCGTGCCAGTGGCGCTGAACATCACGTATTCGCCCCCTGGCGGTCGCATCCGCATAAGTGAGCCGCGCGGGACGCCGCTCTGGATCGCGAGCGCGAGGGCCGATTTGACGATCTCGACATCGTCCGGGTGCGTGAAGCTCTGCCAGCCGGCGCCGAGCGCGTCTTCGGGCGGGCAGCCGGTGAGCCGCGTGAAGCTGCTGTTGATGTAGGTGACATCGCCCTTCGAATTGCACGCGAAGATGATGACGGGGACGGTGTCGACGATCGATTCGAAGCGCTGCTTGATGATCTGCAGGCATTCGACCTCCGCGCGCAGGCGACGAATCTCGCCCTCCTTGCGGGCGAGCGCGGCTTCAGAGCGAACGCGGACGTGATCGACCGCCTTGCGAACGAAATCCAGCTCCTCGGGACCGGGCGAAAGGCCCGGCAGCTCTGTCTCTCGGCCCATGGCCACTCTCCAGCAGACGCAACGCGGTGCAAACATACTGGCACGTCAGGGTTAATGCGCTGTATGCGCCGGGCGGAAAGGGGATCTTCGTGACATCACGGGAAACGGAACTGGAAGCGGCGCTCGGCGGGCTCGGCGTGGTTTTCACGAAGCACGAGCATCAGGCGGTGTTCACCGTGGGTGAGAGCGAGGCGCTGCACCACGAGATCGCTGGGACGCACACCAAGAACCTGTTCCTTAAGGACGAGGCGGGGGCGTTCTTCCTGGTGACCATCCCGGCCGAGGTGCGCGCGAACCTGAAGGCGCTGCCCGCCGTGATCGGATCGCGGCGGCTGAGTTTCGGCAAGGCGGAGGACATGGAGCGCCTGCTCGGCATCACGCCGGGATCGGTGACGCCGCTTGCCGCGTTCAACGATGCGGGCGGCGTGGTGACGGTGGCGCTCGATGCGGCGCTCGCGGCGGCGGAGGTCGTCAACGTCCACCCCTTGCGCAACACGGCGACGGTCGGCATGTCCGGGCCTGACCTTGTGCGTGCGCTCGAAGCGTGGGGACACGCGCCGATCATCGCCCACATTCCCGTGCTGGAGGACAAATGACCATCGAAACCGTTTCGACGAACCGCAGCTTCGGCGGCACGCAGGGCGTCTACAAGCACAGTTCGCGGGAAACCGGCACGCCGATGGTGTTCAGCGTGTTCGTGCCCGACCACGCGCCGGGCGCGAAGCTGCCGGTGGTGTGGTATCTTTCCGGCCTCACCTGCACGCACGCGAACGTCACCGAAAAGGGCGAATTCCGGCGCGCGTGCGCCGAACTCGGCCTCATCTTCGTGGCGCCGGACACGAGCCCGCGCGGCGATGACGTGCCCGACGACGAGGCTTACGACTTCGGCAAGGGTGCGGGCTTCTACGTCGATGCGACTGCCGCGCCGTGGGCGGCGAACTTCCGGATGCGCAGCTACATCGAGAATGAATTGCCCGAGGTGATCGGCGCGCACTTCCCGGTGGACATGGCGCGGCAGGGCATCATGGGCCATTCGATGGGTGGTCACGGTGCGCTCACCATCAGCCTGCGCAATCCGGGCCGGTTCCGCGCGACGTCGGCGTTCGCGCCGATCGTGAGCCCGCTCCATTGTCCGTGGGGCGAGAAGGCACTCGGCGGCTATCTGGGGGCGGACCGTGCGGCGTGGCGCGAATACGATGCCTGCGCGCTGATCGAGGACGGCGCGCGCGTGCCGGAACTGCTGGTGGATCAGGGCGGGTCGGACAATTTCCTGAAGGAACAGTTGAAGCCCGAGCTTCTCGAAGCCGCCTGCGCGAAGGCGGGCATTACGCTGACGCTCGGCCTGCGCGAAGGCTACGACCACAGCTATTATTTCATCTCGACGTTCATGGAGGCGCACCTGCGCTGGCACCATGAACGGCTGAACCGTTAGGCGGCGTCGACCTTATCGGTGCGCAGCGCCTCGCGGAATGCCTCGAGGCGGGCGCGGTAGCCTTCGGCGTCGCCGTATTCGAGGAAGGCCTGATAGCGCTCGTGCGCGCCGGTGACCTTCAGCGCGTGCTTGATCGGGCACCAGTATTGCTCGGTTCGCGCGGCGACCTCGCGCACATAGCTGATGACGCCGTTGCCATAGCTGCAATAGGCGCAGTTCAGCGCCTCGATCCCATTGAGATAGGCGAGGCTGCCGCGATCGAAGGCGATGTGATCGCTGCGGCGGACGCGCGCGATGCCGTAGGCGCGAAAGCAGATCGCCTGATAGAGGCTGACCCAGATGTCGATGATGACGAACGGCACGATCAGCGAATAGATCACCGGCGCAGTGGCGATCGTGCGCCACGAAGAGCGTGCGAAGAATTCGGTGAGGCCCATACGCAGGCGCTTGTGCTCAGCCACGATGCCCTGCTCGAACTCGACGAGCCGCGCCTTCAGCGACCAGCCGAGTGCCGTGCGGCGGCGCTCGATCTCGCGGTCCAGCTCCTGTTGCAGGCGTACGATCTCGTGCGCCAGTTCCTCGATACGCCCCGTCATGTGCTTCCCCCGGCAGCCGATACGGCGCGATGGTAATCTGACGCATTGCGCGACTCCAGCCGCCGCGTCACGCTTGGCGCAAGGGAGGCATGGCGATGACGACGATGCGTGCGGCCGAGCTTGGCGGGCCGGGGCAGGCCTTGAGGATCGTGGAGCGCCCGGTGCCCACGCCGGCCGCGGACGAACTGCTGATCGCGGTGTCGGCGTGCGGCGTGTGCCGCACCGATCTGCACGTGATGGACGGGGAAATTCCGACGCATTACCCGATCGTGCCTGGGCATGAGATCGTCGGGCGCGTGATCGGAATGGGTGCGGATGTGACGGCCTTTTCCATCGGGCAGCGCGTCGGCGTGCCGTGGCTGGGGCATACGTGCGGCCACTGCCCCTATTGCGCGGCGGAGCAGGAAAATCTCTGCGATCATCCCGAATTCACCGGCTGCACGCGGGATGGCGGTTATGCGACGCATGCCGTGGCGGATGCGCGTTATTGCTTCCCGATCCCCGAGCGCTTCTCCGACGTGGAAGCCGCGCCGCTGCTCTGCGCGGGGCTCATCGGCTGGCGTGCGCTGCGCATGGCGGGTGAGGGGCGGCGGATCGGGCTCTACGGGTTCGGCGCGGCCGCGCACGTGCTGGCACAGGTCGCGGTGTGGCAGGGGCGCGAGGTGTATGCGTTCGCCAAGGCGGGAGACGTGGAGGCGCAGGCGTTCGCACGGTCGCTCGGCTGCGTGTGGGCGGGATCCTCGGAAGAAGCGCCGCCCGCAGAGCTTGACGCGGCGCTGATCTTCGCGCCGGTGGGGGCGCTGGTGCCCACCGCGCTGAAGGCCGTGCGCAAGGGCGGGCGCGTGATCTGTGCGGGCATCCACATGAGCGACATCCCGTCGTTTCCTTACGCCGACCTCTGGGGCGAGCGGGTGATCCGGTCGGTCGCGAACCTGACGCGCGAGGACGGCACCTCGTTCTTCGAGATGGTCGAGAAATCCGGTCTGAAGACGGTGACGGAGACGTTCAGCCTCGAACAGGCGAACGTCGCGCTCGAACGGCTGCGGGCGGGTGCGCTTTCTGGTGCCGCCGTGATCGTGCCCTAGGCGGGAACGCGCGTGTAGCGGCCGTCGACGTAGAGTAGCGGGTCGACCACATCGCCGACGGTGACCGATTCCACGCGGCCGATCACGATGGTGTGCGTGCCGTAGGCGAACAGACCGTCCTGCTTGCACACGACGTTCGCCTGCGCCCCGCCGAGCAGCGGGAGACCGCCGGGGCCGTCCCGCCAGTCGCCGCAGGCGAAGCGTTCCTCGCCCTTGGCACCGCCGCCGCACAGGCGCGAAATGTCTTCCTGATCGGCGGAGAGCACGTTGATGGCGAAGTCCGCGCCCGCCGCGAGCGGGGCGTGGATCGAAGCGGAGCGGTTGACGCAGACGAGCATCGAGGGCGGGTCCATCGACATTGCCTCCACGGCGGTTGCCGCCATCAGGAAGCGTTCGCCTTCGTGGCGGCTGCTGATGACGCAGACCGTGGTAGCGAGACGGCGCAGCGCCTGCTTGGTCGCACCGACGAGATCGATTTCACCCAACGCGCTTCTCCCGCTCTTGCCGGGAGCCTATGGCACAGGAGGAAACGCAATGCCAAGCGTGGCATGGCGCGTTCCAGCCATCCTTTCGGGAAGGAATATTTTTCCGTGCCGCGCCGTCAGAGAATGCCGGGGAGATCGAGGCCCTGTTCGCGTGCGCAATCGCGCGCGATGTCGTAGCCGGCGTCGGCATGGCGCATGACGCCGGTGGCGGGGTCGTTCCAGAGGACGCGCTCGATGCGGCGCGCGGCCGCTTCGCTGCCGTCGCAGACGATGACCATGCCCGAATGCTGCGAATAGCCCATGCCGACGCCGCCGCCGTGGTGGAGCGAGACCCATGTGGCGCCCGACGCGGTGTTGAGGAGCGCGTTGAGGAGCGGCCAGTCCGATACGGCATCGGAGCCGTCTCGCATCGCCTCCGTTTCGCGGTTGGGGCTGGCGACGGAGCCAGAATCGAGATGGTCGCGTCCGATGACGACGGGGGCCTTGAGTTCTCCCTTCGCCACCATCTCGTTGAAGGCGAGGCCGAGGCGGTGGCGATCGCCGAGCCCGACCCAGCAGATGCGCGCGGGCAGGCCCTGAAAGTGGATGCGCTCGCGCGCCATGTCGAGCCAGTTGTGGAGGTGCGGATTGTCGGGGATGAGTTCCTTCACCTTCGCATCGGTCTTGTAGATATCCTCCGGGTCGCCCGAGAGTGCGACCCAGCGGAACGGGCCGATGCCGCGGCAGAACAGCGGCCGGATATAGGCGGGGACGAAGCCGGGGAAGGCAAACGCGTCCTCGACGCCCGCGTCCTTCGCGACCTGCCGGATGTTGTTGCCGTAATCGACCGTGGGCACGCCTGCTTTCTGGAAATCCAGCATGGCGCGGACGTGCGCGGCCATCGAGGCTTTCGCGGCCTCGGCAACGATTTCCGGGTTCTGCTCGCGCATCCCGAACCAGCGTTCGAGGCTCCAGCCTGCGGGGAGATAGCCGTTCACCGGATCGTGCGCGGAGGTCTGATCGGTGAGCAGATCGGGTCGGATACCGCGCTGGTAAATTTCGGGGAGGAGTTCGGCGGCGTTGCCGACGAGACCGACGGAAATCGGTTTCGTTGCCGTTGTGACGAGGCGCAACGCTTCGTCGAGACTCTCCGCCGCATGATCGAGATACCCTGTGCGAAGGCGCATCTCGATGCGGCTCGGCTGGCATTCGATGGCGAGACACGACGCGCCTGCCATCACCGCCGCGAGCGGCTGCGCGCCGCCCATGCCGCCGAGTCCCGCCGTGAGCAGCCATTTGCCGGAAAGATCGCCGCCGTAGTGCTGGCGGCCCATTTCGACGAACGTCTCGTACGTGCCCTGAACGATGCCCTGCGTGCCGATGTAGATCCACGAGCCCGCCGTCATCTGGCCGTACATGGCGAGACCCTTGCGGTCGAGTTCGTTGAAATGCTCCCACGTCGCCCAGTGCGGGACGAGATTGGAATTGGCGATCAGCACGCGCGGCGCGTCCGCATGGGTGCGGAACACGCCCACGGGCTTGCCGGACTGGATGAGGAGCGTCTCATCGTCGTTCAGGCGGCGCAGCGTTTCGACGATCTTGTCGTAGCTCTCCCAGTCGCGCGCGGCGCGGCCGATGCCGCCGTAGACGACGAGCTCTTCGGGGCGCTCGGCGACGTCCGGGTGCAGGTTGTTCATCAGCATCCGCAACGGGGCTTCGGTGAGCCAGCTTTTGGCGCTGAGCGTCGTGCCGGTGGCGGGGCGGATGATGCGGCTGGTGTCGGTACGGGTCATGCTTGGCCTTTGGCGAAAGCGAGGGCGGCTTCCAGAACCTCGCGGAGTGTGGATTGCAGCGGCTGCGCGCGGGCGGGGTCGTAGTCGGCGGGCCAGTTGCCCCACGCGGTGACGGGCGGCTCGGCGAGGTAGGTGCGCATCGCGAGTTCCATCTGGGTCGCATGGAAGCCTGCGCCGGGATTGCCGTAGTGGCGCGTCGTCCAGCCGCCCTTGAAGCGCCCGTCGAGGACATGCGTGTAGGGCGAGCGTCCGCAGGCGGCCATCACCGCCTCGGCGAGTGCGGGCGCGCAGGTCGTGCCGCCGTTGGTGCCGACGTTGAGGTCTGGGAGGTCGCCCGGGAACAGGCGAGGCACGTGGCCGCGAATGGAGTGCGCATCATAGAGCACGACGTGCGCGTGGCGGCGGCGCAGGCGCGCGAGCTCTTCGGAGAGGACGCGGTGATAAGGATCGAACCATGTTTCGCGGCGGCGTGCGATTTCCGCTTCGCCGGGCTCTTCGCCGGGGCGGTAGAAGGGCTCGCCGTCGAAAGTTTCGGTGGGGCAGAGGCCCGTGGTGATCTGGCCGGGATAGAGCGAGACGCCGGACGGATCACGGTTCACATCGATCACCGTGCGCGACATTCCGGTGCGGATCGTCGTGGCGCCGAGATCGCGCGCGAAGGCGTAGAGCGCGTCCACCCACCAGTCGGTGTCCTTGAGCGCGAGCCACGGCGAACGCAGCGTGTCTTCGATTTCCGGCGGGATCGTGGTGCCGGTGTGCGGGAAGGCGACGACGAGCGGCGCGTCGCCCTGATGCACCATCAGCCAGGTCATAGCGGAAGGTCCGCGAGCGCGGCGAGCGTGCCCGCATTCACGAGGCGTATCGCCGCGACGATATCGGGGTGGAAATGGCGGTCGTGGTCCAGCGTTGGGACTTCGGCGCGGAGCGCGGTGCGGGCCTGTTCCAGCGCGGGGCTGGAGGTGAGGGGCGCGTGGAAATCGCAGCCCTGCGCGGCGGCGAGATATTCGATGGCGAGCACCGAGGCGAGATTCTCGGCCATCGGCAGCAGGCGGCGCGCGCCGTGCGCGGCCATCGATACATGGTCTTCCTGATTGGCTGACGTGGGGATCGAATCGACGCTCGCGGGATAGGCACGCTGCTTGTTTTCAGAAACGAGTGCGGCCGCCGTCACCTGCGGGATCATGAAGCCCGAGTTGAGGCCGGGCTTCGGCGTAAGGAATGCCGGGAGGCCGGAGAGCGCAGGATCGACGAGCATCGCGATGCGGCGCTCGGCGATCGAGCCGATCTCGCAGAGCGCGAGCGCGATCATGTCCGCTGCGAAGGCGACGGGTTCGGCGTGGAAATTGCCGCCGGACAGTGCCTCGTCCGTATCGGCGAAGATGAGGGGGTTGTCGGAGACGCCGTTTGCCTCGTCGACGAGCGTTTCGGCCGCCTGCCGCAGAATGCCGAGCACGGCGCCCATCACCTGCGGCTGGCAGCGCAGGCAGTACGGATCCTGCACGCGCGCGTCGCCTTCGAGGTGCGAGGCGCGGATGGCGGAAGCGTGCATCAGCGTGCGCAGTGCCTCCGCGACGTCGATCTGGCCGCGGTGTCGGCGCAGCGTGTGGATACGGGGATCGAACGGCGTGTCGGAACCCTTCGCGGCTTCCGTGGAGAGTGCGCCGGTGACGAGCGCGGTGCGGAAGAGGCTTTCCGCTTCGAACAGGCCCGCGAGCGCGCAGGCCGTGGAAAATTGCGTACCGTTGAGGAGCGCGAGACCTTCCTTCGCGCCGAGCGTGAGGGGGGCAAGGCCTGCCTTCGCCAGTGCCTCAGCTGCCGGGATACCGTCGATCTCGCCCACGCCGATCATCGTCGCGGCCATGTGCGCGAGGGGGGCAAGGTCGCCGCTGGCGCCGACGGAGCCTTGCGAGGGGATCGTGGGCATCAGGTCTTTCGTCAGCATGGCCTCGATAAGGCGCACGGTCTCCGTGGAGACGCCCGAGGCGCCATGGCCGAAGCTCGCCAGCTTCAATGCCATCATCAGGCGCACGACTGCGCGCGGCATCGGTTCGCCGACACCTGCCGCGTGGCTGAGCACGATGTTGCGCTGGAGCGTGGCGAGATCGGCTTCGTCGATGCGGACCGAGGCGAGTTTCCCGAAGCCGGTATTGATACCGTAAACGGGATCGCCGCGATCGAGGATGCGCGCGACGGCAGCAGCGCTCGCTTCGATGGCGGGAAAGGCTGCGGGGGCGAGCGCTGCCGCTTCGCCGCGATAGATGGCGCGCAGGGTTTCGAAACCGATGACGCCGGGGGTGAGCGTGATCGTCACTGTCCTCTCCAGATGCGCGCATGGAGCGGATTGAAGCCCATGCGGTAAACGAGTTCGGCGGGCTCGCCGATGTCCCAGATCGCGAGATCGCAGGCCTTGCCGGGCGCGAGCGTGCCGATGTCGCTGCGCCCGAGCGCGCGCGCGGCCTCGCGCGTGAAACCGGCGATGCATTCGTCCACCGTCAGGCGGAACAGTGTCGCTGCCATGTTCATTGCGAGGAGCGGCGAGGTGAGGGGCGAGGTGCCGGGGTTGCAATCGGTCGCGAGCGCGATGGGCACGCCGTGCGCACGGAGCGCGGCGACGGGCGGGCGCTTCTCCTCACGCGTGAAATAGAAGGCGCCGGGGAGCAGCACGGCGACGGTGCCGGAGGCGGCCATCGCGGTGATGCCGGTCTCATTCAGATGTTCGAGGTGGTCGGCCGAAAGCGCACCGTAGCGTGCGGCGAGTGATGCGCCGCCGAGGTCGGAAAGCTGCTCGGCGTGGAGCTTGACCGGGAGGCCGAGCGTGCGTGCGGCTTCGAACACGCGCGCGACCTGATCGGGCGAGAAGCCGATGCCCTCGCAGAAGGCGTCGACGGCATCGACGAGCCCTTCGGCGGCGAGCGTAGGCAGCATCACGTTGCAGACGTGGGCGACATAGGCGTCGCGGTCGGTGAATTCAGGCGGCAGCGCGTGCGCGCCGAGGAAGGTGGTGGTGACGGCCACATTGCGTTCTTCGCCGAGACGACGTGCGACGCGGAGCTGCCTGCGTTCGGCGTCCAGCGACAGGCCGTAGCCGGACTTGATCTCGACCGTGGTAACGCCCTCGGCGATCAGCGCATCGAGGCGGGGCAGGGAGGCCGCGACGAGACCGTCTTCGCTCGCTGCACGCGTTGCTTTCATCGTCGAGACAATGCCGCCGCCCGCGCGGGCGATCTCCTCATAGGATGCGCCTTCGAGCCGCAGTTCGAATTCGCGCGCGCGGTTTCCCGCATAGACGAGGTGCGTGTGGCAATCGATGAGGCCGGGCGAGATCCAGCGGCCTTCGCAATCGATGGTTTCAGCGGCGCTCGGCGCCCCGGCGCGCGGCCCTGCATAGGTGATGATGCCGCCCTCGCACACCACGGCGCCGTCCTCGACGATACCGAGGCCGCGCCCTTCGAGCGTCATCAGTCTTGCGTTGTGCCAGAGGCGATTCATGCGTGCCATTCTCAGCGCGATCGGTTATTATGTCTAGACATAATATCGAGGTGGTGATGCAAAGGCTTTGGTTCTCGCAGGCAAGACTGAACGGCGGCTGGGCGAAGGACGTGCGGCTGACGCTGTCCGGTGGGCTGATCGACAGCGTCGAAACGGGGGTTGCGCCGGGGGCAGGTGATGAACGCCACGGCATCGCGATTCCGGGGCTCTGCAACGTTCACAGCCACGGTTTCCAGCGCGGCATGGCCGGACTTTCCGAGCGGCGCGGGCGGCCGGACGACGATTTCTGGTCGTGGCGCGAGGTGATGTACCGCTTCCTCGGCCGCATGACGCCGGAGGACATCGCCGCGATCACCGCGCTCGCCTATGCCGAGATGCTGGAGAGCGGCTACACGCGCGTCGGTGAGTTCCACTACCTCCACAATGATATCGGCGGTGGCCGCTACGCCGATCTCGCGGAAACGGCGGGAAGCATCGTTTCTGCGTCAGCGGAAACGGGGATCGGGCTCACGCTGCTGCCGGTGTTCTACGCGCACGCCGATTTCGGAGGCGCACCGCCCGCGCCGGGACAACGCCGGTTCATCAGCGACATCGATGGCTTTGCCCGCCTGATGGAAGCGAGCCGCGCCAAGCTGCGCACGGGCGACGTGATCGGGATCGCGCCGCATTCGCTGCGCGCGGTAACGGCGGAAGAGCTCGCCGCGATCCTGCCGCTCGCGGAAGGCGGGCCTATCCATATCCATGCCGCCGAGCAGACGAAGGAGGTGGACGCCTGCCGCGCGTGGTCCGGTGCGCGGCCCGTCGAATGGCTGCTCGAAAACGCGCCTGTCGACGAGCGTTGGTGCCTGATCCATGCGACGCATATCGACGATGCGGAAGTGATGGGGCTCGCCGCATCGGGTGCCGTCGCAGGGCTGTGCCCGGTGACAGAAGCGAACCTCGGCGACGGCGTGTTCCCGGCGGAGGCCTATTTGCGCCTCGACGGCCGCATCGGCACGGGCACCGATTCGAACATCCTCGTCGATGCGGCGAGCGAACTGCGCATGATCGAATACAGCCAGCGGCTTCACCATCGCCGCCGCAACATCCTCGGCTGCGAGGAAACGGCGTCGGTCGGGGAGCGGCTGTTCGGCGGGGCGCTCGCGGGCGGCGCGCAGGCGCTGGGCGTGAAGTGTGGGCTCGCGGCGGGGATGGCCGCCGATATCATTGCGCTCGATGCTTGCCATCCGGCGCTCGCCGCAAGAAAAAGCGACATGATTCTCGATAGCTGGATTTTCGCGGGCGGCGCGGGCTGTGTGGACAGCGTCTGGGCCGGCGGCGTGCGGCAGGTGGTAGGCGGCCGCCATGTCGCGCGGGGGACTATCACGGCGCGTTATGCCGCCGCGCTGGAGCGCCTCACCGCGTGAAGCCCGGCGAGCGCATCCGCGCCGATATCGAAGGACGAATCCGCTCGGGTGAATGGAAGCCGGGGGACCGCATCCCCTTCGAGCACGAACTCGTCCGCAGCTACGGCTGCTCACGCGCAACAGTGAGCAAGGCGCTGGAGATGCTGGCGCGGGCAGGGCTGATCGAGCGGCGGCGCAAGGCCGGATCGTTCGTCGCACACCCGCGCGTGCATTCGGCGGTTCTGGAAGTGCCGGACCTTGCGAAAGTCGTCGCCGAACGCGGCCTTGCCTACCGCTGGCAGCGGCTGAAACGCGAGGTGGAGGACGGGAGCGTCGTCGTGACCGGCCTCCACCATGCGGGCGATGAGCCCTATTGCATCGAACAGCGCGAAATCTCGCTTGCTGCCGTGCCCGAGGCGGGAGCCGAGACGTTCGCGGATGAAGCGCCCGGCACCTGGCTTTTGAAGCGCGTCCCGTGGAGCGAGGCGCGGCACCGGATCAGCGCCGTGATGCCCACCGCCGCTGAAGCGCGCCTGCTCGGCATCCCGCGCACCGCGTGCCTCCGCATCGAGCGCTGGACATGGCGCGGCGGCGATCCCGTGACGAGCGTTTCGCAGCTCTTCCCCGGCGACCGCCACGACCTCGTCGCGGACTTCGCGCCGGGGGCCTGATTTGGCCGCCTGATTTCAGGTTTTCGGGAAAGAAGTGGTGGATGCACTAGGGCTCGAACCTAGGACCCGCTGATTAAGAGTCAGCTGCTCTACCAACTGAGCTATGCATCCACACCGGGCATGAGATAGGGCGCCGGGGCGCCGCTTTCAACCGCGAGGCGGGCGCTATAGCGCGGGGTATCCCGGGTTGCAAGACCGGAATCGCGCGTGGCCCCCTAGAATGCCGACGGGCCTTCGCCGATCATGGTTTCCTCGCGCTGGCGATCGATCGAAAGCAGGATGCCGATCAGGATCATCGCGGTCATCATTGCCGATCCGCCGTAGGACATCAGCGGCAGCGGAATGCCGACGACGGGGGCGAAGCCCATCACCATCGCGAGATTGACGAACACGTAGAAGAACAATGTGCAGGTGAGGCCCGCAGCGGTCAGCCGTGCGAACTGGTTGCGCGCGCGGAGCGCGACGGAGAAGCCCCAGCCGAGGATGATCGCATAGCAGGCGAGCACGAAAAGCATACCGAAGAGGCCCCATTCCTCTGCCATCGTCGCGAAGATGAAGTCGGTGTGAAGCTCGGGAAGATACTGGAGGTGGCTCTGGGTGCCCGAAAGGAAGCCCTTGCCGGAAAGTCCGCCCGATCCGATCGCGATCTTCGACTGGGTGATGTGGTAGCCCGCGCCGAGCGGATCGGCGTCCGGATCGAGGAAGATGAGAACGCGCCGCCGCTGATAATCGTGCAGCAGGCTGACAGCGATGGGGATCGCCGCGACCAGCGCAGCGCCGCCGCCTACGAACAGCGACATGCGCGCGCCCGCCAGAAACACGATCACGACCCCGCCGAACGCGATCGAAAGCGCCGTGCCAAGATCGGGCTGCAACATCACGAGCCCCACGGGTAACCCGATGAGCACGGCAGGCGCGACGAGGCTCCCCCAGCGCTGCGTTTCGACGCGCGGCAAATAGTGAAAGAAGCGCGCCAGCGCGAGCACGATGGCGATCTTCATGAGTTCGGAGGGCTGCAGCCGGATGATGCCGAGATCGAGCCAACGCTGGCTGCCGCCGCCGACCTTGCCCAGAATCTCGACGCCGAGCAGCATGACAAGGACGATGCCGTAGCCGGGGTAAGCGGCGCGCAGCCACCACGACAGCGGCACTTGGCTCATGGCGAGCGCCATCACGAAAAACAGTGTGAAGCGGATTCCCTGATTGAACGCCCACGGGCGCACGTGTCCGCCCGCGGCGGAATAGAGCACGGCAAGCCCGAAGCCGCCGAGCGCGAGCAGCGTCAGCAGCATCCGCCAGGGCAGCGCCTGCAGCCGTTCGGGGATCGCGCTGTTAAGCATCGGGGATCGGTTCTGCGGGCGAGGGTGGGGTGGCCGCCTGCGCCGCCGCCGCTGCAGCCGCCACGGCGGCGCGCTGCGCGGCCTCCCGGCCCCAGCCTTCCTCCAGCCGTTCGAGCGCAGCCATGGCGATTTCGGGCGCGAACAGGAAGGTCATCACGTCTTTCGCGATCGGCGCGGCGGCGATGCTGCCGCCGCCGCCGTGCTCGACGACGACGCTCACCGCATAGCGCGGCTCTTCCACCGGTGCGAAGGCGATGAAATGGCCGTGATCGCGGTATTTCCAGGGAATCGACTTGTAGTTGGCGCCGCGCGTCGCGCTCGTCAGCGCGCGCACCTGCGCGGTGCCGGTCTTCCCCGCCATCTGGATGGGGATGGGAAGGCGCGAACGCCCGGCGGTGCCTTGCGGCCCGTTCACGGTGAGGCCCATGGCGTAGCGAACGCGCGCGAGATGTTCGGGATCGATATCGATGGTGCCGGGTGTGCTGCCGCCGGAAACGAGGCGCGGCACGACGCTCCGGCCT
Source organism: Sphingosinicella sp. (assembly GCF_041916975.1). Taxonomy (NCBI): domain Bacteria; kingdom Pseudomonadati; phylum Pseudomonadota; class Alphaproteobacteria; order Sphingomonadales; family Sphingosinicellaceae; genus Sphingosinicella; species Sphingosinicella sp. The sequence continues at coordinate 4,108,503 of NZ_JAYRYK010000001.1, forward strand.
GAAGCAATGCGCGCCGACATCACGGCAAGCTGCAGCGGCGAGGTGAGCATGTAGCCCTGGCCGATCGCGGTGTTCAGCGTCTCGCCGGTCAGCCATTCCTTGTCGTAGCGGCGGCGCTTCCATTCGGGCGTGGGGACGAGACCCTCGCGCTGCGCAGGCAGCGAAAGGCCTTCATAATCATGCCCCAGCCCAAGGCGCTTCGCCATGTTGGCGATCCGCTCGATGCCGATCTCGCGGCCGCGCGTATAGTAATAGACGTTGCAGCTCTGGAAGATGCTCTTGTCGAGGTTCACGGTACCGTGCCCGCCGCGCCGCCAGCACGCGAAGCGGTGGCTGCCGAGATAATAGGCGCCGGGGCAGTGCACGGTAGCGTCCGGGCTGATCCCGTATTCGAGCGCGGCAAGCGCGGTCACCGGCTTGAAGGTCGATCCCGGCGGATAAAGGCCCTGCACGGTCTTGTTGATGAGCGGATTGTGATCGTCCGACATCAACGCGTTCCATTCCTTGTGGCTGATGCCGTCGGAGAACGTGTTGGGATCGAAGGCGGGCATGGAGACGAGCGTCAGCACGTCCCCCGTCCACACGTCGAGGACGACGACACTGCCGGATTCGGGGCCAAGGCGCCGCGCCGCGAAGGACTGGAGATCGCGGTCGATGGTGAGCTTCACCGTCTGGCCGGGCGTGTCGTTCACCGTGGAAAGCTCGCGGATCACGCGGCCGCGCGCGTTCACCTCCACACGGCGTGCGCCCGCCTTGCCGCGCAGCGGCACGTCCAGAACCTTCTCGATGCCGTCCTTGCCGAGCTTGAAGGCCGGGTGGAGGTAGAGCGGGTCGCGGTCCGCCGCGAGATACTGTTCGCGTGTGGGCGCACCGACATAGCCAAGCAGATGGCCGACGGCATCGCCATCGGGATAGTAGCGTGTGAAGCCGCGCACCGGCTGCACGCCGTCGTAATCGGGCAGGCGCACGTTGATCGCGGCGAAATCGTTCCAGCTGATGCCCGCGGCGACCTGAATGGGGAGGTATTTCGGCTGCGTCGCCGCCGCATCGCGAATCCGCGCGACTTCTTCGGGCGGCAGCCTGAGCAGACGCGTGAGATCGGCGAGCGTCTGTTCGAGGTCGGCGATCTGCTCGGGGATCATTTCCAGCCGGTAATCGGGCTGGTTGACGGCGAGCGGCTTGCCGTTGCGGTCGACGATCCAGCCGCGCCGCGGCGGGATCAGGCGCACCGAGACGCGGTTGTCCTCGGCAAGGAGCTTGTATTTCTCCTGCTCGAAGATCGAGAGGTAGGCCATGCGCCCGGCAAGCAGCAGGCCGAGGCCGCCGGTCGCCGCACCCACAAAGAGCGTGCGGCGCGTGAACATCTGCTCGCGCGCGGCTTCGGAGGTGAGCTTCATGGCGCCCACCTACGCTGGATGCGCGCGAAGAAGTGCGCGGCGAACGGGTACACGGCGATCGTCGCCACCGTCTGCGTCGCAAGCGGCAGGAAGGGGAACGGGTCCGCGACGAGGGCGCAAAGTCTCCACAGCGCCAGATGGTACACGAACAGCAAGGGGATGCTGAACAGCCAGTCGCCGACCCAGCTCGCGCGGCGCACATACACGTCTGCATAGCGCACAAGCATCATGAACAGCGGCAAGAGCAAACCGTTCGCGCCGACCGGCGTTCCGAGCAGAATGTCGCCGGCAAGCCCCATCGGCAGCCCGGTCCATTCGGGCATCTGCTGCGGGCGGTAGAGCGTCCAGAGCAGCACGAGCAGCAGCGCGAGATTGGGCATCACGGGCAGCGGCGCGAACATCGGCAGCGTCATCATCATATAGGCGATGACGACGACGATCAGTGGGATCGCCAGCTTCCAGTGATCGAAAATCCAGCGTGCCCGCTCGCGCGCGGTCATCTGGTGCCACGGCGTCGTGATCATTCCGCCGCCTGCTGCTGGATCACGGCCTCGGGATGCGCCTCGCGACCCTGCGGCTCTTCATCGGGAAGCGGCATGGGCGGCATGTAGGGGCGTTCGACGATCACGTAATCGAGCCCGTCGGGCGTCGCAGCGGGACGGGCTTCGGGCATGTCACCGGAAACGCGCACGATCGTCGCCACCGGCAGTCCGGGCGGGAACAGGCCGCCATCCCCCGAGGTGACGAGCCGATCGCCGATGCGGACTTCGGAATTGGAGGGGCCGGAGAGGTCGACATCGAGCAGCGGCAGGTTCTTGCCGATAAGGAGCGCGGGAAGCCCGGTGCGCACGACGCGCACGGGCACGCGGCTCGATACGTCGGTGAGCAGCATCACGCGCGTTGCGCGCTTGCCGACATCGACCGTGCGGCCGATGAGGCCCGCCGCCGCCAGCACGGGTTGGCCGGGTTCGATGGCGTGCCGCGCGCCGGCGCTGATCAGCGCGTAGCGGACATAGGCGCCCGTGCTGGAGCCCGAGATGGCGAACACGCCGATGCGCTCGCGCGCCGGCTCGGAGACCTTGAGGAGCGATTTGAGTTCGCGGTTCTCGTGCAGTGCCTGCGCGTGCCGTTCGCGCTCGATCTGGTACATGCGCTCGCGGCCTTCGAGCAGCCGCACCTTCTCGACCGCCTTGAAATAGTCGGCGACCGAACCCGCGGCGGCTTGAACCTCGCCAAGCGGTATCAGAATGGCTGTCCAGAGCGGCGCAACGAGATCTGCCGCGCCACTGCGCAGCGCGGAATATCGGTCAGGGCTGGCACGGCTCAGCACCAGCAGCATCGCGGCAACGGCAACGGCGGCGATCGTCGCCGCGCGTCCCAGAAGCGCGATGTTGCGTTGCCGGCGCGAACTCCGCCCGCTCGATCTGCGGGGTGGCCACGCCATCCGCAGCGACTCCCTAGAGTGCGGTGGTCAGGACGCCGCGAAAGATCGGCTCTTCGAGCGCGCGGCCGGTGCCGAGCGCAACGCAGGTCAGCGGATCGTCGGCAACGGTGACGGGAAGGCCGGTCGCGTCGCGCAGCACCTCGTCGAGCTGGCCGAGCAGTGCACCGCCGCCCGTCAGCACGATGCCCTGATCGACGATGTCGGCGGCAAGCTCCGGCGCAGTGTTTTCAAGCGCCTGACGGACGCCCTCGACGATTGCCGAAACCGGCTCCGAAAGCGCCTCGGCGATCTGCGCCTGGTTGATGGTGATTTCCTTGGGCACGCCGTTCATCAGGTCGCGGCCCTTGATCTCCAGCGTAACGCCGACGCCGTCGATCGGCGGCTTCGCGGTGCCGATTTCCTTCTTGATGCGCTCGGCCGTGGCTTCGCCGATCAGAAGGTTGTGGTTGCGGCGGACGTAGCTGACGATCGCGTCATCCATCTTGTCGCCGCCGACACGCACGGAGGTCGTGTAGGCAAGGCCGCGCAGCGAGAGCACAGCGACTTCGGTGGTGCCGCCGCCGATGTCGACGACCATCGATCCGATCGGCTCCGTCACCGGCATTCCGGCGCCGATCGCGGCCGCCATCGGCTCCTCGATCAGATACACTTGGCTCGCGCCCGCGTTGTTCGCGGCGTCGCGGATGGCGCGGCGTTCGACGCTCGTCGAACCCGAAGGCACGCAGATCACGATTTCGGGATAATTGCCGAACTTCCGCGTGTGCACCTTCTTGATGAAGTGGTTGATCATCTGCTCGGCGACATAGATGTCGGCGATCACGCCGTCGCGCAGCGGGCGGATGGCTTCCACATTGCCCGGCGTCTTGCCCATCATCATCTTGGCGTCGTTTCCGACAGCCTTCACCATCTTGCGGCCGTTGATCGTCTCGATCGCGACCACCGACGGTTCGTTGAGCACGATACCGCGCCCGCGCACGTAGACGAGCGTGTTGGCCGTACCGAGATCGATGGCCATATCCTGGGCAAGAAAACCGAAAATGCGGCTGAGCATGGAGTTCTTCTCTTTTATGCGTGTGGACGCGCGTTGGCCTGCATATGCAGTGTTGTCGCAGGGAAGTGCAAGGGGCGCATTGGCGTCGCTTCCGTGGTTAACGCGGCTTTCACCACGCAATACGCGACGAACCGCTAACAAAGCCTTGCGATCGTTGCTAGGAAGACGCGGCCATGTCGATCCGCCGCTTACCCGAAGACCTCGTCAACCGCATCGCCGCCGGCGAAGTCGTCGAGCGCCCCGCGAGCGCGGTGAAGGAACTCGTCGAAAACGCGCTCGATGCAGGCGCGACGCGAATCGCCGTCGAGCTTGAAGGCGGCGGGCTCGATCTGATCGCCGTTACAGACAATGGCTCCGGCATGGACGCGGACGATCTGCGCTTGTCGCTCGAACGCCACGCCACGTCTAAACTGCCGACCGGCGACCTCGAAGCCATCGCCACGATGGGCTTCCGGGGCGAGGCGTTGCCCTCGATCGCGAGCGTCAGCCGCTTCCGCATCGCCAGCCGGACGGCAAGCGGAGAGGGATGGGAGATCGAGGTCGATCACGGCACCATCCAGCGCGACGGCCCGGCCTCGCTGCCGCAGGGTACGCGCGTTTCGGTCGCCGACCTGTTCGGCAAGGTGCCCGCGCGGCGCAAATTCATGAAAAGTCCGCGCGCCGAGCTTGCCGCCTGCCTCGACGTGGTGCGCCGCCTCGCGATGGCGCGCGCCGATGTGGGGTTCAGCGTTGCCCACGAAGGCCGCCGTCTGCTTGACGCGCAGCCCTCTGCCGATCTGCTGGAAAGCGCGCGTGTGGCACGGCTCGCGGCCATATTGGGGCAGGAGTTTACGGACAACGCCGTTGCGATCGATCTGGTGCGCGATGGGCTTCGCCTCGGCGGACTCGCGGCGGTGCCGACCTACAGCCGGGGCGCGGCGGACCACCAGTATCTGTTCGTCGGCGGGCGTCCGGTGAAGGACCGGCTGCTGCTCGGCGCGGTGCGCGGCGCCTACCGTGATCTCCTCGCGCGTGATCGCCACCCGGTGCTGGCGCTGTTTCTCGACGTGCCGTTCGACTTCGTCGACGTGAACGTGCATCCGGCGAAAACCGAAGTGCGTTTCCGCGATCCGGCGCTGGTGCGCGGTCTCATCGTTTCAGGGCTCCGCCATGCGCTAGACAGCGGCAGCGGCCACGCCGCGACCACGGTTTCCGAAGCTGCGCTCTCCGCGTTCCGGCCGGAACCGATGGTGGCACCCGCGCCCCCGCGTCCCGCGATGTTCGGCGATCACAGCTTCCGTTTCAACGCCCCGCCACAGGCGCGAGCCGGAGCGCCTTCGCCGGTCCACGCCGAAAGCCGCGATGCCGATCTCACGGCATTCCCGCTCGGCGCTGCGCGCGGGCAGGTGCACGGTAGCTGGATCGTTGCCGAGACCAGCGATGCGCTCGTGATCGTCGATCAGCACGCCGCGCACGAGCGGCTGACGCTCGAAAAGATGAAGCGTGCCATGGAAGGCGGCGGCGTCCGCGCGCAGGCGCTTCTGCTGCCCGAGGTCGTGGAACTCGACGAGGCCGAGTGCGACGGGCTCGAAGCCCACGCAGCCGAGCTTGCCGAGATGGGGCTGGAGATCGAGCGCTTCGGCGCGGAGGCGATCCTCGTTCGCGCGACACCCGCGATCCTCGGCAATGCCGACGCGAAGGCGCTGGTGCGCGATCTGGCCGACGATATCACCAGCCTCGGCGCGGCGCACAGCCTGAAGGAACGGCTCGACGAGGTGTTCGCGACCATGGCGTGCCACGGCTCGGTGCGGGCAGGGCGGTCGCTCAGCGTCACGGAAATGAACGCACTTCTGCGCGAAATGGAGGCGACGCCCCATTCGGGCCAGTGCAACCACGGGCGTCCGACGTACGTTAAGCTCGCGCGCGGAGATATCGAGAAACTGTTCGGGAGGCGGTAGCCATGACGCGATCGGTGTTGGTGTCGATGATGCTTCTTTCAGCGCCCGCGCTGGCACAGGACGCGACGCTTTCGGAGCGGACCTACGGCACGTGGAAGAATCCGAAGAACAGCGTTCATGTCGAGGCACAGGAATGCGACGGCAAGATGTGCGGCGTCGTCGTGTGGGCGAACGACAAGGCCAAGGCCGATGCCCGGCGCGGCGGCACGGACCAGCTGATCGGCCGCCAGCTCTTCCAGGATTTCGAGGAGCAGCAGGAAGGCCGCTGGAAGGGCAAGGTCTTCGTGCCCGACATCAACCGTACCTTCCACGGCACCGTCACGATCATCGATGCCGACACGCTGGAGGGGAAAGGCTGCCTTCTCGGCGGCATCGGCTGCAAATCGCAGGTGTGGACGCGGGTGAAGTAAGCTGGAACCGCTTACTGCGCCGCGCCCGCTGCGGTTCGCCGATTGAGCCAGAGCATTACGGCGCGCACGACAAGGCCGATTGCAAGCAGAACCAGGCACCACAGGCTCGCTTCAAGGCCGATGCCGTAGGTCGCGAAAGCGATGAAGAGGATCGCGCCCGCGATCAGGAGACGCTGGGCGGGGGCAGGGCTGCACCGCCACGCCGCGAGTGCGGACGTCAGATAGACGAGCACCATCGCTGCGGTTGAAAGCAGAATGATGAACGTGAAGAGATGGGCCGTGGCGCGGCTGCTGTTCGCAAGCAGCAGAATGATACTGAGCACGGTTGCCACGATCTGCGCGACGACGGGCGTGTTGCTTCCGCGCGTCTTTGCCATGGCTGCGGGCATTTCACCGCGCAGCGCCATCGCGTAACCAAGCTCGCCGGTGCCGAGGATCAAGCCGTTCAGGCACCCGATGGCCGCGACCGCGAGGGTCAGCGCGCTCACGGTTGCGGCGGTATTGCCCCAGCGCGATACCAGCGCATCGGCAAAGGGCGCCGGCGAAGCGACGATGACGCTCGTCGGCAGCAGCATCTGGATCGCCGTTCCAGCGATGAGATAGAGCACAACGACAAACGCCGTGCCGCCGAGCAGCGCCCGTGGGATCGTCCGTTCGGGATCGCGGACCTTGCCGACCGGGGTGGTTGCCGTTTCAAATCCGGTGAAGGCGAAAAAGGTCAGCGCCGTTGCCGTTGCGATGTTGGCGAAGTTCACCGGTAGCGGCGCGAACGGTTCGAAGGTTCCGCCGGTCACGCCGCGTTCGACGAAGAGGAAGACGACCGCCAGCAAGGGGATAAGCTTGATCGCAACGGTAACGATCGAAAAACTGCCTGCCGCGCGCACGCCCGCCGCGTTGATCGCGGTGAGCAGCACCAGCCAGCCGATCGCCATCGGGACGATCGCAGCCTCGCCGCCAAGCGACGGGCTGACGAAAGAGAGCGCCGCCGCTGCGGCAATCGCCACCGCCGCCTGCGCCACCCAGTTCGACACCCAGAAGCTCCACGCGACGAGGAACGCGACCGTCGGCCCATATTCCTTTTCGACGTTGGCCTGGATGCCGTCTCCGCCAAGGCGGGAGAGGCGCGCGAGGCCGTAGGCGATGCACAGGATGCCGACGCCGCTGATGACCCAACCGATCAGTGCGTTGCGGCCAAGGGGCGCAAGGCTGACGGGAAGCATGAAGATGCCCGAGCCGATGATGGTGCCGACAACGAGTGAAGCCGTCATCCAGAAGCCGATCATCTGCGGCTTGGCGCTTGCGGTCATGGTGCCCCTCCACCGACCGGAACAGCAGAATCGCCGTCAGGTCGGTGCGGACGTTAAACGAACTGCGAACGGTGCGTGCGATTTTATTGGGTCAGGGCCGGGCTTTGATTCCAGCCCAGTCTCAATAGCTGGCGCGCAGCGTCAGCAGCACGTTTCGAGGCTCGCCATAGTTGTTGTACGTGTTGATCGAGCCGACGCGGACGTAATAGACCTTGTCGAACAGGTTGTTGACCGTCGCGAAGAGCCGCAGCCGTTCGTTGAAGCGATAGCCGAGCTGTGCGCTTGCAACTGCGAACGCACCCTGTTCCCGGATTCCCGCAATACCGGCGCCGACGACCTTGCTTTGCGCATTGACCCCGACCGATGCGAACGCCCCGCCGAGCGCCGCCGGTTCGTAGCGCGCGTAGCCTTTGAACTGGTGGCGCGGCGTGAAGATGTCGAAGACCGCGCCGGTCTGCGCCGCCGTGCCCACCTCGTATTGGGTCTTCACATTGGTGTAGCCAAGATTGAGGTCGAGGCCTTCGAGCGGGCTTCCCGTGACCTCGAACTCGAAGCCTTCGATACTGACCTCTCCGGCGGCGACGAAAAAGCCCGGTGCGGAAGCGTCGGCGAGCGCGCGGTTCTTGTCCTTGCTGCGGAACACGGCGGCGCTGGCGTTCAGCCTGCCGCCCAGGAAACGGCCCTTCAGGCCGACCTCGTATTGCTGGCCAACGCGCGGATCGATCGTCATTCCATCCTGCCGAAGCGCGGTCTGCGGGTTGAAGATGTCGGAATAGCTTCCGTAGAGCGTGACATCGTCGGTGAGATGCAGCACCGCGCCCACGCTTGGCGTGAACTGACCCCGTTCCCGTGACGTCACGCGGAAATCGGTCGTGGCCGATGGCGGGATGTTGCGGGACTTGTTGGTAAAGTCACTGAAGCGTCCGCCGAGCACTACGGTCAGCGGATCAAGGATGCGCAGTCGCGCCTGGGCGTGGAAACCGCTCTGCCGAAGATCGGTTTCGCTGCCCTGCGTGAAGGCTGCCGGGGGGAGGGGAACCGAATCGGCGTCGAAGATCGAGTAGCGCCCCACCGCCATTTGCGAGCGGGACAGGAAAGATGTCGTCCGCTTGTCGAAGCTGTAGCCGATCGCCAATTCATGCTCGCGTCCAAACAGCGTGAATGGGCCGGTCGCATAGGCATCCACCGCCTGCTTGCCGTTCTCGCCGTCGCTGCGCCGGTTGACGTAGGTCGCCGTCAGCGTGACGGGGTCGACACCGGTGCCCGGCTGGATGAACGCATCCATCCAGAAGCGCGGAATCTGGCGTTCCAGCGCACGCACTTTGAGCGTCCACTGTCCGATGCGCTGCTCGACCTCGGCGGCATATTCGATTGTCGTGTCGGTGAAGAGGTTCCAGTCGGGCAGGTGCTGAAAGCTGCGCGGAAAACCGAGGAATCGTTGATCGCTGAATGCGGGCTGGCCGTTCTGCGGTGTCTGGGCCTCGTTGTCCTGATAGCTGATCGATGCGCCGATCGTGGTCGTGGGCGTGAGATCGTAGTCGATCGCGCCGTAGGCCACGAATTTCCGCGTGTGCGATTTCTTCTGGAAGAAATCGCGATCGAGCAGGCTGCCCACCGCCCGGACGCGCAGCCTGCCGGCGGCATCGATCGGTCCGCCGATATCGAACTCGCCGCGGTAGTGGTTCCAGGCGCCGGCGGAGAGGGCGGCCGACATCGAGAATTCGCTTTGGCCGCGCTTGCGAATGAGGTTGATCGTGCCCCCCGGAGAGCCGGCGCCGCGGAACAGGCCGGTCGGCCCGCGCTGGATCTCGATCCGCTCGTAAATCACGAGGTCGAATTCCGGCACGCCGGACGAGAAGGTCGACGGCACGCCGTCGTAAGCATAATCGAGTACGAAACCACGCGCGCGATAATCGGGGTTCGATCCGTCGAAGGGCATCACCGTCACGCCCGTCACCTGCTGTACCGCCTCGCCGATCGTGAAGAGGTTGCGGTCCTCGATCTGCTCGCGGGTCACGACGCTTATCGATTGCGGAGTTTCGAGAATGGAGGCGGGGCTCTTGCCGGCGACCGCAGCCGTTTCCGGCGCATAGCTGTCGTCGGCGGCGATACCGGTCACGACGATTTCCGTGTTGCGGCGCTTCTCGTCATCCACGTCGTCGGCGAATGCGGGGACGGCCAGAAACGGCAGGCCGAGCAGAAGTCCAGCCCGAAACGGCAATGCAATGGTCACGATTTCCCCCGATTGATATGAGACAGTATATCATATCATTTAACGCCAAAACGTTTCGGCGCAAGTCTCACGTTCGGGTAAATTGCTAGGAAGATGGGACGGAAGGAGTGACCTGGCGGCTGGCGCGCTGTGCGTTCAGCCTGCTTTCCGCGCCTCTTCGATCGCTTTTTTCAGCTCGTCATAGCCAACCGCGCCCGAGAGGATACGGTTGCCGACGACGTAGCTCGGCGTGCCGGTGAGGCCGAGCGCATTGCCGAGGCGGAGGTTCTTGTCGATTTCGCGCTTCAGGCGTTCGCTTTTCATGTCTTCGGCGGCGCGCGCTTCATTGAGCCCGGCCTTGCGGACGCCCTGGATCGTCTTTTGCGTGGAGACGCGCGCCTTGTCCGTGAACATCCAGTTGTAGAAGGCTCGGTATTTGCCCTGCTCTGCCGCCGAAAGGCTGGCGAGCGCGGCTTCGCGGGAGGCTTCGCCGAGCACGGGGAGGTCGCGGTAGACGACCTTCAGCTTCTTGTCCTCTTTGAGCAGCCGTTCGACGTCCGGGTGCGAAAGGCGGCAGTAGGGGCAGTTGTAGTCAAAGAACTCGACGAGCGTGACGTCGCCGTCCTTCGCGCCTGCCCATGCGCTGCCGAAGGGCGTTTCGATCTCCTCGCGGTTCTGGGAGACGAGGCTCGAGACCTCGCGCGCCTGCAGGCGGTTCACCGCCTCGGGGATGATCTCCGGGTGCGCGAGGATATAATCGTGGACGATCTTCTCCACCTCTTCGCGCTGCGCCTTCGTGAGCGCGCCGCCGTTCGCCACAGACGCCTGGCGGCCGGTGAGCAGCATCAGGAGCCCGCCCGCGAGCAGCAGCAGCGCGAACACGCCCACGATGTTGGCCGCGAGCGGCCAGCGCGCCCGCAGGCGTTTGTAGAAATCGATCATAAAGCCCCTAACGACGTTTCCGCTTGCCGTCCTCGTCTTCGACGGCGTGTTGGCTCACCATGTAGATATCCTGTGCCCGAATCCAGTCCGGAGTGCCGGGGCTGAGGCCCGCCATCGCCATACGCGAACTGGCGAGCGCAAGTTGCGCGTTGCCGGTGAGATTGTTCTGCTCGGCGGTCGCGAGCGCGGCGCGCGCTTCGTCGCCGCCGCGTGCATAGGCGATGCCGAGCTGATACCAGGCGAAGGGGTTTCGGTTGTCGCGCGCCACCGCGGCGCGCAGCACGCGCTTCGCCTCCTCGGTGTTCTCGGGCTTCTCGGTCGCGATCAGCGCGTGGCCGAGCATCCCGGCAATCAGCGGCTGATCGGGTGCGAGCGCGACGGCGCGGCGCAGCGGGCCGATCGCATCGCCGACCTTGCCGGATTCGAGCAGCACCTGCCCTTTGAGTTCAAGGAAGAAGGGGTCGTCCGGCGCGTCCCGCAGCAGCCAGTCGATCTCGGTCTCCGCGCGGTCCGGAAAGGCATTCTTGTGCCATGCGTAGGCGCGGGCGTAGCGCGCGGGTACGGATGTGTCGGTTTCCGGGTATTTCTGGAAGGTGCGCGAAGGCTCCTCGATATAGCCGTAAAGCTTAGCCTTGATGCGCAGGAATTTCGCCTGCAGCGCCGGGTCCGTGGGCTTTTCCCACGCCGCGTCGTTCTTGTACGTGTTTTCGAGCGCGGCGATGCGATCGCCCGTCAGCGGGTGAGTCCGCGCGTAGCCGTTGTCCTGCGGGATCGCGAGCCGGAATTCCTGGTTCTGCAGCTTCTTGAAGAAGTTGATCGATCCCCGGCCGGAAAGCTCCGCCTTGTGCAGGAAGGTCGCGCCGGCCTGGTCCGCCGCGGATTCCTGCGTGCGCGAATAGGCGAGGAACTTGCCGAGCGCGGCCTGCTGCCCGCCCGCGAAGATCGCCATGCCCGCTTCACCAGCGCCCGCCGCCATCGCGGCCGCGCCGAGCAGCATCGAGAGCAACGTGATCGAAGTCGCCGCCTTGGCGCCCTCGCTGAAGCGCACGACGTGCCCGCCGGTGATGTGGCCGATTTCGTGGGCGATGACGCCCTGCACCTCGTTGACGTCGTCTGCCGCCATGATGAGGCCGCTGTGGATATAGACCGCCTGTCCGCCCGCGACGAACGCGTTGATCGAGGAATCGCCGATGAGGATGACGTCGAGCGAGCGCGGGTTGAGCCCGGCGGCTTCGGCGAGCGGTGCGGAGATTTCGTGGAAGAAGGCCTCGGTTTCCGCGTCGCGCAGGATGCTCTGGGCGAGCGCGGGACGGATCGACGCCGTAATGGCGAGAGCGACAGCGAGAAGAAGGCGCAGGCCAGCCGAAAAAGGCTTCCGGGCTGAAACAAACCGGGATGTCATCGCCGCCCTATCACCTTTCGCGACTGAACCCCCAATGAGCGAAACTAGGGCGGCGGCGGGCGATTGCAAGCCCGCCGCCGCCATGTCTCTGGTACGCTGACGTCTCAGTCGCCGAACGTCCGCTGCCACCAGCCCTTACGCGGCGGTGCGGAATCTTCCTCCGTATCGTTCGCGGCGGTCTCGGTCGTCTCGGCAACCTCCACGGCCTCCGACACGGTTTCCGCGGCAGGCGCGTTTTTGGCGGCTGCCTTGCGGCGCGGCGCGCGCTTCGGCTTTTCGGGCGCCTCGGCAGCGACCTCTTCGACAGGTGGCGCGGGCTCCGGTGCAGGCTCGGCCGCGGCCTCTACCGTCTCCGCCTTCTTGCGCCGGGTCCGCTTGGGCTTGGCTTCGGCCTCCGCTGCGGGCGCTTCAACGGCGGGAGCCTCGACCGTTTCCGGTTCCGCTACGTCCTCGGTTTCCGTGGTTTCAGCCTTCACGGCCTTGCGACGGCCGCGCGGCTTGCGGGCAGGGGCTTCGGCTTCCGCAGGGGCCTCCGCAGCCGGTTCGATTTCCGGCGCGGTTTCGTCCTCTGAACCGGCTCCGGCCTCGGCGGCTTCACCCTCTGCGGCTTCTTCCGTGACCTCGTCACCGTTCCGGCGGCGACCGCCACGACGACCCCGGCGGCGGCGGCGCCGCTTGCTGCCGTCCTCATCCCGGTCGTCGCGCGATTGCTCCTGCGTCTCGGTGCGTTTAGCTTCGCCTTCCGCAGCTTCGTCCGCATCCTCGCTCCCGGCATCGAGAGCGTCTGCGGCGTCCTGCGGTGCGGGGCGGCGCTCGTCGTCGCGTTCGCGGTCGCGGCGGCCGCGTCCACGGCGGCGGCGGCGCGAACGGCCGCCGTCGTCGCGGCGCTCATCGTTGCGCTCGCGGCGTTCGGAGACTTCGACTTCGACCTCTTCGTCCTCGGCCTCGTCCTCCTCTTCGACGATATCGTCGTCGTCATCCTCGGGCGCGGGCGCCACGGGCGTTTGCAGGCTGACACGCGGCACGGGCGGCGGGCCGCTGCCGTCGATCTCCTGATCGCCGACATTGAGGTCGCCGTTGGGCGCGATCTCGACCATGACGCCGTACAGATCCTCGACACGCGAGATCTGGCTGCGCTTCACGTTCAGCATGTAGATCGCCACCTCGAAGGGCAGGCGCAGCGTGATGCGGCTGTGCTTGCCGCGGAGCGCCTCGGCTTCCAGCACGCGCAGCGCGCCGAGCGCGGCGGACTGCACGGTGCGGACCATGCCCGCGCCTTCGCAAACCGGGCAGACGTGCGTCGAGGCTTCGAGCACACCGGTGCGCAGTCGCTGGCGGCTCATCTCGAGGAGGCCGAACGACGAGATGCGGCCTACCTGGATGCGCGCGCGGTCGTGCTTCAGCGCTTCCTTCAGTGCCTTCTCGACCTTGCGGTTGTTCGAATGCACGTCCATGTCGATGAAGTCGATGACGACGAGGCCGGCCATGTCGCGCAGGCGAAGCTGACGCGAGATTTCGCGCGCCGCTTCAAGGTTCGTCTTGAGCGCGGTTTCCTCGATATTGTGCTCGCGCGTCGATTTGCCCGAGTTGATGTCGATCGAAACGAGCGCTTCGGTCGGGTTGATGACCATGTAGCCGCCCGATTTCAGCTGCACCACCGGGTGGTACATGGCCGCCAGCTGCTGCTCGACCTGGAAGCGCTGGAAAAGCGGAACGGGATCAACGTATTGCTGAACCTTCTTCGCATGGCTTGGCATCAGGAGCTTCATAAAGCTCCGGGCCGCACGGTATCCCTCGTCTCCGTCCACCAGCACTTCGCCGATGTCGCGATTGTAGATATCGCGGATCGCCCGCTTGATGAGATCGGAGTCCTCGTGGATCAGCGCGGGCGCAGATGAAGCCAGCGTCTTCTCGCGGATCTCGTCCCACAGGCGCGTGAGGTAATCGAAGTCGCGGCGAATTTCGGCGCGCGTGCGCGACAGGCCTGCGGTGCGGATGATGCAGCCCATGCCCTGCGGCAGCTGCAGCTCCGAGACGATGGATTTCAGCCGCTTGCGGTCGCTCTGGTTCGAAATCTTCCGGCTGATGCCGCCGCCGTGGTTGGTGTTCGGCATGAACACGCAGTAACGGCCTGCCAAACTCAGGTAGGTGGTCAGAGCCGCGCCTTTGTTGCCGCGCTCTTCCTTGACGACCTGCACCAGTAGCACCTGACGGCGCTTGATGACTTCCTGAATCTTGTAGCGGCGGCGCAGGTTCTGGCGCTTCGCCCGCATGGCGTTGTCGTGGTCGTCATGATGGTCGCTGCCGACTGAGGTGGGCGCGGGCGGCTCGCTGTCCTCGCCGTCGTCGGACGCCTCGTCGGCGCTCTCCGCGTCGTCATCGTCGTCTTCGTGCTCGGCGTCCATCTCGGCGCGGTGCGCCTCGGCGGCCTCGCGCTCCTCGCGGAGCAGCGCGTCACGATCCTCTTTCGGGATCTGGTAATAATCCGGGTGGATTTCCGAGAAGGCGAGAAAGCCGTGCCGGTTTCCGCCATATTCCACGAACGCCGCCTGCAGCGAGGGTTCGACGCGTGTAACCTTGGCGAGGTAGATATTGCCCTTCAGTTGTTCCTTCTGGGCGGATTCGAAGTCAAATTCCTCGATCCGGTTGCCTTCTATGACGGCGACCCGGGTCTCCTCCGGGTGGCGCGCGTCGATGAGCATGCGCATTGACATTTAGTGTTCTCCGAGGCCTCGGCACCGCTGAGGCTTCAGCCGCAGACGATGGGGCACGTGTTACGGGAGCTTCGGGCAAGCCCGCGCTCCGATGGTTTGGAACTGTGGCGAGCCGCATATCGCGCGCCGAGGGGAAGGCCATCGCCTTCATCGTCTCCTCATGGCATCGCATTGCCGACATGCGTCAAAACCTCGATCTTAGCGGCAGCATCTCCCCGTCCGGCAAAATGCCAGTGCCGTTTCGCGCGGGAAGGCGTGAAACCATCGACCCGATGAGCAGATGGTTTGGACACTGACGGAGGACCGGACATTGGCCGCTATTCGGTCTGCTAGCAGCTATGCGTGGCATGAACAACACAAAGCGTTACGGAAATGTGCAATTCACTTGAACACCTCGAACCTTAACCATAGGATTCGGCTGAAGTTCGCCATTTCCGGGGGGATGTCGGGCAGGCAAAACGCTCTTGCGGGGGATGAAACATGTCGCGCTGGTTGAGGCGGGGAAGGCAGGCGCTTTGCGTACCGCTGATCGCGGCGTGCGTCACGCTTTCCGCGCCCGCCACGGCTGCGCGTCTGGGCGATCCGGTTGTAACCGTGAGCGGCGACGGCGCCACCGTCAGTATTGGTGCGGAGGGTGCCGGGCGTATCTCGGCCTTCGCATTATCCGGTCCGCCGCGGCTGGCTGTCGATCTCGATGGGATGACCGCGCCGGGCGGTTCGGTTTTGGGCGGTGGCATCGTTCTCAAGGTGCGCAATGCCCAGTTCGATGCCGATACGGCGCGCCTGGTCATCGATCTCGCGTCGCCCTCCCGCATTATATCGAGCGGCTATTCCGACGGAAAGCTGAGGCTGACCGTGGCGCCGACGAGCGAGGCGGCGTTCGCGAAGCTGGTTGCGAGCGGACGTTCGACGCTGATTGCCGCGCCGACCAAAACGGAGAAGCCTGCCGTCGCATCCGCCCGGCCCGCGATACCGCCTGTCGTGAAGCTACCGCCTGCCGCGCCGGTGAAGGTTGTAGTCCCGCCGAAGCCCGCGACAACTGCGCCGGTAAAAGTCGTTACTGCTCCGGCCACCAAAGCGCCGGCCACGCAGCCGCCGCGCCCCCGCCTTGCAGGGCGACTTCCGGTCGTGGTGATCGATGCGGGACACGGCGGCAAGGACGTCGGCACGATCAGCGTGCTTGGCGAGAAGAAATACGAGAAGGACGTCGTTCTCGCGATCGCCAAGGCGATCAAGAAGGAACTCGATGCCTCCGGCCGCGTGAAAGCGATCCTGACGCGCGACGACGACACCTATCTGCGCCACCGCGACCGCTTCGGCATCGCGCGGCACGGCAATGCCTCGCTGTTCATTTCCGTGCATGCCGACAGTGCGCCGGTGCCGAACGCGAGCGGTGCGACGGTCTACACGCTTTCGGAAAACGCGTCCGACGCCGAGGCCGCGCGCCTCGCCGCCAAGGAGAACCGGTCGGACATCATCGCGGGCGTCGACCTTGCGGTGGAGACCAACGAGGTGACCGACATCCTGATCGACCTCGCGCAGCGCGAGACGATGAACACGTCGGCGGAGTTCGCCGCCATTCTCCAGCGCGAGATGCGCGAGGACATCAAGGTGCGCAGCCAGTTTCACCGGTTCGCGGGCTTCCTGGTGCTGAAGGCGCCGGACGTGCCCTCCGTGCTGCTGGAGACCGGCTATCTTTCGAACGAGGAGGACTCGAAGTTCCTCTTCTCTGCGTCAGGCCAGCAGCGGATCGCCAAGGCGGTGCGGCGCGCGGTCGAGGCGCATTTCCTGCGGCGGCTCGCGCAGCGCTGATCCGCGTTCGCCGAGGATCGTCTCGGCGACGTGCAGCGTGCGCTCGTTATCGACATCGATGGCAAGCGCGCCGTCGCTGACGAGGACGGGGCGGATGGTGAGGCCAAATCGCCGCGAAAAGCCGCGGAATGCGCCATCGAGTGTGGCGAGGCCGTAACGGAAGCGGATGAGGTTCACGAGGCCGAACGCCCTGACGATCCGCATCGGAAATTTCGCGAACTGACCGCCGCCCCGGAACACCTCGGCCGCCTTCAGCGCCTCGCGCGAGCCGAGCACGTACGTATTGCAGTTCGAATACTCGCCGCAGCGGAAGCGGTAAAAGCGGCGCTGCCCGTCCGGGTGGGCAACGATCACGCGCTCGCGGCGCGCGAACGCGACGGCGGCGTCGGCGCCTTGCGATGCGGTGAGGATTTCCGCGATGCTGGCGGGGGTCAGGTTCACGTTGTCGGCGGTGGTCACGAGGAAGGGCGGGGTGGAGGCGTTGGCGGCGCCGAACACGCTGTCGACGAGATTGGGTGCTGACGGCTCAACGCTGATGCGGCCGCTGCCGAGTTGGCGGATCAGGGGGGCGATGATGTCCGGGGTGTCGATCGAGACGACGATACGACCGATACCCTGCGCCGCGTCGAGCGCTTCGAGGACGTGGAGGAGCATCGGTTTGCCGGCCACGGGCACGAGGCACTTGTGCGAGACGCCTGCGTTCGCGGCGAGCGGATCGAGGCGCCCGTCGCGCTTGCCTGCAAGCACGATGGCGGAGAAACCTGAGGTCATCTCAGGCGACGAGCCGCTCGGAGATGGTGCTCATCAGCTCCTGCCGCCACAGGCTGTGCGCGACGATGGACTCGACGAGTTCGTGATGCTCGATGCCGAGCGTCGCGGCGGAGCGGGAAATGCTCTTTTTCGACCAGAGATTGCAGGAGAGGTTCACCTCCATGAACCACACGCTTTCGCTCGCAGGATCGTAGCGGAATTCGAAGCGCCCGTAGTCGAACGGCCAGAGTTCGCGGCAGAGCGCGCGAGTCATCGCGTAAAGCCGCTCGGCGACACGGGAATTCGCGAGCACCTCCAGCGGATCGTCGCGCTGTTCGGTGAGTGCGCGCTTCTCCTCGTAGCTGCGGAGCGCGTCGGGATCGGCGGGGATATAGGCCATGGCGGGCAGCAGCCATGGCTCAGGCGAGCGCCCGCCGACAACCGGCACGGCAATGTCGAGCAGGGGCAGCCACGGCTCGATGATCGCGTCGTGGCCCGCGGTATGGAGGTGCGCGGCGTGCGCGAGCGCGCCCGACCAGGTTTCGGCGACGCCGATACCCCACGAGGCCGAGGAGGCGTTCGGCTTGATGATGTAACGCGCGGCGTCCAGCGCAGCCACGGCGGCAAGATCGGTGCCGCGGCGGAGGATGCGCCAGTCCGACGTCGGCACAGCGTGCTGGCGGGCAACGAGCTTCATCAGGTGCTTGTCGTCCGAAAGCCCGCGCAGGATCGGCGAGGCGCCGAGATAGGGGATGCCGAGGCGCTGGAGCAGCAGCGGTGCCAGCATCTCGCTGTTGAGAAACCCGGCGCGGTTCAGCAGCGGAAACACGAAATCGACGTCCGGCTCCGCGAACAGCGCGTCGAAGCTGTTTGCAGTCACGACATTGAGGCCGATCTTCTCCAGCGTGCGGCGCAGTTCGTGGTGGTACTGGGCATGGTTGCCGTCCACCCGGTCGTGGCTGCCGTCGCCGCAGGCGTGCTTCGCAAGCAGCATGATTCTAAGCGAGGCCTTCAGATGCGCGGGGATCTGCAGGCAGTGTTCGTGGGGAAAATCCGTATCCATGGCGGCCGGTTAGCAGCGGCAGGCGACGGTTCGATGCCAGTCCTGTTGCGAGACGATGACGTTCGGGGGACGTTCGGGTGGCGGGTGCGGTTTGGCGCGTTCAGCTTGAGACTGGCGACCGGCCTGCTATAGGCAGCGACGATGGCACGTCTTGCCCAGATTCTCGGCGACCTCAAAAGCCGGTTCCGTGCCCTGCCGCGCTGGGCGCGCGTGCTGAGCTATGTCGCGGGCGCTGCTGCGCTGTTCGGCGTCCTTGTGGTGTTCGTCGCCTGGCTGATCTTTGCGCGCGGACTTCCCGATGCGGCACAGCTTGCCGAATACGAGCCGCCGTTGCCGAGCCATGTGCGCGCGGCGGACGGGACGCCCTTCGCGAGCTTCGCGCGCGAGCGGCGCATCTTCCTCGATTACGAGCAGACGCCGAAGCAGCTCGTCGGCGCGTTCGTTTCCGCCGAGGACAAGACCTTCTTCACGCACCCCGGCATCGATCTGCCCGGCATCTTCCAGGCGGCGATCACCAATCTGAAGGCTATGGGCACCGGCAAGCGGCCCGTGGGCGCCTCCACGATCACGCAGCAGGTGGCCAAGAACCTGCTGCTGACGAACGAGGTGAGCTACGTGCGCAAGGTGAAGGAGATTTTCCTTGCCCGGCGCATCGAGCAGGCGCTGACCAAGCCCGAGATCATCGAGCTTTACCTCAACCAAATCTTCCTCGGCCGCAGTGCCTACGGTGTGCAGGCCGCATCATTCGCCTATTTCAACAAGCCGGTCGAAGAGCTTTCGCTGGCGCAGACGGCGTTCCTTGCAGTGCTGCCGAAGGCGCCCGCCAACTATAACCCTTCCACCGAGAAGGGCCGCGTCCGTGCGCTCGCGCGCCGCAACTGGGTGCTCGGGCAGATGGCGGAGAACGGCTATGTGACCGCGGCACAGGCGCGTGCCGCCGCTGCCGAGCCGATCGTCGTCGTCAACCGCGCCGAAATCCCGCGTGATCGCACCGGTGATTATTTCATCGAGGATATCCGCCGCGAACTCGTCGAGAAATACGGCGAGGAGGGCGAACACGGCATCTACACGGGCGGGCTGTGGGTTCGCTCCACGATCAACCCCGCCATGCAGCGCGCCGCCGAAATGGCGCTGCGCGACGGCCTCGTGAAATATGACCGCCCGCGCGGCTGGCGGGGTGTGACCGACAAGATTGAGCTTGGCGAAGGCTGGGCGCAGCGGCTGCGCGCCGTCAACCTGCCGGTTGGTTACGACGACTGGCGCGCGGCTGTGGTGCTCGAAAAGTCGGGCGGGGTGATTTCGCTCGGCTTCGAAGACGGCACGAACGGCCGCATGTCTGCGCAGAATGCTTCGATCCCCGTGCGCGGGGTCGGCGTGCCGGCGTTCCAGCGGCTCGCAGCCGGAGACGTCATCCCCGTGAAGCGCGTGGCGGGCGGCGACTATACGTTGCGCCAGATCCCGGACATCGGCGGCGGCATGGTGGTGATGGAGGTCTCCACGGGCCGCGTGCTCGCGATGGTCGGCGGCTTCGATGCGCGCCGCTCGCAATACAACCGCGCGACGCAGGCGATGCGGCAGCCGGGATCGGCGATCAAGCCGTTCGTTTATGCCGCCGCGCTCGACAACGGCTACACGCCCGCGTCTGTGGTCGTGGATGCACCTTACTGCGTGTTCCAGACGCGCTCGCT
Source organism: Sphingosinicella sp. (assembly GCF_041916975.1). NCBI lineage: Bacteria > Pseudomonadati > Pseudomonadota > Alphaproteobacteria > Sphingomonadales > Sphingosinicellaceae > Sphingosinicella > Sphingosinicella sp. Next base: position 4,128,632 of record NZ_JAYRYK010000001.1, read on the forward strand.
CGGCACCAAGTGCTTCCGCAACTTCTCGGGCGGCTATGCGGGCCCGCAGACGATGCGCTGGGGCCTCGAACAATCGCGCAACCTGATGACGGTGCGTCTCGCCTACAACACGGGCATGGACAAGGTCGTCGAGACGATCGACCAGATGGGCATCGCCAAGCTTTCGCCGGTGCTTTCCATGTCGCTCGGCGCGGGCGAGACGACGGTGATGAAGCTGACGAACGCCTATGCGATGCTCGCGAACGGCGGCAAACGGCAGTCGCCGGTGCTTTACGACCTCATCCAGGACCGGCGCGGGCGCACGATCTACCGCGCCGATGCGCGCGACTGCGCGGGTTGCAGCGCGCCGGACTGGGATGGCGACGCGATGCCGCGCCCTGCCGATGCCCGCCCGCAGGCGATGGACGCGAAGACCGCCTATCAGGTCGTGCACATGCTGGAAGGCGTTGTGCAGCGCGGCACGGCCGTGGTGCTGCGCGACCTCAATCGGCCGATGTTCGGCAAGACCGGCACCACGAACGGTCCCACCAACGTGTGGTTCGTGGGCGGCACGGCGGATGTCGTGGCGGGGCTCTACCTCGGCTTCGACGAGCCGAAGAACATGGGCGGCTATGCGCAGGGCGGCACGCTTGCGGCGCCGGTCTTCAAGCAGTTCGCCATCGCCGCGCTGAAAGATGCGCCGAAGCGGCCTTTCGAGATATCGCCCGGCGTGCGCATGGTGCGGATCGATCGGCGTTCGGGCAAGCGCGTCTACGGCGGCTGGCAGGTCGATACCGATCCGCGCGCTGCGGTGATCTGGGAAGCGTTCAAGCCCGAAAGCGAACCGCGCCGTGTTGCGGCCGCCTACGATCCTTTCGCCAAGGCCGAAGTCGTGCGCTCGGACAGCGAATTCTTGCAATCCACCGGCGGCATTTACTAGAAGCCGCAGCTTCCATCACGAAGGACGAGTACCATGCGCGCTGAAGCGCTCAATCATGTCGACCGGATCAAGCAGGCGCTCGCCCTGCTGAGGAGGTTTCTTTGACTGGGATGTCGCCCTTAAACGCCTTGATGAGCTGAACGCCGAGGCCGAGAATCCCGAACTCTGGAACGACCCCAAGGCCGCGCAGAAGCTGATGCTGGAGCGCCGTCGCCTCGATGAGGCGATCCAGGCGACGCGGAGCATCCAGACCGAACTCGACGATACCGTCGAGCTTATCGAGATGGCCGAGGCCGAAGGCGACGAAGACCTCGTGAACGATGGCGTCGCCGCGCTCGAGACGCTCGCGAACCGCGCCGACAAGGACAAGGTCGCCGCGCTGCTTTCGGGCGAGGCGGACGCGAACGACACCTATATCGAGATCAACGCCGGCGCGGGCGGCACGGAAAGCCAGGACTGGGCCTCGATGCTGCAGCGCATGTACCAGCGCTGGGCGGAACGCCGCGGCAACAAGGTGGAACTGGTCGATTATCACGGCGGCGAGCAGGCGGGCATCAAGTCCGCGACGCTGATGGTGAAGGGCGAGAACGCCTATGGCTATGCCAAGACCGAAAGCGGCGTGCACCGGCTGGTCCGCATCAGCCCCTATGACAGCGCGGCACGGCGGCACACGAGCTTCGCGAGCGTGTGGGTCTATCCGGTGGTGGATGACGACATCGCCATCGAGATCAACGAAAGCGATCTCAAGATCGATACCTACCGGGCCTCGGGCGCGGGCGGGCAGCACGTGAATACGACGGACAGCGCCGTGCGCATCACGCACGTGCCCACGGGCATCATCGTCGCCTGCCAGAACCAGCGCAGCCAGCACAAGAACCGTGCCGAGGCGATGAAGCAGCTGAAGGCGCGCCTCTACGAAGCCGAGCTGCAGAAGCGCGAGGCCGAGGCGAACGCGGTGAACGCGACCAAGACCGATATCGGCTGGGGCCACCAGATCCGGAGCTACGTGCTGCAGCCCTATCAGCAGGTGAAGGACCTGCGCACGGGCATCGTCAACACGAGCCCCGACGATGTGCTGGACGGCGATCTCGATGACTTCATGGCGGCGGCGCTGGCGCAGCGCGTGACAGGTGAAAAAGTCGTCGTTTCCGACGACGACTAGGGTGTGTGGGGCTTCAGCCCATGCCGGGCTGCAAACGGCGGCTTTCTCCGCTTCCGGTGCTCACGTACGTTAAGTACGCTGCGCGCCGGTTCTCGAAATCCGCCGTTTTCGCCTCGCCCTGAACTGAAGCTCCACACACCCTAGCAGACCTTAGCTGAGGTAGCGGTCGAGGCCTGCGGTCATGTCTGCGATCAGGTCGTCTGCGTCCTCGAGGCCGCAGTGGATGCGGAGCATCGGGCCGTCCGTCTGCCACCGTGTCGCGGTGCGGAGCGGCTTCACCGGCAGCACGAGGCTTTCGTAGCCGCCGAACGAGAAACCCATGCCGAAATGGCGGAGATTGTCCACGCAGGCGGCGAGCGCCTCGCGGCTCCCCGGTTTCAGCGCGATGGCGAACAGGCTGGCGTAGCCGTTGAAATCGCGCGTCCAGAGCGCGTGGCCGGGGTCGCCGGGCAGGCCGGGGCAGATCACGCGCTCGACGGCGCGGTGCTTGCTGAGCGCCCGTGCAAGCGCGAGCGCAGTCTTGCCGTGACGCTCCATGCGGATGGCGAGCGTGCGGAGGCCGCGCAGGGCGAGCGCGCAGTCGTCAGGCGCTGCGGTCTGGCCGAGGCGGAGCGCGGTGTTCCGGAAATTCTGCCACGCATCGGGAGCGGCGGTCACCGAGCCCATCAGCGCATCGCTGTGGCCGACGACGTATTTGGTGAGCGACTGCACCGAAAGGTCGACGCCGTGGCGGATCGCCGGGAAGAGCAGGGGGGTCGCCCACGTGTTGTCGAGGATGGAGACGAGGCCGCGGGCGCGCGCGAGTGCCGCGATGGCGGGGACGTCCTGCACCTCGAAGGTCAGCGAACCGGGGCTTTCCATGTAGATCGCCTGCGTGTTCGCGCGAATGAGCGGCGCGATGCCGTCGCTGTCCGTGGGCGCGTAGTATTCGGTTTCGACGCCGATCCGCGCCAGAACCGATTTCGCCATCACTCGCGTCGGTTCGTAGACGTTGTCGACCATCAGGAGGTGACCGCCCGAAGACGTTGCCGCCATCAGCGCGGCGGCGATCGCGGCGACGCCCGACGGGAACAGGTGTGTGCCCGCCGCGCCCGGTTCCATTTCGGTCAGTGCCTCGGCAAGCGCCCACTGTGTCGGCGTGCCGCGGCGTCCATAATAGAGCCCGGCGTCGGGATTGCGCGAAGCCGCTTCATAGGCGTCCAGCGTCTCGAAGAGGCACGTCGAAGCGCGGTAGACCGGTGGATTGACGACGCCGTGCGTCCATTCCGGGCGGCGCCCGGCGTGAACGAGGCTGGTGGCAGGCGCGTCGCCGCCGGGCTTGTCCCCGCTCACGCCGCTCCGGTCACGACGGGCGTATCCGCCTCGCCGCCCCATTCGGACCACGAACCGTCATAAAGCGCGGTTTTCTTCGCGCCAAGCAGGTGCAGCCCGAACGACAGCGCGGCGGCGGTGACGCCCGAGCCGCAGGTGGTGACGACGGGCTGATCCGGATCGACGCCGACATCACGGAACGCGGCGCGCAGCGCATCGCCCTGCTTGTAAGTGCCGTCTTCGTTGTAAAGCTCGGTGTAGGGCAGGTTGAACGAGCCCGGGATGTGGCCGGGGCGCACGCCCGGGCGGGTTTCGGGTTCGTCGCCGCGGAAACGCGATGCGCCGCGTGCGTCGACGACCTGCTCCGCCTTGGTCTTCAGGTTTTCCTTCATCTGCGCGAGGTCGCGGACCTGCGCCTTGTCCTTCCAGACGGTGAAGTGGCGGTGGCGGACGACGGGCTTGCCCGATTCCATCGCGCGGCCTTCGGCCTTCCACTTCTGGAGACCGCCATCGAGGATCGCGACCTCGTGCGCGCCGAACAGATTGAGCAGCCACCATGCGCGCGCCGAGGAGCGCAGCGGCGAGTTGTCGTAAACGACGATGCGGCTGCCGTCGCCAAGGCCGATCGCCTGCATACGGCTGGCGAACTTCTCGGCGCTCGGCACCATGTTCGGCAGGCTGGAGCTGGTGTCGGCAAGCTCGCCGAGATCCATGAACACGGCGCCCGGAATGTGCCCGGCCTCGAATTCGGCGCGGGCATCGCGCGCGTCAAGGAAGTAGGAGGCATCGACGATGCGCAGGTCGTTCGCGCCCAGCTCTTTCGCGAGCCATTCCGTCGTTACCAGCGAATCCATGCGTTGCTCCTTGAACCTGTGTCTCAACCGGCTTCCTGAATAGTCGGACGCCCCGATATTGCCAATGGCGTATGGGCGCTCTAACGCGAAACCTATGGAAACGACGCATCTCGGCAAGGTGAGCGCGCTTCCGGCGTCTCCGGAGGCCGCGAAGCTCGACTACGTGCCCAATCCGCGGCCCCAGAGCCGCTATCTCGTGCGCTTCGCGGCGCCCGAGTTCACATCGCTGTGCCCGGTGACCGGGCAACCCGATTTCGCGCATCTGGTGATCGACTACGTGCCCGCCGCGCGCATCGTGGAATCGAAGTCGCTGAAGCTGTTCCTTGGGAGTTTCCGCAACCACGCGGCGTTCCATGAGGATTGCACGGTCGGCATCGGTGAGCGTCTGTTCCGGGAGATGGCGCCGCACTGGCTCAGGATCGGCGGCTACTGGTATCCGCGCGGCGGCATTCCGATCGATGTGTTCTGGCAGTCCGGCGCACCGCCTGCGGACGTGTGGGTGCCGGACCAGGGTGTCGCACCCTATCGGGGGCGCGGCTAGGGAATCCCGATCAGCTTGTGCGTCTGGAGCGACAGGCGCCACTTTGGATGCGTGAGGCAATATTCCGTCGCGGCGGCGATGTTCTCCGCCTGCGTGGCGCCATCCATCGGTTGCAGGAAGAAATTCCGGAAATCGAGACCCTCGAACATCTCGGGGCTGTTGTTCGGCTGCGGGTAGACGAGCTTCAGTTCGTCGCCTGACGTCTGCACCAGTTTGGCGTCCGCCTTGGGGCTGACGCAGATCCAGTCGATCCCGGCGGGTGCGGGGAGTGTGCCGTTGGTTTCGATGGCGATCGAGAAGCGGTGCGCATGGAGCGCGTCGATCAGCGCGCTATCGAGTTGTAGCAGGGGTTCGCCGCCGGTGCAGACGACGAGGCGGTGGTCGCTGGTCTCGCCCCAAGCTGCAGCGACGGCATCGGCGAGCGCTTCGGCGTCCCGGAACTTGCCGCCGCCGGGGCCATCGGTGCCGATGAAATCCGTGTCGCAGAAGGTGCAGACGGCTTTCTCCCGGCCCCGTTCGAGACCCGACCAGAGGTTGCAACCCGCAAAGCGCAGGAACACGGCGCGGCGGCCCGTCTGGGCGCCTTCGCCCTGCAGGGTGAGGAAGAGCTCTTTGACCGCGTAGGTCACGGTGCGGCGTAGGCGGTGGGGTCGGGGAGGCCCGCCTCCTCGAAACCCTTGTGGCGGAGGCGGCAGGCGTCGCAGCGGCCGCAATGGAGCGGCGTTCCATCCGCGGCAGCGGCGGGATCGTAGCACGTCCACGTTCCGGCGATGTCGACACCCCGCCGCGCCGCTTCACGCGCGATCCCGGCCTTGTCGAGATCGATGAGCGGCGTGTGCACCTTGAAGCGCTCGCCCTCGCTGCCCGCCTTGGTGGCGGTCGCGGCAAGCGCCTCGAACGCAGCGATGAAGGCGGGTCGGCAATCGGGATAGCCCGAATAATCGAGCGCATTGACGCCGATGAAAATGTCGCGCGCGCCGATGGCTTCCGCCCACGCGAGCGCGACCGACAGGAACACGGTGTTGCGCGCGGGCACATAGGTGGGCGGGATGACGCCGCTGTCGACTGCGCCGTCGCCCTTCGGCACGGCGATCTCATCCGTAAGCGCCGATCCGCCGAACGCCCGAAGGTCGAGCGGAAGCACGATGTGCCGCACCGCATAGATCGCCGCCGCCCGCCGCGCCGCCTCCAATTCCACCCGGTGGCGCTGGTTGTAGTCGACGGTGAGCGCGTGCACGGCATACCCGCCCGCGTGCGCGATTGCCGCGCACGTAACGGAGTCGAGTCCTCCGGAGAGAAGAACCACTGCCGGTTGCGAAGTTGTCATGGGGGCGCGATAGTCGTTTCGCCCGGTACGGGCAAGTTTCGGGGGGTAGATGAGCAGACACATTTTCGCGGCTGCTGCCGTTATCTGTGTGGCGGCGGCTCCTGTCGAAGCGCAGACCTTGCAGCAGCGCTACGATGCTGCCGAAGCGGCCCTTGCGGCCGGGGAATATGAAAAGGCCTCCACGCTTTTTGCTGATGTTCTGGCGCGAATGTCCAAGACGCAGCGTGGGAGTCCGGCGGAGGCTGACGTGCGCCAGCGTCTTGGGGAGACGGACATTGCACTGGGGCGAATGGAGAGCGGCCTTGCAACGCTGACGCCCGTTATCGCTATTTATGAGAAGGCCAAGGCGACATCCGCACTTGTGGACGCACATAGCCTCATCGGCCGTGCGCACGAAAAGCTGGGCGAGATGCGTCAGGCCGCGGAGAGCTATCAGGCCGCGTTCGATCTCAATACGGACCCCGCGAGAATTCAGGCTCTTTCGATTCCGTTGGCGCGCGCTTTGGTTTTCACCGACGCGGCGCGCGCGCGCCGCATGGCTGATGCGATGCTCAAGGATTTCAAGTCTGGCGAAGACAAGAGGCGCAGCGGTGAACTGCTGGGCGAATTCCAGATGCTGCGTGGCCGCGTCGAACTCAACGCCGGAAACCACAAGGAGGCTCTGGAGTGGTTCAAGACGGCGGCGAAAAGTGCGGGCGGGATCGGAAGTCGCGTTTCGCTTTCCGATATTGCCGTCCGTTCTGATCTGGCGCTGGCCAGCTTCCTCACCGGCGATCTCGACAAGGCCTTCTACTACATCGCGATGACGGGCGCGGGCCGTATGGGCGGCAAGGGACCGCAATTTCCGGATGGCAGTGCCTTGACGCTGCCGGACTGCTCCCCGGCCTTCAACCTCGGGCCGGACGATCTTGTGGTGCTCGACATCGCGCTCAGCGATGATGGGCGCGTCCTCAGCGCAGCGCCCGTCTATTCGAGCAAGCCGGGCGAAATCGAGGCCGTGTTCGTGAAAGCCGCGCGCTCGTGGCTGTGGTCCGCCGAAGAAATGCAGAAGACGGAACCGTTCTGGCGCATTTCAACGCGCGTTGCGGTTCGCTGTACCTTCAATACGGAGCGGCGTTGGATCGGCGATGCGTTCATGCGCGAACTCGTCGGCGAAACAAAAGCGCAAACGATCGCCTTTGGCCCGATGGCCGCCAAGGCCGACACCGAAACGCTGCGGCGCGAACTCGCGCGACTCGAAGCCGCGACCGGGCCAGACTCGCCGGCACTGGTTCCCGTGCTGACCCGATTGGCGGAGAAGGATGACGAGGGCGTCTATGTAGAACGCGCGCGGCAGATCATGGAGGCTAGCGATCTTTCTCCGCGCCGCCGCGCCATTCTGGACGCGTTGGTCGCCCGGAATCGCGTGCAGCGCGGCGGGGAAGCGCTGCAGAGGCAGCCCGATGCCAACTGGCCTTCGGATGTCGCGGACTGGTTCCGTGTCGAGCAGGCGCTGGAACTTGAAAAGCGCCGCCGGAGCGACCGGGCGGAGCCGCTTTATGCCGAAGTCTTTCGGCGCGGCGATCCGAAGACAGATACGCTTGCCCAGTTTGCGGCGTTACGGCTTGCCTCGATCGCCTACGACCGCAAGGCGCAGGAACAAGCTTCCGGCTTTCTCGCCGCGACCGGCCTGCGCCCCGATCAATGTGCGCTGCTCGATGCGGCGCCGATTGGACGAAACAATTGGGTGACGGCGGACGATTATCCACAGGCTGCCGTAAACTGGGGCGCCGAGGGTTACATCGTCATGGGCTATGACATCGCCGTTGACGGTAAGGTGAAAACGCCGCGTGTTGTCTTTGCCTACCCTCCGTTCGTGTTCGAAGACACGATGGAAGCTGTTGTCGGCCGTTGGCGTTTCAAGCCGATCTACCGGGAAGGCGAACAGATCGGCTGCACGGGAGCCCGCCAGACGTTCCGCTTTTTTATCCCCGGCAAGAGTTGATCCGCGCACTGCACGGCGCAAAAGAAAAAGGCCGCCGGATACGACCGGGCGGCCTTTCAAAAATCAGTCGGCTGGATATCCAGCTAGGGGAGGTAAGGTGTGCCGTAAGGCACGGGCCCCGTTTAGCGTGCTTATGGTAAAATTCGGGTTAACCGCGATTTTTCGCGTTTGATCGCCCGGCGCGCGCCCTGTAATCGTCGCGGCCATGAAGCGGACCCTGCTCCCACTCAACGCGCTGCGCGTCTTCGATGCCGCCGCGCGCCACCTGTCGTTCACCAAGGCGGCGGATGAGCTTGCGGTGACGCCGGCCGCCGTCGGCCAGCAGATCCGTACGCTCGAGGACGTGCTCGGCACCGTGCTGTTCCGGCGCATGACGCGGAACCTCGAACTCACCGACGAGGCGGTGCGCAGCCTGCCCGCGCTTCGCGAGGGCTTCGCCAAGCTGGAGGAGGCCGTGGCGATCATGCAGGCGGGGCAGGGCGAGGAGCGCCTGACCATCGCCGCGCCGCGCGACTTCATCGGCAAGTGGCTGGCGCCGCGGCTTGGCCTCATCAAGGCGTCGACGACGGCGCGGCAGGTGACGATCCTTCCCACGGAAGGGCCGGTCGATTTCAACGCTGCCAATCTCGACGCCGCGATCTTCTTCGGTGCGATGCCCGCCGAGGAGGAACTGAGCGGCAAGCTGATCGCGCCGGGCACGGTCGTGCTGGTGGCGACGCCGGAGATCGCCGCGAACGTGAAGATCGTCTCGGAAGTCGCCGCGCAGCCGCTGGTCGAGCACCCGTCTGCGGACTGGCGCGGCTGGTTCGAGGCGCACGGCGTCCACATGACGGACCGCAGCGCCAGCCTCGGCGTTGCCGACGCAGGCCTCGCCATCGACAGCGCGGTCGCGGGCTACGGGATCGCGCGTGTGCCGCTGGTGCTCGCCGAGGCGGACATCGCCGCAGGGCGGCTCGCCGTCGTCATGGAGCCCAAGGTTTCGGACGAAGCCTATTGGCTGATCGCGCCGAGCGCGCAGTGGCGGCAGAAGAAGGTGCGCGATCTAGTAGCGGCACTTTCGGACTAAACGTCGATCGCGTCTTCCGAAACGGTCGCGGCGCGCTCCTGAATGAAATTGAAGCGGTGCTCCGGGTTGCGGCCCATCAGGCGGTCGACGAGATCGACGACCGGCGCGCGTTCCTCATAGGTGTCGGGCAGCGTCACGCGGATCAGCGTGCGCTTTTCCGGGTCCATCGTGGTTTCGCGAAGCTGCATGGGGGACATCTCGCCGAGGCCCTTGAAGCGGCCGATCTCCACCTTGCCGCGTCCCGAGAATTCGCCCGCGAGCAGCTCGTCCTTGTGTGCATCATCGCGCGCGTAGGCGACCTTGCCGCCCTGCGACAGGCGGTAGAGCGGCGGCTGCGCGAGGTAGAGGTGGCCGTTCTTCACGAGGCCCGACATCTCCTGGAAGAAGAACGTCATCAGCAGCGTGGCGATGTGCGCGCCATCGACGTCGGCGTCGGTCATGATGACGACGCGGTCGTAGCGGAGCGCATCGGGATCGAAGCGATCACGCGAGCCGCAGCCGAGCGCCTGGATGAGATCGGCGATTTCCTGGTTGGCGCCGATCTTGTCCCGGTTCGCCGAGGCGACGTTCAGGATCTTGCCGCGAATGGGCAGGATCGCCTGCGTCTTGCGGTCGCGCGCTTGCTTCGCCGAGCCGCCTGCCGAGTCGCCTTCGACGATGAAGATCTCGGTGCCTTCCGGCGCATCCGACGAACAGTCTGTGAGCTTGCCGGGGAGGCGGAGGCGGCGCGCGCTCGTCGCGGTCTTGCGCTTGATCTCCTTTTCGGCACGGCGCTTCAGCCGCTCGTCCATGCGTTCGAGCGCGAAGCCGAGAAGCGCGCGGCCGCGCTCCATGTTGTCCGAGAGGAAGTGATCGAAATGGTCCTTGACCGCAGCCTCGACGAACTTCGCGGCTTCGGGGCTCGTCAGCCGGTCCTTGGTCTGGCTCTGGAACTGCGGCTCGCGGATGAACACGGAGAGCATGATCTCCCCGCCCGAAAGCACGTCCTCGGCGGTGAGGCCTTCGCCCTTTTTCTGGCCGATCAGCCCTGCAAAGCCGCGGATGCCCTTGACGAGCGCGGTGCGCAGGCCCGCCTCGTGCGTGCCGCCCGCGGGCGTCGGGATCGTGTTGCAATAGTAGCTCGCGGAGCCTTCGCCGTAGAGCGGCCACGCGACCGCCCATTCCGCCGAGCCCTGCGTGTCTGGGAATTCGGCGCGGCCCGCGAAGAATTCGTTCGTCGCGCAGTCCCGGTCGCCGAGCTGTTCGGCGAGGTGATCGGCAAGGCCGCCGGGGAACTGGAACACGGCGGTCGCGGGCGTGTCGTCGCTGATGAGTTCCGGGTCGCACGACCAGCGGATTTCGACACCGCGGAACAAATAGGCCTTGGAGCGTGCGAGGCGGTAGAGGCGGGCAGGGCGGAACGTCGCCTTGTCACCGAAGATCTCGGGATCGGGGTGGAACGCGATGGTGGTGCCGCGCCGGTTCGGGGCCGCGCCGACCTTTTCGAGCTTCGAGGTGGTGTGACCACGCGAATAGCGCTGGCGGTAAAGCTCGCGATTGCGCGCGACCTCGACGACGAGTTCGTCGGAGAGCGCGTTCACCACCGAGATGCCGACGCCATGAAGACCGCCCGAGGTGGCGTAGGCCTTGCTCGAAAACTTGCCGCCCGAGTGCAGCATCGTGAAGATCACCTCGAGCGCCGATTTACCCGGATATTTGGGGTGTGCGTCGATCGGGATGCCGCGACCGTTGTCGGAGATCGTCAGCGTGCCATCCGACGCGAGCGAGACCTCGATGCGGTTCGCGTGCCCGGCGACCGCTTCGTCCATGCTGTTGTCCAGCACTTCGGCGGCGAGATGGTGCAGCGCGCGCTCGTCCGTGCCGCCGATATACATGCCGGGGCGGCGGCGCACGGGCTCCAGCCCTTCGAGAACTTCGATCTGGTCGGCGGTGTAGTCGGTCGGGTTGGCGGCGCCCGTGAAGAGATCACTCATAGCGGCCTTATAGGGGCCGCAGCGGCAGCGGTGAAGGGGCTGCGGGCGTCTAGCGTGCGCGCTCGAAAAGTGCCGAAATCGTGTCGTTGTCGAGCCGGCGCTCGGCGGGATGGATGATCGCCGAGAGCGATTCGACGCGCTGGCGAATCCGCTCCGCCAGCATCCCGCTCGCGTGGTGCATGGCCTCGCCGCCCAGTGGGTGCAGCTCGGCAAGGCCTTGCAGGATGAAGGCCGAAAGGTCGCCGCTCAGCCGATCGAAACGGCGGCGTACGGATGCGGGGCAGAGCGCGTAGGCCTCGATCACCAGTGCGGCATCGCGTAGGTGGCTGGCTTCGAAGTGTTCGATGTAGTTGCGCGGGCGCCAGTGGTGCAGGTCGCGGTCGAGCGCGGGATCGCTGCCGGTGACCTCGAGGAGCATGAGAACTTCATTGAACTGATTGAGGAAGTCGCTGGCGAGGCCGGTGTGGGGATCGATGCCGGTGATGGCCTCGGCGGCGATGTCCGCGATGCGCGAGGCCATGGCTTCCGTCATGTCCGGCGGGAATGCGGCGGCGTTCCGATAGGGCTCGCTCACTGTCCAACCGCCTGAGTCTGCGTCCATCATCCCCTGTCTCTTAGGCGGCAGGCGTGAAAAACGCCTTAAACGTCCACAACGTCGTTTTTTTTCGCTGGAGATGCATTTTTGCGTTGCAACATGTCGTGCTGCGGTGCAATATGATCATGCCTATATGGCGATCCTCCCCAAGGATTTGACTAGAGGGTCGGCGGTGACGCCGGCCCTTCTTTCTGTCTGGATTCAGACTGTTGCGTGAAAGCATCAACTGCGTTGCAACTTTGTGACCAGCGGGGCGAAATCGCTTGTGCGTCGCCGCAGCGTGGTGAACACTCCCCCTGAAGCATGAGCTTCGGAACGACCCCTCCCAGGGCGAGCAGCGATCACAGCTGAAATGAAGGTGGAGGAATGATGAAAAAGGGAATTGGCAGCCGCGCGATCTCGACGACCGTGCTTGCGGCTGCAACGCTTGTCGGCAGCCTCGCAGTGGCGGCTCCGGCCTTCGCGCAGGACGCAGAAGCGACCAGCGATTGGGAAATCTCTGGCAACGCGGGGATTTTCTCGCAGTACCGCTGGCGCGGCATTTCGCTTTCGGATGAGGAAGTGGCCTTCCAGGGCGGCATCGACGTCGCGCATTCGAGCGGCTTCTACGTCGGCACCTGGGGTTCAAGCCTCGCCGGCTTCGGCTCCTACGGCGGCGCCAACACCGAAATCGACGTCTACGCAGGCTATGCCGGCGAAGCGGGCGGCTTCGGCTACGACATCGGCGCGATCTGGTATCTCTATCCGGGCACCAGCGGCACGGACGTGGTGGAAATCACGGCCTCGCTGAGCAAGGAACTGGGTCCGGTCGGCGCAAGCGTCGGCGTGGCCTATGCGCCCAAGCAGGACTCGCTCGGCAACGACGACAGCTTCTACCTCTACACGGATTGGTCCGCAGCCATTCCGAACACCCCGGTCTCATTGAATGCGCACCTCGGCTACACCGACGGTTCGCTCTCGATCGACCGCGGGTTCTCGACCGATGGCGACTATCTCGACTGGTCTCTCGGCGCGTCGGTCTCTTACGACAAGCTGACGCTCGGCGTTTCGTACGTCGATACGGACGTGAAGGGTGGCGACCCGTCGATCAACAAGATCACGGACTCGGCGATCATCGTTTCGCTGACCGCGGCGTTCTGATCCAGCGATCAGTTCAGGGTAACGGAAGCCCCGGAAATCTCAGGATTTCCGGGGCTTTCTTGTGTCTGCGCGGCGGGAATGACGTGTGCCATTGGTCCAGATGAGAGGGTGAGGCGGGACGCGATAATGGGCTAAGGGAGCGTTAGGCGCATTAGCCCGACAAGGAGAGGCCGTGAACCAGACCGACGAGCGCATCCGAGCGAGTTTCGCAAAACAGGGGCTCATGCGGACATTGGGCGCGACGCTTGTCGATGTCGCGCCGGGTGCCGTCGAGATCGCCCTGCGGCCGGACCCGGCGGTTTCCCAGCAGCATGGTTTCGTCCACGCTGGCGCGGTGAGCGCCATTGCCGACACGGCGGCGGGCTATGCCGCACTGAGCCTGATGCCTGCGGGCCGGGGCGTGCTGACGACGGAGTTCAAGATCAACCTCGTCGCGCCTGCGATGGGGGATCGCATCGTCGCACGCGGCAAGGTGATCAAGGCGGGCCGGACGCTGACTTTGGCGCAGGCGGAGGTGTTCGCGGAAAGCGGAGGGCAGGCGAGGCTGGTTGCCTTGCTGACCGCCACGTTGATGGCGATCGAGGCTCGCGACGGCATCGTCGACTGAGCGGCGCGCCGGCAGTTTTCCGCCGGCCCAAATGAAAAGGGGCCCGCGCTTTCGCGCGAGCCCCTGAACGGCCCAAATCCCCCGATCAGGCCGAATAGTACATGTCGAATTCGACAGGCGAAGGCGCCATTTCCCAGCGCAGCACTTCGTGCATCTTCAGGTCGATGAAGCTGTCGATCATCTCGTCGGTGAAGACACCGCCGCGCGTGAAGACCTTGCGGTTCTTGTCGAGGTTGACGAGGGCCTCACGCAGCGATCCGCACACGGTCGGAACCTTCTTCAGTTCCTTCGGCGGAAGGTCGTAGAGGTTCTTGTCCATCGGCTGGCCCGGGTGGATGCGGTTCTCGATACCGTCGAGGCCAGCCATCAGGATCGCGGCGTAGCACAGGTACGGGTTCGCCGTGGCGTCCGGGAAGCGGAACTCGACGCGGCGGCTCTTCGGGCCCGTGCCGTACGGAATACGGCAGGAGGCCGAACGGTTGCGGCTGGAATAGGCCAGCAGCACCGGCGCTTCGAAGCCCGGGACGAGACGCTTGTAGCTGTTCGTCGAGGGGTTCGTGAACGCGTTCAGCGCCTTGGCGTGCTTGATGACGCCGCCGATGAAGAACAGCGCGGTTTCCGAAAGACCGGCGTAGCCGTCGCCCGAAAAGAGCGGCTTGCCCTTCTTCCAGATCGAGATGTGCGTGTGCATTCCCGAGCCGTTGTCGTCCTTGATCGGCTTCGGCATGAATGTTGCCGTTTTGCCATAGGCGTGCGCGACATTGTGCACGACATACTTGTAGATCTGCATGCGATCGGCGGTCTGGACGAGCGTGCCGAAGGTAAGGCCGAGCTCGTGCTGCGCTGCAGCAACTTCGTGATGGTGCTTGTCCATGGGCAGGCCCATTTCGAGCATCACGGAGACCATTTCCGAACGCAGGTCGTGGCACGGATCAACCGGCGCGACGGGGAAATAGCCGCCCTTGGCGCGCGGACGGTGGCCCATGTTGCCCTCGTCGTACTCGCGGCCCGTGTTGGTCGGCAGCTCGATGTCGTCGATCTTGTAGCCCGAGCCGTTGTAGCCGTTTTCGAAACGCACGTCGTCGAAGACGAAGAATTCGGCTTCGGGGCCGACATAGGCGGTGTCGCCGACGCCGCTGTTGCCGAGGAAGGCTTCGGCGCGCTTGGCGACCGAGCGCGGATCAGAGCCGTAAAGCTCGCCCGTCGCCGGATCGACGACGTCGCAGAACACGATCAGCATCGGCGTCGCCGAGAACGGATCGACATAGACCGCGTCGAGATCGGGCTTCAGGATCATGTCGGACTCGTTGATGGCCTTCCAGCCGTCGATCGAGGAGCCGTCAAACATGATGCCGTCGGTCAGCATGTCTTCATCGACGACGCTCGCGCACATCGCCATGTGGTGCCATTTGCCGCGAAGATCAGTGAAACGGACATCGAGCCACTCGATCTCCTGGTCCTTGATCATCTTCAGAACGTCGGCTGGTTTGTTCGCCATTACTCGCCTTTCCTCTTTTAACCCTGCTGGTGTGGAGTTGTTGCCCGTTTGATGATTCAGATGGCTTCGCTGTCGCGCTCGCCGGTGCGGATGCGGTAGGCTGATTCGATCGTAGACACGAAGATCTTGCCGTCGCCGATGCGGCCCGTCTTGGCGGCACCCGCGATCGCTTCCACGGTGCGCTCGACGATGCCGTCGTCGACGACGACCTCGAGCTTCACCTTCGGAAGGAAGTCCACGATATATTCGGCGCCGCGGTAAAGCTCCGTGTGGCCCTTCTGGCGGCCAAAGCCCTTCGCCTCGACAACGGTGATGCCCGATACGCCGACTTCGTGCAGCGCTTCCTTCACCTCATCAAGCTTGAAGGGCTTGATGATCGCCTCGATCTTTTTCACCTGGCTTTACCCCTTGAACGAATTCGATCTGCCCCGGATGGGGTATTGCCTTCGCGTAACGCATGATCCGTGCCAGATGCCGCAGCGCGGCAAAGCGCAGGGGAGCGCATTTTCAGGGCAGCGGTTTTGTCGAATGCTGCACGACTTCCGGGCATCTTGCCTAAAAATTCAGCAGCCGCATGTGCCTCGCTTGACGGCAGGCCGGAGCGACCGTATGTGCGCATCCTCATCGCGTGTGGCGACCGTAGCTCAATCGGTTAGAGCGCCGGTTTGTGGTACCGGAGGTTGCGGGTTCGATCCCCGTCGGTCGCCCCAGTTTTCCAGCTTTTCCGCCCTTTTCAGGCTGCTCAATAGTCCTTCGACCAGCGCAGGTTGACGCTGGTGCCGCCGAGCGTCGCGACCGACGAGAGGATCGAAAGCGCACGCGTTAGCTCGATCTCCAGTTGCGTCGCGGTGTAGCCCTGCGCATCGGTGGCAACCTCCACATAGACACGGTCGGTGAGGTACTCGCCCGCCGCGACCGCGGTCTTCTGGCCGGTGAGCTGGTTCGCCTCCATGATGCGCAGCCGATCGAGGCCGACCGCGCGGCGCACGGCGTTGATGGGGTTTATGCCGCCGCTGCCGCCCTGCAGCGAAGCGACCGCGCCCGCGAGCTGGAGCGCTTCGGGCGCAGAGAGGTTGGCGATGGACGTGCCGAACAGCACGCGCGAGAGCACTTCGTCCTGCGGCAATGCGGGCACGGACGAGAAGGCGATCTCCGGGCGCTGACCCATGCCGCGAATGGTGATCGTGGCGGTAAGACCTTCGACGCGCGCCTCGGCTGCGATGTCCACAACCGGATCGGGCGGATAGGTGCCTGTGAAGCGCAGTTCGCCGCGTGTCAGCCGGAAGGTCTTGCCCGCGAATTCGTAGTCGCCGCGCACGAGTTCGGCGACGCCGCCGATGCGTGGCGCGGTCGCTGACCCCTTGATGTCGAGGTCCGCCGACCATTCCGAATCGAGACCCATGCCGCGCACCATGATCTCGTTGTTGCCCTTTGCCTTCACGTCGAGCTGCCAGACGGTGGGTTCGGGTGCGCCTTCGACGACGAGCGGCTCGGCGCGCAGCAGTTCGGTGTTCTTTTCGCGAACGCGGAGCAAGGGAACCTCGGTCTGCGCGGTCTGCCCGATATTGAAGCGGGCCTTGTCGATATTGACGTTGCCCGAGATGATGGCGCCTTCCGGGCTGTTGCTGATCCGCAAGGGGCCGCTCGCGGTGGCGCGGAGGTCGTCGCGATTGAGGATCAGCGCCGATTTCATCACCATCGCGATCTCGATCGGGAAGCCGCGCGCGAACGAAAGGTCGATGCCGCCGCTGCCCGAGATCGAGCCGGTGCCCGCGGTTCCCGAGAACTCGGTGAGTTCAAGACGCGAGCCGGTGAAGCGCCCGTTGAGGCGGATGTTGTCCACCACCGTGCCGGTGATCGCGCTTTCGATGCGCGAGGCACGCGAGCGCACGATGCCGGTGAGCGAGGGGTCGCCGAGTTCGCCACTGATCTCCAGCGCGACGGCGATGTTGCCGCGCACGCTGAGCGCGCCGACGCCGGTCAAGGGCCACAGCATTTCGGCGGGGCCGCGCCAGCGGAGCTGACCCGAGATCGGCGCCTTCATCAGGCGGTCGAGCCAGGGATCGTCGATGCTGCCGGGAATCGAGAGCAGGCGGCCCTGCAGGATGCCGAGGCGCTGGCCGTTATCGAGGAAGGCGGCGCGCATTACCGCCTTGTTCGCTTCGAGCTGCGCGACGACGGCGAGATCGACGGGCTTCGAGAACGCCTCTGTCGCGCGCGTGAAATCGGTGACGCGCAGCTTCGCCGTGCCGCGCGGCAGGCCGCCCGACGGGAAGATCATGTCGATGCGGCCGCTCGCGGTGCCCGTGAAGTCCATGCCCGGCAGTGCGAGCTGCAGGAGGCCGAGCCCGGCGGCGTTGAGATCGGTGGTGAGGCTGATCGCATCGCCGAACGTGCCGCTGATCCGCGCGGTGCCCGAGGGCAGGTTGAGCACCACGGGCGCGAGGTGCCAGCCTTCGTCCGTGCGGTCGAGGCGCGCGGGGGCGGCGAGCGCGAACTTCTGGCGCGCGATCGTGCCCTGGCTGGTGACGATGATGCTTTCAGGATCGAAGCTCGCGGCAAGATCGAAGGTGAAAGGGGCGCCGCGTTCGCCTGTGGCGATGAGCGCCGCGGTGCCTTCGCCCGCCTGCATTTCGAGCGTGCCCTTCAGCGTCTTCAGCAGCAGCGCAGACTGCTTCAGGCCTTCGATATCGAAGCGGCCCGAGATTTCGGCGCCGGCCTCCCTGAGCACGATGTTGCCGTCCACCCAGCCGCGCCGGATGGTGGTGCCGCCGCCGAAATCGAGGCGCGCGGCACGTGCCCCGAGATTGGCGTCGATGCGCTGCACGCCGCCTTCGGGCGAAAGGCGGATTTTCCCCGAGATGCCGGTGCCACGCACATCGAGCACGCCCGATACGGCGGGGGCGCCGTCCACCGCGCGGAGCGGACCGGTCGCGGTGAGACCCGCGATCTCGGCGGACTCGATGTCGTACACCGTCTGCGGCGCGCCGGTGAGGATGCGGCCGCGTGCGCGCGCCGGGCCCGCGACCGTGTCGGCAAGCGCGGTGAAGGCGTAATTCTCGCCCTGCGGCGTGAAGGTGGCGCGGATGTCGCGAAGCTCGATGCCCGCCGCGTAGCTCTTGACGAGGATGCGCGCCTCGGGGCGCGTCACGAGGCCGCCGAGCTCAACATCCATCGGGCCATACCGCTTCGAGACGGCATTGCCGTTGAAACGGATGCGCTGGTCCATCGCATAGGTGCCGCGCCCGGTGACGCGCACGTCGGGCGAGGTGAGCACGGCATTCGTGAAGGTGACGAGGCCGTCGGGCGTGCGGACGATATCCGCGACGACGCGCGGATTGCCCTGGAAGAGGAAGGTCAGCAGGCCGTTGTCGAGCCGCTTCATCGCGGCGTCGGCCTTGCCGCTGATCCGCAGGCGGTTGCCCGCCCGCGCATCGGGCTCAAACAGCAGCTTCGCCTTGATGTCCGCCATGCCGAGGCCGGGAATGGCGTAGCGCGGCACCGATCCGTCCGCGTTCACGCTGTAGCGGCCCGTGCGCGTTTCGATGTTGAGGTCGGCGGTTGCGGTGACGCGGTCGCTCGACAGCTTCAGGCCCTTGGCGGTGATGTACGGCCCTTCGAGCGCAATGACGCCGGTGATGCGCGGGTTGGTGGCGAGCGCTTCCACGAGTTCCCCGAGCCCGGTGACGCGAAGCGCGCGCGCTTCGACCGGAACGGCGAGCTTGTCTTTCGGGAGTTCGCCCTTGCCCGTCACCTCGACACGGTCGAGGCGCGTGGTGCCGATGGCGAGCCAGTTCGCGGACAGGCGGTAATCGACGAGCGGGCGCGAGAAGGGGCCGTCGAGCGTCATGGCGAGGCGCATGTCGTCCGCCGTCATTGTCGAGATGAGCGCCTTCGGCTGGCGTACCGAGGCACCCACCGACAGCGTGCGGAAGCGCGATTCGGCGAGATCGATGGTGCCGTCGAGTTCGAGGCCCACCGAAGGCGAGACGATCGAGGCGCGGCCTTCGATGACGCGCTCGGCGATCGTCGCGGCGGCGTCCACCTCGATCGATGGCGAGCCGAACTTGCGTACGATGCCGCCGATCGCGAGGCCGGGGGAAGCCGTGCCCTTGAGCGCGAAGCGGCCGTCGTCGGCGCTGAGCGCAAGGTTCATGAGCGGAGCATCGCCGAGCGTGCCGACCGCCGTGCCGCGCCATTTCTGCCAGCTGCCTTCGCCTTCGATGTTGGCGACAAGCGGCTGATCGAGCCCGAGGATGCCGCCGACGACACCGCCCGCCGGGGCGAGGAGCCTGCCTTCTATGTCGAACACCTTGTCGTCCGGCCGCGCATCGATGCGCGCGACGAGCGCATCGCCGCCGGTGCGCGAGTTGGCGCGCAGCGCGGCGAGCAGGCGGCCGCTGGCGATGTCGGCGCCGCCGTCCGCCGAAATCTGGTGCCGCTTACCGAGGACGGGCGGTTCGAGCGTCAGATTGCCGATCTGAAACCGCCCAACATAGATGTCGTAGTTCGGGAGGATCGGCTTCTCCTCCGCGCTCGGGATCAGCTTCGGCACCTTGAGCAGTCGTGCTTCGGGCACGACCAGCTTCACGATATGGAGCCGGCGGCTGAACACCGCCTGCGGCCGCCAATCAAGCTCGACGCGGGGGGCTTCGAGGAAACGGCCCTGCGGGTCCGACAGCGTGAGACCGTGGACGACGGCGACGCCGTAGAGCGAGCCGTCGATCCGGTCGATGCCGATGCGCAGGCCCGATTCGGGCGTGAGGCCCATGACACGGGCGATAAGCCACACGCGGCCCCGATCCGTATCGAGCACGGTGAGCGCGGCGGCGATGAGCAGCGCGAGGCCGACGGCAATGGCGGAGAGCCAGAGGAAACCGCGCATCGCATAGGTCCAGAACGGGCGGCTCAGCACCTCGTCCTCGATCTCTTCGATGATGCCGTCGCGCCCCTCCATCAGAACGCCTGCCCGATGGAGACGTAAACGGCGACGCGCGAATCGCCCTTCTGCCGGTTGAGCGGGGTCGCGACGTCGATGCGGACGGGGCCGAAGTTCGTGTAGTAGCGCGCGCCGATGCCCGCGCCGAACTGCAGGTCGCGGAAGCGGGGGTAGGGGCGCGTATCGATCTGGCCCGCGTCGATGAACGGCACGACGCCAAAATTGCCGAAGCGGTAGCGCGCCTCGAGGCTGAACTCCATCAGGCTGCGGCCGCCGAGCGGATCGCCGTCTTCGTCCTGCGGGCCGACGTCCTGATAGCCGTAACCGCGCACCGAGCCGCCGCCGCCCGCGTAGAAGCGGCGTGACGGTGCGATACGCGAGCGCGTGGCGCCGAAGATCGTGCCGAACCGCGCGCGGCCCGCGAACACGAGATTGTCTTCCATCATCGGAAGGTAGGCCGAGCCATCCACCTGCGCGCGCGTGTAGCCGAAGAAGCCGTCCTGGAACGAAGCCTCGGGGCTCACCCAGCCGGTGAGGCGATAGCCGCGCTTGGGATCGAGAAGATCGTCGGTGCCGTCATACGCCACCTGCACGGGCGCGGCGGCGATGATGAAGGTGCGGAGCGGCGCGAAGCCCGGCGCGATGCGCAGGCTACGGTCGCGCTCTTCGGAGGCCTGGAGCTCGCCGCCGATCCGGTATGTCCACGCCTTCTGCCAGATGAGGTTGGTTTCGCGCTCGATGAACGCGCCGAGGCCCAGCGTGCGGGCGTAATAGGCCTCGCGGTCCTCGACG
Source organism: Sphingosinicella sp. (assembly GCF_041916975.1). NCBI lineage: Bacteria > Pseudomonadati > Pseudomonadota > Alphaproteobacteria > Sphingomonadales > Sphingosinicellaceae > Sphingosinicella > Sphingosinicella sp. The sequence continues at coordinate 4,149,340 of NZ_JAYRYK010000001.1, forward strand.
CTGGCCTCGACGCGCGCGGCGAGCGTGCGGTCGCGCTGCTTCCAGTTCGAGCGGCGGAGATCGGCCGACAGGCGCTGCTCCTGCGTGCCGAGCACGCCGCGGAACGTGACCTGCCCCTGCGGGCGAATGAGGTTTCGGTGCTGCCAGCTCGCCTCGACGCGGAAGCCGTCGGTCGTGCTGTAGCCGACCTGCCCGGCAAGCGTGCGCTGCGGGGCAGGGGTGAGTGCGACGACGAGGTTCACGGGTGTCGTGCCGTCGGCCTGCGGCGGTCCGCGCTCCGGCGTGATGCTGACCGTGCTGACAAGACCCGTGGCGATGAGCGCGCGGCGAAGGTCTTCGATCTCGCGCGTATCGTAGGGGTCACCCGGCTTGAAGCGGGCGAGGCGGCCGATGTGCTTGGCGCTGAACAGAGGGTCGCCATCGACGCGGATCTCGCCGAAGCGGGAATTGTCCCCTAGCTTCACGTTCAGCGCGTAGCTTGCCGTGCGCGTATCGTGATCGACGACGATGTCGGGATTGTCGACGTCCGCGAATGGGAAGCCGCTCTCGCCGAGGCCGAGGCGAAGCCTATCCAGCGCCGCGTTGAAATCGTTGGCGACGAGCGGCTGCTTTTCCTTGAGATCGAGCTTCTGCTCGACGAGCGCGCGCTCGGCCTCGTCGTCCACGTTGATCTGGATTTCGCCGAGCGCATAGCGCGGCCCCGTGTCTACCGCGGTGGTGACCTGAACGCGGCCGTCGCGGGAGGCGGGATCGACCTCGATCGCGATCTCTGGATCGTAATAGCCTTCCGCGCGAAGCAGGCGCGTGAGCAGCTCGGTATCGGTGCGCGCGCGGCGCTGAAGCTCGGCGAGCGAAGGCACGGTCTTGCCGCGCCCGGCATAAAGCGCAGAAAGCGACTTGAACGCATCGGCGACCTTGAGCCGGTCGATCGGTCCCAGCGCGAAATCATAGCGGAGATCGACGGGTGCTTCCTGCGCCTCCAGCGCGACATCGGCTTCGGCGGCATCTTCCGCGAACAGGTCTTTCCATTCGTCCTCGATCTCAGGAAGCTCCGGGAGCGGGGCGCGGGGATTGGTTCTCTGGTCGTTCGCGTCCGCGGAATCGGGAGAAGGCGTTTCATCCGCCGGGGGAGGTGCGGGCTGTTGCGCCGCGGCCGGTAGCGACTGGAAGAGCGCAATAGCCGCAATGCTGGTGCCGATCAGCGCTCGATACATTGCACGGGTCTAGCCGAAGCCGACCCCGCGCCGGTAGGGGAATTTTGTGGGCTTTCCGACTTGGCCTATCGGCTCGTCTACGGATCAGTGCACTTCGCCGACGACGTCCTCAAGCTGAAGCAGCATGATGGCACGCTCGACCTGCCGCCAGCGGCAGAAAAGGTTGAGATTGCCGGAATCGCGGTAGCGATCGGCGATGGTCGCGGCTTCGACGACAGCGTCGTCACCGAACTTGGCGATCAGGCTCGAGGCATCCTCGAGCGAACCGCGATCGTGTATGGCAAGCAATTGCATTGGAGATAACCCCCGCCTATCCTGTTCCTGCACCTTCACCAGCAAGGCTGATGCCATCTTCCAACTGACTGGATTAAAACGATTTTCTCTGTCGCGTTGGCGGCATGGCCTGTCCGGCCTGTTTCAGGGCGGGACAGGTGGTGCAAAAACCGGATCCGCAAATAGCGAAGGAATGAGAAATGCAGGCTGAACGGCACGGGCGAAACCAGGGTACGCCCGCGGGACTGCTCATCGCGCTCGGCCTATTCGCGGGCACGGGATTCGGCATCGCCCGGCATCAGGCAATGCTGGGTGCGGTGATCGGTTTGGGTGCCGGTATCGCGCTTGCAGTTCTCTGGACGCTGTTTCAACGCAAACGCTAGGGCGGATCGACATTCAGCCCTGACGGCCTGCAAATGGCGGATTTCCGCGCTTCCGGTGCTCACGTACCTTTAGTACGCTGCGCTCCGGGTCACGAAAACCCACCATTTTCGGCACGTCATCTTCTGAATGTCGATCCGCCCAAGGTTTCAGCGCAGTTCGCGCCCCACCCAGATCACGCGGCCGACGATATCGAGGCTCTCCGCCGCGCAATCTTCCCAATCGGGCCAGCCGGGGTTGTCGCTCTTGATGGCGATTCCCTGCGTCGCCGGGTTTCGTGTCAGCCGCTTCACGACCACATTACCGCCGCTGCGCAGCGCGTAGATGCCGTCGCGCAGGGCTTCGGCACCGTCCGCCGTGTCGACGAGCACGGGATCGCCGTGTGAAAGTGTGGGGTGCATCGCATCGCCCGCGATACGCAAAACTGAAAGCGCCTGCGGATTGCCGCTGCACAGCCCGGTGACCCAGCGCGCCTGGAAGGCGAGCGCAGCCTCGGGCGCGTCTCCGGCGGCATCCAGACAGGGGATGAGCAGATAGTCGTCCACCGCCGAGGCTTCGGCGGCACGGGCGATGACGGCTTGCCCGACGCGGGACTCAGGGCCGCCCAGCACATGCTCGGGCACATCGAAATGGCGCGCGAGCGTGCGCCGGTCATCCTCGTCGAGCTTGCGGGGCACGCCGCGCCGGATGAACTGCTGGATGTAGGTGGGATTACGGCCAATGAGGCGTGACACCGACGCGTAGTCTTCTCCGCGCGCGTGAATGAGCGTGTCGAGCGTCCGGCGAACCGCGGCGGCGTTCAGGGCGTGCCTCCCTCGGGCAAACAATGATCGTTTTTATCCTAGACTTGTGGCGTTTGTATAGATTGCAAACCCGCCGGACTAAGCATATGAAATACCCATGTTCTCGGGGGACTCGCTTACAGTCATTGTTGCGCTCGGCTCAGCCGTGTTCGCCTGCGTGATCGGCGCGATCACCGCCCAGCCCGGCTGGCGCGTGAAAACGCTGCTGGGCATGGGGGCGTTCTTTGCCCTGCTTCTGTTTGGGTGGATATTTGCGCCGGTAGCTAGCCCGGTCTTTGAGGGTATTCGCGAGATCATATTAGCAGCCGTGCAAAGCGGCTCGCTTATAATGGTAGGGACCGTGGCTATCGTCGCCATGATGTATCGCAAACAGCCGCAAGTACTGCCGTCCCAAAGCGGCTCGCAAAATAGTACATCTACAAATGAAAGGCCACGGTTCAGCGTCCCCGGCAATCCAACTACGAAATGGACACCTGACATCAGCCTAAAAGAGGCCTCCCGCTATATGGCCCAAGATAGTAAGTGGGGCGGAACTCATTATCGCCTTACACACGAGCAGTTGAGCGCTGAAATTAAAAACGCATTATACTCTGGAAAGCTAAAAGCTTGGGCTAAATCTCACCCAGACGATACCGATTTTTATCAAATCCAAGCGGGCTGTTGGTTTCCGTCAGATATAGATATTGGTAATAATTTCGCGTTTTTCAATTTACCCGCTGAAAATGCTTACGATATTCACCTTTCAACTGTAGAGCTAGGAAGCGCATACCCGCCAAAAAGTTAATCCGCTTCCTTGTCAGGCTTCTGGCTAGCCACCTTCCGCAGCCTGTCCTCCCACGCCTTCTCGTCCTCGTCGCACTCTAGCTCGCGCGCCGCTTCCTTGAACTTGTCGGATTGAGGTTTTTGTTTTTCGGTCATGCCACTAGCCTATTCACGGAGTCCACAAGACTCGGGAGCGCTACTGGTGTTGCCCCAACCTCTAAAAGCTCAATCTCCTCAGGCTTCCACAATTCCTCAGGATCAAACACAATTCGCTGAACAAAGCGCGGGTTTTGGAGTCGGCGAACATCCAAATTCGCGACTATGGCGGAATTGATGGAATTTCCTTGATGTTTGACAACATCAACTAGAAGGCGCCGCCCGTCTGGAAGGTCGAGAGTATTATCAAACTTGTGCAGACGATCGCTGGCCCCACTTATACTAACTGGCTTAGCGGAAACCCAGTTTGGGAATTTTGCCACCAATATTTCGCGCGTCCGACGACTCAAGTTGCGCTCTGATGCGTCAGACCCGACCATAAGCAACGCCTCAGCAACGTCACGCGAAGCATTGGCGACAACTACTGTTGCGGCAAACAAAGAAGACAATTCAATTCGAGGCGACTCTATACGCCCCTCGACAAAGGATAGGCCTTTCAGCCGTATCGCACGCCGCACATTCAAGTTGAAAGCCGGCTTGGAAATGCCAGAAGCGACAGCTTCGTCGAGTGCGGCGCCCCCATCGGAAACGACCCACATTTGATTGCCCGCCGGGCGAATCTTGAGTTTCAGCAATGAGCCATTAGGCAGCTGACAGTGTGTCGTGAATAAGTAATCATCGCCTTGCCGCGCGCACAACTGCCAAGAGCGGACAGCCTCGCATGGGTCCGTCATGGTTACAGCAATTGATCCGGCGGTGGCCATCCCGGCACATCCCTACTGCTAGCACCGATTTGATTTTGTTGGCAAAACCACCAAAATCCATCGTCTATGTTATTGATTCTAGTACTAATATGCCGAGCATACAACAGTTTTGCGGGCAACTCTTTGCCTTTCACCAGGTGCCTGTTTCCGGCCCAATCGTGATAGTGCGGATCGTCAACTTGGCAGGCGGGATAGCCGAGCGGCCCTCCAAAATCGTTAAAATGCGGCCCATCAACGATAGGCGCGTTGTCCAACCTGCACACACACCGCCCGTCAACTCGCCTGCCGTCCTCCGGCGTAAATACAATTAGATGCCTGTACTCACGACGGTCCGATCGAGGATAGGCGAAAGACACCAGAGACGCGCCTTTCGCCTCTCCGCTCTCCAATAAAAGACGCCGCATCTCGCGCGTATCGGGGCGCCGACTTATCTTCCACCTCGGCTCCCCAAGAATAGTCTTGGGAGCGGCGAGCATCTCGTCAATTCGCGCCTTCATATCCATTGGTGGCACTGCCCCTTTGTCCCCAAAGGGCTTTAGAGCCTGTCTCGCTTACTTAGGCAAGCGATGCGGCTTGCACCGCCACCGCGTGCGGTGTCGCGCTTTACCTGCGCGATCAGGCTTCGGGCCGCTGGTCAGGCCTTGCGTAGGTGAGGCGCTTGCCAGCGATACCCTTCACCGCTTCGGTCGAACGGTCATTGTCATTGTAGCCGTTGGCTTCACGGAAGCTGTAACGGAACTCAAATTCCGCCAGATAGCGGTGCAGGTGCTTCTCCGCGCAATGCTGGTACACGCCGCGCATACCGCGCTTGAAGATGCTGAAAGCGCCTTCCACGGTGTTCGTGGTCACGTCGCCGCGCACATATTCCTTCTCGTAGTGATGAACGGCCTGATGGTCGGCGAACTCGCGGCCAACTTTGCGGTAGATCATCGATTCGTCCGTCATCAGGCGGGCCTCGCGGGCAATGTTCGCCATGACAATCGGCTGAATGAGCTTGCCGGACGCCTTTTCGACATGGAACAGGCGGCTACGGCCCGTCTCGCGGTCCACAAGGCCGAGAACTGCCATCTTGTGATGGTAGGCGCCCTTGACCGGCGCACCAGCCTTGCGGCCGATGAACGTCTCATCAACTTCCACCGCGCCGCCGTTGCCGCCGAACGGGGCAAGATCGCCAGAGCGCATGGCCTCGCGGATGCGGTGCGCCAGAAACCACGCCGTCTTGTAGGTGACTTCGAGGACGCGGTGCAGCTGGTGGGCACTGATACCCTTCTTGCTGCTCGTCATCAGGTACACGGCCTGCAACATCTTGTGCAGCGGCATACGGGCATGTTCGAACACCGTGCCGACCTTCACCGTGAACTGGCCTTTGCAGTGGCCGCACTTCTTCAGGCCGATGCGGACGCGCTTCTCAGGGTTAGCCTTGATCGACGAAATGCGATCGGTTGCACCACAATGCGGGCACGTCGGACCCTCCGGCCAGATCACGCCTTCAAGGTAGGCGAAGGCGGCTTCTTCGTTGTGGAAGTAGGGCTTGCTGAGAACCGACATGTCTTTGACTCCGTTATAGGAATCTTATCCCATAAACGAAGTGGGTTTGCAAGGTATATAATCGCCAGACTTGTAGGAAATCGCTTCATAGTTGTTTTTTACCTACCGCAAAGGGGAGAAAAGCAATGTCGCTGTTGTTTCAAATCGAACGTTGCCTGAAACGCACACGTCTGACGCCGACGCGCTTCGGGCGAAACGCTCTCGGCGATCCTCGGCTGGTGTTCGACCTCCGGCGCGGCCGCGAGCCGCGTCCGCGCACGATGGCGCGCATCGAGGCTTATATTCGCGGGCTCGGCGCCTGATGCCCTGTCCACTGATGCGAACTGTACGGGGCCGTCTCATGGCCTGCACGGATGCGCTCCACGGCGCTGTTGAAACCTATGAGGCGGTGCCCTGGGCGAGCGCGACGTTCGAGGGTCAGCGCCACGCCTTCACGCTCCGCATCGACGGTGACGCGGAGAGCGTAGACCGCGCGGCGCTGCGCGTGTGCGGCACGTTGCTCGGGGAGGAGATCGACCTTCCCGGCGAACTCGTCGCCGATCTCGTGATCATCGGCGAGGACAGTCTGCGGCATGGGGCGATGCAGGCGCGGCGCCTGCATTTCGAAGCGCTTACCGTGCGCGACTGAGCAGGCGCTCGTAAACCGGCACGTAGGCCGCGACGCTGCGATCCCAGTTGCGCTCCGCGGAGACCCACGCCTTGGCTTGCGCCCGGCGTGCGGGCCATGCGCTCCGATCGGCGAGAAGGCCGATCAGGGCATCGGCTGTGGCATCGGGATCGTCGGCCGCGAAGAGCGTGCCGGTGACGCCGTCTTCAATCAGCTCGCGGTGCCCGCCGACGTTGCTGGCGGCGACGAGCTTTTCCTGCGCCATGGCTTCCAGCGGCTTCAGCGGTGTCACCAGCTCGGTGAGGCGCATCGCCTTGCGCGGATAGGCGAGCACGTCGACGAGGCTGTAGTAGCGATCGACCTCGCTGTGCGGCACGCGGCCGACGAAGCGGATGCGGTCGCTGACGGGCGAGGCCGATGCCGCCGCGCGCAGCGAGGCTTCCATCGGGCCGCCGCCGACGAGCAGCAGGTGCGCCTTCGGGCGCGCGGCAACGAGGCGGGGCATCGCCGCGATCAGGATGTCGAGGCCTTCGTAGTCGTAGAAGGAGCCGAGGAAGCCGATGACCTCCGCGTCCTCAAGGTTGAGCTCGGCCGCGAGCGCGGTGTCGCGCGGCAGCGGATCGCCGAACTGCGCGAGGTCGACTGCGTTCGGAATCTCGAACAGCTTTGCCTCGTCGATGCCGCGCGTGCGGAGGTCGCCGAGCAGACCCTTGCAGATCGCGCCGACGGCGTCGGCCTGGCGGCACGCCCAGCTTTCGGCGGCGTGGGTGAGCCGGAATTTGAGGTCGCCCTCGCGCCCGGTGCCGTTGCCGACTGCCGCGTCTTCCCAGAATGCGCGAATCTCGTAAACGAGCGGCAGGTTGTGGCGGCGGGAGGCGCCCCACGCCGCGGCGAAGGTGAGCACCGGCGAATGGGCGTGCAGCAGGTCAGGCTTCGTTTCCTCGATCACCCCGTCCAGACGCTTTGCCGTTGCCGAAATCTCGCCGACCAGCGGCAGACCGGATTTGCGAGTGCGGTAAAAGGTGAGACCGTCGACGGTTTGCGGGTCGGGGCCTTCCGCGTAGTGCCGCGGCGTTGTGAGCATCTGCGGCTGCCAGCCGAGGCGGCGCTGGCCTTCGATCAGCGCGCGCGAACGGAACGTATAGCCGCTGTGGAGCGGCAGCGAGTGATCGAGGATGTGAAGCGGCTTGATCGCCATCAGCGGCCGCGCCGCACCAGATCGGCGACGCAGCGCTCTGCCGTGCGGCCGTCCCAGAATTCCGGCCGTTTCGCAGTCCCCGGTGCAGCGGCAAGCGCCGCATCGAGCGCGCCGACGAGCGCGTCCGCCTTCACCAGCCGGTTGGTGCCTTCGGTGACGGTGATCGGCCGCTCGGTATTGTCGCGGAGCGTGAGGCAGGGGATGCCGAGGTAGGTGGTTTCCTCCTGAAGCCCGCCGCTGTCGGTGATCGCGATGCGCGCGTCTTTGAGCAGGCTCATGAACGGCTTGTAGGACTGCGGTTCGGCAAGCGTGATGTTGCCCTTGGCCAGCGTGTCCGAAAGACCGAACGCCTCGACGCGGCTCTTCGTGCGCGGATGCATGGGGAACATCAGCGGCAGGCGCTGCGACGCCTCGACCAGCGCATCGACGAGCGCCTTCAGTTGCGGGGCCTCATCGACGTTCGACGGGCGGTGCAGCGTCACGATGCCGTAATTGCCCGGCGTGAGGCCGAAGCGGGCGGGGGCGTTTTCGGCGTCGAGCTTCGGCCGGATGCGCTCGAAGCTGTCCATCATGATGTTGCCGACGCGCGTGATGCGGCTTTCGGGGATGCCTTCGGCGCGGAGATGCGCGTCGCCGTCGGGCGAGGGCGTCCACAGCACGTCCGAAATCGCGTCCGTCACCAGCCGGTTGATCTCTTCGGGCATCGCGCGGTCGCCCGAACGGAGCCCGGCCTCGAGGTGGACGACCGGGATGTGGAGCTTGGCGCCGACCATCGCGCAAGCCGCGGTCGAATTGACGTCGCCGACGACGACGAGCCAGTCCGGCCGTTCCTCCATCGCGATCTTCTCGTAAGCGATCATCACCTTGCCGGTCTGCTCGGCATGGCTGCCGGAGCCGACGCCGAGATGATGATCGGGCGCAGGGAGATCGAGATCGGCGAAGATGTCGTCCGACATGTTCGCGTCGTAGTGCTGTCCGGTGTGGATCAGAACGGGTTCGAAATCATCGTGGGCGGCAAGCGCGTGCCAGAGCGGCGCCACCTTCATGAAGTTCGGGCGTGCCGCCGCGATCATGTGCACTCGCCTGGTCATGCGTCGTCCGTTTCCCTTTTCACTTCCGCGTCCTATTGCCAATGCGCCCGGCTTTCGCAAGGCCGGGCGCAAACATTCGGCAGGCAGCGACGGCTTTGCCCTTCGATGCACGAGATGTTAAGCGGGAGCGGTTAACAGCGCGATGACAGCGTTTAGGACCACGCTCAGGACAAGGCCCGGATGGTAGACAATTTCGCATTGCTGGTGTCGCAGCTGATGATGATCGTCGTGCTGTGGCGCTGCTTCACGCTCCCGGCCGAAGACGGCAAGGACGACGCGCCGAAGCCGACCTTCCGTGCGCGCAACCGCAACGCTGCCAATGGGCGGAACGGGGCCGCGCCGGTAGACTGATGCGCGACCTTGTTCTCATCTGCTTCATCGTCGGCTTCGTTGTCGCCTCGTTCCGGCGCCCTTATTTCATGGCGCTCGGCTATATCTGGGTCGACTTCCTGCAGCCGCAGAAGCTCACATACTGGTTTCTGAACGGCGCGCCCGTGGCGCTCGTCATGGCGATCGGTGCGGTCGCCTTCTACGTGTTCCTCGACGAGAAACAACGCATCCGTCTCAGCCTCGTGCAAGGGCTTGTCATCTTTCTTGTTCTCTACGCGACCGTGAATACGTTCGGCTGGGCCATCGTCACCGATCATGCCCGGGAAAAATGGGATTGGGTCTGGAAAGGTTTGCTATTCTCGGTGTTCCTGCCCTGGGTGCTGACGACGCGGCGGCGCGTGGAGGCGGCCGCGTTCATCATGATTCTCAGTACCGCTGCGATCACGATCTCGGGCGGCATCAAGACGCTGCTCGGCAGCGGCGGCTACGGAAGCGTCTCGTTCCTCGTGCAGAGCAATACGGGTCTTTACGAAGGCAGTACGCTGGCGACGGTCGCGCTGTGCTTCATACCGCTGACGCTGTGGCTCTATCGCCGCAACACGATCATGAAGCGCAGCCTTTTGACCCTGCTTGCGACTGCGGGGATCATCTTTTCGATGACGCTCGTGACCGTTGGCGCCGAGGCGCGCACCGGCCTTATCGCAGGTGCGGCTCTGGTGCTTCTGCTTTGGTTAGCGAGCAGCCGGAAGCTCATTTTCGCGGCGGCGATTGCAGCCGCGGCGGCGATCGCCATCCCGCTTCTGCCGGCCTCTTTCACGGAGCGCATGGCGACGATCAAGACCTACGACGAGGACATGTCGGCCTCCACGCGCATCGCCGTGTGGATGTGGACCATCGATTTCGTGAAGGAGCACCCCTTCGGCGGCGGCTTCGGCGTCTATCGCATCAACCAGTTCGACGTGGACATGCAGCGCCGCGAAGGCGTCGAGGACAACATGGACACGCGCACCGTTACGGTGAAAAAAGAGGCGCGCGCCTTCCACAACAGCTTTTTCGAGGTTCTGGGCGAACTCGGCTATCTGGGTGCGGCGATTTATGTCGCTATCGTCATCCTCGCGCTTCACGCCACGTGGAAGCTGAGGAACATCAGTACCGGCGATCCTGAGCGGGACGTGTGGTTCCGCGATCTCGGTACGATGATGGCGATCTCGCTGATCGTCTACACGGTAGGCTCGATGTTCGTCAGCATCGCGTTCCAGCCGCCCTATTACGACCTTCTCGCCATCACCATCGCGGCGACGCACATCGCCCGCCGGGAGCGGCTTGGGAACAACGTCGAAGAGAAGGTCGGCCCGCGGCGGCGTCCGGTCGGAATGGGTGCGGCTGCGCCTGCAAAAGCCTGATCGAGGCCGGAACAGCGGTTCCAACGCCGCGCGCCTGCCTGTAGAAGCCGATTGAACCACAGGCGGCCTCCGGCGTTGGAAAGCAGATGCCAAACAATCAGATACTCCCCGGGTCCGATATCCAGAACCTGAACGAAGCCTCGGCGTGGATCGCCGCGAACGGCTCCGCGCTCCTTATCTACGGCGCCGTGGCCGTCGGCATCTATCTGCTGCTCGTGGGTATCCGTGCCGTTGTGTGGCGCCTCGTGGGTGCGCCGGGCGCACTGGAGCCGAACAGCTGGCGGGCGATCTTCGGCCAGGTTCTGCGGCGCACGCGCAGCTTCTTCCTTGCCGCCGTTTCCGTGCAACTGGTGGCAGCGAGCATCCCCGGCCTTTCCGGCGCCCTGCCGGTCGTGCACTTCCTGTTCACCGTGGCGGCGGTCGTGCAGGGCGCGATTTGGATCCGCGAGTTCGCGCTCGGTCTCGTCACGCGCCGCGCGGCAGGCGAAGATCCGCACAATTCCACGCTCGTCTCGGCGATGGGCGTTATCCGCATCATCATCAACGTCGCGATCTTCGCGATCGCGGGCATCGTCATCCTCGACAACCTCGGCGTCAACGTCACCGCGCTCGTCGCCGGTCTCGGCATCGGCGGTATCGCCATCGGCCTTGCCGCGCAGGGTATCTTTTCAGACCTGTTCGCGGCGCTCTCGATCCTGTTCGACAAGCCGTTCGTGCGCGGTGACGTCATCACCGTGGACACGCTCACAGGCACAGTCGAGGCGATCGGCCTCAAGACGACGCGTATCCGCTCGCTTTCGGGCGAGCTGGTTTCGGTCTCGAACGCCAAGCTGCTCGAAAACCGCATCCATAACTACGCGGTGATCCACCAGCGCCGTGTCGTCATGCACATCGGCATCATCTACCAGACGCCGCCCGACGTGATGGAGACGCTGCCCGACGAGATTCGGAAGATCGCCGAGGCTGTCCCGCTCGTCGAATTCGATCGCGCGCATTTCTTCAATTTCGGCGCGAGTTCGATCGACATCGAGATCGTGTTCAATGTGACCGCGGCGGGGATGCAGGAAATGATGGGCGCGCGTCAGGCGTTCATGCTCGGCGTCGTGCGCCGGTTCAGCGAACTCGATGTAGATTTCGCCTATCCGACGCAGATGGGTTTTCTGGGCGGCCTCGACGGCAAGGTCGTCGATCCGCTTGCAATTCCACGCGACCTGCAGCCCGCGCCCTAAAGCGTCACATCCTCGATCGAAAGCAGGCTGGCGTTGCCGCCTGCCGAGGTCGTGTCGATGCTCACGGTGCGCTCCACCGCAAAGCGCGGCAAATAGTGCGGCCCGCCCGCTTTGGGTCCGGTGCCCGAAAGGCCATCGCCGCCGAACGGTTGCGAGCCGACGATCGCGCCGATCATCGAGCGGTTCACGTAGAGGTTGCCTACGCGCGCGGCCGCCACCGTGCGTTCGCAGCGGCTAGCGATGCGGCTGTGGAGCCCCATGGTGAGGCCGTAGCCGCTGCGGTTGATGCGCGCGATCGTCTCGTCGAGCGTTCCGGTTTTCCACGTCGTGATGTGCAGGATCGGGCCGAACCATTCCCTGGTCAGATCCTCGATGCGGTCGAGGCGAATCACCGTCGGCGCAACGAAGCGGCCTTCGGGAACTGCGACCGTGTGCAGCCAGCGGTCCGCCACCGACAGGCGGTAGTCTTCGAGCTTGCGGTAGGCGGCATCATCGATCACCGGGCCAACATCGGTGCGCGGATCGGCGGGGTCGCCCACAACGAGCGTATCCATCGCGCCCTTCAGCATCTCGAGCGTGCGATCGAGCACGTCCTCCTGCACGACGAGCAGCCGGAGCGCCGAGCAGCGCTGGCCTGCGGAGCGGAAGGCTGACGTCACGACGTCGGCAATCACCTGCTCGGGAAGCGCGGTCGAATCGACGATCATGGCATTCAGCCCGCCGGTTTCGGCGATCAGCGGCACGATCGGCCTCGCATCGTCGGCCACAAGGCTGCGCGCGATGGCCTTGGCCGTGCCGGTCGATCCGGTGAAGGCGACACCCATCACGCGCGGATCGCCAGTGAGCGCGTTCCCGGCCTCGGCGCCTCCGACGACAAGCTTCAGCACGTCCTTCGGGATGCCCGCCTCATGGGCGAGCGCGACGGCGCGCAGGGCAATGCGCGGCGTCTGCGGGGCGGGCTTGGCGACGACGCTGTTTCCGGCGACGAGCGCGGCCGTCACTTGCCCGAGGAAGATCGCGAGCGGGAAGTTCCACGGCGCGATGCAGGCGAAAACACCGCGGCCTTCAAGGCGCAGCGTATTGCTCTCGCCCGTCGGCCCCGGCAGATCGATGGGCGCGAACGCCGCGCGCGCCTGATTGGCGTAGTAGCGGCAGAAGTCGGCGGCCTCGCGCACTTCGCCGATCGCGTCGCCGAGGGTCTTGCCCGCCTCGTGGACGGCGAGCGCCATCAGGTCGATGCGGTGTTCCTCAAGGAGATCGGCGAGGCGATCGAGCGCGGCGGCGCGCGTTTCGACAGGCGCGCGCGACCAGCCTTCGAAGGCCGCGTCGGCGGCGGCGATGGCGGCGCGCACGTCCGCCACGCTCGAATCGGCGGGTGCTGCGCCAATGACGGCGCGGGCGGCGATGGCCGATGCGGTGTCTTCGAGGGTCATGGCGTCCTGCAGATCAAGGCCTTCGCTGTTGCCGCGCGCGGCGCCGAACAGCTCGGCGGGGAGGGGGATGGAGGGGTGGCGCGTGCCGCCGACGCTTGCGATCTTCTCGACCGGATCGGCGAGCAGTTCTTCCTCGGTGACGTTCGGATCGGCGAGCTGGTGCACGAAGCTGGAATTGGCGCCGTTTTCAAGGAGGCGCCGCACGAGATAGGCGAGGAGATCGCGGTGACCGCCGACGGGCGCATAGATGCGGCAGTTGTAGCCGCCTTCGCGCACCAGCCGGTCGTGGAGGCCTTCGCCCATGCCGTGCAGGCGCTGAAATTCGAAGTCACGGCGGTCCCCCGCCCATTCGAGCAGCGTCGCGACGGTGAGTGCGTTGTGGCTGGCGAAGGCGGGGTAGATGTTCTTCGCGGCGAGCATATCGCGGGCGCAGGCGAGGTAGGAAACGTCCGTCGCCGCCTTTCGCGTGAACAGCGGATAGTCGGAAAGGCCCGCTTCCTGCGTGCGCTTGATTTCGCTGTCCCAATAGGCGCCTTTTACCAGCCGCACCGCCATCTTGCGGTTCGTCTCGCCGCCAATCGAGTCCGCCCACGCGATGACGCCGCGGCAGCGCTTCGAATAGGCCTGCACCGCCATGCCGAGCTTGTCCCAGCCGGAAAGTGACGGCGCGCGGGCGGCGGTGGCGATGATGTCGAGCGACATGACGAGCCGCTCCGATTCCTCGGCATCGACGGTGAGGCCGATGTCCGCCTTCGCGGCGCGCTGCGCGAGCTCGACGAGCATCGCCGAGAGTTCGGGCACGCACGTATCGGCGTGCGCGGTTTCGTAGCGCGGGTGGAGCGCGGAGAGCTTTACCGAAATGCTATGGTCGCGGCCCTTGCTGCCCTTGCCGATGGCGTCGATCGCGTCCGAGTAGGAGCGGAAATAGCGCTCGGCGTCGTCCCGCGTGCGGGCCGCCTCACCGAGCATGTCGAAGCTGGCGACGAAGCCCGTGTGGTCCTTGTCGTTCGCGCGTTCGAGCGCTTCCTCGATGGTGCGGCCCATCACGAACACCTGACCCATCAGGCGCATCGCGGTGCCGACGGCGGTGCGCACGACGGGCTCTCCGACGCGGCCGATCAGGCGCTTCAGCGTCGAGCCGCTTTCGCCGACGAGCGAGCGCGTGACGACAAGACCCCACGTCGCGCTGTTGACGAGCGTGGAATCGGATTTGCCGGCGTGCGCCGACCAGTCGGCGGTGCCGAGCTTGTCGCGGATCAGCAGATCGGCGGTCTCGGCATCGGGAACGCGCAGGAAGGCTTCGGCGAGTGCGAGGAGTGCAATGCCTTCGTCGGTGTTGAGGCGGTATTCCTGAAGGAAGCGGTTGACCCAACCGCTCGACTGCGCGGTGCGCAGCTCATCGAGAAGCTGTCCCGCGCGCACGGTGATCCGTCCCCTTGCCGCCGCGTCGACCCGCGCGGCTTCGCACAGCGGCAGGATGACGTCGGGCTCGGGCGCCCGGTGCAGGCGCTGCATGTCGGCAATGATGTCGGCGATGGGCATGGCGGGTCTTTCGCTGATGATCCTTCGATAATGCCAGCGAATGTGGAAAATGTGCTTTGTATTTTCGTTTATCTGTCTGAATTATATCCGATCAAATCTCATTTTACCGAAGAAAGTTCGGATTTATGATCGATGCCGTGGACCGCGCCATCCTGCGCACGTTGCAGGAAGACGGGCGCATCACCAATCAGGCGCTCGCCGAGCGCTGCAACCTTTCGCCCGCTGCCTGCCACGAGCGCGTCCGGCGGCTGCGCGAGAAGGGCTATATCACGGGTACGGTCGCGGTGCTCGATCCCGTGCTGCTCGATTGCGCGCTGCTGATCTTCGTCGAGGTGCTGCTCGACCGCACGACATCGGACGTGTTCGACGATTTCGCTGCTGCCGTGCGCCGGATGCCCGCTGTGCTCGAATGCCACATGGTGGCGGGCGGGTTCGACTACCTCATCAAGGCGCGCGTCAAGGACATGGCGGCCTACCGCGCTTTTCTTGGCGACACGCTCGTCGACCTGCCCGGCGTGCGCGAGACGCGGACCTATGCCGTGCTCGAAGAGGTCAAGAATACTCACGTTTTGCCTATCTAGGCATGGTGGCCGCGGCATCCTAAGCCGGGCGCGAAAAAGGGAGGTGTGGATGACGATTTCGGTGCAGGACTACAAGGCAATGGTTGGCAAGGAATTCGGCGTTTCGCGCTGGTTCGAGATGGACCAGAAGCGGATCGATACGTTCGCGGAATGCACCGAGGACTTTCAGTTCATCCATGTCGATCCCGCCCGCGCGGCGGAAACGCCCTTCGGAGGCACCATCGCGCATGGTTTTCTCACGCTGTCGATGCTTTCGGCCGTAGCCTACGAGTTGTTTCCGAAGCTCGAAGGCGTGAAGATGGGCGTGAACTACGGCATGAACAAGGTGCGCTTCCTTGCGCCCGTACGTTCGGGCAAACGCATCCGTGGACGCATCAAGCTGCTCGACGTGTCGGAGCGCCATCCGGGCGTCCTGCAATCCACTTACGAGGTCGCCGTGGAGATCGAAGGCGAGGATAAGCCCGCCCTTCTGGCCGAGTGGGTCGGCCTCACGTACGTGTAAGATTCAGGAACAGGAGACTTTCCCATGCGCGAAGCCGTTATCGTTTCCACCGCCCGCACGCCGATCGGCAAGGCCTATCGCGGCGCCTTCAACGCCACACCGTCGCCGACGCTCGCGGGCCATGCGGTGAAACACGCCGTCGCGCGCGCGGGCATTGATCCGGCAGAGGTCGACGACTGCGTGTTCGGTTCGGCAATGCTGCAGGGCGTGCAGTCGCCGTGCATCGGGCGTCTCGCGGCGCTGCGCGGAGGCCTTCCCGTAACGGTGGCGGGCATGGCGCTCGACCGCCAGTGTGCGAGCGGCCTGATGGCGATCGCGACGGCGGCGAAGCAGGTGATCGTCGATGGGATGCAGATCGTGGTGGGCGGCGGCGTCGAGTCGATCTCGATGGTGCAAAACGAGAAGATGCGGGTGGAGCCCGACATGAGCCTCCTCGAGATGCACCCGGCGGCCTATATGCCGATGATCGACACGGCCGAGATCGTGGCCAAGCGCTACAACATCAGCCGCGACGTGTGCGACGAATTTGCGTTCCAGTCGCAGCAGCGCACGGCGGCGGCGCAGTTGGCGGGGCGCTTCGACGACGAGATCGTGCCGCTGCCCTCCGTGATGGTGATGAAGAACAAGGAGACGGGCGAGGTCACCAAGCATGAGGTGACGCTCACCAAGGACGAAGGCAACCGCCCTGAGACGACGCTCGAAGGTTTGAAGGGCCTTCAGCCCGTGCGCGGCCCCGGCCACAACGTGACGGCGGGCAACGCCAGCCAGCTTTCGGACGGCGCTTCGGCCTCGCTCGTCATGGAGGCGAAGGAAGCGGAGCGCCGCGGTTTGAAGCCGCTCGGCCGCTATGTCGGCATGGCGGTGGCGGGCGTCGAGCCCGACGAGATGGGCATCGGGCCGGTGTTCGCGATCCCGAAGCTTTTGAAGCAGAACGGCCTCACGGTCGACGATATCGGCCTCTGGGAACTGAACGAGGCGTTTGCGGTGCAGGCGCTCTACTGCCGCGACAAGCTCGGCATCGATCCCGACAAGTTCAACGTCGATGGCGGCGCGATTTCGGTCGGGCATCCCTATGGCATGTCCGGCGCACGCCTCACCGGCCACGCGCTGATCGAGGGGCGGCGGCGCGGCGCGAAGTACGTCGTCGTCACCATGTGCATCGGCGGCGGGCAGGGCGCGGCGGGCCTTTTCGAGGTTTACGGCTGATCGGCAACGATCTGCTAACCATTTTCGTGCGAGATTCGGGGCATGTCGAATGCACCCGATAACCACCGGAATGCGGCGCGGGCCGCGACGAACTATCTGGCCAGGATGGATTACCGTCGCGGCCAGGTGACGGCGCGCGTCATCGACATGTCGATGACGGGTGCCCGCCTCGCCACGCATGAACAGATCGCGATCGGCGAGAGGGTCATGCTGACGACAGTCCGCATGGGCGTGCGGTCCGGTGTCGTCGTGCGGTTCGCGGATGGCGAGCTTGGCGTGCGCTTCACCGATGACATCGCCGAAGCGCACGAAGCCCGCATGGCGGCCGTTTAAGCGGCATTGTCCTGCGCGAATGCAGCCGCCGCACCGACAAGGCCGGTGTGCGTATGCGTCACCAGCCTGACGGGTATCCGCTCCATCCGTGCCGCATAGCGGCCCTTGTCCACGAACCGCGCGTGAAAGCCTGATGCGCGAAGCCGCGTTTTCGCGCGGTTCGATAGTCCGCCGACGATCGCCACCCCCATCGCACCGTGCGCTAGCGCGATATCGCCCGCGACGGCGCCGTAGATCATCGCGAAGCGCTCGAACGCGGCATCATTGCCCGCGAGCGCGGCAGCCCAGAGATCCGCGTCGTTCATCGGCGAGGCTTTGGGATCTAGTGCGGCGCGGATCGCAGCGAGGCCCGGGCCGGAAACAAGGCGCTCGTTCGAAACGCGCCCATACATCCGGCGCAGCGCGGGCATCATCGCCTCTTCGGCGGCGTCGAGCGGCGCGAAGGCGATATGCGCGGATTCGGTTTCCACCACTTCGACACGCCCGGCGCGCTGGAGCAGGATGGCGCTGCCAAGGCCCGTGCCCGGCCCGATCACGCTTATGGGATGGTCGAGCGGGAGCGGTACGTCGGGGCCGCACAGGTGCTCGGTCCATTCATGGCCCAGCGCCGCAACGCCGTGCGCCATCGCGCCGAAATCGTTGAGCAGTAAGAGCTTTTCGAGGCCCAATCGTGCGGCGAGCCCCGTGCGCCGGATTTTCCAGTCGTTGTTGATGAAGGCGAGCACGTCGCCCTCAATGGGGGCGGCGATGGCGATGGAGGCGGCATTGGGGAGGGCATGGTCGAAGCGGGCGGGAAGGGTGCTCCACGCCGCTTCGAGTCCTTCAAAGTCCGTGCTTTTCAGCGTGACCGGCGCGCCGAGATTGCACCGCCCGCCTGCGATCTCCGCGATCGCAAAGCGGGCGTGCGTGCCGCCGATATCGGCCGCGACGATCTTCATCGCACCGTCAGGCGGGGCACCAGTGAATGTCGACCGGGACGGTGACTTCGGCGAGGACGCGGCCGATCGGCGTGTCCGAAAGCGGCCCGTCTTCTAGTGCCTTTTCAAGCACGGCCTTCGCTTCGTCGCCTTGGAGCGCGACGATCAGCGTGCGCGCGGAAACGATCGCCGCGCGGGTCAGCGTCACGCGCGCCACCGGCGCATCTTTCGGCAGCGGATCGGGCATCACGCCGATGGCGCGGCGCGCCTTCGGGCCGTTCAGCGCCTCGTCGAGATCGGGACCGCGGAAGATGCCCGCGGTTTCGCCGTTCGCACCGACATCGAGCCACACGAGATCGGGCGGCCATTGCAGGTCTTCGAGCCGTGCGTCGGCGGCGCGTCCCGCGGCCTTGTAGTCGGCGTTTTCGCTGCCGATCGGCAATACACGCGCGCCCTTGGGCAGGAAGATGCGGGCGAGTGCGGCGGCAGCGGAAAGCGGACTGTCGACCGCGACGAGGCAGTCGCCGGTCGGCACGATGGTAACGCGCTTCCAGTCGAACTTCGCCTTCGCGACCTCTTTCAGCACGGTGAGCGCGATGCCGCTGCCGGGCACGGCGATCAGCGCCTGCCCGCGCGCATCGATGGCGCTTTCGATGATGAACTGGATGTCGCCCGCCGCCGACGCGGCGAGTTCGGCGGAATCATCTGCATCCCACCATTCGGCTTCAATCATGGCTGCTCCTGCCGGAATGTTCGTGTCGAGGCCGGAAAAACTCGAACCGAACTATGAAGAATCGCGTCCTGTCTAACGACTGAGACGCGATTCTCCATCCGCAATTTGCCCCGCGCAGCGGGCTATTCGGCCTGCACCGAACCCTTCGCGGGCAGAACCGCCGCCGGTTCACTTCCTAGTGCCACCGTCACCACGGGGGCCTCGGCGCCGCCATCCGCCCGGTCGAGCGTCAGCGTTGCAGCCTTCAGGTTGCCGGCCTTGTCCTTCAGCACTGCAGTGACGCTCGCCCAGCCTTTGGCGGTCTGGACCGTGCCGAGCCGTTCGGCCGTCCACACCGTGCCCGATTTCACGTCCTTCAGCTTCACCGTGCCGGCGGCGAAGCGTTCACCCGCGCCCTGCTTCGCGGCGATGGTCACGCTGTAGTCCGGCGATTGCCCGCTCGCGGTGAAGGATCGGGCCGCCGCCGTGCTCGTCATCGGGCGGCTTGGCATGTGCGCGTCGCGCAGCAGCACCGCGCCCGATTTCGCACCGGTCGCCGCGCCATCGGCGAGCGCCGCAACCCCATTCACGATCACGTGGCGGACACCGTCCGAAGGCAGCGTCGGCGCATCGAACGTCGCATGGTCGCGCACGGTTTTCGGATCGAAGATCATCACGTCGGCGCGCATACCCGGTGCGATGTGGCCGCGATCGACCATGCCGATGATCGCGGCGGGCAGGGCGCTCATCTTGCGGACGGCGTCTTCCATGGTGATCGTGCCGGTGTCGCGCACATAGTGGCCGAGGATCTTCGGAAAGCTGCCGAAATAGCGCGGGTGACCCCGGTTCTTGATCGAGGCGCCGCAATCGCACGCCACGGCTGTATCCGGATATTGCAGGAAGGCGATCACGTCCTTCTCGTCGCCGAACGTCATGTTGGCGCGAACAAAGGGATCGCGTTCCAGCGTGCGGAGCACCGCTTCGCCTGCGCCGATGTTTTCCTCCGCCATGACGTCGGTGAGCCGCTTGCCGAGATCGGGAAGCGCGATGCCCTCGGCGCCGCCGAGGCGCGTTGCCATCGCATATTCCGCCGCCTCGACGAGCTGCGGGCGGAGCTTCGGGTCCTTGAAGCGCGCGAGCATGGCGTCGCGTCCGCCGTCCGCCGCCCAGCCGGGGACGAGGAACGCCTGCAGCATCGTCTGCCCGGCAAGGTACGGGTAGATGTCGATCGCCGTCCATGCGCCGCGCGCGGTTGCGGCGGAGACCATTTCGAGCACCTTCGGTGCGTTGCCGCGTTCCTTGCCCGCGCTCTTGATATGCGTGATGACGGGGACGAGGCCCGCCTTCTCGCCAATGAGAACGGTTTCCTCCATGCCCTTGAAGGAGCTGAGATTGTCTTCGGGGCGCAGCCGGTCGTGGTTGGGGAAATTGGTGCGCCACGGCTTCGCGACGGAGACGATGTCGATTACCTCTTCCGTTTTCGCATAGTAGGATGGGCGGTAATCGAGACCCGAGGAGACGCCCCATGCGCCGGCCTTCAGGTTCTTCACGACCGCGGCTTTCATCGATGCGATCTGCTCGGGCGTCGGGCGCAGGTCGCGGTCGCCCATCGCATCGCGCCACACGGCGTTGAAGCCGACGTAGGCGCCGATATTCTCGGCAAGGCCGTTCGCGGCCATCTCCGGAAGCTGCGCCGCGATATCGCTGCCCCCGCCGCCGTCGGCGTTGATGATCTCGGTCGTGACGCCCTGCGTCAGCATGTTGACCGCGGTCGAGACGCCGTCGGGCTCGGCATGGCTGTGGATGTTGATGAAGCCGGGGGCAACGACGAGCCCGGCGGCATCTATGGTTTTCTCGGCTTTCGCTGTGCCGAGATTGCCCACCGCGACGATATGCCCGTCTGCGATCGCAACGTCGCCCGGATAGGCGGCAAGGCCACTGCCGTCGACGATGGTGCCGCCCTTGATCACGATGTCGTAGGCGGCATCTTTCGCAAGCGTCGGCACGCTGGCTGCGGAGCAGAGGAGCAGGGCCGCGCCTGCGGTACGCACACTGGAAATCATCTTCACTTCTTTGCTCCGCCGTTGCCGTTGAACCATGCTTTCGCCACGTCATAATAGCGCTGGTTCGCGCCGCCCTGCGTGTTGACGAGGAGCACGATGGCCGTCTTCTCGTCCGGGTATGTGTAGAGCGCCGAATTGAAGCCGTTGATGGCGCCGCCGTGGCCCACGATACGGCGGCCGTCACGCTCGCCCACCGCAAGGCCGAGGCCGTATTCCAGCGGTGGAGGGCCGCTCGGAAAAGACTTGCTTACCGCGCTCGTCAGGCGTCCGTCTTTCAGCTTTGCAGGTTCGATCATCAGTGCAAGGCTTTCCGGCTTCACGACGTTGCCGGAAAAGAGCGCGTCCTGCCAGCGCAGCATGTCTGCCGCCGTCGAGCGCATCGCACCCGCACCGTGCGCGACGCTTACCGAAAGGGGCAGGGGATTGGCGAGTTTATCGTCCAGAAGGTCATACCCTTTGGCGCGGCGCGGAATGATCGCGCGCTCGTCGTCGTAAGCCGTGTCGTTGAGGCCGAGCGGCTTGGTGATCATCTCTTCGAGCGCAACGCCGTAGGGCTTGCCGGTGAGCTTCTCGACGATCGCGGCCGCCAGCACATAGGCCGAATTGTTGTAGCGATAGTCCTCGCCCACCGCGAAATCGGTGAGATTGTCCTGGCCAGCGATGTAGGAAATCATTTCCTTCGTATCGTGCGCGCGCCATCCGCGCGATGCGAAGTTCTTGTCGGTATAGCTGTGGATGCCCGAGGTGTGGTTGAGCAGGTGCCGCACGGTGATGCCGTCGGCCTTCGGGAAATCGGGGAAGTATTTGCTGATGGGGTCGCTGAGCGAGAGCTGCCCGCGCTCCACGAGCATCATCAGCATCGCCGTCGTGAACTGCTTGGTGATCGAGCCGATGCGGAAGATCGTGTCCGCCTTCACCGGCTGACCGTCCTCGAGATCGGCAAATCCATAGCCCTTCACAAAGACGATCTTGCCGTCCTTCATCACGCCGACCGCGCCGCCGGCCAGTTTCCCGCTCGCGATTGCGTCCGTCATCACCTTGTCGATTCCGGCCGTCGCCGCCTTGCTCGCCGTGATCGCGGCAGCATCCTTTGCAACAGCAGGCAGCGGCGCGGCGTGTGCGAGCAGAAGGGCGGCGGGAGCGAGCCCCAGCCAGCGAAAAATTTTGCGCTTCGTCATCTGAATTGAACTCCCATCCCATCAGCGATTCGCCATTCAGGATATTGAATATCCTGAATGGAAAAATTCAACCTGAATGAGTTATGGAATGGAAAGTCGTTTCCACGACCGCGAGGCGTCTGCCTTGCGGATGGTGCGTTGAAAATGTCGGAAAATCTGGAGGCCCGAGCCGGAATCGAACCGGCGTGCAAGGATTTGCAGTCCTCTGCGTAACCACTCCGCCATCGGGCCTCGATGCGAGAGGCGCGCTCTCTAGACCATCGCGTGGGCCAGTGTAAATGCCTCTGTAAATGCCCCTGTATATGCCACGCCGGTGTTGCCTTTCGACAGAAGCTACACAGGAATGGACAGACGCTGACTTTCCGCCTTGGCGTTGCCGCGCGAAGCTCTTAAAGCCGGATGCAGCCGTGCCGTGCCTCAAAGCGGCCTGCGGCTTGCCAATTTAGTGTGTTATTCGTATATAACACCGTGAACAGGTTCAGGAGGACGCGAAGCCCGTGAAATTGCCGGACTTCAGGAAGATGCGCAGCGCGATGATCGACAGCCAGCTGCGCCCGAGCGGTATCGTCGAGCCCAATCTTATCGCCGCCATCAAATATGTGCCGCGCGAGATGTATGTTCCCGCCGAGCTCTCCTCGCTCGCCTATCTGGATGAAGCGCTTGAGGTCGTGCCGGGCCGCGCGATGCCGGCGCCGCTCGTCGGCTGCCTGCTGATGTCTGCGCTTGAAGCAGCCCCGACGGAGCGTGCGCTCATCGTTGGCGGCACCACGGGTTATTCGGCCTCGATCCTCGCGCGGCTCTGCGCGCATGTCACGCTGGTCGAGGACGATGCGACGCTCGTGCGCCGCGCGTCTTCCGCGATCTCCAAGACCGGGGTTTCGAACGTCAGCGTCGTCGAAGGGCCGCTCGCCGAGGGCTGCGCCGAAGGCGCGCCGTATGATGTGCTGCTGATTGAAGGCGAGGTCGAGGATGTGCCCGACGCGCTCGTCGCGCAGGTCCGCGACGGCGGACGCATCGCGGCCGTGCTCGCCGAGCGCGGCGCGGCGCCGAGCGTTGCGGTGGGTCGTGTCGCGGGTGGTCATGTCGGCTGGACGCGTCTGCTCGAAGCAGGCGCACCGCGGCTCAAGGGTTTCGAGCGGCCGCGGGTCTTCGAGTTCTAGGAGCGGGCGAATGGGTGGCAGGTTTTTCGTTCTGATGGGGGGCGCGGCGCTCGCCGCGCTTGCGGCAACGCCGGCGGCGGCGGAAAGCCTCCGCGACGCGATGGCCGCCGCTTATGCCAACAACCCCGTTCTCGCGGGCGCCCGCGCGGGCCAGCAGGCGGTTTCCGAAACCGTCGTGCAGCAGCTCGGCGCGTTCCGGCCGACCATTGGCGCGCAGGCGGCGCTCGATCAGGAAACCAACGGCCCCGGCCGCTTCAACGATATGAGCCGCCTCGTGACGGTCGGCGTACAGCTCACCCAGCCCGTCTATCAGGGCGGGCGCCTGCAAGCCGGTCTCAAGGCCGCGAAGAGTCGTGAGGTCGCGGGCCGCGAACAGCTTCGCGGGGTCGAGAACCAGACGATCTTCGACACCGTCGTCGCCTACATGGATGTGCTGCGGCTGCAGGCTGAGGTGGATCTGACGAGCAATCAGGTCCGCGTGCTCGAACGCCAGTTGCAGGCATCGAACGACCGTTTCGAAGTCGGCGACCTGACCCGCACCGACGTTGCGCAGAGCGACGCGCGCCTCGCGCTCGCGCGCAGCCAGAGCATCGCCGCGCTCGGCAACCTCGCGAATGCGCGCGCGACCTACGAGCGCGTCGTCGGCCATGCGCCGGAGAACCTTGAGCAGCCGCAGCTCCCCGGCCTCATCCCCGGCACGCAGCAGCAGGCGATCGACCTCGCGCTCGCCGACAGCCCGTTCATGCTCGCCGCGAAGTCGGAGCAGGAAGCTGCCCGTCAGGATGTGCGCGTGCAGAAGGGTGCGCGCCTGCCCAGCGTCGATGCCACCTTCGGCGCCGGTTACACGAACTTCCGCGGCCTCTCGGCGGCGGGTGCGGGCGTCCGTACCAGCGGCATCGATTATACGCAGAACATCGGTGCGACGCTGACGCTCCCGATCTTCCAGGCGGGCGTGCAGGGCTCGCGCATCCGTGAGGCGCAGGCACGCTTCTCGCAGGCCGAGCAGAACACGCTTTCTGCCGAGCGCGACACGATCGAAAGCGCGCGTCAGGCATGGGAAAACCTGCAAAGCGCCCGCTCGACGATCGAATCGGCCAAGATTCAGGTCAGCGCCAACGAACTCGCGCTCGAAGGCACGCGCGCCGAGAACGAGGTCGGCTCGCGCGATATCCTCGACGTGCTGAACGCCGAGCAGGAACTGCTCGACGCGCGCGTCACGCTGGTTCGCGCCGAACGCGATGCGTTCGTTGCCGGTTATGCGCTGCTCGCCACGGTGGGCCGCGCCGAGGCCGACGACCTCGAACTGCCGGTCGAGCTTTACCGCCCGGACGATTACACCGCGCAGGCCAAGCGCCACTGGGTGGACTGGGCACCGGGCTTCGATGCGCAGCCCGTGGCAACGCAGGTGAAGGCGCCGGACACGATGGGGCCGCCGGCTCCGCCGAGCGTCCAGCAGTAGCCGCGTGACAACGCCCGGCGATTGGCGCTAAATCGCACGCATGGCAGGCAAGCCCGAACCCACGATGGAGGAAATCCTCGCATCGATCCGCCGCATCATCGCGGAGGATGACGGCGAACGCGTGCGCGCGCCGGATGCGGAGCCGGAAATCGACGACGAGGACGAGCCGCTCGACGAGACCGGCGCGCGGTTCGAGGCAGAGCCTTCGGCCGTGCTGGAGCTTTCCGAAGCCGCGCAGTCCGCGGTTTCCGAGGCTGTTCAGGCGAGGGCGTCTGAGAGTTTCTCGGCGCTGTCCTCCATGCGCCTGCGCGGCGACGGTACTGGCCCGGAAACCCTCGAAGGTCTGGTCCGCGAGATGCTTCAGCCGATGCTGAAGGGCTGGCTCGATGCCAACCTGCCGGAGATCGTCGAGCAGATGGTCGCCCGCGAGATCGCCCGCATCACGCGCAAGTAAGCATTCCCGTATAGCTGGCCCGCTTGCCGCCGCGCCGCGCGGCTGGCAAAGGAGCGCGCATGACGATCGAAAAGACCTTCGCGCCGGGCGAAATCGAGGCCCGCTGGTACAAATACTGGGAAGAGAACGGGAAATTCCGTCCCGAGCGCCCGGATGCGGCGCCGTTCACGATCGTAAACCCGCCGCCCAACGTTACGGGCAGCCTCCACATCGGCCACGCGCTCGACAACACGCTGCAGGATATCGTCGTCCGCTACGAGCGCCTGCGCGGCAAGGACGCGCTCTGGGTGGTCGGCACCGATCACGCCGGCATCGCCACGCAGATGGTGGTCGAGCGCCAGCTTGAAGAGAAGCAGGACAAGCGCACCAACTACAGCCGCGAAGATTTCATCGCGAAGGTGTGGGACTGGAAGGCCGAAAGCGGCGGCCAGATCACGCGCCAGCTTCGCCGCCTCGGCTGCTCGATGGACTGGAGCCGCGAGCAGTTCACGATGGACCCGCACTTCACGCGCGCGGTCGTGAAGGTGTTCGTCGACCTTTACAATCAGGGCCTCATCTACCGCGACAAGCGGCTGGTGAACTGGGACCCGAAGCTGAAGACGGCAATTTCCGATCTCGAGGTCGAAACGCGTGAGGTGAAGGGCCACTTCTGGCGCTTCAAATACCCGCTCGCGGACGGCGCGCGCCTGCCTGATGGCCGCGATTACATCGAAGTCGCCACCACGCGCCCCGAAACCATGCTCGCCGACATGGCGGTCGCGGTGCATCCGGAGGACGCGCGCTACAAGGCGGTCATCGGCAAGGAGGTCGTGCAGCCGATCACCGGCCGCCGTTTCAAGGTGGTCGCCGACGAACACGCCGACCCCGAACTCGGCTCGGGCGCGGTAAAGATCACGCCGGGCCACGACTTCAACGACTTCGAAGTGGGCAAGCGCGCGGGCATCAAGCCCGCCAACATGCTCAACATGTTCGATGCCGAGGCGAAGGTCGTGCAGACGGCGGACGGGCTGATTCCGGCGGAGTTTCTTGGTCTCGACAGGTTCGATGCCCGCAAGCTCGTCGTCGAGCGGCTGAAGGAACAGGGCTTCCTCATCCTTCATGTCACGAAAGACAAGGACGGCAACGAAACCGAGAACGACGCCGAACCGCGCACGATCCAGACCCCCTTCGGCGATCGGGGCGGCGTAGTCATCGAGCCGTGGCTCACCGACCAATGGTACGTGAATGCCGAGGAACTCGCGAAAAAGCCCATCGAGGCGGTCCGCAGCGGCGCCATCGAGATCGTCCCCAAAACGTGGGAAAAGACCTTCTTCAACTGGATGGAAAATATCCAGCCGTGGTGCGTTTCCCGCCAGCTCTGGTGGGGGCACCGGATTCCGGCTTGGTATGGTCCCAAGCTCACTGCCGATGGTCGCCCCTCTTATTCACTGGTTGGAGATAACCAAGCCTTCGTTGGCGAAAGTGAAGAAGCTGCGCTGAACGAAGCGCGCAATCTCTATTCAGCGATGGGTGATGTGGAAGTTGTCGTGGTCTCCGACGTCATAGAGGCGACGAAAAACCTGATCAAAGATGCGCCGGGCCAGAAATATACGAAACGCGTGTTTATCTGGCGCGATCCCGACGTCCTCGACACCTGGTTCTCCTCCGCGCTTTGGCCGTTCGCCACGCTCGGATGGCCGGATGCCAACGCGCCGCTGCTGAACAAGCACTACCCGAACGACCTCTGCATCTCTGGCTTCGACATCCTGTTCTTCTGGGATGCGCGCATGGCGATGCAGGGGATGCACTTCATGGGCGATGTGCCGTGGAAGCGGCTTTATCTGCACGGCCTCGTCCGCGCCGCAGACGGCCAGAAGATGTCGAAGTCGAAGGGCAACGTCGTCGATCCGCTCGGGCTTATCGACAAGTATGGCGCCGATGCGCTGCGTTTCTTCATGGCGGCGATGGAGAGCCAGGGCCGCGACGTGAAGATGGACGAGCGCCGGGTCGAAGGCTACCGCAACTTCGCAACCAAGCTGTGGAACGCCGCGCGTTTCTGCCAGTCGAACGGCATCGAGGCCTCGCGAGCCATTGTGGCGCCCGCCGCCTCGCTCGCCGTCAACCGCTGGATCATCGCCGAGGTTGCCGCGACCGCGCAGGCGCTCGAAACCGCGATGGCCGAGCTGCGCTTCGATGCCTATGCGGACGCGATCTACCAGTTCACGTGGAGCCGCTTCTGCGACTGGTATCTCGAACTCATCAAGCCGGTGCTCGGCGAAGGTGGGGAAGGGGCGGAGGAAACCCGCACCGTTGCAGGCTGGGCGCTCGACCAGATCCTCGTGATGCTCCACCCGGTGATGCCGTTCGTGACCGAAGAACTCTGGCACGCGCTCGGCGACCGTGGCGGCCACGATCTCATCACCGCGAGGTGGGTGGATGTCGGCGCGGTCGATGCCAGCGCCTCGGCGGAGATCGACTGGCTGATCCGTCTCGTCTCCGAAATCCGCTCCAGCCGCACCGAACTCGGTGTGCCGCCGGGCACGAAGCTGCCGCTCCACGTGCGCGATTGCGCCCCGGCTACGGTAGCGCGGATCGATGCCAACCGCCCGATGATCGAACGGCTCGCGCGCATTGAGACGGTTTCGACCGATCCGGCCCCGGCGGGCGGCGCTGCACAGATCGTCGTCGATGAAGCGACCTATGTGCTCCCGCTCGAAGGCGTCATCGATCTCGCCGCAGAGCGCATTCGCCTCGAAAAGAACGCGGCGGCGGCGGAGAAGGAGCGCGACAGTCTCGCGGGTCGTCTCGGCAATCCGGCGTTTGTCGACAAGGCGAAGCCGGAAGCGGTCGAGAAAGCGCGCGCCGACCACGCAGAGAAATCCGCCGAGGCGGAGCGGCTGCGGGCGGCGCTGGCGCGGCTGGGGTAACACCTGCTCCCTCTCCCCGCCGGGGAGAGGGTTGGGGAGAGGGGGCAGCACCCTCTCCAACTCCGCCCAAGGCCTTCGGCCGGGCTCCGTATCCTCTCCCTGACAGGGAGAGGACGATCCTAGCTCGACATCAGCACGAACATCGCGAGCAGCAGCACCCCGCAGACGCCGAGGATGAACAGCAGCTTGCGGTCGTCGCGCATCCGCTGCGGTTTCTTCTTCGCCATTATCAGTCCTCCCCCTCCGCCGGGCGTGGCAGCCATTCCGGCCATTCCACGCTGACCGGATGACCGCCGAGCGTCAGTAGTGCACCTGCATATTCCACGCGAAGATACGCGATGCCGCGCGCGCCTTCAAAGCTACGCAGCGTGCCCGCCTCGCGGTCCCCGGCCATGATCGTGCGCTCCTCGCCCACGGGCTCCGCGAGCATCACCGGCAGGAAGCGCTTGTTCACCTTTGCGCGCCAGTTCATCCGCGCGGTGTTCTCCTGCCCGACATAGCAGCCCTTGGAGAAGCTTACCCCGTTCAGCTCGGCGGCGTTCGTCTCCAGCCACATGGTCTTGTCGATCTCGAAGTCGGGCGTGTCGGGCACGCCGATACCGATGCGCCATGCGTGCCAGTCCGCGGCCGTCTTGTCGGCGAAGCCGCCCGCCGCGAGCCAGCGCCAGCCGAGCGCAGGGAGGCGGGGGTCGTGCGGGTGTGCCAGCGCCTTGTCCTTCCAGCCCGCGAACACGCGCAGCCCCGAGGGTGCGATGTCTATGGCGCGGCGCAGCCGGTACATCCTCAGCTTCTTCGCAAGATCGTCGGCGCGGCTTTTGTGGACATCGATGAAGATGCCCGCCTCGCCGCCGTCGTAGAGGATCATGTCGGCGAGATACTTGCCCTGCGCCGAAAGCAGCCCGGCCCACACCGGCGTCTCATGCGTCAGCGTCTTTTCCGAAACGTCGTTGGTGACGAGGCCGTTCAGGAAGCCCCGCACGTCTTCGCCGGACACCACGAGGACGGTGCGATCATCGAGATAAGCGATCATGGTGTTGAAGCTAGGGACTGGTGCGCCGCGCGCAAGGGGGTATAGCTCCTAGCCATGAGCCAGAGCTTCGATCTCGTCCTGAAGGGCGGCCACGTCTTCACGCCTGCGGGCCTTGTCCAGACCGATGTGGGGGTGCGCGGGCGCAGCATCGCTGCGCTCGGATCGTTCGCCGATGCGGGCGAGGTGATCGACTGCAAGGGCCTTACGGTGCTTCCCGGTGTCATCGACACGCAGGTCCACTTCCGCGAGCCCGGCCTCGAACACAAGGAAGACCTCGAATCGGGAAGCCGCGCCGCAGTGATGGGCGGGGTGACGGGCGTGTTCGAAATGCCGAACACCAATCCCAATACAGACAG
>NZ_JAYRYK010000002.1:0-5097 GCF_041916975.1 Sphingosinicella sp.
GGCATCGGCGTGAGTCGCCGCGCTGCCGAACAGCAGTCCGCTCAGCGGGCGCTGGAACTTCTGCCCAAGAAATGACCGAATCCACTCCCGCCGACCAGCCCTTCCGCACGGGCTTCGTCGCCATCGTTGGCCGCCCCAACGTGGGCAAGTCCACGCTACTCAACCGCTTGATCGGCCAAAAGATCAGCATCGTCTCCCGCAAGGCGCAGACCACGCGGCATCGGGTGACCGGCGTGCTGACCGAGGGGCGTTCCCAGTTCGTCTTCGTCGATACCCCGGGTTTCCAGACTCGCCACAAAAACGCCCTCAACCGGGCGATGAATCGCACCGTGACCCAGGTGCTGTCCGACGTCGACTTGGTGCTCTTCGTGATCGAAAGCGGCCGGTTTGGCCCGGAAGACGAGCAGGTGCTCAAGCTGCTGCCGGCCAATGGGAAGGTGATCCTGGTGGTCAACAAGGTCGACCTTCTCGAGGACAAGGCGCGGATGCTGCCCTTTCTACAGAAAATGAGCGGCGTTTTCCCGTTTGCCGAGATCGTGCCGGTCAGTGCCGAAAAGGGCCGCAATACCGATCAACTGATCAAGGCCGCCAAGCCCTATCTGCCGGAGGGCGATCCGATCTTCGACGCGGACGACATCACCGATCGGAGCGAGCGTTTTCTTGCGTCTGAATTCCTGCGGGAAAAGCTGTTCCGCCAGCTTGGCGAAGAGCTGCCCTACGGCATGACCGTCGAGATCGAGAAGTTCGAGGCCGAGCCCGGTCTGCGCCGCATTCACGCCGCGATCATCGTCGATCGCGATGCTCATAAGGCGATGGTGATTGGCAAGGGCGGCGAGCGCCTCAAGCGCATCGGCACCGAAGCCCGCCTCGAAATGGAAAAGCTCTTCGATTCTCGGGTCTTCCTCGAAGTCTGGGTCAAGGTCAAGAGCGGCTGGGCCGACGACGAGCGGGCACTCAAGAGTCTTGGCTACGAATAAGTCCGACCCGGAAAGCCTGTGACCGCCAAGCAGCGCGTCGATCAGCAGCCCGCTTTCGTGCTGCACAGCTATCCCTACCGGGAAACCAGCCTCATCGTCGAAGTCTTCAGCCGGGATCACGGTCGCGTCGGTCTGGTTGCCAAGGGCGCGCGCCGGCCCATGTCGCAATTGCGCGGGGTACTGATGGCTTTTCAGCCGCTCCTGATCGACTGGAGCGGCGGCGGCGAGATGAAAACCCTCGTCCGTGCCGAGTGGATGGGTGGCCAGCCGCTGCTTGCCGGGCAGGCGCTACTGTGCGCCTATTATGCCAATGAGCTGCTGATGCGCTTGATGCCGCGGGAGGACGCACACCCCCGTCTGCATCGGGCTTACGGCGACACCTTGCGGGCGCTCGCCGCGGGCGAATCCCAGGAAGTCGTGTTGCGTCGCTTCGAGCTGGCCTTGTTGAAAGAGCTCGGCTACGGCCTGTCGCTGGATGTGGATGCCGACGGCGAGCCGGTCCGGGGCGATGCGCGCTACGCTTATATAATCGAGCGCGGTCCGGTATCCATCGATGGGCGCAGCGACGACGACGCGGCGGTGGTTACCGGCAAGACCCTTCTCGACATGGCGTCGGGCGATTTCCGCGAACCGGAAACCGTGGTCCAGAGCAAGGCTCTGATGCGTCGGCTCATCCAGCATTACCTCGGCGGACAGGTGCTCCAGTCCCGCCGCGTCTTTACCGAATTGTTTGCTTTTCCCGGAGAACCGTCTTGATCGAACTCGGCGTCAATATCGACCACGTGGCCACCCTGCGCCAAGCCCGTCGCACTTGGGAACCGGACCCCGTATGGGCTGCCGTCGAAGCGCATCTCGGCGGTGCCGACGGGATCACTGTGCATTTGCGCGAGGATCGCCGCCACATCCAGGATGAGGACGTGCGCCGCCTGCGCGATCTCACCCAGATCAAGCTCAACCTCGAGATGGCCGCCACCGACGAGATGGTCGGCATCGCCTGCGGGCTCAAGCCCGAAATGGCCATGTTCGTGCCGGAAGGCCGCCATGAAGTCACCACCGAAGGCGGCCTCGACATCGTTTCCCAGGAAGCACGCCTCAAAAGTGCCGTGGCGCGTCTCGCCGACGTGGGCATCATGGTCAGCGTCTTCATCGATGCCGAGATCGCCCAGGTGGAGGCTGCCGCACGCATCGGTGCAAAGGTTTGCGAAATCCATACCGGGCCTTACGCCCACGCTTTCCATGCCACTGGCCGCGATGCCGAAAGCCCGGCCGTGATCGTCGAAATCGAAAAGGTCGCCCGCGCCGGCGAGGCGATCCGTGGTCTTGGGCTGCGCTTCAATGCCGGCCACGCGCTCAATTACTACAACGTCCAGCCCATCGCCCGCCTGCCGGGCATCCGCGAGCTGCATATCGGTCACTCCATCGTCAGCCGCTCGGTGTTTACCGGCCTGCGCGAGGCCGTGAAGGAGATGAAGCGCCTGATGCGCGAAGCCGCCGATCGCGGGTTGAAGGCGTGATCCACGGCGTAGGCACCGACATCGTGAAGGTGGCGCGCCTCGACGACGCCCTGACGCGCCACGGTGCCCGCTTTGCCGAACGCATTCTGGACCAATCCGAGCGGTCGGCTTTCGAGGCGGCCCGCGATCCGGCCCGTCTGCTCGCCAAGCGTTTCGCGGCCAAGGAAGCCTTCGGCAAAGCGCTCGGCACCGGCGTTGCCGCACCGGCCACGCTGCATGCCGTGCGGGTCGGCCACGATGCCCTCGGCAAACCGCTGTTCGAGTTTTCGCCCGCGCTGGCGGCCTATATGCAAGCGCGCGGCTATGTCGCCCACCTCAGCCTGTCCGACGAAGTCGACTACGTCGTCGCCTTTGCCGTCATCGAAAAACCATGAAGCCATCCCACGCCCAACCCGGTCCGGTCATGCTCGACGTGGCTGCCTACGAAGTCACCGCCGAAGAGCGCGAAATCCTGCAGCACCCGCTGGTTGGCGGCGTGATTCTGTTCGCCCGCAACTACGCTGAGCCGGCGCAACTGCGGGCGCTGACCGCGGCGATCCGCGCGGCGCGGCCCGAGGTGCTGATTTCCGTCGATCACGAAGGCGGTCGCGTCCAGCGTTTTCGCAACGGATTCACGCGCTTGCCGGCGATGCGCCGGTTCGGTGCCGCCTGGGAAGCCGACGTCGACGCCGCCAAGGCCGGCGCCCGTCACGCCGGGTTCGTACTGGCGGCCGAGCTGCGTGCCCACGGTGTCGATCTGAGCTACGCGCCGGTGCTCGATCTCGACTACGGGGTGAGTTCGGTGATCGGCGACCGCGCCTTCCACCGCGATCCGCAGGTCGCCACCGAACTGGCCCGCGCCGTTGTCGCCGGTCTGGGCGATGCGGGGATGCGCGCAGTGGGCAAGCACTTTCCCGGTCACGGTGCCGTCGAGGCGGATTCCCATGTGGCCATTCCGGTCGACGGCCGCGTTTTCGACGCCGTGTGGGCCGAGGACATCCAGCCTTTCCGCCGGCTTGCCGGCGAGCTGGGCGGGGTGATGCCGGCCCATGTGATCTTCGAGAACATCGACCCGCGTCCGGCCGGGTTTTCGCCGTTCTGGCTGCAACAGGTGCTGCGCGGCAAGCTCGGTTTTCAGGGGGTTGTCTTCAGCGACGATCTGACCATGGAAGGGGCCAGCGTTGCCGGCGACATCGTGGCCCGCGCCGAAGCGGCGCATGGCGCCGGCTGTGACATGGTGCTGGTATGTAACCGTCCCGACTTCGCGGTACAGCTCCTCGACCGTTGGCGCCCGGCGGTGAGCGGCGACAGCAGTGCCCGCATCGCTGCCCTGCGTCCGCGCCCCGGCAGCGCTCCCGCCGATCCGCAAACCCTCGCTGGCTGGGCGCCGTACTGCGCCGCCCGCGACAGTGTGTTGGCGCTGGGCTGAGTCGATGTCCGCATGAGCTTCGACGCCAAGGCCTTCCTGCGCTCCCTCACCGAGGAGCCGGGCGTCTATCGCATGATCGGCGAAGGCGAGGTGGTGCTTTACGTTGGCAAGGCCAAGAACCTCAAGCGGCGGGTGTCGTCCTATTTCCAGCGCACCCAACTCAGTCCGCGCATCGCGATCATGGTCGGGCAGGTGGTGCGCGTGGATACCACCGCCACCCGCTCCGAGGCCGAGGCGCTGATCCTCGAAAACAATCTCATCAAGAGCCTTGGTCCGAAATACAACATCCTGTTTCGGGACGACAAGTCTTACCCCTACATTGCGCTCTCCGGCGGGGATTTTCCGCAGATCTACTATCACCGCGGCGCTTTCCGTAAGGGCGTGCGCTACTTCGGGCCGTTTCCCAACAGTTGGGCGGTGCGCGAAACCCTGCATCTGATGCAGAAGATCTTCCGTCTGCGCACCTGCGAGGACACCACCTTCAGCAACCGTTCGCGGCCGTGCCTGCTGCATCAGATTCAGCGCTGCACCGGACCCTGCGTCGGGCTGATCGACAAAGATGCCTACGCTGCCGACGTTCAATTGGCCAGCCTGTTTCTCAGCGGCCGCCATAGCGACGTGGTGGACGATCTGTCGCAGCGCATGCAGGCGGCGTCCGACGAGCTGGCCTTCGAGAAGGCCGCCGTCTATCGCGACCAGATCCGCAACCTGCAGGCCGTGCTCCACAAGCAGTTTGTCGAAAGTGCGAAGGGCGAGGATGTGGACGTGCTCGCCGCAGTGGAGCGGGGCGGCACGGTGTGCGTCAACCTGGCGATGATCCGGGCTGGGCGTCACCTTGGCGACCGGCCGCTGTTCCCGAGCAATGCCAAGGGCTGCGCCCCGCTCGACGCGCTGCTGGCCTTCGTCGAGCAGCATTACCTCGATCATCCTTTGCCCACCAAGATCCTCGTCAATCTCGATCCCGCGACCATCAAGGAGGCGCTGGACGAGATCGTCGAAGGCAAGGTGCCGGTCGTCGCTGCCCGCTTCGAGAACGAACGCGCCTGGATGGGCATGGCCGAGAACAACGCGGGGCTGGCGCTGCTCGCCCGCGAACAGGAATCGTCCCGCGGCGAAGCGCGCCTCGAAGCCCTGCGCGACGCCCTCGATCTGCTCGACACGCCGAACCGCATCGAGTGTTTCGACATTTCCCACACCA
>NZ_JAYRYK010000003.1:0-2048 GCF_041916975.1 Sphingosinicella sp.
CACCGCTCGCCCTCACCTCCAGCAACTACGCCATCCGCAAACTCGGCGGTCGCCGTTGGCAAAGCCTGCATCGCGCGATCTACCCCATCGCCGTACTCGGCTGCGTGCATTTCTGGTGGCTGGTGAAGAAGGACGTGACCGAGCCGCTGATCTACAGCCTGATCCTTGCGGCGCTGCTCGGGGTGCGTGCCTGGTGGCGGGAGCAGGAGCGACGCAAGCAGTTGGCCGGCGGCTACCTGCCAAAGCCGCGCTTTGAAGGCAAGGTGATCAAGATATTCGCAAAATAAGACGGCGCCTGAATACCGCCTCAACAAGCGCGTCGCTCATGAAAATGGGCGGCGCGTTTTGCTTTGTTCCCGCGGGAGCGGCACCGCGCCCCCCTCGAGGTCATAAAATCACGTTCCCAAACAATCGATCCACGGCAGCCGGTCTGTCCATCATTTCCCATGCGCTACCAAGGCAAACTCACCCAATGGAACGACGACAAGGGCTTCGGTTTCATCACTCCGAATGACGGTGGCGAGCGGATTTTCGTGCATATCAAAGCTTTTCAGTCCCGCCAGCGGCGGCCTGCCGGCGATGCGCTGCTGACCTACGAATTACAGCGCGGCACCGACGGCCGGGCCCGCGCAGAGAATGTCACCTTCGCCGAAGCCACAAAACCAACCGCAGCCGCGCCGCGGGGCGACAACCTGCTACCGATGGGATTACTGGGGCTTTTCGTCGTCGCGCTCGGCGTCGCCGGCTTGCGCGGCACATTGCCCCTCGCGGTACTCGGCGTTTACGCCGCAGCGAGTCTTGTTGCCTTCCTCATGTATCTCTGGGACAAGATTTCCGCCGAGAACGGCAGACGGCGGACGCCGGAGAACACCCTGCACCTGTTTGCACTAATCGGCGGTTGGCCAGGGGCACTGATCGCACAACGCAGGTATCGCCACAAAACCCGCAAAGCGTCGTTCCGGCGGGTGTTCTGGATGACGGTGGCGCTCAACTGTGCGGCGCTCGGATTGATTGCCCGGGCGGGCCTGCGCACCGTCATCGGCGGAGCCTGATACCGGCGACCGGCCGCTCAGGCCTGGGGACGGATCGCCGACTTCGGGCGGAAAGCCTTGACTACCGCCTCGTTGGTTTCCACATACGGGCCTCCGATAAGGTCGATGCAGTAGGGCACTGCGGCGAAGATGCCGGGCACCTTCTGCTTGCCGTCGGCGTCCTTCAAGCCTTCGAGGGTTTCGGCGATGGCTTTGGGCTGGCCTGGGAGATTGAGGATCAGCGACCGGCCGCGAATCGCACCCACCTGCCGCGACAAGATCGCCGTCGGGACGAAAGCCAGACTGATCTGACGCATCTGCTCGCCGAAGCCGGGCATCACCTTGTGGGCCACCGCCAGCGTGGCTTCCGGCGTCACGTCGCGGGGCGCCGGGCCGGTGCCGCCGGTGGTGAGCACCAGATGGCAGCCGGCGACGTCGCACAATTCGATCAGGGTCGCCTCGATGCTGGCCTGATCGTCGGGGATCAGCCGGGTCTCCATCGTCCACGACGACGCCAAAGCCCGACCGAACCATTCCTGCAAGGCCGGAATGCCCTTGTCTTCATAGACGCCGCTGGAAGCGCGGTCGCTGATGGAAACGAGGCCGATCTTCAAGGGATGGCTCATGCTTCTTCCTCGATGCCGTCGTCGAAACCCTCTGCCTCGTCGTCGTCGACGCCGCCGGTTTCCAATTCGCGCAAGACGCGGAACAACTCACGGAACGCACGCGGCGGCTTGCCGGCTTCTTTTTCCTTGATCGCGTTGCGGCGCAGCACGCGGATCTGCTGCAAATCGGCGCCGGGATAGGCTTCGGCGATATCGTGCAGCGCCTTTTCGTCTTCGATCAAACGTGCGCGCAGGTTTTCGAGGCGATGCATGCGCGCCGTTTCGACGGCCGAGACGCCCTTGAAGGCATCCAGCGCCGCGCGGATCGGCTCGGGATCGACGTTGCGCATGAGCCTGCCGATATATTGCAACTGGCGCCGACGGGCCTCGTGAGCCGTGAAGCGTTGATAGT